>JAIEMQ010000004.1 GCA_019752015.1 Cyanobacteriota bacterium | reverse complement strand
TCGAAATGTCCTCTCGTGGCAGAGCGTTCTGGTTTAGGCGCCGTGAAACTCTGCTATGAGGTACGGACATTTCGAGCGTTTCGTTTACACGCCGAGCCGCAAACGCGCTTGTACTGGGACTAGTCTATGTCGGACATATTCGCCCTGTAAATCGCCTCAATCTGTATTATTTCGTGCAGTTCGTGAATACTAGAGGGCTTGGAGGCCGTATCGATGGGTCGTCTAGCCGCCTCAGCCGCATTCGCGCTGATGGCTTCAACTGCGTTCGCGCAGACCAGCACCAATCCGTTCCCGGCGCCGATCGAAGCCAACGCCGGCGTGGTCGCCGTCAACTTCACCGAGTTCGCCGTCATTCCGGATGCCGACGGCGGCGAAGCACCGCGCCTGATGCACCTTGTCGACGAGCCGGGATCGAAACGCATGTTCGTGAGCACGATGCGCGGCCGCATCTACAGCGTCAGCTACGACGGCAAGACGGTGACCGAGTATCTCGACATCAACGCGCCGGGGTGGAATCACCCGGTGCAATTCCAGGGCAGCGAGCGCGGCTTTCAAAGTTTTGCGTTCCATCCACAGTTCAACCAGCGCGGCGCGCGAGGCTACGGCAGGTTCTACACGTATCTCGACACCTCGAACATGACGCCCGCCGCGGACTTCACTGCCGCGGACGGCGCCAAGCGCACGCACGACACCGTGCTGCTCGAGTGGACGGCCAAAAATCCAGACGCGCCATCGTACGACGGCGGCGCGCCGAAGGAATTGATCCGCGTTGCGCAGCCGTTCGCGAACCACAACGGCGGCGAGATTGCGTTCAACCCGCTGACGCCGGCCAACAGCCCTGACTTCGGGCTGCTCTACATCGGCTCCGCCGATGGCGGCAGCGGCGGCGATCCGATGAATCTCGCGCAGAATCTTGCGTCGGCGTTCGGCAAGATCCTGCGCATCGATCCGCTCGGCTCCAGCAGCAGGAACGGCAAGTACGGCATCCCGAAGACGAATCCGTTCGCCGGCAAGAGCGACGCGCTCGGTGAGATCTATGCGTACGGCGTTCGCAACCCGCAGCGTTTCTCGTGGGACAGCAAGGACGGAAAGATGTACGTCGCCGACATCGGGCAGAACGTTGTCGAAGAGATCAGCCCGGTCACGAGCGGCGCGAACCTTGGCTGGAACAAGTGGGAGGCGAGCTACAAGTACGTGCGCCGCCAGGTGGATCTCACCGATCCGCGCAGCGAAGCGGGCCTGACGTGGCCGGTGGCCGAGTTCGATCACACCGACGCGCTGATGATCAACAACCGCGCGGCGATCACCGGCGTATATGTGTATCGCGAAAAGGAGATCAAGCCGCTGCAGAACCTGTTGATCTTCGGCGACAACCCGAGCGGCGAGATTTTCTATGTCAACGCGGACAAGCCGCCGAACGGCGGGCAGGATCAGATTCGTCGCATCCTGTTCAGCGACAAAGGTACTAACAAAACGTTGCTGCAATTGATCCGCGAAAAGAATGCCGCGCAGGGCAAGCCGCCCGCACCGCGCGCTGATATGCGGATGGGCCGCGGGCCGCGCGGGCAGATTTTTGTCTTGAACAAGCGCGATGGCGTTATCCGCTTGTTTGTTCCTTAACCACTTCGGAGAGTGATGATGAGAAAGATCATGATTTCATTTGGCGGCGCGATGGTGATCGCCGCTTCGCTGCACGCGCAACAACCGGCGCCGGCGCCGTCCGGACAGCCGGCCGGTCAACAGCCGTCGGTCTACATGCTCGGCAATCCGCTCGGCCTGCCGATCAATCCCGATCCCAAGGGCACGTTCAATCCGATGTCGTCGAACGTGAAGGTCTACGGCGCGATCTATTCGGCCGAGAGCTGCTCGTACGATCCGGATCGCGGCCTGATCGTGGTGCCGAACCGCGGCGTGCCTCAGAACGTGCAGACCAACAACGCGTGGATCTCGTTCCTGAACCACGACGGGTCGGTCCACACCGCTCGCTGGATCGGCATTGCCAATCCCGGTCCGCAGCGCACCAACAGCACTCCGCCCCTGATCCTGAACGAGCCGCTCGGCAGCGACATCGTCAACGGCGTGCTGTATCTCGCCGATCGCGACGGCGGCACCGGCGCGGGCGATCCGTCGGTGTCGGTGGTGCGCACCTTCAATATGAAGACCGGCATGCCCGGCCGTGAATACAAGGTCGAGAAGTCGACCGGCTTCAACGATCTCGCCATCGACAAGGCCGGCAACATTTACGGCACCGTGACCGCCATGGGCGACAACGCGCAGGTGTGGAAGATCACGCCGGACGGCACCGCGTCGATCTTCTTTCAGAATGTGCCGCTGGTCGCGCCCAACGGCGTGGCGATCGATCCGCAAGGCAACATCGTCGTCGTCAACATCGGCAACCCCGACGTGATCACGTTCTCGCCGGACGGCAAGGTGTTGAAGACGGAGAAAGCCGCGCAGGCCGGCAACGACGGCCTCGTCATCATGAACGACGGCACGAAGTACGTCAGCAGCGTGCAGAACGGCGGCGTGTCGCGGATTCGTCCGAACCAGGCGGCGGAGCTGATCGCGCAGAACATCCCGAGCGCGGCGTCGATGTGCTACGACTCGGGCGCGAACCAGCTCGTGATCCCGATGAACGCCAACAACGCTCTCGCATTCATTTCGCTGAAATAGAGCGGTCCCGGAGGTACCGGTGCAGTCGATCGACGGCTGCACCGGGATCCGCCCACGCCACGTAACCATCCGGCCTGATCAGATAGAGAGCATCGCGCTCGAACCCCGCGGCCGCCATCTTCGCCGTCCACCCAAAACAGTGCAGCGCGAGTCCGAGCTGCGAACACGCGTCCGCAAGATCGCGGCGTGCCCCTCCATAAACGTGCACCTGCCAGTCGAGCGAGGCCAACGGCGCGAAGTTGGTGGCGCCGGACGGCAACTCAACCCACGGCAGACGGTCGCCGCCATGCACGCTACCGGCCTCGCCCTCACTGAGCGCGCTGTGCCGATACTCGATGCGAATCTGCGAAATGATTCGAAAGATGAACCGCCGCAAGGCGGCGATGCGAGTGACGTACGGAGCAATCACCGGCACGAGTTTCGTCCGCACGATTCGAGCGAAACCGCCCGGCGCGCTGACCACGGTGAAGACACGATCGGTCGTCGCGACGAGACGCCGTGCGAACGCGATTCGCTCAGGCTCGTAGGTCTCGAGCAACGATTCGCCGGCGCGCCGCCTCAACACCGCCGCCAGTTTCCACGACAAGTTCACGGCGTCGCCTATGCCGGTGTTCATTCCCTGCCCGCCGACCGGGCTGTGAATGTGCGCCGCATCGCCGAGCAAGAATGCCCGCCCGGACCTGAATCGCTCGGCAACGCGATGGTGCACGCGATACGTTGAAAACCAATGCACCGCGGTGACATCGAGCTGCAGGTGCGCGATCGCGTTGCCTCTCACATCCTCAAAGGTGAGATCGCCGCTCGAATCCGCGAGATCGCGAATGACGCCGATCAGCCGCACGCGGCCGGCGGCCTTGAGCGGGAAGACAATCGCGAAGTCCACGTTCTCCAGATCGATGTGCACGCCTTTGTCGACCGCCGGCCCCGAGGCGTCGACATCGGCCACGTAGTACGCGCCGGTGTAAGTGCCGCCGGGAAAGCCGATGCCGAGCTGATCGCGCACTGTTGACGACGCGCCATCGCAGCCGGCGAGGTACGAGACTTCGACGATCTCGCTGACGCCGTCACGCGTCAACTCGGCACGGACGCATTGCGCGTCTTGTGTGACGCTCGTTAAAGCGGTTGAGCGCTCGACCGTGACTCCGAGATCGCGCAGCCGATCGATCAGCTGGCGCTCATGCACATCCTGAGGGAGGAAGAGCGGAAACGGATAGGGACTGAATCCTTCGCCGATGTCCCTGATCGGCACTCGCGCGGCGCGGCGGCCGCCGACCCAGATGTTCAGCGCTTCGATCCTGACGCCGGCGGCGGCCATGGCGTCTGCAACGCCGACCTGATCGCCAAACTCCATCGTGCGCGCGTGCACCGCGAGCGCGCGCGATGTGGTGCCAGGCGCCGCGGCGCGATCGATGATGCGCACGCGGACGCCCAGCTTCGTCAGCCAGATCGCCAGCCACAATCCAGTTGGGCCGGCCCCGACGATGAGGACTTCTACTGAGGTCGTCTGAAGAGCCCCACGTACACGGCCTTGCCGAGGATGTGGCCTTGAATCGCTTTCATGATGTTGGCTCGCGTCTCGAACGCGTCGGTTGATGCCGGCACATCGATCTTCGTGTCGAGCGCGTAAATTTCGAACGTGTAGTGATGCTGTGGACCGGTCGCGGGCGCGCCGGGGCCGCGATAGACAGGGCCGCTCGCGCTGATCTGGCCGCTGCCGTCGGCGAGCTTCTCGCCCTTCGGCACGTTCTCCGGCAATCCCGTCGCGGTGCCAGGAATATTCCACACCAGCCAGTGCACTTGATCGTCCGTCGTCTTGTTACGGGCGACGTCGGGGTCGTGCATGTAAAGGAAGAAGCTCACCGTTCCGGGCGGCGCGTTCGTCCAGTTGAGCGCGGGCGATACCTGCTCGCCGGCCTGCGTGTATTTCACCGGAATCGGATCGCCGTCGGGCCAGCCCGGCGTGGTGAGCGTCATGGCCGGACGCGGCGGCTGCGCCGGTGCGGACGTTTGTGCGCTTGCGGTGGCGACGGCGGCCGAAAGGGCGGCCGTCAGCACCATTACATCAGCGGTCAATGTCTTCATGGAAACTCCAGGAAGACAGAATACTCACCGCATGCACGAATTGATAGCGCCCAGCTGCTGCCCGGTGATCACGCCCTGGCCTTTGAGCACGACCGCCGCGAGCAGCTTGCACACCCGCGCGAGTGAGTTCGACTCCAACTGATCGCATGCGGCCATGTAGTCGGAGATCGAACAGCCGTTGGCACCGATCGTGTTCGGCACCATCGAATCGCAGGCCGGGCCGACGACGGTCGGCGTCAGGATCGAACCGAGACAGAAGTCGCGGCCGTCGGGAACACCATCGCGATCGGTCAGCCAGCCGAGGTCGGTCAGCAGCGGGAAGGTCAGATCCTGCGGCGGCTCGACGGACGTGACGAGGTCCGAGTTGATCGCCGGCTCCATGATCTGATTCGGTTTCGCGGCGGTGTCGAAGTGCGAGATCGATGAGCCAGGCGCAACAGGATTCAGCGCCGCCACCAGCACCTGCCGCCTGACGCGATCCGTGCCGGCTAGAATCGTGTTGTCGACGTGCATCTTCACGCGCACCGGCCCCGACGCCAGGCTGGTCTTGATCGCGTTCGCATCAGGCAAGCCGATCCGGCCTGAAGGAATCGTGATCGTCGCGTCAACTCCGCCGAGGCCCGGGGGCGGCAGCGCGAGGACGTTGTCGCCGATCAGCACGCCGATGGCGCCGGCGTCCTGCGCGTTCTTGACCTTGACGGTAAACGCGCACACGCCGCGATCGATCAACGCGATCTTGCCGCTCACGTTACTCGAGATCGCGGTGCACCCGGTCGTCGTACCGCTGCTATCAGCGAGGACGACGTTGCCGGTGACTCCGGCCGCCGTCAGTGGCGGACCAAACGCGGCCTCACCGAGCATCAGCGGACTGGTGCTCGGAGGCGTGAGCATCCTCACACCGGGCTCGCCCTTCTTCAGCACCTTGTGCTTCGCGAGCTCCACGTGGAGGCCGTTCCACGACACCTTGCGGACGTTGATGGCCGACGCGGCGCGCTCGGCAGCGGACATCGCATTCCACGTCTTGCCGGTCGTGACGTCCTGTGTGTACTGCGAATAGATGTCGCCGAACGGCTCGGTCGCGCCCGCAGGCGTGGGGATCGCGCCGGTCGTCTCGTCGACCGCGTTGGCAAAGTTCAGCCCGTGACCCATTTCATGCAGCACGGTGACGAGCAGATCGGCCTGGCCCGGCGCCTCGTTGTTGTCGAGGCCGAGGTAGAAGACGAAGTTGGTCGAGAAACGCGCGACGATGTCGTAGCAACACGGCGCCAGATCGCCCTGCGCGATGTGATCGGCCAGCGAGTCGAAGTGCCATGTGTTCGGCAGCTCGGCTCCCGGGAAATTCGCGTGGATGAACTGTGCGCCGGCCGAGCCGAGCACGCCGGCAGGCAGCGACTGGAACTGCGCGGCCATGAAAATGTCCTGCTCGGGCTTGATGATGTCCGTCCAGATCGCGGCCGCCTGCAGGAACACATAGATGCGCTGCTGGCCAACCGTGGTTCCGGGATTGCCGCCAACCGGCGCCGCCGGCGTTGGATCGGCGAATCCGGTTCCGGGGGCGGCAAAGAAATCAACGATGATCTGGCCTTGCGCCGACGCGTTTGCCGCGATCGCGAAGACGAAGGCGAGCGTGGCGGCGACGGCTATGGTTCGCGCGCGCATGACTACTTGACCTCCAGGACAGCGGGCTTGCTGACTTCAACCCTGATGCGCTGGAATTGCGCGCGCAGCGCGCTCGTATCGAGCAGGCCGGCGGTCTTGCCCTTGACGGGAAGCCACGGCGTGCCGAGATCGATCGTCGACGACAGCGACTGCGACGTCTGGCAGAACGCTTCGAGCCCGCCGTTCTGGCCGGGCGCCGCCATCAGCACATTCATGAAACGTCCCTGCAGATCGATCGAGAGCGTTCCGTCGCTGCGCTCGGTGTAGGTCAATCCCGCGATTGACCGATCGGTAATCGCCTGCAGCGTCCTGACGCCCTGCTCGTCGGCAGGCGGTCGCGGCAACGCATCTTCGGCGCCGGTGGCCGGCACCTGCTGCGGTACTCGCACCGGATTCTGTGCAAACACAGCGGTATCAATAAACATTGCGGCCGCAAAAACCAGGGCGGCACCAAACTTCCGGTCATTCATCATGAGGGTCCTCCGTCGAACACTGCTGGGGGCAGAGTGCTCGGAGCGTAGGTCGCGCGCGCTACGCGGTCAACAGCGTCAACGCACGTTGTGTGCAGAAAGGGACTAGAATCCCCTGTCGTCGTTTCGGGTCTCAACGTTCAGGAGGAAGTTCATGCGTCGCATCCTCGTTGCACTCGCCCTCGCGTCGTTGCCGACGCTCATCGCCGCGCAGAACACGGCGACCAATGATCGACTCAACCTCGACCTTTACTGGGAGTACGAGACCGTGTCGGATCCGCAGCTGTCACCGGACGGCGCGCAGATCATCTACACGCGCG
The DNA here is from genome assembly GCA_019752015.1 of Cyanobacteriota bacterium. Classification (GTDB taxonomy): domain Bacteria; phylum Acidobacteriota; class Vicinamibacteria; order Vicinamibacterales; family UBA2999; genus 12-FULL-67-14b. The sequence continues at coordinate 131,818 of JAIEMQ010000004.1, read as the reverse complement.
GCTGGCTCGACAAGATCAACGACAAGCGCGAATCGTCGTTGTGGATCATGAACGCCGACGGCGGCAAGAATCGCTTCCTCGCGCGCGGCAGCAACGCGCGCTGGTCGCCGAACGGCGATCGCATCGTCTACACCGCGCAGGGCGATCCGAAAGGCTCGCAGATCTTCGTCCGCTACATGGATGCGGAAGGCGCGACTTCACAACTCACGCACGTCACCGAAGCGCCGGCCAACGTGACCTGGTCGCCCGACGGCCAATCGATCGCGTTCGCGATGAAAGTCGAAAAGAAAAACAACTGGGCGATCAAGATGCCGGAGCGTCCCGAAGGCGCCAAGTGGGTTGAGACGCCGCGCATCGTGGAGCGCCTCGACTATCGCCAGGACGGCCAGGGCTTCAACGACGACGGCTTCCGTCATCTGTTCGTCGTCCCTGCCACCGGCGGCACGCCGCGCCAGCTGACCAACGGTGACTGGGATCACAACGGCGTCGAGTTCACGCCGGACGGCAAGCAGATCCTTTTCACCTCGCTGCGCGTGCCGGACGCCGAATACCAGTTCCGCGAATCCGAGATCTATTCGGTGAACGTCGACAGCGGCGCAATCACGCAGCTGACACGGCGCAAGGGCCCAGACGGAAACCCGAAGGTGTCACCGGACGGCAAGCTGGTCGCCTACACGGGCATGGACGCGTCGCGCAACACCTGGACCGACAGCAAGCTCTACGTGATGAACATCGACGGCAGCAATCCACGTCTCGTCTCGGGTGACTGGGACCGCTCGCCCTCGAACATTCAGTGGAAAGCCGACGGCACCGGCGTCTACTTCACCGCGCAGGACACGGGCAGCCAGAACCTGTACGTGTTGCCGATGGCCGGCGTGCGCGCCGACGTGGTGCAGCCCGTGACCAAGGGCACTTACATGCTGACGACGACCAGCGTGTCGAAGACCGGCAAGGCGGTCGGCGTACTGACATCGATGCAGATGCCCCCGGACATCGTCACGTACGACGTCGCGAAACCGGATCAGGTGAAACAACTCACCGCCGTCAACGACGACATTCTCAAGGGCAAGAAGCTCGGCGCGGTGAAGGAGATGTGGTACACGGCGCCGGACGGCTTGAAGATCCAGGGCTGGTACATCACGCCGCCGGACTTCGACGCGGCGAAAAAGTACCCGATGCAGCTGCACATCCACGGCGGGCCGCACAGCATGTACGGCGTCGGCTTCAACTACGGATGGCAGGAGATGGCGGCCAACGGCTACGTGATCCTCTACACGAACCCGCGCGGCAGCACGGGCTACGGCAGCGAGTTCGGCAACCGCATCAACAACGCGTATCCAAGCAAGGACTACGACGATTTGATGGCCGGCGTCGACGAGCTGCTGAAGAAGGGCTTCATCGACGAGCGCAACATGTTCGTCACCGGCTGCAGCGGCGGCGGCGTGCTCACGGCATGGACGGTCGGCAAGACCGATCGCTTCGCGGCCGCATCGGCCAACTGCCCGGTGATCGACTGGGTCAGCTTTGTCGGCACGACCGACGGAGCCGGCTGGTACAACAACTTCGCCAGGCTGCCGTGGGAAGATCCGTCGGAACACATCAAGCGCTCGCCGCTCACCTACGTGGCCAACGTCAAGACGCCGACGATGTTGATGACCGGCGTGCAGGACCTGCGCACGCCGATGCCGCAGACGGAGCAGTTCTACAGCGCGCTGAAGCTGCTGAAGGTGCCGACGGCGATGGTGCGCTTCAATAACGAGTGGCACGGCACGACCAGCACGCCGTCGAACTTCATCCGCACGCAGTTGTATCTGCGGTATTGGTTCGACAAGTACAAGAGAGGCGCGAACGTCACGACGACATCCTCGCCGCAACGATAGGGCCAGGGATCAGGGATCAGGGATCAGGGATCAGGGATCAGGGATCAGGGATCAGGGAAAATACATGCGACGTTTCGTTCTGACATTCGCTCTTCTCTTCATCACGGTGACGCTCGGCGCGCAGGCGCCGGGCGGCGCCGATCAAGCCACCATTGCGAAGATTCGCGGCGAGGCGGTAACCAACTCGCAGGCGATGGACACGCACTGGTGGCTGTCCGAAGGCCTCGGTCCGCGCGCGACCGGGACGCCGGGATATCAGGCGGCGGCCGACTGGGCGATGAAGAAGTTCAACGAGTGGGGGCTGAAGAACGTCCACGTCGAGCGCTTTCCGTTCGGGCAGGGCTGGTCGATCGATCGCTTCTCCGTTCACCTGCTGACGCCGCAGCCGGCGCCGCTCGCCGGCATGCCGCGCTGGTACTCGCCGTCGACGAAGGGCACGATCACGTCTGAAGTCGTGCACGTGAAGGCGTCGACTGAAGCTGATCTCGCGAAGTACAAAGGCCAGCTGGTCGGCAAGATCGTGATCCTGCAGGCGGCGCGGCCCGTGCGCATGCTCGAAGATCGCGTCGTCCTCAGGATGAACGACGCCGACTGGTCCGAGGCCATGAAACTTCCGGAGCCGCGGCCGGCGCCGGCGCCTCCGGCGGCATCGGGGGCGATGACGCCGCAGCAGTTTGCTCAACTGGTGCAGCGCTTCCTGGTGACCGAAGGCGCGGCGGTGGTCCTCGATCGCGGCGGTGACGGCGATCTGTCAGCCGGCGGCAGCGATCTGTCGTGGCAGACACAACGCGTTGACGGCGGCACGATCTTCCCGGGCAACGGCGGCAGCCGCGATCCGAAGGCGCCGGCGCAAGTACCGTCGGCGACGCTGGCGGTCGAGCACTACAACCGGCTCGTTCGACTGCTCGAGCACGGCCAGCCGGTGCGGATGGAAGTCAACATCCAGACGAAGTTCCATCCGGAAACGAATCCTGACGGCAACGCGTTCAACATCATCGCGGAGATCCCCGGGACCGATCTCACGAACGAAGTCGTGATCATGGGCGCGCATTTCGACACGTATCCGTACGCGACCGGCGCGACCGACAACACCACCGGCTCGGCGGCGATGATCGAAGCGGTGCGCGTGATTCAGAAGCTGGGATTGAAGCCTCGCCGGACGATTCGCCTCGCGCTCTGGGCCGCTGAAGAGCAGGGCCTGCTCGGATCGCGCGAGTACGTCGCGCGCCACTATTTCGATCGCAACACGAAAACGCCGAAGCCGGATCATGCCAACGTCGCTGCCTACTTCAATCTCGACAACGGCACCGGCCGCATCCTCGGCATCTGGGGCCAGAACAACACGGGCGCGATGAAGAACTTCGAGCAGTGGGGCGCCGCACTGAAGGATCTCGGCTGGAGGAACGTCAGCCCGCGATCGGTGACGCAAACCGATCATGGATCGTTTGAAGAGGCCGGCATTCCCGGCTTCCAGTTCATCCAGGAGCGCCTCGAGTACAACTCGCGCACGCATCACTCGAACATGGACACGTTCGATCACGTGCAGAAAGACGACGTGATTCAGCAGGGCGCCGTCGCCGCCGTGTTCGCGTGGTATGCGGCGAACGCACCGGACAAACTGCCGCGCAAGCCTCTTCCCGCCGCGCAGAAATAGAGCACGATTCTGATGGGCCGTGTGCCGGAACGGCGCACGGCTCACACTACAGCCCAGGTTTACACTCAGGGAAATACCCAGCAAACCCGCGCATTTCGCGTCGTGTCACGCGGGGCACATTTCTTGCCCCCGCACACGAAGTCGGACTGTTTGCCCTGAGGCCCCCTTCAGCGGTTTACAGCCGACAGGAAGATGCCGCCTTTAAGGCTTTTGCAAGTCGAGGACACGGAGGACGATGCAGCCTTGGTTCAACTGGCGCTGAGCCGCGCCGGTTACGATGTGTTGGCGCGCCGGGTCGAAACCGCCGACGCGCTTCGCCGCGAGCTGCACCAGGCAGAGTGGGACCTGGTGATCGCGGACTACACCATGCCAGGCTTCAGCGGGACCAAGGCACTCGCGATCGTGCGCGAGCAGCACCCCGATCTGCCCTTTATCTTCGTCTCGGGAACCATCGGCGAAGACACCGCCGTGGCCGCGATGCGGACCGGCGCTCACGACTACATCATGAAGGGCAATCTCACGCGGCTCGCTCCCGCCGTGGAGCGTGAGCTGCGCGAGCACGCGGTGCGCCGCGAGCGGCACCTGGCCAATCAGCGAGTGGCGTATCTCGCCTATCACGATTCGCTCACCGATCTCCCGAACCGCGCGCTGTTCCTCGATCGCCTGCAGCAGGCGATCCTGCGATCGCATCGCGACGAGAAGGGCCTCGCGGTGTTGTTGATCGATCTCGACGGCTTCAAGGAGATCAACGACGCGCTCGGCCATCACGCGGGTGATCTCGTGCTGCAGGAAGTGGCGACGCGGCTGCGCGGCGCCCTGCGCGCATCGGATACCGTGGCGCGGCTCGGCGGCGACGAGTTCGCGGTGCTGTTGCCGGCGACAGACGTCAATCGTGCCGAGCTGGCCGCGCGCAAGGTGCTGCACGACTTGCAGCATCCGTTCGTCGCGGACAACCGCCCGCTGCTCGTCAGCGCAAGCATCGGCATTGCCGGCGTGCCCTGGCACGCGGCGACCAGCGACGACGTGCTGAAGAAGGCCGACGCGGCGATGTACGTCGCCAAGAATCATCGCAGCGGCTACATTGTTTACACCGCCGATCGCGATCAGCGGCTCACCGGCCACTCGAGCCTGGCGTCGTCAATGCGGCAGGCCATCGACGGCCGGCAGTTCGTGCTCGAGTACCAGCCGATCGTCGACATCAAGACCAACCAGGTGCTCGCCGTCGAATCGCTGGTGCGGTGGAATCATCCGGAGCTCGGACGACTGCTGCCCGACGATTTCATTCGCGTTGCCGAGCACACCGGTCTCGTCAACCCGCTGACCTCGTTCGTGCTGGACCGCGCGTTGACCGAGTGGCCGCGCTCCGTCCGCGGCGATGCGTGCGGCATCGCCATCAACATCTCACCGCGCAGCCTGCATCACTCCGCGTTCGCGGGACGCATCCAGGACATGCTCGAGCAGAAGGGCGTCGATCCGTCGTCGCTGATCCTCGAGATCACCGAGAACCTGGTGATGTCGGATCCCGACGGCGCGATTCGCTGCCTCGACGAGCTCCACGACATGGGCGTGCGCCTGGTGATCGACGATTTCGGCAAGGGCTATTCATCGCTCAGTTACCTGCGCCGCCTGCCCGTTGACGAGATCAAGATCGATCGCTCGTTCATCCTCGCCCTGGCCGATGGCGAGGACGACACGCTGGTGCGCTGCATGATCGAGCTGGCCCACAACCTCGGGCTGACCGTGATCGCCGAAGGCGTCGAGACCGAAGAAGTGCTCGAACAGCTTGCCGCCCTCGGTTGCGACGCCGCGCAGGGTTACTTCCTCGTCAAGCCGGGACCGTCGCGCGACATCGCCGACTGGATCGATCGTCGAGACTCCGCCTCGCTCTGAAGACATGTGCAATTGACTCGGAGTCGAAGCAGCAACTAAGCTGTAGCTCTCATGTCGTTCGTCCATCAGGCGCATCATTGCCACCATCACCGTTCACCGAACGGCCCGGCACGAGTCTGCGCGTAGACGAATAAACACAAGTTCATGTTTCACGCAAAGGCCCGCTGGGACACCGGCGGGCCTTTTGTTTTGAAGGCAAAAGGCAGAAGGCAGAAGGCAGAAGATGGATTTCACAAAACTCGGCGGATTGCTTCCGGCGGTCGTGCAGGATGACACCACGAACGAAGTGTTGATGGTTGGTTTCATGAACGAAGAGGCGTGGCAGCGCACGCGGGAGTCGGGCTATGTCACGTTCTTCAGCCGCACACGGCAGAAGCTGTGGCAGAAGGGCGAGACGTCAGGCAATCGCCTGCTGGTGCGGCAGGTGATGCTCGATTGCGACGAGGACACCGTGCTCTTCAAGGTGCGCCGTGAAGGCGAGGGCAATGTCTGTCACCTGAATCGCGTCTCGTGTTTCTGCACTTACGTCGAGAAGGCGGAAGTCGGAGATCGCCGATGAAGCTCCGGCTCGGCATCCCGAAAGGATCGTTGCAGGACCCCACGATCCAGCTGTTCCAGCGCGCCGGCTACATCCTGCGCGTCGATTCGCGATCGTATTTTCCGTCGATCGACGACCCCGAGATCGAGTGCATGCTGATTCGCGCGCAGGAAATGGCGCGCTACGTGGCCGACGGCGTGCTCGACGCCGGCCTGACCGGGCAGGACTGGATCGCCGAGCACGAGATCGGCCATCCGGAAAAGACGCCGCTCGCGCGCATCTGCGACCTGGTCTACTCGAAGCAGAGTTTCGGCAAGGTGAAGTGGGTGCTGGCCGCGCCGGAAGATTCGCCGTTCAAGACCGCCGCCGATCTGAACGGCAAGCGCATCGCCACCGAGCTCGTCCGCGTCACGCGGCATTACTTCACGTCGAAAGGCATGAACGTCGATGTCGAATTCTCCTGGGGCGCGACCGAGGTGAAGCCGCCGGTGCTCGCCGACGCGATCGTCGAAGCGACGGAAACCGGGTCGACACTCCGCGCCAACCGGCTGCGCATTCTCGAGACCATCATGGAGTCGAACACGCAGCTGATCGCCAATCAGACAGCGCTGTCGGATTCGTGGAAGAAGACAAAGATCGAAAACGTGGCGCTGCTGCTCAAGGCGGCGATCGAGGCGCAGGGGCGCGTCGGGTTGATGCTGAATGCGAAGCGCACCGATCTCGACAAACTGATTGGATTGCTGCCGGCGTTGCAGCGGCCGACGGTCTCGTCGTTGAGCGATCCGGACTGGGTCGCGATCAATACGATTCTCGAAGAGAAGACGGCGCGCGATCTGATCCCGAGACTGAAAATGGCGGGCGGGCAAGGCATCGTCGAGTACCCGTTGAACAAGATCGTCGTCTGAACACGAAGGACACGAAGGGCACGAAGACTTCTTATGATCAGGATCGTCTCATCTTCGGACCGGATCGCGGTTAGTCAACTGCTTGCTGCTGAGCGGGTCCGGGACAACTCGACGCTGCTTGGCGCCCGGCAAATCATCAACCGCGTCCGCCGTGGTGGCGATGCGGTATTGAAGCGGTACGCGAAGCAGTTCGACGGGCTGACCGGGTCGATCGAAGTGCCGCGCGCGAAGTGGGAGTCGCACGCACGGACGCTGCCCGATGACGTGCGCACCGCAATTGGACGAGCGGCGCGCAACATCAGGGCGGTGGCGAAGCGGCAGGTGCCGCACGGGTGGCGCCTCAATGTCGCGCCAGGCATCACGGTGGCGCAGCGCGTGACTCCCCTTCAGCGCGTCGGCTGTTACGTGCCGGCAGGGCGGTATCCCCTGCCTTCGTCACTGTTGATGACGGCGATCCCGGCGCGCGCCGCCGGTGTCGAAGAAGTGATCGTCTGTTGTCCTCGCCCCGATGCCGCGGTGTTCGCGGCCGCGATCGAGGCCGGCGCGGATCGTCTCTTTCAGATTGGCGGCGCCCACGCGATCGCGGCGATGGCCTACGGCACGCGCACGGTGCCGCGTGTCGACAAGATCGTCGGCCCCGGCAATCGCTGGGTGTCGGCGGCGAAGTCGCTGATTTCGTCCGACTGCGGCATCGACTTCTACGCGGGACCGACGGAGATCCTCATCGTGACGGCGACGGGATCGCCGTCATGGATCGCAGCCGACCTGCTCGCGCAGGCGGAACACGATCCGGACGCTCGTGCGGTGCTGATCACGACGAGCAAGCGGCTCGCGCAGCAAGTCGCCAGAGAAGTCGAACGGCAAATGCCAGTGCGCGGTCCCGCCAAGCAGTCGATCGCGCGCCACGGCGGCATCATCGTCTGCCGGACGATCAAGGAGGCGGTCGCACTGGCCAACGAAGCGGCGGCCGAACACGTGGTGACCGGTAATCACACGATTGCGAATCAAGTCGTGAACGCCGGATCGCTGTTCGTCGGCATACCGACCCCGCAGGTCGCGGGCGATTACGCGATCGGCTCCAACCACGTGCTTCCCACCGCCGGAGCGGCTCGATATCGCGGCGGCTTGAACGCCGCCGACTTCGTCAAACTGATTTCTGTTCAGCGCACGACCCCACGCGGGCTGAAGTCGATTGGCAAGACCATTACGACGCTCGCGCGTGCCGAAGGCCTCGAAATGCACGCCCGATCCATAGACCGACGAATCAACCGGGAGGGCGCCACTTTAGTGGCGCCGAAACCACGATGACGACGATACAAGGTGTCCCTGACCTCGGACCAGGCCTTCGCCTTCACCTGAACGAGAACACCGGCGGGTGTTCGCAGCGGGTCGTTGACGCCGTCCGCGCATTCGATGGCCCCGCACTCGCGACTTACCCCGACTTCCGGGACGCGATCCTCGAGACCGCGGCGTTCCTCGGCGTCGATCCCGATCGGATCGTGCTGACCAACGGCCTCGACGAAGGCATATTGCTGGTGTCGATCGCGTATCTCATCAATCGCGCGCCGGAAGCGCTGGTCGAGCTCAGTGCATCGCTGACCGCGCCATCGGGAACGACGGAGATTCTCGTCGCCCAGCCGGCGTTCGAGCCGTACATCCACGGCGCGCATTCGCTCGGCGCGCGTGTCGTCTCGGTGCCGCCAGGAAAAGACTTTGCCTTTCCACTCGAGGGGATGCTGCGCGCGATCACGAAAAACACGCGCATCGTCTACGTGAACAATCCGAACAACCCGAGCGGCCAGCCGATTCCGAAGGACGCGATTCATCAAATCGCGAAGGCCGCCGGACACGCACTTGTGTTCGTCGACGAGGCGTATCACGATTTTCTCGGCGAGAACTTCCTCTCCGAAGCGGCAAAGTATCCGAACGTGTTGATCGGCCGCACGTTCTCGAAGGCCTTCGGTCTCGCCGGCATGCGCGTCGGCGTGATGATCGCGTCGCCGGAAATCCTCGCGCCGATTCGGCGCTGCATGCCGCTCTTCAACCTCAACGTGGTCGCAGTCGCGGCGATGCGCGCGGCGATTGGCGATCCCTCGTTCCGAACCTGGTACCTCGCGCAGGCAAAGGAATCGAAGGAGCTCGTCTATGCGGCGTGCGACCGGGCCGGCTTGAAGTACTGGAAGAGCACCGCGAATTTCGTGTTGATCGATGGCGGCGCAAAGGCGCGTCAGTTGATCGACGGCATGATCGCGAAAGGGGTGTTCGTCCGCGACCGCACCAGGGATCCGGCGACGCCGACCTGCTTTCGACTCACCACCGGCGTCGTCGAACACACGCGTAAGGCCGCCGAGACGCTCGAGGCGCTATGCGCAAAGCTGTAATCGACCGCCGCACGGCGGAAACGCAGATCAAACTCTCGCTGGCTCTCGACGGCAAGGGCCGCTTCGAGAACCGGACCGGCATCCGCTTCCTCGATCACATGCTCGACCTCGTCGCCCGCCATGGCGGATTCGATCTGAAGGTCAACGCCACCGGCGATCTCGACGTCGATCAGCACCACACCGTCGAGGACGTCGGCATTGCGCTCGGCGAAGCCGTGCTGAAGGCGATTGGCGGCAAGCGCGGCATCAATCGCGCCGGTTACTTCGTGATGCCGATGGACGAAACGCTCGCGGTCGCGGCGATCGATCTCAGCGGCCGGCCTCACGCTGTCGTCGATACCAAGGTGACGGTGCGCATTGTCGGCGATCTGCAGAGCGAGCTGGTCGACGATTTCTTCGACGGCTTCGCGATGGCCGCGCGCGCCAACGTACACGTCAAGGTGATGTACGGCCGCTCGAACCATCACAAGATCGAAGCGTGCTTCAAGGCCTTCGCCCGCGCGCTGCGCGCCGCGTGTGCGAAAGACAAGCGGCTGGCGAAAATGCTGCCGAGCACGAAGGGCCTGCTGTGATCGCACTGGTCGACTACGGCGCCGGCAATCTCACGTCGGTGCGAAAGGCGCTCACCGCAATCGGCGCGCACACCTGGACGCCGAGCGTGGCCGGCGAGCTCGGCCGCGCCCACGGCATCATTGTCCCCGGTGTCGGCCACTTCGATACGACGCAGGCGTTGTGCGACGAATGGCGCGCGGCCATCAAGGCGACCGTCGACGACGGCATACCGCTGCTCGGCATTTGCGTGGGACTCCAGTGGCTGTTTGAAGGAAGCGAAGAAGCCGCCGACGCGAAAGGTTTTGGCTTGTTCAAGGGAAAGTGTTTCAACCTGGCCCGCCCAGGCCCCAGGTCCCAGGCCCCAAGCCCCTTGAAAGTCCCCCACGTTGGCTGGAATTCACTCGTCATCAACCGGCCGTCCCGGTTGATGGCCGGCGTCAGCCACGGATCGCAGGTCTATTTCACGCACTCGTATGCGGCGCCGGTCGTCGCCGACACGGCAGCGGTGTGCGAGTACGGCGTGGATTTCAGCGCCGCCGTCGAGCGCGACAACGTTTCGGCGGTGCAGTTTCACCCGGAAAAATCCGGCGACGTCGGACTTCATGTCTTGAGCAACTGGGTCTCCAGCATCGACTCCAGCCTGTCTCGACGAAGCTCGCGCAACGCGGGCGGAGCGTAGTCGGACGTGCTTTCAAAACGAATCATTGCCTGTCTCGACGTCCGCGACGGCAAGGTCGTCAAGGGCGTCAACTTCGCAGACCTGCGTGACGCCGGCGATCCGGCGGCGCTGGCGCGCCGCTACAACGTCGAGGGCATCGACGAAGTGGTAATCCTCGACGTCACGGCGACGATCGAGAGCCGCCAGGCCCGCGCGCAGACGATTGCGTCGGTGGCAAAGGAGATTTTCCTGCCGCTCACCGTCGGCGGCGGCATTCGCACTGAAGAAGATGCGGCGGCCGCCATCGAAGCGGGCGCCGACAAAGTCAGCCTGAACACCGCGGCGCTGAACGATCCCAACCTGATCACGACGCTCGCAAAGCGATATGGAAGTCAGGCGGTCATCGTCGCCATCGACGCCCGTGGAGCATTCGGCTTTAGCCGGATTGTTCCGACGCGGTATGAAGTCTTCGCTCGAAGCGGCACCACCGCCGCGGGCCGCGACGCGGTCGAGTGGGCGCGCGAAGCAACCGATCGCGGCGCCGGTGAGATCTTGGTGACTTCAATAGATCGAGATGGGACGAAAGCTGGTTTCGATTGCGAGATGACCGCGGCCGTGTCCGAAGCCGTCAACATCCCGGTGATCGCGTCGGGCGGCGCCGGCACATTCGAACATTTCGCCGATGTGTTTACGAGCGGGCGCGCCGACGCAGCGCTCGCCGCTTCGGTATTTCATTTCAACGAACATAGCGTGGCGGCGTTAAAGAAGTACCTTGCCGCGATTGGAATACCGGTACGACTTTGAATCTTTTTTCCTTAAGACCATTGCCGCTAAGCGGCACTGGCATTGCCCAAAATGTTTTCTGTGCTTCTGTGTTTCCGTGGTTCTGTGTATGTTTGTCCACAGCATGTTGATTCCGTCGATCGATCTTCAAGGCGGCCGCGTCGTTCAACTTGTTCAGGGCGAGAAGCTCGCGATCGCGTCGGACGACCTCGACGGCTGGATCGCGAAGTTCTCGAAATTCCCGAAGGTCCAGCTGATCGATCTCGATGCCGCGATGTCGCGCGGCAACAACGACGAGCTCGTCAGGCAAATCGCCGCGACGCTCCCCTGCCGCGTCGGCGGCGGCGTGCGCAGCGTGCGGCGCGCGGAGGAGCTGATCACCGCCGGCGCGCAGGCGGTGATCGCCGGGTCGGGCTTGTTCCGCCGATCGCCCGACGGCGATCTGTCGCAGATGATCGATCACGACTTCGCGCGCGCGCTGGCGCAGACCGTCGGCATGCACCGGCTGATCGCCGCCGTCGATTCCCGCGCCGGCCGCGTCTGCATCCACGGCTGGAAGACCATGCTGCCGCTGACCGCGGTGCAGGCGGTGCAGCTGCTCGACGGCTACTGCGAGGAATTTCTCTACACGCACGTCGACACGGAAGGCCTGATGCAGGGCACCGACATGTCCGCGATCAAGGCGGTGGCCAGGGCGACCGGGCGCAAGCTGACCGCCGCCGGCGGCATCACCACGCGCGAAGAGATCGACGCCCTCCACGCCATGGGCATCGACGCCGTCGTCGGCATGGCGATCTACACGGGATCACTCGCGCTAGACTGATCCCCGATCCCCGATCCCCGATCCCCGATTATGCCTGACGCCGCATTCCGATCGCGACGCACAGCCACGCGAACGTCAGCGCGCCAAACGCCAGCGTCAACGGCACCATTGCTTCGGCCGAGCCGACCGCAACGATCTTCCAGTCGACGGCGCGTTCAAATCGCCAGATTGCCCTCAGCACGTTGATGAATCCCAACAGCAGCCCGGCCAGCCCCGCAAACAAGCCGGCGAGCGAAACCGGCCGCAGGAATGCCAGCCGCTTTTCGGACGGCGACAGCAGGTAGGACACACCGGCGGCCGCGGGAAACAGCGTGACGAGCATGCTCAGGAGAGCGGCGATGCCGGCTTCACGAAACACACTGAAAAGCTCCACTGAGAACCTCCCTCTCACCAACATAAACGCCTGACGCGCGCGAACGTGACCAGCCTGCCTCGCCGTAGCCTTGGCGAAGGCGGGGTGTCACAATCCGGTGTCCAAAGCGTTATGAGGGGTATGGAACGCGAGTTCGAGCTGGCACTGGTCGCGCGGCTGAAGGCCGCCGACTCGGATGCCTTCGACGAGGTCCATGCCGCGTTCAACACGAGCCTGTTCAACTTTCTCGCCCGGTTATCGCGGCGTCGCGACGTCGCGGAAGACCTGCTGGACGAGACCTGGCTGCGCTTCGTGGACATTCTGCCGCGGCTGCACGACGATACGCGGCTGGCGCCGCTGCTCTTCAGGATCGCGCGCAATCTCTACATCAGCTACTGCCGCTCGCGGGCCATCGAGGATCAACACGCGCCGGGCATGATCGGCCTGTGGCCCAGCGGATCGCCGGGCCCCTCGCCGTTCGAGTCGACTGTCGCCCGCGAAACCGGTGAGCGGCTCGATGCGGCGCTCGCCGCGCTTCCCGCCATTTATCGAGAGGCATTACTGCTCGTCGCGGTCGATGAAATGAAGCCCGCCGAAGCAGCGGAGGTGTGCGGCATCACGCCGGAAGCGATGCGGCAACGCCTCAGCCGCGGCCGCGCGATGCTGTCGCGGCAACTCGACGAACACGATGCAGCCGTGACCTTTTCCCTGAAAGTGGTACCGGCATGATCGAACACCTGCCGCCGCTGACGCCCGACGCGACCCGCAACGCGCGCACGCTCGCGCGCTGCCACGACACGCTCGATCGCCGCCGCGCCACTGCTCGCGCCGCCGCTCGATACGCCGTCGAGCGCAACGCGCTGCTGGGATTCGGCGCCATCTACCTGTCGTCGCTGGCGTTCAACGTGATGCGAGTGTTTTTCTCATGATGCGGCTCGACCACTGGCTGCAGGACATCAAGTTCGGCGTGCGCATCCTGACCCACGCCCCGGGATTGAGTGCCGCCGCGATTCTCCTCATCGCGCTCGTGATCGGCGGCAACGCCACCGTCTACTCGATGGTGAACAGCGTCCTGGTGAGCCCGCCATCCGGTGTCACTCGCGGCGATCTCGTCGTCATCCGCCATGTCGATCCGTCCGCCCGCCTCAGCGATCCCTTCGTCAGCTTTCCGAATTTTGAAGACTACGCTCGGCACTCGACGACGATTACGGGACTGTCCGGTTGGAACACGCTGCGGCTGACGCTGGGCACACCGACGGGCAACTTCGCCATCTTCGGCGGCGTCGTGACCGCGAATTATTTCGAGACCTTCGGCGTCGGCGTCGTGCGCGGCCGCGGCCTGGTGGCCTCAGACGATGACGCCAGGGACAGCCTTGCCGTCGTCATCAGCCATCGTCTCTGGCAGGAGCGCTTCAACCTGGCGGAAGACATCATCGGCACTCCGATCAGCATCAACCGTGCGTCGGCGACGATCGTCGGTGTGGCCGCGCCAGGGTTTGCCGGCGCAACGCTCACCCCTGGCGATGAGGCGTGGTTGCCGATTCGCGCGTACCACCGCGTGACGAACAGCGAAGCGAAGCTCACCTATCGCGGTGAGCCGGCGGTGTTGATCGCCGGCCGTCTCAATCCCGCCGCATCGCTGAGCGAGGCACGGGCCGAGCTCGCCACGCTGTTCGCGCAATTGCAAACGAGCTATCCCGACACATGGGCGACCTATTCGCCGGAGGGCGCGGTGACGCTGCGCAACGCCCGCGTCGTGGTCAAGCGATACTCCGCGACCGTGTTGCTGCCAATCGGGGAGATGGCGCCGGTGTTCCTGGCTGTATTCAGCGTCGTCACGCTCCTGACATTGATCATCGTGTGCGCCAACGTCGCCAACCTGCTGCTCGGTCGCGCTGTCGAGCGCCAGCGCGACACGGCCGTCCGCCTCTCGCTCGGCGCCTCGCGCGCGCGGATTGTTCGCATGCTGCTTGCAGAAGGCGCCACACTGGCAATACTGGCGTGGATCGCGGCGTACGTGATGGCGTGGTGGACATCACAGGCAATGCTGCGCTTTGTTGAGCCAAGGCCGGGACTGCTCGCCAACGCGAAGCCAGACTGGACTCTCGCGGCCTACGGATTGACGATGGCGTTCGTCGCGACGCTGGTGTTTTCACTGGCGCCCGCAATGAGGTCATGGCGCGTGCCCGTGTCACCGTTGCTCAAAGCCGGTGGACAGGGCGTTGCCGGAGGCCGCTCACGATGGGCCACCGCATTGGTCGTGCTGCAATTCGCGTTCTCCGTACTCCTCGTCACCGCCGCCGGCCTGGCCTATCGTTCGATCACGTCGCTGACGTCCGTAGAACTTGGCTTCAAGCCGGACAACATCCTGCTGGTCACTCTCCGCCTTGGCGACAAGGCCGGCCCGGAAGGTTTCGTTCTTCTCGATCGCATCCGCGAACGTCTCATCACCCTTCCTGGAGTCGAGGCCGCGTCATATGCGCGGCGGATTCCCGGCGCAACACTGATGATGTCAAATCGACTTCAGCGCGACGCGCAACATGCGACGACGGGTTTCGTCAGGCAGGTCGGCCCCGATTACCTGCGCGTTCTTGGCCTGCGAGTGATCGCGGGCCGCGAGCTTGGCGCGGGCGAACGGCGCGGCGGTACACGCGTGGCGATGATCAACCAGACGCTCGCCACTGACCTGTTCGGCAACGAACCGCCGATCGGGCATCAGCTGACGATCGACGATCATGAGCAGGCCGAGGTCGTTGGCGTTGTGACCGACGCGCTCTTCGATGGTCCGAACCGCGATCCGCGTCCTCGATATCTGTTCCTCGCCGAACAGCAAACGCCTGGCGCGCCGCCGGCGGATCCCCACTTCTTTATCCGCCATCGCGGCACCCTCGAGGCAATTACGCCGCTCGTGACGCGCGCCATCGGTGAGGTCGATGCCGGCGTGCCCGTCGTCGCCATGGCGACGATGGCGTCGCGGCTGGCGCTCGTGTTCGAGCTCGACGCGATGATTGTGCGGATGCTCGTCGGCTTCGCCGCCATCTCGCTCGTGATTGCGGCGTTCGGCCATTACGCCGTGGCGATGTTCAACATGCGCCGCCGAACGCGCGAATTCGGCGTGCGGATGGCGCTCGGCGCGTCGACCGGGCGCATCCAGGCGGCCATCGTACGTGAATCGGTCGTACACGCAACCGTGGGCGTCGTGATCGGCCTCGCCTTGAGCGCTGCGCTCGCCGTCGTATTCAGAAGCATTCTCTTCGGCGTGACGCCTGTCGACCCGATCACATACGCCGGTGTTGTCGTCCTGCTCGCAATCACGTCCATCATCGCGTCGTATGTGCCCGCCTTGCGCGCCTCACGCGTCAACGTTGTCGAGGCTCTCCGACAGGAGTAGGATGCGGCGCTGAAGGAGGGACCGCCCATATGGTTCCCGTGCTGTCGCTGTTGATCCCGATTGCGCTGTCAGCCGTGTTCGTGTTCATCGCCAGCTCCATCATCCACATGGCCACGCCGTGGCATAAGCACGACCTCATGAAGCTGCCGAACGAAGACGGCATCATGAACGCGCTGCGGCCCTTCAACATCCCGCCCGGCAACTACGGCATGCCGAAGCCTGATTCGATGAAGGACATGCAGACGCCCGAGTTCCAGGCGAAGCTCAAGGCGGGGCCGGTCGGCTTCATGACGATTCGAGCCGGATGGAACTTCAACATGGGCGGCACGCTCTTCCAATGGTTCCTCTATTCGCTGGTCGTCTCGTTGTTTGCCGGCTACATCGCGGGCGTGGCGTTTCCGGCCGGCACGGAATACCTGCGCATCATGCAGGTCGCGGGCTGCGTCGCCTTCACGGGATACGGCCTGGCACAAGCGCACGAATCGATATGGTGGGGCCGCAGATGGAGCTGGACCATCCGCAACATGGTCGACTCTCTGCTGTATGGCCTCCTGACGGGCGGCACCTTCGGCTGGCTCTGGCCGAAATAAAGACGAAATAACAAAGAACAAAGAACGAAACCGCTTTGTTGTTCGTTGTTTGTTCTTTGTTATTCTGGAGTCTCATGCGAGCCGCAATTCTTTCGTTGATTGTCGTGTTGGCGGCGAGCGCGTCTGGCCAGGAGATGATGCCCGGCACCGCGCGTCCGCTGATCAAGGATCTGCCCGCCACGACCAGCGGATTCATCTGCCCGATGCATCCGAACGAAGTGAAGGCGGCGCCCGGCACGTGCAGCATCTGCGGCATGACGCTCGTGCCCGGCGATCCGATGGCGACGGCCGATTACTCGCTGTCGCTCACCACCGAGCCGAAAGCCGTCAAGGCCGGACAGAAGACGAAGTTCCGCATTGCGATTCGCCATCCGCTCACCAACGACGCGGTGACGCAGTTCGCCGAAGTGCACGATCGCCTGTTTCACTTCTTCATCGTCAGTCGCGACATGACGCAGTTCTTCCACGAGCACCCGGTGCTCGAGAAGGACGGCTCGTTCACGATTGAGCACGTGCTGCCGGCCGCCGGCCAGTACATGCTGTTCAGCGACTTCATGCCCGTCGGCGGCGGACCGCAGCTGATCGCAACGCCGCTGACGACGGCCGGATTCGACGGCGACATCGCATCGTCGTGGCCGAACCTGCAGCCGGACAAATCATTCACCAAGACCACCAACGGCGTGACGGTGAGCTTGAATATCGATCCCGCGAAGGTGATCGCCGGCGAAGAAGCGGACGTGCCGATCCATTTCGAGGATGAGAAGACCGGCGAGCCCGTGAAGAACCTGCAGCGTTATCTCGGCGCCTTCGGCCACGCGATGATGCTCAGCGAAGACATGACGGAGCACGTTCACGCGCATCCGGAACAGATGCTCGAGGGGACGGATGTCACCGAGGGCGGCGGACCCGACCTGGTGTTTCACGCGCTCTTCCCGAAGCCGGGCCTCTACCGCATCTGGCTGCAGTTCCAGCGCAACGGCGTGTTGTCGACGATGCCGTTTACGGTTCGCGTGCTGCGTTCAGGGGAGCAGCCTGCCTCGCCGTAGCGTCTTCGCGTAGGCGGGCAGCAGTAATCGAGAGCGACGGCTTCGCGGCGATCGCCGCGTTCGTCTTGTTGTCGTAGTAGGCCGTCATCACCAGCCGCGTTCCCGCGGGCAGCGCGATCGGATCCTTCAGGATGTACGGCGCCGGCCACTCGGCGCGATAGTTATTCACCCACAACATCGGCTCGACGCTGCCATCGGGGCGGATCGCCGTCACTTCGATCGATCGTGCGCCCGGCCCGAGCTTCGGCCACATTGCGGTGATCGTGGATGCGGACTTGATTGCCGTCTCGGCGCGGAATCGCTCGCCGATCTTCCCGGCCGCCACCGTCACCGGCGCGGGTGTGATTTCGATCGCGGACGGCGTTTGACCCGGCGCCTTCTCGGCGAAATACAGACCGAGCTCGCCGCTGCCGGGCGCTTCATCCATGCCGCCGCGGTAACCGATCTCGACGACCAGTTTCGCGCCCGCCGGCAATTGCACGCCCGAGCCCGCGGGCATCGTGCTCACCTGGCTCGATGGCGTCCACGTGCCGAGCCATCGATTGTTGCGCGCGTCATAGACCGCGGCGTAACGGATCGCGCGGCGATCGCCTGGATTGAACTGCAGCGACTTCAGCCACTGCGCCTGCTTGAGGCCGGAGCTCACTTCGAATCGATCGATCTTGAACGGTGCGTCGGCGGCGATCTTGACGTCGCTCGCCACGTTGATCACCGCATCCGGCGGTCCCTGTTCCCAGCCGGCGAGCGGCGGAATGAACACCGGCGGCTTGTCTTCGTCAACGAGCAGCACGCCGCTCGGCGCGCCGCCATCGGCCCACGACAGGATCAGGCTGATCTCGCGGCCGGTGAGGCTCATGTCGTTCGCGAAGTGACCGTAGCCGCTCGCCGCGCCCCATGGCGGCATCCGCTTCTCGAGAATCTCTTCCTTGATCGCCACGGCCCACGGCCTGGCTTCGCGATAGGTCGTCAGCGGCACCGACACGTTGCCGTCGGTGTGGCACTGGAAACATTTCTTCTGGAAGATCTGCGCGATCTCGCGGTTGAAGACGATCTTCGTCGTGATCGGAACGTGACGCGTGTACGCGACTTCCGGGCGCAGCAGCTGATATCCGGCCACGGCCACGCCAACGGCAATTGCTCCGGCGATGGGCGTTTTCCAGGTCACAGCTTGATTATAAGGCGGCGAGCCGGGCGGCCATGTCCGGCAATACCGTCTCGGCCGCACCGCGCACCACCAGATCCACGGTGTTCGACGCCGGCGTCGCTTCCGGGTTGATCTCCACGGTAAACGCGCCCTTTTGCTTCGCGGCGGTGATGAAGCCGGCGGCGGGATACACGATCGCCGACGTGCCGACGGTGATGAACACATCGCAATCCGCGGCCGCCGACGCCTGGCGGACCACCCCGGGATCGAGCGTTTCGCCAAACCAGACGACGCCAGGACGAATCGGTCCCTTGCAGTGCGGGCAGCGCGGCGGGATCTCGGAGAACGACACCGTCTCGTCGCGCCAGCGCTTCGGCGCCTTCACGCAGCCCTGCCAGCAGCTGACTTCCCAGATCGATCCGTGAAGATTGATCGTGTTCGCGGTGCCGGCGCGCTCGTGCAGGCCGTCGACGTTTTGAGAGATCAGCTTGAAGTTCGGAAACCGCCGGCTCCACTCGGCGATCACGTGGTGCGCGGCGTTCGGCTCGCACGCGGCGATGCGAAAGCGCCGCCACGCGTACCACTCCCACACCAGCTTTGGATCGCGGCCGAATGCTTCCGCGGTAGCGAGCGCTTCCGGGCGGAAGTTTCGCCACAGGCCGTCTGCGCCGCGAAATGTTGGAACGCCGCTGGCGGCGGAAACACCCGCACCGGTGAGGACAGTGACGCGGACGTCCTGCTGCTTGAGTCGATCGACGAGGTCTTTCACGGCTTCGCTATTTCACTGCTGCTTAGTGCTGGTCGCGACGCCTTTCCGCTGAGCCGAGAGGAACTCGAATGCCTGCGGGAGATTCGGGACCACCACGTCCGTATGGCTGCCGCCGGGAACTTCGACGTAAGTGACGTTTGCATTCAGCTTCTTCAGTGCACCGACCATGTTGCGTGATCCGGACACGTTGACGGTGTTGTCGGCGTCGCCGTGGACCACGAATTGCGGAATCGCCTTCATGCTGTCCGCGAGACCGGGCGAGCCCGTTCCTGAGAACGCCACGAGCGCGGCCCAGGTCTGCGGATACTTCGCGGCGAGCGCCCACGTGCCGATCGCGCCCATCGAATGACCGATCAGATAAATGCGCGAGTCGTCCACGTTGTAGGCCGCTTTCATCAGCCGCAGCACTTCGAGGACGTCCTTCTCGCTGTATTCCCCGCGCCGGCGGGATGCGGCATCGGTCGCGCCCATCACGCCGGAGCCATAGAAGCCGTCGCGGCGGAAGCCGAGCGGCGCCGCCATCAGGAAACCGTGCTTCTCGGCGAGCTGCGGCGGCAGCTGCGAGTAGTTATCGAAGAACGAATCTTCGTTGGCGCCGAGGCCGTGCAGCGCGACCACGAGCGCGGTGGGCTTCGATGCCGCGTAGCCCTTCGGGACATAAACGCGATACGGCATGATCTCGTTCGCGCCTTGCAGCAGATAGTGTCGTTCGAAATCTCCAGTCTTGCCCTTGAACGGATCCTTCCCGCCTTTGGCGCCGGTGACAATCGCTTCCGCTTTCGCAATCTCCGCCGCAACGTTGAAGTCCGCCAGCTCGACACGGCCGCGGTTCACGTTCTTGATGTAATCACCTGGATACGCGATGTCGTCCCGCACCGCCGGCGTGGCTGATAGAGCCGCGGTGTCGAGCGCCTTCAACTTCGCATCGAGGCCTTTGCTCACAAACACGCCGAGCGTCGTCGCGCCGAGCGACGTGGTGCCGTCGAGCACTTCGGCCTGGAGCACCATCGACCCATCTTCAACGCCGCTGAGATCGAGCTCCATCGCGAACGGTGATTCACGCAGATCGCGGCTGACGCCGTCGAACGTGCCGAGAGATTTCGTCTGCAGAGCGGCGGCTTCGGCCGCCGCTGCCGCCGCGGCATCTCCCGGCCGGGCGGGCGGCACGCGCTTGCGAATCGAAACCTTCGTCGTGAGCGCCGGACTCAGTTCGGTCGCGGGACGATAGATCTGCTCGAGGCGAATCGCATACGGCACCGCCGAGTCGACGACGGTGCGTTCGGTGCGGAGCGCGAGCGAGGCGCGGTAGTCCGTCTGCGGCGTCCACGCTTCCTTGTTGAGCAGCGTCATCCCCTTCGCGATCTGCCTGCGGACCTCGCCGGTGTTGCCGCTGCGGCGCGCATCGGCGATCGCCTTGTCGACGTCGTCGAGCTGCGCCTTCAACTCGCCGGTCGCCTTCTCCGCCGCCTTGATCGAGTTGTAGCGGACCGACAGCAAGCTGATGTTCGGCAGCGCTTGCGCGAAGGCAGGGCCGGGCAGGCAGACAGGCAGACAGGCCAGGCAGGCAGACAGGCAGACAGGAAGAATGCGCATTTTCAAGACCTCAGGACCTCAGGACCTCAGGACCTCAAGACCTCAAGACCCCAGTGCGAAGGCGATCAACTCGGCGTTGGTCCCTCCGCCGCCGGCGACAACTATGTACTGTTTCCCTTGAAACATGTAGGTCATCGGTGACGCGAGCGGCCGCGACGGCGCGTCCATGTCCCATAGCGGAGCTCCGGTCGCCTTGTCATAGACGCGGAAGCGGGTCGGCTCGATCTCGACCTTGCTCATTGGACGGCCGCGGATCGGCAGATTCCGGCCGCCGCCAAGATTGCCCGCGCCCATCGCGACGAACAGCAGTGTCTTCGTCACCATTGCCGCATTGCGAATCGGCGCGCCCAGCGCCGGCAGGTTGAGGTCCTTCAGCAACGGATGGTTGCGCGGCCCATCGCCGATCGCGGCCACCCATTTCGTGTCGCCCTTGTTCAGATCGATCGCTGTGACGCGGCCATAGGGCGGCTTCAGCAGTGGCAAGCCATCCAGCGCCGGCGGCATCATCGTCCCGCCTCTCGCATACAGCAGGTTGCTGCGCTCCGGATTCGGTTTGACGAGCTGCACCACGATCGGACTCGTCATCGACGGCACATACAACGTGCTGGTTTCCGGATCGAACGACGCGCCGGCCCAGTTCGCGCCGCCGGCCCACCCCGGGTTGACGATGGTGCCCTTCTCCGACGGCGGCGTGAAAATCGGACCCGTCTCGAACTGCTTGAAGACTTCGAGCGCGGCGGCCTTCAACTCCGGCGTGAAGTCGATGAGATCCGCTTCGGTGACGCCCTGCCGCTCGTAGGCGGGAGGCTTCGTCGGGAACGGCTGTGTCGCATGCGTGCGCTCACCCGGCACCGTGGATTGCGGAACCGGCCGCTCCTCGATCGGCCACACCGGCGCGCCGGTGCGGCGATCGAGCACGTAGGTGAAGCCCTGCTTGCTGACCTGCGCGAGCGCCTTGATCGGCTTGCCGTTGACGTTGATGTCGATCAGGATCGGCGCCGCGGGAAAATCGTAGTCCCACACGCCGTGGTGCACGCCCTGGAAGTGCCACGCGCGCTTGCCGGTCTTCGCGTCGATCGCCATGATCGTTTCCGCGAACAGGTTCGCGCCGGGGCGATGGCCGCCGTAGAAGTCGTCGGTCGGCGTACCGAACGGCAGGTAGACGTAGCCGAGCTCTTCGTCGGACGACATGTTGGTCCACACGTTGGTGCTGCCGGTGTAGGTCCACGAGTCATCGCCCCACGTCTCGTTGCCGAACTCGCCCTTCTGCGGAATCGAGTGAATCGTCCACAGCTTCCTGCCGGTCCGCACGTCGAAGCCGCTGACGTCGCCGCGCGGCCACTCCTTGTGCGTCGGCCCATCGTGAATGCTGGCGCCGACCACGACCACGTCCTTGCAGATCACCGGCGCCGCGCTGACCGAATAATTCGTGGCGCGCACCGCGTGCGCGAGCGATCCCATCAGATCAACGCGGCCGCCATCGCCAAACGACGCGTCGAGCTTTCCTGTCCTGGCGTCGATCGAAATCAAATATGCGTCATGTGTGCCGAGCAGCAAGCGCTCGATCGGGCCGCCTGCCCTGAGCGAAGTCGAAGGGTCGCTCCAATACGCGAGGCCACGATGCACGTAGCCGAGATTGCCGGGCCGCGCCGTTTTCCAGTTGCCCGGATCGAGGCTCCAGATCGTCTGGCCGGTGCCGGGATTGATCGCCGCGATCTGCCCGAGCGACGTGACGGTGTACAGCACGCCCTTCACCATCAGCGGCGTGTCCGCATAGCCGCCGGGACGCGCGGTCGGATTCGCGTCGATCAACGCGTTATCGGGCGACGCCCATCGCCACGCGATCGTCAGCTTGCCGATGTT
Source organism: Cyanobacteriota bacterium (assembly GCA_019752015.1). GTDB lineage: Bacteria > Acidobacteriota > Vicinamibacteria > Vicinamibacterales > UBA2999 > 12-FULL-67-14b. The sequence continues at coordinate 109,006 of JAIEMQ010000004.1, read as the reverse complement.
GTCTTTATTGATCTGATCCAGCGGCGAGTACTTGTGACTCGCGGAATTGCCGCCATAATGGGTCCACTCTCCCAGGGTGCCTGAGGGCCTGGGTGCCTGGGTGCCTACGGTGCCTTGGGTGCATGCGACCAGAGCGATCACGGCCAGCGCGAATCGACGCATAGATTGACCTCTTGAAGTGGACCAATCCTAGCATTAGCATTCGAGTCCCCGAGGAGAGGGCCGGAAAATATGAAATCCATCATTCGCGTTCTGACCGTCGTTGTGTTCGCGATCGGACTGCTCACGACTGCACTCGCCGCTCAGGCCACCAACGTCACGGGTGAATGGCTCTTCAACGTGGCCACCGATCAAGGCAGCGGCACGCCGACCATCACCTTCAAGCAGGACGGCGAAAAACTCACGGGCAAGTACGCCGGGCAGCTCGGCAATGCCGATCTGACTGGCACCATGAAAGGCTCAGCGATCCACTTCACTTTCACCATCGACGCCCAGGGCCAACAGGCCCCTGTGACGTATGACGGCACCGTCGAAAAGAACACCATGAAGGGCAAGCTCGATATCGGCGGCATGGTGACCGGCACCTTTACGGCCACCAAAAAGTAGCCTGCCTCGCCGGAGCCTGCCGAAGGCGATCCACTTTGGTGGATCGAACCTGTATTGACAGGGCTCGCGGCCTACTGCTTAATGTGCTCATTTGCAGGGCGGGTTGCCCTGTTTGAACGCTGACCCGCTCGCGCCGGGTTTCGAGGAGGAATTTCTGTGATGCGATCGATAACGATCTGTTGTTTTGCCGTTCTTGCTGTTGTCCTCTCGCCGGTAATCGCATCGGCGCAAACCAGCGCAATCTCGGGAACGGTCAAAGATGCGTCGGGCGGCGTGCTGCCCGGCGTCACCGTTGAAGTGTCGAGCCCGGCGCTGATCGAAAAAACGCGTTCGACCGTCACGAGCGGCTCGGGCACGTACTCGATCGTCGCGCTGCGCCCCGGCACTTACACCGTCAAGTTCGAGTTGCCGGGATTCTCGAGCGTGGTTCGCGAAGGCGTCGAGCTGACGTCGGATTTCACCGCGACGATCAACACCGAGTTGAAAGTCGGTGAGCTCACCGAGACATTGACCGTCACCGGTGAATCGCCGATCGTCGACACCTCCAGCATCACGCAGCGCGTCGTCATGACCGCGGAAGTGCGTGAAGCGCTGCCCACCGGGCGCAACATCCAGGCGGTCGGCATCATGATCCCCGGCACAACGCTCGCGGTCGGCGGCGGCGGCGCGCTGTCGCGCGACGTCGGCGGCTCGGGCAACCTCCAGCAGTCGCCGCTGCAGTATCGCGGCTCGGGCGACACGGTGCAGACGATCGAAGGCATCCGCCTGAACAACCTCTGCGCGCAGGGCGCCTACTCCGGCGTCTACTGGAATGACGCGAGCTTCGAAGAGTTCAGCTATGTGACCGGTGCCGACTCCGCCGAAATGGGCCAGGGCGGCATGCGCGTCAACATGGTGCCGAGAGACGGCGGCAACAGCTTCCGCGGCACCGCGACGTTCAACTACGCGGGCGAGGGCTTCCAGTCCGACAACTGCGGCTCACCGGGCATCGGCCAGGCGTGCACGCGCTCGAACCTCCAGGGCAGCAAGACGTTCAATCCCAACAACTACATCACGAACGTCGACGTGATTCAGAAAATCTGGGACGTCAACCCGTCGATCGGCGGCCCGATCGTCAGGAACAAGATCTGGTTCAATTACACGTTCCGGAACCTCGGCTCGACGAAGACCAAGACCGGCTCCTACTTCGACAGCGACCCGTCGCCGTTCGTCTACGCCCCCGATTTCACGAGGCCCGGTTTCGACGACGGATATATCACGAGCAACGCCGGACGCATTTCGTGGCAGGTGAGCGGCAAGGACAAGGTTTCGGTGTACCACGACAACCAGCGCAAGTACCGCAACCACTGGGGCATTGCGTCCAACATTCCGCCCGAAGCGGCCGGCGTGCAGGTGACGCCGACCAGCTTCGCGAACGTGTCGAAGTGGACGCGAACGCATACCAACAAGCTGCTGCTCGAAGGCGGCTTCGGGATGTACAACCAGGAATACACCGAGCTGTACCAGCCGAGCGTCACGGGTACCGACAAAAAAGTCTGGGACGCCGAGGCGATCAGGAACTCGCGTGTCTACAACGTCGTCGACACGTCGAACAACACCAACGCGAACGCGTGGCCCAACCCGGCGGACCATTTTTCAGTGCTGCGCACCTTCATGGGCGCGGCGTCGTACATCGTCGGTTCACACAGCCTGCGCGCCGGACTGACGTGGAGCAACGGCGACTGGCGAGAGCTGCGGGTGTGGACCGGAGACGTCCAGCCAATCAACTACAACGCCGGCCGCCCGCTCTCGGTGACGCTGCGCCTGCCGTCGGATCGGAGCAACGGCATCAATCGCGACCTCGGCATCTACATGCAGGACAAGTGGTCGCTTGGCCGGGTGACGCTGAATCTCGGCGTGCGCTTCGACCAGTTCATCGGCGAGACGCGCCAGAGCTCGGTGCTGGCCAGCCGCTTCGGCCCCGGCGCGACGTTCGGCGATTGCCCGGACGGCACCGTCGATCCCGGCGACCTCTGTACCGGCATGGTGCAGAACTGGAAGGACATTTCACCGCGCGTCGGCTTCGCGATGGACGTGTTCGGCAACGGCCGGACGGCGATCAAGGCCAGCTACGCGCGCTACGTGGCCGGCCAGGCAATCGCCTTCGCCAACCAGGTCAATCCGATCGGCGCGCTCACGGCGTCGGACACGCGCGCCTGGACCGACCTCGACGGCAATGGCCTGCCGCTCGACGCCAACGGCAACATCCAGTTCAACGAGCTGACCAACTCGGCGGCAACGTCCACGTTCGGCCGTCTGACGGTGCCGACGACGCAGTATTCGCCCGACCTGCTCCGCGGCTGGGGCAAACGCGGCTACAACAACGAGGTCACCTTCGCGATGCAGCATCAGCTCGCGGATCGCATGTCGGTCAACGGCGGCTACTATCGCCGGACGTTCGGCAACCAGACGATCGTCGACGATCTGCGCTTCGACGCCAGCAGCTACGATTCGGTGTGCATCACGGCGCCGCGCGATCCCGATCTGCCGGATGGCGGTGGTTATCAGGTGTGCGGGATCCAGGATCTGAAGCAATCGGCGTTCGCGGCGGCAGGGCCGGCCAACAGCCTGATCCGTTTCTCGAAGGACTTCGGCGGCGAAACCAACCTGTATCAGGGTTTCGACGTCAACCTCGAGTCGCGGTTCCGCAACGGCGCGTTCCTTCGCGGCGGCCTCGCCGCAACGGCGCGGACGTTCGACAACTGCAACCTGCTGCAGGCGGGCTTCGATGCGGTGCCGGCCGGCAGCACCGAAATCTACGCGGACGGGACGAAGGGCTGCCGGCGCGAGTACGGTTACCGGCCGGATGCGAAGTTCTCGGGCTCCTACACGCTGCCCTGGGACATCCAGTTGGGCGGCACCTACCAGTTCACGCGCGGCGTGCAGACCGGCGGCGCCGGCCCCAGCATCACGGCGGCGTGGACGGTCACCAACGCGATCGCGATGCAGCAGCTCGGCCGCAACTGGCAGAGCAACGCGGCCTCGCGCACGGTGCAGCTGATCCGCGAGGGCCTCGATTATGGCAAGTACAACCTCAATCAGCTCGACCTCAAGCTCGCCAAGCGTTTCACGGTCGACAAGGTCCGCCTCCGCGTGGACTTCGACCTCTACAACGTGTTCAACAGCAGCTGGCCGTACACCGTCACGACGACGTACTCGACCGCGGCGACGTCGCAGTACCTGCGTCCGACCAACGTGCTGCAGAACCGCTTCTTCAAGATCGGCGGACATATCAGCTTCTAGAAAGTAAAAAGTTGGAAGGAAGAAGGAAAAAGTAAAAATGATCGGGAAGTCCAGGACGAACATCTTGGGCTTCCCGTTTTTCGTTTTACCGTTGTTTTTCGTTTTACCGTTGTTTTTCCTTTTTCCTTTTTCCTTTTCACTTTCTGGGCAGCACGCGCTCCACACGATTCCATCGATTCCGCAACAGCTGCTCGAGCGCCCGGTCACGATTCGCACCGGCGTCGGCGCCTTTCATGACGACGCGGCGACGAAGAATGCGGACGCGCAGAAGCTCTACGATCAAGGGCTCGCGTATCTCCACAACTTCGTGTGGATCGAAGCGGCGCGATCGTTCCACCAGGCGCTGCGTCTCGATCCGCAGATGGCGCTCGCGTCTGTGGGCTTGAGCTACGCGTACATCGAGTTGAACAAGCCGGCGCAGGCCACCGAGGCCATCGCCACGGCCCAGAAGCTGGCGGCGAACGCGGCGGATCACATCAAACGCCATGTCGACGCGCGCTCGTTGCAGATGACGGCGGAAAGCTCCGCGGATCCCGCGAAGCTGGCGGCGTATCGCACGGCGCTCGACGCCGCAATCGCGGCGTTTCCCAGTGACACGCAGTTCGTCTTGTTGCGCGGTATCGCGGAATCTCCGGATCCGGCCGATCGCGGCCAGGGATCGGTGGCCGGATCGATCGCATTTTACGAACGTGCGAAAGGCTGGCCGGCGTCGCACTTCCTCGCCCATGCCTACGAGAACACCGGCCGCATCAAGGAAGCGGAGAGTGCGGCGTCCGCATACGCGGCGGCGAATCCGGGTGTGCCGCATGCCGTGCACATGCACGGCCACGAACTTCGTCGTCTTGGCCGCATCAACGAGGCGATCGCGCGATTCGAGGCCGCCGACAAGCTGCAGCGCGATTACAGCGCGCGCGAGAAGATCGCCGCGGAGCTCGACTGGCATCACGCGCACAATCTCGATCTGCTGGCGGCGTCGTATCAATACACCGGCCAGATGAAGAAGGCCGAAGCGCTGTTGAAGCAATCGTTCGACCTGCCGACCAACCTGCTGGTCCAGGCGGTGAACAAGCGCGAATGGCCGGCGTTCCTGGTCGCGCGCGACCGGCCAACCGAGGCGCTCGCGGCCGCGCAGCAGCTGTTGAAGCATCCCAATCTCGTGGTGCAGGCGACCGGTCACATCGAATCCGGCTTGGCGCAGCTGGCCATGAATCGACCTGCTGATGGCGCGCAATCGTCGAACGCCGCGCTCAAGGCGCTGCGGTCGGCACAAGGCGCGCAGGGCCTCGCTGCAATCGCGCTCGAAGCGCTGCAGGGCGAGTTCCTGCTGCGCACCGGGCAGCGCGACCAGGGCCGCAGGGTGATGGAGCGCGCCGCGCAGAAGTGGCGGTCCCTGCCCGGCCCCGACGCCTGGACGCAGTCGCTGTTCAGGCTCGAGGCCCTCGCCCGCTCGGCGCGCGCCGTCGGCGACTGGGCCTTCGCGGCGCGGCTGGCGCAGATGATGTTGGAGCACGACCCGAACTATGCCGGGACCCACTTTGCGCTGGGCCTGGTGTCGCATCACAACAGCGGCACCTCTGAAACGACGCGACGCGAATTCGCCTTGGCTGAAAAAGCGTGGGCCAAGGCGGATAAGGATTTGGCGGAGCTCAAGCAGATGGCAGATCTCCGCAGATAGGGCAAATTCAGATCTCAACTCCCGGACGAGCAAAATGACGCTCAAGGCAAAGCGCTTGGTTCGATCCTTCAATTCTTTCGAGTTCATACGTCTTTACAAAGCACTGGGCGTGCCTGACGCTTCAACCCTTTAGAATCAACGAATTAGCCTGGCTGGTCGTTTGCTGACCTGGCAAAATCTGCCAATCAATCTGAGATCTACCATCTAAAATCTGAAATCGTCACGCGGCCCGCCCCGTCAACCGTGGGCAGCCAACCCTCGTCTATTCACTCAGTATGAAGAAGCGCCTATTGACCCCCACTTTCGCTCTGCTGGCCGCCCTGATCCTCGCCGCGCCGGCGGCGGCCCAGCGCAACCGCGACGATCGCGACCGCGGCCCGCGCGACACTGAAACCGTTGACCGCACGCTGGCAATGCCGGCGGGCGGCACGCTCCGCCTCAAGACCTTCTCCGGCCGCGTCAGGATCACCGGCGGCTCCGGCGATCAGCTGGTCGTCCACGCCATCCGCCGCGCCACGCGCGATCGGCTCAACGACATCAAGCTCGAGATCACGCAGAGCGGCAACACCATCGAGGTCGACGCCAATCACCGCCTCGTCGAGCGCCGCAACGACAACGTCGTCGAAACCGATTTCGAGATCACCGTGCCGGCGAAGACGCGCCTCGACATCAAGACCTTCAGCGCCGACGTGACGGTGACCGGCGTCAGCGCCAGCCAGAACATCGACGGCTTCAGCTCGAACGTGATTATCGAGTCGACGGACTTCGGGGACGGCCACGACATTGACGTCAACACGTTCAGCGGCAACGTCCGGCTGCGGCTGCCGGCCAGCGCCCGCGGCACCATCGACTTCAACAGCTTCAGCGGCCGCTTCGAGAGCGACCTGCCGGTGACGCTGAACAGCAGCAGCCGCCGCAACTTCCGAGGCACGCTGAACGGCGGCGGCGCCGGCGACTTCAAGCTGAAGACGTTTAGCGGCGACGTCTCGATCCGACGCTGACGATTTCAGATCTCGAAATCTGAGATCTGAGATCGACAGCCGAGCTATCATCCGGGCGTGCTGGCCGCCCTTCTCTCCCGAGTTGGTCTCACCACAAGCGAGCAACGGGCGTGGGCCTGGTATGACTGGGCCAACTCCGTCTACTTCACGACCGTCGTCACCGCGGTCTTCCCCGTCTTCTTCGCGACCTATGCCGCCAAGGGCCTCGCGCCGGCGCAGGCTACGGCACGCTTCGGCCTGATCACCACGATCTCGATGCTGGTGATCGCCGCCACGTCGCCGATTCTCGGCGCGCTGGCGGACTACACCGGCATCAAGAAAAAGCTCCTGGCGTCATTCATGGCGATCGGCGTTACCGCCTGCGCTTCGATGGTGCTGATCGGCGAAGGCGACGTCACGCTGGCGTTGACGCTGTTCTTCATCGGCAACATCGGCGTTTCCGGATCGCTCGTCTTCTACGATTCCCTGCTGCCGCACGTGGCCAGGGCCGAGGAGACCGACAAGGTGTCGTCGGCGGGGTACGCGATGGGTTATCTGAGCGGCGGCGTGATGCTGCTGCTCAACCTCGCGTGGATCATGAAGCCGGAGACGTTTGGCTTCGCGAACAACATCGCGGCGATTCGCGCGTCGTTCGTGGCGGTGGCGATCTGGTGGGCGGCGTTTTCGATTCCGCTGTTCCTGACGGTGCCCGAGCCGCCGGCCGCGGGACGGCAACACGGCAGCCTGGCCGTCGTCGCCGCGTTCAGCAGGCTGGCGCAGACATTCAGGGAAGTCCGCCGTTATCGCAACGCCTTCCTGCTCTTCATCGCGATGCTGCTCTACCAGGACGGCATCCAGACGATCATCCGCATGGCCGGCGTCTACGGCGCCGAAGTGGGCGTCGACTCCAACCTGCAGATTGCCGCGTTCGTGATGGTGCAGTTCGTCGGCATCCCGTTCGCGTTCCTGTTCGGATCGCTCGGCTCCCGCCTCGGCACGAAGCGCTGCATCTTCATTGCGATCGGCGTTTACGCGCTCGCGACGGTCCTGGCCTACTTCATGACCAACGCGACGCACTTCTTCGTGCTGGCCTTCCTGATCGCAACGGTACAGGGTGGCGCGCAGGCGCTCAGCCGCGCCCTGTTCGCGCGACTGATTCCGCAGGACCGCACGTCGGAGTTTTTTGGATTCTTCGCGGTCGCCGAGCGCTTTGCCACGGTATTAGGCCCGCTGATCTTCACGCTCAGCGTGATGCTCACCGGCAACAGCAAGTCGGCGATCCTCGCGATCCTCGGATTGTTCGTGGCGGGCGCCTTCGTGCTGAGCAAAGTCGACGTACAAGAAGGCGAGCGCGCCGCGCGAGCTTAGTTGTCCACAGATTTCACGGATTGCACAGATGTGATGGGTGCGTTGCTCGCCGAGGCGCTACGCGCCGCGTCACCAGCGAAGCACCGAAGAAATGAGTCGGCGCGGTTCAGAGGACTCATTTCTTCCGTGCTTCGTTGGTGACGGAGGGCCGGCCGCAGGCCGGCCCGCGAGCAACGTCCAATCTGTGAAATCTGTGGATGATCGATCGGTGGATCAGCCCAGACGTTTCGACGATCTCAAGGTCGCCAGCGTCAGCATCGATAACCCCCAGGCGAGCAGTGCGACGGCCTGCGGCCACAGGATTTCGAGGCCGATGCCCTTCTGGAAGATCCCGCGAACGATCACCAGGAAGTAACGCAGCGGAATCAAGTAGGTCAGCGGCTGGATCCACTGCGGCATGTTCTCGATCGGGAAGATGAATCCCGACAGATACATCATCGGCGTCAGGAAGAAGAAGATCGTCGTCATCATGGCCTGCTGTTGCGTCTGCGAAATGGTCGAGACGAACAGGCCGAGGCCAAGCGTCGACAACAGGTAGATCAGGCACATCCCGAGCAGCAGCGGGATGCTGCCGCGCATCGGCACTTCGAACCAGTAGATCGCGACGATCAGGACCAGGACGACGTCGATGATGCCGATGAAGGCGTATGGCAGGAGCTTGCCGGTGATCAGCTCCCAGCGCGCGAGCGGCGTCACGTTCAACTGCTCCAGCGTGCCGATCTCCTTCTCGCGGACGATTGCCATCGCTGAGAGATTCGTGGTGATCACGAGCAGCAGCAGCGCGACGATGCCCGGGATCATGAAGTCGCGGCTTTCGAGGCGCGGGTTGAACCAGACGCGGATCTCGGGTTGCACGAGGCTCACGGGAAGGCCAGGTGCAGCATCAACCGCGAGGTCCTGGACGTAGCCGCCAATCAACGTCTGCGCGTATCCCATCGCCACGCCGGTGGAATTGGAATCGGTGCCGTCGGCCACAACCTGGATGGTCGTCGGCCTGCCCGCTCCCACTTTCCTGCCGTAGTCGGGAGGAATGCTGAGCACCATCCATGCTTCGCCGCGATCGAGGTATGAATCGATCTCGCTGGTCGATCCGGGCATGGCCACGATCTTGAAGTTGGCCGACGCTTCGAATCGCTGCACGAGGGTGCGGCTGGCGGTCGAGCGATCGGCGTCGACGATCGCGATCGGGATGTCCTTCACATCCGTCGTCGCGGCGTAGCCGAGCACGTTGAGCTGGATGATGGGCGCAAGAATGACGACGCTGAAGAGCCGAGGATCTTTCCGCAGCTCGAGCAGCTCCTTCTTCATCAGGTGCAGGACGCGCCTCATGCCCACTCTCTCCGCAATCTGAGCGACGCCAGGCCAATGGCGACGCTCGCGAAGATCGCGAGCGCCATCATGTCGGGCCAGAACGCGGTGATGCCGGCGCCTTTCAACACGATCGCGCGGAGAGCGACGAGAAAATATCTCGCCGGCACGATATGCGTGATCCATTGCACGACCGTCGGCATGCTGGTGATTGGAAAGATGAAGCCCGACAGGATCATCGTCGGCAGCAGCGACGACAGCAGCGCGACCTGAAAGGCGACCTGTTGTGATTCCGCAATCGTCGAAATCAGCAGGCCCTGCGCCTGCGCGCCAACCAGGAACAATCCGATCGCGAAGCACAGCAGCAGCCACGACCCGCGCATCGGCAAGTCGAACAGCAGCATCGCGGAGAGGATCACGAGAATCGCCGACACGAACGAGATGACCAGATACGGCAGCGTCTTGCCGAGAATGTAAGGAAACGGGCTGAGCGGCGCCATCCGCACCTGTTCCATGGTGCCGCGCTCCTTCTCACGCACCACGGACAGCGCGGTGGAGACGACGGCGGTGATCATCGAGATGTACGCGATCAAGCCCGGAACCAGGAACAGGGTCGATCGAAGCTGCGGGTTGTACCAGATGCGTGGCTCGATCGAAATCACGGGAGCCGGGAGCCGGGAACCGGGAGCCGGACGAGCCAACTCCATCTGCGCCCCGCTATAGGCGTTGATCAGGTTTCGCGCGTAACCACTGACTGTGGATGCGGTGTTCGCGTTATCGCCGTCGATGATCACTTGCACCGTCACGGGTTGGCGGAGCGACAGGTCGCGCTCGAATCCGGACGGTATCGAAAGAATCGCGCGCACGCGTCCCTCATCAACAAGGCGATCGAGCTCCTTCGGCGAGTCGACGTAGCCAACCAGCGAGAAGTAGCCGGAGTTCACGAACGACGACACCAGCTCGCGGCTCTTCGTGCTGCGGTCCTGATCCTGGACGGCGAGCCGGACATTGCGGATGTCGAAGTTCAGCGCGTAGCCGTAGAGCAGGAGGAAGAACGCCGGCACGAACAGCAGGATCAGCAGCGATCGCCGATCGCGCAGGATCTGGCGCAGCTCCTTCGACGCCACCGCCAGCGTCTTTCGCATCACGCCGCTCCCACGCGCTCGACGACGTCGAGGAAGACGTCTTCGAGAGATGGCGACACCGCGCCGATCGAGTTGACGTCGATCCCTTCGGCCGTCAGCGCCGCGGCGAGCGCGGCCGGATCGGCCGATGCGTCCTTCAGCACGGCGTGCACCGCCGTGCCGAACAGGCCGGTCTTCTCCACGCCGGCGTGCCGGTCGAGGATGGCCATGGCCTGGACCGGCTGCGCGGCATGAATCTCGACAATCGGCCGCGACGAGAACACCTGTTTCAATTCAGTGGCAGTACCCAGCGCCGCAAGCCTGCCGGCTTGAATGATCGCGATGCGGTGACAGTGCTCCGCCTCATCGAGATAATGCGTCGTCACCAGCACGGTGACGCCGTGACGCGACAGGCTGCCGATCAGATCCCAGAAGCGCCGGCGCGATAACGGATCGACACCGCCGGTCGGCTCGTCGAGGAACACGATGCGCGGTTCATGGAGGATCGCGCAGCCAAGCGCGAGCCGCTGCCGCCAGCCGCCGGGCAGCTCGCGCGTCAGCGTGGTCTCGCGCCCCTTCAGGCCCGCCATCTCGAGGACGAATTTGCGGCGGTCGGCCAGGCGCTCGCCCGACAGTCCGTAGATGCCGCCGAAGAATTCGATGTTCTGATCTACGGTCAGCAGCTCGTAGAGCGAGAACTTCTGCGACATGTAGCCGATGGCGCGCTTCACACCTTCAGGATTACTGCTGACATCCACACCACCCACGAGCGCAGTGCCCGCGGTCGGCTTCAACAGACCGCACAGCATGCGGATTGTCGTCGACTTTCCGGCGCCGTTGGCGCCAAGGAAGCCGAAGATCTCGCCCTGCTTGACGGAGAACGACAGGTTGTCGACGGCCAGGAAGGCGCCGAACTTCCGGGACAAGCCGCGAACATCTATTGCCAATCCCGGGGCCGCAGAAGGCGCAGATATTTCTTTGTCGTTCATGGCTGTCGTCCAAGTGCTCGTTCGAGTCTGGCTTCGGCAAGCCGCACGCCCGCGAGCGCGCGCGTCCGTGTCAGCTCGGTTTCGAGCAGCGCGACCTGCGCAACGAGAACATCCGTGCTGGTGGCTACACCGGCGCCGAAGCGATCTGTGACCACGCGGCGCGCCTCGGTGGCGCTCCGCACCGCATCGGTCGCGGCCCGGACCATGGCCTGGCTCGATTCGAGATCGAGCATGCGCTGGCGAATGTCGGCGCTCACGATCGAATCGAATTCGGCCATTCGCTCACGCGTCGCGGTCACGGCCGCCGCCGCTTCAGCGGCCTGCGACTTCGCGCGGCCGAAGTCGAAGAAGTTCCAGTTGACGCTGACGCCGGCGTCCCACGACTCCTGCCATTCGCCTTTGCGCGGGAAGATGCGCGGATTTGGATTCGCGTAGTCGACACCGCCGGTAAATGCGATCGTGGGTTTGGCCGCGGTCAGCGCGGCCTTCTGCCGCTCTTCGGCGCCACCGAGGCGGAATGACATCGCTTTGCGCTCGGGCCGCGCGTCCAGCGCCTGCTTGATCAAGTCAGCGACGGCGCCCGCGACCGGCGCCGGACCGGTTGACGCGTCGAGCGTGTCGGTAAATTCGATCACCGCGTCCTGGGGAGCACCGATGAGCCGCCGCACATCGATCGTTGCCGCCTCGCGAATGTTGGTCGCTTCGATCAACTGCGCGCGCTCCCGCGATCGCTGTGCTTCGAGACTCGATACCTCATTCGGCGGGATCAATCCGACATCAAAACGCTGACGCGCGTCGGTCAACTGCTTTTCGGCGCGCGCGGATGATTCCTCGAGCACACGCTCGGCTTCTCGCGCGGTCACCGCCGCCCAGTATGCGCGCACGATTTCCAGCCGCAGATCGGCGCGCGCCGTTTCGATGTCCGCCCCCGCGGCCTGGGCCTCGGCGATCGCGGCGCGCTCGAGCGCGTCGACGCGCCCCGAGGTGTAGATCGGCCACTGGAACGAGAGCCGCGACATGAAGTTGTCGGGAATGTCGGGATACACGACCAGCCGGCTGCCGTTCGGCTGCGGGAACGAGAACTCGGTGACGTGGTTCGTGCGCGTGTAGCTGGCATTCGCGCCGACGATCGGCTTGCGCGCAAGGTCCGCGGTGTTCGCTGCCGCCTTCGCGCCTTCCTCCCTCGCGCGCGCTTCCGCGAGACGATGACTGTTCTCGAACCCGCGCGCGATGGCGTCCGCGAGGGACAAACGAATTGGAGATTGACCGAATGACGACTCGGGGAGGCAAATCAGGATGGCGAAGAAGATGACTAAGCGCGTCATGACCTGAGCTCTGAGCTTTCTGTGCCTTCTGTGGCCCTGGATCCGTGGCCTAGCCTTGCGATGAAGACGTCTTCGAGTGACGGAACGATCGGACGAGTGCTCGTTGCGGCGATTCCGGCGGCGTTCATCGCGGCGGCGACGGTTTGTTCCGCCGCTCGCGCATCGCCGTGATCGATCCAGACGTGCAGGCGATCGCCAAACACCTGGGCGCTGCTGATTTCTTTTCGAGCGGTCAGTTTGTCGAGCGCTTCCCGCGGCGCCGCGACCACGACTTCGAACAGCGTTCCGGCCAGGCCGGCGCGAAGCTTGCCCGGTTGGTCGAGCGCGAGGACTTTGCCTTCGTGCAGCAGCGCGATTCGCGAGCAGCGCTCGGCTTCGTCGAGGTACGGGGTCGACGTCAGGATGGTGATGCCCTGCGCCAGGAACTGCGACAGCAGCTTCCAGAACTCGCGCCGCGACACCGGATCGACGCCGGTGGTCGGCTCATCGAGCACGATCACCTGCGGCTCATGGACCAGCGTGCACGCCAGCGCCAGCTTCTGTTTCATGCCGCCCGAGAGTTGATCCGCGAGCCGGCCGCGGAATTTCGTCAGCTGCGTCATGTCGAGCAGGCGATCGCGGCGGCCGTGGAAATCACGGACGCCGTGGATCTCGGCGAAGAAGGCAATGTTCTCGTCGATGCTCAGATCGCCGTAAAGCGAGAACCGTTGCGACAGGTAGCCGACCGTGGCGGTTACCTCGCGATGCTGTTTGACGGGATCCTTGCCGAGCACGCGAACGGTGCCCTCATCGACGTGCAACAGTCCGCAGATCGCCCTGATCGCCGTGGTCTTGCCGGCGCCGTCGGGGCCAATCAAGCCGAACATCTCGCCCTTGCCGACGCTGAACGTGACACCGCGAAGGGCGTCGACCTTGCCGTAGCGCTTGACGACGTTGTCGAATTGAATGGCGTTCATTTGGCGAGGGCGATTTCCGCTTCGATGGGCATGCCTTGTTTAAGCACGCCGTCTTTGTTGTCGACGTTGATGCGGACGCGATAGACCAGCTTTGATCGCTCCTCGGCCGTCTGCACATTGCGGGGCGTGAATTCCGCCTTCGGCGAGATGTAGGCGATCGTCCCGGGCAGCCCCGCACCACCGGCGTCGGTGAAGACCGTGGCCGGCTGGCCGATCCTGATCTGCGGCACGGCCGGTTCCGGCACGAACACGTCCGCCCACGCGTGATCGAGGTCGACGACGACGATCGCCGGCGCGCGCGGCACGATCACCTCGCCGGCTTCGACGAGCTTTTCGGTGACGGTGCCGGCAATGGGTGAATTCAGCGTTGCATCGCCCAGTCCTTTTTCGAGCGCTGCGATCTGCGCGGTCACGACATTGACGCGGGCGCGGGCGGCGTCGACTTCTTCACGCCTGGCGCCGGCGCGCAGCTTGGCCAGGCCTTCTTCCGCGGTCTTCACGCGGCTCTCGGCTTGCGCGACCCGATCTGTCGCCACGTCGCGCCGCGTCGCCGCATCGTCTCGCTGCTTGCGCGATCCCGAGTTGTTCTTGAGCAAGGTGTCGAAGCGCGTCAGATCCTTCTCGGCCGCGTCGAGCTCCGCCATGGCCGCGCCCACTTCCGCGCGCGACGTCTCGATCTGCGACTGCGCCTGCCGGATGTCCTCGACACGAGCGCCGGCTTCGACGAGCCGCAACTGCGCTTCCGCCGCCGCTCGCTCCGCCTTCGCGCGGTCGACGGCGAGCTGCACGTCGCGCGTGTCGAGCGTGAGCACCGTCTGGCCGGGCTGAACGCGATCACCTTCTTTCACGGTGAGCGTGAGTATCCGCCCGCCCGCTTCGGGCGCAAGACGTGTCTCCGTCGCTTCGACATGTCCCGACACTCGAAGGCGATCAGTTGGCGCTTCTTCGGAGCAAGCACTTGCGAATACGGCGAGAATGATGACTGAGCGCTTCATAAGAGTCTGGGCTTTCTGCGCCTTCTGCGGCCCTGGTGTTTTCTGTGCCTTCATGGGGCCAGCATCCTTCTGGCGGTGTCCTGGCCGTGGGCGATGACTTCGTCGTGCGAGATGGCGACGAGCATCGGAAAGTTGTCGCCCTTCCGCGAGGGCTGCGCGGCGACGCGCTCGCGCGCGGCGTTGATGATGATCGGGCCGATCACCGATTCGTACGCGAGGATCGGATGCACGCGGCGGAACGCGCCGCTCTCCTGGCCCTGCTTGAGAATCGCCGCGAAGCTCGTGATCACGACGCGCATGTGCGACATGGTGTCGGCGTCGAGGCGCGGCGCGCCTTCCGCGATTTCGCGGAGCATCAGCGCCGGCATCCAGGGACGCGTCTCCGTCATGCGAACGAAGGCTTCGATGAAACGATCGAGTTTGATCGGCGCCGCATCGGCGGCGGCCGCAATGGCGTGCACGGTGGCGCCCATCCGGCTCAGGCCATCGCCGAGGACGGCGCGATACAGCGCGAGCTTGTCGGCGAAGTGGTAGTAGATCATCGCCTTGTTGACGCCGGCATCGCGCGCGATGTCGTCCACGCTCACGCCGTCGAAGCCGCCCTTGGCAAACAGCGAGGCGGCCGAATCAAACACGGCGTCTCGAGTCGAAATGGCGGCGGCGTCTTTGCGAGCGGGCGACATGTTTAACTAACTGGTTAGTTAACACCCAGCGCGGCATTTTGTCAAATGTTCCAGGATTTGGGCTATAACCGACGTTGTTTCAGTGCTTTAGAGCATCAGTCAGCGACCACTTCAGTTCGGTGGCCGACAGGTGGCGATCGTTGGCGGTCCTCGAAAGTGCCTTCTCCAATACCGAGCGCAACGTGCCGCTCATCGACGGGCCGATCGGCGGCTGCTGCATGACGATCGCCAGCTCGGCGGCGGTCGTGCCCGCGAACGGCCGCGCGCCGCAGATCGCTTCCCACGCCATCACGCCGATCGCAAACACGTCGGCGCGGTGATCGACCGGTTTGCCTTCGAGCTGCTCCGGCGCCATGTAGCCAAGCGTGCCGACCACCTGGCCGGCGAAACTGGTGCCGTCGGTCTCGCCCTGGGCGTTGATCTGCTTCGCGATCCCGAAGTCGAGCACCTTCAATCGCGTGCCCTCGGCCGTCTCCTGGATGATCACGTTCTCGGGCTTCAGGTCGCGATGCACGATGCCCCGCGCGTGTGCCGCGATCACCGCGTCGCAGGGCTGCTCGATCCACACGCGCAGTGTTTCCCGATCGATGGTCTTTCGATCGCGCAGCAGCGCCCGCCACGTCACGCCGTAGACGCGCTCCATCACGAGGAACGCGCCGCCGGGCGCGAGTGATCCGTGCACCTTGACGACGTTGGGTTGCGACAGCGATCCGAGGATGCGCGCCTCGCGCTGAAACCGGCGCAGCGCCGCATCGTCTCCAAAGCACTCCGGCTGCAGGATCTTCACTGCGATCAGCCGATCGATCGGCAGGTCCGCTGCCTCATAGACCGCGCCCATGCCGCCGCGGCCGATCAGGCGATCGAGCCGGTATCGGCTCGCAATCGTGCGCTCGACCGGCAGCGTCGGCACCAGTGCCGCTCCATCGTATGCGCAGGTATCGGCGTCGTGATCGAACACGCGGCCGCATGTTCCGCACTCGCGGATCACGCGAACCGCGTCACGATCGAGCTTGCTCAATACGTCGTGACGGATTCGACGCTCGGCGCCACTTCGCGCCTGAGAGCCGCGTTCTCGACCGCCATCGCGACTTGCCTCGCGACAGCTCGCAGCAGCTTGAGATCGTCGGCGCTGTAGGGCTCCTCGGATCGCTTGGCGCCGAGGAGCAGCGTGCCCATCAGCCGCCGTTCGTGACTCATGATCGGCACGACGATCGCCACGTCCTTTTCATTCGGCTCAATCTCTTCTCCGGCTTCGAGCTTCTGCAGCAGGAGAGTGTCGGTCGTCGGCAGATCGGCAGGGAAGCTCTTCGCCGTGTCGTGCAGCTGCACGCGGATCGATTCCGGATGCAGCGACGCCTTCACGGCGCGCTCGACGAGCTCGGCGGCCTCGGCCACCGTGTCGGTGCGGCCAATGTCCGATGCGAGCTCGATCAGGATGCGCTCACGATCGCGCGCATCGCGGAAGAACCGCCGATCGATCGCCGCCAGCAGCCGCTCGCGCATCGCGAGCGAAATCCCGATCACGATCAGCAGGTAGAAATGCGGCCGGCCCGCCGACAACAGGCCGCGCACCGTGAGCTCGGGTTCGCTCCAGATCGTCCACGCCAGCCCCAGCAGCGGCACCGCGAGCATCCACAACAGAGCGGTCCGCGCGAGCGCGTAGCGAATGCTCATGCGGATCACGAGGCGGACGCCGAATAGTTCGTGGCGCGCGACCGCGTAAGCGAAGGCGATCGGCACGCTGAGCGACACGAACAACGTGACGATGATGGCGGTGTCGTAGATCGGCGCGAGCTCGGGCCGCGTGCGCGCCACAACCGACAGCGCCGCGGTGAACGAATACGCCGTCGCCGCCGGCAGCAGCCCCGCCACCATCCAGCGGATGCGCCGCCGCGTCACGATCGACTCCAGCCGCCGATGCGCCAGCGCCAGAGAGGCGACCGTGCAGAACAATCCGGCGACGATCACGAACCTGCCGATGATGCCCTGCCACCCGCGCGACACATCGCTCACGCTCGCGACGACCGCGGGATCGAGCAGCTCAATCAGGCGCGGTATCGACGCCGTCGTATAGATTGCCGCGGCTCCGACGATAGCGGTTCGGGAGAACGGCAGCGCCGTCGAAGCAACGGTGACCGCCATCATGAAACAGCAGACGATATGCCATGGATACGCCGCGAAGCCCGCAAAGCGCACTACGGTGTGAACGGGACCCGCGGGATGAT
Source organism: Cyanobacteriota bacterium (assembly GCA_019752015.1). Taxonomy (GTDB): domain Bacteria; phylum Acidobacteriota; class Vicinamibacteria; order Vicinamibacterales; family UBA2999; genus 12-FULL-67-14b. The sequence goes on along the minus strand of JAIEMQ010000004.1, from coordinate 91,490 downwards.
CGATATCGGCGAGGCTGACGCCGAGTTGCGATGCCGCGGCCAGGATCATGAAGCCGGCGCAGTACTGCGACGCGCGATCCGTTGGACGCATCGCGATCACGATCAAGCCGATCGCCGCCCACGCTCCCGCGACGCACGCCAGGCTGATCGTGCGGGCTGGCTCCGACGGATTGGCGACAACCGCCGGCGTCAGCATCATCGAGCTGCGGCGCCCGTCGCGCTCGATCATCAGGATGTCACGTAGACCAGCACCGCCGCTAATACGGCACCGGCGAACGCTGCGGCGAAACGGGAGGGCGCCACCCGGCCCTACAGTAACACCCGGCCTGAACGCTCGTGACTTCGTTACACTGGAAGCGTGACGATCGTGCTGGCGGGAGGCTCGGGATTTCTCGGCCGCAAACTCGCCAGGCGGCTCGAGGGCGACGGGGACTCGACGATCACCCTGACGCGCCATCCATCGGGCGCCACGAATCAAGTCGAGTGGCATCCTGACGGCAACGCGGGCGGGCTCGCGCGCCACCTCGAAGGCGTCGATGCGGTCGTCAACCTCGCCGGCGAAGGCATTGCCGAGAAGCGGTGGACCGCGAAACGGACGGCCGCGTTGCGTAGCAGCCGGATCCTCTCCACGCGAACGCTGGCCGCCGCGATCCGGGAGTGCGCGCGGCCGCCGCGGGTGTTCGTCAGCGGATCCGGGGTCGGATATTACGGCCCGCACGGCAGCGAGCCGGTGACCGAGTCAACGCCGCCCGGCACCGACTTCCTAGCGAGGCTGTGCGTCGAATGGGAAGAGGAAGCGCGCGATGCCGAATCCGCGACCCGCGTCGTGATCGTGCGCTCGGGTCTCGCACTGGATGGCGACGGCGGCGCGCTCACGAAAATGCTGCTGCCCTTCAAGCTCGGCCTCGGCGCCACGCTCGGATCGGGCGAGCAGTACTTTCCGTGGGTGCACGCCGCGGACTGGACGGCCATGACGTCGTGGCTGATCAAGAAGGAGGGCGCGAGCGGCGCCTTCAACGTCACGGCGCCGGAGCCCGTCACCAATCGCGAATTCACGCGCACCCTCGCGCGCGTGCTGCACCGCCCGGCGATCTTGCACGCTCCGGCGTTCGCGCTGCACGCCGCTCTCGGCGAGCTCGCATCGTCTCTCGTCAGCGGCCAGCGCGTGCTGCCGGCGCGAGCGGAGCAGCTTGGTTTCCGTTTTACCTACCGCACGCTCGAGCCGGCGCTCGAGAGTATGAACCTTTGATCAGGACAGGATGCCCATGATGAAGAAACGTGTTCTCCCAGTAGTGACAGTTTTTCTTGCCGTGATGTCGCTCGTCGCGATCGACGCGCAGAAGGCCGAGGATGAGATCAAGCGTCTCACCAATGCAGCGACCGTCCTCGACGAGATCATGGGCGCGGCCGACAAGGCGGTGCCGCGCTCGGTGATGGAAAAGGCGGAAGGCATCGCGGTCTTCCCCTCGCTCATCAAGGCCGGCGTCGGCATCGGCGGCCAGCGCGGCCACGGCGTGCTCAGCGTCCGCAACAAGAACGGCGGCGGCTGGTCGAATCCGGCATTCCTCACCATCACCGGCGGCAGCATCGGCGCGCAGTTCGGCGTCCAGGCGATCGATCTGGTGCTCGTGATCAACAATCAGCGCGGCCTCGAGCAGCTCGTCAAGAATCAGTTCAAGGTCGGCGCCGACGCCGGCGTGGCGGCGGGCCCCGTCGGCCGCGAAGCGAGCGCGTCGACCGACATCCAGATGCGCGCGCAGATCCTCAGCTACTCACGATCGCGCGGCTTGTTTGCAGGAGTGACGCTGAACGGATCGACGATCAATCAGGATCGCGACGCCAACGAACGCTTCTACACGGTCGGCTATCGCACGGGACAGATCGTGTTCGATGGAATGGGAACGGCCACGGATCCCGCGGCCGTCGATTCCTGGAAAGCGACGCTGACCAAGTACGCAAAATAAGGTCTTGAGGCCGTGAGGACTTGAGGTCTTGCAAGACCTCAGGACCTCAGGACCTCTACAGCACGTTCGGGGCGCCGGCGCGATAGTCGGCGCCCAGCACCGCCACCGAATTCGATCCCAGCCAGCTGTCGAGAATCTTCGCGTAGACGCTGCGGAAGTCGGTCTCCCACTTCACGTCGCCGTTGTTGTTCTCAAGCGTGGGGTTTGCGGGATCCATGCTGAGGCTCGGCGCGGTGCCGTAAATGCCGCCGCGCACCAGACCGCCGAGCAGCATCATGTTGCCGCCGGCGCCATGATCGGTTCCGGCGCTGCCGTTCTCGCTGATGCGCCGTCCGAACTCCGTATACACGAGCACGGTGGTGCTGTTCAGCAGGCCCTGCGCGTTCAGATCGTCGTAAAACGCCTTCAGGCCGTCACCGAGCGTCGCCATCAGGTTCACGTACGCGCCGGCATTGGCGCCCTGGTTGGCGTGCGTGTCGAAGCCGCCGGTCTGCACCCAGAAGACCTTGGTGCCGATCTGCCGGAACATCGCGCCGGCCACGGCCTGCAGCGCCTGACCGAATCCGTTGTTGGGATAGGTGAGCGACGGACGATACGACGCCACTGTCGCGACGCGATCGAGCGTGCCGAGCGCCGCCTGCGTTGTTGAATTGACGAACGCGAGATGCGGACGATCGACAGGCACATGCGATGAGATGCGGGTCTGCGCGGTGCGCTCGAAACCGGCTTCCGCGCCGGTGTTCGGGCTCGAGAAGGCGTAGGTTGCGGGACTCGTGATTGCGGGCACGCCGACGGTGCGCGCCATCAGCGGTCGCGGTGTCTCGCGCACCGTGTTCCAGGCAACGAGCGGATCGACCGGCTGTTGCAAGGTATCGAGATATCGCCCGAGCCAGCCGCTGCCCGATGTGTTGGTCGTACTCGCGGTGCCCCAGATGTCGTAACCGGTGAAGTGCGAGCGGCTCTGATTGGCGTAGCCCGTCCGCTGCACGATTGCGAGGCGGCCGGCATCGAAGATGGATTTCAACCCGGTCAGCCGCGGATGCAACCCGAGCTCGATGTTCGACGAGTCCGTGCCGATCTGCAACACGTTGCCGGCAGGAATCGCCAGCGTCGGCCGGCGAGACGCGTAGTTCGGATCGCGATAGGGGATCACCGTGCTCAGCGAGTCGTTGCCGCCGCTGAGATACACGACCACGAGATTGCGCGACGGCACGCCCTGCGCGAGCGCGATGTCGCACAACACCCGCGGCGCCGCGAAGCCGAACGTGAACGCCGTGACGCCGCCCCTGACGAATTGTCGTCTCGAGAAATTCATGTGCGTTCCTGTCTGCCTGTCCGCCTGTCTGCCTGCCCGCCGGTCAATTGAACTGATACTCGCCGGAGCCGACGATCAATCGCGTCAGGCCGGGAATCCGTTGTTGAAGCTGCGCATCACTGCCGGTCCACGCCGTCGAGCGCAGGTAGTCGGTCATCGCCGTCGTCGCGGACGCCGGGTATGGCATGGTGCGGAAGCGCGCCAGCATGTACTCGAGCACGCGCTCGGGCGTGGCCCGGTACGGCTGCAAGTCCCGCGCGAGATTGAACCGCTGGTTCGCGGCGAGCGTCGACGCGAAGTTCATGCGCGTCAGCATCGACGAGGTCGAGATCCATCCGGGGCCCGTTTCCCAGCCGTTCACGTCCGGCGGCTCGAACAGCTGCTGGCCCATGTTGGTGAGCGGCGTCAGCGCCGCCTGCACCGAGAACCCCGTCCAGCCGGTTTCCTTGATCGCCTTGGCGACGAACTCGACCGGCCACGAGTAGCGCTGGTAGAAGTTGGCCGGATCGCGGAACTGTGGCGACAGGAACAGCGTGCGCAGCACCGCCTTGATCATGTAGTTGTTGCCCAGGTAGGCATTCGCCATCTGCGAGATCAACGCCTCGTTGGGGTCGGCGGTCTCGTTGACGAAGAATTTGTAGAGGCGCGTCGCGAGGCGGCGCGCCGTCGCCGGGTGGCGCGCCAGCGCCAGGATCAAATCGAGCGCGTCCTGTTCGCCGTTCGCCGCGGCGCGCGCCGGAATGACTTTGCCGCCGTCGGGATAGATCGCGAACGTGAACTCCTTGGCGCTGGTGTCGTGATCGTTGGCGCGATACAGGAATGCGTACGAGCTTTCCGTCGCGCTGGCGCGGTCGCCGATGACCTGCCAGTTGAAGCCGGTGAAGACGCGGGCCGCGGTGTAGACGTCCTGCTCGGTGTAGTTGCCGATGCCGAGGCTGAACAGCTCCATGACCTCGCGGCCGAAGTTCTCCTGCGGCCGCGTGCGCGTGTTCAACTGGCTGTCGAGCCAGTAGACCATCGCCGGATCCTTCGCCATCGCCAGCAGCATGCCGGGGAAGCTGCCGGTCGCAAACTGCCGCAGCTTCTGGATCTGTCCGGGCTCGCTGCCGGCGAGACTGTTCGGATCGTTGTCCATCATGCGCGTGGCGCGTTCCTGGCCCACCGCGCCGGCGATCTTGCTGTAGGCGGTCGCGAAGTGGTTGTGCCAGAACAGCGCCATTTTCTCTTCGAGCGGGCGCTGCGAATGGATGATGCGGAACAGCCAGCGCTGCCGCGCGTCATTGATCAGCGTATTGGGCGAGAACGGCTGACCGGTTTGCGTCGTGATGCCGACGTATTCGGGAAGACCGATCTTCGAGTCGTGATCGGTAGACGCGGTTTCGTAGTTGAGCAGCCGATCGATGACGGTGTCGATCGGCACGTTGGCCCACGCCGCGAGCTCCGCCGGACTCGCGCCGAACCCCATGCGCCGAAGTATGTGTTCGAGCATACAGATCCGCTATCGCCGGGGAATGGGAGCGAGGCCGGCCTTACTAGGTTAGACCGGACGCCTCCCAATAGGTAAAAGCAAAACGTGCAAAACGATGAAGCTTACGGCAGGCTCAACAAATTCGCCATCAGGCGATACGCACCGTCGGTGCCTGCGGGGAGCTGGCGCCACAATCCTAACCCAATATAGATCCAGCGTCCCTTCCCCACCTGGGCCTCGACCAGCGCCCCCACTTTGGTGCCCTGGTTGTAGGGGAACGGCTCGGTGAATTCGATGAGATCCTTGTACTGAGGGTCGCGGCCGGCCTGATCGAGGAAATACAGGCCGCGTTCCTGCACCCAGTTGGCCCAGTCGGCGCGTCCGATCTTGTTCGGCGTGTTGAAGACGGGGTGCGCGGGATCGACGAGCTGCATCTCCGCGTTCTCGTCGGTGACGCGCTCGCGGCCGACGCGCGCGGGATACGGTCCGTACTGCGCGTCGTTGAATTCGAACTTGTTGTACTGAACGATCACCGTGCCGCCGGCCTTCGCGTAGTCGATCAGCCGCTGGTTGTAGGCGCGCAGATCGTTGCGGCGCTCGTAGGCGCGTACTCCGGTCATGATCACGCGGTACTTCGACAGGTCGCCCCACGCCAATTCGTCCGGCGTAATCATCGTCAGCTTCACGCCGAGCTGTTCGAGCGCCGCGGGCACTTCGTCGCCGACGCCCATCACGTATCCGACCGTCAGATTCGGCGTCACGCTGACGTCGAGCGCCTTGACGGCGATCGTTGGATCGACGAGCACGTGCCGTCGGGTGGTGTGCGGATACTCGATCACCTGGTAGCCCTGTGACAGAACACCGGAGGACACGTTGGCCCTGACGCTGAACTGATTCCCGCCCGGCTTCATTGCCGCAGCCGCGAGCGTTGCGGCAGACGGCGGCTGCAGCGAGAAGCGCACCGCCATCTGCTCGTCTTCACGCGTGAAGTTGACCGGCTGCGTCGCCGGCGTCGCGCGCCAGCCTTGCGGCAGATCGAGCGACACATTCGCGGTCGCCGCCCCCTTCGCGTGATTGGTCACGGTCACGCGCACATCTTTGGCTCCCGGTTCCCGGCGCCCGGCTCCCGGCGCCGCGGTTGAGACCACGAGGATTTCGGGCGTGGTCGAAACCGCGAAGGCAGGCACGACGTGAATTTCCGCGCGCTTTTCGCCGGCGAAGATGTCGTGTTCCGAGCGCGAGCGGATCGGCAGCGTGATCGAGAACGGCGTGTTGGACACCGACATCGCGAACGTCGCGGTGAACGGCGTTGGACGGAACGGCAGCCCGAACGGGACGTCGGGATCGAACACATATCGCGCCGGCACCGGCTTGTCCGCCGCAGCGGCTCCCGCGAAGGCGGAACCGTTGCGGAAATGCGCCGCCGTCAAGCGCGCATCGGCTGGAATCGTCACGGTCTGATCGCAGCCGCTCGAGGCACCGGCCTGCACGGTCAATCCGGCGCAGCCGGCGGCCGCGCTGAAGCCGTTCACCGTTACCGCGCGATCGACGGCGGTTTTGCCGCGGTTGGCCATCAGCAGGTCGATCTGCAGCGGCTGGCCGGCGACGACCAGTCCATCGCGCGCGACGGCGTCGAGCCTGACGTCCGCGGCGAGCATCAACGCCTGCGCGAACTGCGGCTCCTTCTGCGCAAGGCGGAAGTCGATCTCATACAGTTCCGAGTCACGGAGGTTCATTCCCTTTACGGAGGCACGGAGATCACGGAGCGCCTTCAGTCCCACCGTCAGCGGCGGCACAGCCGCGGGTTCACCACCGGTCTCGAGCTGCTTGCGCGCGTCGGCTACCGCGGCGCTGATGCGATCGAGGCCGGCGCCGAGCTCGGCGGGCGCACCAGGAGCGAACGCCAGCAGGCTGCGCAGGCTGGTATCGACGCCGTCGAAGATGTTCGGGTCGGGACGATTGACGCCGCCATCGAGCGCGCTGTCGCGCAAGCGATACGCGCGCACGCCGCCGGGACCGGGACCAAAGCCGCCGCCGCCCTTGATCGGCGCCGGCAACGGCAGCAGCTGCGACATGCCCTGGCACTTGTGCATGCTGCGCGCTTCGCCCGCGATCTCGTCGTAGGTGCGGCCGAGCACGGCATCGAACATGGCGCCATTCGCGAATGTCGTGATCGCCTGCGCTTCGGCTCCGGGCACGCCGCCCGCTCGCGGCTGACCGGCCGGACGCGGCGGGCCGAAGCCGGCGGTGTCGGTGTAATAAAACTTCTTCGCCTGCCACGGGCGCAGGCCTTCCTTGATCTGTTCAGGGAATCTTGCCGGATCGGCCGCGGCGCGAAACGCCTCGAGCGTCAGCCGCGACGACGTCTGGTGATGCTGGCCGCCGCCATCGCCGTCGAACACGAATCCCACGATCACGTCGGGACGAATCGTGCGAATCATGCGCACGTAGTCGCCGAGGATTTCCTGGTGGCCCCACTTGTCGAGCGTCTCTTCGACGCTGAAGGAAAATCCGAAATCAATCGCGCGCGTGAAGAACTGCTCAGCGCCGTCGAAGCGATGCGCGGCCAGCAACTCTTCGGTGCGCAGCACCGCGAGCGGCACGAACAGCTCGGGACCGATTTCGTTCTGGCCGCCTTCGCCGTGCGTCGCCGTCACGAGCGACGTCCGGAAGCCCCGGCCGTGTGAGAAGTACGCGAGCATCGCGTTGTTCTCGTCATCCGGATGCGCCGTCGTCATCATGAAGTTGCCGACGGTATCGAGTTTTCTCAGCGCGAGCTCGAGCGCCGGCCGACCTTTCAGTGCGGCGACTGGCACCAGCTGATGCTGCGCGGTGGAATGGGCTGAGAAACTGGCAGCGAGGACAACGACACCGGACAAAAATCTACGCATTGCTTTCCTTAAAAGAGATGAGGACACGGGATAGTCTCCGTGTCCTCCGTGTCTCCGTACTTCTCCGCGTCTCGTTAGAAACGCAGTCTGAAGCCGAGCTGGAACTTGCGCTGCTCGAAGCCCGACGCGTTGCTGAAGCTATACGCGTCACTGGGAATCGGCGACAGCGGGTTGCCCGCGGTATCCACCGGCGTGGACGTCGTGATACCCGAGAGCTGCTGCGTGTTGAAGACGTTCTTCATCTCGGCAATGACTTCCGCCCGCGTCGAGCCGTGGATCGGAATCCAGCGCGTGAAGCGGAGATCGACGTTCCTGCGCGCCGGCAGATACAGCGAGTTGCGTGCGACACCGAGCGGGCGATCGCTGACGATGCCGTCGCCGTTGAGGTCGCGGTTGGCGACGAGGTTCACCGGCAGGCCGCTGTTGAATTGCAGCAGCACGCCGAGCTCGTTGCCGTTCAGCAATCCCCTGACGATCGCGTTGTCCGACGAATTCTGCGATGCGTAGACGACGTTGCCCGTGAAGTTGTGGCGCATGTCGAGCGGATTGGGACCGCGGTCGCGATCGAGGTTGCTCGGATCCGAACGGCCCGGTTCAGCCTGCACCGTCAACTGCGTCACCAGCGGCGTGTTGTCGAGACCCTTGCCGAGCGAGTACTGCACGTTGAACGTCAGGCCCGCCTTCATGCGTTTGGTGGTTTGCACCGTCATCGACTTGAAGGTCGACGTGCCGAGCGACTGCACCTGGCTGATCCGGTTGAACCGCGGGTCGACGCGGGTCGACGCGTTGACCGTGGTGCTGTAAATCGGCCGTCCGTCGCCGAGCGTGCCGATCGGGTTGATGAGATTGACGTCGGTCACGACCGGCAGTTGATCGCCGCTTGCGTACATCACCGACAGGGACATCGTCAGTTCGCCGGCGAACGCGCGCTCGATCTGCGCGTTCGACTGCCAGGTGCGAGCCACCTGGAACCCGGGGTCGACGGCCCACGGCGACTGTTGCGCCAGCACGCCGGTGCCGGCGTTGCCGGGAAATGCCGGAGCGCCGGCCGTAGTCGGGCTGAAGCTGTAGATCGGCGCGCGCGGCGAGCCGGACAGCTGCAGTGCCTGTTCGTAGCCGCCGAGGATCGGCTGGTCGTACATGATGCCGGTGCTGCCGCGCAGCACCGTGCGGTCATCGAGCTTCCAGGCGACGCCGAGGCGCGGGCCGACGTTGTTGCGATCGACGTTGAACTTCTGCGTCTGTGCGAGCGGCGCGCCGGCCAGGCCGGCGGGCGGCGTATACATGTCGTAACGGAGGCCGTAGAGCACCTTGAAGCGCGGCGAGACCTGCCAGTCGTCCTGGATGAACGCGCTGAACATGCTGTTGGTCATGTTGAAGCCGAGCTCGCCCCGCAGTTGCGTCATGGTGGTGTAGCTGAACGGGTTCGTCCCCGCCTTCGCATCGAGGTAGGCCTGCAGCGTCGGGAAGGTGTAGACGAACTGCGGCGCCGCCGTGCGCTCGTCGAACACGCGCTGGTAATCGAAGCCGATCTTGAAGCTGTGATTGCCGCGCAGCAGCGTGAAGTTGTCGATCACCTGCGTCATGTTCTGCTTGAAGTCGAAACCCGCGCTGCCCTGGCCGGTGCCGCTGACGGCGCCGCCAAATCCGGCGATGCCGGAGATGGTGACGGCAGGACCGCTGCCGGTGTCGCTGTTCGCAAGCGAGCTCTGGTGGCGCTGCGCGTACTGGACGCGCAGCTCGTTCAATCGATTACCGCCAAACGAGCTGACGATCTGACCGGCGATCGAATTCATCGCGTCGCGGAAGTCGGTGGCGCGCTCGAGCGTGTTGATGCCGCCGCCGCTGTTGTACGGCGCGTCGTTGAGAAACTGCACCCACCGCAAGTTGGCGCGATGCGCGTTGCTGATCTGGTAGTCCGCCTTCGCCATCTTGAACTTGCCGGTCTGCACGTTCGGCGCCGCCGTCGGCTGCGGCTTGAGGCCCAGCTGCGCGACCGTCGCCGCGGGCACCGTAATCAGCGATCCCGACGACAGGTCGCGGCGGGTCTGCTCCCAGCCGCCGTAGAAGAACAGCTTGTTCTTCACGATCGGACCGCCGACCGAGGCCGTGCCGGTGTCAACCTTGGTCTCGGGTTTCACGGCGTTGGCGGCGGGTCCGGCGCACGTTGATGCGACGCCGCTGCAGCCGAAGAAGAACGGGAACGCGCTGAATTCCTTGCGGCGGAACAGGTAGCTGGCCTGGCCGTGGAAGGCGTTGGTGCCTGACGGCGTCACGGCGTTGAACACCATGCCCATCGTCTGGCCGAACTCCGGCGCGAAGCCGGTCGTCACGACCTTGACTTCCTGGATCATCACTTCCGAGATCGGCAGCAGGCGCAGGCCGGCGCGATCCTTCTGCGTGTTGGTGTTGCCGTCGATCTGGTAGTTGATGCGCATCGCGGCGCCGTTGGCCGCCAGGCGCGGCACGCCGAACTCGACGTTCTCGATGCCGGTCACGCCGGGCTGCACGAGCGCGAAGTTGTACGGATTGCGCGCCACCAGCGGCAGCGCGTGCACTTCCTGATCGCTGAGCGAGTGGCCGATGTCGATACGCGCGGCGTCGATCAGCGGCGCATCAGCGGTCACGGTGATCGTCTCGCTCACCGCGCCGACACCGAGTGCGACATCGATCACGGCCGTCTGTCCGGCGCGCAGCGAGACGCCGGTCTGCTCGTACTTCTTGAAGCCCTGCAGCTCGGCGGCGACGCGGTACGTGCCGAGCGACAGCAGCGGCGCGCGATACAGGCCGCTCTCGTTGGTGACGACGACTCGCTGATCGCCGGTGTCGATGTTGGTGACGGTCACCGTCACGCCGGGCAGCAACGCTCCCTGGTCGTCCTTGACGATGCCTTCGATGGTGCCGTTATTCGCCGTCGACTGTGCGAATGCCGCGGAGCCGAGCGCCAGAGTCAGGATGAACGCCGTGAAAGTGCGAAGCATGGGGAGTAATCCCTCCAATCGAAAGACAGTTGAGCAAAGTCCGAGTATATGACCCCGGACGCCGGCCTTGTAATCCGATGTCTACGTTGTCTGTGCCTTCCGTGCCTTCTGTGGCCTACTTCCGGTTTCGGCGATCCCCGGTCCGGCGATCACCCTTGCGCCGCTCGTTCGTCCCGGGCGGCGGCCCGATATTGACCTTGCGGCGGTCGTTGCCGCGCCGTTCTTTCGCGCGACGCTCGGTCTTCTCGGTGAGGGCGGCCTTGCGGGTCGCTTCGCTCATTTCCTTTTGCAGGCGAACGGTGCGGCGCGCCGGATCCATCACCTCGAGCAGGCCGTCGTGCGCCTGCCGGGCCTGCGCGTCCACCGGAGGATTGCCGAACCGATCGCGGATCAGCTGCGCGGCCTTGAGGATCGCTTCCCGCTGCCACGCTTGCAGCGGATTGATCCGAAAAATTCCTGACGTACTTGAATCAGCCATAGTAGGGGGCCTTATTTTCTTTCTCTACGTTTTGCCTTCTGCCTTCTGCCTTTTGCCTTTCACAGGTTTCGTGCGAACGAAAAGTGTTCGTCGTCTTTTTCGGTACGTCCCTGGACGCTGCGCAGGATGATGCGGCTGGCCAGATACGCGCGCGCCGGATCGTGCAGCGTGCCGAACGCGAAATGATGAAACGGAAAATTGCGGTGCGAGCCGGCGTAGAGCACGCCGTCGACCGGGTGCGTCAACGGCACGTCCCAGCCGTATTCGGGCCGGGCACCTGAGATCGCCGGATAGAGCCGCGACAGCTCGTACATCAATTGACCCGTGCGCTGGACCAGCGTTTTGTCGCGCAGCCGATCGGGCGGGCGCTTCTGATCGGCGCCGGCGAAGAGCGCGCGATGATCCGCGGTGAGCCACAGGTAATGCGCCGGAGATTCGTTGTCGGTGACGACCGCCGTGCGCTGGCCCAGCTCGGCGCGCACCGCCGCGGACAACGGTTCGGTCAGCACCGCGTAGCGATCCTCATGGCGCAAGTGCCGCTTGAGCGGCTTGAAGAGCGCGGTCGGCTCGCCGATGCAGATGGCCAGGTTGGTCGTGGTGATCGCGCCGTTGTCGAGATACGCGGTCGCGGTCTTGCGCGTGAAGGTGATCTTCTTGATGCGGGATTTTTCGTAGACCTTCGCGCCGCGCTTGATCGCCGCATTGAGAAATCCAAGCGTGAGCTTGAAGGGATCCACGAAGCCGGCATCGGGGAGCCGCATGGCGCCGCCCGAATCGATCGCCGCCTGGCGCATGATTGCCGCGGGCGCGACCCACGACGCCTTCACCCCCGCTCCCTGGCGCGCGGCCAGCTCGCGGCGAATCAGCTTGTCGGACTCTCCGGGCGCCAGCACCCTGAACTGATCGGCGAGCTCGAAGCCGGCGCGAATGTTGAGGCGCTTGATCGTGGCGGCGAGCTCGCGCGGCGCGGCCTGCGTCGCGTTGAACATCGCCCGCGCGGCCCGCTTGCCATGCCGCGCTTCGACCTCGCGCAGCGACACGCTGCCTTCGCCCGAAAAAATCCCGGTGGCCCGGCCGCTGCCGCCAAGGCCGATGCGATCCGCCTCGAGCAGGATCACTTTGTAGCCGGCCGAAGCACAGGCGTAGGCCGTCATGGCCCCGGACATGCCGCCGCCCACGACCACGACGGGATGGGTGATGACACCGCGAAACGCCGGAAACTCGGGCCGTTTCTTGACTGGAACGGCATCCATCCACGGGGAGACGCCGTAACGAATTGAAGGCACGCTAAATACTAGCGTGCGATCGGGCTGCCCGGGGTGCCTAAGGTGCCTTAAGTGCCTAAGGTGCGCTCAGCGACTGCGCGTTTTTTCCTGCCGCTGCTCAGTCGAAAGGAGACGTTCCTTGCAATCGCTCCCCCACCGGTAACCGCCGATTCCACCGGCACTCGGGACGACCCGGTGGCAGGGAACGACCAGGACAACCGGGTTGGTCGCGCAGGCGCGAGCCACCGCGCGGACCGCCTTCGGCTTGCCGATGCTCTTGGCGACTTCCGCATACGCGCGCGTCTCGCCGTACGGAATGCGCTGCAGGGCGCGCCATACTTTCCATTGGAACGCCGTGGCGCGAACGTCGATCGGCAGATCGAGTGACGTCGCATCGCCGCGAAGATGTTTGGCGATCGCCGTCGTCCACTCGCTGCGCGGTTTGGAATTCGCTTCGATCTCGGCGGCGGGAAACTCGCGCGTCAGCTCCGCGGCAAGCTCGGTCTCGCTGCTGCCGATCTTCACCGAGCAGACGCCGTTCTCTGTCGATGCGATCAGCACCGTGCCGATCGGGCTCGACACCGTCGAGTACGCGATCCGCATCCCGGCGCCGCCGCGCCGGTAATTCGAGGGCGACATGCCTTTTCCGGTCGGCGCCGCTTCGTAGACACGGCTCGGCGATCCGTATCCCGCCTCATAGATCGCCGTCGTCACATCCCGCCCGTCGCGCAGGCTGGTGCGCAGTTTTCCGGCGCGGACGGCGGACTGGAACTCGCGCGGCGACAGTCCGACAATCGACTTGAAGCGACGCTGCAGGTGATGCGCGCTCATCGCCGCGACGCGCGCAAGATGATCGAGCGTGACGGTCTGATCGGCGTGAGCGGCGAGATACGCGGACGCGCGCCGCACCGCATCAATGCCCGGCTGTGCCAGGCCCACGGTGTCGGGGCGGCAGCGTTTGCAGGCACGGAACCCGGCGCGCTTCGCCTCGGTGGTCGTATCGAAGAAACGAACGCGATCCGCCCGCGGCCGCCGGCTCGGGCAGCTGGGCCGGCAGTACACGCCGGTCGACGTGACACCGTACACAAAGGTGCCGTCCGCCGCCGAGTCCCGCGACGCCAGCGCCTTCCACCGCAGATCCAGTCCCGTCATCTCGCCCAGTTGATGTTGCATCATGCAGCCAAGGTATTCCAGCGCCCCGGCCCTCCGCGATCCGCCGATTGCGATGACAGTGGAACGACCCGAATGGGCGTCAATCCGCAAATCCGCGGGGGCGCATTGTTCCCACGCCGTTAGGTAGATTGTTCCCGCGGGCCCACGAGAAACCCTCCAAAAACTCCTGTGGAGGGATTCGGCAATCAAATCCTGTGAAGATTCCCGATTAAATCCTGTGAGGGTCCGCCTTTAGGCGGACCACACAGACTGGATCAATAAATGCTGTATCCACGGCATGAGCCTTGGACATCCCCCTCACCTCAAAGACTTTGATTACATCGGAATGTATTCCTATTCGCTCACCTGGTGTTGTCACAGGCGCCAGCGTCTATTCACGCAATCAGATCGCGTCGATTTGGTACGCGAGCAAGTTCTGCGCGCGTGTGCAGAGACCGAGTTAGAAATAACGGTCGACATGTACATGCCCGACCACGTGCACAAGCTGGTTCGCGGTCGAACTCACAGCTCGAATGCGCTTCAATTTATCAAGTTGGCCAAGCAGTACTCCGGCTTCTATTTCATGAAGGCATTCAATCTGCGGGTGTGGCAGCGATACGGACATGATCGATTTCTCAGACAGGACAAGGACGTCTGGGGAGCGATGCAGTACATCCTCAACAATCCGATTCGAGCAGGACTGGTCGAGAAGATTGACGACTACCCTTTCATTGGTTCGCAGGTTCACAGCCGCGAGGATTTGATCGAGATTGCGCGCGTGGGCAAACTGCGGTCCGGCTAAAGCCGGACCCTCACAGGAACTTGATAAGCGGTCCGGCTAAAGCCGGACCCTCACAAGAACTTCATAGAAGAGCCGCACCTTCACCAGAGTTTCAAGAATGAGCCGGACCCTCACAAGGACCCTTAAATAAATCCTGTGAGGGTCCGCCTTTAGGCGGACCGCAGCCCATATGGGAGAATCCCCCGAATGCTCAAGCGGGCTGTTCGTCTCGCGTCGATCGCTGTGGTTGGGATCACGCTGTTGATCGGCGGCGGCGCAATCTATGCCCGCTCCCAGATGCGCGCCAGCCTGCCGCAGATCGATGGGACCGCGGCGGTGTCGGGGCTCACCGCGAACGTCCGCGTCGATCGCGACGCGCTGGGCGTGCCGACGATCACCGGCGCAACGCGCGAGGATGTGGCACGCGCGCTCGGATTCCTGCACGCGCAGGATCGTTTTTTCCAGATGGACTTGCAGCGCCGCCAGCCGGCCGGCGAGCTGTCGGGGCTTGTCGGGCCCCGAGCGATGCAAGTCGACGAGGACATGCGCGCCCATCGCTTCCGCAATGTCGCGCACCGCGCGCTCGAGCTCGCTGAACCGTCGTATCGAAAAATTCTCGAAGCCTATGCCGCCGGCGTCAACGCCGGCCTGAACGCGCTCGGTGCCGCACCGTTCGAGTATCTGGTCCTTCGCGCCACGCCGCAGCCATGGCTGCCCGAGGACTCGATCCTCACCGTGCTCGCGATGTTCAACACACTGCAAGGCCGCCAGGCCGCCTTCGAACAATCGCACGGCGCCTTGCGCGACACGCTGCCCGAGCCGATGTTTCGCTTCCTGTCCACCGCGGGATCGGATTGGGAGACACCTGTTGTCGGTAATGCGATCGTCCGCCCGCCGATTCCGGAATCAAATGTTTTCGATTTGAGGGACGGACATCACACGTCAGTCACTGGAGCATCCGGCTTTAGCCGGATTGTTCCTGACAGCCGGATTGTTCCCGAGGACGAAGCCTCGATCATCGGCAGCAATAATTGGGCGGTCGATGGCGCGCACAGCGCGTCGGGCGCCGCGATCCTCGCCAACGACATGCACCTCTCGATCGGCGTGCCAATCATCTGGTATCGCGCCTCGATGGTGTTTCCCACAAATCAACGTCTCACCGGCGTCACGCTTCCCGGCATTCCCAGCATGGTCGTCGGCAGCAACGGCCACGTCGCGTGGGGATTCACGAACACCGGCGGCGACTGGAGCGACCTGATCCGCATCGAGCCCGATGCGCGCGATCCCCAAAAGTACCTGACACCCGAAGGCCCGAAGGCGTTCGACGTCTTCGAAGAAACGATCGCGGCGAAGGGCGCGCCGTCGAAGACCGTGCTCATGCGGTGGACGATGTGGGGGCCCGTGGTGTGGAAGGACGCGCGCGGCCGCGAGTATGCGCAGCGCTGGGTCGCGCACGATGCGACCGCGCTCGCGTCAGACATCACCAGGCCCGAGCGCGCGCGATCGGTCGACGAGCTGTGGCAGGCAGTGGCCGGCCTCGGCATCCCGAACCAGAACGTGACGATGGCGGATACGATGGGGCGGATTGCGTGGACCATCGGCGGCGCGATCCCGAAGCGCATCGGCCACGACGGCATGACGCCGGAATCGTGGGCCGACGGCACGCATCGATGGGATGGTTACCTCACCACCAGCGAATTTCCCCGCATCGTCGATCCGAAAGACGGCCGCATCTGGACCGCGAACTCACCGGTCGTCGACGGCACGATGCTGGCCGCAATCGGCGAAGGCGGTTACGCGGACGGCATCCGGGCGCGATTGATCCGCGATCGCCTGATGAAGATCGACAAGGCGACACCCGTCGACATGCTCAGCATCCAGCTCGAGGATCGCGCGTTGTTCCTCGAGCGATGGCGGAAGTTGCTGCTCGACACGATCGAGGCTCCCGGATCCCCGATCCCGGATCCCGGCGCTGGTCGGCGCGAAGAATTCAGGCGCCTCATCGATTCGAAATGGACGGGGCGCGCGTCGCCGGAGTCGGTCGGCTATCGCCTCGTCAAGGAATTCCGGCTGCTGTTCGTGCGGCGTGTGATGACGTCGCTGACCGAACCCGCGAAGTCCGTCGATCCGGAGTTCGATTACACGAGACTGCTGCGAGGCGAGGGACCGGTGTGGCAAATCGTGAGCGAGCGGCCGATGCATCTGCTCGATCCGAAATACAAGACCTGGGACGATGCGATTCTCGATACTGTCGATGCGGTGATCGCGCAGCTCACCGACGGCGGCAGAAGCCTTGCCGATCGCACGTGGGGTGAGGCGAACAGCGCCGAGATCCGGCATCCGCTTGCCGGCGCCATTCCGTTCGTCGGCCGTTATCTCAACATGCCCGGCGATCCGCTTCCCGGCGACGTTTACACTCCGCGCGCGAGCACGCCTCGCACCGGTCCGTCGGAGCGGATGGCGGTCTCACCCGGCCGCGAGAACGAAGGCATCCTGCACATTCCAACCGGCCAGAGCGGCCACCCGCTCTCGCCGCATTACGGCGATCAATACCGCGCATGGCTGAACGGCGAGCCAACGCCATTCCTCCCCGGCACCACGGTCACAACGCTGACGCTCACACCACGACCATGAACGACATCAATCGCCGCGACTTTCTGAAACTGAGCGGCGCCGCCGCCGCGTCTATGCACCTTGCAGCTGAGGCACCTCAGGCACCCCAGGCACCCCAGACACCCCAGGCACCCATTTCGCTCGTGAAAATCGGCATGGTCGGTGTCGGCCTCCAGGGTGGAAGTCACGTCGAGAACTTTCTGAAGATTCCGGGATGCCGGATCACCGCGGTCTGCGACATCCGCGAGGAACGCACCTCGTGGGCGCAGAAAGCCGTGACCGCCGCGGGGCATCCCGCACCACCGGCGTACTCGCGCGGCCCTCGCGACTTCGAGCGCTTGTGCGAGACCGAAGATCTCGATCTCGTCTTCACGGCCACGCCGTGGGAGTGGCACGTGCCGGTGATGCTCGCGGCAATGAAATCAGGCACGCATGCCGCGACCGAGGTCCCCGCGGCGATGACCATCGACGACTGCTGGGCGCTTGTGGAGACCGCCGAAAAATTCCGCCGTCACGCCGTGATGATGGAGAACTGCAACTACGATCGGCCCGAGATGCTGGTGCTGAACATCGTCCAGCAGGGTCTGCTCGGCGATGTGCTCCACGCGGAAGGCGGCTATCTCCACGATCTTCGCGAGATCAAATTCGAGAAGAAGGACGAAGGACTCTGGCGCCGCGCATGGTCGCGCAAACGGGCTCGAGCGCGGTGGCACGTCGCGCGGCCGCCTGCCCTTCTTCGACCTTGCCGGCGGCGAACAGCAGATAGCCGAGCACCGCCCACCCTTCACCGAGCGACGGATCCACCGTCGTCGCCTGCCGCGCGGCGTCGATGGCGCGCGCGATCAGGCTGCGATCGGGCGTGCTGCCGAAGCGCGTGCGTTCGTACTGCAGGAGATAGCCGTTGGCGAGTCCGGCGTGCGCGGGCGCATATTTCGGCAGCTCGAGAGCGGTGCGCTCCAAGGCCTGGACGGCGTCGTTCAGCTTGCTGGCATCGAGCGTGTCGAGCGCCAGCCGGCCCTTGACCCAGTCCTGGAACGGATCTTTGATCGTCGCCGCTCGCCGACGAAGCGATAGCCGCGGCGACAAGTCGACCGGCTCGCTGTCTTTCGACAGCTCCCAGGTCCGCGGATCGATCTGGAACGATCCGAATCGAATCATGATTGGCGATCAGCAGAGCACATCGCGCGCGGCCAGCGCCTTGGCGGCGGCTTCGTCGACCGAATCCGCCAGCGCCGTGATGTGGCCCATCTTGCGGCCGACGCGCGCTTCATCCTTGCCGTAGAGGTGCAACTTTACGTCAGGCACCGCCAGCGCCGCCGCCCAATCCGGCTCGCCGTTGACCCAGAGGTCGCCGAGCAGATTGACCATCGCCGCGGGCTTGATCTGCGCGGTGTCGCCCAGCGATAACCCGCAGACCGCGCGCACCTGCTGCTCGAATTGCGACGTCACGCAGGCGTCGATGGTGAAGTGACCCGAATTGTGCGGCCGCGGCGCAATCTCGTTGACGAGGACGCGCCCATCCGCCGTCACGAAAAACTCGACGCACAACACGCCGACGTAGCCGAGATCGTCGACCACGCGATGCGCGAGATGCACGGCTTCACTGGCGATGCCCGCCGGCACTCTCGCCGGCGCCACCGTCAAATCGAGGATGTGGTTGTGATGCACGTTTTCGATCGCGCCGTAATGCGCGAACTGCCCGTCGATGCCGCGCGCCGCGACGACTGAGATCTCGTGCGTGAAGTCGACAACGCGCTCGATGATCGCTTCCTGGTGCCCGATCAATCCCCACACGCGCTCGCCGTCCTCGATGCGATCGATGCGGTGCTGGCCCTTGCCGTCGTAACCGAACGCCGCGGTCTTGACGATCGCCGGCAGGCCAACGGTGCCGAGTCCCACCGCGAGCTCGTCGACCGACTGCGCCTTCGCGAACGGCGTGACCGGATAACCACGATCGGCGAGGAAAGCCTTCTCACGCGCCCGTTGCTGCGTAATGTGCAGCGCCGCTCCGCTCGGACGCACTTCGACAATCTCCGCCGCGGCATCCGCCGCATCCGTCGACACGTTCTCGAACTCGAACGTCATCACGTCGACCCCGCGCGCGAACGCGCGGATCGCGTCGATGTCGTCGTACTCGGCGCTGACTTCGAGATCCGCGACCTGCCCGGTCGGCGTATCGACTCCGGGCGACAAGGTATGCAGGCGATAGCCCATGCGCCGCGCTTCGAGCGCGAGCATGCGTCCCAACTGGCCGCTGCCCAGCACGCCGATGGTGGCGCCGGGCAGCACGATGCGCTTCACGGAAGCGAATCCTGCCGGACCTTCGCGGTTTGCCCGGCGCGAAACTGCCGCAGCCGCTCGCGCAGCTCCGGCCGGGTCGTCGCCAGGATGCCGACCGCCAGCAGGCCCGCGTTGGTCGCGCCCGCCTTGCCGATGGCGAGCGTGCCGACCGGCACGCCGCCGGGCATCTGCACGATCGACAGCAGCGAGTCGAGGCCCTGCAGCGATGCGCTCTGCACCGGCACGCCGAGGACCGGCAGCACGGTGTGTGATGCGACCATGCCCGGCAAGTGCGCCGCCCCGCCCGCGCCGGCAATGATCACCTGGATGCCGCGCGCCTCGGCGCCCTGCGCGAACTCCGCCATCCACACCGGCGTGCGATGCGCGGAGACGACTTCTTTTTCGAAGGGGACGTTGAACCGCTCGAGGACTTCGGCGGTATGACACATCGTGTCCCAGTCCGACGTCGAGCCCATGATCACTGCTACTAGTGGTTGATCGGCCACGATTTGAAACGCCGAGTATATCCTAGGCACTCAGGCACCGAGATGTAGGCACCGGATGGAATGGCTTAATTATCACCACCTGCTGTATTTCTGGACCGTCGCTCGCGAGGGGACCATCGCCCGCGCGAGCGAGGAGTTGCGTCTCGCTCAACCGACCATCAGCGGGCAGATTCGCGTGCTCGAAGATCAGCTCGGCGAAAAGCTGTTCCAGCGATCGGGTCGCAACCTGGTCCTCACCGACATGGGCCGTCTCGTCTATCGCTACGCCGACGACATCTTCGGCCTCGGCCGCGAGCTGATGGATACGCTGAAGGATCGGCCGACCGGACGGCCGGTGCGGTTCCAGGTCGGCGTCGCCGATGAAGTGACGAAGATCATCGCCTACCGGCTGCTCGAGCCGGCAATGCGGTTGCCGCAGCCCGTCCACATTGTCTGCCGCGACGGCGCGCCCGAGCGCCTGCTCACCGATCTCGCCACGCACGCGCTCGATCTCGTGATCGCCGACACGCCGATCTCTCCCGCGATCAAAGTGAAGGCCTTCAGCCATCCGCTCGGCGAAACGCCGGTGACGGTGTTCGGCACCGCGAAGCTCGCCCAGCCGCGCCGGAAGAACTTTCCGCGCTCGCTCGATGGCGCGCCGTTTCTGGTGCCGACGATCGGCAAGACGCTGCGCCGCACGCTCGATCACTATTTCGAGCAGCACGGACTGCGGCCTCGCATTGTCGCCGAGCTCGACGACAGCGCGCTGCTGACCACGTTCGGACAGGCGGGGGCCGGTTTGTTCGTGGCCCCCACCGTCCTCGAGAAGGAAGTGACGCGCCAGTTCGGTGTGACGATCGTCGGGCGCCTCGATTCAGTGCGCGAGCGCTACTTCGCGATCTCCGTCGAGCGCCGCCTCAAGCATCCCGCCGTCGTCGCGATCTCCGAAGCGGCTAACGAGATGTTGACGGCGAAACGGCCGCGGTAGTCTCGCGACGCCCGCCGAGTCCGGGCACCAGCATCGGCGTCTGCCGCTTGTACTCGTCGTACGCCGGGCCGTGCTCGTGCGATAGATCGTGCTCCTCGAACTGGATCGCCAGCAGGATGTAGACCGTGGTTGCCGCGGCAAACACGAATCGCGTGATCGACATCGTCGGCGCCGCCCAGAACGCGATGATGAATCCCAGATACAGCGGATGCCGCACGAAGCGATACGGCCGCGGCATCACGAACGGCACGCGCGTGTATTGACGCCCGCGCAGGTGCAGCCAGACCTGCCGGAGGCCGAACAGATCGAAGTGATCGATGTAGAAGGTAATCACGAGCACTTGCAACCAACCGATAGTAAATAGCGCCCAAATGATATTGCGCAGCATCGGCGTGTCGACCGACCACACCACGCCGCCGAGCGGCCGCCATTGCCAGAACAGCAGGTCGAGCGCGAGGCTCGCGAACAATACGTAGGTCGATCGCTCGATCGACCACGGCACCATCTGCGTCCACCATTTCTTGAACCAGGGCCGCGCCATCACGCTGTGCTGCACGGCGAACACGCCGAGCAGGCCGGCGTCGATCAGCAGCGCCGTGACGAACGGCCTGCCCCCCGAAGCCTCGGCGAAGGGGGGCATCGTCAGCGGACCATCGAGAATGACCGGCACGCCGAAGCCGCCGATGAACGCGATCGCGTAAAGAAACGTCGCGAGGAACAGCAAATACGCGAGACACCCGTACGCGAAAAACAGGATTCGTGCAGCCATGGACCGTCTCCTTCCATGGTGAGAGTGCGCCGCGTCGCTCCGAAGTGCCATGTGCGGAACGTCCCGATACCGCTAGAATCCGCGTGGTTCCAATGGGACGAACGTCCCGGTTGGACCACAGATGAGCTCGAAACCGCGGCAAACCGTTCGCTATGTCCGCGCCTCCGACGGCGTGCAGCTCGCCTGGGCCGAATCCGGCAGCGGGCCGGCGCTCGTCAAGGCCGCGACCTGGCTGACGCATCTCGAGCACGACCTCGAAAGCCCGGTGTGGCAGCACTGGAATCGATTCCTGTCGGATCACTTCCGCTACATCCGCTACGACGAGCGCGGCAGCGGCATGACCGACTGGAACATCAGCGATCTCTCCGCGTCGCGCCGCGTGCAGGATCTCGAAACGATCGTCGATGCCGCCGGCCTCACCGAGCCGTTCATCCTGCTGGGGATGTCGCACGGCGCCACCGTCTGCATCGATTACGCGGTGCGTCATCCTGACCGGGTGGCGCAGATGATCTTCTGCGGCGGATTCGCGCGTGGATTGCTGCGCCGCAACAACGAAGAAGCCTCGCGGATGTACGAAGCGATCATCAGCCTGTCGTCGTATTGGGGCAGCGACAATCCCGCCTTTCGGCAGGTGTTCACGTCGCGTTTCATTCCCGGCGGCACCGAGGCTCAAATCAACTGGTTCAACGATCTCTGTCTCAAGACGACGTCGCCGGAGCTCGCCGGGCCGTTGTTGCGGGCGCGCGCGGAAACGGATGTGTCGCCGCTGCTCTCTCGCGTGCGCACGCCGACGCTGGTACTGCACGGCCGGCAGGACGCGGTGTCGCCGGTATCCGAAGGCCGTTTCCTGGCGACGGAAATTCCCGGCGCGCAGTTCGTGGAGCTCGAATCGAAGAATCACGTGCTGCTCGAAACCGAGCCCGCGTGGGCGCGATTCCAGGAAGCGGTGCTCGCATTCACCGGACAATCATCGGCGGCGGACGATGAGGCGTTTCGAGAGCTGTCGCCGCGCGAGCGCGAGACGCTGTCGCTGCTCGCGGAGGGACTGAGCAATTCGGAGATCGCCGAGCGCCTCGGCATCAGCGAAAAAACGGTACGAAACCACTTGTCCCATCTATTTGACAAGCTGGGGGTCTGGTCGCGCGCGCAGGCGATCGTCTTTGCCCGGGAGCGTGGATTCAGGGGATAAAATCCCCTCTATGCGCTCCTTCATCATTTCAGCTGTCGTGCTGGCCCTGTCCGGCGCCGCCGGCGTGCAAGGCCAGACCCTGTCGGTCCCTTACACGCAGTTCAAGCTGCCCAACGGCCTGAACGTGATCCTGCATCGCGACACGAGCGTGCCCGTGGTGTCGGTGAACGTCTGGTATCACGTCGGCTCCGGCAACGAGCGTCCGGGCCGCACCGGCTTCGCGCATCTCTTCGAGCACGTGATGTTCGAGGGATCGATGCACGTGCCCGAGGGAGAATTCGACAACTGGCTCGAAGCCGCGGGCGCCAACAACAACGGCTCGACGACGACCGATCGCACGAATTACTACGAGGACCTGCCGGCGAACGCGCTCGAGCTCGCGTTGTTCCTCGAATCCGATCGCATGGGCTTCCTGCTCGACGACAAGGCGCCGGACAAGATCAACGGCCAGCGCGACGTCGTCAAGAACGAGAAGCGGCAGAGCGTGGACAACCAGCCGTACGGCCAGGCGTTCATCGAGCTGCCGGCGATGCTCTATCCCGCCGGTCATCCGTACAGCTGGTCGACGATCGGGTCGATGGAGGATCTGACCGCCGCGAGCTTCGAGGATGTCGCGCGTTTTTTCCGCACCTATTACGTCCCGGGCAACGCGAGTCTCGTGATCGCCGGCGACATTGATGTCGCCGCCACGCGCAAGCTGGTCGAGAAGTGGTTCAGCGACGTGCCGGCCGGCAAGCCCGTGCCGCCCATCAACGCGCCGACCGCGGTGCTCGACGGCGTGAAGAAGAAGACCATCACCGATCGCGTGCAGCTGCCGCGGCTCTACCTGGCGTGGCTGACGCCGGCGCTGTTGAAACCCGGCGACGCGGAGCTGGACATCGTGTCGAACCTGCTCGCCGGCGGGAAAAATTCGCGGCTGTATAGACGCCTCGTTTACGACATGCAGATCGCGCAGGACGTCAACGCCACGCAGCAGTCGGCGGCGCTCGACAGCAACTATCTGATCATCGCGACGGCGCGGCCCGGCCAGTCGCTGGACAAGATCCAGGCGGTCATCGACGAGGAGCTCGACAAGCTGCGCACCACTCCGCCGGACGCGCGTGAAATGCAGCGCGCGTTGAATCAGATCGAGGCGAACTTCTTCCGCGGCATGGAGCGCGTCGGCGGGTTCGGCGGCAAGGCCAACCAGCTGAACTCGTATTACAAGTCCGCGGGCACGCCGGATTATTTCCAGAAGGATCTCGATCGCTATCGCGCCGTGACCGCCAACGACATCAAGGCCGCCGTCGAAAAATATCTGCCGAAGGATCGGCGAGTGGTACTCAGCGTTGTTCCCGGAGAGAAGAAATGATTTCGGATCTCAGATTGCGGATTTCAGATTTCTTCTTCGCCGTCCTGGTTCTCACGATCACATCGGCCGCGTCCGCGCAGGCGCCCGATCGCAGCAAGCCGCCCGCGATCGGCCCGGCGCCGTCGTTGAAGCTGCCGACGATCCAGAAGCAGAAGCTCTCGAACGGCCTCGCCGTCTGGATCATCGAGCATCATGAAGTGCCGCTCGCGCAGGTCAACATGATCGTGCGCTCCGGCAGCGCCGCCGATCCGATCGGCAAGTACGGCGTGGGCAGCCTCGCCGCCGCCATGCTCGATGAAGGCGCGGGATCGCGTTCCTCACTCGAGCTCGCCGATGCGCTCGAGTTCCTCGGCGCGAACCTGTCGACGACCAGCTCGTACGACTATTCCGCGATTCGCCTGTCGGTGCCGGTGTCGAAGCTGGCCGATGCGCTGCCGCTGATGGCGGACGTGGCCCTGCGGCCGACTTTTCCGGCGAGCGATCTCGATCGCCTCAAGAAGGAACGGCTGACCGGCCTGCTGCAGGCGCGCGACAATCCCGCGGCGCTCGTTCAGATCGCGTTTCCGCGCGTGATTTTCGGACCCACGCATCGCTACGGCACATCGGCGAACGGTTTGCCGCCGGCGATCGAGGCGTTCACCGTCGCCGATCTGCAGGCGTTCTATCGCGCGCATTACCGGCCGGACAACTCGACGCTGCTGGTCGTCGGCGACGTGACGCCGGCGTCGCTGATGCCGATGCTCGAAAAAGCCTTCGGCTCGTGGAAGAGCGAAGGCATGGCGCCGCTCGTCGCCGAAGTGCCAATGGCGCCGCAGCTCAAGTCGCGTCAGATCTACATCGTGGACAAGCCCGACGCGCCGCAGTCGCAGATCCGGATCGGCTGGGTCGGCGTGCCGCGATCGACGGCGGATTACGCGGCGCTCGAAGTCTTGAACACGATCCTCGGCGGGTCGTTCACGTCGCGGCTGAACCAGAACCTCCGCGAGGAACACGGCTACAGCTACGGTGCGAACTCGGCGTTCGACATGCGGCTGTCGGCGGGACCGTTCCTGGCCGCGGCCGGCGTGCAGAGCGACAAGACCGGCGAGGCCGTGAAGGAATTCTTCAACGAGCTCAACCGCATCGGGACGCTCGTGCCGGAAGACGAGTTGAAGAAAGCGAAGAACTACGTCGCGCTTGGCTTCCCCGGCGAATTCGAAACCACGGGCGATCTGGCGCGAAAGCTCGAGGAGCTCGTGGTCTACAACCTGCCCGAGGACACCTTTGCGAAGTTCGTCAGCGCCGTGGGAAGCGTCACGGCGTCCGATCTGCAGAAGCTGGCGGCCCGTTACATCCAGCCGGACAAGATGGCCGTGGTCGTGGTCGGCGATCGGAAATCGATCGAGGGTCCGATTCGCCAGCTCAATCTCGGTCCGGTCAACATCCTCACCATCGACGAGCTATTCAGATGACCCGATCGCGCCGATAACCGTCGGTGCGATGTCCGAGTTCCGGATCGAGAAACGGCGTGAAACCGCCGCGGTGACGCTGGTCACCGGCGCCACGGTTTCCGGCGTGTTTTTCCTCGCCGGCTCGAGCCAGCTCCATGCCGGCCCGGAACGCGTTGCCGACGTCCTCAATGTCGAGCCGGGGTTCTTCCCGTTCGAGGCCAACGGTGAAACCTCGCTGATCAATCGCGCCCACGTGCTGAAGGTGGCGCTGCCGCCGCAGATGATCGAGGCGCAGCTCGACGCCGGATACGACGTGGCGACGCGCCGCTGCGTCAAGGTGCTGCTCACGACCGGCGAAGTCATCACCGGCCACGTCGTCGTGTTCCGTCCCCCTGGCCGCGATCGGTTGAGCGACTACGCACATATCGACGAACGCTTCCGCTACGTCGAGCTCCCCGATCGTACGGTGTTGATCAACTCAGCGCATATCGTGGCGCTCACCGAGGTATACGAATCGTGAGTGCAGTGGATGGCATGTTGAAGATGCTGACGGAGACGTCGGCCCGCGGCCTGCGTCTCGCTGTCGGCACCCCCGCGAAAATCCTCGACTCGTCGGGCTCCGCGCAGGACGCGTCCAGCCACCCGCTGACGCGCCAGGAAATCCTGCAGCTGATCGGGCCCATCATTCCGGAGCAGGCGCGCCGGCGTCTGCCCCAGGAAACCAGTGTTGAATTCGACCACGCGTCGTCGAGCGGCGCGTTCAAGGTCACCATTCTCAGAAACGGATCGGAGATCGCCGTGAGTATCGTTCCGGACGCCAGCGGTGGAGCACCTGCTGCAACGAATGCAACAGGGACCGCCAGTGCGGCGCCCGCTGCAGCAGCTGCGCCCATCGCGCCTGTTGCCCCCCCGGCACCTGTCGCACCCGCGCCGTACGTGGCACCGTCTTCCGCATCGGTTGGCGGACCGCCGATCGATCGACTGTTCCGGATGATGGTGGAACAGAAGGCGTCCGACCTTCACCTGTCGTCGAGCATGCCCGCGCTCATCAGGAAGGACGGCAAGATCCAGCCGCTCGAGCCCGACTCGAGGGCGATCACGCCGGCGGAGATGATCGCGCTGCTCGATCCGATCATGCCGCAGCCGAACCAGGACGAGTTCGCGCGCCGCAACGACACCGACTTCGCCTACGAGATCAAGGGCCTTGGGCGCTTCCGGGCCAACGTGTTCCTCGATCGCAAGGGCCGCGGCGCCGTGTTCCGCGTGATTCCCGCGAAGATTCTCAGCGCCGAGGACCTCGGGCTGTCGCCGGCGATTCTCAAGCTCTGCAAGTTGAACAAGGGCCTGATCCTCGTCACCGGCCCGACCGGCTCCGGCAAGTCGACGACGTTGTGCGCGATGATCGATTACATCAACCGCACGCGCAACGATCACATCATCACGATCGAAGACCCGATCGAATTCGTGCACGAGAACAAGGGCTGCCTGATCAACCAGCGCGAAGTCGGCACGCACACCGAAGGCTTCAAGACGGCGCTGCGCGCCGCGATGCGTGAAGATCCGGACATCATGCTGGTCGGCGAGCTGCGCGATCTGGACACGGTTGCGATCGCAATCGAGACCGCGGAAACGGGCCATCTCGTCTTCGGCACGCTGCACACGACCACGGCGGCATCAACCGTCGATCGCGTGATCGATCAGTTCCCGACCGAGCAGCAGGCGCAGATCCGCATCATGCTGTCGGAATCGCTCAAAGGCGTGATCGCGCAGAACCTGTGCCGCAAGATCGGCGGCGGCCGCGTCGCGGCGCTCGAAGTGCTGCTGATCAACAGCGCCATTTCGAACCTGATCCGCGAAGCGAAGACGTTCCAGATTCCGTCGATGATGCAGGTCGGCCGCGCCTCCGGCATGGTGGCGCTGAACGACGCGTTGGTGGAGCTGGTGACGAAGAAGCTGGTCGAGCCGGAAGAGGCTTACATGAAGGCGGTTGATAAAGCGGCGTTCGAAGGCCTGCTCAAGCGCGCGAACATCGACACCAAGTTCGTCACCAACGTCGCACAGTAACAGCGTAGAGGCGGGACTTCAGTCCCGCCTTCCGCGGACGAGTCCCGCCTACTACGGACGTTGACTGCAATACTTGCTTCCCTTGCACTGCGTCGGCACGTACAACTCCGACTGAATCAGCCATCGGCCGTCGACCTTGCGCCACTGCGCGAGATACGTGCCGCGAATCTCCATGGCGCCGTCAGGCTCCGTCCACCGCCCGACCCACTCGCCTCGCTCCGACGCCACCGCCCACGCGGCGAAGACATCGATCGTCGAGGGCGTCCGCACGTAGACCGTGTCCGGACGCCGGTTGAATTGCTGCGACATGCGATCGCGGTTGGTGGCGATGCCGGTCGCCTGCGCGCTCGTCGACGTCGTGATGTGAATGTCGTCCATCCAGAAGCCGGCGATGCCTGGCGCATCGTGCCTGGCGATCGCCGCGTTCGATTGAGCTCTCGAATCGCGAATCAATGCTTCGTCGCTCTTCGTTTGGGCCGATAATCCCGCGACACCCAGCACAACCAGCAGCATCAAAGCCTTCATCATGACCCTTACTATCACGCTCGACGAACTCCTGGCATGGACCGCTGAAGAGCGCGCCAGGTGGCTGCCCTGGCTGAAGGCGAATCCGAAGGCGCTCGACGTGACGGTGCAACCCGGCGGCCGCTTCCCCACCGTCTGCTCGCTGATCGATCACATCTTCCTGGTCGAGCATCGCCACACCTTGCGGCGGCAAGGCAGGGAGCTGCCGGCGGAGTCGGGCATCAAGCCCGGCGACATCGATGCGCTGTACGCTTACGCCGCCCGCGGCCGCGACGGCGTTCGAAAGTATCTGCCGACGTTGAGCCAGAAGGACGCCAACACACCGCGCGACGTTGTCGTCGCCAGCGGCACTTATCCGCTCTCGCCGCGCAAGCTGCTGTTCCACATGGCGCTCCACGAAGTGCGTCACTGGGCGCAGATGGCGGCCGCGGTCCGCGCCGCCGGCTTTGCGCCGCCGGGCGATCACGATCTGTTTTATTCGAAGGCGCGAGCGTCGGCAGCTCGTGCCGCTGCTCGCCCCGGTGAACGCTGACCGCGAGCCCGTCGCAACCGCCATGCGGCGAGAACGACCAGTTCCGATCCACGACGATCGATGCGAATGCATGACCATCGTTCGGCGCGTGATGAAGAGGTATGGCTTCCGGCTCGAACGGCGCGCACAACCGCGTGCCGAACACTTCCGGAAGCGCTAGGAGGCCGATCGTCCGTTCCTGCGCCGCCGAATCGACGGCGATTCCGAACAACACTGTCATCAAGACAAGTGATTTCATGAAAGCAACATCCATGCACTCACAGCCGCCGCCTGCTGCTCCGCGCGCCAGCCGCCGTCGATTCCGCGTCCAATCTCGCCGACCATTTTACGAATTGCGGCTTCGGGCTTCTTCAACGATCGTGCGGCAGCCGCATACAGGTACCGCTCGCGAAGGACTTCACACTTCAGCCCACTTGCTTCCGCGGCGTCAATCACCACGGTGCGAAACAGCTGCCCTTCCATCGCGTGAATGCGAATGTGATCGTTGCCGATCGTTTTCGGGTCGATGAGGCTGCCGCACACCACGCCGGCGCCACGGAGCGCGCCACGCTTCTCATAGTCGTTCAGTAACGCGCGAACGGACTTGCGTCCGAATGATTTGACCGACGACACCAGCCGCTTGAGCTCATCGCCCGAATCGCGCGCGGCACCAAACCCGGCGTGATACGGCTGCGTCGCGTCGGGAATCTCCGGATCGCTGATCTCGACGCGGCGGCAGTCGAGCCGCGACGGCGCGCCGGCGGGTCCTCCGATCAGCACCGCGGCCGCCCAACCCGATTTGATCGTGAATCCAACGGCGCACCGCTCCCTGGACACGTTCGAGACTGTAATGTATGTCTGTGTCTTCCGTCGCTGTGATCGGTGCTGGTGCCGCGGGTCTCGTGGCGGCGGCATTTGCAGCCTCGTCCGGCGCGAAGACGATCCTCATCGAACGCACCAGGGACGGCGGCCGCAAGATCCTGATCAGCGGCGGCGGCCGCTGCAACGTGCTGCCGTCGGTGCTGGCGCCCGAGCGCTTCGTCACCGACTCGCCGCCGCATCTGCTCCGCGGCATGCTGCGCGCCTGGCCGCTCCACGAACAGCGCGCGTTCTTCGAGAACGATCTGAAGATCCCGCTCGCTCTCGAAGAAGAGTCCGGCAAACTGTTTCCCCGATCGAACAAGTCGAAGGACGTCCGCGATGCGCTCGTTGATTATGCGCGATCGAAAGGCGCCGAGATCCGATTCGACACGACCGTCACGGATCTGACAGTGGGGCATCCGCCGTCAGGCGGATTGTTCACACTCGAAACATCGAAAGGCGAGCTCACCTGCGATCGCGTGATCCTCGCGACCGGCGGACTATCGGTTCCCGCCACCGGCAGCGACGGCACCGGCCTCAACATTGCGGGCCGTTTCGGTCATCGCATGATCGACACGTATCCCGCGTTGACGCCGCTCGTCGACAAGGACGAATCACATGCGTCGCTCTCCGGCGTGTCGCTCGATGCGCGGCTGCGCGCCAAGTCGGGCTCGAAGATCACAGAAACGTTCGGCGGCTTTCTCTTCACGCATCGCGGCTACAGCGGCCCGAGCGTCCTCGACATCTCGCACCTGACGGCGCGAGGCGATGCCCCTACGATTCGAGCGACGTGGTCGGTGCGCACGCCGGCAGAATGGACGAAGGATTTCGAAGCCAGGTCGGCATCGGTGTTGACGATCCTCTCGCGCTACATTCCGGCACGCCTTGCCGAGCACTTGATGATCGAGATCGGCATTCCTGCCGATCGCCGCACGAGCAGCTTCAAACGATCCGAGCGCCTCGCGTTGATCGATGCGCTCACGGGCTATCCGCTGCCATGGAGCGGCAACGAGGGCTACAAGAAGGCGGAGGTCACCGGCGGCGGCGTCGCGCTCGACCAGGTCGATCCGAAAACACTCGAAAGCAAACGGGTCGCGGGGCTGTATCTTTGTGGCGAAATGCTCGACGCCTTCGGGCCGATCGGCGGCCATAACTTCTCCTGGGCCTGGGCGACGGGCCGCGCTGCCGGACTCGCGGCGGGCTTGTCCTCCGTAGCCTTGGCGAAGGAGGAGCGCGCATGACCTCGCGCGCGAAGCTGTTGCTGCTCGTGGGCCTGGTCTTGTTCAGCGGCTGGTCGGTCTACACGCGCTACGTCGACCTGAACAACTTCGATCTCGTCACCCGAATGCCGTTCCGCGATCTGTCGATGTCGCAATACAACGACACGCTCGCCGGCGTTCGCACGTTCCCGTATCAATGGCGCGTGCTCGCCTTCTGGATGGTGAAGGCCGGCACCACCGTCGCGCCGATCGATCCCCACCTGATCGACGCGGCGATCAAAACGGTCGCGCTCGCCGCATCCGCCGCGCTGATCTACATGTTTTCGACGACGATCGTCAGCGGGCTGGGCGCGGTGCTCGCCGCGATGATGTATCTGTTCGTGACTGCCGCGGCCTTCGGATCCGAAGGCTACGCGATCTACTTCACGAACGATTACCTCGCGATCCTCTCGTTCTTCGCCGGCGTCGTGGCGCTGCAACGCCGGCGGTGGTGGCTCGCCGCGCTCGCGGCCTTCGCTGGCGCGTGGGCGAAGGAGACGGCGATGTTGATCGCCTTTCTCGCCGGCTTCGAGGCGCTGCGCAAGCGCGCGCCGTGGCCGGCGCCACTCGCATGCGGCATCGCCTTCGCGATCCCGACGCTGTTCCTGCGCACGATCTATCCCGCGCCGATCTCCGAGTGGGCATGGTGGGACACTTTCAGGATGAACGTCCCGTTCCTCGTGTGGGATCCGGTCGTGATCTCGAAATCCCTGCGCGACAACCTGAAAGTGCTGCTGTTTTTCAACGTGATGCTGTTCTGGGCGTGGCGGGCGTTGCGGCGGACCCGCGATTCATTCGTCGTGTCGCTGGGGCTGACGCTTGCCTGCTACGTCGTGCTCGCGTGGATGGTCGTGTATATCCGCGAATTGCGCCATTTACTGCCCTTCATGATTCTGGTGATTCCGCTTGCAGTCGCTGAGCTGGAAGATCAAATGGTCCGGCTAAAGCCGGACCCTCACCAAAGCCTGTGAGGGTCCGCCTTCAGGCGGACCGAACGGACGTAGAATGCCTGTCTCTGGGGGATCCATGCGTAACCGACTGATCGCCGTCGTCACTCTTGTTCTGGCTGCCTCGACCGCCTTCGCGCAAACGCATGCGCCGGCGTCCGGCTACCTGTTGCCGCCGAAAGCCATCGTCGACATCCTCGACGCACCGCAGCCACCCGTGGTCGAATTGAGCCCGTCGAAAGACGTGATCGTGCTGCTCGAGCGGGCGGGGATGCCGGGCATTGCCGAGCTCGCGCAGCCGATGCTGCGACTCGCGGGCCTTCGCATCAGCCCGAAGACCAACGGGCAACATCGCGCCGGTGCCGCTGTCTATCCGCGTTATCGCGCGTTCACGATCAAGGTGATCGCCGACGGATCCGAGCGGAAAGTCACACTGCCCGCGTCTCCGTCACTCGCGTGGATTGGCTTCTCGCCGGATGGCAAACGCTTCGCGTTCACGCAGCATCGCGACAACGGCATCGAGCTGTGGATCGCCGACATCGCGACCGGACAAGCGAAGGCGATCACGACGGCGCCGTTGAACGCGGCGCTTGGAACGCCGTGCGAATGGGTCGCCGGCGGTGGATCACTTCTTTGTGAATTCGTGCCCGCCAACCGCGGCCCCGTGCCGACCGCCGGCGTGCCGACCGGGCCGAACATCCAGGAGCATCGCGGCGGCATCGCGCCGGTGCGCACTTACGAGGATCTGCTCACCAGCGCGCATGACGAAGCGCTGTTCGATTATTACGGAACGAGCCAGCTCGCATTCGTCGACGCAACGACCGGTCAACGCACCAACGCCGGCACGCCTGCGCTGTTCATGACGGCGGCGCCGTCGCCGGACGGTCAGTTCATCCTCGTGCGCCGCTCCCGTCACCCGTATTCGTGGCTCGTGCCCTACCAGAATTTTGCGGCGAGCATCGAAGTATGGGATCGCCAGGGCGCAACGGTGAAGCAGATCGCGCAGCAGCCGGTGGCCGATCACGTGCCGAACGGCGGCGTGCTGACCGGACCACGCAGCTTCCAGTGGCAGCCGCTCGCGCCGGCGACCATCGTGTGGGCCGAAGCGTTGGACAACGGCGATCCGAAAAACAAGGTGCCGCATCGCGACAAGATCATGACGGTGAGCGCGCCGTTCTCCGCCGCGCCGACCGAGCTGAGCCGCACCGAATACCGCGTCGGCAATGTGTCGTGGACCGATGCCGGCCTGATGCTGCTGACAGAAAACGATCGCGCACGTCGCTGGACGCGGACCTGGGTGATCGACAAGCCGGGCGCCGCGCCGCGCAAGCTGTGGGATCGCAGCCAGGAAGATTCGTACGGCAATCCGGGCACGCCGACACGGCATGACGTCGCGTCGGGTGTGTCGACGATTCAGCAGAACGCGAATTCGATTTACCTCGCCGGCACCGGCGCCGCGCCGGAGGGCGCGCGGCCGTTCATCGATCGGCTCGATCTCACCACGCTCAAGAGCGAGCGTCTGTTCCAGACCACCGGCCGTTCGTACGAGACGGTGATCGGCGTGCTGTCGGACGACGGCTCGAAGATCCTGACGCGCTACGAGACGCGCACCGATCCACCAAACGTCTACGTGCGCGATCTGAAAGCGGGCACGCGCCGAGCCCTCACGTCCTACGCCGATCCCGCGCCGCAGCTCCGCGGCATCCAGAAGCAGCTCGTGACGTATAAGCGCAGCGACGGCGTCGAGCTGTCCGCGACAATCATCACGCCGCCGGGCTGGACGCCGGCGCAGGGACCACTGCCGACCATCCTCTGGGCGTATCCGCGCGAGTTCACCGATCCGAACAACGCCGGACAGGTCACCGGCTCCGCCGACCGCTACACCGCAATCGCCGGCGCCTCGCACCTGCTGTTTCTCACGCAGGGCTACGCGATCATCGACGACCCGACGATGCCGATCGTGGGACCGGGTGAGACGGCCAACGACACCTACATCCCGCAGCTCGTGGCGAGCGCGCAGGCCGCGGTCGATCGCGCGGTCAGCCTCGGCGTCACCGATCGCAATCGCATTGTCGTCGGCGGTCACAGCTACGGCGGATTCATGACCGCGAATCTGCTGGCGCATTCCGACATCTTCCGCGCCGGCATCGCCCGCAGCGGCGCCTACAATCGCACGCTCACGCCGTTCGGCTTCCAGAACGAACAGCGCACGTTCTGGGAAGTGCCGCAGATCTATGCGGCAATGTCGCCCTTCTACTTCGCGCACAAGATCAACGAGCCGATCCTGCTGATCCACGGCGAGGCAGACGACAACAGCGGCACGTTCCCGATCCAGTCGGAACGGCTCTATGTGGCTCTCAAGGGTCATGGCGCGACGGTCCGATACGTGACGCTGCCCTATGAAGCGCACGGCTACGCCGCGCGCGAATCGGTGCTGCACACCGTTGCCGAGATGTTGAACTGGGCGAATGAATGGGCGAAGAACGCCAAGCCGCGCCCCGCAACGAGCGCACAACAATAAATCTGCAATCTAAAATCTGAGATCTAAAATGGAGTTCCCCCCTTTGGAGAGACTGATGAAGCGTTGGATCCTCGTCGCACTCGTTGCACTCGTTGCGCCCGTTGCACCAGCGTTCGCCGACGTGACCATGAAAGCCGCCGGATCCGGCAAAGGCATGGGCATGGGCGGCAACACGACCACCACGACCTACATCAAGGGCAACAAGATGCGGACTGACACCGAGATGGGTGACAGGACCATCAGCATGATCTTCGACGTCGACGCGCAGCGCCTCTACTCGTTCGATTCCAGGAAGAAGGAAGCGGACGCGTGGGACATGCAGGCGTTCGGAAAGAGTCTCGAGTCGTCCGTCGACGTCAGCGCCATGAAGCAGTCGCTCAAGCCGAACGGCCAGACCAAGCCGATCGCCGGCAGGAGCGCGACCGGTTACGACCTGGAAATGTCGATGCCGGCAATGATGGGCGGCAAGGGCGGCATGAAGATGACCGTCGTCCTCTCCGGTCCGGTCTGGATCGTCAAGGGCGCGCCCGGCACCGCCGAGTTCATCAACTTCTACAAGGGCGCGGTCGAGAAGGGCTGGATCTTCAGCGACCCGAGCGGCGCCAAGGGCAATCCCGGCCAGGCCAAGGCGATGGCCGAGATGTACCGGCAGCTCGCGGCGACCGGCGGCATCCCGTACGAGCAGGAAATGAGTTTCAAGATGACGGGCGACGGACCGATGGCCGGGATGATGGCGAAGATGGGCGGCATGACCATGACGACCACCGTCACGTCGGTTGAGACCGGCGCGATCGCCGCCGACATCTTCGCGGTCCCCGCCGGCTACAAGATCAAGGAGCAGAAGTAGCATCCGGCTGTAGCCGGATTGTTCCAACGAGTGTCTTCTTTTCTCTCGCGGTTACGCGAGTCAACCAGCGTTGTCGCCGTGGAGCTCCGCCCGCCGCGGGCGGAGCTCGAAGCGGCTGAAGGCATGGACGCGTGGATCGACACCTACCACGCGATCCGATCGCTGACGCGTCACGACGTGCGCGTCATGGTGACCGACAGCGCCGTCGGCGCGCAGGAAGAAAACAACCTGCGCCATCTCGTCAACAATCTCGGCAGCGCCGTCAGCCGCCATCAGATCATTCCGTTTCTCACCACCAAGCATTCGCTCGAGTTCTGCCTCGCCTACGCGGATCAGGCAGTGCACAACGGCTTTCCATCGCTGGTGGTGCTGGGCGGCGACAAGCACGTCGGCCGCGCGCGGGCGCTCGAGCATGCGTGGCAGCTGCGCAAGCTGATTAAGGAGCGTCATCCGGATCTGGAGCTTGGCGGCTGGGCCAATCCGATCGCCGATCCGATCAAGCAGGTCGAATTCCTGCTGCGGCCCGATAATTACGCGGACTTCTACCTGACGCAGATCGTCTCGCATCACCAGGCCGATCGCGTGCGCGCGTTTCTCGACGCGGGACGCGCCGGCGGCCTCGCGATCCCCGGCGTGTTCGGCGTCTTCTATTACCGCAGCGCCAACGCGAAGACGCTCGAAATGCTGAGTCAATTCCTGCCGGTGCCCGTCGAGGAGCTGAAGCAGGAGTTTGCCGAGGACGCGACGCCGATCGATGTCTGCGCCCGCACCATTCGATTCCTGATCGACATGGGCGCACGGCATTTTTACGTGAGCAACCTGCCGGCAAGGAAAACTGCCGCAACTTTGAATACAATTCTCGATAAAGCCGGAGTCTTAGCGAATGGGTAAGTTCTACGATTCAGTTCCTGTCTCTGCCATCGTGCGCATCCGCGACATGATGTACACCGTCAAGGATCCGTTCCGCCTCGATCAGGGCGACGTCTCCTTCGACGCGCCCGACACGTTCAAGCAGGCCGTCGCCAAGGCGATGACCGAGAACCGCACGCACTATCTGCCGACCGCGGGCATTCCGCCGCTCCGCAAGGCGTTCGCGAAAAAGCTGCGCGACAAGAATCACATTCCCGTCGAGTCCGACGAGGAGATTCTCGTCACCAACGGCGGCACGCACGGCCTGTATGCGGTGTTCCACGCGCTGCTCGAACCCGGCGACGAGGTGATCATTCCGGATCCGGAGTGGCCGCCGACCATGGCCATGGTGCAGGCGGCGGGCGGCAAAGCCGTGCAGGTGCCGCTGCGCGAAGAGCTGCGCTTCCGCTGGAACATCGACGACATCGAAAAGGCGATCACGCCGAAGACGCGCGTGCTGTATCTCAACTCGCCGAACAACCCGTCGGGCGGCGTGCTGACGAAGGAAGATCTCGAGCGGCTGGCCGCGATCGCCACGGCGAAGAACCTGTGGGTCGTCTCCGACGAAGCCTACGAGGACGTCGTCTATCGCGGCGAGCACGTCAGCATCGCGTCGCTGCCGGGGATGTACGACCGCACGATTCCGGTCTATACGCTGAGCAAGTCCTACGCGATCACCGGCGTGCGCGTCGGCTACTTCGCGATCAAGGACAAGGCGCTGCGCGATCGCGCGCTCAAGATCGTGCTCTACACGACCAGCAACGTCTCGTCGATCGCGCAGTACGGCGCCGTCGGCGCCATGGAAGGCTCGCAGCAGTGCATCGCCGACTTCACGACCGAGCTGCTGTTCCGCCGCGACATGTTCTACCAGGGCCTGCAGGAAGCGGCGCCCGGCATGTTCTCGGGAACGCCGCCGGACGGCGCGTTCTACGCGTTCGTGAAGATCAATCCGGAGGTGGCGAAGAATGCCGGCATTGCCGGCGAGTCGCTGTCCTGGGCAATGGCGGAATACCTGATCAAGAACGCCCGCATCGGCTGCGTGCCGGGCGTGGACTTCGGCGCCAACAGCGAAGGCTACCTGCGCTTCTGCACGTGCCGCTCGCGCGAAGAGCTCACCGGCGCGCTGCAGTCGATGAAGGAAGCGCTGTCGCGCGTCGCCGCCCGCTGAGAACAGGTTCCCGCGCCGCGAGCCTCTCATCCATCCGATCGTGCCTGGAGAGAGTATTGGGCCCCGAAGCCACAGATACCAGATCCGCGACATCACCGCTCCCGGAACGTGGAATCATTTTTAATTTTTAACTTTTAACTTTTAACTTTTAACTTTTAACTTTTAACTTTTAACTTTTAACTTACTTCACGTGCCTTCCTCCATCCACGCGAATGGTTTCGCCGGTGACGAAATCCGAGTTGACGAGGAACATCACGGTCTTCGCGATTTCCTCTTCGCCGCCCCACCGGCCGAGCGGCGTGCTCTTCACGACCGCATCGCTTTCTTCCTTCGACATCTCCGGCGGCGCAAGAATCGGCCCCGGCGCGATCGCGTTGACGAGAATCTGATCGGCCGCGAGCTCGAGCGCCAGCACTTCGGTCAGCGCCTTCACGCCGGCCTTGGCGACGTAGTACGGAACGTAGCCCGGATATCGCGGCCGCGCGCTGGCAGCAACCCAGTCGGAGAAATTGATGATGCGTCCGCCGCCGTTCCTTTTCATCGACGAAGCGGCGGCATGCGAGAACAGGAACGCGGCGCGAAGATCGACCGCGAGCTGTTTGTCCCAGTCCGCGGCCGTCAATTGATCGAATGGCTTCGACGCGTAGAGCGACGCCATGTTGATCAGAATGTCGATGCGTCCGAGCTCTGTGATGGTCGCGGCGACGGCGTTGCCGCAGGCCTGATCGCTGCTGACGTCGGCTTGAACGGCGAACGCGCGCCGGCCGAGCGCGCGCACTTCGGCAGATGTCTCATCCGCCTCTTCGCGCGATCGGTTGTAGACCAGCGCAATATCGGCGCCCGCCTTCGCGAGCGTGGCCGCGACGACCGCGCCGATGCGTTTGCCGCCCGTGATTAAGGCGACCTTGGTTGCGGGCATTCCACTGAAACCATACACAGAATCACTGAAACACAGAAGCATAGAAAAACACTTCTGTGTTTCTGTGGTTCCGTGCTTCTGTGTGTGGTTTTAGTGGACTATGAGCCCAGCGACGATCAGGCCAAATTTCAGGTTTTTGCCGCCGGCCTGTTTGATCTCGAAAACGATCCCGTCGTGGCCCGAGTCGTTTTTGTAGGCGGACAGCACGGCGCCGGGGGCGTCTTCGGGCGGGTCGAGGCTCAATCCAGCGGGGTGTGATGTGCCGATCACCTGCTTCGACAACGCGACCACGCCGTCGAAGCCGAGCACTTTCGGATCGGTGTCGACCGCGGCGGGACTCAACACCAGGAACTCGCGGAACGTCGAGATGCCGAGATGATCGCCGTTCTGCGGCTGCAGTCCGAAGCGCAGCGTGTAAACGCCCGGTGCGACGGCCTTGCCGCGGATTTCCTTGAACGCACCGGTGACGCGCATGGCGCCGACGAGCGTGCCGCTCTCGATACCACTCCACCCCGGGCCGTCACCCGCGATTGATTGCACCCACCAGATGTCGAGCGTCGCGGCACCGACGATTGCGTTGGCGCCGGACGATTGCAGCAATGCCGCAACTGCCGGCGCGAGATCCGCGGGCGGTTTCTCCGGAACAGGACTGACTTTCGGCTGAGCGTGGGCGGCCGCGGCGAACGCGGCTAGTAAACAAACGTGCCGAAGAACGCGGATCGCTTGTCTGGAGCCGACCATTTTGTGCCGAGACCCTGCCCTGAGAATGAATGCGCTTCGGCGACACCCATGGCGGATTCGTGGAGTGTCGAGAACGGCTTGAACCACTGCATCGCGCCGCAGCTTGGATCGTGCTTCATTTCCTTGTTGACGGTGAGCTGCATGCTCTCCCGCACGCTGACCTCGACGTGGCTCTGGGAGGTCGCAAACTTGATCGGCGCGGTATCGACGCGCACGACCTGCGTAATCAGTCCGCGCGACATCGCGCGCGCGAAACGCACCAGCGCATCACGCTGCGCCGCCGCCGCGCGCGGATCGACGGTGATGATGGCCTTCACCGCCGTCGGCTCTTCGCCGCCCATCTCGCGCATGCCGAGATTGCGATCGCCGGCCACGGCAGCGGCGACGGTCAACCCATCGAGCGGCACGCCTTCGAACGATCCCGAGCTGATGCGCCACGCCATGATCGCCTGGCGGCCCATGGTCTCCGCTTCGCTGTTCATGATGCAGCCGCCGGCAAACACCTCCGCCGTGCGCGCCTCGACGTAGTCGCCGGTAATGCGCGCCTTTTCATCGGCGGACAGGACCGCCGTGACCAGCAACGCCGCGGGGAGGATGGCTGCAAGCTTCATGGATGCCTCGTTACCAGGAGCATACGACTGATCGGCGCGGATTGGTTACTCGCAACAGCCCCGCTGGCCGTCGTGCCTGCAACTGCCGGGATGAACGGGCTGCCCGTCCGGCCCGAGCGCCCTCTGCGTGCACGTGCACCAGTAATGCGTCGCGTCGTACCGGTCGTAAAACTTGAATTCATCCGGGTCCGGCACGGTCATCACGTACATGCCCTTATGCCGGAGATTGCCGCAATGATGTTCAGTGACCAGTGATGAACTTGGTTTCGGTGTATCCATAAGCCTTTCTGTGGTTCTGTGGTTCTGTGGTTCCGTGTATGTTTGTTCACGCTCGCCCCGCTGCCAGTACCGCGCGCTTAACGGCCGTTCTCGCGATTTGAATTTTGTACTGGTTGCCCGTCATCGGCCGCGCGCCGGCGACAGCCGCGTTCGCAACGTCGGTCGCGACGCCTTCGGTAATCGTTTTGCCGGCGAGCATGCGCTCCGCCGCCTGGACCCGCCACGGAATCGGCGCGACGGCGCCCATCACGATGCGCGCGGATTTCACTGTCGATCCCGACATCACGAGGTTGACTGACGCCGCCGCGAGCGGCCAGTCGTGCGACTGCTTGAAGCGCACTTCATACGACGCGCTGCGCTGCCCTGGCGCCGGCAGGATCACGTGCGTGACGATCTCGTTCGGCTGCAGCACGTTCTCGCCGTAGAGATTCGCGTTCGGCATCTGGAAGAATTCGCCGGCGTCGATCTCGCGCGCGCCGTTCGGTCCGGCAACGCGGAACCTGCCGCCGTACGCGATCACCGGCACCGCGAGGCTCGACGGGTGAACGATGTGGCACGGACCGTCGCCGAAGATCGCGTGGAACTGGTTCTCGCCGTCGACCGCGAAGCAGCGCGAGCCGCCCTTCTTCAGGCAGTTGAACTCTTCATTGCGGAAGTACCAGCAGCGCGGCCGCTGCATGATGTTGCCGCCGACGGTGCCCATGTTGCGGATTTGCGGCGTGCCGACGCCTTCAGCAGCGGTCACCAGCGCGGGATACATCTTTCGCGCGGCGGCATGCTCGGCAAGATCGGCGATCTTCACGGCAGCGCCGATCCGCAATCCACCATCGCCGGATGCGATCGTCTGATCGAGTCCCTTGATCGACACCACGCGGTCGGGCGACACGATGTAGTCCTTCATCAACCCGAGAAGGTCCATCCCCCCGGCAATCGGGACCTTCGAGGGTTGGTGCCCTGAGCGAGCGGCGGCCAAGGCGTCGCCGTGGCCGTCGCGAGTCGAAGGGCTGAGCGCCGCGACGGCTTCTTTTTCATTCGTCGCGTTCACGTAAGAGAACGTCTTCAATTCGTGCCTCCCGCCCGCTCGAGCTCCGTCAGCAATTTGTCCGGCGTGATCGGAATGTTGCGCAGCGTCACGCCAGTGGCGTTGCGTATCGCATTCGCGACCGCTGCCGCGGTCGCCACGGCGGGCGGCTCGCCGATGCCAATCACTCCCCGTTCCGGTGTGTCGACGAGCACGACATCAATCTCCGGAATGTCCGACTGCCCGGCCATGTGGTACCACTCCATGTTCGGGTTGACCATGTTCGCGGTGTTGCGATCGAGAATGCGCT
This sequence comes from Cyanobacteriota bacterium, assembly GCA_019752015.1. GTDB lineage: Bacteria > Acidobacteriota > Vicinamibacteria > Vicinamibacterales > UBA2999 > 12-FULL-67-14b. The sequence continues at coordinate 50,597 of JAIEMQ010000004.1, read as the reverse complement.
CTTCGAACACCCCGTAGTTCACGCCGCTGATGATGCCGCCGTGGCACTGCGTCTCGGCGGTCTTCAGATCGACGACCAGCCCGCAGTCCTGCACGCACACGATCTTCTTCACCTTCGTGATGCCGGTCTCGATGTCGACTTCGACCTCGGCGAACTGCACGCCGCTCGTGCCGCCGGCCGACAGGCCGCGCTCCCACTGCCCATCCACCGACACCGGAACCGTGCCGAGCATCTTGCAGGCGTCGCGCCAGGCGACTCGGCGAAGAATGGGAGCCTGCCCTGAGCGACTGGCAGTTTGGCCAGAGGCCGAACTGTCAGGAGTCGAAGGGCTCACGACGTGAACTTCGCCGACACCGATGTTGATCTCCGTCGCCGCCACCCCCAGCTGCGGCGCAATGCGCTCGAACAACGCATCGCGCGCCTTGCCCGCGGTCACTCTCATCGCCGGCATCACGGCGGCGGCCGTTGTCGATCCACCCGAGCCCGGCGCGAACGGATGATGGCTGTCGCCGAGCTCGATCGTGATCTGCGGCACTTCGAGCCCGAGCGTTTCCGCGACGACCATGGCCATGATGGTGCGGTTGCCGGTGCCGATGTCCTGCGTGCCGCAGCGCATCACGACGCTGCCGTCCGACGCGATCTCGCAATGCGCGCGAGCGCCGGTGCCCGCGCCGCCCCAGCGATTCGCGGAGCAGCCGAGGCCGCGCTTGATCGGACCAGGCGTGGGATCACCCGTGACATGCCGGCTCTTCCAGTTGATCCGCTCCGCGCCCATCGGGAAGTACTTCGCCCACATCGCATTCGGCGCCAGCGGCGGCAGGTTCTTGAGGCGGAACTCCATCGGATCCATCCGCACTTGATCCGCGAGCTCGTCCATCAACACTTCGGTCACGAAACATCCTTGCGGATGTCCCGGCGCGCGCATGGCGCGCTGCTGTCCCGAGTTGATGTAGACGTCGGTGTGCATGCGCCGGCGATTCGGGAACACGTAGATATACGGCAGCGGGTAATCGGATCCCGCTCCCGCTCCACCCGTACCCCACGTCGTCGCATCGAACGCGGTGAGCTTGCCGTCGGCGGACACACCCGCTTTGACCTTGGCGAACGCGGATGGACGATTGCCGGTTGCGAGATGCTCTTCCTTGCGATCGAGCATCAGCTTGACGGGCGCGTTGGCCGCCTTGGCGAGCCGCGCGCACAGCAACCCCTGCATGTCGGGGCCGAACTTGCTGCCGAAGCCGCCGCCCATGAATTCGGTGATCACGCGCACGTTGGCCTGCGGAATCTTCAGCCCCTGCGCGAAGCCTTCGCGCGTGCCGTGCACCGCCTGCGTCGACACCCACGCCGTCAGGTTGTCGCCGTTCCATTCGCACACGCAGCCGTGCGTCTCGAGCGACGTGTGCGTCTGCACCTGCGTCGAGTAAGTGCCTTCAACGGTGAACGCGGCTGACTTGAAGCCCGCGGCGAGATCGCCGTCTTCCTGCGCCGTGCCGCGGCGTGTGTTGGCGGGCGTGAACACCTGCGGCGCTTCCGGACGCATGGCCTGCTCGACGTTCGCGAGCGCGGGCAGCACTTCCCACTCGACCTTGATCATTCGCAGAGCGTCTGCCGCCTGCTGTTCGGTGGCGGCCGCGAGCGCGCCGATTTCCTCGCCGGGGAACATCACTTTCTCGCCCGGTTTGATCGTGATGAGCAGTGCCTTGACGCCGGGCGCCTTCTCCGCCGCCGATGCGTCGATGCTCTTCAAACGCGCGTGCGCGTGCGGCGATCGCAGGATCCGGCCATAGAGCATGCCCGGCCGCACGATGTCGTACGAATATTTCGCGCGTCCCGAAACCTTCATCGGCCCGTCGATGCGCGACACGCGCGTGCCGAGGAGCCGCGACTTCTCGGGCCACGGATACTTTTCATGTTGCGGAGGTCTCGCTGGCGCCTGCACCTCCGCAACCTGGCGGGAACCGGAAGCCGGGATCCGGGAACCGTTATCCACGCGCGCCTCCCTTCACGGCAAGCGCAGCTTTCAATACGCCGATGTTGGTGCCGCATCGACAGAGATTTCCGTCGAGCGCCCGCTTGGCCTGTTCCGGAGTTGGATTCGGATTCTTCTCGAGCAGCGCGACCGTCGCCATCACGAAGCCCGGCGTGCAGAAGCCGCACATCAGACCGTCGTTGTCGCAGAAGGCTTGTTGCACGGGATGCAGCGTGCTGCCGTTCGCGAGCCCGTCAACGGTCCGGATGTTTTTTCCCTGCGCTTCGATTGCCAGCATCGAGCAGGAGTAATACGTGCGCCCCTCGATGATTACAGTGCACGCGCCGCACGCACCGCGATCGCAGACGCGCTTCTGGCCGGTGATCTCGAGCCGCGTCCGCATCGCATCGAGCAGCGTGACGCGCGGCTCGACGTTCAACTGATGCCGTCGTCCGTTGATTGTCAGCGTGACGGGAACCTCGCCAGGCCCGAGCGTAGCGAGGGCCTGTCTCGCCCTAGCCTCGGGGGCGATAGTGAGCGACGCGGAAGCGGACGCCACCACGCCGACCGTCTTTAAGAAATCCCGTCGGGATTCGTCGATTTTCTTGCGCGCCATCGCGGAAGGATACGCCCGAACCCGTTTGCACGAAAGTACGCCTGCCGTAACGAGTTTCGCCGTACGTAATCCCGCGCTATTGAACAGTTAAAGATCTCAATAAAGTTCGGGGAATTGCCTTGGCCCGCATCCTGCTTACCCCCGGGCTTGCGCCATTCCCTTCAGGGGCGCTTCAAAGGAGTGATCTGAGATGCGACGTCTTTCACTGGCTCTAGCTCTAGCGGCCCTCTTCATCCTGGCGGCTTCGTCGGCCCAGGCTCAAACCATCAACTTCACGGCGGCGCTGAGCGGCGCCAACGAGAATCCGGCAGTGAACACCGGATCGGTCGGCACCGGCACCGTGTCGGTAAACCTGGCGACGCAGGTCGTGACCTACCGTATCGACGTCTACAACATGCCGGTCGGCACCACGGCGTCGCATTTCCACGTTGGCGCCCAGGGCACCAACGGCCCGGTCGTCGTCAACTTCACGGTCCCGGGGGCACCGAACGTCTCGAACGACTTCGCAATCAGCGGTACCGCGTCGGCGACCGACCTGACCGCGCGTGCGGCGCAGGGCATCAACTCATGGGAGGACTTCATCCAGGCGCTGCTGCTCGGCAACGTCTACATGAACGTCCACTCGACGGCAAACCCCGGCGGCGAGATCCGCGGACAGGTCATCAGGGTTCCATAGGTTCCAAGGGTTCCAGCGGTTCCAGGGGTGGAGAACCCGCCCTTGGAACTATTGGAACCCCTGGAACAGTTGGAACCGCGTCATCGGGCTAAGATATTCACGCCCGATGAAACTTTCCGTCGTGATGCCTGCGTACAACGAGCAGGCCACCATCCGCACCATCGTCTCCCGCGTCCTCGACGTTGATCTTGGCTCCGTCTCGAAAGAGCTGATCATCGTGGACGACGGCTCCAGCGACGGCACCCGCGACATCCTCAAAGAGCTCGACGGCAAGAACGGCGTGCGCGTGTTTTTCCAGCCGCACAACCAGGGCAAGGGCGCGGCGGTGTGGCGCGGCATTCAGGAAGCGACCGGCGATATGGTGATCATCCAGGACGCCGACCTCGAATACGACCCGCGCGAGTATCCGCAACTGATCCGGCCCATTCTCGACGGCGAAGCCGACGTGGTCTACGGCTCGCGCTTCCTCGGATCGCCGCGCGGCCATCGGGTCCTCTACTTCTGGCACTCCGTCGGCAACAAGCTCCTCACCACGCTGTCGAACATGTTCAGCGATCTGAACCTCACCGACATGGAGACCTGTTACAAGGTGATGGTGAGGAAGGTGGCCGATCGGCTCGATCTGCAGTCACGCGATTTCGGCATCGAGCCTGAGATCACGCAGAAGGTCGCGGCCATGCGCGCGCGGATCTACGAGGTGCCGATCTCGTATCACGGCCGAACGTATGAAGAGGGAAAGAAGATCGGGTTGAAAGACGCCTTCAAGGCCGTCTACACGATCGTGCGATTCTGGGGCTGGAAACCGAAGTAGCAGACCCGGCAAGCGGCACATCCCCCGGCGGCGTTGAAGCCCCCGGCAAGAAGTGCCGCGCCCGGCAGTTCACGAATTGATTACGCCAACACCTTGATGACAACACGACGGTTCTGCGCCCGCCCGTCGCGGGTGTTGTTCGGCGCCACCGGCTTCTCCTCGCCGTAGCTGATCACATTGATCTTGTGCAGCGGGATCTGGTGACGCTCGTAGAGATACCGCTTCACGGCTTCGGCGCGGGCGAGACCGAGCTTCTCGTTCATCAGCTTGTCGCCGGTGCTGTCGGTGTGGCCTTCAATCTCGACCCACACGTTCTTCTTGTCCGCCTTGAGCTGGCTGACCATGTTGTCGAGCGCGCCGGTCGCGTCCTCGGGCAACACTGACTTGCCGAGCTTGAACTGGCCGCGGTCTTCACTGAGCACCGTCTCGAAGATCAGCTTGCGCATTTCGCCTTCGATGCTGACCGCACGCGCTTCCGCGGTGCGGCCGACTTCGGTGGCGCGGTTGGCCGCTTCGGCAGCGGCGCTGTTGGCCTTGGTCGCCGAATCGCCCGCGGCCGCCGCCTTCGCGTCGACCTCGGTGATGCGGCCTTCGGCCTGACGGACACGCTCCTGCGTCTCTTCGAGCGTCTTGCCCTGGCTGGTCACCTTGTCGTTCACTTCACCCACCGAGGTGCGCACGAACTTCTTGGTCGCGCACGCCGGCGCCACGCTGAGCGCGGTCACGATCACTCCGACAGTCATAAGGGAGTTACGCATGATTAGTCTCTCCTCCACCTTTCACCACTTCGGGAGATCAACCGATCCCTGATCCCTGATCCCCGATCCCCGATCCCCAGTTAACGAGCATTTGGACCAGCGACATATCCGCCGCGCGTCCGCACCACGAAGTCTTTCTGCGACGTACGAATCTCGATGGGGTGCCACCCCGGATCTGCGCCCGGCTCGAACGCGATCAGATACAAGTGACGCAGTTCATCGATCACTGAGCGCGCGGCCTGGTAGGCCGACGCCGACGTGCTGCTGTAATGCAGCGCTCCACCCGTCCACCGCGCGAGGTCCTCGATGGTGCCAATCGACGCAGGGGCCTGCCGCTTTGAGCCTGGGGTGGCGCGGTCGGAGGTCGGATCGTCGATGGGAAGAACCGTTGCGATGATGTAGACAGGAACGTCGATCGCCGCCGCCTTCGCCGACACCTGTGCGGGCGTCAGGCGGCTCGCCGTATCGATGCCGTCCGTGAGCACGACCACGGCGCGCCGCGCCATGGGTCTCGTTGCGACGCGCTCCGCGGCTGCGGAAATCGCGTCATGTAACGAGGTAGCCCCGAACGGATCGACCTCCCCCAGCGCGCCTTTGAGGGCGCGCGTATCGACCGAGAACGGGGCCACCTCGCGTAGCCGGCTGTCAAAAGCAAACAGCCCGGCCTCGTCGCGGCCCCCGTCCAGCTGATTAATCAGATGGTGGGCCGCAAACTTCGCGGCGGTCTTGCGATCGGCAGTGTCCATGCTGCCGCTCACGTCGAAGAGAATCGCCAGGCTGAGGGGCGCCCGCTCGGATCGGAATTCGTTGATCGCGCGGCGTTCGCCGCGGTCGATCACTTCGAAATCCTTCCTGGTCAGGTCCTTCACGAGTCGCCCTTTTCCGTCTCTGACCGTGGCGCTCACGGTGACGAGATCGACACCTGAGCGGAACGTGGCCTGCTGGTTCTCCGCGGTCCCCTGCGCCGCCGCCGTTAATGGCGTAAGCACGATGGCGAGGGCTTGGAGGATCCGCCGCATGCCCCTTACATAACCAAGTTTCTTGCCAAACGAGTAAGGCATTCCGTTTCAGCAGTTTAACCCAAAATTGCCGAGGTGGGTCATCCTGCGCACCCATGTAAGTGTGTAGCTATTACATGACGCAGACGGCATTTTGGACTCATCCGTTGGGGGCGTCGTGGGTGCTTTGCACCAACCGGGCGGGGCGTCGTTGGTGCTAAGCACCAATGACGCCCATCAGGGATAATCGCTGGACAATGTCGGTGACTGCCTCGGCCATTCGTACCGCTCAGCGCGTCGATCGTTTTACGTACGCGATTCGGAACATCGTCGCGGAAGCGAAAAAGGTCGAGGCCGGCGGTAAGAAAGTCCGCTATCTCAACATCGGCGATCCGAATCAGTTTGGATTCCTGACGCCGCCGCATCTAATCGAAGCGGTGATCAAGGCGATGCGCGACGGCCACAACGGCTACGTGCCGTCGCCGGGCATTGTCGAAGCGCGTGAAGCCGCGGCCGCCGATTTCGTGGCGCGCGGCGTCAACGTGTCCGCCGATCGCGTGTTGATCACGTCGGGAACATCCGAAGGCATCGAGCTCGCGCTGACCGGCATCGTTGACGAAGGCGAAGAAGTGCTGGTGCCGTCGCCGACGTATCCGCTCTACACCGCGGTGCTCGCGAAGATCGGCGCGACGCCGGCGTACTATCGCACCGATCACACCAACGACTGGCAGCCCGACCTCGATCACCTCCGCAGCCAGATCACCGCGAAGACCCGCGCGCTGGTCGTGATCGATCCGAACAATCCGACCGGCGCCGTGTATCCCGACGCCACGCGACGCGCGCTGATCGGGATCGCGGAGCAGCACGGGTTGGTGATCCTCGCCGACGAAGTCTACGGCGATCTCTCGTATGACGGCCCGGTGCCGGCGATGGCGGCGCTCGATAACGACGCGCCGATCATTTCCTACTCGAGCCTGTCGAAGGCGTATCTCGCGCCCGGCTGGCGCGCCGGCTGGATGGCGGTGGGCTCGTCGCCGCGCCTCGATCCCGCGCTCGCGGCGATCAAGAAGCTCGCCGATGGCCGCCTGTGCAGCCCGGGACCGATGCAGTACGCGGTCACGGCGGCGCTCACCGGCGATCGATCGCACCAGGTCTCGTTCAGAAAAGAGCTGCGCGACCGCGCCGAGTTGACGACGAAGCGCATCAACGCGATACCGGGCATGTCGTGCGTGATGCCGAAGAGCGCGTTCTACGCGATGCCGAAAGTGGACTTGCCGCCCGGGAAGAAAGACACCGACTTCGTGCTCGGCCTGCTGCGATCCAAGGGCGTGCTGACGGTCTACGGATCCGGATTCGGCACCGCGCTCGAAGACGGCTTCTTCCGGATCGTCTTCCTGGCTTCGCGGCAAGAGCTCGACGCGATCTACCAAGATGTCGCCGACTTCACCGCACAGTTCCGATCCGCGTAGCCTCATCCGCTACGCGTGCGCCGCGGCCGCGATCACAGTCATTTTGCTGTGGACGCTGTATCTCGTTCGCGGACCGCTGCTGCTGATCTACGTCAGCGCGCTGTTTGCGACGGGGATCGCGCCGCTCGTCCATGCCATCGAACGGCGCAGCTGGAAAATTGGCAGGCGCCAGCTGCCGCGTCCGGCGGCGATTCTGGTGATCTACGCGACGGTGATTGGCGCGTTCGCCGGTCTTGGCGCGGCGGTCGTCCCGCCGCTCGTTCGCCAGTCGCAGGAATTCTGGACACAGCTGCCCGCATACATGGACATGGCCCAGCGGCGGCTGACATCGTGGGGGCTGATTGCTCCGGGCGCATCGTTCAAGGAGCTGCTGCAGCAGGCGCCGGCCGGCAGCGGCGACGCGGTCACCGTCGTCATCGCGACGTTGTGGGGTTTCATTGGCGGCATCTTCGGTCTGATCACGATTCTGCTGCTGACGTTCTACCTGCTGGTCGATGCGCACGGTCTGTCCGAGTTGTTCGTGCGGCTGTTTCACCGCCGCGAACGTAATCGCGTTTCGAAGATCAGCGGGCTCGTCGCCGCGAAGATCAGCGCCTGGCTCGGCGGCCAGATGCTGCTCGGCCTGATCATCGGCACCATGTCGGCAATCGGCTTCTTCTTCATGGGCGTGCCGTATTTCTTCGTGCTCGCCGTGATCGCCGGCATCGGCGAGATGATCCCGATGGTCGGCCCGCTGCTTTCGGCGATACCGGCCGTCCTCGTTGCACTCACGGTCTCGCCCGGTCTCGCGCTTGGTGTGGCAGGTTACTGCTGGGCCCTGCAACTGCTCGAGAACAACGTGCTGGTGCCGAAGGTGATGGGCCAGACGGTCGGCTTGAGCGCGGTGACGGTCATCGCCTCGCTGATCATCGGCAGCTCCCTGCTGGGCGTCGTTGGCGCGCTGCTCGCAGTCCCGACCGCGGCGATTATTCAGGTGCTCATCGAAGAGTTGTATCTGGCTGAGAAAGATCCGGCGTGAACAGGTGGAGTCCGCCGTCAGGCGGATTGGCAGCGTTCGGTCTTTATTCACTCCTCGCAATCGCTCTCACGTGGCCGCTCGTGATCGGCCTCGGCAGCGACGTGCCCGGCGATCTCGGCGACTCGCTGCTCAACATGTGGATTCTCGGCTGGGGCGCCGAACACGTGCCTCGCCTCCTCGTGGGATCGATCGGCTGGTCCGACTTCTGGAACGCGAACATCTTTCATCCCGATCCGCTCGCGCTCGCGTTATCGGAACACCTCTTCGGGCAAGTGCTGCAGATCCTTCCGATTTACTGGCTCACCGGCAACATCATCCTCTGCTACAACCTGCTCTTCATCTCGAGCTTCGCGCTGTCAGCATTCGGGACCTACCTGCTCGTTCGCGATCTCACCGGCGACAAGCGCGCGGCGTTCATCGCCGGCCTCGTCTACGGCTTCCTGCCGTATCGGATCGCCTCGGTGCCGCACCTCCAGGTGATCAGCTCGCAGTGGATGCCGCTCGCGCTGTATGGATTCAACCGGTTTGTGACGGACGACCCCAGCCTGCCTCGACGAAGCTCGCGTGAATTCTGGCGAGCGAAGTCGGGGGCCCTGATCGGCGGCACCGCATCGCTCGTCATGCAGAACTGGAGCTGCGGTTACTACCTGCTCTACTTCGCGCCGTTCGTGCCGCTGTTTGTCGTTCATCGGATGTGGACGCTCGGAAAACTCAAGGACCTTCGCATCTGGGCATCACTCGCCGGCGGCGCCGTCGCCACGCTCGCTTTGACATTGCCGTTCCTGTTTCCGTATCAGCAAGTGCAGCAGCTATTCGGCATCGAGCGCCCCTTCGGCGAGATCGTCCAGTTCTCGGCCAATGTCCTTTCGTACGTCACCGCGTCCGAGAACCTCGACCTGTGGGGCACGACGTTGCGCTTCTACCCACACGGCGAAGGTGAAACGTTCTTGGGTTTCGTACCCTGGCTATTAGCGCTGATTGCTCTTAGCAGCTTGATCTGGCACCGGCAAGAGAATGACGACCTCCGTGCCGCCGTGCCTCCGTGGCAACGGTATTTGTCGGCGTTTCTGTTGCTCGTCGTGGTGACGCAGCTCATTGGCGTACTGAGCGTCGTCCTGTTCGGCGGCTTCGAGCTCGGCCCGATCAGCGCGCGAACACCGCAACGGCTGCTGGCGCAATTCGCGATTGCTGTCGCGCTACTGCTCGCGATCGCTCAGCGCGCGCGCGACGTGATTCGATCGCCGATCACCCTTGCGCTCGTGGGAACGATCCTCGCGATGTGGCTCTCGCTCGGCCCGCTGCCCGCGACCGGCAACACTCGCATCTCGGACTTCGGCCTTTACGGCTTGCTCTATCAATACGTGCCCGGCTTCAACGGCGTCCGCGTGCCCGCGCGCTACGCGATGATCGCGGGACTCTTCCTCGCCATCCTCGCGGGATACGGCGCTCAGCGATTGATGTCAGCCGTCCGCTTTCTGCCTTCTGCCTTTTGCCTTCTGCCTTTATCAGCGCTCATCCTGATCGAGGGAGCGGCACTGCCCCTCGAAATCAATCGCACGTGGAGTCAAAACGAAACGATGCCTCCACCGCGGGTCTATGCCAACAACGCGCTGGGACACCGTAGTCTTGGCGAAGGTGTCCCGCCCATCTACGCGCGCGTCAAGGCGCTGCCGGCCGGCACGGCGATCACCGAGTTCCCGTTCGGCGACGCCGCGTGGGAGATTCGCTACGTCTATTACGCCGCGGCGCACTGGAAGCCGATCACCAACGGCTACAGCGGCAGCTTCCCGCCGCGCTACAAGGAACGCGTCGCGCGAATGCAGCTCATCGCGAAGGATCCCGACGGCGCGTGGCAGTCGCTCAAAGACTCCGGCTCGACGCACGTCGTCATCCACCGAAACGCGTTTGCAAATCACGCGGACGCTGATACGGTGGAGAGCTGGCTGAAATCACACGGCGCGGCCGAGATTGAGCGCCTTCCAGACGGCGATCTCCTTTTGACCTTGCAACCTTAAACTTTTGACTTCGGTTATGAAACAAGATCCGCTCGCATTCCTGGGCACCGAGCTCGAGTCTCTGAAGCAGCAAGGCCTCTACCGAAGGCTGCGCGTCCTCGAAGGCAAGCCCGAATCGCACACCACGTTCGATCACAAATCGGTCGTCAACCTGTCGTCGAACAACTACCTCGGACTGACCACGCATCCGAAGTTGCAGCAGGCGGCTCTCGATGCGGTCGAAAAGTTCGGTGTGGGATCAGGCGCGGTGCGCACCATCTCGGGCACCATGGAAATGCACATGGAGCTCGAGCGGCGGCTCGCGACGTTCAAGCACGTCGAATCCGTCGTCGTCTTTCAGAGCGGGTTTGCCGCCAACGCCGGCACCGTCGCCGCGGTCCTCACGAAAGAGGACGTGATCGTCTCGGACGAGTTGAATCACGCGAGCATCATCGACGGCGCCCGGTTGAGCAAGGCCACGATCAAGGTCTTCCCCCACAAGGACGTCGATGCGGCGCGGAAGATCATGCAGGACATCCCCAGGACGCAGAAGAAGATCCTGATCACCGACGGCGTCTTCTCGATGGACGGCGATCTCGGCCGCGTCCCCGAGCTGTCGGCGCTCGCCGAGGAGTTCGGCGCGATCATGATGGTGGATGATGCGCATGCGAGCGGCGTGTTCGGGAAGAACGGCAGCGGCACGGTCGATCACTTCAAGTGTCACGGACGCGTCGACATCCAGGTCGGCACGCTGTCGAAGGCGATCGGCGTGCTCGGCGGTTACGTCGCGGGCTCGAAGAACCTGATCGAGTTCCTGTATCACCGCGCCCGCCCCTTCCTGTTCTCGACGTCGCATCCGCCCGCCGTCACCGCCGCGTGCCTCGCCGCGCTGGACATCCTCGAGACCGAGCCGCAGTGGATCGAACAGCTGTGGGACAACACCCGATTCTTCAAAGCCGGCCTCGACTCGCTCGGCTTCAATACCGGCATGAGCGAGAGCCCGATCACGCCGGTGATCGTCGGCGAGGCGGCCACCGCCGCGAAGATGTCGGATACCCTCTTCGAGCGTGGTGTCTTCGCCCAGAGCATTGGTTTTCCCACGGTTGCGCGGGACAAGGCGCGCCTCAGGACCATCGTGTCGGCCACCCATACCAAGGAAGACCTGCAATATGCGCTGGACACGTTTGCCAAGGTCGGCCGGGAACTCGGAGTTCTTTAAGACGTCTAACTCTTAACTGTCGACTGTAGACTGACCCAACCCGGTCTCATGCCTCGCGAATTCATCTCGCGCTACACGCACGACCTGACCAAGGAGGAGCTCGGCAAGCTCTTCACGCGCGAGACGCCGGAGGCCTATCGATTCTTCGCGCGCGGCATCAACACCGCCGAGCTCGAAGGGCTGCCCCGTCACCAGAAGGCGATCAAGTACGCGCAGGGGTTCTTCCTCGCGTTCACCATGCGCCTGTCGCCGGCGCGCCGCCTGATGTACGGCGTGTCGCTCGTCTTCAGCGTGCTCGGCCTGCTCAAGCTCTTTCAGGGCTTCGGCCTGATGCGCGTCCCGATTCCGATCGCGCTGTTCTTTGTGAACGTCGGCATCCCGGCGCCGCTCTTCCACGACGGCACGCTGTGGCTGCTCGGCGGGTTCCTGTTGATGAACCTGCTCGTGCTCCTCGAGGTCGCCGATCGCCTCTCGCTGAAGCGCGATCTCGAAGTCGCCCGTGAGATTCAGAACGCAATGCTGCCGGAAGGCACGTGGTCCGGACCCGGCGTCGAAGCATTCGGACTCACCAAGCCTGCCAACACCGTCGGCGGGGATTTCTACGACATCCTGCCGCAGCCTGATGGCACCGTGCTCGTGGCGCTCGGCGACGTGGCCGGCAAGGCGAGCCCGGCGGCGCTGTTGATGGCGTTGCTGCTCGCAATCCTGCGCACGCTCGTCGACGAAGGCCTGCCGCTCACCGCGCTCGTGCAGCGCCTCAACATCCAGGTCTCGCGTCACGCGCCGGCATCGCGTTTCATCACGCTGTTCCTGGCCTCGTTCACTCCCGCCACGGGCCGGCTCGAATTCGTCAACGCCGGCCAGACACCACCGCTGCTGCGCCGGCAAAATGGATCGATCGAGCGGCTCCTGCTGGGTGGCGTCGCGCTCGGCATGTTCGAAGGCAGCACGTATCAGGCCGGCGAGGTGCAGCTCAATCCCGGCGATGCGTTGCTGATGTATAGCGACGGCTTGACCGAAGCGGAAAGCCCGGATGGCCAGCCGTTCGACGAGGCGGGCCTCGAGCGGACCCTGGCGCTGTATGCGGGCGCGTATCAGAAATCGGCGGCTGCCGAGCTGGGTAAGGCGGTTTTCGATGCCGTCGAGCGCCATCGCCGTGACCACCGCCTGCAGGACGACCTGACAGTGCTCGTGGTCAGCCGGCTCGCGTAAGCGAGCCGTCCCGCCGAAGCCTTGGCGAAGGCGGATCGCTCAGGTCTAGAACTTTTCGTCCCACAGGGGTCTAATTAATCGGCAACCGGGAGCCGTGAGCCGGGAACCGTTTGAAATGCGTGTAAGCCTGCTTTCCCTTTTCGTGGCGTTGTCGCTGCCCGCGTTCGCGGGACAGCCGGGATCCCCGCCGCGCGTTTCCCAGCGCGGTGGGGTGGAAGTACCGTCTCGCGCGCTCGACGACGAAGACATTTCCATCCAGAATTTTCTGCAGGCCGTCGAAACGTCGATCTCGACGATGGATCGCGCGCGATGGACGGATCTGCTCTCTTCGACCGCGGACAAGGATCAGGCGCTCGAATTCTTCGAGGCCATGGTCCCGCAAGGCATCACGCGCGTCGTCGTCAAAGAGCGCGATCGATCGGCGCTGCAGGGCACGCTGCCGGGCGAGGGCTACCGGCTCGTCGTCGAAGTGTTCATGGAGACCGGCCCGCGCGGACGCATCACGACGTGGCGCCTCGACATCCGGCGGCCGCGCGGCGACGACATCGGCCGCCAGCCGTGGCGCATCCTCACGCAGGATCGCCTCGCGTCGATCGAAGGCCTGCATCGCCTGAGCCTGCACCCGGACAAACAGTTCGCCGCGAAGAATCTCGTGCTCCGGTCGGTGGACTTCGAGCTGCGATTGCCGGCCGGCGATGTGTTCGTTTCTGAAACGCCCGAAGGCGTGACGGGAATCGTGCTGATGGGCGACGGCACGATGATGTTCGATCCCGCGCCGAAGGTGGAGAAAGGCCAGCTCAGATTGTTTGCGGGCGTCGAGACGCTCGAAACGCCGTTCACATCTGCATTTGTCCGACTCAATCCGTTTGAATTCGAGCAGCGCATCAGCGCCGGGATGCTCGAGCCCGTCGCGATCGACAACCGCGCGTATCGCCGCGGCCTTGGCGTATTCGACGAAGGACTGCCGAAGTCATTCAATCTCGATCTCAGCGATCTGAGCCGCGACGTCTGGTCGCTGTTGCCGCAAGCGGGCGACTTCGTTGCCGAGGTGAAGACGCGGCGCTTCGACGACCTGACCTTCGCGCGCGCGAGCGGCGAGGCCGAAGACGTCAGCTTGTTCCAGCGCGCGCGCAAGCGGAACATCTGCGCGTACACGTCGGAACAGAAGCTGGCAAGCCGCGGCCGTTTCTTCGACGAAGACGACAACGTCGATTACGACGTGATCGACTACGACATCGATGCGTCGTTCTTCCCCGAGCGTGAATGGATGCAGGGGCGCACGCGGATGAACATCCGCATCAAGTCCCACGCGCTCGGCGTGCTCACGCTGCGATTCGCCGACAGCTTGAACGTGTCGTCGGTGGCGAGCGACGAGTTCGGCCGGCTGTTGTTCCTGCGCGTGCGCAACCAGAACAGCGTGCTCGTCAATCTGCCGTCGCCGGTGACGCGCGATTACTTCCTGTCGCTGACGATCGCGTACTCGGGGCGGTTGCCGCGGCAGAACACGCTCGAAGAAACTATTGTTCTTGGCGAAGGCACGCGTCTTGACGGCCAACGCAACAGCCAGCCGGACGACGTGCCGCTGGTGCCGCCCGAGCCGAAGTGGCTCTATAGCAATCGCAACTACTGGTATCCGCAGAACCAGGTCACCGATTTCGCGACCGCGCGGATCCGTATGACGGTCCCCGTCGAATACGCCGTGGTCGCGTCGGGAATCCTCGAGGACCGATCGCCGAGCGCGGCGCCGCCGGCGGGCGTCGAGAACTCGACGCGCATGATTCCACGCGTCTCGTACACGTTCGCCGCGCCGCAGCCGGTGCGCTACATGGGCCTCCTGATCAGCCGCATGTCGCGCGTCGACGCCGCGACGGTGGCGCTCGATATCGTCCCGGCAAAAATCCCCGCGCCCGACATGCGCGGCACCTTGACGCTGCAGGCGCAGATCAATCGCATCAACTCGCAGCTCGCGATCCCGCCGGTCGGCGCGCGCAACACGGTGCGGCTCGCCGTTGATGCCAATCGCCGGCAGGAATCACGCGGCCGCGACGCGATTGGCACCGCCGCGGACTTGCTGCGGCTGTATGCCTCGCTGACCGGCGACGTCCCGTACGATCAATTGACCATGGCGATGGTCGAGGACGATGTGCCTGGCGGGCATGCACCCGCGTACTTCGCGATGATCAACAACCCGCCGCCGGTGACGCCTTACAACTGGCGCAACGATCCGGCCGCGTTCCAGGGCTTCCCGGAATTCTTCGTCGCGCACGAGCTCGCGCATCAGTGGTTCGGCCAGGCGGTCGGCTGGAAGAACTATCACGAGCAGTGGCTGAGCGAAGGGTTCGCGCAGTACTTCGCCGCGCTCTACGCGAACGAGCGGCGCGGCGAGCCGGCGTTCCGCGAACTGCTGCGCCAGTTCCGCCGCTGGTCGATCGACGATTCCGACCAGGGCCCGGTCTATCTCGGGTATCGCCTCGGGCACGTCAAGGGTGAGAGCCGCGTCTTCCGCGCGCTGGTCTACAACAAAGGCGCCGCGGTGCTGCACATGCTGCGCCGCACCATCGGCGACGAGGCGTTCTTCGCCGGCATCAAGCGCTTCTACGCGGAGAACCGGTTCAAGAAAGCCGGCACCGACGATCTGCGAAAGGCCATGGAAGCCGCCAGCGGCCGCGATCTCAACCGCTTCTTCGATCGCTGGATCTACGACAACGGCATCCCACGCCTCCGCTACAGCACGGCCGTGGAGGGCAGCGAGCTCGTCGTTCGCTTCGAACAGACCGGCGACGTGTATGACGTCCCCGTCACGATGGCCGTGACATACGGAGACGGCAAGGTCGTGGAATTCATCGCCCAGGTGAATGAGGCCACGACTGTGACCAGTTTTCCGCTGACCGGCGCGGTCAGAGGGGTCGAGGCGAACCCCGACGGCGCCGCCATCGCCATCATCGAAAAGCGGTAAGGTCCGGCTAAAGCCGGACCCCCACAGGATTCTTCTGTAAACTAAACTCGACCCCAGACGATTCTTCTGTAAACCCCAGACGATTCTTCTGTAAACCCCGACGATTCTTTTGTAAACCCCGACGATTCTTTTGTAAACCCAGACGATTCTTCTGTAAACCTGTGAGGGTCCGCCTTTAGGCGGACCGCGCCGCTCCGGGATAGAATTCTCTTCTTATGGATCTCGTCACGCTGACCATCGACGGTCGGCAGCTTTCCGTCCCCAAGGGCACCAGCGTTCTGAAAGCGGCGATCGAGGCCGGCATCCAGGTCCCTTATTACTGCTACCACCCCGGCCTGGGCATCGACGCGTCGTGCCGCGTCTGCCTGGTGAAGATCGAGAAGATGCCGAAGCTGCAGACGTCGTGCTCGACGCCGGTGGCCGAGGGCATGGTGGTGCACACGCAGGATCCGGAAGCGGTCGACGGCCGCAAAGGCGTGTTCGAGTTCCTCCTGATCAATCACCCGCTCGATTGCCCGGTGTGCGACAAGGGCGGCGAGTGCCCGCTGCAGGATTTCTCGTACGCCTTCGGTAACGACGAGAGCCGAATGGACTTCCCGCGCCGCACGTTCGACGGCGAGGGCGTCAAGGCCGATGTGGATTTCGGCCCGACGCTGATGCTGAATCGCAATCGCTGCATCCTGTGCACGCGATGCATCCGCTTCATGGCGGAAGTCGACGGCGACGCGCAGATCGGCACGATCAACCGCGGCAACGGCAGCGAGATCGCGACGTTCAACGAGGAGGGCGTGCATTCGCTGCTCTCGGGCAACCTGATGGACGTCTGCCCGGTCGGCGCGATCACCACCAGGCAGTACCGCTTCCGCTCGCGTCCGTGGGACAACCCGCACGCCGTCGATACCACCTGCACGTTGTGCTCGAAGGGCTGCAGCACCACCGCGTGGCTCAAGGCCAAGCCGGAGTGGGCGAAAGGCGCGCGGCTGGCGCGCGTCACGCCGCGCTACAACCCGCAGGTCAACGACTTCTGGATGTGCGACATCGGCCGCTTCCAGTACCTCTGGGTCGAAGGCGAGCAGCGTCTGCGTAAACCGCTGATCAACACGCGCGAAGGCGTGCAGCAGGTCGTGACGTGGAAAGACGCGTTGATGAAGGTGCGCGATCTGCTGAACGCCGCGGGCCGCAAGGATCCGGCGTCGGTGCGGTTGCTCGCGTCGGCGCATGCTTCGCACGAAGAGCTGTATCTCCTCAAGCGCGTCGCCGAGGATCTAAAGGGTGATGGCGGCGCGGCGCATGTGCACGTGGCGTGGCGCCGCACGGAAAAGCCGCAGCCAATCAACACCAGATTCCGCGTGCCGGCGATCGATGCGCCGAACGTCAACGGCGCAAAGGATCTTGGTCTCGCGGTCGCGAGCAAGGGCGACGGCGACGCCGATCTCTCCGCGCTCCGCACCGCGATCGATCAGGGCCGCGTCGCGGTCCTTTACGTCCTCGATCCGGGCCCCGATGGATCGATGGGCGACGTGTCGTGGATTGTCGACGCGAGGAAGGCCGGCCGCGTGCCGACCGTGATCTACCAGGGTGTGCTGCAGACCGACCTCGCGAAGATCGCCGACGTCGTTTTGCCGGGCTCCGCGTGGGTCGAGAAGGATGCGACCTACACCAACGACAAGGGCATCGTGCAGGCGGCGTCGAAGGCGATCAACGCGCCCGGCGAATCGGTCGAGGACTGGCAGGTCCTGACGAGCGTGGCCGCGGCCCTCGGCCTGCCCTACACCTACACCACGTCGAACCAGGTGCGCGCCGATCTGGCGCGTCATCTCTCCAGCAACGCGGCCTACGCCGGCCTCACCGACCAGGTCTTCAATCGTCCCGTCAGCGCCGAGCACTGGCTGAAGGCCAGCAACCCGATGGAACGCTGGAAGTGGGACACGATGTTCCAGGACCTGCCGCCCGTGAAGGGCCACAACGTGCAGATGGAGCAGATGTCGCAGCCCACGGTGATTCCCCTGCGCCTTGTAACCGAGGAAATCTCGAGAACATCAGAATAACGGGATATGCAGACGCGAATTGTGACGGCCCTGGCGGCGGTTGGGGCGGCCTTGCTGGGCGGCGTTCTATCGGCTTCCTCCTCCGCGCCAGGCGCTACGGAGGACGAGCAGGCCCCGCGCACCCGGCCCGGAGTGGCCGAATTGGCCGTGGTGCCGGCCGCTCTCGACGTCCAACCCGGCGGCTCCGCCCGCGCAGCGATCACCGTGAAGCTGCCGGACGGGCTCCACATGAACTCCGACAAGCCGCGCGAGGAAAACCTGATCCCCATCACCGTCTCGATGGAGGCAGTGCCGGCGGTGACCGGCGCGACCGCGGCCTTTCCCGACGCAGTCGATCTCAAGCAGGAAGGCGCCGCCCTTCCGCTGCGTGTGTTCGAGCGCGAGTTCGCGATCGGCCTGCAGGTCACTGCCGCATCTGATGCTTCCGCCGGCGCTCACAAGCTGCCGCTGCGCGTCCGGTATCAAGCCTGCGACGAGAAGCAGTGCTACCTGCCCGTCACGGCCTCGCTCGAACTGAATTTGTCGGTATCGGCAAACGCCGCGGTCGTTGTGCCGCCGGCGATCGCGAAGCTGAATTTCGCGAACGCCGCCGCCGTGCCGATCGTCGCGCCGAAGCCCGTGGCTCCTGCCCCGGCTGCGCCTTCGACTCCCGTCGACGCCATGGCAATGCTCGACCGCTTTACCGTGCGCGGCACTGAAGGCGGGTACCTCCCGGCCGCAACGTTTACCAAGTTCGTCAAGGACGCACAGGCCGGCGTGGCCCGGCAGGGGATGTTCGAGGGCCGCGGCCCGCTGGCGATCCTGCTGATCGTCTTCCTCGGTGGCCTGGCGCTGAATCTCACGCCGTGCGTGCTGCCGATGATCCCGGTGAACCTCGCCATCATCGGCGCCGGATCGCAGGTTAAGCAGGCAGAGGGCTCGCGTTCGCGCGGCCTCCTGCTCGGCAGCGTCTACGGCGCCGCCATGGCCCTTGTCTACGGTGTGCTCGGGCTGATCGTGATCCTCTCGGCGCAGACGTTCGGCACGATCAACGCCTCGCCGTGGTTCAACCTTGGCATCGCCGTGCTGTTCGTTGCCCTCGCGCTCGCGATGTTCGACGTGTTCGAGATCGACTTCTCGAAATATTCCGCCAACGTCGGCACCGGATCGAGCCGCGGCTCGGTGATGCTGGCCTTCACGATGGGCGGCGTGGCCGCGCTGCTCGCCGGCGCGTGCGTCGCACCGGTCGTGATCCAGGTCGTGCTGTTCTCCACCAATCTCTACGCAACCGGAACGACGGCGGCGCTCGCGCTCCCGTTCGTGCTGGGTCTCGGCATGGCGGCGCCGTGGCCCGTCGCCGGCGCGGGCATCAGCGCGCTGCCGAAGCCGGGCGCCTGGATGGTTCGAGTGAAACAGGGTTTCGGCGTGATCATCCTGTTGACCGCCGGCTACTACGCTTACACCGCCTACGGCATCTTCCGCGATCGTTCCGTCGACCCCGCGCAGGTCTCGTCGAGCGTCGACGAACTGTTGAAGGAAGGTTGGTACGCCGACCTCGCCGAAGGCCTCGCCGTCGCCGAGCGCGACGGCAAGCCCGTGCTGATCGACATGTGGGCAACGTGGTGCAAGAACTGCCTCATCATGGACAAGACGACGCTGGTCGATCCCTCCGTGAAGGCGGCGCTCGATGGCTTCGTGAAGATCAAGTTCCAGGCGGAATCGCCCGACGAGTCCCCCGCGCGTGAAGTGATGCAGCGATTCGGCGCGGTCGGTCTTCCCACCTACGTGGTGTTGACACCGAAGTAGCAGAATTTTTCTGGCTACTGGCTACTGGATACTGGATACTGTCCTGCGATGTTCCGCAGGTCCGTACGCATTGCCTGCCTCGTGATCGGATTGCTGGCAACCGCCGGCATTGCATATCGCTTCCTCCAGGATGAAGACGCGCTCGCGCGCGAGCGGCAGTCGGCCGCCGCCGGCGCTGCTGCCGTCGGCAGAACAGCTGAGTTGCTGCTCGATCTCCGCGCGTCGCTGCATGCGTACGTCGCGCCGGGACAGGGCCTGCCGTTCTGGGGCAAGCGCGCGCAGGAAACGCTCGATCAGCTGCGCCAGAGTCTCGTCGATCTGGATGCGATCGTGACACCGGCCGGCGGGTCACTCTCCGAATCGCTCGATGCCGTCGATCAGCTGACCGCCGCCGAGCAGCGCGCGCGCACCTATGTCAGCCGCGATGAAATGCAGCTCGCCGGCGACGTGATCTTCACCGAGGTCCGCGATCTCCTGGCCGCCGCCACCACGCAAGTGCAGTCCGTGCGCGAACGCATGCTGCGCCAGCGCGATCAACGCTCCGCACGGATCCGGCAGGAACAGATGGCGCTCGCCGGAGCCGCCGTTGCGGTCTGGCTGATCATCGCGCTGCTGTTCTTCCCAACCGAATCCGTCAAGCTGGTTCCGGCCGTGAAGGATCCGGGCGAGTGGCGGCACGAGCTGAAGGAATCGCTGAAGAAACCGATTCCAACAACGCCGCAGACCCTGGCGCCGCCGCAGCCGCAAGTCACGATCGTTCCGGGCATCGAGATCAATGCGTTGAAGGAGGTCTCCCAGATTTGCAGCGATCTCTCCGCGCTCTCGGATCCAGGCGCGCTTGAAGGCGCGTTGGCGCGCGTCAGCACGTTGATCGGCGCGACCGGCCTGATCGTGTGGATCGCCTCCCACGACAACAGCACGCTGTCGCCGGTCGCGACCAACGGCTTCGATCCCAGGCTCGTCGCCCGCATCGGCAAAATTGCGCGCGACAGCTCGAACCTCACCGCCGCGGCGTTCCGCGAGAACGCGGCCAGGGTCAGCGCCATGACGGAGAAGACCCCGGGGGCGCTGGCCGTGCCGATGTGCAGCCCCACCGGCGCCGCCGGCGTGCTGTCGATCGAGCTCAAGCCCGGGCACACCGTGGACGATCAGCAGGTGGCGCTGGCCTCGATTATCGCGGCGCAATTGGCCACGCTGACCATGCCGATTCAGACCCCGGCACCGGTGGAAAATACAGTCTCGGACCCACAACGGGCGGCTATCTGAGCCGGTCTCGCCGAAGCGCGCAGCGCGATGGGCCTGCCTCGCCGAAGCGCGCAGCGCGAAGGGCCTGCCTCGCCGAAGCGCGCAGCGCGAAGGGCCTGCCTCGCCGAAGCGCGCAGCGCGAAGGCGGGCGGACGATCTAAAATCTGACATCGTCAGATGACTGTCATTCTCGCGGAAGATGATCTCGACATCCAGCTGGTCGCCCGCCTGGCCCTGAAGCGGGCCGGGTTCACCGTCAAGGTCGTCGGCAATGGCCAGGAAGCCATCGATGCCGTCAAGGCGCAGCCGCCTGACGTCATCCTGCTCGACTGGATGATGCCCGAGCTCGACGGCCCGGAGACCTGCCGCCGGCTGAAGGCCGATCCCACCACGTCGTCGATCCCGGTCATCTTCCTCACCGCCAAGTCGCAGGAGGCCGAGATCCAGCGCGGCCTCAGCCTTGGCGCGGCGGGTTACGTGACCAAGCCGTTCGACGCGCTCACCCTTGGCGAACACGTAAGGGACATCGTCAGCAAGCTGAATCAGTGAACATCCGGACCCGCGCGCTCGTGGCCCTCTGGGTGATCACGATCCTGATCACCGGCACGATCGCCTTCATCGTGGTAGCGCTCAACATCGCCGGCCGGATGGACGTCGAGCGCCAGCGCGTCGCCGGGATTCTCAGCATCCACGGCTCGTTGTGGCGCACGGTCGTGGAGCTCAAACACGATCAGCGGGATCTGGTCGAGCTCAACGCGCCGTCGATCGCCGCGCGGATCGAAACCGAGCGGCAGTCGATCACGGACTACCTCTCTCACCTCGACACGCTCGTCGTCGAACCCGATCAGCGCGAACGGCTCAAGCAGATCAGGGCGCAGCTCGAGGGCAGCGAGATCGCGTTTGAGCCGGCGGAGAAGCTGCTCGCGGAGTTCGATCAGCGCGAGCGCCAGACGTGGGACGAAGCGAGCCGCTGGCTGATCCAGCGCCGCGAGGTGTTCTTCGCAATCCTCGCCGTGATCGCCACGCTGCTCCTGACGATCATGGCGGTGGCGATCTTCAGGGCCAAGCAGGTGATCCTCGATCCGCTGACCGAGCTGACCGACTCGGCGCGACGCATCGAGCTCGGCGACTTCACCACCGCGCATCAGACGCTGCGCGCGGATGAGATCGGCGTGCTGATCAACTCGTTCGCGAAAATGGTCCAGGGTGTTCAGATCCGCGAGCGCGAGCTGGCGATGGCCCTGACCGATTCGCGCGAGCTTGCCAGCGTGACCACGGAGTCGCGCCGGCGCGTCGAAGCCGCGCACGCGGATCTGCTCGCCACGCTCGAAACCGTGCCCGCCGCGCTGATGATCTTCAACACCGACGGCAGCGTGCGCCTGCGTAATCGCGCGGCGACCGAAGTGATGGGCATCGAGCCGCAGAACCCGGAGCTGCGGCGAAACTACTGGGATCGCTTCAAGCGGATTGCGAAGGACGGCTCACTCATCCCGCGCGAGCGCTGGATCTCGACGCGCGCGCTCCAGGGCGAAATCATCCGGAACGAAGAGCTCGAGATTCATCATCCCGACGGCCGCGTCTTCCCCATCCTCGCCAGCGGCGCGCCGCTCAGGAACGAGCTCGGCCACGTCGCCGGCTGCATCGTCGCCTTCCAGGACATCGCCAAGATGCGGGAAGTCGATCGCATGAAGGACGAATTCGTGTCGATCGTCAGCCACGAGCTGCGCACGCCGCTGACCTCGATTCGCGGCTCAGTACAGCTCGTACTTGACGACGACAAGTCGTTCGCCGACGAGGAGCATCGCACGCTGCTGCAGATCGCGCTGAACAACTGCGAGCGCCTCGTTCGCATCATCAACGACATCCTCGATGTCTCGAAGATCGAGTCCGGCAACCTGACGCTGCGCAAGAAGCCGGCGCACATCGCGGATTTGATTCGCCAGTCCGTCGAAGTCGTCGCCGGACCCGCCCGCACCTCGGGAGTCACGCTCGAGGTCACGGTGCCGGCCAACATTCGCCCGGTGATGGTCGATCCCGATCGCATCGTGCAGGCGCTCGTGAACCTGCTGTCGAACGCGGTGAAGTTCGCGCCCACGGCATCGACCGTGACGGTGACCGCCACCGGCTCGGACCACATGGTGACGATTGCCGTCGCCGATCACGGCGAAGGCATTGCTCCGGAGAATCTCAACCGGCTGTTCCGCAAGTTCCAGCAGGTCGACAGCTCCTCGTCGCGCCGCAAGGGCGGCACCGGCCTCGGCCTGGCGATCACCAAGGCGCTCGTCGAACAGCACGGCGGCCGCATTTTCGTGGACAGCGAGCTGAACAAGGGCACTCGCTTTTCGTTCACGCTGCCGGCGGCAACCGCGGAAGAGGCGGCCTCGCTCGCGCCCGTGGCGGCGAAGACCGATGGCTCAGCGCGCCTCGCTCCCCGCCGCGTCTTGATCGTGGACGATGATGATGACTTCAGGGGATTGATGAAGGCGCAGCTGAGTCACGCCGGCTATACCGTGCTCGATGCGCGCGATGCCGCCTCCGCTTTCCAGATTGCGCGCACGACGATCCCGGATGTCATCACCGTCGACTTGCTGATGCCCGGCATCGACGGCTGGTCGTTCATCGATCAGCTGCGCCAGGAAGAAGGCCTCGCCAACATCCCGATCATCGTCGTGTCGGGCGCCGCGGATGCGAAAACGGATTCGAGGCTGCCGATCGACGTGTCTGTCATCGGCAAGGGCGAGGGACAGGAGCGGTTGTTGCGCGAGATCAGTCTCGCGCTCGCGGGCCGCAGGGGCGCCACGATTCTCGTCGCGGAAGACGACACCGATCTGCGAGGCGTGCTGACCGCATCGCTGACCCGCAGCGGACATCGCGTCATCCCGGCGCGAGACGGCGCCGAGGCGCTCGCGGCGATCGAGCGCGATCAGGTCGATCTGCTGGTGCTTGACCTGGTGATGCCGAACATCGACGGTTTCGAAGTCCTGGCGCGATTGAAAGAGATCCGGAAAGGCGATTCGATCCCGGTCGTGGTTGTGACCGGCACGGATCGATCGTCGACCGAATTGCAGGCGCTGCGCCTCGGGGCCAACGTCTACCTGACGAAGCCCGTCGAGGCGACGGCGCTCACCGCAGAAGTCACTCGACTGTTAACATCACCCGATGCCTGAAAAAGACGCGATTCTGAGGCGCGCGGAGAAGGAACGCGTCAAATTCCTTCGCCTTCAGTTCACCGACATCCTCGGCGTGATCAAAAACGTCGAGGTTCCCGACCGCCAGTTCAGCGATGCGCTCGACGGCAAGATCATGTTCGACGGCTCCTCGATCGAAGGCTTCGTTCGAATCGAAGAGTCGGACATGTATCTTCGTCCCGACCTCTCGACCTTCCAGGTGTTTCCCTGGGCGGATCCCACCGGCGCGCGCGTTGGCCGGTTGATTTGCGACATCGCCAATCCCGACGGCAGTCCGTTCGCCGGCTGTCCGCGCACCACGCTGAAGAACGTCATCGCGCTCGCCGCCGAGCGCGGCTTCACGATGATGGCGGGGCCGGAGACCGAGTTCTTCCTGTTCCTGCGCCGCGACGGCAAGCCGACAACGGAGACGCACGATCGCGCCAGCTATTTCGATCTCGCGCCGATCGATCTCGGTGAAGACGTCCGCCGCGAAATCGTCGTCGCCCTCGAGCAGATGGGCATGCACATCGAGGCGGCGCATCACGAGGTCGCGCCCGGCCAGCACGAGATCGATTTCCACTACGACGATGTGCTGGTGACGGCGGACAACGTCAGCACGACCCGCTTCATCGTCAAAAACGTCGCGCTCAACAACAACCTGCACGCCACCTTCATGCCGAAGCCGATCTTCGGCGTGAACGGATCGGGCATGCACACGCATCAATCGCTCTTCAGCAACGGCAAGAACGCGTTCTTCGATGCGCAGAATGAGATCGGCCTGAGCCAGACGTGCCTGCACTACATCGGCGGATTGCTCCAGCACGCGAAAGGCTTCTGCGCGATCACGAATCCCCTCGTGAATTCCTACAAGCGTCTCGTGCCCGGCTATGAAGCGCCGACGGCAATCGCGTGGTCGGAGAAGAATCGCAGCCCGCTCGTGCGCGTGCCGGCCGCTCGCGAGACCGCGACGCGCGTCGAGCTGCGCATGCCTGATCCGTCGTGCAATCCATATCTCGCGATGGCGGTGATGCTGCGGGCCGGCCTCGACGGGATCGATCAACAGATCGATCCGGGCCCGCCGGTGAACAAGAACATCTACAAGATGAGCCACCGCGAGCGCCGTCACTTGCGTATCGACGATCTCCCCGCCAATCTCAGCGAAGCTCTTGATGAGTTCGAGAAGGATGCGCTCGTGAAGGAGACCCTCGGCGAGCACATCTTCAACCACTTCCTCGAAGCCAAGCGCAACGAATGGGACGAATACATCCGCCACGTCTCGCCCTGGGAAATGGACAGATACCTCGGCGTGTACTGATCGATCGTCCCTGCCCGGGGACAGATCAACAGATCAACAGATCACCAGATCAACAGATTCAGGCCACTTCTTGATGGCACAGCCCTTGATATCAAAAGGCATAGGCTGCGGCGGATCATCGGAAGGCGAACTATCAGGCAGGCGCTGGCATCGCCGCCTTCCGACCGCACGATTCACGATCCGGCCGCGGCCAATTTCCTTGCGGTCGACGGGAGAAAAGAATGTTGTCACGCATGAAGTATTTCGCCCTGGTCCTAATCATCGCGGCGGCCACGCTCAGCGGCGGTTGCGCCTCGATGGGCACGCGCTCGATCTCGGAAGTGAAAACCAACCCGGGCAAATTCAACAACAAGACCGTGACGGTCGAGGGCATCGTCACGACGTCGTTCGGCATCCCGCTCGCGCCTTTCAAGGTCTTCCGCGTCAGCGACGGGTCGGAGGAGATGCTGGTGATTTCGGACGACAGCCGCATCCCGAGCAAGAACGCCCGCGTCCGCGTTCGCGGTGAAGTGAAAGAGGTCGGTCTTTTCGGGGGCCGCTCCTTCGGTCTTCATCTTCGGGAAAAGTCTATCAAGTATCTGTAAGACATAGACTTACGCGTTTGGAGAGCGGCCGCTTTAGCGGCCGCTTTTCACGTACGGCGACGGTTGAAGCCATCGCCTCCGAACGTCGCAGCCGGGCTTGTGAAAAGTAGTACAATGTCTGGGCTGTGGAAGCAATCGAACATCCGTCCCCACTGGTCGCGCTCATCAATCTGCTGTTCGCGCCGCTCGGGATCCTCGTGCCCGATCACATGGTCTTCATCGGGCTGATCACGCTCTTCATCCTCTTCATCGGCCTCGCCATTCGCTCGTCGCTGAGCATCGACAACCCCGGCACGCTGCAAATCGTCCTCGAGGACATCGTCGCGTTCCTGGTTGGCGTGCTCGAAAGCAACAT
Organism: Cyanobacteriota bacterium; assembly: GCA_019752015.1. GTDB lineage: Bacteria > Acidobacteriota > Vicinamibacteria > Vicinamibacterales > UBA2999 > 12-FULL-67-14b. Next base: position 24,399 of record JAIEMQ010000004.1, on the reverse strand, counting down.
GGGTCCGAAGGGACGCAAGTTCCTGCCGCTGCTCGGATCGATCTTCGTCTTCATCCTGCTCGGCAACCTGATGGGCCAGATTCCCGGCCTCGGCTCGCCGACCAGCAACATCAACGTGCCGCTCGGACTGGCGCTGACGTTGTGGCTCTACTATCACTGGCAGGGCATTCTCGCGAACGGGCCGCTCAATTACATCAAGCATTTCGCCGTGATGCCCGGCGTGCCAATCGCGCTGGCGCCGATGATCTTCGTGATCGAAATCATCAGCCACCTCTCGCGCGTGCTCTCGTTGACGCTCCGCTTGTTCGGCAACATCTTCGGCGAGCACCTCGTCGTGCTGATCATCGCCAGCATTGTGCCGTTCATCGTGCCGCTGCCGATTCAGTTTTTGGGATTGATCGTCGGCCCGCTGCAGGCGTTCATCTTCCTGACGCTCGGCGCGATCTACCTCACCGCCGCCACGCACGTGGATCACCACGACGACGACATGGGCGGCGTTGACGCTCATCACCCCCACGCTCAGGCGCATTAGGAACAGTCCGCCGAAAGGCGGACGCTTCACCGTCACTGGAGCATCCGGCTTTAGCCGGATTGTCCTGGTTTCGCTGGTCCTAGCTGATTGATCTTGACGACGACCACGGTCCGATCGTCTGACTGCGGCGCGTCGCCGCAGAAATTCTGAACGGCGCCGAACAGCTCGTTCACGATTTCCTTCGACGTCATCGCCTGCGTGCGCTCGATGATCTCGATCACGCGCTCGGCGCCGAATTCCTTGCCCGCCTCGTCGAACGCTTCGAAGATGCCGTCGGAGCACAGCACGAAAATGTCGCCGGTCTCGAGCGCGAACTGGAAGTTGTCGTACTGCGACGCGCCGAATGAGCCGAGCGGCGTGCCGGGCATGTCGAGCTGTTCGGCCTTGCCGCCCCTGCAGCGCACCGGATACGGCAGCCCCGAATTCGCGAACGTCACGATCTTCTTCTTGAACTCGAACATCGCGTAGCAGAGCGTGCAGTAGTACTCCTCGAGGTTGCGATCGTGGAGGATGCGGTTCATGCCGCCGAGCAGCTCCGCCGGCGTCGTTTCATTCTTCTCGAGCCGCCGCCGGAAGGTGCGGCCGCGCACCATTTCGCCGATCGCCGCGCCGTAGAGCGCCGCCGGCACGCCCTTGCCCGACACGTCGCCGAGCACGACGACGAGGGCGTTGGGCTCGGGTGAGAGGAAGTCGCAGATGTCGCCGCCGAGCTCGCGAGCCGGATCGAAATGCCAGGCGATATCGACGCCGCGCAGGCGCTTTGGCAGCTCCTGCGGCAGCAGCGCCATCTGCACGCGCTGCGCCAGCCGCAATTCCTTTTCGAATCGCTCTTCGCTCGACCGGATCGATTCGACCAGCCGGGCGTTCTCGATCGCCACCGCGGCTTCCGACGCCAGCAGCGTCAGCAGCTTGACGTGCTTCTTGTTGAAGGCGTTGATGTCTGGGCTCTCGAGATCGAACACGCCGATGCAGCGATCCTTCAGCAACAGCGGCACCACGAGCTCCGATCGCACGCCGGGGACCGCCGCGATGTAGCGCGGATCCTTCGTCACGTCGGGCACGAGCACCACTTCCTTGTGAAGCGCGGCATAGCCGACGAGTCCTTCGCCCAGCTTGACGGGCGAGACGGCGCGCGGATCGTCGCCGTACTTGATCGTCACCTTGAGGTCGAGCTCCTGCGCTTCCTCGTTGAGCAGCGCGATGCCGAAGATGCGGTAGTCGATGACGCGCTTGATCAAGTGCGCGAGCCTGGTCAGCAGCTCGTCGGGATCGAGGATCGCGCTCATCTCCCGGCCGATCTCCGCCAGCGTTTCGAGCGTCTCGGTGTATTCGCGCTCCGACTCGAACAGCCGCGCCGTGGCGATCGCCTGGGCGACGTGCGCGCCGAACTGCCGCAGGATCCACTCGTCGCGCTCGGTGAACGCTCCGAGCCGATCGCTGAGCAGGTTGAGCGCGCCGATCACCTGGCCCTTGTTGCGAAGCGGCACCGCGAGCTGCGACTTCGCGCCGGGAACCACCGCGAGGTAGCGCGGATCCTGATCGACGTCGTTCAGGAGGATCGGGCGCTGCTCCGCCACCGCGGTGCCGACCGTGCCCTGTCCGACTTTCAGCGTGAAGTGCTTGACGATCTCTTCGGGGTAGCCGACCGCGTAGGCGATGCTGAGCTCTTCGCGCTGCTCGTTCAGCAGATACACGGAGAACACCGTGAAGCTCGTCAGCCGCGAAATCAGCTGCGGAATCTTTTCGAGCAGATCGTCGAGCTCGAGTACGGAGCTCACCTCCCGGGCGAGCTCCGCGAGAATCGTTAAGAGTTCAGCATCCGACGGCGATCCGTTTCCGGCTCCCGGCTCCCGGCTCCCGGCTCCCGGACTACTGAGCGGTCGTGTTTCCACCTGTCCCTAGAGTGTACTTCGTCACCCAGTCGTAAATCCTCTGCATGCGATCCTTCTGGTGGTAGTACTCCGCAATGCCGTGGCCCTCGCGCGGATAGAACACCAGCTCGGTCGCCTTGCCGCGATCCTTCAGGCCGCGATACAGCTCATACGCCTGCCCCGTCGGCACGCGCTCGTCGTTGGCGCCGTGCAGGATCAGCGTCGGCGTGGTCACCTTGTCGATGTGCGACATCGCCGAGCGATCGAGATAGAGCGGCAGCGTCTGCTTGTTCGGGATGCCGCCGAAATACGCGATCAGCACGCTGGGGATGTCGTTGGTGCCGTACATGCTCCACATGTTGGTCAGGCCGGCGCCGACCATCGCCGCCTTGTAGCGCGTCGTCTGCGTGATCGTCCACGCCGTCATGTAGCCGCCGTAGCTCCAGCCGATGTGCGCGAGCTTGTCGGGATCGGCAATGCCGCGCGCCACGAGCGCATCGACGCCGGTCATGATGTCCTTGAAGTCGCCGCCGCCCCAGTCGTTGACGTTCGCCGCCAGCGTCTTCTGCCCGTAGTTCGAGCTGCCGCGCGGATTCGGATAGAACACCGCCCAGCCTTTGCCCGCCCACACCTGGCCGCCCTCGAGTCCGCCGAGACGGAAGCCGTTCACATACGCCCCCGCCGGCCCGCCGTGCGCGACGACGAGCGTCGGATAGCGGCGGCCCTGCTGGAAGCCAACCGGCTTCAACAGCACGCCCTCGACCTCCACGCCGTCGCTGCTCTTCCACGTGATCACTTCGGTCTCGCCCTGCCGCACATCGGCGAGCTGCGGATTGGTCGTCGTCAGCCGCTTGAGATTCGAGAACGACGGATCGGTGACGTAGATCTCAGTCGCCGAATCCGGCGCGTCCATCGTGACGATGATCGTTTTGCCGTCCTTGCTGATCGACGTCGAGCTGATCGTCTTGTTGCGTGTCAACTGCGTGTAGGTGCCGGAGGTGACGTCGTAGGCAAACGCCTCGTTGTAAGCGCGCTTGCCGGTGACGAACATCACGCGCGTGCCTTCGTTGGTCCAGATCGGCGCGCCGGCGTCGCTGTCGAACGACGGTGTCAGCGTGTCCTTGATTGTCTTCGCCTTCACGTCGTAGAGCATCAGCCGCTGCTGCATCACGACGCCCGATGCGGTGCCGTCCGGCAACGGCGCGGTCGTGTTGGGCTCGCCGACCCAGGCGATCGTCCTGCCGTCCTGCGACCAGCGCGGGTTGCCGTCGTTGCCCCAGTTCGTGCTGATCTTCTCGACCTTCTTCGACGCGACGTCGGCCACGTAAACGTCGCGGCGGTTGTCGCGCAGCATCGGTGTCGTCGCAACGCCGAACGTCAGCTGCTTGCCATCGGGCGACCAGGACGGCGCACCCTGCACGGTCCACTGCGTGCCTTCGGTGATGCGCGTGGCCTCCTTCGAGTTCACGTCGATGACCCACGCATGCGCAAATCGGAAATCGCCTTCGAACACGCGCTCGTCGTCGCGCTTCTTGATGTCGGCTTCTTCAGCGGCGCTGCGCGGATCGGTCGTGACGAACACGATCTTGCTCGAGTCGGGCGACCACGAGTAACCCTGTTGCTGCGGGACGCTGAATCCCTCTTTGGTGTCGGTCAGCTTCCAGGCTTCGCCGCCTTCGACGGGCATCAGATAGAGCTGCGTCTTGGCGTCGGCGCCGCCGCGCGCGGCCATGAAGCTGATGAACCTGCCATCGGGCGAGAACTGCGGCGCGCTTTCACCTTTCTCGCCGAACGTGATCTGCCGCGCCGGCGAATTGCCGTCCGTGGCCACGCGCCAGATGTGCGAGCGTGACTCCTTCTTGTCCTGCTCGTCGACCCACTGCCGCACGGTGTAGATCACCAATCGGCCGTCAGGCGAGAGCTGCGGTCCCTGGACCGCCTTGATGTTCAACACGTCGTCAAACGTCGCAGGCCGTTTGGTTTGAGCCGAGACCGTGGTGGCGACGAGCGTGAGTGCGATAACAAGGTGGCGCATAGGGGACGAAGTATACTGATTTTGCTTTCTGCCTTTTGCCTTCTGCCTTCTGCCTTTTATGAATTTGCAGCTTCCGCTGGACTATTCGGCAATCGAGCGCATTCTCCCGCACAGGTATCCGTTCCTGCTCGTGGACAAGATCACGGAATTCGAGCCCGATCTGCGGATTGTGGGCGTGAAGAACGTGGCTTCGAATGAGCCGTACCTGTCGCGCCCGGCGAATGGGCGTCCGTCGCTGCCGCCAACCATCCTGACCGAGGCCGTGGCTCAGGTAGGGGCCATCCTGATCCTCGCAAAACCCGAGAACAAGGATCAGTTGATCTTCTTCCGCGGCATGGAGCGCGTCCGCTTCCGCGGGCCGGTGCATCCGGGCGACGTCGTGATCGTCGAAGCGACCGTCAAGCGGTTGCGCAGCCGCATGGGCGTGCTCGGCGGCCGCGCCACCGTGAATGGCCGCGTCGTCATCAACGGGACGATGACCTTCGCTTTGGGTTCCGAGTAGGGCGGGACTTCAGTCCCGCGGTGAATGAATAAGCTTCCGAAACTCTCCGCGCTCACGACAGAAGATCAAGGCTGGGGATTCTTCCTCTGCACCTATAAGGAAATTCGCGCCGGCCGCAGCGGCAGCGAGTTCGTCTTCCTCTCTCTGCAGGATGCGTCGGCGCAGATCGTTGCGAAGCTGCTCACCGACGTCGAGCGCTACAAGAACGAGTTCGAGGCCGGCGAGTTCGTGCGCGTCGAAGGACACGGCAGCCTCTACAACGGCCAGTTGCAGCTGGTGCTGACGTCGATTCGCCGCGTCAATCCGGATCAGGATCGCCGTGAAGGATTCCGCGAGGAGGATGCAATCCTCAGCGCGCCGCGTCCGATCGACGAGATGTGGGCGGAGCTGCAGTCACATCTCGGCGGCGTGAAGAACAATCACATCCGCGTTCTGCTGAATCGCATCGTCACCGATCACGAACAGCAGCTGCGCGTATGGCCGGCGGCGCAGCAGATTCACCACGCCTATCGCGGCGGCTTCCTCGAGCACATCACCAAGATGGCCGAAGTTGGCCGCCTCGTGGCGCGCGCGTACGGCGCGGATGAAGATCTCGTCCTCGCCGGCGTCGTGCTGCACGACATTGGGAAGCTGCAGGAGCTCGGCTACGACGGCGGGCAGGGCAGCTACACTCGCGACGGCAATCTCGTCGGCCACATCGCGCTCGGCCTGATGCTGGTGCGCGAAGCGTGCAACGGCATCTCCGGCTTCCCGCTCGATCTACGAGCGCAGATCGAACACCTGATCGCGTCGCATCACGGCGTGCATGAGTACGGATCGCCGGTGGAGCCGAAGACGATCGAAGCCTTCATCCTCGCCTCGATCGACGAACTCGATGCCAAGTTGAACCAGGTGAGGAAAGCGATCGCCGAAGATCCCTCCGACGAAGAATTTACGTCCTGGAACAAGCGGCTGGGACGGGTGCTCTACAAGGGTAAATAAATCTAATGAGCTTGTGAGCTGTTGATCTGTTGATCTGCAATCAACAGATCAACAGCTCAACAGATCAACAGCTCAACAGATTTCATAATTTCCCACGATCCACGTTCCCGCAAATACCAGTACCGCGGCCGCCATGATTCGAGCGGACAACGGCTCGTTCAACAGTAACGTGCCGAGCGACACCGCGATCATCGGATTGATGTACGCATAGAGCGAGACCAGCTGCAGCGGCAGGTGCTGGATCGCGTAGATGTACGCCGAGTAGGCGACGAGCGATCCGGCGATGCTGAGATACAGCATTGCCGCGACGGTCCGCGATGTGAAGGAGAGCTGCGCCCAATCACCGTGCGCGGTTGCCGCGGTCAACAGCATGATTCCGCTGAACACCATCTGCAGCGCCGTCGATCGAAACGGATTGTCGCCGAGCTCGTGCCGTTTCGCATACGACGTGCCGATCACCCAGCCGACGCACGCCAGCTGAATCGCGATCACTCCGACGACGAACATGCCGCCGCCGGCGCCGCCGTTCGTCATCTCCGGCCATACCAGCACGACGATGCCGCTGAAGCCGAGCGCGAGTCCGGTCAGCGATCGCGTCGTGAAGCGTTCACCGTTCGGCAACAGCCGCTCGACGAGCGCGGACCAGAATGGCGTCGTCGCGATCAGGACGGCCGTCAATCCGCTCGCGACATACTGTTGCGCGTAGACAACGAAGCCGTTGCCCACGATGTTCATCAGGAAGCCGAGCAGCGCGAGCGGCGCCCACAGCCGCGGCTTTGGCAGGCCGCGGCCGGTCGCGAGCATCAGTCCCGACATGATCACGCCGGCCGCCATCCACCGCAGCCCGGCGACGAGCAGGACCGGAACGGTTTCAAGCGCGACACGAATCGCGAGATACGTCGTGCCCCAGACCACGCAAACGGTGATGAACGCGATGTAGGCCAGCGATTGCGGGCGGCTCGCGGTCATGTCCGGGCGGCTTCTCGCATCGTCAGATTCTTGGGAATGGAGATGCGCGGATCCTCCTTGACCGTCTCGAGGACGATGGTTGTGCGCGTCGAGGTCACCGAAGGAGTCGGCCCGATTTGCTGACGCAGAATTTGACCGAGATGCTCGGCATCACGCGCGCGCACCTTCAAGAGGTAGCAGTCCTCGCCGGCGACGTGATGGACCTCGAGCACCTCCGGGATGCGAGAGAGCTCGTAGGCGGAAGGCATGTCCGGTCCGTGTTCGGTCGTCTTGACGGCGACGAATGCGAGCATCCCGCGCTCGACAACGTGAGGGTCGATCAGCGCGACGTAATCCCTGATAATGCCCTTCGATTCGAGCTTCCGAAGTCGCTCGAGCACGGCGGAAGGGGCAAGGCCAACGGCCTTCGCCAGTTCGGCCTGGGTGGTTCGAGCGTTGTACTGAAGAATATCCAGAATAGAGCCGTCAATTTCGTCGATTATTCGCTCAACAGCCATATGAACCGAATTATACCCAGTTTCAACCTTGTAATAGCCGCAGTTGGTGCCAAGCACCCATGACGCCCTTCTGGCGCGGAGCGTCGCCGGAGGCGCGGACAGCACTGGTCGCCGCCGGCATGGGCTGGCTGTTGGATGCCTTCGACGTGATGCTCTATGCGCTCGTCCTGAAGTCCGTCAGCGAGGAGCTGGGGCTCACGCAGGCCCAGGGAGGACTGATGGCCTCCCTGACGCTGGCGGCGTCGGCGGTCGGCGGGCTCCTCTTCGGCGTGATCGCCGACAGGGTGGGACGCACGCGCGCGCTGTCGCTCAGCATCCTGATTTATTCAATCTTCACGTTCGCATGCGGATTTGCGCAGAACCTCTGGCAGCTCGCCACCTTCCGCGTGCTGCTCGGCATTGGCATGGGCGGCGAGTGGGCCAGCGGCGCAACGCTCGTCAGCGAGACGTGGCCGGAGAAGCATCGCGGCAAAGCGCTCGGCGTCATGCAGAGCTGCTGGGCGATCGGCTACGGCCTGGCCGCGATCGTCGTCGCCATCGTGGAGCCGGTCTTCGGATGGCGCGCGGTGTTCTTCACCGGAATCATTCCAGCGCTCTTTACTTTCTGGATTCGGCGATCCGTCAAAGAGCCCGCGATGTGGGAGAGCTCCCGGCAAGCGTCATCGCCCCGGCAAGGGTCGTCCCCCCGGCAAGCATCGCGCTTCCCGGTACGAATTGCGGTGTTCTTGACCGCGATGAACGCGGCGACGATGTTCGCGTATTGGGGACAAGGAATCTGGATTCCTTCGTACTTGTCGTCGCCGACCACGCAGGGCGGGATTGCGTTGTCCACGCAAACGATGGCGATGTTCATCGTCGCGATGCAGGTCGGCATGTGGCTTGGCTACGTGACGTTCGGATTCATCGCCGACGCCGTCGGCCGCCGGCCGACGTACATTTCGTACCTGCTCATCGCCGCTCTGCTCGTCTGGTATTACGGCTTCGCGAGAGAGCCATGGATCCTGCTGGTGCTCGGACCGTTCGTCGCGTTCTTCGGAACAGGATTCTTCAGCGGCTTCGGTGCGGTGGCGTCCGAAATTTTCCCGACGTCGATCCGCGCCACCGCGCTCGGCATCACCTACAACAGCGGGCGATTGCTGAGCGCCATCGCGCCGTTCATCGTCGGCACAACGGTGCAGAGCCGCGGTTACGGCGCGGCGTTCACGTACACAGCTGTCGCCTACATCATTGCTGCAGCGTTATGGCTGGGTATTCCGGAGACGAAGGGACGGAGAATGGTGTAGTGAATCTCGTGAGCTATTGAGCTGTTGATCTCTTGAGCTGGAATCAACAGATCAATAGATCAACAGATCAACAGATCAACAGATTCAGCTAACCCGATTGTGTCGATGCGTCTCGTCTGAGACGAGCGTCGCGGCCTCCGCGGCAATGCGAACGCAATTCCGCCCGTCATCCTTCGCTCGATACAGCGCCTGATCCGCGCGCGCGATCACGGCCTGCACGTTGACTTCGCCCGGCATGGCCTGCGCGAGGCCGAAGCTCGCCGTCACCGTCAATCCCTCACCCGCCCACGGCACGGGCCGCTCGGCGATCTCACGCCGCAGCGTCTCCGCCACTCGACGCGCGCCATGCAGCGGTGTCTCGGGTAAGAGCACGAGGAATTCTTCACCGCCGTAGCGGCACTTCAAATCCGATCCGCGCAGCACTTCCTTCATGCGCTTGCCGACCGCGCTCAACACCGCATCACCACACAAGTGGCCGTAGCGATCGTTGACGTCCTTGAAGTGATCGAGGTCGAACATGATCAGCGACACCGGCGTCTGGCTGCGGCGCGCGCGGCGGAGCTCCGCGTCGATCACGTCGATCGCATGTCCGCGCGTGAAGCAACCGGTGAGCGCGTCCTTCACGCTGTTGTCCTTCACCTCGCGGAATAACTGCGCGTTCTTCACCGATACCGCGAGCAGCGCCGCCGCCGCTTCGATGATCCGCCGGCGATCGGTATCGAGCACGCCGTTCTGCGGCTTCACGCCCAGCACGCCGACCGCCTTGCCGCCGACGATCAATGGAAAGCCGATCGCGCGCTGGTCGGTGAGATTCTGCGGCGTCTTCTCGGGTCCGCTCGCCAGCAGCTGCTCGGCGAGATCGCCCCACTGCAGGACATCCTCGGCGCCGCGCGTGTCGCCGGCCAGCGCCATCCAGTCGGCGCCCTGCTGCACGAGCACCCACATGCGATCGGTGCCGGCGATCTGCGGCAAGTGCTGCGTGATCGCCACGCGGATGCTGTCGAAATCCAGCCCGCGGCCGAGCGCCTGGCCGAATCCGACCAGCCGCTCGAGCTCTTCGGCGCGGTGCTCGGCTTCCTTAGTCGCCAGCATGGCGGCTTCCGCCTTGGCCATTTGCTGGTGATTGCGGCGGTATTGATGAAAGAAAAATGCGCCGGTCAGGAGGACGAGCGCCGGGACCAGCGTCAGCCCGCTCTGCCGCTCGATGTCGCGGGCGAAGTCCAGCAGCCGCGAAATCGACGACGAAAACACGATGACGAGGGCCGTCGTGAGCGCTGCTATCAGCAGTAAATCCTGACGGCCGAAGATCTTCATGGGCTTCGCCTGCAGTATCCAGTATCCGGTAGCCAGTAGCCAGAAGTTTCGACCCCTGTTAGAGTTGCAGTATGCAAGCGCGGAATTTCATTACACCGTTGCTCGGATTTGCAGGCGCCGCACTCATCGTGACGGTCGTTGCGGCCGGAGACCAGGCAGCCCCCAAGCCCCAAGTCCCAAGCCCCAAGCCCCAAGCCCCAAGCCCCAAGCCCCTGAGTGGTCCCGTGCGCACGCGCGTCTCGACGCCGCCGCTCCCGAACGTCGGCTTCGCGCCGGTGCGCCCGATGGACGTCGTGCGCGCCACGTATGACTTCGCGGCGCAGCATCCCGAGATTCTGAAGTACGTCCCGTGCTACTGCGGATGCGGCGAACAGGGACACAAGGCCAACGAATCGTGCTTCGTCGCGCGACGCGATCCAAAAGGCAACGTGCTGCAGTGGGACGAGCACGGCTTCGGCTGCACGATCTGCGTCGATGTGGCGCGTGAATCGATGCAGCTCTATAACTCCGGCGCCGACGTCAATTCGATCCGCGCCGCCATCGAGAAGCGCTGGGCCCCCGGCAACGCCGCCGGCCGCACACCGACTCCCGCACCACCCGCGAAGAAATAGCGACGTATCGAAGGCCCGATGAGACTTTCAACGTTGGCCTTCGAGACGTCCAGCCCGCCGGAGGCGGGCTAAGAGACAGAGGTGGATGAACGCACCATAGCGTTCGCACGATTATTTCAAGGCGTAAAAGAGGGCGTCTACATCGGCGCCCTCGGTGCCAACAGCACCAGCACTCTTGCCGCCAATCCGCATCTCAAAGAAATCTTCGGATACCCGCACGACGCTGCCGAAAATCTCGTGCAGCCGTTCGAGCCGACGCGCTTCGTCGATCCACAGGCGCGTCAGGACTTCATCGAGCTGCTCGATCGCGACGGCGGCGTCACCGATCACCTGATCCGCGTCCGCCGCGTCGACGGATCGCCGATCTGGATCGAAGTCTCCGCGACCGCATCGCACCGCCCGATCCATGCGAATCAAACGCAGCTCGCCATGCTGCATATCGAGGCGCTCGTCCGCGACGTCAGCGAGCGGAAGAAGCGCGAGGATCAGACTCGCGACGGCCGCTACCAGATGCTGCAGGCCGAGAAGATGGCCGCGCTCGGCCAGACCATCTCAGGCGTCGCGCATGAGCTGAACAATCCGCTCGCGACGATCCTCTCGTGGGCCGAACGGCTCTCCGAAAGAAACGTCGACGACAAGACGAAGCAGGGGCTCGAGGTCATCCTCGGCGAATCCGAGCGCGCCGCCCGCATTGTCCGCAACCTCCTGACCTTCGCGCGCAAGCGACAGACCACGCGCGCGATGGTCGATCTCAACCAGGTCGCGCGCGAAACGCTGGCGCTCCGCGCCTACGACCCTTCGACAGGCTCAGGGTCGCCCCGAGCAACGTCGAGGGGCGAGCAGAAGGTTTCCAACATCCAGATCGTCGAGGCGTTCGCCACCGGGCTCCCGGACGTCTTCGCCGACAGCCACCAGATCAAGCAGGTCCTTCTCAATCTCCTGATCAACGCGGAGCAGGCCTGCATCGGCGCCAACGGCAAAGGCACCATCGTCGTCCGCACGTCGCACGACACCGAGCGCGGATCGCTCGTGCTCGAAGTCAGCGATGATGGCCCTGGCATTCCTGAAGAGCGTGCCGGAAAAGTGTTCGATCCGTTCTTCACGACCAAGGAAGTTGGCCAGGGCACCGGTCTTGGATTGACGGTTGCCTACGCGATCGTCCAGGAACATGGCGGACGCATCTGGGTCGAGTCGAAGAAAGGACAGGGCGCGACGTTTTTCATCGAGCTGCCGGTGTCGGGCCAGCATCTCAACGCGCCCGCGGGCCGGACGCCGCAGCAGCCGATCTCGCTCGAAGCGTTCAAGGGCTTGCGTGTGCTGGTGGTGGAGGATGAGCCCGCGCTGGCCGTCGCGGTATCAGAGGCGCTCGTCGATGCGGGCTTTACCGTCGATCGAGCGGGTGATGGTGAGGAGGGACTGACCCGCCTCACCGAAGCCCGTTACGATTTGATCGTCTGCGATCTCAAGATGCCGCGCATTGACGGCATGCAGTTCTACCGCGCGATGGCGGCCGCCACGCCCGCGCTGGCGCGACGCGTGATCTTCGTCACCGGCGACGTGGCCGGCACCGACGCCGAACGCTTCCTCGAGGAAACCGGTTGCCGCTGGCTCTCCAAGCCCTTCAGGTTGGGCGACTTGCTGCGCGCGGCTCGGGATACTTTGTCCTGAGTTTTCTCCGATCCCCGATCCCCGATCCCCGATCCCTGATCCCCGTTCTTCACCAGCACCAGTCCCGCGCGCTTCTGCGCCGCATGCGGCACTCGCGTATCGGATTCCGGCATCGAAACCTTCGGCTTCGGCTTCGCGGCGACGGCCGGCAACGCGGCCTTCGCCATCTTCGGCTTCGAGTTCGCTTCGAACGCTGCAATAGCGTCACGCAGGGCTGCCGATGCGGCAACTGGCGTGACGTCCGCTCCGAGCGCTTCGCGCAGGCGGCGAATGGCTCGCGCATGCAACTGCGAAACGCGTGACTCGTTGACGCCGAGCTCGGCGCCGATGTCCTTCATCGTGACTTCGTTGTAGTAGTAAAGCGCGATCACGCGCTGCTCGCGCGGCGGCAGCGTGGCAATGGCGTTGCGCACGCGCTCCTTCACTTCGTCGCGCTCATACTGCATGTCGGGGCGCTCGGGCTCCGCGGGGACCAGCACCGCCGGCAGCTGCGCTTCATCGACGTTCTCGGCGCTCGAGAACGGCGACGTCGACTCGATCGTGTTGATCCGGACGATGGTCTTGCCCAAGCGCTTCTCGTCGGAGCCGATCGCTTCGGCGAGATCGGCGAGCGACGGCTCGTGGCCGAGGGTCGCGCGTAATTTCTCGCGCGCCGCTTCGAGCTCGCGCCTCACGCGCCGCACGCCGCGCGGCCACGCATCCTTGCGCAGCGCATCGATCATCGCGCCGCGGATGCGACGCTCGGCGAACGTCTCGAACTTGATGCCGCGCGAATCGTCGAAGCGGTGCGCCGCGTCGATCAATCCGATCACGCCATCCTGGACGAGATCGCTGAGGTCGATCGAATGCGGCATCGTCGCGGCCATGCGCCGGGCCAGCGCTTCCACGAATGGAAGACCGGCTTCAACGCGTCCAGCCTGACTCGCCGTAGCCTTGGCGGAGGCGGTGCTAGTTTTCATGTTGCTTGCCCTAAGGCAACTGCGATGCCAGAGCTGCGTCAGGCCTTGCAGTGCTGTAAAGCGCCGCTGGCTCGACCGTGTAAATGTCTGAAAAGTCAGACACTTATACGGAACTTCTCGAACCGTCATGTGAAAAGTCGCGTCGGAAAAACATTCAAATTACGCCAACGTTTTGACGGTTTCTACAGGTTGTGCGTCATCAGATTGACTAACAGTTTTGTTTTTGCACGACTACTTACGGATCTGTTAGCAGAGAGGTCGATTTCCGTGGGCCCCAGGTCAGTCCTGTGAGGGTCCGCCTTCAGGCGGACCGCACCGGAGGCCAACGCGAAAAATCCGAACGCAGATTGTCAGGGAGGTACTACTTTTCGCCGACTTGTTCGCGGAGCTCGCGCGACACCGCCATCGCCTGGAGCGCGGCGTTGACCACTTGCGAGGCGCGCGCCTTCTGCGACGCGTCCTGCGCCTTGGTCTCGAGCAACTCGGCGTGCGCGAGAATCACGCCGAGTTGGTTATTGAGCTTGTGCAACAGCTCTTTGGAAGATGTGCTCACCACTCCGAACTCACCACTCACAACTTACGCCGCCGTGTGGTTGGTCGGGTGCTTGGTGCCGTCGGGCTCGCGCCACAGAGTATCGACGAAAATTCGGATGCTCCCGCCGGCGGTGCGCAGATATTCCACCTTGTTCGCCGCGATCCAGTTGTAGATCGTCCGGCGGCTCACGCCGACCATCTCGCACGCCTTCATGATGCTGACTGTTTGCCGTTCCACTGGGGTTGCCCTCCAAAGGATGTATCGGTGCAAGCCTTTCTGGGATTAGGCGTGCAGACCGAAGATCTCTTGACAGCCCGATCCAGCGCGTCAATACTTTGACGACTCATGGCTCACCTCCTCTTGGTAGACGATGAGGAATCGCTGCGAAGTGTTGTAGCTGAAAGACTTACCGACGCCGGCTACGAGGTGACCGAGGCTGCCGACGGCGAGGCGGCGATCAAGGCGCTCGACAGTTTTGCGTTCGATGTGATCGTTTCTGATCTGCGGCTCTCCGGCGCGGATGGCTTGCCATCCGACGCCCGGAAAACACAAGGCAAGGAGGTAATTGAAACCGCGCTTTCTCGTTATCCCGGCATCGTGGCGATCGTCGTCACCGGATATGGCACCGTCAAGGATGCCGTCGAGATGACGAAACTCGGCGTTGCCGATTTCATCGCCAAACCATTTCAGTTCGATGAGCTGATGCACGTGCTCAACAAATCGCTCGAGCAGAAGCGATTGAAGAGCGAGAACGCGTACCTGCATCAACAGCTCGATGAGCGATTCGGTCTCGCGTCGATGGCCGGCAAGAGCGCGCCGATGCGCGCGCTCTTTCAGTTGATCGAGACGGTCGGCCCGACCGCGGCGACGATTCTGATCACCGGCGAGACCGGCACCGGCAAGGAAATGGTCGCGCGCGCGATTCATCAAACCAGCACGCGCCATCGCGGGCGCTTCGTGGCGATCAACGTCAGCGCGATTCCCGAAACGTTATTGGATGCGGAGCTGTTCGGTCACGCGCGCGGCGCCTTCACCGGCGCGGTCGCGATGCGACAGGGGCGGCTCGAGCAGGCGGACGGCGGCACGCTCTTCCTCGACGAGGTCGGGACCATGCCGATGGCGCTGCAGATGAAGATGCTGCGCGTCCTGCAGGAGCGCGAGTTCGAGCGCATTGGCGACACGCGCACCATCAAGGTCGACGTCCGCATTGTCGCCGCGACGAACGCGGACCTGGTGAAGATGGTGAAGGAGGGATCGTTCCGCGAGGATCTCTACTATCGCCTCAACGTGATCCACGTGCACCTGCCGCCGCTGCGCGAGCGCATCGAGGACATTCCGCTGCTGGTGCAGGAGTTCATCAAGAAATATTCAAGACCTCACGACCTCAAGACCTCAGGACCGGAAGTGACTGTATCGCAGGACGCGATGCGCCGCCTGATGGCGTTCGCCTG
Source organism: Cyanobacteriota bacterium (assembly GCA_019752015.1). GTDB lineage: Bacteria > Acidobacteriota > Vicinamibacteria > Vicinamibacterales > UBA2999 > 12-FULL-67-14b. Next base: position 9,191 of record JAIEMQ010000004.1, on the reverse strand, counting down.
GCCCGGCAACGTTCGTCAATTGGAGAATGCCGTCGAGCGCGCCATCGCCATGAGCGGCAGCCGCACGCAGCTCGACGTCGCCGATCTCCCCGCGGATCTTCAGACAACAGGCGAGTCGAGCGCGAAGCCGTCGCTCGACCTGCCCTCGCAGGGCATCGATCTCCCCGCTCTCGTCGCGCAGATCGAAAAGGACTTGATCGATCGCGCCCTGTCGCGGACGGAACAGAACAAAGGGGCGGCGGCAAGGTTGTTGGGTTTGAAGCGGACGACGTTAGTCGAAAAGTTGAAAAGGTTCTAATCCACCTGAAGGTGGACACTACCTGTTGGAATCAGGTGGTGTCCGCCTTTAGGCGGATTCATCTCCGTATCGTTTGATCTGTAAAGATCGTTACGTCCTTGGCCTGGCGCATTAACAAATCGAGCGGAGTAGCATTGCTCGATTTGTTAATGGCAGCTTGAAGGACAGGGAGCTTCCTCGGCCCGATCGCGATCACCCAGATCTTCTTCGTCTGCAGCAGATATCTCATCGTTAGCGAGAGACGACGGCGAGGCGGCTTCGGCGCATCCTCGATGGCGACGGCCCGAAGGTCGTTTTGCAGCAACGCGGGATGGCCGGGAAATAGCGAGGCGATGTGTCCATCTTCGCCCACGCCAAGTATCGCGAGATCGAGCACGCCACCATCCAGTTCCGACGCGAGCGCATCGTCGTACCAGAGCGCCAACTGGCCGAGGTGCGAGGCGTCGGCAGGCATCCGAATCGCCCGCGGCGCCCTGGCGCCGAGCGGTGAGAGCAGCATCCGCTCCGCGAGACCGTAGTTCGATTCGGGATCATCCGGAGGCACCGCCCGCTCATCCGCCCAGAACAGCGTGATCTTCCGCCAATCCACATTCGCGTTCCGGAGCGCACTGAGGAAAATGAGAGCGGTCGCACCCCCGGACAGCGCACACGATGCACCCGATGCACCCGACGCAGCGGCCCAACTCTCGAATGAGCTGGTGATCAAGCTCTTGAGATCGGTTGCCGGCGCCCCTATAAACTCCACAATGCGTATTCTACAGAAATACGTATAATGCAGACATGGAAACACTCGTGTCCGCCACGGAACTGGCGAGAAAGCTGGGCGATTACCTGGCGCGAGTGCGTTACAGGCGCGAGTCGTTGCTGATCGAGCGCAATGGCAAGCCCGTCGCGCGCATTGTGCCGGTCGAAGACGGCGAGCCCGCCACGCTGGGCCTGGCATTGGCCGCCTGGTGCGGGGCTGGTCCGGTTGATGGCGGCTTTGCAGACGATCTCGAAAAGGTAAATGCGGCCGATGTCCCCCCGGGGGAGCCGTGGGACTCGTAGTCGACACGAGTGCGCTGATCGACGTGGAGCGAGCGCGGTTCTCGGGGAAACACGAGCGCGATTGGATCCCTCAGCTTAGTGCCGTTGCCGGTGAGCCTGTTGTTGTCCCCGTGATTGTGCTTGCCGAGATGTGGGCCGGGGTGGCGTTGGCTGAAGGCGGCAGCCGGCAAGCCGCCCGTCGCAAGCGGATCGAAGCGCTGACGTCTCACGCCCCGCTCGCCGAGTTCGATGCAATGGCAGCCGAGACCTGGGGGATGTTGTTCGGAGAGCTGAGTCGCCTTGGCACATTGATTCCCGCAAACGATCTGACGGTCGCCGCCATCGCGAAGCGGCTTGACTACGGCGTGCTCGTCGGCGTTGCCGGCGAACGCCACTTCCGCAAGGTGCCAAAGCTCAGGGTCGAACTTTTAACTTTTAACTTTTAACTTTTAACTTTTAACTTTTAACTTTTAACTTTCTATTTTCCCCATGCCTCCGCGCTACGCCTACTGGACCATCATCGTCGACGGGCAGCCCACCGCCTTTCGCGCCGCGGCGCAGGAAGACCTGCTGCCGACCTTCAAGCGATTGAAGGAGAGGCATCCATCGGCCGTGATGCAGTGGTTTCAGAACGGCAAGCTGTGGCCCTCGCGCGTCGATGCGCAGGAAGCCATGCGCGCGCGCGGCGAAATGGGCCGGCGCGGCGACGAGCGCCAGCGCGGCGGCTTCCGCGATCGCAAGCGGGAGAACACGCGCGAAAAGCTCGATTGGAAGCCGAAGGGCGAGTTCACACCAGCTCCCAGGCGCCCTGAAAAGCCGGAGTGGAAGCCGAAGGGTTCGTTCGATCGCGATCGCAAGCCAGAATGGCGACCGAAGTTTCAGAAGTCCGAGGCCGAAGGCCGAGGACCTCGCCGTAGCGCGAAGCGCGAAGGCGGGCTCGACTGGACTCCCAAGCCCCAAGCCCCAGGTCCCAAGCCCCGCGAAAAGCGCGCCTGGATCCCGAAAGCCGAATACAAGAAATCCCAGGGCATCGAAGCCCCGCGCGACAGCAAGTGGCGCCCCGGCGGCGAGCATCGCGATCCGAAACAGAAGTACAAGGACGCCAAGAAGGCGAAATGGACGAAGTTCAAGAAGACCATTCGCACGCGATGGGAAACAAAGAAGAAGAAGACGGGCGAGTAGGTCAGGCTACAGGCTGACCTGGCGCCGCGCCTCGGACTCGAAGAAGTCTTTGACGTCCTGCCAGTCGAGGTTCTGTAACATCCGTGGCATGGGTTCCTGTTCGGCATCGGCAAAGTAGGCCAGCGCCTTCGCCAGGTGCACACGGTTCGGAGCAGCCGACTCGTACTTGTGATCGAACCACCGCAGCAACTCCGGCATCGTAAACCGGCGCAGGACGGCGTAGAGATCGATAAAGTCGCGGCGGGTGCCCCGGGCCGCCAGCGCATCCAGTTTCATGCACGCGATGTCGCGGACATCCGCGACGTGCAGCCCCTTGAACTGACGCGGCCCGAACAAAAGCGCATACGGATAATGCAGAAAGCTGAGCTGCACGCCGTCGACGGCACCGTGAAGCGTATCTTCGGCAATCTGCTCCACACGAAAGCCCGGCGCGTGGCGCAAACTGTCGCGCAGCTTGTGTGGTTCGAAGTGGCGGGGCGTGAACAGATCCAGGTCGACGGAAATCCGGTGTCCCAGCTGCAAGGCCAGGCCTGTGCCACCCGCCAGATAGAACCGGTCGGCCGCGCCACAGCGGCGTAATTCCCCGGCCGCGGACAGCCATCCGGCGGGCAGTACCTCTTCGTGCCACTCCGCCTGGTGTTGTCTCACACGCGAATTCCAAGATCTACGGGACTTGCTGCAGCGCTCGTACCTGAGATTGCGGCAGGTCGAGGATCAAGGCCCAGAAGGTCGCCGAGCGCGGCGACAGGCGGCGGCTGGTGCGAACAGCTGACGCGATCGCGTCTCTCGGGAACGAGGAGCGTAACCACTCCACGGCCGGCGGATCGCCGTATTCGAGGATGCGTTCGATCGTGTATCGTGGAAAGGCCTTCGGATCGAATGTTCGAGTGTCGATGTCCCAGAACAGCCGCCGCATGGAGTCAGGCAACATTCCCGGTACCAATGGTAATCCGACGGCCCCCGATCGGCAATTCGATCAGCCATCCGCCATCCGGGATCTGAAATGATTTCCCACGTCGTTCTGTTTCGTCCCAAGCCGTCGATGACGGCGGCGCAGCGTGCCGACATGGTGAGCGCGCTGCAGCGCGCCATCGACGGCATTCCGCAGATCAAGCGCTTCACGATCGGCAGGCGCATCCTCCTCAATCGTCCGGGCTATGAAACACAAATGGCCGAGCACTATGAGTACGCGGCCATTCTCGAATTCGAATCCGAAGCGGAGTTACGCGTCTATCTCGATCACCCCGCGCACGACGAACTCGGCAAGATGCTGTTTACGTCTGCAGAAGCGGTCCTGGCGTACGACTTCGAACGACAATCACCAAATGAAATCATCTAAATCACCAAATCACAAAATTCAACGTTAACAAATCCCAAAATCACCAAATCACCAGACCACCAGATTCTCCCTTCCCAACGCCCGCTTGAGCGACTTCATCAAGCTCGGTTGCTTGCGGATGTCGTCGAGCTGCTCGAGTAATGCAAGCGCTTCGCTGATCGTGGTCACCGGCCGCACGCCGAGGCGCTTCGCGCCCGCGGGAACGTCCTTTGGATGGCCGTGCCACACCAGGATCACTTTGGCTTTCGATTCGACGGCGATGTCGAGACAGTTTTCCGGGCGATCGTCGACGAACGCATCGAGGTGAAGCGCGTCGGCGATCCTGCCGCGCGATCGCTGGACGACAAACACGCTCGGGTAAGGGAAGCCGTGCGCGGCGAGCCATTGCTGCGACTGTATCTGCACCAGGTCGCCGGCCGTCGCCGGTCTCGTCGTCAGGAAGATGATCTCCCATCGCCGATCGTGCGCGGTCTTCGCAATGCGCGAGATGATGCCCGGCTCGAGCTCGGGGAGCGTCGTCCAGAAATTTTCCATCTGCTTGACGTGGTCCCACAGCTGCGACTGTTGCCGCGATGTCAGGTGGAGCTCCTGCATTGCCGGAGCCTGATCGTCTTCCGGCTTTGCTGATTCATCCGCCGCTTTGTTGATGAGGGTTTCTTCGGCCGCGCTATCGGCTCCCGGCTCCCGGTTCCCGGCTCCCGGCTTTTGTTTGTACGCGGCCTTGCGCAGCACTTCCTCGCCGAACAGTTTCACGGCCTCGCGGTGCAGGGCGGAGAACATATCGGCCACGGTGCCGTCCAAATCAAACCCAACGCGTAGCGGCATCAATTCCTACTGAATCTTAACAATTGCACTCAGGCACCCAGGCACCTTTGGCACCCAGGCACTCAGGCACCCAGGCACCCCCAGGCACTAGGCACCCCAGGCACTCAGGCACCCCAGGCACTCAGGCACCCCAGGCACTCAGGCACCCCAGGCACTCAGGCACCCAGGCACTCAGGCACCCCAGGCACTCAGGCACCCAAGCACTCAGGCACCCGAATGTGCACACCCCTGCACACTGTCTTATTTGTGTTTTTAGTCATATATTGACATGACATTATAGGACATTATATGCTTCGGTTGTCGAGGGCTTTGCACATGAAAAACAGCTCGCTTTGGATTATTCGGCTGGCGTTGACCGTGCAGTTTCTCGGTGTTCTCGCGGTTCCGACCATTGTCTTCGCCGCGGACTCGCCGCGCGCGCTGTGGATGGCGGAGTGGCTGCCTGCCCTGAGCGAGCGGCCGGCTTCGATGAGCGAAGACGCCCGCGAGTCGAAGGGCGGCCGCTTGATCGGTGTCCTCAAGCTGCGCGACAACAAGCTGACCTTCACCGAACAGATTGGCCAGGCTGACTGGGAGCTGGACCTGGCGCGCATCAAGCGCGTCGCGACCGTCAACGGCGGCCGCGCGCTGCTCATCGTCTCGGTGAGCGGCGACGAATACATCGTCTCGATCATGGCGGCCGACCTGACGCCGGGCTCCGCGAAGCGCGCGATATCCACCATCGAGCGCGCGTTGCAGCTGCAGGCCGCGAACGGCCGTTAAGGAGTCCATCGTGACCTGCTGGCGTTGCGGATCGATGAATGTTGTCCGTACGCGATCGAGCGTGTTCGATCGCCTGCTGCGCATATTTACGGGGAGGAAGCGCGTCACCTGCAAGAAATGCCTGTGGACGGCGCGCGTGACGTGGGAGGAAGAGGACGACTTCGTTCCGCAGAAGTCGGTCTTGAAGGCGGTCGAATCGGCTAAGCGGTAGACACTCCTCGAGCCGAGGCGTGATTGGCGAGGAACCAGTTGTAGGTGTGTTCGACTCCCTCGCCGAGCGACATGTGGTGGCGCCATCCGAGCGCGTGCAGCCGCGACACATCCAGCAGCTTTCGAGGCGTGCCGTCCGGCTTGGTCGTGTCGTAGACGATCGTCGCCGACGGGTACACGACTCGCTTCACCATTTCGGCCAGCTCGGCGATCGAGACGTCCTCGCCGGTGCCGACGTTGATGTGCATTGCCTCGTCGTAGTTGTTCATCAGGAACACGCACGCATCGGCGAGATCGTCCACGTGAAGGAACTCGCGGCGCGGCCGGCCGGTTCCCCAGATCGTGACGTCCTTCCGCTTCTCCTCACGCGCGTCATGGAACTTCCGAATCATCGCCGGCAGCACGTGTGACGCGGTCAAATCGAAATTGTCATTCGGCCCGTAGAGATTGGTTGGCATCGCCGAGATGAAGTCGCAGCCGTACTGCTGGCGATACGACTGGCAGAGCTTGATGCCGGCGATCTTCGCAATCGCGTACGCTTCGTTCGTCGGCTCGAGCGGACCCGCGAGCAACTCCTCTTCCTTCATCGGTTGCATTGCGAGTCGCGGATAAATGCAGGAGCTGCCGAGATACAAGAGTTTCTTCACGCCAAACAGGTGTGCCGAGTGCACCACCGTGGCGTGGATCATCATGTTGTCGTAAATGAACTCCGCCGGCCGCGTCGAGTTCGCCATGATGCCGCCGACGGTGCCGGCGACGAGATAAACATATTCAGGCCGATTGGCGCGGAACCAGTAGTTCACCGCGGCCTGGTCGCGCAGATCGAGCTGATCGCGGGTCGCCGTGAGAATGTGCTCGAAGCCGATCTGCTCGAGCCGGCGAAGGACAGCCGAGCCGACGAGGCCGCGATGACCGGCGACAAAAATCCGGGACGTGAGATTCATCTCCTCAGCCATGTCGCTCCTCTGACACGATCCTGGCAAGGGCCTGGAGGAAGGCGCGAAGGTCGGCTGGTCCCTCCTTCGCCGCGCGGTAGACGCGGCCCATGTCGAGTGCGTCGTAGGCGTGTGCGACGATGTTTCTGAACCCGGCGGCCCGGACCAGTTTGTCCGCGAGCGCCTGTTCGATCACGCCTTTGTGTTGCAGCAGCCGGAATGCCTCTGCGTACGTCGAGGGTGAACCGTAGCCGAGTTGCACGCTCGCCGAGACCGCCAGATCGATTGCGCCCTGGGTGGCCTGCCACAAGTGCAGAATCACGGCGTCGGAGGTATCGGTCGCGGCGACCAGGCCGCTCGCCTCGGATGGAAGCCGGCTGGCGACCCGATCCAGGTGGCGAGTGATGGCGGCTGTCCGCTCGGCGAGCACCGCGCGATCGATCGGGCTCATTGCGCCGCCCTTGCCAGCGCGGCGCCGTAGGCCCTGGACAGCACCGGCTGCATGTCGCACCACGTCTGGATCGCCGTCAGCCGAAACCGATCGAAGATCCCGCGTTCCGACTCGAACAGCGCCCGGCCTTCCGCGGCGGCTTTGAAGCGAAGCAGCGCGGAAGCACGATCGAGATCAGCGAGGTCGATCTTGTCGCCGAGCGTTTCGCTCAACCTGGCGAGCAACAGGTCCGGATCGAACGTGGCATCGGCAATATAGGCGAAGTCCCAATCGCTGTCGGGACGGAACTGTCCTCGCGCGCGCGAGCCATGAAGAATCAGCAGCCGCAGGCCTGCGGATTCCCGGGCGACGCCCGCGACGTGCATCTCCATTACGGCATTCTACGCTTCCGGTCCGGTATTCCACCACGCTCGGCGAGGAGGGTCGTCAAGCCAGCAGCGCGTCTAGAGCGCGGCTTCCCGCTCCTTACGGAGCCAGTACGAGGCGGCCGTCAGGCGCTCGAGCGCGTCGCTGGAGATTGAGTGAAAGCGCTCGTGGAACTCGCGCACCGTACCGCCCACGTCGTGCCATTTTGGAGGCTCGACAGCGGCATGGCGCAGCAGCCCCTTCAAGGCCAGTTCGACCAGCTCCTGCGCTTCGCGCACGACGTCGGAGTACGCCTCTTCGCGCAGCAGCAGTTCCAGCACCAGCAGCCGTGTCCGCGCTTTGAGCAGGTAGCTCTTCGCGAGCGAGCGGTTGGTCACAGCTCGAAGACCTCGCCAGGCTTGTAGTCGGGTTTGAGATCCCAGAACCAATGATCCCCTCGCCACACCCGGCGGGACCCCAGCCGGGCAAGACGAGCGGCAAACGCGGCAAACGCTCCGCGCAGGAAGCCGCCGCGGTCGACCACGATTCGTGCATCGTCGAGCATGTCGAGAAAGAGCGGGCTGCCCGCCGCCACCTCGGACCGGGTCTTGAAGACGGCGGAGAAGGTTGGGTGGAGTCCGATCCGTTCAGCGCGCAAAAGCGGCTCGGCCAGAGATTGCTCCACGGCGGCGAACTCAGCCGACCGCGCGACCCTGCCTGTCGGCAGCGGGTCGGCGACGATGAGGAGATCGATATCGGAATCCGCGGATGGCGTTCCGCGGGCCACTGATCCGAAGACCGCGACACTGACGAGCCGGGCACCATAGTGGCGCCGGCAGGCCGCGGCGGCCTCCTCGATCAGTTGGCCGTAGATCGGGTGCACTGACGTCTTTGCCATCTGCCTGAGTTTGATTCCTGACCTCGGCCTGGCGCAAGTGGGGTATCAGCGGCAATACCGTCGAGATCTTGTGCCTGTCGCAGGCTCGGCGAGAAGGGTCGTCACGCCAGCAGCGCGTCAACCAGGATGCTGCACCCTGGCAGTGCGTCGGGGGCGATCGACTCGCCCGCTCGGTGCTGCTGGCGCCGCTGATACGCGCCTCCGGAGGGCGCGCTGAATCGCGTCACGGTGCCCGTCGTCAGATTGGCGAGCCAGTATTCCCGTACGTCGGCAGCGGCGTAAAGGCTCGCCTTCACTTCGGTGTCATAGTCAACGGTCGACTCGGCGATTTCGATAATGAGCAGGATATCGCCTGGTCCCGGCAGGCGCGAGGCGTAAAAGTCGGGTACTGGGCGCAGTAGAACGAGGTCAGGCTCTGGCTCACTCCACACGTCGAGTCGCACGGACCCTTGGACCCGGACTATCGCAAGATTGCCAACAACGCCGACCAGCGTCCGATTGGCGCGGTCTACGGCGGCGTTGTGCCGCGGCCCAATGGGAGTCATCGTGATGATCTCTCCATCGATGAGCTCAACCCGGTCGTCCTCGGTCAGGATGCCGGCCCGTCCCATTCGCTGGTACTCATCGGCATCGAAGCGGCGTTTCAGCAGTTCGATAGGCATGGTGACGACCCTGCTTCATCTTAGCGCACCCGGTTATGTGTGCCTTCTATTCTGTGCCGTCTGCGCCTTCTGTGGCCCCGGTGATCGGTGCGTTCTGAGCTTTCTGTGGCCCTGGTGATCGGTGCGTTCTGAGCTTTCTGTGGCCCTGGTGATCGGCGCGTTCTGAGCTTTCTGTGGCCCTGGTGATCGGTGCGTTCTGAGCTTTCTGTGGCCCTGGTGATCGGTGCGTTCTGAGCTTTCTGTGGCCCTGGTGATCGG
>JAIEMQ010000027.1 GCA_019752015.1 Cyanobacteriota bacterium | reverse complement strand
TATCATGAGAACGAAGAAAGAACGACGAAGAACTCAAACAGCGTAACTAAACCGTCCACTGAATCGGATCAGGCCTAACTCGAACCAGGTTACCCCTTCGACAATCATGTCATAGCGCAACTCGTACTTCCCTCTCTGGAGGACGCTTGGAATGGAAATCTCAAGGTCGATGACGCCATTCGGCGACGCATCGGATGCCAGAGGTGTGCGCCCGAGATCCTCACGGAGCACGTTGCCGCTCGCATCACAGACTTTGACGCCACAGGTGACTTGCCCACCAAACCGTCGGCCGCGTGCCCGCCAGATCACCGAGCCTCGATTCGTGACGCGAAGGTGGTCGACGAACGGGCGTCCCTGCTTCACCTGCTCCATGACATAGACGATCTCGATCTCGGCCTTCAGCTTGCCCGTCAATTCACCCGCCGGTGCCAGCGTATCCAGCGGCCGCTCCCCACCTTTCAGGAGCGCAAACCGCGCGTGCTCTCGCGGTGAATGCAGAAGCGTGTCGTGCCACATGCTGGCGAGCGTCTGCGCATCGCAGGGTCTGCCCGGTAATCGAAAGCGTACGTGCCACTGGATCGCAACGGCACGACAGTCATTTTCGTGAACCCCACCTCAAAGGCGAGGCGACGAACGTACGGCAGTGACACCGATTTCTCGATAATGCTTTCCTCGCGCATCCGATATTCAGACAATGGTGCTTGCGCGTGCGCGGTACCAGGCTCGGAGAAGACGACACGACCTCCCGGCTTCAGAACGCGATGGATCTCGCGTAATGCCTGGAGATAGGACGGCAGGTGGTGCAGGGCATTCATGCACAGTACGCCGTCGAAGCTGTCATCGGCGAACGCAAGCGTCTGCCCACGGGGCAACCACGAAATTCGCCTCCCTCCGCTGCGCGCTCCGCCGTTGTCTTGAGGCGATCAAGCGGCGCGGTTGGGAGCTCCTCGGCGCCTGAGAATTCATAGTCGTCCTCCCAGGCGTCATCGTAGAAGAGCACTCTGTCGTCGAGTCGCTTCTGGCCACCTGTGCAAGCGCCGCTACTCCCAGCGCTCTTGGTCGCTGCGATGTTGCGAGCGGGGGACGGAGTTCTATTAACATAGCGTGGGAGCGCGCGTCCAACCAGGAAGGCGCCTCTTGAAAGATTCTTGAACGCCGGCGACCGCGTTGCGCACGGAATAGGCTAGAATTTGGACAGCTGAGCGGGAGTAGTTCAGCGGTAGAACGCGAGCTTCCCAAGCTCGATGTCGCGGGTTCGATCCCCGTCTCCCGCTCCAACCTTCGCTCACGCTTGCCACAGGCGTGAGCTACGGTTGGCAAGCCATCGAAGCTGGACCTGACACGCGCCGCTACTGGATCGATATTCCCGCGCTGATGTTCCACATCTGCGTTCGTCTCGCGGCCGGCAGCATTGCGGTTGCCGAGCGCGATCCCAGCTTCACGAATCGAACGTCGAAGCCGGCGCCGAGCCGCGGTTTCATGAACCACTTGGCCCCGCCGCCGAAATTCAGCGCCTGGCTCCACGCTTCCGGTACTTCAATGCCCGGCGTCGATCCAACGGCGTCTGAAAAGCTGGTGACCTTCGATCGCCCGAGGCCCGCGCTCAAGTAGCTCCACCCCTGCTTGCGCCCGAAGTTGATCGAGACCTGCGGCACGAGGCTCGTGATGGACGTGTGGACGACTTCACTGCTGCTCTTCCCGGTGATCAGCGATGCGCCAACGCCGAACGTAAAGAGTCCAGCTCTGAGCGGATAGACCGAGCCGCCAACGCTGAGGCCCCAGTTTCGTCCCGGCAACTGCGTGTCGGCTGAAACGGCCGGCACCCAGCCCTCGGCTTGCGGCAAGCCGACCGTCGCCGCATGAAGATCGATCGCGAACCACGGCAACCGCTCGCGCGTCTGCGCCGTCGCAGGACCCGCGAACGCAATCAACAGGCACAAGGCACTGAGGCACTTAGGCACGCGGCACCCAGGCACTAGTAGCCGGCGGGCTTTGCAGCGGCCGGCGTTTCCCCGCGCGATTCCTTGACGATCCGCACGCCGGCGCTGGCGCCGATGCGCGTCGCGCCCGCCGCGACCATCGCCTTCATCTGCTCCAGGTCGCGGACGCCGCCGGAGGCCTTCACGCCCATGTCGTCGCCGACAACGCGGCGCATCAAGGCGATGTCCGCCACGGTGGCGCCGCCTGGTCCGAAGCCCGTCGACGTCTTGACGAAATCCGCGCCGGCCGCTTTCGCCAGCGTGCACGCCGTGATCTTCTCCTCGTCGGTGAGCAGCGCCGTCTCGATGATCACCTTGCTGCCGGCGCTGGCGGCATGACACGCCGACACCACGCCGCGAATATCGTCGGTGACCAGCCGCACGTCGCCGGACTTCAGCGCTCCGACGTTGATCACCATGTCGATTTCGTTGGCGCCGTCGAAGATCGCGCGGCGCGTCTCGAACTGCTTCACATCCGGCGTCGTCGCGCCGAGCGGGAATCCGATCACGGTGCACACCCCGACGGGCGTCCCGCGAAGCTGTTTCGCTGCGAGAGACACCCACGTTGGATTGATGCAGACGGTCGCGAACTTCCACTCCGCGGCCTCGCGGCACAACTGCTCGATCTCTTTCGCCGTCGCGTCCGGCTTCAGCAGCGTGTGATCGATGTAGCCCGAGACGCCGCTCGTGCCGCCATCGGCGGCATGCAGGCCGAGGCGCGTCGCGCCGGCATCAAGAACGTGCTGGACGCGATCCGGACAGCACTCGGAGGTGAAGCCATGACAGCTGCAGCGCGACGGCGCCACGGCGCCAGCCCTGGACAACTCCTCGAGGATCAGCTCGATCACCCGGCGATAGTCGGTCACGGCATCCTCTCCAGCGCGCGAATCTTCGCGAGCCGTCGAATATATCGCGCCTCGCCCATCGGCGTCGCCAGCCACGTCTCGACAATTGCCTTGGCGTCGTCCACCGACACCAGCGTCGCGCCGAGCGCGAGGACGTTGGCGCCGTTGTGCTCGCGTGAATAGCGCGCCAGCGTCTTGTCCGTGCACATGGCGGCGCGGGCGCCGTCGATCTTGTTGGCGGCGATGCTGGAGCCGATGCCGGCGCCGTCGATCACGATCGCGGCGTCAACTTCCCGGCGCGCGACGAGACGCGCGACCTGGGCCGCGATGTCCGGATAGTCGACGGGATCGGACCCTTCGGTGCCGACGTCGAGCACCTTGAGCCCGCGCTGCCGCAGGTGGTCGCGCAGTTTCGCCTTGAGGGCGACGCCGGAATGATCGCTGCCGATGGCGATCGACTTGATGTCGGCCACCGGCGCCAGACCATCGAGACTCGCGTCGGCCGTGCCGCTCAGCACGGTAATGCGGCGCGTCTTCAGCGTATCGGCGGCCAGCGGCGTGACGTGCCCGCCCGGTTTCAGCGTGACGCTGGACCCGATCTCCAGGGTTCGGGCATCCGCCTCGGTGATGATGTCGAACGATTTCATCCGTATCGTTATAATCTCACGCGCAATGTCGACAACAACAACTCCTGCGGTCCTGATCGATCAGGACGAACTGTCCGCACGCATCATCGCACTGGCGCAGGAAATCCGCGCCGATTATCCGGGCGCCCCGCTGCACTTCGTCTGCGTTCTCAAGGGCGCCTTCATGTTCCTCAGCGACCTGATTCGGGCCACCGACGGTCACGCCAGCATCGACTTCATGGCCTGCTCCAGCTATGGTGCGGCCACGACGTCGTCCGGCGAAGTCAGGGTGACCAAGGATCTTGACTCCAGTATCGAAGGCCGCGACGTCGTGGTGGTCGAGGACATCGTCGACACCGGGCTGACGCTGCACTACCTCCAGGAAATCCTGCTGGCCCGCGGGCCTCGATCGCTTCGCACCGCCTGCCTGCTGAGCAAACCGAGCCGCCGGAAAATCGATGTGAAGGTCGATTACATCGGCTTCACGATCGAGGACAAATTCGTCGTCGGCTACGGCCTCGATTACGCCGAGCAGTATCGAAACCTTCCCTACATCGGCGTCCTCGAATAGTTATTGGACGGCCTTTCTCACGAGGTCCGCTGCCTGGCGAGCGTCGGCCAGGACGCTCGCTTCATTCATCGTCAACACTTTGCGATCGCGCATCAAGACCTTGCCGTTCACGATCGTCGTCTCAACGTCGTCACCGCGCGATGCGTAGACGATCTGCGAGATCGGATCGAACACCGGCTGCTGCCGCGGCTTCGCCAGGCTGACCACGATCACGTCGGCCCGCTTCCCGGCTTCGAGCGATCCGGTCCGCGCCTGCTGACCAATGGCGCGGGCGCCCGCAATCGTCCCCATTTCGAGCGCTTCCGGGGCGCTGATCGCCGTCGGATCCATCGTCACGAGCTTCTGCTGGAACGCGGCCTGGCGCATTGCCTCGAACATGTCGAGGTCGTTGTTGCTCGCGGCGCCGTCGGTGCCGAGCCCAACGTTGACGCCGGCGCTGCGGTACGCGACGACCGGCGCGGTGCCGCTCGATAACTTCATGTTGCTTTCAGGATTGTTCGAGATGCCGACGTTGCGCTGCTTCAGTAATGCGATCTCCTGATCGTCGATCCACACGCCGTGCGCGCCGATGGTAATGGGCGCCCAGAACTTCAGTGCATCAAGGATCGCGACCGGCCGCATCTTGTGCCGCTCCTGCGACATCCCGATTTCGGCTTGCGTCTCGGCAAGGTGAATCTGGATCGGGATGTTCAGCCGCTTCGCGAGCTCACTCGTAGCCGTCAGCGTCTTCGCATCGAGCGTATAGACGGAATGAGGCGCGAGCGAGGGCGTAATCAGATCGTCCTTGGCGAATTCCTTCGCGAAGGCTTCGGTCCGCCGCAACGCATCGGCAGGAGTCTTCGCGTCCGGCACCGGGAATTCGATCACCGTCTGTCCAAGCACGCCCCGCAATCCAGCGGCCTTCGTGACTCGCGCGACTTCTTCTTCGAAGTAATACATGTCGCAGAAGGTGGTCGTTCCGGACTGGATCATCTCGAGCACCGCGAGACGCGTGCCGATGCGAACGAACTCGGGCGAGACCGTCTTGCCTTCGGCCGGGAAGATGTACTTCTGCAGCCAGTCCATCAGGTTCAGGTCGTTGCCGAGGCCGCGATACATCACCATGGCGGCGTGCGTATGCGTGTTAATGAGCCCAGGCATCACCACCTTGCCCGTGGCATCAATCGTCTGCGCTCCTTTGTAGCGCGCCGCGATCGCTGCCGGCGTATCGACGGCGACGATGTCGGTGCCGTTGATCGCGACAGACCCCGGATTCAACACGCGGCGAGTGCCGTCAACGGTGACGACGATGCCGTTGGTGATGATCAGGGAGACCGCTGACGGCGTCTGGGCGGACACCGCGCTGAGCGCCAACACGATCGACAACATTCGCATGGCCATGCAGGCTGAATTGTACGTGAATCAGCAATTGCGTGTAAGCTTCTCGCGCCGTGCTGCAACTCGTTACGCATCCCCTGGTGCACGATTGTCTCGCCGAACTGCGCGACTCGCGCACGTCCCCCGAACGCTTTCGATCGCTGGCCAACCGGATCAGCGTGCTGCTTGGCGCCGAGGCGTTGCGCGACGTGCCGATGGTGAACGAGACGGTGCACACGCCGCTCGGCCCGTCACCCTGCCGCCGGCTGGCCGCCGATGTGGTGATGGCGCCGGTACTGCGCGCGGGACTGGGCATGCTGCCGGGCATGCTGGAGCTGGTGCCCAACGCGCGCGTGGGCCATCTCGGTTTGCAGCGCGACGAACGTACCGCGGTCGCGTCGCAGTATTACGCCAAGCTGCCGAAGAACATCCAGGACAGCTACGTGCTGCTGATCGATCCGATGCTCGCGACCGGCGGCAGCGCAGTCGCCGCCCTCGACATGCTGACCAAGGCCGGCGCGCGCCATCTGCGCCTGGTGTGCATCGTCGCAGCGCCTGAAGGCGTCGCGGCCGTCGAGAGCGCGTATCCGTCGGTGCCGATCTTCACCCCGGTCGTCGATCGCGAGCTGAACGCGCACAAGTTCATCGTCCCGGGGCTGGGCGATTTCGGTGATCGGTTGTTCGGGACGATTTAGGTCTGAGGAAGGGATGGTGCGCGCTGGTGGATTCGAACCACCGACCCCCGCCGTGTGAAGGCGGTGCTCTACCGCTGAGCCAAGCGCGCGCCCACACCGATGATCATACCACCTGAGCCTTTCCCGGCGCCATGAGATCGAGCGTTATTGCCTCTCTCCTCTTCGGCGTGGCCCTGCTGCTCTACGCATTTCATTTGCGTGCCGCGCCGCTCACCGCGGACGAAGCCGCATTCAACACGCACGGCGAATCGATCCGCGCCGGCTGGTCACCGATGTTTTTCCGGGTCCGCGACGATCACTGGCTGCAACCAGCCGCCGTCTATGCGAACGCCGCGCTGCGGCGTGCGGGCGGCGCTGACGTGTCGGGCAGGTTCGCGAGCGCCACGATCGGCGCGATCGACGTCGCGCTGGTATTTCTGATCGCGCACCTCGTGACCGGACGGACGTGGCTTGGCGTGATCGCCGCGGCGATCCTGATGCTGACGCCTGCGCACCGGTCGTTCGCACAACTCGGCACGAGTGCCATTTTCCCGGTTCCATTGGTCCTGCTGTGGCTCTGGAACCTGCTGCGCTTTTTCAAGTGGGACTCACTCGCGTCGCTGATCGCAGCCGCCGCAGTCCTTGGTCTCAGCGTGTATACGGATCCCGCCGCGCCGTTGACCGCGGCGTTCCTATGGATGCTGACACTGATTGCCGCGCGGCACCGCAATCGTCAGCGGCTGGCGATCGCTTCGCTCGTGTTCGTTGCAGCCTGGCTACCTGCGGCCTATTGGTTCTACCGGCATCCCGACACGTACGCCGATACGTTTGGGCGATGGGTAATCTTCGCCGCGCACGCCAGGAATCCACTGGATGGGATCCGGGCGTTCTTCAACGTAAACACGCTGGGCACACGTGCGTCGTCATATTGGGAATTCTGGAATCCCGCGAAGCTGTTCTTCTCGACAACGATCTGGGTTCCGTCGGCGATGCTCATCGTCGCGGCCCTGGTTCGCGTCCGGCACATCCCCCGCGATGCGGCGACCCTGCTGGTTGGCGCCACGCTGATCGTGCCATTGGCGGGCGCGACGTTTGGCAGGACTGACTATTTGAGCGATGCGGCCGCCGTGCTGCCTTTACTGGCCATCATCGCGGGTCTCGGGCTCGACCAACTGATTCAGCTATTGCGCCCGCGCCGTCCGCTCGAGGATGGCGAGGGTGGGCGTCCCGGCGATGGCTGGGACTCTGATCACCTCATGCCACGCACCTGAAGCGGCCATCGCCGCGCACTGCGCGGATTCAGCCGGACACATTGCCTTCGAGCCAGGCGCGGCCGCGGCCGGCGGCGCGCTGAAGTGCGTGGTGCGGCTGATCAAGTCCGCGCGCCCCGCTTCGATTGCCGCGAACCGCCATGCCGGATCGGCCCATTCAATTTCCCGGCTGATGAAGATCGCGTCGCCGCCGGACCGCGCGATCAACTCGCGCATCGCGTCGCTGACATGACCGCTGAACCATGGCGCCGCGCTGGTACGGTACGGTCCCATGTAATACCGATAGAACCCGGCAAACTGGACGGCAATTGCTGCGATCAGAAGTGCAGCCACCACCTTCAGCCGCATGGAGCCGTTTTGCCACAACGCCCACACGCCCCAAGTTGCGACGAGCACGGCAAAGGGGATCACGAACATCACGCGGTTCATTTCAATCGCGCCGGAGATCACGGTTACGACGGGCGCGGTCACAAAACCGGTCGCGAGGATCCACCCCATCGGCCGTCTCTCGCGAACAATCGCGATCAAGCCGAGCGGCAGCAGGACGGCGAATGCCATTGGGAAAAGGCCTGCGGTGCGCGTGGAGTTGATCAGGCTTGGGTCGCCCGAGACGAACAAGTACGCCGGATCGAAAAAGCGCCAGTACAAATCCAAGCGGCTGCCGAGCGCCTCGAGCAGCGCGGAGCCGGCGCCGAGTTGATACGCGCTGACGATTTGCGCGTTGCGTGCGGGATGCGTCGCATACCACAACGCCATCGGCAGCAGGCCGACGGCGAAAGTGGCGCCGCTCAGCACGGTCGTTCGCCATCCCAACGAGCGCGCTGCAATCGCGATCGTCATCAAGAGGTAGAGAGGCAGCATGACAATGGCCCCGAGATACGAATACGCTCCCAACGCAAGCCACGCACACGCGGCCACGAAACGGCCGGCGGACGGATGTTCTTCGAAGCGGCGCAGCGACCATAACCACGCGAGGACGAAGGGAATCGAATACAGCGGGCTGAGCAACAACCGCCCGCGAATGAAGTGGATGGGCGTCAATGCCAGGAGCGCAGCCGCCAGCAGCGCGATCCACGTGTTCTGAAAAATGGCGCGGGCCGCGAAGAACATCAAGACGATGTTGAGCACGGCGACGAGCGCCGTCGGCGTGCGCACACCCGCTTCGGTGAACGGCAGCACCTGCAAGCCGAGCGCGGTCACGTAGATCATCATCGGATCACGGCCCGCCGGGAAGCCCGGCTCGCTGAAATACATCGGCAGCAGACGGCCGTCCTGGTCCCTGCCTGTCGAGGCAATCGCGTGCGCGTGCAGCGCGCCCTGTGCTTCATCGTGAATCAGGTAAGGCGGGACGCGATCGAGCGCCGTGGCGTAGAGCAGCATCCCCCCGAGCACGATGGCCGCTACGAGGAGCGCCGTCGTGATCCGAGGGTTCATCCTCGGGCCACTTCGAGGGCGCCGTACTTATCGATCAATCTGTACAACGCGCGCCGGCTGATGCCGAGGCGTCGTGCCGCGAGCGACTTGTTGCCGCCCGTGCCGTCGAGGGCGGCCCGCACTTCATCGGCGGTCGGCGGCGGGCCATCGGGCTCATCGTCGGCCGGCGCGGCAAATGCGGGGCGCTCGCTCAGCGATCGCGCGAGATCGCCTTCGGTGAGTAGGTGCCCTTCGCACAACAGGCAGGCGCGCTCGATCACGTTGCGCAGCTCGCGCACGTTGCCCGGCCACGGCCATTTGACGAGCCGTTCCTCGGCACCCTCGGTCAAGCCGGTGATCGACTTCGAAAAATCCTTCGCGAACTTCTTCACGAACGCCGCGGTGAGGTACGGAATATCCTCCGACCGCTCGCGCAGCGGCGGCACCGCTATTTCGACGACGTTCAGGCGGTAGTACAGATCCGAGCGGAACCGCCCGGCGGCAATTTCCGCGTCGAGACGCCGGTTGGTCGCGGCAATGACGCGCACGTCCACTTTGCGCAGCTCCACGCTGCCGACGCGCTGCAACTCGCCGTTTTCGAGCGTGCGAAGCAGCTTCGATTGCGCGCCGAGCGGCAGCTCGCCGGCTTCATCGAGAAACACGGTTCCGCCGTTGGCGGCTTCGAACACGCCGGTCTTGTCGGTGCTCGCGCCGGTGAACGCGCCGCGAACGTGGCCGAACAACTCCGATTCAAACAGCGTCTCGACCACCGCGGAACAATTCACGGTGACCAGTTTCTTGTGCTTGCGCGGCCCGAGCTCGTGCAACGCCCTCGCGACGAGCTCCTTGCCGGTGCGGGGGTCGTCATCCACGAGGAGGAGCAATGGACGAGGTTGAGTGGACGAATCTGCACGCATAGTGTTGAAACCAGTGGGGATTTTCCGCCCCGCCGTAATCTTAATATCGGTTCCGTAATCACCTTCTTCAAGTGTCTCCGCCGCCTTTTGAGAGTTTTTAGACGGATGGCCGTCTATTTCAACGTCGAGCCGCGTTTGGCGGAGTCGGCATGCGTTTACAAAAATGGCGCAAGGCCCCCCTTCAAGCCTTCGTGTACTTTTTGTCGAGGACTCGGCTGATGACGTCGAGCTAATCCGCCTCGAATTGGCGCGCCATGGCTTTCAGGTCAATCCGCGCGTCGCGGAAACCCGAGCCGAGTTTCTCGCCGCCATCCAGGAAGGCACCTGGGACGTCGTCCTCAGCGACGATTCGATGAAGGGCTTCAGCTCCACCGATGCCCTGCGCATGCTGCGCGACCGCGACGCGGACATCCCGTTCATCATCGTGTCGGGAACCATCGGCGAGGACGCGGCGGTGGAAGCCATGCGGGCCGGGGCGCACGATTACGTGCTCAAGCACAACCTCCGCCGTCTGGGACCGGCCGTCGAGCGAGAGCTGAGGGAAGCCGCCAACCGCCGGATGCAGCGCAGCACCCACGCCGCCCTGCAGGCCTCCGAGCACCGCCTGCGGCATGCCCAGCGCATGGAAGCCGTTGGACGGCTGGCCGGCGGCATCGCCCACGACTTCAACAACCTGCTCACCGTCATCCTCGGCTTCAGCGAATTCCTGATCGAGGAGCTGCCCGAGAACGAGCCCACGCATCGCGACGCGTCGGAGATCCGGATGGCGGCACAGCGCGCGACGCGCCTCACCAAACAACTGCTCGCCTTCAGCCGCCAGCAGGTGCTCGAGCGGCGCGTCATCGATCTCGTCGCCGCGGTCAGCGAAATGCAGCCGATGATCGAGCGGCTGATCGGCGAGGACGTCCAGTTCACTTTCAATCACGCCGAGCCGCCGCAGCTGGTGTTGATGGATCCGGGACAGTTCGAGCAAGTCGTGATGAACCTGGTGATCAACGCGCGCGATGCCATGCCCGGCGGCGGCCGCCTGACCGTGTTCGTCGATCGCACGCGCATTGATTCGAATCATGCCGCCGAGCTCGAGATCAAGCCCGGCCAGTACGTGACGCTCGCGGTCTCCGACAGCGGCGAGGGCATCGACGAGGACACGATCGATCACATCTTCGAGCCGTTCTTCACGACCAAGGCGCCAGGCAGCGGCACCGGTCTTGGCCTCTCGACCGTTTTCGGCATCGTGCACCAGAGCGGCGGCGGCATCGAGGTCCATTCGGTGGTGAAGCAAGGCACCACCTTCCGCGTCTACTTCCCATTGAGCGGCGCCGTGGCGGCGGATCACGAGAAGGAATCGCCGCAGGCCGGGGCGCGCGAGCGCGCCAGCACCATCCTGCTTGCCGAAGACGAGCAGGGCGTCCGCGCGTTCCTCGAGATGGCGCTGAAGCGGGCCGGCCATCGCGTCATTGCAACGCCGAGCGGCACGGAAGCACTGGCGGTTGCCGAGCGCAGCAGCGATCCGATCGATCTCCTGATCGCCGACGTCGTCATGCCTGGACTCTCCGGCCCCGATGTCGCCGACAGGCTCAAACAGCGGCACCCCACCATGCAGACGCTGTTCTTGTCGGGCTATTCGAGCCACTCGGCGCTGCCGGAGCGGGTCACCGCGGATCCCGGCGCCTTCCTGCAGAAACCGTTCACCGTCGAAGCGCTGCTGGCAAAAGTTCGTGAGCGATTGTCGCGCTCCTAGCGGTAAAGTACCCCGATGCCGATCGCGCCGCGTACGATCCTGCTGGTCGAAGACAATCCAGACGATGAGGAATTGACGCTGCGGGCGCTGGCGCGCAACAACATCGGCAACCAGGTGGTGGTCGTGCGCGACGGGCAGGACGCGATCGACTGGCTCGAAGCGAAGGGACCGTACTCGTCGCGCGACATCAACGATGTGCCGGCGCTGATCCTGCTCGACTTGAAACTGCCGAAGATCGACGGCCTTGAAGTACTGCGGCGTCTCCGCGCGACGCCTCGGACGGCGATCGTCCCGGTCGTCATCCTGACGTCGTCGAAAGAGGATCGCGATCGCACCGAGGGCTATTACGGCGGCGCCAATTCGTACGTGCAGAAGCCGGTCGACTTCACGTCGTTCGTCGACGCGGTGCGTCAACTGGGCATGTACTGGCTGATGTTGAACGAGCCGCCGCCGAATCAGCCGGGCTGACTACCCTTTCTTGAGCTCGTCGATCAACGCCTGCACGGCCTTGGCGTAGGCCGCGTCCGCTTCGGCGTGCGCTTTCATGTAGTCGTTCTCGGACATCTTGTCCTCGCGCCAGTTGCCGTCGAAGCGCATGCTCTTCTGGCCGAGGTCGTGCGAGTCGGACGGACCCTGCTTCTGCGCCGGCCTGGAGCGCAGGCCATCGGGACCGAGGTCGGTCACGAAGTGACGCGACTCCAGGACCGACGCGCTATTGAGGTCGATGTAGACCTCCTTGTATTCCTTGCGGATCAGCTTCTCGTTGACCACCGCGGGCGCCGTGGTCTTCGCCCACACCACCATCAACTGGCCCGGAAACACCAGCGCGCCGACGAACTGTTCGCGGTCGTCGGGCATGCGCGCGGCGATGCTATCCAGCTTCTTCGCGGCCATCAGGGCGGCCAGCTCTTTCGCGGGACTCGCGGAAACGGGCTCCTGCGCGGCAGCGCCTACTGTGAAGACGGTAGTGAGGAAAGCGGACAGGACTGCGCGGGTTGGGGTGAGGTATTTCATCCACCCCATTTAACACACGGTACTAGCCGATGAAAAGCGATTCTTCTTCGTCGACGACGGGTTTGCTGGCGGCGCGGCGGCGCGAGTCCTCGCGCAAGCCCTTGAAGACATCGATCACGGTCTTGACGCCGGCCATGATGGCCATGCCCTGGCGGGCCGGGCCGGTCACGAATTCCTGGGCGGCGGCGAGCGTTTGATCGACGCGTTGCACCATTTCTCCGAACACACGGTCAAGGCGCTCCGCCTGCTTCGCGGCGAGCGCCGCGGCGCGGGCCGCCTCGCTCGACATCGCGGTCAGGTTGGCAATCAGCGGCTTGATTTCCTGATCGAGCTGCGTGGCGAGTTGGTCGACACGCTTCGCGAGACGGATCCCGGCGAAGATGGCGCCGACCTGGATCAACGCCATAATCAACACCGCGAACGCGATGATGCCGAGAAACAGCTCGCCGGTCTCGCTCACACCTGATCTCCCCGTTCGCTGGCCTTCTGGAACGCCTCGCGGCCGCGCTCGACGGCGGTGACGAGGTTCTCGCGCTGGCTCCGGTAGTACTCACGGCCCTGGTCCATCGCCTCACGGGCCTTGTCCTTGCCCTCGCGCGCTTTCTGCCCGAGGTATTCGCGCGTCTCTTCGCCCGTCGCCGGCGCAAACAGCAGCGCGACCGCCGCGCCGGTCAGCGCGCCGATCACGAACGCCACCATCACACTGCCCGAATTATCTTTCGCCACTGCGCCCTCCGTGTCTCGGTCGTGCTCCGTGTCTCGTCAGAAAACACTGACCTTCACATTCAGAAACTTCTTGGGATCTTTTTTGATCTCGGCGATCAGCGAGCGCATCTCGGCGACCGTCTGGTTCATGTTCTCATATAACTGCTTGTCGTGCAGCAGCTGGCCGGCCGTGCCCTCGCCGTTATTCAGGTTTTGCACAACCGTGTCGAGTCGTGCAGTCAGCGAATCCATTCGCTTGTACAGCGCATCGTCGGTCAGCAGCTTACCGGCGGTGCCCTCGCCGCGATTGAGTTTGCCGGTCACGCCCTCGAGATTCGACGTCGTGGTGTTCAACGACTTGGCGAGCGCCGGATCGTTCAGCAGCTGGCCGAGACTGCCTTCCCCGTTTTTGAGCTTGGTTGTGATCGCATTCAGGTTGGCGACCGACGCATTCAGTTCGTCGTAGACCTTGGGGTCATTGGCGAACTTGCCCATGGTCCCCTGGCCCCTGGCAATGTTCTGCGCGACGCGATCGGCGGCGGAGATCAGGCTGTTGAAATCACGGTACACGGCTTCATCGGTGAGCAGTTTGCCGACGGTGCCCTTGCCGGCGCGCAGGTCGGCGATCATCGCCGTGACGTCCTGAATGCCGGTGCCGGCCTGCTCGGTCAATTCGGCGATCGTCGGAGCCGCCGTGCCGGTCGGCACGTAACCCCAGTCAGGAATCGTCGTCCCGCCCGGGCCGGCCTCGATGTCAACGGCGCCTTCGCCAAGCAGCGAGATCGATCCGATCTTCGCCCGCGATCGATCGGTGACGATCGGCCGCATGTCATCCAGAATGGTGAACCAGACCTCGGCGCCGCCTGCCACCAGCTTGACGTCGACGACCGACCCGACTTCGACGCCGGCGACCCGCACCGGCGAGCCGCTCAGCAGGCCGGCGACGTTGGGGAACTGGACTTTGAGCGGATAGTTCTGCCAGAAAAAGCCGCCGCTGCCGCCGACGGCAAAGATCAGCAGCCCCGCCATGACCAGCGCGAAGACCGCAATCAGGCCGAACTTCAATTCGGCCCAGGCGAGTGAACGTGTGCGTGGCATATCTCTAGTCTCTTACGAAAGGAACTCTTTGAGGTACGGATCGTTGCTGCTGCGCAAATCCGAGGCGTGACCCTCGAACGCGACCCGTCCCTCGCGAATCATGACGAAATCCGCCTCTTCGATCTTCTGTTCCGATGCTTCGACGATCTCGATCTGGCCGGCGGCGTCGCGGCGCGCTTCGTGCGTGGCGACATAGAACGCGTCGCGGAGCTGGTGCGTCACGAGGATCGACGTCACCTGTTCGAGGTCACGCAGCTTGACGACCTCGGCATCCACGGTCATGGCCGTCATCGGATCGAGGCCGGTCGTCGCTTCGTCATACAACAGCACTGTCGGCCGCGCCGCCATGGCCCTGGCGATCGCAACGCGGCGGCGCTGGCCGCCGGACAACGCCGACGGCAGTTTGTCGATGTGCGCATCAAGGCCCACGAAGCCCAGCACCTCATCGACGCGCCGGCGGACTTCGTCGAGCGGCAGGATCGTTTCTTCGTACAGCTTGTAGCCGACGTTCTCCCCGACGGTGAACGAATCGAACAACGCGCCTTCCTGGAACACCATGCCCATGTGATGGCGCACGCGCATCAGCTGCGCTTCGTCCATCAGATCGACGCGGTGGCCCAGCACCCAGATCGTGCCGGAGTCGGGCTTCAGCAGCCCCAGCATCAGCTTCAGGATCGTCGACTTGCCCGCGCCGCTCGCGCCAAGAAAGATCTTGGTGTGCCCGGCGCGCACCGAAAACGTGACGTCGCGCAGGATCACCTTCTCGTCGAACGACAGGTTGACCTTGTCGAACAGCACCACGGGCGCGTGCGCTTCGGCGAGTTCAACCGGCAGTCCGAATTCCGCAAGGCTCTTGGCGCGCATCAGAAGAAGATCGAAATCAACAGTCGCGTGACGAAGAAGTCCACGATGAGGACCAGGACCGACGACGCCACGACGGCATTGGTGGTCGAGCGGCCGACTCCCTGCGTGCCTCCGGTGGTGCGCAGGCCGACGTGACAGCCGATCGTCACGATCACGATGCCCAGGAAGAACGGCTTGATGATGCCCATGTAGACATCCTGGATGAACAACCCCTCGACGACCGCGCTCCAGTAGACGCCCGACGACACGCGCAACTGCGTCAGCGCGACGATCCAGCCGCCCAGCATGCCGACCGTGTCGGAGACGACGGTCAGGATGGGACACATGATGAACCCCGCGAGCACGCGCGGCACGACGAGCTTGCGGATCGGATCGGTGCCGAGCGCGCGCAGCGCGCTGATCTGTTCGGTCACCACCATCGAGCCAAGCTCGGCGGCAATACCCGATCCGACGCGGCCTGACAACATCAGCGCCGTCAGGACCGGGCCGAGCTCCTTGATCATCGAGGCGCTAATCAAGCGGCCGACGAACGGGCGGGCGCCAAATTGATCCAGCGTCATGCCCGACTGCAGCGCCAGCACCGCGCCGGTGAAGAAACCGGTCAACAGTACGACGGTGAGCGACCCGAGCCCGATGACGTCAATCTGTTCGATGACATCGCGGAAGTAGAACGGCCGGCTGAAGATGCCCTGCACCGCGGCAATACACAGCCGCACGTACTCCTGGACCTCGAGGAGCGCTTTCTTGATCCATTCGATCGCCCAGATGCGCACATTGTTCATCGCGGGACCGGGCCCAGCCCCAGGTCGCGCGTCCGTAACGCACGGATTTGATCGCGCAGCGACGCCGCTTTCTCGAAATCGAGATTGGCGGCGGCCGCCTTCATCTGCTGATCGAGCGTGTTGATGTGGGCTTCGAGCTCGGCGTGATTGCGAAACGCGAACTGCGGCTCGCGCGGATCGACGGCGGATGAATAGTCGCGGTCGTACACGCTCGATAAGACGTCGTCGATCGCCTTGACGATACTGGTCGGCGTGATGCCGTGCTCCTCGTTGTAGGCGGCCTGCCGCCTGCGCCGGCGTTCGGTCTCGTTGATGGCGGCCCGCATCGAGTCGGTCATCTTGTCGGCATACATGATGACGCGGCCATTGACATTGCGCGCCGCCCGGCCCGAGGTCTGGATCAGCGCGCCCGCCGAGCGCAGGAAACCTTCCTTGTCGGCATCGAGGATCGCGACCAGCGAGACTTCCGGAAGGTCGAGACCCTCGCGCAGCAGGTTGATGCCGACGAGGACATCGAAAACGCCGCGCCGGAGGTCGCGGAGAATCTCGACGCGCTCGAGCGTGTCGATATCGGAATGGAGGTAGCGAACCTTGACGCCAAGCTCCTGGTAATAGGTGGTCAGGTCCTCCGCCATCCGCTTGGTGAGCGTCGTGACCAGCACGCGCTCCCTGCGCTCGGCGCGGTCGCGAATCTCCTTCAGCAGATCGTCGACCTGGCCCTTGACCGGCCGCACTTCCACCGGCGGATCCATCAGTCCGGTCGGGCGGATCACCTGCTCGACGAACACGCCGCCGGACTTGTGCAACTCGTAAGGACCAGGAGTCGCAGAGACGTACACCAGCTGGCCGACCCGCTGCTCCCACTCTTCAAAGTTCAGCGGGCGATTGTCGAGCGCCGACGGCAGCCGGAATCCATACTCGACCAGCACTTCCTTGCGCGATCGATCGCCGTGATACATGCCGCGGACCTGCGGCACGGTCTGGTGGCTTTCGTCGACGACGATCAGCGCGTCGGAGGGCAGGTAATCGAGCAGCGTCGGCGGCGGCTGCCCCGCCTTTCGCTGCGTCAGGTGCCGCGAATAATTTTCGATGCCGTGGCAGTAGCCGATCTCCTTGATCATCTCGAGATCGAACATCGTCCGCTGGTGCAAGCGCTGCGCTTCGAGGACCTTGCCCTCGTGCTCGAGCTCGCCGCGCCGCACCTCGAGCTCCTCTTTGATCGTCACCACGGCCTCCTTGAGGCGTTCGCGCCCGGTCACGAAGTGCGACTTCGGATAGACCGCGGTGCGATCGTGGCGGCGCAGCGCCTTGCCGGTGATCGGATCGAACGACGTCAGCTCGTCGACCTCGTCGCCGAACAGGCCGATGCGAAGCGCGAACTCTTCGTACGACGGATAGACCTCGATGATGTCGCCGCGGACGCGGAAGTTGCCGCGCGCGAACTCGTGATCGTTGCGCTCGTACTGGATCTCGACGAGCTTGCGCATGATTTGTTCGCGATCGATGCGCTGCCCTTTCTCGAGCGGCAGCACCAGGCCGTAGTAGGCGTCCGGCGAGCCGAGGCCGTAGATGCACGAGACGCTGGCGACGATGATGACGTCGCGGCGCTCGAACAGCGATCGCGTCGCCGACAGCCGCATGCGATCGATCTCGTCGTTGATCGTCGATTCCTTCTCGATGTAGGTGTCGCTGGCCGGCACGTAGGCTTCGGGCTGGTAGTAGTCGTAGTAGCTGACGAAATACTCGACGGCGTTGTCGGGGAAGAAGCGCCGGAACTCCTGGAACAGCTGCGCGGCCAGCGTCTTGTTGTGCGCCATGACCAGCGTCGGCCGGTTCACGCGCGCGATCACCTGCGCCATGCTGTAGGTCTTGCCCGACCCGGTGACGCCGAGCAGCACCTGGTGCTTGTCGCCGCGGTTCAGCCCGTCGACCAGCTCGGGCACGGCATGGACCTGGTCGCCGCGGAGCTCGAAGTCGGATGCGAGGTTGAAGTGACCGGTCACAGAAGGCATGGATATGGGCGCCGTAGCTCCCAATCGTACTACGGCCTCTACGAGGCGGGCTTGTAGGGGCCGAAGTAACCCTTCCGTGTGCGGACGCGAAGATCAGGCCGCTTGACCTTGATCTCCACCTTGCGCCACTTGCCGTCCGTGCCGGTGTTGATCGAGAGATAACCGAGGTGATACTGCCCTTTGATCTCGGCCAGCACCTTGTCGTAGGCGCTGTCGACGTCGTCCATCTCGGCCGGGAAGAACGCCTGGCCGCCCGTCACTTCGGTCAACTGGCGCAGCGTCATTTGGAGTTGCCCGCGCGCCGATCCGGTGTTGTCGACCAGGCCGATCGCGTAGACAGTTACCTGCGACGCCTTCAGCAGCGTCATCGTCTCGGAGAGCGAGATCGACGAGCGCGAATCGGCGCCGTCGGTGTACATCACGAGAACTTTGCGGCCTTCCTGGGAATCGGCGCCGTCGAGGTATGTGACCAGCGCGTCGTACAGCGCGGTCCAGCCATCGGCCTTGCGCTGGCGGATGCGTTCGACGAGCCGCGCGAAATCGCGCTGCGGATAACGCGTGATGCGCACCTGCGTGTCGAAATCCACGAGCGTGACGTCTTCCGCTGCGGGCAACATGTTCAGGAACTTGATCGCGGCGCCCTGCGCCAGCTTCATGTCGTTCTGCATGCTGCCGCTGGCGTCGACCATCAAACCGAGATGCATCGGCGGGCTCGATTCGCCGTCGCCGTTCGCGAAGTACCGGATCGCCTGCTTCCTGCCGTCCTCGATGACCTCGAAATCGTCGCGGCTCAGGTCGGTGACGATGTTGCCCTTCCTGTCGGTGATGGTCGCGGCAAACGTGGTGAGGTCCACGCCGGAGCGAAAAACCGGCTGGGCCTGCGCCAGGAACGAAGAACAAAAAACGAATAACAAAAGCCAGATCCGTTTGTTCTTCGTTATTCGCTCTTTGTTCTTACCCGCCATGTGCCAAATTCTAGCCCTATAATTGAGGATCGTGCGTTGTCTTGCGGTCTGTCACACGGAGCTGGTGGTCCGGCTCCTGGAGGCAGTCCTTACTCCGTCCGCGGAGCTCGAAGTTTTAGTCGAAAGCCGGGCGCTGGCCCGCAGGTTCGAATCCTCGGAACTGCCCGTGTCGGTCGACGAGACCGATCGCACCGACAGTTACGTCAAGCTCGGCGTTTCACCGGTGATGCCGGTGTTCATCGAAGATAACGGCCGCCGGGGTCTGCGCAAGGTGCTCGAGGCGGTGCGCGGCGCCGGCGGCACGCTCATCTACGTCCTCGGCACGAGCCTCACCGACGTCAGGAAAGCGGAGACGCTCCGCGACGATTTCCCCGAAGTGACCACGCTCACGCTCGCGGAGCTGGCCGGTCCGCCGCTGCTGACCGAGCTGGGGCGCTCCGTCACCCGGCAACGCGTGCAGCAGTACCAGCGCTACATGGACGATGCCGATCGCGTGCTGATCCTGACGCACAACGATCCCGATCCGGATGCGATGGCGAGCGGGCTGGCGCTGCGCACCGTGCTGCGCCGCACCCGCCAGACCGCGGTGATCGGCTGCCTCGAGCCGGTGACGCGTCCCGAGAATCTCCGGATGGTGAAGCTGCTCGATCTCAAGATCGAGACGCTCAAGCCGGAGCAGTTGAAAGAGTTCGACAAGATTGCGCTCGTCGACGTGCAGCCGCACTACTTTCCCGGGTTGCTGCCGCATGTCGACCTGGTGATCGATCACCATCCCGAGACGTCTGGCTACAACGCGATCTTCAAGGACATCCGCCCCGACTACGGATCGACGTCGACGATCCTGACCGAGCACCTGCGCGCGGTGGACATGGACATCTCGGAGCGCACCGCGACGGCGATGCTCTACGCGATCAAGTCCGATACGCTGTTTTTCAACCGCCACGCCAACCGCGCCGACATCGAAGCCTTCTCGTATCTCTACCCGCTCGGCGACGCCACGATGATCCGCAAGATGGAGGGCGCGGAAATCACCGCCGAGCGCCTGGATTATCTAATCAAAGCCTGGCAGCAGGGGCGGATGATGGAGCACGTGTTCTGCGCGTTCCTCGGGGAGCCGCCGCGCGAAGACTTCGTTCCCTACGTCGCGGATTTCTATCTGCAGCTCGAGAACGTGCAGTGGACGGTGATTTGCGGCGTGGTCAACGATCAGTTCGTGGTGTCGGTCAGGAACCTGGGCTATTCGCGCAATGCCGGCGACTTCGTGCGCCGCTGGTTCAACGACATCGGCAGCGCCGGCGGCCATCGCACCATGGCCAAAGCGGTCGTGCCGGTCGAGGCGTTCCAGAAGAAGTTCGGGACCTACGAAGGCAGCCGCATCAACCAGCGCATGCTGGAGCTCGTGCTCGAATTCCTGCACGAGACCAAGGACAAGAAGCCTACGTCAGAGCTTGATCGAGATCGTTGATCAGATCGCCGGCATCCTCGAGGCCGATCGAAATCCGGATCATCCCTTTCGAGACTCCCGCCTTTACCAGCTCCTCGTCGGTAAGTCCGTACTGTGACGTGAGGATCGGCAGGCTGCAGATGCTTTCGACGCCGCCGAGGCTGGCGGCGCGCTTCACCACCTTGAGCTTGTCGAACGCGCGAAACGCGGCGTCCTGACCGCCCTTGACGTCGATCGTCACCACGCCGCCAAAACCACTCATCTGCCTCGCGGCAATGCCGTGATCGGGATGTGACGCGAGCCCCGGGTAGTACACGCGGTGGATCGATCGATGCCGCTCGAGAAACTGCGCCACCTCGAGCGCGTTGGCGTTGTGCTGCGCAACGCGCAGCGGCATGGTCTTCATGCCGCGGCCGAGCGCGAACGCCGGCTGCGGATCCATCACACCGCCAAGCAGGCGCCGCGTCTTCGCGATCGGCGCCATCAGCGCCTGTGATCCCGACAACACGCCGCCGGTGACGTCGCTGTGGCCGTTCAAGTACTTCGTGCAGCTTTGCATCGACAGATCCAGGCCCATCGACAGCACCGGCTGATTGATGGCGCTGGCGAACGTGTTGTCCATGGCCGACAGGACACCGGCCTTCCTGCAGGCGGCCGTCACTCCCCGAACGTCGACGCAGCGAAGCGTCGGATTGATCGGCGATTCAAACCAGACGATCTTCGTCTTCGGTCCGATCGACGATCCGACATTGCTCAACGCTTCGATGGAAATGAAACGGCGCGTGATACCGAGCCTGGGCAGGAGGTCTTCGATGATGTGGAACGTGCCGCCGTAGATGGCGCTGCAACAGATGATCTCGTCGCCGCTCTTGAGCAGCGTCAGCAGCGCCGTGGAGATCGCCGCCATGCCGCTGCTGAACAACAACGACACTTCGGCGCCGTCGACTGCGGCGAGCTTCTGCTCCACGGCCACGACCGTCGGATTCTCGTATCGCGAGTAGAGATATCCGTTGAGTGTGCCTTCCTGATACTTGATGACGTCGGCGACCGAGTCGAACACAAACGTGCTCGTCTCGTAGATCGGCGTCGTCAACGACGGCGTCGCGCCGGCATCGACGGCATTGCCCGCGTGAATCAACTTCGTTGCCTGCTTCATTGTTGTGTCCACAGATTACACCGATTGCACAGATTAGGACCGACGACGCCGTTCGCCTCGGCGCTTCGCGCCGTGCGCAGGGTGATGCGACGTGGAGATGAGTCCGAACCAACGGCCCACCTGACTCATCTCCACGCCGCATCAGCCTGCGCAATGGGCCGGCCGAAGGCCGCCAAGGCGAACGGCTCGGTGAATCTGTGAAATCTGTGAAATCTGTGGATTAACTATTCGCGGGCCACTTGAGCAACGCGGTCGCCCGAGGCGCCCAGGAACGGCTCGATGAACTGGCGATAGGTATCTTCGTACCCGCGCTCCATCAGCTCTTCGAGCGGCTGGTGACGATCCGACTTCTCATCGTACGCGCCGGTCAGATCCAGCGGACCGATCGGGTTGTGCGACGGGCGGATCACATACATCCCTTGAAAGCGGTGATGGAGATGGCGGATCGCATCCGATAGCGCCGCGGTTTCCGCGGATGCGAGCTGTTCGCCGACACGGCCAAGGCCATCGAGGCGCCGCGGCCGCAATTCGTGCGGGCCCGGCGGATCCGCGGTGGCCGCGACAATCACGACCTGCTCGGCACCGGCCGCCGCGGCTTCTTCGACGAGGCGTCCGATGCTGGCCGGACGATCGATGAGCCGATGCGTTTCGCCTCGCCAATAGGAATCCGGCGCAAACTGCACGAGCCGCGACTCGCTGACGCCTGGCAACGTCAATGCGGCGGCAAGGACATCGGCGAGAAATCCCTTCGTCCCGCTCGACAGATCCTGCGCTTCGGCGCGGCGGGACGACGTCACGCTGCCGGGCGGCGGGAACAGCATGCGTCGATACGGATCGCGGACCAGCCCGAACACCAGGTCCCGATTCGCATCGAGGTCGTGCACGACGAGCAGCAGCTCGCGGAAGCCCGGCTGCCCGAGATTCTCGGCGAGCAGCTCCGCGTAGCGGCGGCTCAAGTCCTCGGCGTGCGGCGTCTTGATCGCCGCGCCGCCTTTGAGCAGCCGCCACACCGTTTCGGTGGCGTGATGGATCGCCGCCCCTGCATCGACGGGCGATCCGAGCAGCGTCCACAGCCGGCTGCCCGTCGCGCGGCGATACAACGGCGATCGCCACCACGCCAGCCACGCGCCGGTGCCCAGCGCGATCAGCGCGAGCGTTGAGCACAACGCGGCGAGCCGCGGGATCCAGGTCGGCAGCGCGCCTGGAGAAAACGCCCGGCCGAGCGCCCACATGAACCCGTCGACGAAATACGCGCCGACCGCGAGGCCGGCCATGCCGAGCAGCAGCGCGATCGGATACACGACGAGACCCAGGAGAATGACGGCGGCAGGCACCGCGAGAACGGCGAGCAGCGCGACGCCGAGCCAGCGAAGCACGATGAACGGCCATCGCCATTGGTAGAACGTTTCGACCGCGGGCGACTTCCAGAAACCGCCCGTGTCCCAGAGCTGCGCGCCGCCATCGACCGCCGCCAGCACGGCACCCATGGCGCCAATGCCGCGGCCGCCGACGACGTCGATCTTGACGCCCGCTTCCTGGAGCGCACGCACGGCGCCGGCGTGGTACGCGCCGTCGGCGCCCGTGCCGGTGAACAGCAGGGCCGTTCGTCGTTCTGGTGAGTAGGAGTCGCGAGGCTCCGTCACGTATTACACGTCGTCGTGAATGGTGACGAGCTTGAGGATTTCGAACTTGCGGGTGCCGTTCGGCGTGGACACCGTGATCTCGTCGCCTTCTTCCTTGTTGAGGATGGCGCGGCCGATCGGCGACGAGGTCGAAATCAAACCCTTTTCGGCGTCGGCATCTTCGGGCATCACGAGCTGATAGATCAGGTCCTGGTCCTTCTCGCGGATCGTTACGGTGGATCCGAAGCCGGCCTTGCCGTGCGGAATGCGGTCCATGTTCATGAGCGCGATCTCGCTCATGCGCCGCTTCAGCATCGCGATGCGCGCGTTGACGTAGGTCTGGCGCTCCTTCGCGGCCTGGTACTCCGCGTTCTCGCGCAAATCGCCGAGCTCGCGCGCGCGCTGGATCTCTTTCGGCAGCTCCATGTGGAGCTCCCGCTCGAGAGCATTGACCTCGTCCTCAAAACGCTTGATGAGTCGTTCCTTCATCGCTCCAAACCACGGAGTTTAGCATATGTATATTGACGGATAATGAAATCGTGGACGTGATCAGCAGCCGTCACCATCCCATCGTCAAGGAGTTTCGCGAGCTCGCGCGCGGCGCGGGGCCGCTGATGCTGCTCGACGGATGGCACCTGCTGGGCGAAGCGGCCGAGGCGAGCGTCGCGGTTGAAAAGATCGCGGTGTGCGGGCCGCCGACGGCGAAGGAGACCAAGCTCGTCGATCGCCTGCGCCGCCACGGCGCGCTCGTCGTCGAAGTGTCGGGCACGGTGTTGAACGCCCTGTCGCCCGTGAATTCGCCTACCGGTGTCGTCGCCAGCGCGCGGATCCCTGAGATCTCGTCGGCAACAGTGCTCTCACCCGCTCCGGCACTGGTCCTTGCCGCGGCGGGACTGCAGGATCCGGGCAACGCCGGCGCGATCATTCGATCGGCGGCGGCCGCCGGCGCCACCGGCGTGGTCCTCGACGATCTGTCGGCCGATCCGTGGGGATGGAAGGCGCTGCGCGCGTCAATGGGTAGTGCGTTTCGGCTGCCCGTGGTGCGCAGCCGCGCGCTCGGCTCATTGATCAAGGAATGGAAGAAGGCGGGCCTTCGCATTGTCGCCACCGGACCGCGCGACGGCGTGTCGATGTACGACGTCGACTTCACGAAGCCGACCGCGGTGTTGCTTGGCGGCGAAGGCGCCGGCGTGCCGGCGGAGCTCGCCGCGGCTGCAAGCACGCGCGTCACCATTCCGATGCACGGCGGAGTGGAATCATTGAATGCGGCCGTTGCAGCCGCGGTGCTCCTCTACGAGGCGCAGCGTCAGCGGCACCTTACCCGCAGAGTCCGATGAGCCTGTTCAACGACGAGCCCGCGCCGGTCGATCCGAACACGATTCCGCTGGCCGAGCGCATGCGGCCGCGATCGCTCGATGAGATCGTCGGCCAGGACGATCTGGTCGCGCCCGGGCGTCCCTTGCGCGAGATGATCGACCGCGACCTGCTGCAATCGATCATTCTCTGGGGTCCGCCCGGCACCGGCAAGACGACGCTCGCCCGCCTCGTCGCAGACTTATCGCGCGCGGAATTCGTGGCGTTCAGCGCCGTCCTCTCCGGCATCAAGGAAGTGAAGGACGTCATGGCCGCGGCGGAACAACGCCGCCGCATCACCGGCAAGTGGACGATCGTGTTCGTCGACGAGATTCATCGCTTCAACAAGGCGCAGCAGGATGCGTTCCTGCCGCGCGTCGAGAGCGGCGACATTGTCCTGATCGGCGCGACGACCGAGAACCCTTCCTTCGAAGTGAATGCGGCGCTGCTGTCGCGCTCGAAAGTCTTCGTCCTGAAACCGCTCGACGAGGCGTCCATTGTGTCGATCCTGCGGAAGACGCTGAACGACAAGGAGCGCGGCCTCGGCAAACAGGATGCCGAGGCCGGTGATGATGCGCTCGGTGCGATCGCGCGCTTCGCCAACGGCGACGCCCGCGCGGCGCTGAATCTGCTGCAGCTGACGGTGTCATCCGCGCAACAGCCCGCGGGCCGCCCGCGGATCGATCAGGCGCTGCTCGAGAAGGTGCTGACGAACAAGGCGCTCCTTTACGACAAGAGCGGCGAAGAACACTACAACCTGATGTCGGCGCTGCACAAATCCATGCGTAACAGCGACGCCGACGCATCGATCTACTGGCTGGCGCGCATGCTGGAAGCCGGCGAGGATCCGAAATATGTCGCCCGGCGCTTGATCCGCTTCGCGTCCGAGGACATCGGCAACGCCGATCCGCAGGCGCTGGCGATCACGGTAGCCGCGAAGGATGCGGTGCACTTCATCGGCATGCCCGAAGGTAATACGGCGCTGGCCCAGGCGGTGCTGTATCTCTCGACCGCGCCGAAGAGCAACGCCGTCTACATGGCCTACCACGAGGCCGCGGAAGCGGCGAAGACGGATTTCGCGGCGCCGGTGCCTCTGCACATTCGCAACGCGCCGACGAAGCTGATGAAGCAGCTCGATTACGGCAAGGGCTGCAAGTACGCGCACGACGAGCCCGACGCCGTCGCGAACATGGATTGCCTGCCCGACAATTTGAAGGGCCGCGAATTCTACAAGCCGGCGGAATTTGGATTCGAAAAGGAAATTGCGAAACGCTTGGCCTGGTGGAAGAAACGGCGGGAGGGCGGGACTTGAGTCCCGCCGCTCCAATAGGGAGCGCGTTTACGGGATCGTTTGTTTCGCATCCAGCGCGAACGTATACACGCGCCCGCCCTTGATCCCGGCCATCACCGCGATGTACTGCTTGCCGTCGAGCTCGTAGCTGATCGGCGTCGCCACTCCGCCGGGAGCGAGTTGTGATTCCCACAGCGTCTTGCCGGTCAGCGGATCGAGCGCAAACAGCTTGCCCGCGGAATTACCGACGAAGATCAGCTGCCCGGCCGTCGACAACGCACCGCCGCTCGACTGGAACGGCAGTCGCCACACCTGCTTGTTGGCGATCGGATCCCAGGCCACGAAGAATCCACCCATCGCCGGCGCTTTCGGATCGGGCGGCGGCACCGGCACCTTCAACTGCGCCGTGCCCATCGTCATGCCGAGGTTCCACTGCCCTTCGGTGTAGTCGAAGCGCTCGTTCATCGTCACCACCATTGACGTTTCCTGGCCGGGGTAATAGACCAGCTTCGTCGTCGGGTTGAACGCCATCGGCGGCCAGTGATGCGCGCCGACGGGCGACGGCGACAGCCGCACGGGCTTGAACCGGTAGCGCGCCTGCTCGGTTTCTTTCGGTCGCCCGGTCTCCTTGTCGATTGACGTCGCCCACGAGGTGAACGCGAACGGCTCACCTGAAATGTATTGGCCGTTGGTGCGATCGAGCACGTAGAAGAAGCCGTTCTTCGGCGCCTGCATGATCACTTTGCGCGGCTGGTTCGCGATCGTGAGATCGGCAAGGATCATCGGCTGCGCCGCATTGAAGTCCCAGTTGTCGCCGGGCGTCGTCTGATAATGCCAGATGTAGTTGCCGGTGTCGGCGTTCAGCGCGACGATCGACGACAGGTACAAGTTATCGCCGCCGCCGGGGCTGCGATGCTGCGCATTCCATGGCGATCCGTTGCCGGTGCCGACGTAAACAAGATTGAGCTCGGGATCGTACGCGATGCCGTCCCACGGCGTGCCGCCGCCGCCCGCCTTCCACCATTGGCCGTTCCACGTCTTCGCGGCGCGCGCGAGCGCTTCGTCTTCAAAGCCCTTCGCCGGATCGCCAGGGACGACGAAGAACTTCCACGCGAGCTTCCCGGTCTGCGCGTCGTACGCGCCGAGGAATCCGCGCACGCCGTATTCAGCGCCGCCCTGTCCGATCAGCACCTTGCCTTTCACGACGCGCGGCGCGCCGGTGATGGTGTAATCCGAGTTCGGCGGCGTCGTCTGCACCGACCACAGCGGCTTGCCGGTCTCGCCATCGAGCGCGACCAGCCGGCCATCGAGCGTGCCCACATAGACCTTGCCGTCGTAGAGCGCGACACCGCGATTGACCGGACCGCAACACGGGCGCGGCCCCATCGCGGCGTAGCCGCCGCGCACGAGGGCTGGATCCCATTGCCACTTGATCCTGTTGGCGCGCAGGTCGATCGCGTAGACGACGCTCCACGTTGACGTGCCGTAGAGCACGCCGTTGAAGACCAGCGGCGTCGTTTCGATCTTTCCTTCCGATCCCACTTCGATCGACGACGCGATGCCGAGGCGGCTCACATTGCTCTGATCGATTTGCGCCAGCGGGCTGTGATGCGTCTCGGCGTAGTCACGGCCGTAGCCGGCCCAGTCGCCGTCGGCAGGTTTCAACAACGTTGCGTCATCAACCTTGCGGGTCTGTTGCCCGCGCAACGACGCCGCTGCGAATACGACCACCACACCTGCGGCAATCCCGCCGATCCATCGTGACGTGAAGGACATTAAGGTCTCCCGGCCGGGAATTGTAGCTGAAGAACGAACGCATTCATCCCCGCGACGACTTCGTCGGGGATCCCGTGGTCGCCTTCAAATGGCAGCCACGTCACATTCAGCCCGAAGGCTTTCAAGCGAGCGGCGAATCGCTCCATGCGATCGAACGGCAGCACCGGATCGCGACGGCCGTGCGCGATGAAGATCGGCAGATGGCGGCGGCCGGCGAAATGTTCGGCCCATCCTTCTTCGTCAACGGTGGTGCCGCTCAACAGAATCAACCCCGCCAGCTCTTGATCGGAATGAAACGCGATTTCGGCGCTGGTCATCGCGCCCTGCGAGAATCCGCCGAGGATGATCGGCTCCTTCACGTCCGCGAGATAACGGCGAACGAGCCGCGATGCGACCTGGATGCCGGGAGGATGAATCTTCGAGTAGTCGGCGAATGCCTCTCCCGGTGGCACGTGGCCGTTCAAGTTCAGCCACCACCAGCCGCGGCGGCCGGACCACGGACCGCGCAGCGGCGCCTGCAGATAGATCAACTGCGTGTTGGCGGGCAGCGCGAGCTTCGATTCGAACTGCAGCCAGTCTTCCGCCCGCGATCCGAAGCCGTGCAGCAGCACCAGCGCTGGCGGGCCGCTGCCGCCATGCACGACGGCCCGCAGCGGCGCGCTGAGCAGTCGCAGCCATAACAGGCTCGCGGCGATTGCCACGAGCAGCGGGATCACGAGAAACGCGCGCCTCACGATGGGGCGATCTCGCCGTTCAGCTCGCGTCGCAAAACGTCGAGGTCCAGCTCGTTTTCCCATCGCGACACGACGATCGCCGCCACGCCGTTGCCGACAAAGTTCGTCAGCGATCGCGCTTCTGACATGAAGCGATCGACGCCAAGAATCAGGGCCAGGCCGGCGACCGGGATCGTCGGCACGACGGCGAGCGTCGCCGCCAGCGTGATGAACCCCGCACCGGTCACACCGGACGCGCCCTTCGACGTCAGCATCGCGACGCCGAGGATCGTCAGCTGCTGCCGCAGCGTCAGATCGATCTCGAGCGCTTGCGCCACGAACAGCGAGGCCATCGTCAGGTAGATGTTGGTGCCGTCGAGATTGAATGAATATCCCGAAGGCACGACCAGACCGACCACTGACTGCGAGCACCCCAGCCGCTCGAGCTTCTGCATCAGCGGCACGAGCGCGGACTCGGACGACGAGGTGCCGAGCACCGTCAGCAGCTCCTCACGGATGTAGAGGATGAACTTGATGATGTTGAAGCCGGTCAGCATCGCGATCGAGCCGAGCACGACGAGCACGAACAGCAGGCACGTCAGATAGAAGCTGCCCATCAGCAAACCCAGCGGCCGGAGCGCCTCGACGCCATATTGGCCGATGGTAAATGCCATGGCGCCGCCCGCGCCGAGCGGCGCCAGCTTCATCAGCGCGTTCATCATCCGGAAGAACACGTGCGAGCTGGTCTTGATCACCTGGTGAACGATCGAGCCTTCCGATCCGAGGTGCGTCATCGCGTAGCCGAACAACACCGCGACGAACAGCACCTGCAAGAGATCGCCCGAGCCGGTGAAGGCATCGAAGAAGGTTCGAGGGATGATGTGCAGCACAAAATCGACCGTGCTCTGACTGGCCCCGACCTTCGCGTAATTGGCAACCGCGGTCGCATCGAGTTCCGCGGGATCCGCGTGGAATGGGGCGCCCGGCCGAACCACGTTGGCGACGATCAGGCCGATGATCAGCGCCAAGGTCGAGACCACTTCGAAATACAGCAGCGCTTTGCCGCCGACACGGCCCACCTTCTTCATGCTGCCCGCACCGGCGATGCCGAGCACCACGGTGCAGAAAATGATCGGCGCGATCAGCATCTTCACGAGCGCGATGAATCCGTCGCCGAGCGGCTTCAGCTTCACGCCGGTTTCTGGACTGACGTAGCCGATCGCCCCGCCGACGACGATGGCAAGCAGCACCCAGAAGTAGAGATGGCGTGTGAGCTGCCTCATATCCGATCGAAATTCTTTTCGATCTCCCGCCGGGTGATTCGCAACATGACCGGCCGTCCGTGCGGGCACACCGTCGAATACGCGGTAGCGCGCAGCTCCTCGAGGATGTGGTGCATCTTCTCGAGCGTCAGCGGGTAGTGCGCCTTGACGGCCGCATGGCACGCCGTCGTCGCCGCGATCTGTTTCAGCGCGTCTTCGAGACGCAAGCCGCGATCGAGCCCTTCGAGATCTTCCGCGAGCGCGCGCAATGCGGCGTCACATTCGTTCGGATCGAGCAGCGCCGGCATCGCCGTCACTTTAACGCTGTCGCCGCCAAACTCCTCGACCTCGAAGCCGAATCGACTCAACGCTGCGGCCTTACCGACCAGCGCCGCCCGCTCGGCCGGAGGCAACTCGAGGACGACCGGAATCAACAACCGCTGGCTCTCGAGCGATTCTCTGGTGAGCTTCTCCATGATCCGCTCGAACAACACCCGCTCGTGCGCGACGTGCTGATCGATGATGCACAGCCCTTCGTCGTCCATCGCGATGATGAAGGTGTCGCGGAACTGCCCGAGGGCGATCATCGGCCGGACGGGAGACGGGCTGCCGGCCGGCGGATGTTCACGCGCCGCGGGAGCGGACACGGTTTCCGCAGCGGCGGAACTGAAGTTCCGCCCTCCCGGCACAGGCGGAGCCCAGCGGCTCGGAAAGCTGCCGCCGCTCAGCGCGCCGGGAATAGACGGCTGCATCGTGCGGCCCGGCATTACGTCGCTCGTTCGCAGCGTGAGCTCCGGCGCCGGACCTTTACCGAGGGCATCACCAAGCGCGTGACGAACGAGCTGATGAACCTGCGACTGCTCCTTGAATCGAACTTCCGCCTTGGTGGGATGCACGTTCACATCCACCTGGTCGGGTGGGACGTCGAGGAACAAGTGCACTTCGGGACTGCGCTCCTTGTTCGTCGCGACGCTGTAGGCATCGAGAATCGCATGCGCGATCGTTCGATCCTTGACGATGCGGCGATTGACGAACACGTGCTGCGGCCCGCGAACCGGACCCTGCTCGGCGAGGGCGGCGATGAAACCATGCAGCCGCAGGCCGCCGAACCCGCGATCGACCTGCACCAGGTCCTGGCGATCGCCATACAACTGATACAAACGGTCCGACAGGCTCGCCACCGGCGGCACGGCGATGATCTTGCGGCCGGAGCTGGTCAGTGTGAAGCCGACCTCCGGGTAGCAGAGCGCCAGCTGCGTCACGAATCGCGACAGCTGCGCCGCTTCGGCCGCGTCGGACTTCAGGAACTTTCGGCGCGCCGGGAGGTTGTAGAACACGTCGGCGACTTCCACCATCGTGCCTTCCGGCCCGCCCGCTTCCACAATCGACTCGATGATGCCGGCGTTGACGCGGATCTCGGTGCCGCTCTCGCCGCCGCGCGCGCGCGTCCGCAGGCGAAAGTGCGAAACGGACGCGATCGACGGCAGCGCCTCGCCGCGGAATCCGAGCGTCATGATCGCGCCGAGATCATCGGCCCTGCGGATCTTGCTGGTGGCATGACGATCCAGACACAGCCGCGCATCATCGGCATCCATCCCGATGCCGTCGTCTTCGACGCGAATCAATTTCTTGCCGCCATATTCGGCGGTGACCGTGATGCGCTTCGCCTGCGCATCGATCGCGTTCTCGATCAGCTCCTTGACGACCGACGCCGGACGCTCGACCACTTCGCCCGCGGCGATCTGATTGGCGAGGTCGTCAGGCAGCCGGCTGATGCGCCCCATCTACCACCAGCCCGACTTCTTGAACCAGGTGAACAGAATGGCGCTCGCGAACACCATCATGCCGATGACCTCCCAGAACTGGTACTCGGGACTGCCGAACAGCGTCGGCAACGGCACATTCATCCCGAACACACCCGTGATCACCGTCATCGGGCCGAACAGCGCCGCGATCACCGCCAGCAGGCGCGACGTGTTCGACAAGCGGTTCGAGACGCTGGCGAGATACGCATCCAGAATGCCGGTCACGCGATCCTGGAACACGATCGAGTCGTCGGCCATCCGCACGAATTGATCGTAGACGTCGCGGAACCGGTAGGCCATTTCCTGGCCAATCATCTCGAACTCACGCCGCGACAGGCGGCCGACGACGTCGCGCTGGGGAATCACGATCCGGCGCAGGCTGGTGATGTCGTTCTTGACGGCGAGAATGTCGCCGGTCAGGGTGCCTGCGGGATCCTCGATGACGTGCTTCTCGATGGCGTCGAGACGCGCTTCGAGCTCGTCGACTTCCGGCCGGTAGTGATCGACCATGGTGTCGACAATGCGATGTAACAGCGCCACCGGTCCTTCAGACAGGATGTGGCCGGCCCGGCCGCACAGATCAGCGACGCGGGCAATGCTCCGCCGCTGCCCGTCGTGAATGGTGATCAGGAAATTCGGCGCGAGAAAGAAGTCGGTCTCGTGCGTTTCAAAGGTGTGCTCCGCCGCCTGGAAGTTGATGCCGTGAAGGACGATGTAGAGGTATTTCCCGTAGCTTTCGACCTTCGGGTGCGTCTCGCGCTGCAGCGCGGCCTCGACCGGCAGTTCGTGGAGGCCGAATTGCTCGCGCAACACCGCCCCATCCGCCTCTGATGGTTCCGCCACATCCGCCCACACGACCGCCCCGCTGTCCGGTAACAGCCACGCGGGCTCGAGGCGGTCGGAGATTTCCGTCCGGCCGCCTCTGTGGACGAAGTAGCGAATCAATCCCCGACCTTGACGCTGAGCGCGGCCTGCGCAGCGGCAAGGCGCGCGACCGGCACGCGATACGGCGAGCAGCTCACGTAGTCGAGGCCCACCTTGTGGAAGAAGTGCACGGACGGCGGATCGCCGCCGTGCTCACCGCAGATGCCGAGCTTCAGATCCTTGCGCGTCGAGCGGCCCTTCCTGACGGCGATGTCGACGAGCTGGCCGGTGCCGGCGCCGTCGAAGCTCGCAAACGGATCCTTCTCGAGGATCTTCTTGTCCTGATAGATACGCAGGAACTTGCCGACGTCGTCTCGCGAGAAGCCAAACGCCATCTGCGTCAGGTCGTTGGTGCCGAAGGAGAAAAA
Organism: Cyanobacteriota bacterium; assembly: GCA_019752015.1. Taxonomy (GTDB): domain Bacteria; phylum Acidobacteriota; class Vicinamibacteria; order Vicinamibacterales; family UBA2999; genus 12-FULL-67-14b. Next base: position 107,028 of record JAIEMQ010000027.1, on the reverse strand, counting down.
CTCCGCTTCCTTCGCCACTTCATCGGCCAGCAGCGCGCCGCGCGGCACTTCGATCATCGTGCCGACCAGGTACTTGATCGTGACGCCCTTCTCCTTCATGACCTCTCCGGCCACGCGCTCGACGATCGCCTTCTGATCGCGCAGCTCGCGGACGTCGCCGACGAGCGGGATCATGATCTCGGGCACCACCTTGAGGCCTTCCTTGTTCAACTGACACGCGGCCTCGATGATCGCGCGCGTCTGCATCTCGGTGATCTCGGGATAGGTGATGCCAAGACGCACGCCGCGATGGCCGAGCATCGGGTTGAACTCGTGAAGCTGCTCGACGCGGGCCAGCAGGTTCTTCTTCCCGGCGAGCTCCTTGCCCTGCTGCCCTTTGATCTCCATGGTCGCGATCTCGACCATCAGGTCTTCGCGCTTGGGCAGGAACTCGTGCAGCGGCGGATCGATCGTGCGGATCGTCACCGGCAGGCCCTTCATCGCTTTGAAGACGCCGTAGAAGTCGTCGCGCTGCATCGGCAGCAGCTCGTTCAGCGCCTTGCGCCGATCGGCCTCGGTGTCCGCGAGGATCATGCGCTGCACGATCGGGATGCGGCCTTCACCGAAGAACATGTGCTCGGTGCGGCAGAGGCCAATGCCACGGGCGCCAAACGCGTACGCCAGCTCCGCCTGATCGGGCTGGTCGGCGTTCGCGCGCACGCCCAGGCGGCGGAACTTATCGGTCCATTGCAATAACGTATTGAATCGTTGATAGATCGGTGAATCCGCCGCCTTCATCTTGCCGGCGACCACCTGCAGGATCTCGCTCGGCTGCGACGCCACCTTCGCGATCTTCACTTCTCCGGTGAGGCCGTCGAACGCCAGGAAGTCGCCCTCCTTGACGGTCTTGCCTTTCACCGTGAACGACTTGCCGTGCTCGTCGATGCGCAAGTCGCCGGCGCCAACGATCGACGGCTTGCCCATCTGGCGGCCGACGACAGCGGCGTGCGAGGTCATGCCGCCGGTCGCCGTGAGCACGCCCTGTGACACCCACATGCCGTGAATGTCGTCCGGCACCGTTTCGCGGCGGACGAGGATCACCGGCTCGCCCTTGTTCGACCACTCGACGGCGGTCTCGGATGAGAACACCGCCTTGCCGCAAGCCGCGCCCGGCGATGCCGGCAGGCCCTTCGTCACGGTCTCGTGTGACTTCCATTCCTTCGGATCGAACCCCGGCGCGAGCAGTTGCGACAGCGCTTCCGGATCGACCAGCAGCAGCGCCTCCTTCGGCGTGACCAGCTTCTCCTTCACGAGATCCGTGGCGATCACGACCGCGGCATAACCCGTGCGCTTGCCGCTGCGCGTCTGCAGCATGTAGAGCGTTTCGTCCTGGATCGTGAATTCGAAGTCCTGGATGTCCCTGTAATTCTTCTCGAGCCGCGTGGTGATGTCGCGCAGCTGCTTGTAGGCCTTGGGCATCACGCGCTCGAGCTCGGCGATCGGCTGCGGCGTGCGGATGCCCGCCACCACGTCTTCACCCTGCGCGTTGATCAGGAATTCACCGAAGAACTCCTTCGCACCGGTCGCCGGGTTGCGCGTGAAGCCGACGCCTGTGCCCGATCGATCGCCGGTGTTGCCGAACACCATCATCTGCACGTTGACGGCGGTGCCGATCGAATCCGGAATGTCGTAAATGCGGCGATACTCCTTCGCGCGCGGGTTGTGCCACGAACGAAACACGGCATTGCGCGCGCCGCGCAGCTGATCCATCGGATCCTGTGGAAAGTCCTGCTTCGTCTTGTCCTTGACGACCTTCTTGTAGGCGGTCACGACATCGCGCAGCGCCGCCTCATCGAGATCGGTGTCGAGCTGCGCGTTCTTCTTGTGCTTGATCGCTTCGAACTCGTGCTCGAACGCGGCCTTGGGGATTTCGAGCACGACACTGCCGAACATCTGGATGAAGCGGCGATAGCTGTCGTAGGCGAAGCGGCCGTTGCCGGTCCACGCTTTCAGGCCCTCGACGGTCTGATCGTTCAATCCGAGGTTGAGGATCGTGTCCATCATGCCGGGCATCGAGAACTTCGCGCCCGACCGCACCGACACGAGCAGCGGCTTCTTCGTCGATCCCAGTTCCGCGCCGGCCGCCTTCTCGAGCTTGCGCAGCGCCGCGACCATTTCGGTCTCGATGTTCTGCGGCAGCTTGTTGTTGTTCGCATAGTAGATGTTGCACGAGTCGGTCGAGATCGTGAATCCCGCCGGCACCGGCAGTCCCGCGTTGGTCATCTCGGCGAGACCCGCGCCCTTGCCGCCGAGCGTGTCCTTCATCGATCGATTGCCGTCGGCCTTGCCGTTGCCGAAAAAATACACGAACTTCTTTGGTCCTTTTGAAGAAGTTGTCTTCGTGTTCTTCGTGCCCTTCGTGTTCGCCTTTTTCTTTGCCATTACTGCCTACTTCTCCTCAGGAACAATCTCTGAAACGTCCGCCAATTGCAGAATGAGACCTTCGAGCTTTCTCAGCAGACGAAGCCGCACATCGCGCAACTTCACATCATCGGTCATGACCATCACATCATCGAAGAATTTCGCGACCGCCGGGCCAGCCTTCGCGGCCTCCGCGAAGGCCTGCCGGTAACCGGTGCCGCTCTTGACGGCCGACTCGACAACCGGCGCCAGGCGATCCACTTCCCTGGCCAGCGCCAGCTCCACCGGTTCGACCAGTGTGCCGCCCTGATCGGCAGCCTGCGCGTCGAGATTCTTCGCGATATTCCTGACGCGCTTGAACAGCACCGCCAGCTGCTTGAAATCCGGCGTCTCGGTGAATTCCGGGAGCGTCTCGAGCTTTCGCTTCGCGATCAACGGGCTGACCGTCGACGGGTCGCCATGCGTTACGGCACGCACGTTCCGTGGATCGTAGCCCCGCTGCTCGAGCACGAATCGAACGCGATCGATCATGAACGCCCAGAACGCATCGTCCGCCTTCTCGGTGACCAGATCGCCAAGCGTCAGCCGCAAATCCAGTCCGGTCAGCTCCGGCAGATCGACCAGGATGCGCACCACGCCTTGAGCAGCCCGCCTCAGTCCATACGGATCGCGCGATCCGGTCGGCCGTTCACCGGCGGCAAACATGCTGACCAGCGTGTCGAGCTTGTCGGCGAGCGACACCGCCGCCCATGAGATCGCGGCCTTGCCCAGCTGCGCCTTCGCCGGCGGCGCCGTGGCCTCGACGCCGACCGGCAGATAGTGGAAGTAGATTGCCTTCCACACTTCCTCCGGACGCCCGTCTTCACGCGCGTAGATGCCGCCGATCGTGCCCTGCAGCTCGGTGAGCTCGCGCACCATGTCGGTCGCCAAATCGGCCCTGCACAACTGGCCGGCCTCGCGCGCGAATGATTCCATTTGCGGCGAGTTGAGCGGCGAAGCCGCGATCCGTGCCGCGCGTGCGGCCACGCGCTCGGACTTCTGCAGGTAGGTGCCGATCTTCTTGTGGAACAGCACCGTGTCCAGCCGCCTTCGATGCTCGGCCAGCGGCTGCCGGCGATCGCTCTGGTAGAAGAACTGCGCGTCCCGCAGCCGCGCCGTCAGCACGCGCTCCATGTTGCGCGACACGATCTCCGGTTGATCCGGCTCCATGTTGAGCACGGCCAGGAACACCGGCAGCAGCTTTCCGTGATCGCTCGTGATCGGAAAGAAATGCTGATGATGAATCATCGTGGTCGTCAGCACTTCTTCCGGCAGCTTCAGGAATTCCTCGGGATACGATCCCGAAGCGACGACCGGATACTCGACGAGATCCGGCACTTCATCGAGCATGCCCTGCCCGACCAGCGATCGCGCAATGCGTCCGCCGCGGCGGCGCGCCTCGGCGTCGAGCTCCCGCGCGATCCGATCGTGCCGCTCGTTGCGATCGATGATCACGAAATGCTCGCCGAGCCGCTTGCGGTAGTCGTCGAAGCTCTTGACCTTCACCGCCCGCCCGGCACGGCCGCTCATCGTCAGGAAGCGATGGCCGTAGGTCGAGGCGCCCGAGCTGATTTCCTGCACGCGCGGTCCGGCGGCGAGCGGCGATCGCCCGATCGCAAACGGCACGACGCGGCCGCCGTATAAATAGAGAATCCAGCGAATCGGCCGCCCGAACGGCAGGTCGCCTTTGCCGTCATCGAGGATGGCGTCCCAGCGCATCTGCTTCGGGAACGACATCGCTCGCAGCACGTTGTTCAGCACTGCGGGCAGCACGTCCACGGCGGCCTTGCCGCGCTGATGCTTGCGCACGGCGATGTATTCGCCTTTCGGCGTCTTGACGCGCTCGATCTGATCTTCGGCCGCGTTCTGTTTCTTGACGAAGCCGGCGCCGGCCGGCGTCAGCTTGCCGTCGGCGCCGAATGCCGCGGACACCGGCGGTCCGGTGACGAGCTCTTCGAGGTCGGTTTGACGCTCGGAGATATGCGCGGATCGGACGGTCAACCGCCGCGGCGTGCTGAACGTTTCGATCGGATCTTCCGTCGACAACCGCGCGTCCTTCAGCTTCGCTTCGAGAACGTTGCCGAGCTGGGTCGTGAGGCCCGGCAGCCAGCTCGCCGGAATTTCCTCCATACCGATTTCAAGGAGCAGCTCTCTATCCATTGGCGCGGCTCCCGGCTCCCGGCTCCCGGCTCCCGTCAGGTTCGCCAACGTACGCCCTGCAGATCGCAAGTGCCAGTTGGCGAACTCTCAAGATGTACGCCATGCGCTCGGTGACACCGACGCTGCCGCTCGAATCGAGCAGGTTGAACAGGTGCGAGCACTTCAAGCAGTGCTCGAGCGCCGGCAGGATCAATCCCGCCTTCAACAGATCCTCTCCAAACTTGTAGGTCTCATCGAAGATGTGACGGTGATATTGCGAGTAGCGCTCGCGATCTATTCCGGTGTCCTGGTTGAAGGCGTACTTCGACTGCTCCACTTCCTCGCGCAGCCGCACCTCGCCGTATGTCCTGCCGCCGCCCCATTCGACGTCGAAGACGTTGTCCACCTTCTGCAGGAACATCGCGATGCGCTCCATGCCGTAGGTGATCTCGCATGAAATCGGCGACAGGTCCATGCCGCCGACCTGCTGGAAGTAGGTGAACTGCGTGATCTCGGTGCCGTCGAGCATCACCTGCCAGCCGATGCCCCACGCGCCGAGCGTGGGCGATTCCCAGTTGTCCTCTTCGAACCGGATGTCGTGCTGACGCGGATTGATGCCCACCGCTTCGAGCGAGTCGAGATAGATCTGCTGCACTTCGTCCGGCGACGGCTTGAGGATCACCTGCAGCTGGTGGTGCTTGAACAATCGATTCGGATTCTGTCCAAAGCGCCCGTCGTCCGGCCGCCGCGACGGCTGGATGTACGCGACATTCCACGGCGTCGAGCCGAGCACGCGCAGCAGCGTTTCCGGATGCGACGTGCCGGCCCCCACTTCGAGATCGAGCGGCTGCTGGATCAGGCAGCCCTGCGAAGCCCAGAAATGCTGGAGCTTGAGGATCAGGTCCTGGAACGTCACGTTATGAACGCCGCAGCTCGTTCAACACGCGAACGGACCGTGGCTCCCTGTCGAGGTGCATCGCTATCAGCTTCCGATGAATGAGCTCAATCTCCCGCAACACGCGGCTGCTCGCGCCCAGCGACTCGACCTCGCGAGGTCCGATTTTCCTGACGCCGTCGAGAAACGCCGCCGCTCCGCCCGACAACGTCAGATCGTCCGGATACACACCCTGCAGCCGCAACAACCAGCACTCGAAATATCTCGCCAGCGCTTCGACCGGCGCTCCGCTCAGCAACGCCTCGAGCGCCGACGTGCCCAGACGATATAACCGCTCGTCGACGTCCGCTTCAGCCGCCCACTCGTCGATCAGCTCGGCGAAGTAATGGCTGTAGCCCAACGCTTCCGGACTGACCGCCGACAACGGCGATCGCACCGGCTCGGCGTAATTCAACCCGACCAGCTCGCGCCGCTCCTTCTCGAAGTACGACACGCGCACTTCCGTCAGCGGCTCGAGCGCGGCGCCAAACCGTTTGCGCGACTTTCTCGCATTGGGTGCAACGCCCCGCTTCTTGCCGCGATCTCGTGTCAGGAAGACCACGATGCGGTCGGCTTCGCCCAGTTTGTAAGTGCGAAGGACGAGGGCTTCGGCCGTATACAGAGGCACGTCCGTAAACGCCTATTGTACTTTGACCAGGTAGCGCAGGAACACCGTCGCCAGCCCCAGGAACGACGCGAATCCCACCACGTCGGTGAACGTCGTGATGAACACCGACGAGGCCAGCGCGGGGTCGATCTTCATCGCCTTGAGGCCGAGCGGGACCAGCGTGCCGGCGGTGGCCGCCACGAACATGTTGACGATCATGGCCATGCCGAGCAGCATGCCCAGCATTGGCTCACCTTTGAAGATCCAGGCGATGCCGGCCGCGACGATCCCCAGCACGACGCCATTGCCCAGGCCGACAACGGCCTCCTTCATCAGCGCCTTTCGAGCCGTCTCCCACGACAGCTCGCCAAGCGCCAGCGCGCGGACGATGACGGTCAGCGTTTGCGTCGCCGCATTGCCGCCCATGCCCGCCACGATCGGCATGAAGATCGCCAGCGCCGTCACCTGCTGGATGGTCCCTTCGAACAGCGCGACAACGGAGGCAGCGACAAAGGCGGTGCCGAGATTGATCGCCAGCCACGGCAACCGCTTGCGAAGCGATTCGCCCGCGGGAGTCGCGATGCGCTCGTCACCCGACACACCGGCCAGGCGCAACAGATCTTCCGACGCTTCGTCCTTGATGACGTCGATCACGTCGTCCACGGTGACGATGCCGACGAGTTTGTTTTCTTCGTCGACGACCGGCACCGCGAGCAGGTTGTACGACGCCACCTGCCGCGCCACTTCTTCCTGGTCGGTGTCGACGCGAACGCTCGTGACTTCCGGCGTCATGATCCGCTTGAGCGGCGTCTCGGGCGAGACGAGCAGCAGACGCCGCAACGACGTCACGCCGACCAGATGGCGCCGCCCGTCGACGACATAGAGATAGAACACCATCTCGACGTCGCGCGAGCTTTGCAGCGCCGTGATCGCTTCACCGACCGTCAGGTCCTCGCTGAGCGCGAACACCTGCGGGTTCATGATGCGGCCCGCGGTCTGTTCACCGTATTCGAGCAGGCTTTCGACCTGGCCCGATTCCCGGCGACGCATCAATTCCAGAACTTCCGCGGAGAGCTCTTCCGGCAGGTAATCAATCAACGCCGCCGCGTCGTCTGATGGGATTTCCTGCAATAACTTGGCAATTTCTTCGGCGGAGCGACCGGTGAGCAGCTTGGCGCCCTCTTCCGGGCCCATTTCGCTGACCGTCTCCATGGCCAGACGGCCACTGCGCTCAACGAGGATCGAAAAAACCGCCTGGCGTTCGTTATCGAGGAGGGATCCGAAAACCTGCGCGAGGTCCGCGGGATGCTGCTTCTGAAGCAGATTCAGCAGATTCGCCGTCGCGCCAATGCGGAGAAGCCGCTTGACCGAGTCGAGGACGACGTCAATTCTGCGCTGCGGAGCCATGGCGATCCGTGCAATTTTACACGTGGCACGGTGCTATTTCTGCGCTTTCTGTGCCTTCTGTGGCCGTTTCCTTGAGGGTAATCCGAGCGAATCGAGCATCCGCTCATCTTCGCGCCACCCCTCTTTGACCTTGACGTGAAGGTCGAGGAACACGCGCGCGTCGAAAAACTTTTCGAGCTCCTTGCGGGCCTCGGTGCCGATCGCCTTGATGCGAGAGCCGGCCTTGCCGACGAGGATTGGCTTCTGTGTCCCGCGCTCGACGAGGATCGTGCAGTAGAACCGCATCAGGCCCTTGGCATCGGGCTCTTCGAACTTGTCTACGACGACTGCCGTCGAGAACGGGAGTTCGTCGTGCGTTTGTTGCAGCACTTGCTCGCGGACCAGCTCGGCGACGAAGAATCGCTCGGGCTGATCGGTCAGGTAATCCTCGGGGTAGATCGGATCACCCTCGGGCAGATATGACAGCAGCACTTGCTCGAGACGTTCGACGTTGCCGCCGGTCTTCGCGGACACCGGAATGAGCTCGGCGAATCCTTCCTTCTCGAATTCGACGAGGCGCGGCAAGAGCTGCTGCTTCTGGATCAGATCGACCTTGTTCAGGACCAGGATCCGCGGCGTTTTTGATTTCTTGACGAGATCCAGCAGGAAACGATCGCCGCCGCCGCTCGCTTCGCTCGCATCGATCACCACCGCGATCACGTCGACTTCACTGAAGGTGTCGATCGCGGCATCCACCATGCGCACATTCAGGCGATGCAGCGGTTTGTGGATACCGGGTGTGTCGACGAATACGATCTGTCCGGTCTTGAGGTCTTGAGGTCTTGAGGTCTTGGGGTAATTGCTGACCGCGACAATCCGGTTGCGCGTGGTTTGCGGCTTGTCGGAAACGATCGCCAGCTTCTGCCCGACGAGCTGGTTGAGCAGCGTGGACTTGCCGGCGTTGGGGCGGCCGACGAGCGCCACCAGCCCCGATTTCATTTTCCTGCCGCCGCGCCGTTGACCGCCACCGGTTCGAGCCGTTTCATCCGAACGCGCGTGATGCGCCGCTGCTCCGTCTCGACGACCTCGACATCGAGCCCGTCGATTTCGAGGTGCTCGCCGACCGCCGGCACGCGCCCGAGCCGTGACAGCAGGTAACCGCCCACGGTCTCGAATCCGTGGCCTTCGATGCTGACCTTCATCAGGTTGGCCATCTCCTCCACGTGCACGCTGCCGCTGAACAGGAACGTGCCGCTGCCTTCATCAACGATTCGTTCGACCTCGACGTCGTATTCGTCGCGGATTTCGCCGACGATCTCTTCCAGCAGGTCCTCGACCGTCACGAGCCCGGCGGTGCCGCCGTATTCGTCGACGACGATCGCGCTCTGCAGCCGCTTGCGCTGGAATTCCTTCAACAGGTCCGGAACGCGCTTGGTTTCCGGGACGAAGTGCGCCGGGCGGATAAAGGGCGTGATCGGCGTGACCGGCGCCTGCATGCTCATCTCTTTGCCGCGCTGGATCAGGTCCTTGATGAAAATGAACCCGAGGACGTTGTCGAGCGTTTCCTTGAAGACCGGGATGCGGGAATACTGCTGCTCGCGGAACACCGTGTAGAGCTGCTCGACCGTCGAATTGTTTTCGATCGCGACAATGTCCGGCCGCGGTGTCATCACCTCACGCACCATCGTCTCGCGGAAGTCGGCGAGGTTGCGCAGCAGCTCGCGGGCCTGGCCTTCCTGGACCGCCTCGGTCGCATCAGGCGGCGCCGCCGGGACGTTGGCCGTCGCGGCGGTGACTTCAGGAAGCGGCGGTCCTTGCGGAGTGTGCGCATCATGCCGCACGCCGGACATGTTGCGGCGGCGGTTGCTCGTGCCGAGGCGCAGCAGGCCGGCGGTCAGCGGCTTGAGGAGCCTGGCGATGGCATCGAACGATGGCAGCAGCACATCGAGCACGCGTTCCGGATCCTGGCGCACGATGACCAGCGGGATCAGGTGCTCGCAGGCGAGGACGACGATGATGATCGAGAGGATCAGGACGGGAAAGCCCGCGCGATCGAGTCCGGTGGCGCGCGCCAGCAGCGCCGCGGCCAGGATCGTCAGCGTGCTGATCAGCAGGCGCGCCGGGATGAACAGGCGGCGGGGATCTTCCAGGTACCACGCCAGCGCATCATCTCGATCGGTACGTTCGGCGTGAATGCGCAGCGAGAGCCGCATCAGCGCATTGAACGCCGCTGAGACGGTGCCGAGGTAGGTCACGGCACATCCCAGGAGGAACAATAAGAGTGGCGTCACTGTCGCTCTATTAGACCTTCTTTGAGCCCGGCCTTCTTGCGGAGCTTTGCCTCAATCCGCGCCATTCTTCCATTGTCCTGCTCGTGATCGTAGCCAAGCAGGTGCAATAAGCCGTGCAACGCGAGCACGCGTATTTCGGTGTGCACGGAATGACCCGCGATGCCGGCCTGCTTCTTTGCAACGGCGGAGGCAATGACAATGTCGCCCATGAAGCCGCGCTGGTCGGATGGGAACGACAGGACGTCGGTAACCTTGTCCTTGCCGCGAAACTGGCGATTGAGCGCGCGCATCCGGCGATCCGATACCAGCGCGATCGACAGTTCACCCTTCGCCTTTGACGGAGCAATCCGCGAGAGCCACTGCCCAAGTCCGCGAGACGCGATGTTCACGCCATCTGGGCTGGCAACACTAACGCGTAGACGGGCCGCTGCCATATGTGTCGTATGCCTTCACGATCGCCTGCACGAGCTTGTGCCGTACCACATCGCGCTCGTCGAAATACACGAACGAGATGCCGTCGATCTTGCCGACAACTTCCATGGCCTGCACCAGACCGGACGTGCGTCCGCCGGGCAGATCGATCTGCGTGACGTCGCCGGTGACCACCGCCTTCGAGCCGAAGCCGAGGCGCGTCAGGAACATCTTCATCTGCTCGGTCGTGGTGTTCTGCGCTTCGTCGAGGATCACGAACGCGTCGTTCAGCGTGCGGCCGCGCATGAAGGCGAGCGGCGCCACTTCGATCGCGCCGCGCTCGAGATACTTCTCCGCCTTCTCGACGTCGAGCATGTCGTAGAGCGCGTCGTAGAGCGGACGCAGGTACGGATTGACTTTTTCCTGGAGATCGCCGGGAAGGAAGCCGAGCTTCTCACCCGCTTCGACCGCGGGCCGCGCCAGGATGATGCGGCTGACTTTCTTCGCCAGCAGATAGCTGACCGCCTGCGCCATTGCGAGGTAGGTCTTGCCCGTGCCGGCCGGTCCGATGCCGAAGACGATGTCGTACTGATCGATCGCCTCGAGGTAGCGGCGCTGATTGGCGGACTTCGCCGCAATGCGGCGCTTGCCGGCGGTGCGAAGCTGTCCGTCCTTCAGGAAATGATCGCGGAGATCCACCGCCGCATCTTCGGCAACGAGCTGCGCCGCCGTCTTCACGTCGCGATCGGAGATCGAGTGCCCTTCACTGATCAGCCCGCCGAGCTGCTCGACCAGGCGAGCGACTTTCGCGGTGCTGCTCGCATCGCCTTCGACCAGCAGCTCGTGGCCCTGGGTGCGGATGCGGACGTTCAGGAGGGATTCCAGCTGCCGGAGGTTGTCGTCGTAGGCGCCAAACAGCGTGGAGACGCCCGCCTCAGGAACCGTGACCTTGCGCATTGACGCCGTGCTGATTCTCGTATCTCCTTACGCAACAAACAGTTAACGAACGTCAACCACGTTAGCACCTCGCCGCCGGCCAATGCAAGCGCGGCGGCTCATATAATCGCCGCAATGCGCATTCCACGACGGGAATTCATTGCCACCGGCACCGCGCTCATCGCCGCGACCTACGTTCCGGACTGGGCGGAAGCTTTTCAGCCCTCCGCGGCCGCGGACGCCGCCGGCGCCGGGGCCGCTGACGCGGCGCTGGCCCGAGCCGCCGCGCTCGGCGCCTCCTACGCCGACATCCGGATTAATCGCTATCGGCGCGAGTCGATCGCCACGCGTGAACGCCAGGTTCAGAACGTCTCGCGTTCGGCGAGCTACGGCATGGGATTGCGCGTGCTGGTGAACGGCGCGTGGGGGTTTGCCGCGATCAACAAAGTTGATGCGGCGGCCGCGCGATCGATCGCCGAGCAGGCGGTCGCGATCGCGAAGGCCAACGGCATCTTGCAGACACGCAAGGTCGTGCTCGCCGCCGCCGACAAGGTTGTCGCCAGCTGGAACAACCCGATCAAGAAAGATCCATTCGAAGTGCCGCTCGAGACGAAGACCGCGTTTCTCTTCAAGCTCAATGAGAGCGCGATGGCCGTCGCGGGTGTCAGCTTCGTCAACTCGCAGATTCAATTCATCGACGAGCAGAAGTACTTCGCGTCGAGCGAAGGATCGCGGATCACGCAGCGCCTGGTCCGCACCAACCCGCAATTCACGACCACGGCCACGGCGTCGGGCGACTTCCAGACGCGCGCCGTCGGCGATCGCGGGAAGCTCCTGGGCTACGAATACCTCGAGGAGTATCCGTGGTTTGCCGACGCCGAGCTCGCCGGCCACGAAGTCGTCGAGAAGCTGAAGGCCAAGCCCGCCGTGGCCGGCCGTTACGACGTCGTGGTCGATCCGTCGCAGCTGTTCCTGGCGATTCACGAATCGGTTGGTCACTCGACGGAGCTCGATCGATCGCTTGGATACGAAGCCAACATGGCGGGCACGAGCTTCGTGAAGCCGACCGATGCCGGCAAGCTTCGTTTCGGCACGAAGATCGTGAACCTGATCGGCGATCGCACCCAGCCGGGCGGGCTTGCCACCACCGGTTATGACGACGAAGGCGTGAAGTCCGATCGATGGCACATCGTGCGCGACGGAATGTTCGTGGACTGGCAGACAACGCGTGAGCTCGCGCCGCTCGTCGGCCAGTCGAAGTCGCATGGTTGTCTGCACTCGGACGACTGGTCGAGTGTGCCCTTCCCTCGCATGCCGAACGTCTCGCTCGAGCCCGCCGCCACGGAAGTCTCGCTGGACGATCTGTTCAGCGACATCAAGCGCGGCCTCTACGTCGTCGGCCGCGGCGTGTCGTCGATCGATCATCAGCGCTACAACTTCCAGTTCGGCGGCGCGGTGATCCGCGAGATCGTCAACGGCAAGCTCGGCGCGATGGTCCGCGACGCGGCGTATCAATCGCGCACGCCGGACTTCTGGGCATCATGCGACGGGCTCGGAGGTCCATCGACGTATCGTCTGTGGGGCACTTCCGCAGACGGCAAGGGCGAGCCTGGCCAGACCAACGCCGTCAGTCATGGCTGTCCACCCGCGCGATTCCGCAACGTGAACGTGCTCAACACCGGAGCGGCGTAATGCTGGATCGCGACGAAGCCCTGAAGATTTGCGAGACCGTGCTGGCGCACGCGAAGGCCGCGGGCGCAGAGGACGCCACGGTATCGCTGCGCGGCACGGCGCAGCAGCACGCGCGTTTTGCCGACAACCGGATCACGACCAGCGGCCGCGCCGAGGATGTGCAGATCACCGCCACGGTCTGGGTCGGCCGCAGGCGCGGCTCGTCCATCGGCAATGATCCCGCCGCCGATGCATTGAAGCAGCTCGCCGACGAAGCCGTGCAGATCGCGCGCGTGTCGCCGGTGCATCGCGAATATCTGCCGACGCTTGGGCCCCAGACGTATCCGGATCATCGCGGCTATGCGAGCGCGACGGCGAACATCGATCTCGACGCGCGCGCGAAGACCTTGAACGCGATGCTGTCGACATGCCGGAGCGCCAGGATCATCGGCGCCGGGTTTCACACGGCCGGCGAGCTGGCCACTGCCGAAGCAACCGCGAACGGCAACCGCCGGTATTTCCGGTCGACGAACGCCGACGTCAGCGTCACCGCCCGCAGCGCCGACGGCACCGGATCCGGATATTTCTCCGCGGATCATTTCGATCTCTCGAAGTTGAACGCGCAGCAGGTCGTCGATCAGGCCGTCAGCAAGGCGGTGAAATCGCGTCAGCCGAAGCCGATCGAGCCGGGCACCTATCCGGTCATCCTCGAGGCGCAGGCCGTCGCCGATCTCGTCGGCTTCCTGACCAACAGCCTCGACGCGCGCACGACCGATGAAGGGCGCAGCGCCTTCTCCGGCAAGGACGGCAAGAGCCGTATTGGCGAGAAGATGTTCAACGAGAAGCTGAACATCTACAGCGATCCGATGCACGCGGATGTCCCCGCCGCGCCGAGCACCACCGAAGGCATTCCGGCCACGCGCATCTCGCTCGTCAGGAACGGCGTGCTCGAAAATCTCTCGTACTCGCGCTTCTGGGCGCAGGAGAAAAAGAAGGATCCGACGCCCGGTCCGGTGAATTACATCTTCGAGAGCTCGCAGGCGCCGGTATCGATGGACGACATGATCAAGGGCATGGAGCGCGGCCTGTTGATTACACGCTTCTGGTACGTGCGTCTCATCGATGGGCGCTCGATCATGCTCACGGGCCTGACGCGCGACGGCGTGTGGTGGATCGAGAAGGGCCAGATCCGTCATCCCGTCGGCAACCTGCGCTTCAATCAAAGCGTGCTGGCGATGCTGGCGCCGTGGAACGTGGAAGCGATCGGCGCGCCCGAGCGCAAGGCGCCGTTGATGGTACCGGCGCTGCGATTGTCCGGCTTCACCTTCACGTCGGTATCGGATGCGATTTAGGGGTCAGACCCTGATTTTCAGCATTTTGCAACATTAGGGACAGGTCACCGCCAGGCGGCGCGCCCGAGGTCTGTCCCCAACGCTGCAAAATGCCGAAAATCAGGGTCTGACCCCTAACTAGCAAGCGCCCTCGTCAGCTCCGCGGCGGGCATCTCGCGGCAGGCCGATGCGTTCTGCCCGGCCCACATCGACGTGAAGTCGTTCGCGCCCTTGGCTTCCGCCTTCTGACGCAACGCGAAGATCGCCGTCGCCGCCAGCGGGAACTGCGGCGCCGCGAAATTAATCGGTGTGAGATCGCGCATCAAGCGATTGACGATGCCGCGCGCCGGCCGGCCGGTGAACAGGTTGGTGATCGCGGTGTTCGCTGCTGCATCACTTTTCAGCGCCGCTCGATGAATCGGATTGGTCGTCGCCTCCGGACAACACAGGTACACCGTGCCCGGTTGCACGCCGGCGGCGCCGAGCGCCATTGCCGCCTTCACGCCTCTCGCGTCGCTGATTCCGCCGGCGGCGATCACCGGCACCTTCACTGCGTGAACGATCTGCTGTACCAGCGCGAACGTGCCGACCTGCGTATGCAGATCCTCGCTCAGGAACATGCCGCGATGTCCGCCGGCCTCGGATCCTTGCGCGATGACCGCGTCCACGCCATGCGCTTCCAGGTAACGCGCCTCATCCACCGTCGTCGCCGACGAGAGGATCTTGGAGCCCCAGCCCTTCACGCGCTTCATCAGCGCATCCGAAGGCAAGCCGAAATGGAAGCTGACGACTGGCGGCTTGAACTCTTCCAGTACGTCCGCGGCCGCGTCGTTGAATGGCATTCGCTGCGGGCCGGCCTGGATCGACTCCGGATCGATGCCGTACTCCGCAAAGTACGGAGCTAACACCTTCCGCCACGCCTTCTCGCGAACCGGATCGGGCTCTGGTGGTTGGTGAACGAAGAAGTTCACGTTGTAAGGCTTCGACGTCGCCGCGGTAATCGCCTTCAGCTCGGCGCGAATCTGGTCGGGGCCGAGCATCGCACACGGCTGCGAGCCGAGACCGCCGGCGTTGCATACGGCGATCGCGAGCGCGCTGCCCTGCGATCCGGCCATCGGCGCCTGGATGATTGGCAGCTCGATTCCAAACAGCTCGCTGATGCTCATGACCACAGTGCCTTGATCCAGCTATAGGGTTCCATCCGGCCCCGCAACAAATCGCCTGTCTTCCAGTCACGCGCGATCACTTCCCCGTCTGGAAGCTCGATCGCCTCGAGCGGCTGGCGTCCCATCTTTGCCGATTTCACAATCTTCAGCCGCCCGCTCAGCGCCACCACGTCGCCACTATAGGGCCGCGCCAGACAGCACGTCCCGTCGGCCGAGAATGAATAGTCGCCGATGAAGAGACCCGTGCCTGGCAGCGCGCGCTGGAGCCGTTTCGTTCGCAGGACCTGCCACGATGCCGTGTCGACGACGACAAGCGTGTCGTAGTCGGTGGCCCAAACTTCTTTTCCGTCGTTGCGAAGAGCCAGCTGCGGATTGCCGGCGCGCGCCCCGAGCGTGACTTTGCGCGCCGTCTTGCCGGTCTCGAGGTCGTGAACCACGAGATCGGAGCTTCGCTGAACGGCGACCAACGCGTACCTGGAATCTGGCAGCGCAATCACGCCGATCACACCTTGATAACCCTTGTCGTAGGACGAGTCGTACCACTCGAGCCGCTGAACATGGACGTGGCCCGATTCAATCTTGATCAGCACGCAATCGTTCCACGGTTGTCTCAGGTACCTTATGAACAGCCGCCGAGGATGACGAGCGCGAGCGCCGGAAACACCGCGGCGATTCTCATCGCCCGGCGTGCACGTAGACCCACGCCTCGTTGCCCGAGGCGAGCGGCACGATGATCCGCTGGTAATTGAACTGCGCTTCGAAGGCGTCCGACTTCGCCAGCTCTTCGTCCGTCACCTCGAACACCGTGCCCTGCACGTTGCTCCACTCGTCGTCTGTCTTGCTGACGTTGTCGTGATGCAGCTTCTGCAGCCGCCTGGCGACCTCCGGATCGGCAATCTTGACAAGTGACGGCTCATAGCCGGTGAGGAGATCCTTCTCGCCGTTGAGCTTCCGGCCGAACGTCGAGAGCTGGACTTCTTCTTGTTGGAGCGTTCCGTACGAAAAGAGCAGCGGCATATCGTCTAAATATTCTTGATGTGGAGCTCGCGCAGTTGACGGGGATCGACCGTTGACGGCGCGTCGCACATCAAATCCACCGCTTGCGTCGTCTTCGGGAACGGGATCACTTCGCGAATCGACGTCTCGCCCGCCAGCAACGCGCAGATGCGATCGAGGCCGAGCGCGAGGCCGCCGTGCGGCGGCGTGCCGTACTCGAGCGACTCGAGAAAGAAGCCAAAGCGGTTCTTGGCATCCTCGTCGGTCATGCCGAGCAGACGGAACACCTTGGCCTGCGTCTCGCGATCGTGAATACGGATCGATCCACCACCAAGCTCCCAGCCGTTCAGAATCACGTCGTAGGCCTTGGCCAGGACTTTGCCTGGATCCGACTCGAGCATGTGCAGATCTTCTTCACGCGGCGCCGTGAAGGGATGGTTCACGGAGTCCCAGCGCTTCTCGTCCGCGTTCCAGTCGAACAGCGGAAAATCGGTGACCCACGTCAACTCCCACTTGCCTTCCGGAACCAGGTTTTCCTTCTTGGCGACCTGCAGGCGCAGCTGTCCGAGCACCTTCGATGCGGCATCGGCCGCGCCCGACGCCAGCAGGAGCAGATCTTCTTTTTGCGCGCCAGACGCCTCGAGCACCTTGCGCGCGCCTTCTTCGCCGATCGGCTTCGCCGACACCTGCACGCCTTCGGCCGTATAGCGCGCGTAGACCAGGCCGGCGGCGCCCGCCTGCTTCGCCTGCTCGACGAGCTCGTCGACCTCGCGGCGCGAGTACTTGGCGGCGCCCGGGATCACAAAGCCGCGAATTGTGCCGCCGTGCTCGACGGCCTCGCGGAAGATTCCGAACGGGGATTGCGCGAACAGCGGGCCGAAGTCCTGGATCTCGAGACCGAATCGCAGATCCGGCTTGTCCGATCCGTACTTCGCCATGGCCTCCGCATACGGCATGCGCTTGAACGGCCGCGGAATGTCCACGCCGATTTCCTTGAAGCACGCGGCGAGCGCGCCTTCGACGATCTCGAAGACGAGCGGCGGCGTCGCGAACGACATCTCGAGGTCCACCTGCGTGAATTCGAGCTGGCGATCGGCTCGCAGCGCCTCGTCGCGGAAACACCGCGCGATCTGCACGTAGCGATCGAAGCCGGCGATCATCAGGATCTGCTTGAAGATCTGCGGCGACTGCGGCAGCGCGTAGTACTCGCCCGGATGCACGCGCGCCGGCACCAGGAAATCGCGCGCGCCTTCCGGCGTTGACTTGGTCAGGATCGGCGTCTCGATCTCGTAGAAGCCCTGCTCGTCGAAATACTTGCGCAGCGCCATCGTGATGCGATGCCGCAATCCGATGTTGTGCTGCAGCTGCGGGCGGCGCAGATCGAGATAGCGGTACTTGAGACGCGTCTCTTCCGAGACGTTCTGATCTTCCGCGATCGAGAACGGCGGCGTCTTCGCTTCGTTGAGGACGCGCAGCTCCCTGGCGCGGATTTCGACTTCGCCGGTCGGCAGATCCTTGTTGATGGTGTCCGCCGAGCGGCGCTCGACCTCGCCCAGCACGGCGACGACGAACTCGGAGCGGACGCGCTTGGCGCGCTCGAGCATCTTCTCGTCGCCCTCGATGATGACTTGCGTCAGGCCATGACGATCGCGCACGTCGAGGAACAGCAGCGAGCCGAGATCGCGCACGCGATGCACCCATCCGAGCAGGACGGCATTCGTGCCCACGTCGGATGGACGAAGGGCGCCGCAGGTGTGGGTTCGAGCGAGGGATCCTAACTGTTCAGCCATTTAACAACGTCCGCGCGAGCCACCGACTTCTGCTCGCCTGTCTTCATGTTCTTGATTGCCACCGTGTCGTGTGCCAGCTCATCGCCGCCGATGACCGCGACGAATGGAATGCCGCGCGCCGCCGCATGCTTGAACTGCTTGTCGCCGACCTTCTTGCCGTCTTCAATCGGCGATTCGGGATAGAGCTCCACGCGCAAGCCGGCCTCGCGCAGCTCGGTGGCGAAGGCCAGATACATGTTGGTGCGATTGGCAAACCACTGCACGACCATCACGTCCGCCGGCGTCGACACCACCGATTCCGGGAACATGTTGCGCTCGCCCATCACGACGAGGATGCGTTCGAGGCCCAGCGAGATGCCGCATGCAGGCACATCCTGCTTCGAAAACATTCCGACGAGCTTGTCGTATCGGCCACCACCACCGAGGCTCCCAGCAAGATCGGCGACGCGAATCTCGAAAATCGAGCCCGTATAGTAAGAGAGCCCCCGTGCCAAGCTCGGTTCGATTCTGAGATGTGATCCCGCACTAGTAGATTCTGAAAGCCTAAGAATTTCGCGAAGTTCATCAATTCCCTTACGACCGTCTTCTCCCAAGAGTGTCAAATCGCGCTCGATCCAATCGAGCCAATCAGTCCGGTACTCAGCACCCAAGCGATTCAGAATGCGATTTGATACGGCGGCATCAAATCCTTTCTCTTCAAACTCAGCGCGAACCCCATCACGACCAAGTTTGTCCATCTTGTCCATCAGGACAATTGCCTCGGAATAACGCTCCACCGGTACCTCAGAGTCCCGCAGAATCGCCATTAGAAGCTGCCGATGATTGATGACAATCCGAAAGTCGTTGAAACCTAGCCGCTTCAATACGTCTGCAGCAGATGCAAGAAGTTCCGCTTCCACTAGCATCGACCTGGAACCTATCGAATCGACGTCGCATTGATAGAACTCGCGAAAGCGACCCTTTTGGGGTCTATCAGCTCGCCAGACCGGCTGAATTTGATATCTCTTGAAGAACTTGGGAAGCTGTCCGCGGTGTTCCGCGACGACACGCGCAAGTGGCACTGTCAAATCGTAGCGTAGGGCGAGATCGGCTTGGCCGGTCTGTTCACCCTCGCCACGTTTAAGAATCTTGAAGATTAGTTTGTCACCCTCATCACCGTACTTACCCAACAAAGTTTCTATGTTCTCGACCGCCGGCGTCTCGAGCGGCTCGAAGCCGTACTTCTGATACACGTCGGCGATCACGCCGATCACGTACTGCCGGCGCCGCACGTCTTCCGGCAGGAAGTCGCGCATTCCGCGTGCGGGACCTGTATTCACGATTCCTGTTCCGGCTTCCGGTTCCCGGCTCCCGGTTCCCGCGCATAGTCCAGTCGGTAATTCACGTAGGCCTGCGACAGCCGGCGAATCTCGGCGAGCTCCGCCTCGTTGAGCGGGCGTTTCACCTTCCCGGGGCTGCCCATCACCAGCGACCCGGCGGGAATCCGGGTCCCCTCGGTCAACAGGGTGCCTGCGGCAATGATGCAATCCTGCTCGACATGCACGCCGTTGAGGAGCATCGCCTGCATGCCAATCAGCACGCGGTTCTCGATCGTGCAGCCATGAATCACCGCCGAATGACCGATCGTGACTTCGTCACCAATAACGGTCGGATGCGTCTCCCGCATCACGTGCACCACGGTCAGATCCTGGATGTTGGTGCGCTTGCCGATGCGGATGTGATTCACATCGCCGCGAATCACCACGTTCATCCAGACAGACGACTCGGCGCCAATGTGCACGTCGCCGATGACCTGGGCGCTTTCGTCGACGTACGCCGATGCATCGACCGAAGGCACAACGTCTTTGAACTTCCGAATCACGAGATCACCAGCTCACCAAATCACTAAATCTTCGGCAGCGTCACTCCGCGCTGTGCCTGGTATTTGCCCTTCTTGTCCTTGTACGAGATCTCACACGCCTCGTCGCTCTGGAAGAACAGCACCTGCGCAATGCCTTCGTTGGCGTAGATCTTCGCCGGCAGCGGCGTGGTGTTCGAGATCTCGATCGTGACGTGGCCTTCCCACTCCGGCTCGAACGGCGTCACGTTGACGATGATGCCGCAGCGCGCGTAGGTGGACTTGCCGAGGCACACCGTCAACACATCGCGCGGGATGCGGAAGTATTCCACCGTCGAGGCGAGCGCGAACGAGTTCGGCGGCACAATGCAGACGTCCGCCTTGATGTCGACGAACGACTGCGGATCGAAATTCTTCGGATCGACCACCGTGTTATAGACGTTGGTGAACACCTTGAAATCGTTGCCGACGCGGCAGTCGTAGCCGTACGACGAGACGCCGTACGACACCACGCCTTTTCTGACCTGTCGATCCTCGAACGGCTCGATCATGCCGTGCTCGAGAGCCATCTTCCGAATCCAGCGATCGGACTTGATCGCCATCGCGCTACAGCTCCATCCCTCGGAAGAAATAGCCGAGCTCGAACGCCGCCGTTTCCGGCGCGTCCGATCCGTGCGTCGCGTTGTTGTCGATCGACGCGCCGAAGTCCTTGCGCATGGTGCCGGCCTTCGCCGTTGCGGGATCGGTCGCGCCCATCAGGTCGCGCCATTTCTTGATCGCGCCGTCGGCCTCGAGGCACAGCACCACGCACGGTCCCGACGACATGAAATCCGTCAGGCCGCCGAAGAACGGGCGCGCCTTGTGAACGTAGTAGAAGCCTTCGGCCTCGGCCTTGCTCATGTGAATCATGCGCATGGCGCGGACCTTGAAGCCGGCGTTCTCGATGCGCGCCAAAATCTGTCCCGTCACGCCCTTCTTGACGGCGTCCGGCTTGATGATCGCAAACGTTCGTTCCATATCCGATCGATTATATCTGGAGCATCCGGCTTTAGCCGGATTGTTCCTAACGGGGTAGTTCCCTCGCCGGGTAACACCCCAGCACCTTCACGAACACTGTCCGCTCGGCCAGGCCCGCCAGCGCCGCCTGCATCCGGGGCGAGGCGATGTGCCCTTCGACGTCGATGTAGAACACGTACTCCCACGGCGTGCCCGGCCGCGGCCGCGATTCGAGCTTGGTGACGTTCAGTCCCTCGTCGGCGATCACGTTCAGGCACCGCACCAGCGCGCCGTGCTCGTGACGCGTCGATAACACCATTGAGACCTTGGCGGCGATTCGCGGATCGCAATCCGCCGGCGTGGCGGACACGACGACGAAACGCGTGTAGTTGACCGCCTGGTTGGCGATGTCCCGCTTCAACACGTGCAATCCGAAGTGCGCGCCGGCCTCCTCGCTGGCGATGGCGGCTTCGGTTGGATTCTTCAGGTCGCGGACGTGCTTCGCGGCCAGCGCCGTATTGGCGGCGCTCACGCCTTCGCACTCGCGCAACGTCGACAGAAACTCACTGCACTGCGACAACGCCTGCGAATGCGAGTGGATGCGGCGCAGCGATTCGATCGGCACCGGCTCGACGCCAAGCAGGCAATGCCTGACGTCCACGATCTCTTCGCCGACGAGCGCGAGGTTGAATCGCAGCAGCAGATCGTACGATTCGTACACGGATCCTGCCGTGGTGTTTTCAATCGGCAGCATCGCGCGATCGGCGTGGCCTTCGATCACCGCCTCGAGCATCTCCTTGAAGCTGCCGTAGGCCTTGAAGGCAACCGGACGCTGTGCGACGGCGAAGTGTTGCAGCGCCGCCTGATGTCCGTAGGCGCCCTCGGTGCCTTGAAAGGCGACGGTGATCTCCTGCGCGGCCTCCGCGGCTGTCGTATGCAGCGCATCGTGCTGCCGCCTTACCGAGTCGTCCAGGATCTCGCGGAAGATGCGGCGCACGAACGCCGGATCGAGGCCGAGCCGCTCGCCCACCTCGGAACGGTGTTGCAGCAGCGCGGTCTCGCGATCGGCGTCGCGCACCGGCCCGTCGCCATCGGCCTTCACCTTCGCGATCTGCCGCGCCAGGCGCGCCCGTTCCCCAAGCGCCGACACCAGCACCGAATCAATGTCGTCGAGACTCTTCCGTAGTGCCGCCAAATCCTGGCTGGTCATACATGCCCCTAAAGCAAAACCGCCGCTCCCTCTGTTCGGAAGCGGCGGTCTGTGAAGTCGTTAACTTGAAACTTGAAACTTTACACTTGAAACTTCAGACGCGGCTCCCTGGACGGCTATTAAAGCCGCCGCTATTGGTAAACGAATTAAAGAACCGGGCCGCGAAACTCACGCGCCGAGTATACACGAGGTGGCTCTGGCAGCCGTTATGCACGCTTCTGCCCGGGAGACTTCTATGAAGACTGTGATCGCACTTGCTGTCGCGCTCGGATTCACCGCCGGCATCTCGGCCGTTTCAGCCCAAGCCCAGGCGGACGGGAAGAAATATGACAAAGGCTCAACTGTCACGCTGCAGGGCTGCGTCGTGGCCGCGGAGAAAAAGGATACGTTCGTCCTGACCAACGTCCGCGAATGGCCGATCGCCAACAGCGACATGGGCAAGTTCGGCAAGCGCTACTACTGGATCGAGAAGACCGACAAGATGAAGGGCCACCAGGGCCACACCATTCAGATCACCGGCAAGATCACTGACGTTGAGAAGTCGGAGATTGAGTGGAAAGCCGGCGAGAGCGGCAACGGCTTCAATGTCGAGATCGAAGGTCCCGGCCGGGACGTCAAGACGTCGGCGCCGAATGCGAACGTGCAGCCCGGCAGCGTGCCGAACAAGAGCGACATTCCAATCACGCTGCTGAAGCTGAAGGTCGACGACATCAAAATGACGTCGTCAACCTGCAGCCCGACGATGTAGGGACTTGGGACGTGGGGCTTGGGACTTGGGCACGAAGCTCGAGCCCCAAGCCCCAAGACTCAAGCCCGCAGGCTTTCAATCAGAGCCTGGCCCATGTCGGCCGGGCTCTTCACCACTCGGACACCGGCCGCGGTCAGCGCGGCCATTTTTTCGCCCGCGGTTCCTTTTCCACCCGCGATGATCGCGCCGGCGTGACCCATACGGCGGCCCGGCGGCGCCGTCTGGCCCGCGATGAACGCGACGATCGGCTTCTTGAAGTGCTGCTTGATCCACGCGGCTGCTTCTTCTTCCGCCGATCCGCCGATCTCGCCAATCATGATCACCGCATCCGTTTCCGGATCGTTCTGGAACAGTTCGAGCGCGTCGATGTGCGAGGTGCCGATCAACGGGTCGCCGCCAATGCCGATGCACGTGCTCTGGCCCAGTCCCTTGTGCGTCAGCTGATCGATCGCTTCGTAAGTGAGCGTGCCGCTCTTCGACACAATGCCGATGCGGCCTTCCTTGCAGATGTTCGCGGGGATGATGCCGGCTTTGCCCTTGCCCGGCGAGATGATGCCGGGGCAGTTCGGGCCGATCAGCCGCGTCTTCGGATGATCCTTCAGGAACGTCATCGCTTTGAGCATGTCGATGACGGGGATGCCTTCGGTGATGCAGACGACCAGCGCAATGCCGGCATCGGCGGCTTCCATGATCGCGTCGGCTGCGAACGGCGGCGGCACGAAGATCACTGATGCATTCGCGCCGGTCTCCTTCACAGCGTCAGAAACGGTGTTGAACACCGGCCAGCCTTCATGCGTCGTTCCGCCTTTGCCGGGCGTCACGCCTCCGACAACCTTGGTGTGATATGCCTCCGCGGCTTTGGCGTGGAACGTGCCTTCACGGCCGGTGATGCCCTGGACGATCAGGCGCGTGTTCTTGTCGAGTAGGACTGCCATTACTTGCGGCCTCCAGCGAGGGCCACGACCTTGTCGGCGGCCTCGCCCATCGTGTCTGCGGTCGCAAAGTTCAGCCCGCTCTCGGCCAGCATCTTCTTCCCTTCCTCGACGTTCGTGCCTTTCATGCGGATGACGATCGGAACCGGCACGCCCAGCTCCTTCACCGCCGCGATCACGCCGGCCGCCAGCACGTCGCAGCGCAGGATGCCGCCGAAGATGTTGATCAGCACCGCCTTCACGTTCTTGTCCATCATCAGGATGCGGAACGCGTTCTTGATCTGCTCGGCGTTGGCGCCGCCGCCGACGTCCAGGAAGTTCGCCGGCTCCCCGCCCGACAGCTTGATGATGTCCATGGTCGCCATCGCGAGGCCGGCGCCGTTCACCATGCAGCCGATCGTGCCGTCGAGGCGGATGTAGTTGAGCGAGAACTTCGAGGCTTCGACTTCGAGCGGATCCTCTTCCGCAACGTCGCGGAGCTCGCGAATGTCCGGATGACGGAACAGCGCGTTGTCGTCGAAGTTCATCTTCGCATCGAGCGCGAGCAGGTCGCCGCTTTTGGTGACGATCAGCGGATTGACCTCGAGGATCGATGCGTCGGTGGCGATGAAGGCGTTGTAAAGCGCCAGCATCATCTTGACGCCCTTCTTGAGTGAATCGCCGCTCAGGCCGAGGGCGAAGCCCAGCTTCTGCGCCTCGAACGGCTGCAGGCCGACCGCCGGATTGATGAACACCTTGTGAAGCTTTTCCGGATGTTCCTCGGCAACTTTCTCGATCTCGACGCCGCCCTCTTTGCTGACCATGAGGACGATGCGCTGCGACGAGCGATCGAGCACGAGGCCGAGATACAACTCCTGATCGATCTGGAGGCCTTCTTCGACGAGCAGTCGAAATACCTTCTGACCAGCCGGACCGGTCTGATACGTGACGAGCGTTCTGCCGAGCAGCTCGCGCGCGATCGTTTCGGCCTCGCCGCCGGACCTGGCCAGCTTGACGCCGCCGGCCTTGCCGCGGCCGCCGGCGTGAATCTGCGCCTTGACGACGCTGATCGAGCCGCCCAAACGCTTCGCGATGTCATGAACTTCTTCGGGCGTGAACGCCACTTCCCCGCGGGGAACCGGCACGCCGTATTTGGCAAGAACTGCTTTGGCTTGATATTCGTGAATCTTCACAAGAAAACTAGTTTATTACAGTCGGCAACCATGAGTCGGCAACCGACTATTCCGTTCGCCTGAAACAAAGGCGATTGACTGGTACGAATCAATTCCTATCACCGCTTCAGTTTCGCTCGTGATGTCGATAGTGTCTTTCCTGATTGCGTCAACGACCCAGATCCTTGACCTTGAGTGCGAGAATGCTCTCGTCCGTTGCGTGGCTCAAGAAGACCGTTGGCATGTTCTGCGCTCTCCCTGAAGCACGCGCGTCGAGGTGGCGATCGGCGTCGCTCGCCGTCCAGCGTTCGAACGATTCAAGTCCTGTCCATCCCTCTTGTGCGTGCTTGCGAACGCTACTGAATAGACGGCCAAACCAGCAATTCTTCTCATTCAGCAATTAAGCCGCGCCGCGCCAACCATGAAGTGCCTTAGCGACAGCGAGCGGTTCCTTCGACGCGACACGAAGTAGCGCGAGGGCGGGCCCGTCTGGCACCCGCCGACCCTGCTCCCAGTTGCGCAAAGTCGCAACGCTCACTCCGATCATCAACGCGAACTCACTCTGCCATGCGCGAAGCTTCTTCCTGACGGCCTTGACGTCCGCGGCCTTGAACACCGTCTCGCGTGCCGCGCGCGCCGTTCCGTGCTGTATGCGTCCCGTTTCTTTAACACTGGCTACCAATTCCTTGAACGCTTCAGCCTTCACGTGAATTCCTCCCGAATCAAAGCGCCTCTAGCATCTGCGTTTGCTTTCGCGTTAGATCGCCCTGCTCGCTTTTGGAGTACGCGTACAGCATGTAGAACGCCGTCTCACGGGGCGCCCAGTAATAGATCACGCGAATTCCGCCGCGTTTTCCGATCGCGGCCCGGCCCCATCGCACCTTCCGGGCATGAGTCTTCACAAGCTGGCCACCGTCTTTTCTGTCGTCAACCGCGTTCTGCTGCGCGGCTGGCGGGGATCGGACGGGTTGCCTTGCGCGTCGATCCAGTCCGGACCTTGCGTAGCGAGTAGCTCCCGTCGAGAAACCGTTGTGCCGAGTGCTTGCACCTGACGACCCGACGGCCTGATCCCCTGATAGAATCAAGAGTTGGCAGTGCCCCATGGATCTTCGGAAAGTGTTTTCCTCATCGATTGGTTCTAAATTCCTTATCGCGCTGACCGGCCTGTTCCTTCTCATTTTTCTCGTCGCTCATCTCGCGGGCAACCTTCTCTTCATCGCCGGACCGGACGCGTTCAACGAGTATTCACACAAACTGGTCAGCAACCCGCTCGTCTATGTCGCCGAGCTCGGGCTGCTGGCGATCTTCGCGCTCCACATCGTCAAGACGGTCGGCCTGGTGGTCGATAGTTATGCGGCGCGGCCGCAGCGATACGCCAAACGCAAGTGGGCGAAAAGCAAGAATGACCGCAGCCGCAAGAGCGTGTCGTCGTCGACCATGATCCTCACGGGCACGATCACGCTGCTGTTCGTCGTCACGCACCTGCTGACGTTCAAGTTCGGCGCGTATTACGAGACGTCCGCGGGCATTCGCGATCTGTATCGCCTGCAGCTGACGGTGTTCAGCAACCCCGGTTACGTGGCCTTCTACGTCGTCGCGATGGGCGTCATCGTATTTCACCTCTGGCACGGCGCGTCGAGCGCGGCGCAGTCGTTTGGCGTCAACAGCCCGACGTGGTCGCCGCGGCTGCTGTGGATCGGACGAGGGCTGGCCGTCATCATCGGCCTTGGTTTCGCCATCCTGCCGATCTACACGTTCCTCCTGAACACGCCGCCGCGCGGGGTGATCAGCATATGATTCTCGACCCTCGCATCCCGAGCGGGCCGATCACGGACAAATGGGATCGGCGCATGTTCGAGAACAAGCTCGTCAACCCCGCGAACCGGCGCAAGTATCAGATCATCGTTGTCGGCACCGGCCTGGCCGGCGCGTCGGCGGCGGCATCGCTCGGCGAGCTTGGGTATCCGGTCAAGGCGTTCTTCATTCACGACAGTCCGCGCCGCGCCCACAGCATTGCCGCGCAGGGCGGCATCAACGCCGCGAAGAATTACCGCAACGACGGCGACAGCGTCTATCGCCTCTTCTACGACACGATCAAGGGCGGCGACTATCGCGCCCGCGAAGCCAACGTCTACCGCCTCGCGCAGACGTCGGTGAACATCATCGACCAGTGCGTGGCGCAGGGTGTGCCGTTCGCGCGCGAATACGGCGGGCTGCTCGACAACCGATCCTTCGGCGGCGCACAGGTGTCGCGCACGTTCTACGCGCGCGGACAGACGGGCCAGCAGCTGCTGCTCGGCGCCTATCAGTCGCTGATGCGCCAGGTCGACACCAGGACCGTGACGCTGTTCCCTCGCCGGGAAATGCTCGACCTCGTCGTCGTTGACGGCAAGGCGCGCGGCATCATCGTCCGCAATCTCGTCACCGGCGAGCTTGAGTCGCATCACGCCGACGCGGTGCTCCTCTGCACCGGCGGCTACGGCACGGTGTTCTATCTCTCGACGAATGCGATCAACTCGAACGTGACGGCGGCGTGGCGCGCGCACAAGCGCGGCGCCTTCTTCGCCAATCCCTGCTTTACGCAGATCCATCCGACCTGCATCCCCGTCAGCGGCGACCACCAGTCGAAGCTGACGCTGATGTCGGAAAGCCTGCGTAACGACGGCCGCGTGTGGGTGCCGAAGCAGCAGGGCGACAAGCGTCCGGCCTCGCAGATTCCCGAAGCCGAGCGCGACTATTACCTCGAGCGCCGCTATCCAAGCTTCGGCAATCTCGTGCCGCGCGATGTTGCATCAAGAGCCGCAAAGGCCGTGTGCGATGAAGGCCGCGGCGCCGGCGATTCCGGCCTGTCCGTTTACCTGGACTTCGCGGACGCGATCAAGCGGCAGGGCGTCGACACGATCCGCGCGCGCTACGGCAACCTGTTCGACATGTATCAGCGCATCACGGACGAGAATCCGTATCAGGTCCCGATGCGCATCTACCCCGCCGTGCACTACACGATGGGCGGCCTGTGGGTGGACTACAACCTGATGTCGACGATACCGGGTTTGTTCGTGCTCGGCGAAGCGAACTTCTCGGATCACGGCGCGAACCGCCTGGGTGCGAGCGCGCTGATGCAGGGACTCGCCGACGGCTACTTCGTGGCGCCTTACACCGTCGCCAACTATCTCGGCGGCGCGGCATTGTCGACGGTCACATCGCAAGACGAGGCATTCAGCGCCGCGAAGACCGAATCGCAGGAGCGCATCGATCGCGTCCTGAAGGTCAAAGGCAGGCGCACCGTCCGTGAATTCCATCGCGCCATCGGCGCGATCTGCTGGGACAAGGTCGGCATGGCCCGCAACGAAGCGGGGCTGACCCAGGCAGTCGGCGAGATTCGCAAGCTGCGCGATGAGTTCTGGCAGGACGTCAGCGTGCCCGGCGATGCGAACAACCTGAATCCGGGTCTCGACTATGCCGGCCGCGTCGCCGATTACATGGAATTCGCCGAAGTCCTCGCGCTCGACGCGCTCGAACGGCGCGAGTCATGCGGCGGCCACTTCCGCGAGGAATACCAGACGCCGGACGGCGAAGCGCAGCGAAACGATCAGGAGTACTCGTACGTCGCCGCCTGGGAATTCAAGGGTGTCGGGGGGCGACCGAAGCTGCACAAGGAACAACTCGCCTTCGAGGAAGTGCATCCGACTCAGAGGAGTTACAAATAGGGTGCCTTGGTGCCCGGGTGCCTAGGTGCCTAGAGGTGCCTGAGTGCAGAGCTGAAGAGACAAAGATGAAAGTGAACTTAAGAGTGTGGCGGCAGCCGGGGCCGGACGCGAAGGGACGACTCGTCGACTACTCCGCGGACAACGTGCATCCCGACATGTCGTTCCTCGAGATGCTCGACGTCGTCAACGAATCGCTGATCAAGAAGGGGGAGGATCCGATCGCGTTCGATTCGGATTGCCGTGAAGGCATCTGCGGCAGCTGCGGGCTCGTCATCGACGGCATTCCGCACGGCCCGGACAAGGGCGCAACGACCTGCCAGGTCCACATGCGCCGCTTCAAGAACGGCGAGGCCATCACGATCGAACCGTTCCGCGCCAAGGGATTTCCGATCATCAAGGATCTCGTCGTCGATCGATCCGCGTTCGACCGCATCATCGCCGCCGGCGGCTATGTGTCGATGAACGTCGGCGGCGCCCCTGACGCCAACAGCCTGCCGATCGCGAAAGGCATTGCCGATCAGGCGATGGACTCGGCGCAGTGTATCGGCTGCGGCGCATGTGTTGCCGCCTGCAAGAACGCGGCAGCGCACCTCTTCACGTCCGCGAAGATTACGCACCTGGGTCTCCTGCCCCAGGGTGAATCCGAACGAGGCCGCCGGGTTGTTCGAATGGTCGAGCAAATGGATTCCGAAGGCTTCGGAATGTGCTCGAACGAGGGTGAATGCGAAGCCGTGTGCCCGAAAGAGATCTCGATCTCGAATATTGCGAGGATGAATCGAGACTTCCTGAAGGCGATAGTGCGGTGAACCCTCGGGTTACAGGTTCCGGGTTACGTGTTACGGGTCTGGTTCTGTTTGGTTCGTGTTCAGGCGTCTGTAGATGTACGCAGCACGGTTCTCGTTTGGTCGGCGAGGTCCGTAAGGCTCTTGGGCGATTCGTACGGCGGCACACCTGGTTCAACCGATCCGGCCACAATCAAAGCGAACAAGCGCCCCGATCGACGAGGTTCTCGTCGGGCCGTCCGTCCACCACGATAACGTCCGCGAGCTTGCCGGCTCGAGACTTCCAAGCTTGTCGTCCATGTCGAGCAGCTTCGCGTTGGTGATCGTCGCCGCCATCAGCGATTCGGCGATCGAGTAGCCGCCTTTCACGAACCGCTTCAGTTCGGCGATGTACATGTTGGGAATTTGCCGGTGCGCGCCGCCGATGGTCTCGGCCCCACACCCATCAGGATGCCCGCAACTCGCATTTTCTTGAAGACGTCGAAGATCGCCTGGCTGCTCATCGACCAGCGGCGCGATGTCGACCCGGACTAGCCGCGCGCCCTGTCGAGGACGCCTTGGTACACCTGTAGCGTTGGCACGGCGCCGATCCGCCGCTTTGCCATCTCCGCAATGGTGTCGTCCGTACGCGGCAGCGGGTGTTCGATCATGTGTACTCCAGCGCGAACCGCCATCGCTGTGTAAACCTCTCGCAGTCGCAAGTCACCCTCAGCCCGAGCCGGTGCGCCTCGTCCACCACGGCCGCCACCTCGTCGGCCGAAAAATGACTCGCGATCTTGATCACGCTCGCGCTTTCTTTGAAGGTCTTGCGGACGGCGGCCCGCCAGGCGTCAGCGCCGTCGACCCCCCAGGCGAACTCGGGCCCGTGATTCGGCGTAACCGGG
Source organism: Cyanobacteriota bacterium (assembly GCA_019752015.1). GTDB lineage: Bacteria > Acidobacteriota > Vicinamibacteria > Vicinamibacterales > UBA2999 > 12-FULL-67-14b. The sequence continues at coordinate 76,684 of JAIEMQ010000027.1, read as the reverse complement.
CGCTCGGTCGCGTGACGGCCAGTGCCGGTGATGATGTGCCCCGCGGTGAACACCCGGGGCGCGGGGATCGCGTTCGCCGCGCTCCAGTCGCTGAGCACTTCCGCGTCGGCAGGCCACGGCTCGACGCCGCGCGACAGGATGGCCGCGATGGTGTTGCCGTCGATGAGACCGCGCCTTCTCGGACGCCGACGCCAATCGCGTCGAAGATGCGACCGCCTCGCAGCACGACCCGCGTTCGGTCGCCGGTCGATGGCCGGCGCGGCATCCGTCGCGGATCGTCGGTGGTTTGCTCTGCGGGCGCCAGCAAAGGACGGCGATCCGGGATTTGGCCGCTCGCGCCGGCGTCGGCCGTCAACACCGCACGCCCTCTCGCCAGCGGAGCGACGGCACGCATCGTGAGCGGTCTGCGCCATTTCTTCACGGCGATCTCCTTTTGCATTTCCGCTCTACGCGACACGTCAAATGTCCGGATTGTCAGAACTGGATGCGAGCGCCCCATTGGATCTGCCTCGCACTTCGCGCGCTCGTATAGACCCCGAAGCTGGCCGACCTGAGATTGCCGCTGGGGTTGTCGAAGTTGACGGTGTTGAACACGTTGTAGGCCTCGAGGAACACGCCGACGTTGGCCTTCGATCCGAAGCGGAACTGCTTGGTCGCACGCACGTCGACGACCGTGTCAGGTGACGATTGCGTCAGTGTGTCCATGGTCACGGGCGTCAAGTTCCGCGACTGGCGGAAGGCATTGATGATCGCCAGGTTTGCCTCGCTCTTCGTTCCGCCCGCGTTCTTGACCAGACCCGCAGGGCGATCTTGTTGATTGCCGTCGCCGTCGAGATCCTGCCCCGCGGTGATGTCCCACGGCTGGCCCGACCGGAGTGACACGATGGTCGCGAGCTGGATCTGCCAAGGCAGAGGCGCGATGGCTGACACCGACAGCGCGTGGCGCCGATCGTTTTCGTCCAGGCCGCGATCGTCGTTGCCGAACGTACTCCATGGATCAGTGCTGACGCTGGCGTTGTCGTTTGTGCCGTCGGAGATCGCCTTCGCCAACGTGTACGAGACCTGCCATGTGCTGCCGCGGAAACGCTTGCGCAACTGCGCCTGCAGCGCGTCGTACGTGGAGTCGGTCAACGAGTTGATCAACGTGACGGAGGAGAACTGGGGGTAGGGCCTCAGGTTGCTCGCTAGCGGACCGCGAGCCGGAAGGTTGGCATCCCGTCCGGTCTGAAGATCCTTCTGAACCTGGCGAATGAGATCGATTTCGAGCGACGTCTCGCCCGGCAGCATCTTGGCAATGCCAATCGTGGCGCTGTGCACATATGGCAGGCTTAGATCGTCGCCTGGAAGATAGAGCGCGCGTCCGCCGGAGGCGCGGATGTAATCCTCGAGCGTCCGGCCACCGAGCGCTGCCGTTTGGTCCGGGTAAAACTGCAGCAGATTGGGGTCAGTGATCTCGGCGGTGTACTGATTGCTGACCACATCGCCTCGGATGTTGAACCATGGACGATTGCGGCCCGAGTACAGGCCGTACCCGCCGCGGAGTACGGTGCGGCCGTTGCCGCGCAGATCCCACGCGAAGCCGAAACGCGGCTGGATGTTGTCGAGATCGTTGCCGCGATCGCGCTGCACCAGGTTCTCCAGGCCGGCGAACTGTGGGTTGTCCAGCAGCTCCGCCATCAGATCGTTGCTTCGCAGGTTCGTATCAAAGTCGTATCGCAGTCCAAGATTCAGCGTCAGCCTGCCCAGCCGCAGATCGTCCTGCGCGAAGAAGCCCCACTCCGTGTTCCTGTAGTACTGCGTGGCCGGACCGCTGCCGATGGTGAAGCGCGTTGGCCACGTCGCGCGATCGTTTCGATCGAACGGCCGATCCGTGTTGAACTGCCACACGCCAGAACCGTAATAGTCGGCGTTGTAGCCGAGATCCTCGTACGACATCCGCACACCGAACTTCATCGCGTGCCGTCCCGGCGCGACGAAAAACGTATCGTTCACCGTGTAGCGCTTACGTGGGAAGCCCTGGGGCAAGTTCGGCGAGCGTCCTGAGGTAAACGACGGCCGAATCACCTGCGTGCCGGGCGTGAGCTGGAATCGCTGCGTATCCTGATCGAGCACCTGCACGACGACGCTGTTGAGCGTCGATGCACCCAGCGTCCAGTTCCAGCTCACCGAGACGTCGTTGAAATCGAGCGCTGTGTTCTCAGCCAGCTCGTAGTCTTCGAAGATGTCGTCGTTGGCGTAGAGATACCGCACGGACAGCGCGTGCGACGGATTGACCGTGTAGTCGACCTTCGCTTGCCCGAGCTTTGACCGGTTCCCGTTGCCGTAGACGCCGTTGAACGCCGCGGCAAACGGGTTGGTGCTGGGCAGCGCGACGATCCGGACGGAATTCTGACGGTTGTATTCGACCGCGCTGAAGAAGAAGGCCTTGTTGCTGACGATTGGCCCGCCGAGCGAGCCGCTCACCCGCGTCGAGTCGAATGGTGGCTTCGTCGCCGCAAACGCGTTTCTCGCATTCAGCCCATCGTCACGACCGAAGTAGGACCCCTGACCGTGCAACGTGTTCGTGCCGGAGCGCGTGATCACGTTGACGACGGCCGTGCCCGCGCGCGAGTATTCGGTGTCGAACTGGTTGCGCAGCACGCGAAACTCCTGCACGGCGTCCTGACTGACGTTGACAATGGCAAAGCCGTAGATGGGATGGTCCATCACGCCACCGTCGATCTGCATGGAGTACATGCTCCGCACGTTGGTGCCGCCGAAGGCGGTGTTGATGCCGAAGCGGCCGTCGCCGCTGCGAGCCGGCCCGCCGCCTGGCAGCAATTGCGCGAGGCCGACGAACCCGCGATTGAGCACCGGCAGCTCCGCGAGCTGCTGTTGAGTGACAACGGCAGACAGGTCGGATGTGGTCGTATCGATCTCGACAGTTGCCGAGCTGCCGACCACCTGCACAGACTCCTCGAGCGCACCGACCGTCAGCGCGATGCGCAGCTCCGCAACTTGGCCTACCGTCAGCGCCAGCTTGCGCGTGTCGGTGTTGAAACCCATCAGGATCGATTCGACAACGTAGCTGCCAGGCTGGAGCGCGGGCACCCGAAACAGGCCGTCGCTATCCGTCGTGACCGCGCGCTCGACACCAGTACCGGCGTTCTGGATCCTTATGGAGACTCCTGGCAACACGGCCCCGGTCGCGTCCGCGACCACACCTCGCAGCTCGGCGGTTTGCGCCGATGCGAGCGCGGGGAGTATCAGTAGCGAGGCGGCCATCAAGCCCGCTACGCCGAGTTCATCGAAGTATCGCCTCCAGGCGTTCATCGGTTCTCCTCTCACGCTCATGCCACGAACGCCGGAGCGACCGGTTCACGAAGCGTGACGCTATTGTTACGGTCCCTCAGTCTGCTCGACACGATCGCCGTTACACCGCAGATGCTTGTGCCTGCAGCGATCACAAATCCACGACGTGGCGGCAGTCCGAGCCGGCGATTAAACCAAACAACGAATGACAGCCCGACAGTGATCGCGGCCAGCACCACGGGTAGTCCAGCGACACCGGGCTTCAACACGTCAAACAGACTAAGGCGGATGCCGGCAATCACAATGCCGGCTTTGAGTCCGGTGGTCGTTGCGAACTTCAGGCCCGGATTGAAAGACGCGTCTAACGCCCCTGTGTGGCGAAGCAGCAAACCGATAACGATTGCAACTGGGACACCTGACAAAGGACCGCTGCCCACGAGCCCTTGCGCACGCAGAATCTGCTGACCGATGATGTCTGCCAGCCAGAAACCGGAGAGCATGACAGACAACGCTGCAAGAGTACCAGGCAGCGTCCTCAGCAGCGGAGCAACCCATTCGCGACGAGCAAGGCTGCTAGTCATGGTAGCTCAGCGCGCGAATGCTCTCCTTGTAGCAGCCATCAGGTCCTTGGGTGTAGATACGGCAGCTGTCGAGTTCGCCTCCATACACATGCAGCGTGATTGACGTAGCGTCCGGCTGCGCGTTCGCGAGTACGTGATAATCGACGGGCGGAATGAGCCGGCCGGCGCTCCCGACATCGGCGGCGATGGGGGCGCTGAGCGGCGTCACCTCGAACCTGTCGCCAAGGGAATGCACGTCGTACTGGGTGACTTGCATTTGTCCCTCGACGACGCCTTCCACACACCAGAGCCCGCCATGATCGTGCACGGGCGTGGCTTGTCCCGGCGCCCACGTCATCACAATGACTGTGTATCGGTTGTCGGGATCCCGATACAGCAAGCGACGCGCGTAACCTTCTTGACGCGGCACCCGGAAGCGGGTCGGCAGGTCGAGAGTCTGCCGTCCGAGTAAGTCCTCGAGCTCGTCCTTCACGCGCAGCGTGATGGCTTCGGGCGCCCCGACGTCCATTGCACGGTTCAGACGATCGACAAGTTCGGTCACTCCCGATTCCATGATGAAGACTCCGCGAAATCGTTGCAATCGTTCGTGGGCGACGCGATGCCTCGGCGAAGCAGGTCGAGGTACTTGAGGGCTCCGCCGGTATTGAAAATCACGACGGTGTCGTCCCGCTTGATGCTGCCACCCTCGACCAGCTTGCGAACGGCACTGAACGTCGCCGCACCTTCCGGTGCCGCTGATACCCCTTCGAGCTGTCCGATAGTGCGCATATCGGCGATCATCTGCTCGTCGGACACGGTCACTCCCGTGCCGCCGCTCTCGCGGATGTTCTTCAGCATGATGAAATCACCGATGGCGCGGGGTACGCGTAAGCCGTCGGCGGCGGTATGCGCGTCTTCCCACAGCGTTGCTTTCAGCGCACCCTGGTGGAAGGCACGGACAATCGGCGCGCAGCCCTCACTCTGCACGGACACCATCCGCGGCCGGCGTCCAGGCGCGAGCCAGCCAATCGCCTCCATTTCGTCGAACGCTTTCCACATTCCGACGATGCCCGTACCGCCACCGGTCGGATAGACAATCCAGTCGGGCAGCGTCCAGTTCAATTGCTCCGCGAGCTCGAAGCCCATCGTCTTCTTGCCTTCCACGCGTCCGGGCTCTCGCAACGTCGACACGTCATACCACCCGCGAGGCTTTCCCTGTTCGGCGGCCAACCGGCCAGCCTCGACGATGTGTCCGTCGACGAGCGTGACGGTCGCGCCGTATAGCCGGCACTCGTCGATGAACGGTTGCTTCGCATCTTTCGGAATGAAGACCTGGCAGGCAACCCCAGCAGCCGCCGCATACGCCGCGGCGGCGTTTCCAGCGTTGCCCGCTGTCGGCAACACAACTGTCGTTGCACCAAGTGTTTTCGCTCTCGTGATGGCAGCAGACAAGCCTCGCGCCTTGAAGGAGTTTGTCGGATTGAGCGATTCGTCCTTGATGAACAGGCGGTCGAGGCCAAGCGTCTGCCCGAGTCGACGGGCATGGACCAGCGGCGTAAAGCCTTCGCCCAACGTAATCGGCTCGTCACCTGGCAACAGCGGCATCAGCTCGCGATAGCGCCACATCGTCGGTGACCGGCCGATGAGACTTTCTCGCGTCCACGCGCGCGCGGCTTGCAGATCGTAACGAGCAAGCAGCGGAAGGCTGCATGAAGGGCAGAGAAAATGAATGCGGCGTGGATCGAACGGCCCGGCGCCGCATCCGCTCGCGCACTCGAGGTGCGTAAAGTAGCTCATCGCGGTTTTGGCGGTGCGCGAACCCAGCGTTCAGCCTATTGGGCCTCGCGGATGACCAGACTCTTGCCAGAGAACGCCGCGGGCTGAACGTTGTTGATCGTCTGTCGCCGGCGGCCACTCGGACTCATGAACGTGACCTCGACGCGGAGAGGCTCGATCCGCGCCAATCCGAAATGAACGGGCGCCGCTCGCTGTGAGTTGTAACCCCCGCCGGTGACGACCTGCCTCGTCGCGATCACTCTGCCGGTAGCGTCGAACAACCTGACTTCCGCGCCGAACCGCGTCTGGTGACCTTTCGAGTCGAGCACGAGAACGCTCAGACTTCGCTTCTTCGCCTCTGGGGACAGGCCACTGCGAAACACAAAGTGGCCGCCAACCGGGCCATAGCCATCCGTCACGCTGAGATCAAGACCTCCGTCGTTGTCGTAATCCACGAACTGCACACCGTGATCGGCGACATTCAGTGGGCTGTTCTTGCCAATGACATTTACAAAACCCTTCGAACCGTCGTTTCTAAAGAGGGCGTTCAGCGGCTGCTGCGCGCCAGAAGCGCCCTCATAGGAGATGACGGACAGATCGAGGTCGCCATCATTGTCGTAGTCACCCCAGTCGGCGCCAACGGCGTGGTTCTCCACGCCGAGCCCCACGCCCTTGGCGACCTCGGTGAACGTCCCATTGCCATTGTTGCGATAGAGCAGGTTATGGCCGTAGTTCGGTGCGAAGATGTCGAGGTCGCCGTCGTTGTCGTAGTCGCCAATGGCGCAGCCCACGCCGCCTTCCTCGGTCGTGCGCTTGGGTCCGGTCATCCCGAGAGCCAGCGCCACGTCAACGAACGCGTGACCGTCGTTTCTCCACATCGCATCGGTCGCACCAGACTGGTTCGCGAGATAGAGGTCGAGGTCGCCATCGTTGTCGGCATCGAGCCAGCAGGCGCCGACTGTCGGACGCGGATCGGTGGGGCCCCCGTCGGCGAACACCCGGGTGAACTTGCCGTCAACGTTTCGGAACAGCTTGTTGTCGCCACTCCGATCTGTGGCATAGACGTCGAGGTCGCCGTCGTTGTCGTAGTCGATCCAGTTGGTCTGACGAGCGGAGCGGTCAGGAATCGTCAGGCCGATCGCGGCAGCCACGTCGGTGAATCTCTTCCCGGCCTCGTTGCGAAGGACCAGGGTGAGCTTGTCTTTCGCCGTGGCACCGCCGAGCAGATCGACAAAGCCGTCCCGATCGAAGTCGCCCCAGCTGAGGCCGCGTAATTCGTGACTGCCAGCCTGCGGCATGCCAACGTCCCGGCCGACGCTCACGAGCGTGCCGCGGTCATTGCGATATAAACGAACTTCGCCGCTGCCAAGCGAGACGGCAAGATCGAGATCGCCGTCGTTGTCGTAGTCGGCCCACGCATTTGAGTAGGAGTTGGGTACCGCCAGCAGTTCCGCCTGGACCGACGTAAACGCGGGTTCGGGCTCAGCGAACGCCAGAGGCCGAACGGCGCTGACGCTAGCAATCACCATCACTGCTGCGATCGCGATGGCCGCCGGTCCATAGCTTCGATATGTCATGGCTTGAGGGGCGTGCGTTCCGAGATGTTGGCCTCGATCTGTCGGCGCTGCAGCCACAGCTCCCGGAATTCGTGCTTCGACAGGAGCGTCAGCTGATCGCTGCGATGTTTCGTGCCTCGCTGACGTGAGTTTCCGTACGTCATCAAGCCGTACGCCTTGATCGGCGTGGTGAACTCAATCATCCCGATCCATGTTTCCCCGTGCTGTGGATAACGCTTTCCGCTCGCGTCGAGCGGTCCCCACGTGATGACGCGGAACGGACCCAGACCGCCGACGTTGCTGTCGCCAGGCAGATCGACGTCACCCAGCTTGAACCTGGACACTTCGCCAAACGCGCGATCGAGCGCGCCGTATTTCTGTGTGGTCGTAACGATCGCCTCGCCCAGCATCTTCACCGCTGCAGCCGGATCCTTGATTCCGGTCGGAGTCGATGTTGGCTTGGCGGCGTCGAATGCGACGGCATAATTGGCCTGGCCGCCGAAGTTCGGACCGGCGAAAAGGCGCGCCCATTCCTCGAACAGCAGACCCGCGCGGTTGTTGCTCGAGTAATTGCGGTCCCAATCCGACAACAGCTTCACTGCGGCTTGCAGGTCGGGGGCAGGATTGTCTTTTGCCGCCGCTATCAGATCGGGCAGCGTTCGATCGGCAAGCAGCGATCGCGTCGACAGCTTCAGCTGTACGAACTTCTCAAAGGTGATCTTTTCATTCTCCGCCATCATCTTCAGCGAGTTCTGCGCCCGGAACGATTCAGGGCCGCGCGGCGCGATGTAAGCCGGATAATCACCCGCCTTGATTGGTGTTGGCCAGGACGGGAACCACGGCGGATCGTTCGTGTTCTGGATAAAGCCAGCAGGAGGGTTCGTGACGCGGGGTAAATCCTCGTAAGGGTGAACCTCAGTCCAAACGTATTGAGAGGTGTCGCCGGGAACCAGGCCGCGCCAAAACGTACTGTCACCAGACGAGCGCCTCGGTGCGATGCCGTTGAAGATGTATTCCACGTTGCCGTCACGATCGGCGTAACTGATGTTGAACGTCGGCACCTGCAGCCGCTTCATTGCGGCTGTAAAGGCGGCGTAGTTCTTTGCGGTCACCATGTCGAAATATTGATGGAGCATTGCCGGGCGATCGAGCCCGGCAACGCGGAGGGCCGTGACCGTTCCGTCCGTGCGCTCGAAGATCGGACCGTGAACGCTGGTCTTGAGCCCGAGTGGCTTCTCGATCGTCGTGCCATCGCTCTGGCGCAGTTTGTAGCGCAACGTCTTCACATCGAACCGCCGAACAGCGCCATCGAACAAATACCCGTCGTCCTTGAGCGTGAGTTTGTAAGTGGTCGCGCCAAGCATGCTGTTGACGGTGTTCGAAATGCCCATCTGTTGATTGAACGCGAAGCGAATGATCGGCAATCCGATTTGTGTCGCACCGTAGATCTCGAAGTCAGGGCCGACGAGGTGAGCTTCGTAATAGGTGAAGTAGTTCGTGCTCCAGGAGAGGTGTGGGTTTTGCAGAAGCATCGGGCGTCCACTCGCCGTCTTGGCGCCTGAAATCGCCCACGTGTTGGAGCCGTCCTCACCGGCAGTGAATTCGCCTTCACCACCGGCATTGGGTGACGCAACATACACGAAGTTCATCAGCCGATGGGCGTGAGCGACGACGTCGATGCCGCTCACCGGCAGGACCACCTTGACCGACGGATCGATCGCGTCGGGATGTGCCGCTGCGTAGTCGTTCATGCCTTTGGCAAACGCGTCGAGGTTCGCTTTGAAGCGCGGCTCCTGTGCGTCGTACCAGCGCTTGGAGCGCGCGGGCACATCATTCTTCAGCAGCCAGATCGTCGTCTCCTCGTACGGCTGCCCCCAGTACTCGGCACCCCTACCCCGCGACTCGCCGTACAAACGAAGAATCTCGTCTGCGTGGCTCTGAGCTTGCGCATAGCCGTAGCCGTAAAACACGGCGGCGGCATCCTTGCCGTACACATGCGGAACACCGTACTTGTCCCACAGAATTTCGTTGACGGCGGGCCGGGCCTGCAGCGTCGCGGCGGATCCATCACTGCGGACCGATGCCGCGCCGAGGGTGACCAGCGCCAGGGCGATGATGGTGCGTCTCATCACTTTCAGTACGCTCTCGGCTGGCCGTCGTGACGGGGATCGGCAATGCCGACCCATGAATCACCCCGGCGGGTGATGAAGTACAAGCGCGCGTACCCTGCAGACTCGGCCACCGGCTCGTATCCCATCGCGCGCACCTCACCCAGCAACTGCGGCGTGAAACCATGCTCGACCTGCACACGTGGGTTCGCCGCCGCGGTAAAGATCCGCGGCATTCGAACGGCGTCCAGTGGATCGAGCCCGTAGTCCAGCACGTACACCATCACCTGCAGGATCTCCGTCGGAATGCGTCCGCCGCCCGGAGCCCCGATCACCATCTGCACGTTGCCGTTCTTCAGCACGATCGTCGGCGCGATCGTCGTGTTGCGAATGCGCCATTTGCTGCGGGCCGGCGCGTCGATGTTCTGATCGGTAAAACGGAACCCCGAATTGTTCAGGAAGAATCCCTCGGCAAATCCACCCGATCCCCACACGCTGCTGTTGGTGATCGTCAGGGCGACGGCATTGCCGGACTTGTCCACAACCGAGAGGTGAGTCGTTTCACCGTCCACCTCGTCTGAGCGCTCGCCAACGTCATCGAATGAGCTCGGCGAGGCGTCGGCCACGCTCGGCACCGGCACGGCTGCACCGTAAGGCTCATACCGGCCGCATTCTCCGGCAGGCGCAGCGCGGTCAAAAGTATTTGGATCGTCGGCTGCCACTGTCTTCGGTGCGTTCCGGCTGCCAATCAACGCTTTTCGTGACGCTGCAAATGCCGATGACGAAATTCCGTTGGCTGGCACCGTCACCCAGTTCGGGTCGCCGTTGAAGCGCGACTGCGACTGTCCTGAACGCAACGCTGACGACAGCACATCGAATGCGGCCGCGGATCGTGTTGGCAGCCCCAACGCCTTCAGATCAAAGGGCTCCAGCATCTCCAGAGCGTGCAGCACTTGATAACCGGTCTGCGGTGGCGCGGCGGAGAGCACCGTCAGGCCGCGATAGTCGCCGCACAAAGGGCGTTTCCACTGCGGCTCGAATTGCGCAAAGTCGCTGAGTCGAACTGGATGTTTGCCGGCGTTGAGCGTGGCCACAACCGCTGCCGCGGTTGGCCCTTCATAGAAGCCGCGACGTCCGTCCTTCGCGATGCGGCGTAAACTGTTCGCCAATTCGGCATTGCGGAGCGTTTCGCCTGGACCGAGCGCTTTGCCATTGGGAAAGTACAGAGCCATCGCTTTCGGGAACGGCTTCATCTTGTTTCCGCCGGAGGCGATGAAGTCCGCCAGAATCTGACCGATCGGAAAGCCTTCCTCAGCCAATCGAATCGCCGGCGCCATCACCTGTTCGCGCTTGAGCACGCCGTACTTCTCGTGCATCGTGAGCAATCCAGCCACGGCGCCCGGGATACCGACCACTCGAAGATCACCTGGAACCTCGCGTCCTCCTTCCGCGTCGCCTTCCGCGCCCGGAGTCTGGGGTTGTTCGGCGGTGGGCGCACCCGGCGGCCTCGGCGGACCACCCTGTCCACGTTGCGCGGGCGCCGGTTCAGTGTGGCCGCGCCAGGCATCGACGGGCTGCGCCGCATAGAAATCCAAATACGCAGGCTTACCCTCGGACCTGATCCAAATCGTCGCGGAGCCACTGGCACCCAGCCCGGACATCTGCGGTTCCACGACGCCGATCGCGAACGTCGCCGCCACGGCGGCGTCGACGGCGTTGCCACCCGCTTTCAACATCTCGAGCCCCGCTTCACTCGCAAGACCGTTAGCCGAGGTGACGACGCCGTTCTTACCCTCGACTCGCTTGCCCTCGTCCACGGGCGAAATCGTGTTCGAGGCGCCCGGCTGCGTGCCATTACGCTGGGCACTGACATCGACGATGGTCAGGCCAACAAGGATGGCTGCGGCGACGGCGAGCGGACTGACGACGGTATTGGAAAACCTCAAACGCATGTTCAACCTCGCTAGTTAACTGCTCTCCAGTTGGTCTTGGACGTTCAGAACTTGAAGGTCACGCCAAGTCTCGCGATGCGAGGCGGCACGATCTCGGTGATCCGGCCAAAGGTTGCGCCTGAACGCGCCGTCACACCGAGCTCAACATTTGTGTTCGTCACATTGAACAGATCGAACTGGAACGACGCCGTGCCCACGCCGATTTTCTGCCGCCTCTCGAACCGGAGGTTGAGAATGTTCTGAGCCGGCAGCCGGCGCGCGGCCGGATCCTCCATAAGAAGCACCACCTCCGCCAGGCGCGTCAATCCGGTCGTGAAGCGCGCCTCGCGCGCCCAGACCGATCCGCTCTGGCTCGTAAACATCGCCGCGGCCTGGATATCGTACGGCAACTGATAACTTCCGGACAGCTTGTAACTCCATTGCCAGTAATTCGATTTCGGGAAGAAGTTCGCCGCATTGGGATCTTGCGGAATGCCGTTGCGCCACGTGTCAACGTGAGTCCCGAGGAATGACGACACCAGTTGCCACCGCTTCGAGAGACGCTTCTGCGTCGCGACCTCGAAGCTGTTATAGGCGTTGTCGTACCCATCTGTATTGATGTCGACAAGGCGAACGAACGCGGCGCCCGCATATGCCGCCGAGTAGTCGTAATAGGTCAGCGCACGGCCGTCATCCGAAGTGCCGAGCACACCGTCGGGCCCTGGGTCAACGCCGGTAATTGGCACGTTGAAGGCCTCGAAGGGGCGCAACACGTTGACATTCTGAAATCGATCCGCCTCGCGGCGGTAGACGTAGCTGGCCCGGGCTGACAGGTCCGACGCAAGCTGCCGCTCGAATGACGTTGTGATCTCGTGCGTCTTCGGCTGCCGCAGGTCAGGATTGATCGCCGAGGCCGAGGATCCAGTGGCGCTCACGAACGCACCGAGCTCGCCGTCGTTGTAATCCCGGTTGCCATTCAAGTCGTTCCAGCGATAGGTCGTCGTGGTGCGGGCATTGCTGTTGTAGTCGTCCCCATAGGTCGTCTGCGTCGCGAAGTTATACCAGCCGTAGGTCGCCTTCAACACCGTGCGGTTCGCCTGGTCGAGCGGCACAGACACGCCAACGCGGGGCGCCCAGTTTCGCCAGGTGAGGACGTCGATCTCGGGGAAGTCTCCCGCGGGGTAAAACCGTCCGGCGGCTTTCGACTGTTCCGGCAGATAGACGCGATACCCCTCATAGCGCAAGCCCAGGTTCAGTGAAAGCCGGTTGCCGAGCTGCCACGAGTCGCGGACAAAGGCGGACTGCGTGGACATCTTGCCTTCCGAGTTGAGTGGATAGTTATCCACCACGATCTGGAACGGCGTCCCGCTTTGGAAGCGAAGCTGGTAGTCGCGTCCGCCAGTGCGGCCCTCGGCATCATAGGTGCGGTTCTCGTCAGTAACCTCCGCGCCGAACTTCAGATCGTGGGTGCCGCCCCAGCCGCTCGCGATGTAGTGCGACACGCTGCCGTTGTACTGCCACCGCCCACGCCCGCCGACGTACGGTGCCGTCAGGAACCGCCCGCCGAACCGCAACGTGACGGTGTCATACGTGGCCGGAGCTTCGGTCCAGTTGAGCGCGTTGGTGACATATTCCCACCGGCCCACAAACGCATTCACGAACGTCCGATCCGACGCCATCCACGACCACTCCACCTTTCCTGCCTTCGGTTTGAAGATCTGATGCCAGGTGGACTCCTTGAATCGAAAGCCGTCGGCGTTGCGCTCGGGATAGTCCTTGGTCTGCGCCTGGATGAAGCTCGCGAAGCGGTGCTTCAGACCAGCCTGCGCGGTCAGCTTTCCGGTGAAATTGGTCAGCGTCACGTTGTAGTCGCCAGGCACATCGTCGGGGGTTCCGACCGTGTTGTCCGGTCCGGGCGACGCAACGTACCCGACCACTCCGGTCTTGATTTCCTGATTGCGATACGAGCCGTAGAACCAGGCCTTACGGCGAAAGATCGGCCCCCCAAGATCGACATTGCCGTCGTGATACGACTTCAGTGGATTGCCATCGCTAACGCCACGAGCTCTGAGTTCGTCCGTAATGTTGTCGGCCTGCAGGCGGGGCGTCTGCCAGCCGAAAAACGCGGAGCCCCGGAACTTGTCAGTGCCAGACTTGAGGATGCCTACAAACTGCGTTCCCGGCACGGCCATCTCGGCGTCGCTGCCCATGGCCTTGATCTGTACCTCTTCAAACGCGCCGTAGTCGTAGTAAAAACCTGCGCCGCCGGCGTCCTCGCGTGTATCGACACCGTCAATGGTGGGCTTATTGCCGCCGGTCGAAGTCCCATAATTCTGATAGCCCTGTTGAGTGCCGACCGCCGAACCGCCCACGTCCGGCGTTCCGGTCACGCGCACGCCCGGCGCGAGCGCCATGATCTGCCACATGCTGCGCGACGTAGGCAGGTTCTCCAAGGCATCCTTGTTGAGATTCGTGCTTACGGCCGCTGTCTTCACGTCGACGACCGGCGACTCGCCCGTAACCGTAAGGCTTTCCGTGAGCGCGCCAATCGTCATCTTCACGTCGATTGTGGCGATGAATGCCGCGCCGAGTCGAATCTCGGTTCGCCGGACGGTCTGGAAACCCGCCAATTCGAATGTCAGGTTGTAGACCCCCAGCGGCAGGGCAGTGAAACGGTATCGTCCATCGGCGCCGGAGACGGTCGCCAGACGACCGCCTTGCACACTGTCCCCCGCGAGAGTCACTGTCACTCCCGGCAGCACGGCTCCGCTGGCGTCTACCGCTCGGCCTTCAATGCCGGAACGATCTGTCGTTTGGGCGTTCAAGGGCGCAACTGGAATTATCAGGGAACAAAGCAGAAGACTCGTCGAGAGCACACGCCGATAGAGCCACGGCAACATCGTTAGCCTCCCCGTCACGCCGCAATTTGACCGAGCGTTTAGAGCCGTCACCTCCCGGACTGCTTCGGTGGGACCAGTCAAGGTTGGCCGGCCAAGGTGTGTGGTATGGTAGGCGCTGCCATTTCGGCTTCAAGCGCCAAAGAGCGGCAGAAACAATCGATCGCACTTTGACGTAACGAAACGGCCCGAAACAGGGGTCTTGCAGTGCTCGATTCTCATGCCTCCGTACCCGATCGGCACGATCGGCTCGACGGCTGGAAGGCAATCGCGGCGCACCTCGGCCGTAGCGTCCGCACCGTCCAGCGCTGGGAGCTCACCGAGGGCCTTCCGGTACATCGTCACCCACACCAAAAACAGGCTTCCGCTTGGGCCTCTGGGTCTGAGCTGGACGACTGGGCAGCTCGGAGGGGCGACTTAACCGAGGCGGCGCAAACAGCGCACGATGCAGTGCCTCCCGCCGAGCCGAGGCTAACGCGGGAGCTCAGGCCCGCGCAAATCATGTTCGGTAGACGGACCGCGTCGATTGCGCTAACGCTCATGTTGGTCGCGACCACGTTCGCCAGTCAACACTCGGGCGCGAACTTACTCGGCAACCGGATTCAAGTCCGGGACGTCACGCACACGAATGACTCCGAGGCCTATGACGCCTTCCTGAGAGCGCGCGCGGCCTACATGGCAAGGCGGTACACCGAAGCCGTGGACTCGGCGCAGATCGCTGTGTCCCGGGATCCGGACTACGCGGCAGCGTGGATCGTCATGTCGAAAACCTACGGCCGAATGGTCTCGCCTCGGCTAGCGTCGGATCCGGCAACGTCAGAAGCGTATGACAAGATGTTGGAGACGTCGGCCCGGGCACTGAAGCTCTCGCCGTCGTCCGCAGAGTCGTTTGTCGCGCAGGCCCTCACGGCTCGCGCGCGGCGCGACGTGCCGGCATGGCGCGATCACGCTCGACGGGCCACCGAAATCGATCCGACGTGCGCCGAGGCGTTTGCGGTGTTGGCGGATTCGTACAGCGGACAACTTGGTTTCGCGTGCGGTCGCGATCGCAATCCCGAGCTCGCCGACGCGTATTACCAATCGGCTTTGGCCCTCGACCCGAACCTCGAATCTGCCCAAATCAACCGCGCGCAGAATCTCGCGTACCTGGGGCGGTACCAAGAGTGTGCTACGGCGTTGACACCGCTCATCGACACGTCCGGCGATCTGACGGCGCTGGCCGTTCGCTCTCGATGTTTCCTGATTAGCAACGACGTTTTCTCTGCCACTCGCGACATCCAGCGATTAATGGCGGATCCGCGCACGCCACAAAGCGTAGTGCTGCTGCATCGCGGTTGGCTCCGGATGGAACAGGGTGAGGTGAACGAAGGCATTCGCGACTTGGAGTTATTGGCCGACCTCAAGCCGACGATGTCGACGGAACTCAGCATTGCCGAAGCGTACGCGGACGTAGGAGAGGGCTCACGAGCAGCAGACCACTTGGCTCGGGCATTTGCGTATGACGCGTCTTGCGCACGTGCGGTCGCCGCGGCCCCGTCGTTCAGGGTCGTTCGGCATGCGCCAGAAGTGACCGCCACCTTGGCCAGTTACGGCGTACGTTGAGGCATACTGCCCCACCGAAGCACAGCCGAGGGGAAGAGCAGCGAGCTGGAGGGATTCGCAAGCTCAGCGGCGCCCAGCAGCGGAGGCGACTAGTCCTTCGATCTCAGAATCGAGAGGCGAAGCCACGAACCACATCAAATGAACTCGCCGCGCTCTGCGTCGTATGACTTGCCTTGCAGCGGTGAGGGACCAGTGGTGCTTGCTGCGAGCCGCGCCTTCTCTGCGGCCGCCGCAGCGGCAAGCGCCTCCCCAAGGATAATCGGCTTCGATTCCATCGCCTACCGAGACCGAACCCGTACCCCCGATCAGACTTTAATAACGTCGACGAGCTCCTTCACGGCGCCGGCGGACTTGTTGAACGCCGCCTGTTCTTCAGCCGTCAGCTTGATCTTGATGATCTCCTCGACGCCCTTGGCGCCCAGCTTCACGGGCACGCCGACGAACAGATCGTTCACGCCGTATTCGCCCTGCAGGAACACCGAGCACGGCATGATCTTCTTCTGATCCTTGAGAATCGCTTCCACCATCAACGCCGCTGATGCACCGGGCGCATACCAGGCGCTCGTGCCCACCAGCTTGGTGATCTCGGCGCCGCCGTTAGCGGTGCGCTCGCAGATCGCCTTGATCCGATCCGCGGACATCAGCTCGGGAATCGGGATGCCGGCCACCGTCGTGAAGCGTGGCAGCGGCACCATCGTGTCGCCGTGGCCGCCAAGGACAAACGACGAGACGTTTTCCACCGACACGTTCAGTTCCATCGCGATGAAGGTGCTCATGCGCGCCGAATCCAGGACACCGGCCATGCCGATCACGCGCTCGCGCGGGAACTTGCTCAGGCGATAGACCGCCTGCGACATCGCGTCGAGCGGGTTCGCGACCGGGACAATGATGCAGTTGGGCGAGTACTTGACGATCTCGGACGTGACGTCCTGCATGATCTTGTAGTTCACGTTCAGCAGGTCGTCGCGGCTCATGCCGGGCTTGCGCGGCATGCCCGACGTGATGACGACGACGTCGGAGTTGGCGCTTTCGGCGAAGCCATTCGTGCCGACGCCGATCACGCGCGACGCGGAGCCTTCAATCGGGCACGATTCATAAATGTCGAGCGCGACGCCGGCCGCTTTCGTATCCGCAATGTCAACGACCACTACGTCAGCGAGCTCTTTTTGCGCGATCGCACGTGCCACCGTTGCGCCGACATTCCCCGCACCGCCGACCACCGTCACTTTCCGATTCATTCAGCACTCCGTAATCTGTGTTCCATCTGTGGATCTGTGGCTTAGGTCAATTTCCCTTTGACTGCATCATCTCTATCCACAATTTCTGTTGAAAACTCTGTGGAAAAGAGGCTGTGAACACCGTGTAACGCCCGTCTTTCGGAACAAATCAGCGAATTGCACCATTGATGGTGCGTCACACAGGTCGCGAACACGTTATTATATTCGTTCCTCATTCCGGATTCCTGCCATGCTGATTGTTGTTGCTGACGACCTTCCAAAAACCGCGCTCGAATTGCTGAAAGCCGAAGGCTGGGAGGTCGACTCGAAGTCAGGTCGATCCCCCGAAGAACTGTCGAAGGACATCGCCGCCGCGGACGCGCTCGTCGTTCGCAGCGCAACGAAGGTCACGCCAGACATCATCGCCGGCGGCAAGAAGCTCAAGGCGATCGCGCGAGCCGGCACCGGCGTCGACAATGTCAACGTCGGAGCCGCGACGGCGCGCGGAATTGTTGTGATGAACGCGCCTGGCGCCAACAGCATAAGCGTCGCTGAGCTCGCCATGGCGCAGCTCTTATCGATGGCGCGAAAGCTTCCCGCCGCCGACGCGTCGATGAAGCAGGGCAAGTGGGACAAGAAGAGTTTCCTCGGCGAGGAAGTGCGGGGCAAGGTCCTCGGCCTTGCGGGGCTGGGCCGCATCGGCCAGGAAGTGGCGCGCCGCGCCCAGTCGTTCGAGATGACCGTGATCGCGCACGATCCGTTCATCGCCTCGAACATTGCGGCCGGGCTCAACATCGAGCTGGTGTCGCTCGACGAGCTATGCGCCCGCGCAGACTATCTGTCGCTCCACATGCCGGCGACGCCGCAAACGAGGCACACCTTCAACGCCGAGCGGTTGGCCAAATGCAAGAAAGGCCTGAAGCTGATCAATACCGCGCGCGGTGAGCTGATCGACGAGCCCGCCCTCGTCGAAGCCATCAAGAGCGGACATATCGGCGGCGCCGCACTGGACGTTTACACAACCGAGCCGACGACGGACCACACGCTGCAGCAGCTGCCGCAGGTCGTCGCCAGCCCGCACATTGCCGCGTCGACGAAAGAAGGCCAGGAACTGGTCGGCGTCGAAACCGCGACGGCGCTGCGTGACTTCCTGAAAACCGGCGTGATTCGAAACGCCGTCAACTTCCCGTCCATTCCGGCGGAGGAATTCCAGAAGATTCAGCCGTTCGTCGACCTGGCGAAGCAGCTCGGCTCGCTGGTTGGTCAAATGGGCGAAGCCCGGATCGAAGGCCTGAGCGTGCGTTACTACGGCGAGCTTGCCTCGGGCACTCACCCGCTGATCGTGAACGCGGCTCTCGTTGGACTCTTCAAGGCGATCCTCCACGATGAAACTGTCACGGAAGTGAACGCGCGCGCCGTGGCCAAGGCCCGCGGCATCGAGTTGACCGAGTCGTCCAGCACCCGGGGCCGCTCGTTCCGGAGCCTGATCTCCCTGAAACTGATGACGTCGACGGGCGAACGTTACGTGGAGGGCACGATCGTTCCGGGCTTCGGCCCGCGCCTGGTGCTCTTGAACGGCGTGCCGATCGACGCGGAGCTGCCGGGCACGACGATCCTGTTCATGAACAACGATCAGCCGGGCGTCATCGGTCAGATCGGCACGATCCTCGGACAGAACCACATCAACATCGCGAACTTCGCGCTTGGGCGCAATGAATCAGGCGCGGTCTGCGCCGCGAACGTCGACGAGCCGGCCGACAAGAAGATTGGCGAAGACGTGATGAAACAGATTCGCGCGCTCAAGCCCGTCAAAAACGCGTGGCTGGTGAGAGTGTAGAGGCCGGACTTTAGTCCGGCCTGCGGGCTAAGGAAGCTTGAGTGTCTGGGTCACGCCGGCCGCGTCGACGATCGTCACTGACATTTCCTCGACGCGGACGACGCTGTAGCCGTTCGACAGCTTGTCGCCCGTCTTCACGAACACCATCGAGCCATTGTCGATGACGATCGCGGTCAGGACCGCGGCGCCGTTCTCCTGGTTCGACGCAATCCCCGACAGCTTGAAGATCGGCGCCGGCGGCGCCATCGGCACTTCAACGCCCGGCGCTGAGGCGACCGCTTCGTTGCCATGCTGCTGGTGATCGCGGGCCGTTGCCGCGCGCGGGCCGTAAACGAACGGGTTTCTGCCGCGGCTCGGCAGCGGCGGCGTCGCCAGCAGCTCGCGCAATTTGTCGGCGCGCGGCACGGGACGCGACTCGATCGATCGTCGCGGCGTCGACAGCGAAGATGACTGCGCCGGCGGCTCCGGCTGCGTCAACGACGCACCGAGCCAGCCCGCGGCAACCGCCGTCGCCACCATCAATCCAACGGACCGCGAAGTCAGGGTGACCGCCATTACAAAATTAGAACTACAGAATACGCGCTCAGGACCCTGGAAATCATCGCTCGCGAGCGCCGATCACCGCAATCCGCTGTGGTATGATTCGTCGTGCACCCCAATTCGGTCGAGCGTCTGACTTCAACGCTCACTGAATCGTCGGTCCTCGCAGTCATCCCGGCGAGGTTCCACTCCACCCGTCTCCCCGGAAAAATCCTCGCCGACATCGCCGGCAAGCCGATGATCGAGCATGTGTATCGCCGCACCGCCGCGGCCAGGCGCGTGCACGCCGTGATCGTCGCGACCGATGACCAGCGGATTGCCGACGCTGTCCATGCGTTCGGCGGCGCCGCGTTGATGACGCGCGCCGACCACGGCAGCGGTACGGACCGGATCGCCGAAGCGGTCGCAGCACTTCGCTGCGGCATCGTGATCAACGTGCAGGGCGACGAGCCGCTGATCGAGCCCGACACCATCGACGCCGCGATCGCGCCGCTCCTCGCCGACACGTCGGTCGAGATGAGCACGCTGTCGCGCCCGTTCCAGGATCGCGCCGAGTTCGAAAAGCCCAGTGTCGTCAAGGTCGTCACCAATGATTCGGGGGAGGCGTTGTATTTCTCCCGCGCTCCCCTGGCCGGTGCCTCTGCACACATCGGCCTATACGTGTATCGGCGGGAAACGCTGTTGAAGTTAGCCTCCGCCCCCGCCGCGCGGGTCGAGCTGGCCGAGTCACTCGAGCAGCTCCGCGCCCTGACGCTCGGCATCAGGATTCGCGTCGTCGAAACGCGGCATACGGCCGCCGGCGTGGACACCCAGGACGATCTCGATCGCGTACGACAACTAATGCTCGTCTCATCGCGGACTTAGGATATCGATGGGAAAACCGGACTTAAAGACACGATGGAAAACATAGCGCGCCAGAAGAAATACATCTTCGTCACGGGCGGCGTGGTGTCGTCGCTCGGTAAGGGATTGGCGGCGGCCTCGATCGGCGCCCTGCTGGAAGGGCATGGCTACAAGGTCAGCCTGCAGAAGTTCGACCCGTACATCAACGTCGATCCGGGCACGATGAGCCCGTATCAGCACGGCGAGGTCTACGTCACGGACGACGGGGCCGAGACGGATCTCGACCTCGGACACTACGAGCGGTTTACCAGCATGACCGCGACGCGGAACAGCAACTGGACCACCGGCAAGATCTACATGTCGGTGATCCAGAAAGAGCGCCGCGGCGATTACCTGGGCCGCACCGTGCAGGTGATTCCGCACATCACCAACGAGATCAAGGACTGCATCCGCCAGGCCGGCCGCGATGCCGACGTCGTACTGGTCGAGATCGGCGGCACCGTCGGCGACATCGAGAGCCTGCCGTTCCTCGAAGCGATTCGCCAGTTCCGCCAGGACGTCGGCCGCGACAACACCATCTACGTCCACCTCACGCTGGTGCCCTACATTGGTGCGGCCGGCGAGCTGAAGACCAAGCCCACGCAGCACAGCGTGCGCGATCTCCGATCGATCGGTATACAGCCCGACATCCTGCTGTGCCGGACCGACCGCATCCTGGCGCGCGACATCAAACAGAAGATCGCGTTGTTCTGCGACGTCAACGAAGAAGCCGTGATCACCGCGCGCGATGTGCAGACCATTTACGAAGTGCCGCTCGCGCTCCGCGACGAAGGACTCGATTCCGTCGTCCTCAAATATCTGCACTTGCCGCCGAACGCATCCCACATGCAGCCGTGGGAGGAGCTCGTGCATCGCATCAAGAACCCCGAGGACGAAATCACCATTCACGTCGTCGGCAAGTACACGGGTTACGAGGATTCGTACAAGTCGCTCAACGAAGCGCTGTATCACGGCGGCTTCGCCAATAAGGTCCGCATCAACATCCAGTGGGTGGAATCAGAGGCGCTTGAGCAGGAAGGCGGCGCTCACCTGCTCGATGGCTCGGTCGGCATCCTCGTGCCGGGCGGATTCGGATCGCGCGGCACGCGCGGCATGATGAGAGCGGCCGAGCATGCGCGCACGCACGGCATTCCGTTCTTCGGCATCTGTTACGGCTTCCAGTGGGCCACCGTCGAATACGCGCGCAACGTGTGCGGGCTCGACGGCGCCGACTCGACGGAAGTCGATGAAGCCGCGCCGCACAAGGTGATCTACAAGCTGCGCGATCTCCTCGGCGTCGATGATCTCGGCGGCACGATGCGCCTTGGCCGTTACGCGTGCGAGCTCGCGCCCGGATCGCTGGCGCGCAAGATCTACGGCACCGATCTGATCCACGAGCGCCATCGCCATCGCTTCGAGTTCAACTGCCTCTACGAGCCGGCGCTGGCGGAAAAGGGCATGAGGATCTCCGGCCGATCGCCGGACGGCAAGTTCGTCGAGATCGCGGAGCTTCCCGGCCATCCGTGGTTCGTGGCCGTGCAGTTCCATCCGGAATTCCAGTCGCGTCCGCTCAAGCCGCATCCGCTGTTTGCGAGCTTCGTCGAGGCATCGAAGCGGAACAAGCAGGGGTCGGGACAGGAAGCCGGCGTGCGCGTCGCGAGGAGCGAATCGTAGCCACAGATGGCACAGATGGCGCAGACAGCATGGTTGCAGTGACGCCCGTTTCGGCGGGCGCTGTGTCCTTCGGCACCGGTCATCCGCTCGCCTTCATCCTCGGTCCGTGCGTGATCGAGAGCGAATCACACGCCATCGATACGGGCGTCGCAATCGCCGACATTGCGAAGCGCGTCGGTGTGCCCGTCGTGTTCAAGGCCTCGTTCGACAAGGCGAATCGCACGTCGATCTCGTCGTACCGCGGTCCCGGTCTCGAAGAAGGCGTCAGGGTCCTCGCCAAGGTGAAGGCGCGAACGGGGCTGCCGATCCTGACCGACGTTCATGAGCCGTCGCAAGCGGGCGCCGTCGCGGGCGTCGCGGACATTCTGCAAATCCCGGCGTTCCTTTCGCGCCAGACCGATCTGATCGTCGCCGCCGCGAAGACCGGGCGCGCGATCAATATCAAGAAGGGCCAGTTCCTCGCGCCCAAGGACATGAAGCACGCGATTGCAAAGGTGACTGAGAGCGGCAATCGCAACGTGATCGTCACCGAGCGCGGCGTGTCGTTCGGCTACAACAACCTCGTCGTCGATCCGCGGTCGTTCCCGATGTTGCGAGCGTTCGGCTACCCCGTCGTCTTCGACGTCACGCACAGCCTGCAGCTGCCCGGCGCGGGGGACGGCGTCACTGCCGGCCTCGCGGAATACATCGAGCCGCTGGCCCAGGCCGGTGTGGCGGCCGGTGTGGACGGCGTCTTCCTGGAAGTGCACGAGGAGCCGAGCCGCGCGAAAAGCGATGCGGCCAACGCGCTGAAGCTCGATCGCCTCGAGCCGCTCCTGCGCCGGCTGGTCGCCCTTGATAAGATCGTCCGCAATGCCTGATCTCACGCTCGCCCGCAAGGTCCTCCAGACCGAGGCGGCCGCGGTGCTGGCGCTCGCCGACCGTCTCGACGATCGCTTCGCTGAAGCGGTGCAGCTGGTCGTCCGCTGCAAGGGCCGCGTGATCGTGACCGGCATGGGCAAGTCGGGCATCATCTGCCGCAAGATCGCGGCAACATTGGCCAGCACCGGCACGCCGGCGTTTTTCCTGCATCCCGCCGAAGCGGTGCACGGCGACCTTGGCGTGATCCAGGCAGACGACGTCGTGATCGCGATGTCATACAGCGGCGAGACCGAAGAACTGACGCGCGTGCTGGAGACGCTGAAGCGGATCGGCGCGCCGTTGATCGCGCTGACCGGCGGATCGAAATCGACGCTTGCCCACGCGGCGAACGTCGCGCTCGATTGTTCAGTGTCCGAGGAAGCCTGCCCGATGAACCTCGTGCCGACTGCCAGCACCACCGCCGCCCTCGCCATGGGCGATGCGCTGGCCATGACGGTCCTCGTCGAAAAGGGCTTCAAGCCCGAAGACTTCGCGAGCCTGCATCCCGGCGGCAAGCTGGGCAAGCGGCTGATGCGCGTCGAACAGTTGATGGCGGCCGGCGATGCGCTGCCCGTCGTGCAGCTGCACACGTCGATGAAGGACGTGATTTACGAGATGTCGCGCAAGAAGCTCGGCATGACATCCGTCGTCGAAAAGGACGGGCGTCTCGCCGGCATCATCACCGACGGTGACCTGCGCCGCAAGATGGGCGCGAACACCAGCATCATGGATCTCGCGGCGAAGGACGTGATGACCGCGAATCCGATTGCCATCCCGCAGACGACGCTGGCCGTCGAGGCGCTCGCCATGATGGAACAGCGCAAGATCACGTCGATCGTCGTCATCGATGCTAATCGCCGCGTGGAGGGTGTCGTTCACCTTCACGATCTGTGGCGAACCGGCATGGTATGAATTTCGGCGACTCCCTTCCGCTTCTCGCAGCGCTCGTGACGCTGCTGCTCGGCCTCGCCATTGGCAAGGCGTGGGAGCGCTACAAGCTGCGCGACGGCAAATGGATCGATCGGCGCCGTGCCAGGGATTCGCACCACTACGTGCTCGGCCTGAATTTTCTCGTCTCGAACCAGATCGACCTGGCGATCGAGGAGCTGAGCCAGGCGGCACGTGTCGACAGCGACGCGCTCGAGATCCACTTGATCCTCGGCAACGTGCATCGCGAGCGGGGCCAGGTCGCGCGCGCGATCCAGATCCACCAGGCGCTGCTGCAGCGGTCGAAGCTCACCAGGATCGAGCACGCCTACATCCTGTTGTGCCTCGGCCTCGACTTCAAACGCGGCGGCTTCGTCGATCGCGCGCTCGAGGCGTTCAACGAAGTGATCCGCATGGATCCCGCCAATCAATACGCGCTGCTCTATCTGCAGAAGCTGCACGAGGAGCAGCACCAGTGGGCCGACGCGCATCGCATCCGCAAGCAGCTGGTCGCGCTGAGCGGCCCCGACACCCAGCCGCGCAACCAGGCCATCCTCGCCTTCCTCGAGAACGAGCTCGGCACCCAGGCACTGCGTCACGGCGATCGTGGCCACGCCGCCAGGCACTTTCAATCGGCGATCGAGCAGGATCCTGACACCACGCCCGCGTATCTCAATCTCGGCGACGTGCGGTTCCTCGAAGGCGACATGAAGGGCGCCGAGGCGGCGTGGGACGGATTGATGGCCCGCTCACCGGATCGCGCCTATCTGGCGTTCGATCGGCTCGAGCGTCTCTACGTGCAGCAGGGGCAGCCGCAGCGATTCGAAGAGCGTTGCCAGCGTCTGATCGCCGCGAACCCGCAGGGCTGGCGCGCCCGCCTCGCGATGGGCCGCCACCTCGCCGCGCGCGATCGTCATGCCGGGGCGTTTGAATTCCTGCTGGCCGCGCTCGAGCAGAACCCGCACGGGTTGATGCTGCACCAGGCAATCTGGAACGTGCTGATCAAGCTCGATCTCAACCGCGCGCTCGTGCAGCGCTACATGGAATCAGCGCGCTCGGCGGTCTTCTTCCTCGATCCGCACGTCTGCCTGAAGTGCCATTACCGCAGCACCGACCTGCTGTGGCAATGCCCGCATTGTCACGAATGGAATTCGTTCGTCGAAGAGCGCATCGCGCCCGCAAAAGAAGCGACCGTTGAGATGTAACCGGTCCGGCTAAAGCCGGACCCTCACAGGGGCATCATGTGGGGTCCGCCTTCAGGCGGACCTCATTTGGCGCGGAGCTGCGCGATCAATTCATCGACCTGCGTGTTGAGGTCGTCGAACGTGCCGATGTTGTTGATCACGTAGGTCGCCTTCTTGACCTTCTGATCGATCGGCAGCTGCGCGGCAATCCGCTTCTCGGCGTCTTCCTTCGAGAGCTTGTTGCGCTCCATCAATCGCTGCAGCTGCGTCTCGCGCGGACACGCGACCACGATGATCGCGTCGAAGTCCTTGTCGCGGCCGGTCTCGAAGACCAGCGGGATGTCGGCGACCGCGAATGGCGTGCGCTTCGGCAGCTTGTCGAAAAACTCGTTGATGGCCTTGATGACGGCGGGATGGATGATGGCTTCGAGATCGAGCCGCGCGCGCTTGTCCTTGAAGACGATCTGGCCGACGCGGATGCGATCCATGGTGCCGTCGCGGCGGACGGCATCGGGACCGAACCGCTTGCGAATCGCCGCCAGCGCCGGGCTCCCCGGCGTCACCACGTCGCGGGCCAGCACGTCGGCATCGACGATCGGCAGGCCGGCCTCGCGCATTCGGTTGGCCACATAGCTCTTGCCGGTCGCTATACCGCCGGTGAGGGCAATCTTCCGGGTCACATCGCCGCCTTTCGAGTGGCTCGCAGCTCCGCCGCGGTGACGGTGTTCCGCAACACCATCGCCACCGTCAACGGTCCGACGCCGCCCGGTACGGGGGTGACGGCGCCTGCAATCTCTTCCACGTCCGGATGCACATCCCCTACCAACACGCTGCCTTTTTCGGCGAAGGCCGCGCGTTTCTTGCTGCCGGCCGCGAACAACCGCGTCACGTCAGCCTCGTCGGTGAGCGTATTGATGCCCACGTCGATCACGGTGGCGCCGGGCTTGACGAAGTCCCGCGTCACGAACCCGGGCCGGCCGATCGCGGCGACCAGGATGTCCGCGCTCCTCGCGATCTCCGGCAATCCCGCCGTGCGCGAGTGGCAAATCGTCACGGTGCAATCGCGGTGCAGCAGCAGCATCGCCATGGGTTTCCCGACGATGTCGCTGCGGCCGATCACCACGGCGTGCCTGCCTTTCATCGCGATGCCTTCGCGCTCGAGCAGCTCGATGCAGCCGAGCGGCGTGCACGCGACGAGCGCCGGCCGCTTCTGCACCAGCAACCCGACGTTGAACGGGTGGAAGCCGTCCACGTCCTTGGCCGGATCGACGGCGTCGAAAATGCGCTGCTCGGCGTCCTTCCCCATCCCTTCCGGCAACGGCGACTGCACCAGGATGGCGTCGAAGGCTTCGTCCGCGTTCAATCGCCGCACCAGCGCCAGTGCCTCCTCAACCGGGGCTGACTGGTCGAGGCGGAACAACTCGGCGCGGCAGCCGGCGCCTGCAACCGTCTTGATCTTATTGCGGACGTAGACCTCGGACGCAGGATTCTGCCCGGCCAGCACGACGCCGAGTCCCGGCGGCCGGCCGTGCCGTTCGGTGAAGGCGGCAATGCGCGGCGCAACATCGTCACGAATCCGCGCCGCACAGGCCACGCCGTCCAGACGTCGCGCTATGCCCGTTCTCCCGAGGCCCTCGCCAGGCCGAAACCGACTACCCACACCGCCGCGGCCACGACCAGGCTGCGCGCGCCAAACGCGACCGGTTGATCGGGCTTCACCAGGAAGCCGCTGGCCGCCAGCGCGCCCCAATCGGCGGTCCTGGCGTCGGTCACTCCGAACTGCGTCAAGGCACCCAACATCGTCAACCACAGCGCGCTGAGGAGCAGCACCACGCCTGCCGCCAGCATCACATCCGCCAGCGAGCGCAGCGGCGTCCGCGACTCACGCCAGGCGGGCCGCACGGCCCGCCGGCGCCGGAAGTAGAACCAGTAGATCAGTGCGGCGGCATCGAGCGCCACGAACAATCGCAGCACGGTCAGGATCGAGATCCTGGTCGTGAGATACGCGCCGAGCACGGCAACCGTCGCGGCCGCAGCGTAGCGGACACTACGCCGTGCCTTCGAGCTTGCTGTGACTGCGGCTATAGCCAAAGTAAAAGACCAGACCGATCACCAGCCACACGGCGAGTCGTACCCAGTTGGTCCAACCCAGGCCGTAGATCATCAAGCCACAGCTCGCGATACCGAGTACGGCCACGAGCGGCAACGCCGGCACGACGAACCCGCGCGGAACATCCGGGCGCCTGCTGCGCATGATCCACACGCCGGCAATGACCAGGATGAACGCGAACAGCGTGCCAATGCTCGTCATCTCGCCGACAATATCCCCGGGAATGAACGCGCCGAAGATCGCGGTCAGCACGAAGAAGATCATGTTCGACTTCCACGGCGTCTTGAACCGCGGGTGGATGTCCGAAAAGACCGCCGGCACGAGACCGTCGCGGCTCATTGAATAGAAGACCCGCGATTGGCCGAGCAGCATCACCAGGATCACCGACGAGAAGCCCGCGAGAATGGCGACGGTCACGAGCCTTGACAGCCATTCGTAGCCGGTCATGTACGTCGAAATCGCAAACGCCACCGACGCCTCGCGGCCCTGGGTGCGGAAGTCTTCGACCGTCGCCACGCCGCTGAGCACGTACGAGAACAGCACGTAGAGAATCGTGCAGATGACGAGCGAGCCCAGGATGCCGATCGGCATGTCGCGTTTGGGGTTCTTGGTTTCCTGCGCGGCCGTCGACACCGCATCGAAACCGATAAACGCGAAGAACACCACGCCGGCCGCGCCGACAATTCCCATCAAGCCGCCGTACTGGTGCGTCACGCCTTCTGGAGTGGTATAGGTCGTCGCCTCCGGGATGAATGGCGTGTGATTCGCGGGGTTGATGAATCCCCAGCCGACGAAGATCACGGCGAGAACGATCGATACCTTCAGGATGACGATCAGGTTGTTGACCCAGGCGGATTCCGAAATGCCGCGGATCAACAGGCCGGACAGGATCGCCAGGATGACGACGGCGGGTATGTTCATGATGCCCGACACACCATCGGGCGATCGTTCGAATGGTGAGTGATACCACTGGTACGGTATCTCCATCCCGACGAACTGCAAGACGCGGTTGGCGTACTCGCTCCAGGCAATCGCGACGGTGGCCGCGCCGACCGCGTATTCGAGCACCAGGTCCCAGCCGATCACCCACGCCACGAGCTCTCCCATGGTGGCGTAGGAATAGGTGTAGGCGCTGCCGGAGATCGGGATCATCGACGCAAACTCGGCGTAGCAGAGGCCGGCAAACGCGCAAGCGACGGCGGCGAGCACGAACGCCAGCGTCACCGACGGTCCCGCGCGCTGTGCAATGGCATCGGCGGTTCGCACGAACAGGCCCGCGCCAATGATGGCCCCGATGCCGAGCGCGATCAGCGCCCCGGGACCGAGGGTCCGCTTGAGTGTCCTCTCACCGGTCTCTTTCGCGCTCTCGAGCAGGCTATCTATTGATTTCAGACGAAACAATGAGCCGGCCAACGTCCCTCCAATCGGGGTTTGCAGTGCGCCTTCGCGCCCAAAGTATACCGAATCCCCGATGGGAGGCTCAGCTTCATTTGAGCGCGCGAAGGAACTCGCGACAGCGCGATTCGGGATCGCCGTCGAGCAGACCGCTGATCACCGCGACCGCGGCCGCGCCCGCCTCAACGACCGACCTGGCGTTGGCGATCGAAATGCCGCCGATCGCCACGGTCTCCAGACCGCTCGCGGCCGCGTCAGTGGACACTTCCCGTACCATGTCCAGTCCGACCGCGTCGTAGCCGGTCTGCTTCGTGACACTGCCGAACACCGGACCGATGGCCACATACGACATCGGCTCTCGCAACGCGCGCTCCCATTGTTCGCGTGAGTGGGTCGAGAGCCCGAGGATCGTGGACGGTCCGATCACCGACCGCGCGTCTGCGCACGACAGGTCCGTCTGGCCAACGTGAAGACCGGCGGCGCCTGACAACACGGTAATGTCGGCGCGATCGTTGATGATTAGCGCGGCACCGGCGCTCTGCGCATCCGCCTGGATCGCATTGGCGAGCTCGAGGAATGGCCCGCTCGCCATTCCCTTGCAGCGAAGCTGCAGGAGCCTCGCCCCGGCGCCGAGAAACGCGCGTGCGACATCGAGCGGCGCGCGGCCGGCGGCCTGGCACCTGTCAGCGTCGACGATCGCATACAGCCGCCCGGCCGTAGGCGGGGCAGAAAACGCTGTGAGCCTAGGCGGACTCGGCCAGCGGCTGCGTCTTTGGCTTGGCGGCAAAGCGCTCCATGAAGTGCGTGCTGAGGCGCCCGGCAATGAAATCAGGGTCGTTGAGAATCTTCAGGTGCAGCGGAATCGTCGTGCGGATGCCTTCGACGACCGACATCTCGAGCACCCGCTTCATCCGGCAGATCGACTCCTGCCGATCGCGGCCGTGCACAATCACTTTCGCGACCATCGAATCGTAGTACGGCGAGATCAGGCACTCGGAATGCGCGGCGGTATCGACGCGCACGCCGGGGCCGCCGGGAATGCTGAACGCGTGAATCGTGCCGGGTGACGGCACGAACGTCTCCGGATCCTCGGCGTTGACGCGGCACTCGAGCGAGTGGCCCGTGAACGTCACTTCACTCTGCTTGAATCCGAGACGCGCGCCGGCGGCAATGCGGATCTGTTCCTTGACAATGTCGATGCCGGTCACCATCTCGGTGACGGGATGCTCGACCTGCACGCGCGTGTTCACTTCCATGAAGTAGAAGTTGCCCTTCTCGTCCATGAGGAACTCGAACGTGCCGGCGTTGGTGTATTGCACCGCGCGGGCGGCGTCGACGACGAGGCCGCCCATCTTGCGGCGGATCTTGTCCGTCACCGCGACCGACGGCGATTCCTCCAGCAGTTTCTGGTGCCGGCGCTGGATCGAGCACTCGCGCTCGCCGAGGTGCACGACGTTGCCGTGGTGATCGCCGAGGATCTGGAACTCGATATGGCGCGGCGATTCGAGGTACTTCTCGATATAGACATCGCCGACGCCGAATGCGGACTCGGCCTCGCGCTGCGCCGTCTTGAACGCATGCGGCAGATCGGCAGGCGTCTTCACGATGCGCATGCCGCGCCCGCCGCCGCCGGCAACGGCTTTGATGATGACCGGGTAGCCGATCTGCTGCGCGATCTTGGTCGCGCGCTCTTCGCTTTCCACCGGGCCGTCGCTGCCCGGCAGCATCGGCACTCCCGCTTTCTTCATCGCGCGGCGCGCCTTGGCCTTGTCGCCGAGCAGGCGAATCACGCTCGGATCCGGACCGATGAAGCGAATGTGGCACGCCTCGCACACTTCCGCGAGGTAGGCGCTCTCCGAGAGGAAACCGTAGCCGGGATGCAGCGCATCCGCGCCGGTGATTTCCGCCGCGCTGATGATCGCCGGGACATTCAGGTAGCTGTCGCCGCTTCTCGGCGGCCCGATGCAGATGTCCTCGTCCGCGAAGCGCACGTGCAGCGAGCTCTCGTCGGCCTCGGAATAGACGGCAACGGTCTTAATCCCCAGTTCGCGGCACGCGAAAATGACGCGCAGCGCGATTTCTCCACGATTGGCAACCAGGATCTTCTTGAACATGGTTAGCTTGAGGGTTTGATCGCGAACAGGCGCTCGCCGTACTGCACGGCCTGGCCGTTCTCGATGTAGATGCTCGTGACTTCCCCGTCGTACTCGGAGTCAATCTCGTTCATCAGCTTCATCGCTTCGATGATGCACAGGACCTGGCCCTTGCGGACCGTGTCGCCGACGGAAACGAACGCTTTCGCGCCGGGCTCCGCCGCGCGATAGAACGTGCCGACGATCGGGGACTTGACGATCGCAAGCTCGCCGCCTTCTTCCTCGGCTGGCGCGGATGCGGCCGGAGCCGCTGCAGGCGCCGCCATGGGCGGAGCCGCCATCATCGGTATCGCCGT
Source organism: Cyanobacteriota bacterium (assembly GCA_019752015.1). Classification (GTDB taxonomy): domain Bacteria; phylum Acidobacteriota; class Vicinamibacteria; order Vicinamibacterales; family UBA2999; genus 12-FULL-67-14b. Next base: position 45,848 of record JAIEMQ010000027.1, on the reverse strand, counting down.
CGTCATGTGCGGCACGGCCACGACCTGGTGATGATTGCCGCCGCTCTTGACGCGGATCTTGACGCCGTCGTGCTCGAGCTCGAACTCGCTCAAGTCGTGAGACTTGATGAATTCGATGAGCTGTTTGATCTCGTCCAGTGTCATCATCATCACGCGAGGTTACGCCTCGCACCCGGCTGTGATCCGCGCTTCACCTCGCGTGAAACAGCGTCTCTTGGCCGGCCTCCGGCCGGCGGATCAATGCGTCCAGAAGCGCGGCACATCCGTGAGCCAAATCGCGCCCGACGTCGTCAGCGCCGCATCATCCTCGATCCGCGCGCCGCCCCAATCGGGAAAATACGCGCCCGGCTCGATCGTGAACACCATGCCTGGCTGCAGTGGCTCTCCAACCAACTCGGCGCGGAACTGCGCGATCCGCGGCCGTTCGTGCACTTCCAATCCAAGACCGTGGCCGGTGCCGTGGCCGAACGCGTCGCCCAGCCCCGCCGCCGTCATCGACTCGCGTGTGCCGCGATCGATGTCCGTCGCCGGTTGCCCTTCCCGGACCATCGCGAACCCGGCGTCCTGCGCCGCCGCAATGTCTTCCAGCAGCCGGCGTTGCCGTGCGCTCGCCGGCCCGACGGTGATCGTGCGGGTCAGGTCCACGGCATAGCCGCGGAACACGCCGCCGAAGTCCAAAACGACCAGATCCCCCGCGGTCAAAACCCGATCGCCGGCCCGATAATGGGGCACGGCCGAGTTCGGCCCGGAGGCGACGATGGTATCAAAGGCGGGCTTGTCGAAGCCCACCCGCCTCAGCTCGGCCTCGATGACGGCGGCCACTTCCCGCTCCCTCATTCCCGCTAAGGCTTTTGGGATTATACACTTAGCGGCATCTGAAAGTCTCGCCGCGGCCTCACTGAAGACCTCGAGCTCCCACTCATCCTTCAAAATTCGTAATCGCTCGACGAGCCCCTCGCTACCTTCCAGCTCGCAGCCAGGCGCCAGTTTCGTCAGCCGCGCTTGCAGATCACCAAAGCGTTTGACCGTGAAATGCGCCGACTCGAACCCCGCGCGGCCGTTCCCGATAACGCACAGCGCTTCCGCGAGCGCCTGATCGAATGCAATAGTCGCCGGCGTGATCACCAGCTCCACGCCGGGCATGTCGGCGACCAGTCCCTGCGCGATGCCGAGATACCGGCCGTCCGTGATCAGCGTGAACCGATCGCGCGTGACCACCACAGCGGCCGCGGATGCGAACAGCCCGCTGAGATACGCGACATTCGGGAGAGATGTGATGAGGAGCGCGTCAAGGCCGGCGCCGCGAAGCTGCTCGCGCAGCCTCGCGTGACGAGCGAGACGCAGGTGTGCCGGCGCGACCAGTGTCACGCCGAGGCCTGATCACGATCCGTGACGATCGCCATCAGCCAATCTTCGAGCTCGGACAGCACGCGCTGCGCATGCTGCCGCTCTTCACTCTTGATCGGCTCCTCGTACGGACGCTGCTCCTCGCTCTCGCGCAATTGGCGCTCGAGCAGAGCCAGGGGATCGTTGTCGTCCGCGGGCAGCTGGACGCCGGCGAGCGGATCGACCACCGGCGCTGCCGGAATCGACGGCGCCGCCGATTCGGGCTTCGGCTGCGTGCGCCCGCCGAGTTGCGCGAGCAGCGTGTCGAAGTCGAAGAGGTCTTCGATCGAGGTCGGCGCGGCGTCCACGGGCGCGGGTGGCGGCGGTGGAGACACCGCGTGCTGGATGCGCTCGACGGCGCTCTCCAGCTCCGGGTCATAACGCGCGAGATCGAGCGCCTTCTTGTAGTACGTCAGCGCCGCGGCCATTTCGCCGCGCTGCTGATGAATCTCCGCCATCGCGCGGTTCGCGGCCAGGTTGTCGGGCGCCGTGGTGAGGACAATGCGCAGCTCGGTGCTGGCTTCGTCGTAGCGTCCAAGCTCGGTCAACGCGCGGCCGAGCGTGATGCGGGCTGAGAGATAGTCAGGATGAAACGGGAGTCCGGCACGGCACACGCCGACGGCTTCGTCGTTGTTGCCGGCCCTGCGGCATTCTTCAGCGAGTTGCGCAAACGCCATCGACGCCGGGTCCGCCTGGACCCGGCGTCGAAGTTCGAGCACTCTTGGATTGTCGCCGCTCACGACCCGAGTCTACGGTTGGATTACGACGTTGTTCACCACCGTGTTCGTCTTGCCGTTGCTGTCGGTCGTCGTCAGCTGGACGTTGACCGTGCCAGCCGCACCATACACATGGCTCTGGATCGGATTCGCGGTCGTCTCTTCCGTGCCATCGCCATAGTTCCACTTGTAGCTGACGATCGTCGCGCCGGTGCTCGGCGTGCTGGTGCTCGCGTTGAACGCCGCGCTCTGGCCCACACGCGGGCTGGTCGGCGTCACCGTGAAGGCAGCGGTGCCGTTCGCGGCCGAGGTCACCGACACCGTGGTGTTGATGGTGCTCGTCGCGCCCGAGGCGTCCCTGAGCGTCAACACCACCGTGTAAGAGCCGATGCCCGCGAATCGATGCGTGGTGGTCACGCCTGATCCGCTCGTGCCGTCGCCAAAGTTCCAGCTGTAGCTGACGATCTGACGGCCCGGCCAGGTGATGCCTGACGCATTGAAGAAGACATCGGTGTTGGTCGGCGCCGGCGTCGGTGAGACCGTCACCGTACCAGTGGGCGGCGTCGGCGCGGCGACGGGCACGGTGTTCGTCTTCGCGGCGGACGAGCCGCGTGAATCGGTGATGGTCAGCTTGACCGCGAACGATCCCTGCGTACCGAAGGTGTGCGTCGTCGTCAGTCCGGTGCCGCCGGTGCCGTCCCCGAAGTCCCAGGCATACGAGCAGCTGATTCCGCACGCGGTCCCGCTGTTGGTGCTGGTCGAGGCGTCGAACGCCACGACCTGGCCGACCTGCGGCGTCGCCGGCGTGAACGTGAAGGCCGCGACCAGGTTCGGATTGGTCGGCAGGATGACGCCCTGCGGCAGCAGCTGGATGTCGAGTTGGCGCGGCATTTCGCCGCGGAAGTCGCCGGCGCTGCGAGGCGTGACACCGAAGGTGACCGTGGTCACCTGCGCCACGCCGATGGGCGAAGCCGGCGGCGCCGTGAAGCGTACCGTCGCCGGCGTCACCGGCGTCTTCGTGCTCAGCGTGCCGAAGTCGGCGGGCTGGCCGCCGAGGAAAATCTGCGCGCTCAGCGGGATGCTGAGCGACTGGCCGTCGGGGCCGAGCGCCGTGATGCGGATGTCGGTGAAATCGACACCGTTCTGCGTCAGCGTGTTCCGGTCGGCAACCATGATGATGGACGTCGCAAACGTCGACGGGCCCGCGAGTGCGGGCTGCTCGACATCTTTGACCGTGCACCCGGCGGCGGCCGCGAGCGCCACGGCGCCGATTAAGGAAACGAAGGTAGTGGTTCGCATGATGATTCGGTCCTGAAATCCCCTAGCTGTCGCCGAAGTCGCCGAACTGCACGTCGATCCGTCCGGTCACACTGGCCTCGTTACCGTTTTGATCCCGGCCGTAGAACGTGATCTCAGCGATGGTGGAAATGAAACCCTGCCCGCCCAGGCCGGCAAGATTCTTCAAGGGGGGCTCTAGTTTAGCCTGATGGCGGACGATTTCAATGGGCACCTGCACCGAGTTGCCGGGACTGATCGTGACGCCGAGTCCGCCATCGAATCCGTACGGCACGTCGACGCCCGGGGTATTGCGGCCATCGGTGCGGCGGAACACGACGCGATAGCGCGTCAGCGTGATGCCGTTGATTTGCGTCGTGTCGGCCGCCGGATTCTTTGCGACCGTACGAATCGTCGCGGTGAGCGTGTCGTTGAAGATCGTCGGCACCTGCACGGTCTGGCCGTTGATGGTCTGCGTGACCATCACCTGGACGTCGGAGAGCAGGAAGCCGCCCGCGGAGCCGCCGCCGCCTGGCGTCGCTTCCATGCTGTCGATGACCAGCATCATCGGTCCGCGTCCGGTGCGCAGCAGATCGCCGCCGCAGGCCGTTGCCGCGATCCCGCAGGCGGCCGCGAGAACGAGCCGCCCCAAGTGGGTGAACGTGGTTGATGTGCTCATATGTCCTACTTCGCGATTCGCGGAGTGATGAAGATCAGGAGTTCGTCGCTGTTATCGAGAGCGCGTTCGGTCTTGAACAGCCATCCCAGCAGTGGCACCCGGTTCAGCAGCGGGGTGCGGGTCGTGGTGGTGCTTTCGTCCCGCGTGTAAATGCCGCCGATGACGGTCGTTTCGCCGTCGCCCATCAGTACGGTGGTGACCGCGCGCTGCGTATCGATCGAGGGGATCGGCCTTTCCGTGCGCGTCTGCGAGTAGTTCGGCGACGCCTTTTCGACGAAGATGCGCATGATGACGGTGTTCGCCGCGGTGATCTGCGGCGTCACGCGCAGCGTCAGCGCGGCGTCCTTGAACGTGACCGTGACGGTGTTGTTCGACACCGTCTGAATCGGAATCTGCGAGCCCTGCGTGATTTCCGCTTCGACGTTGTTCTGCGTGGCGACGCGCGGCGTTGCCAGGATGCGGCCCTTGCCGTTGCTCTCGAGCGCGCGCAGGTTGACGTCGAGATTGAGCGCGCCGTTGATCGAGCCGAGCGCCAGCCCGACGAAGGAGTTGTTGGCGGCATTGACGCCGCCGGTGCCGCCCGTCAGGTTCGCGCTGCTCGGGAATGCCAGACCGGTGCTGGTGCCGAACCTGGGATCGATGTTGCCGCCGAAGCCCCACGAGATGCCAAGCTCGCGCGCGCTGGTGCGATTGAGCTGCACGATGCGGGCTTCGATTTCCACCTGCGGCTGCGGGCGATCGAGCGTGCGGATCAGGTCCGACGCGCTCTGGATGCGCTCCGCGAGGTCGCGGATGATCAGCGTGTTGGTGCGCGTGTCGACCTGCACATCGCCGCGCGCCGACAGCGTGCTGCGCGTGATGACGGGCACGAGGTCGGCCGCCTTCGCGTAGCTGACCGGCACGGTGAGCGTGCGGAGCTCGCCGGCGAGCGCCTGTGCTTCCGTCAGTTTGCGGCGCTCTTCGTTTTCCTGCGCCAGCACGTTCAGCGGCACGATGCGGACGATGTTGCCTTCGACCGAGTAGCCGAGCTTGTTCGCGCGCAGGATGATGTCGAGCGCCTGGTCCCACGGCACGTCGCGAAGCGACACGTCGACGGTGCCCTGGATGCTCGGGTCGATGATGATGTTCAGGCCGTTGCTGATCTCAGCGAAGGTGCGGAGCACCGCGCGGAGGTCGGCGCCCTGGAAATCCAGGGTCACGGGGTCGCCGGTGAACTGGCGCTGCCCGGCCGGCTGGTTGGCCGTCTGCTGCAGGATGTTGGTCGGCGTCTGCTGCGCGGCCGCGGCAATCACGCTCGGCATCGGCACCGGCAGCGGAGCCTGGCTGATCGGCGCAACTACCGCCGGGGCAACCGGTGGTGCAGGTGCATCCGTCGTCGTCGAGGCCATCACCGCGGCCGAAGTCGCGGGAGTTTCCACAACAGCAGCGGTAGCGGGAGCGACCGGCTCTTCAACCTTCTCGGGCGCCGTGACAGGCGCCGCCGACTCGGGCATCACCGCGGCAGTGGCCGCAGCGGCCGCGCGGCGGAACATGACCCGCAGATCCTCACCGATCTGCTCGACGGTGTAGGGCACCCGGCGCGCGAGGTCGATCACGACGCGTGTGATCAGCGGCTCGCGGCTGTTGGTCGCGACACGAATCTTGTCGACGTCCTCGCTCTTGACGTTGGTCACGGCCGGGGCCGAGCCCGTCGCCACGCCGTGGAAATCGAGCAGCACTCGAGGCGGCTCGTCCTTCACTTCTTCGACTTTCGCGGCCAGCAGCGGCCCGTTGCCGGCGAGCGTCACCGCGAACCCGTCGTCCATCCTGGCGAAACGCACCGAGCGGAGCGCCGTCGCGGCGGCACGCTTCTCCGCCGGCGCGACGGCGGCCGGCCTCGGCGGGACCGGCGCGATCGCCGGCACGGCCGGCGTCGCGGTCAGGCTGCTCGCGCTCGAACGATCGACCTCGACGAGGATGGTGTTGCGCGCGCTGCGCACGCGATGCCTGGCGGCGCGATCGAGCCGCACCCGCACGCGCGCGACCGGCATGCCGTCCGGCGCCGAGGCGCTCTCGACACCCACGGCGCTGACCGGCGCCAGCATGTCCGCGAACGGCTTGCCGTCGAGACCGGCGGCATTGACGTTGCGCAGGTCGACGAGCACCGTCAGCGGATCCGGCTGGCTCGTGAGATACGCCACCGGCTCGCTGGCTTCGATCAGCACCGTGCTGATCGCGCCGTCGAGGCGTGACGAGATGGACTTCAGAGCTGGAGTTTCAGCGCCGCCAATCGCCGCGGGGCTGCTGGCCATGATCGTCATGGCCAGGGCCGCCACGATGGGCGCCGCCAATACCAGCGAGGCCCGGCTACGGCGCTTCGCCTCGCTGGCGCAGCGTCCTTTGGTCCCGCCTCCGGCGGGACGGTTAGGGAGAATGCGACCGTGCATCACTTGACCTCTTCTCCGCCGCGCAGGAACTTGCGCACCTCGCGCTGCTTTTCCAACGACAGCGGATCATGGACTTCCTGAAGAATCACAACCGATGTTGCCGTGACTTGCCGTATCACTCCGTCGGCGAGTTTGTCGCCCGCGCGGACCGTGTAAACCTTCTTGTCGGGACCCGATACCATCGCTACCCACGTGCCGCGCGTCTGCATGATGCCGCGGACGTTCAACTCCGAGGTCAGCATGCCGGGAACGCCGTCGGCGCGCTTCACGGCCGCCTTATCCGGGCCGCTCTCGCGGCCGCGATTGATCAGGCTGACGAACGGATCGCGGCGCCCCTGCGGCGAGTATTCGAAATTCGGGGGCGGCGCCGGCAGATCGGGCTTCTTCGCCGGCGGCGGCACCAGCGGCGCCTGCTCGGCGGTTTTCGGATCCGCCTTCGGCTCCGTCTTCTTGGCTTGCGCGTAGACCGGCACGGCAATAGCCACCATCACCAGGCACGTGATGAACGAAATGGGTCGCACCGTGTTCGCCATCATTTCTTCGCCGGCGCTTTCTTCACCGGCGCCTTCGCGCCCTTGCCCTTCTTGGCCGGATCTTCGACCGGCGCGGGCGGCGGCTCGACCAGCACGAACGTCGTCGCCGTCGCGCTGATCGTCATGCTCGCCGCGGCACCACCGTCGTTGTTCGCGGCGAGGTTCATGCCGCCGATGTTGATGATGCGTGGGAACTTGCTGACGCGATCGAGGAACATGCCGAGGTTGTGATAGTTGCCTTCGAGCTGCAGCGCGATCGGCCATTCGGCATGGAGCTCGCGCGTCGTGATCGCCTGCGGGCGGAACCCGCGCACCTGCAGGTTCGACTGCGTCGCCAGCGTCTGCACGCGGCGCAGCAGGTCGCCGACGTCGCGCTCGTCCGGCAGAATCGGCTTCAGCGCGTCGAGCCGCGCTTCGAGCGTGCCGATCTCCTTGCGGAACTCCGGCAGCTGCCGCGCCATCGCCTGGCCTCTGCTGATGCGGCCGCGAATGTCGCTCAGCTCCTTGGTCTTGGCGTCCAGCACGATCTGCTGCGGCGCTTCGATGAAGTAGTAGAACGCGCCGAGCATTGCGGCCGCGATCACGACGAAGATGCCGATCTGCCCGTACCACGGCAGCTTGTTCAGATTGAGGCTAGCCACGCTTACCTCCCCGGCCGCCGGCCTTGGTGCCGGGCGGCGGCGGTGCCACGGACTCGACGCCCGCCATCTGGAAGGTGCCGCGAATCGTGAACTGGATGATCTCCGGACCACCGCCGCTCTGGTTCACGACCGAGCTCTCGATGATTTCGACCGGGCGAATGAAGTAGCGCGACGCCTCGAGGTTCCCGATGAAGTCCGACAGCGACGTCAGCGTCAGGCAGCGGCCCTGGATCTGCAGCGTGTAGCCGGTCTGCTGCAGCGCCGTCAGCCAGGTCATGTCCGGGAGCGCCTTGCTGATCTGATCGATCATGTGCACCGGGGCGCTCTGCCCCTTGCGCAGCTCGTCGATCAGCGCGACGCGCGCTTCGAGCATCTTGCGGCGGTTCTCGAACTCGTTGACCTGGCGCAGAATTTCCTGCAGGCGCGCCTCTTCGCGGTTGGCCGCTTCGATCTCGCGGTTGACCTGCGTTTCTTCCTGGCCGAGCGCCCAGTAGCGCCAGCCGATCAGCGCAATGGCCAGCACCAGGATGAGGCTGCCGATGACCATCATCTTCTGGCCGGCCTGCATGCCGGGTGACGCGGCCCTGGCGGCCTTCCGCTCGGTGGCCAGGAGGTTGATGCGAATCACCGGTCACCCACCTTGCGCAGCGCGAGGCCCATCGCCACCGCGGCGACCGGACCGTAGTCATCGGGATTGTCGATGCCGACCTTCTTCGGATCGCAGCCGACCTGCCGGAACGGATCGAACTGCTCGACCTCGGTGGCGAACCGCTCGCGCAGCGATTCCGCGAAGCCTTCGACGCGCGACGCGCCGCCGCACAGCATGATGCGATCGATGCGGTCGTTCGACGCCGTCGCCTTGAAGAAGTCGAACGTCTTCTCCACTTCGAGCAGCACGTTGTCGGTCATGGCGCGCAGGACCGCGCGCGCGTCCTCGTAGGTCGCGCCGTCCACGTCCTGGCCCTTCTTCAGCTGTTCGGCGCTCTCGTACGGCAGGTTGAGCTCCTTCTGCACCGCTTCGGTGAAGGCGTTGCCGCCCATCGACACGTCGCGCGTGAACACCGACTGCGAGCCCGAGAGGATGTTGATGTTGATCGCGCTCGCGCCGGCGTTCAGGATCGCCACGACCGCGCTCGGCTCGAAGCCGTAGTTGGCTTCGAACGCGTTCTGCAGCGCGAACACGTCGACGTCGACGATGACGGGCGCCTTGCCCGCCTGCGAGATCACGTTGGTGTAGTCGGCGATCTTGTCCTTCTTCGCCGCCACCAGCAGCACTTCCATGCTGCCCTCGCCCGTCGTATCGAGGATCTCGTAATCGAGATTGACGTCCTGGATGTCGAAGGGGATGTACTGCTCGGCCTCCCAGTAGATCGACTCGGAGAGCTCCGCTTCCGTCATGGACGGCAGCGTGATCTTCTTGACGATCACCGAGTTGCCTGACAGGGACGCCACGACGTCCTTCGCCTTGAAGCGCTTGTTGGCGAAGAGACGCCGCACGGCATCGGCGACCGCCCCGCCATCAATGATGGCGCCGTCGACAATGCAGTCGGGCGGGACGGACTCGACCCCGATGGCCGACACCCGGAAACCCTTCCCGGCCGGTTTCAATTCAATGGCCTTCACGGAGCTCGACCCGATGTCGAGGCCTACCAGGCTCTTAGCTCGGCGGAACAGCACGTTTGCTTGTCTCCAGACCCGATCCAGCTGAGCAAACCAAATACCAGCGAGATCGAGTTGCTGATCCAACAAATTCGGCCCTGAATACCGGAATTGGCGATCCAGGGCGGCGAGGATTCTTCCAACCACTTACAAAATTGCCAGCGAACCACGGTTCGCGTACTTCAGCGTGAAAGGCGCCGGACTTAACCCTGCCAGTTGGGCTTATCGGAAGCTGTTTATGTACGCTACAGTCCCCTGCCCTTTTGGCGCCCTCCCGGCCGGTCCGGGCCTGCAAAACTGGCTACTGCCAGCTTGTCCATCCCCCGAAATACGTGTATGATTTGGGTTTGCCGTCCTCCCGGTGGAGGTGGCAGTAATCAAGCAGGAAGATCGAGCATGCCAACTTTCGTACCGCCCGTGAAGTCGATGCCCGTCACGTGGCATGTGATCGATGCCAATGGCAAGGTGCTCGGCCGCGTGGCGACCGACGCCGCAAAATTGCTGCAGGGCAAACACAAGGCCGTCTACACGCCCTATCTCGACACGGGCGATCACGTCGTGATTCTCAACGTGGCCAAGGTCAAGCTGACCGGCCGCAAGGAAGAACAGAAGATCTATCAGCGCCACAGCGGTTATCCGGGCGGCCTGCGCGAGGACCGCGCCAAGATCGTCCGCGCCGCCAAGCCGGAGCGCATGATGGAAGAAGCCGTGCGCGGCATGCTCCCGAAGTCGAAGCTCGGTGACGCGATGTTCCGCAAGTTGAAGGTCTACGCGGGCGACAAACACCCGCACACAGCGCAGTCACCTACCGTCTTCGAGGTCGCATAACTTGGCAGCAACTCAGTACTACGCAACCGGCCGCCGCAAGGAATCCACCGCCCGCGTGTTTCTGCGCCCGGGCAACGGCGCCATCAAGATCAACCACCGCGAGTTCAACGAGTACTTCCCGATCGAAACGCTGCGCATCCTGGTGAAGACGCCGCTCCTGCTCACGGAAACGGCGGAACAGTTCGATGTGCTCGCCACCGTCAGTGGCGGCGGCGTGTCGGGCCAGGCGGGCGCCATCCGCCTCGGCATCGCCCGCGCCCTGTGCGAGTTCAACATCGAGCTCCGCTCGCGCCTCAAGAAAGACGGCCTGCTCACGCGCGATGCCCGCGCGAAAGAGCGCAAGAAGTACGGGATGGCCGGCGCCCGTAAGCGGTTCCAGTTCAGTAAGCGTTAATCAACACCAGGAAAAAATCGATGGAGGCCATTTGACCCCGCTCGCGATGAAGGACCTGCTCGAAGCAGGCGTGCATTTCGGACATCAGACCAAGCGCTGGAATCCCAAGATGAAGCCGTTCATCTTCGGTGAGCGCAGCGGCATCTACATCCTCGACCTCGGCAAGACCGTCAAGCACTACCGCGAGGCAGAGGATTTCGTCCGACAGCTCGCCGCCGAAGGCAAGACCGTCCTGTTCGTGGGCACCAAGCGCCAGGCGCAGGACGTCGTCGCGGAAGAGGCCGCCCGCTGCGGCATGTTCTACGTCAACGAGCGCTGGCTCGGCGGATTGCTGACCAACTTCACGACCATTCAGCGCAGCATTGCGCGGCTGCGCGATCTCGAGGCGATGGCCACCGACGGCCGCTACGAGTCGATGCCCAAGAAGGAAATCGCCAAGGCCGAAAAGGAAAAGCGCAAGCTGGTGAAGAACCTCGAAGGCATCCGCCACATGGGCCGGCTGCCGGACGCGCTGTTCGTGATCGACACGCGCAAGGAACAGATTGCCGTCGACGAGGCGCGCAAGCTGAAGATTCCGGTCATCGGTATCGTGGACACCAATTGCGATCCCGATCAGGTCGATTACGTGATCCCGGGCAACGACGATGCACTGCGCTCGGTGAAGCTGTTCGTGTCGCGCATTGCCGACGCCGTGATCTCCGGCCGCGGCGAGCGTGAGTCGGCGATGGCCGAGCAGGCGCAGAGCGACGCCGATGAAAGGGCCGCCGACGAAGCGCGCCGCACGGTGCGCCCCGCGGACATCCGCAAGCCGCAGCGCCCGGCAGAGACTCCCGCGCCCACGGCCTAACAGCCGCAAGCGACTTCCCTCTCGCGCCGGCTGCTTCAACGGCCGGCGCGAATTTCGTACGGAGGTCTTGAGGCCTTGAGGTCTCGAGGCCTTGAAATTTTTCCAAGACCTTAAGACCTCAGGACCCTCAAGACCTCGGAGATACAGAGCAATGGCAACAGCAACAGCAGCACAGGTGAAAGAACTCCGCGACAAGACCGGCGCGGGCATGATGGATTGCAAGGCGGCGCTCGAGGAAGCCGGCGGCGATCTCGATAAGGCGGTCGAGCTCCTGCGCAAGAAAGGCCTCGCGCAGGCGGCCAAGCGCGCCGGACGCGTCGCCAAGGACGGCATCATCGGCCACTACATTCACATGGGCGGCAAGGTCGGCGTCCTCGTCGAGGTGAACTGCGAGACCGACTTCGTCGCGCGCACGCCCGACTTTCAGACGCTCGCCAAGGAAATCGCCATGCACATTGCCGCGGCCAGCCCGCTGGTAGTGAAGCGGGAGGATCTGCCGGCCGGCTCGCTCGAGAAGGAAAAGGAAATCTATCGCGCGCAGTTCGCGGGCCAGAACAAGCCGGCCAACGTGATCGACCAGATCGTCGAGGGCAAGCTCGAGAGCTACTACTCCCAGGTCTGCCTGATGGACCAGCCGTCGGTGCGCGATCCCAACGTGACGATCAAGCAGATGGTCGCCGCAGCGACGGCCAAGACCGGTGAGAACGTCACGATCACGCGTTTCGTCCGCTTCAAGCTGGGCGAGCTCGCGGAACAGTAGTCAGACGGGCACGAGCAGGGTTATATAATCCCTGTTTGTGCCCGAGTCCGCTCCCCCGAGTCCCCACTTCCAGCGAATCCTTTTGAAGCTGTCGGGCGAAGCCCTGATGGGCGATCAGCCCTACGGGATCGACCCGGCCGTCGCGACGCGCATCGCCCAGGACATCGCCGAGATCCAGTCGCTCGGCGTGCAGACCGCCATCGTGATCGGCGGCGGCAACATTTTCCGTGGTCTCGCGGCCAGCGCCCGGGGCATGGATCGCTCCACCGGCGATTACATGGGCATGCTGGCGACCGTCATCAACGCGCTCGCGATGCAGGACGCGCTCGAAAAAAACGGCGTACCGACGCGCGTGCTGACGGCCATTGAAATGCGATCGGTCGCCGAGCCGTTCATTCGCCGCCGCGCCGTGCGCCACCTCGAAAAAGGCCGTGTCGTCGTGTTCGCGGCGGGCACCGGCAATCCGTATTTCACCACCGACACCGCCGCCGCGCTGCGCGCGATGGAAATGAAGGCGGAAGTCATCCTCAAGGCAACGAAAGTCGACGGGATCTACACCGCGGATCCGGTCAAGGATCCGAAGGCGACGCGCTACGATCGCATCTCGTACCTGCAGGTCCTGCAGGAGCGCCTTCAGGTGATGGACGCCACGGCGATCTCGCTGTGCATGGACAACAAGCTGCCGATCCTGGTCTTCAACCTCAAGACGCCGGGTAATATCCGCCGCGTCGTGATGGGCGAGACCATCGGCACACTCGTGACCGCGTAATCTCAAGGATCAGTTATGGACGCAAGTGACGTGAACGGTCTGAAGGCCGAAGTCAAGAAGCGCATGGACGGCCAGATTGAGTTCGTGCGCAAGGAGCTGGCGGGCGTGCGGACCGGGCGCGCCTCGACCGATATGCTCACCGGCGTTGTGGTCGAAGCGTACGGCTCGAAGATGCCGCTCAACCAGCTGGCCAGCCTGTCGATTCCCGAGCCGGCATTGATCGTGGCCCAGCCGTTCGACCCGTCGACCATGGCCGCGATCGAGCGCGCCGTGCGGCTGTCGGATCTCGGGCTCAATCCGGCGAGCGACGGCAAGGTGCTGCGCATCCCGATTCCGTCGCTCACCGAGGAGCGCCGCAAGGAGCTGTCGCGCCACGTTCACAAGATGGCGGAAGAAGGCCGCAATCACGTCCGCGTGGTGCGCCGTGAAGCCAACGACAAGCTGAAGAAGCTCCTCAAGGAGCACAAGATCTCAGAGGACGACGAGAAGCGGGCGCTCGACGACGTGCAGAAGGTCACCGACGCCCACATCAAGATGATCGACGACCTGCAGCACAAGAAAGATCAGGAGCTACTGGGGAAGTAGGATTTGTGATTTCAGATTTCAGAAGTTACTTCACCCATCTCGAGTGCAGCAGCGGATGCGGCGCGGGTCCCTTCGATCCGCGCGAAGCCCATTTCCTGTGCCCCTCATGCAAGCTGCCGATGCTCGCGCGCTACGATCTCGCGGCGGCGCGCGCGTGGAAGAAGGAATCGCTCACCGATCGCGCCCCGAACATGTGGCGCTACCGCGAGCTGATGCCGTTGATCGCCGGCGACGAGCCCGTCACCCTCGGTGAGGGATTCACGCCGCTGATTCACGCGAAGCGGCTCGGCGCCTCGCTCGGCCTCGATCGATTGATGATCAAGGACGAGTCGCTCAATCCCACGAACTCGTTCAAGGCGCGCGGCCTGTCCGCGGCGATCTCGCGCGCGAAGGCGCTCGGCGCAACGACGGTGTTCCTGCCGACGGCCGGTAACGCCGGCAACGCCGCGGCGGCGTATGCGGCGGCAGCGGGCATCAAGTGCGAAGTGTTCATTCCCCAAGATGCGAAGCAGCCGTTCATCGACGAATGCCACCTCTATGGCGCCAACGTCACGCTGGTCGAGGGATTGATCACCGACGCGGGACGCGTCGCAACGGCGACAGCGAAGCCTCGGGGCTGGTATGAGGTGTCGACGTTCCGCGAGGCGGGACGCGCCGAAGGCAAGAAGACGATGGGTTACGAGCTCGCCGAGCAGCTCGATTGGACACTCCCCGACTGGATCATCTATCCGACTGGCGGCGGCACCGGTCTCGTCGGCATGTGGAAAGCGTTTGCCGAGATGGAAGCGATCGGGTGGCTCTCGTCCGGCCGGCGCCCGAAGATGGTGTCGGTGCAGACCGAAGGATGCGCCCCGATCATTCGCGCCTTCGGCAAGGGCGAGGAGACCGCGGGCACCTGGGAAAATGCGCATACCGTCGCCGATGGCTTGCGCGTACCGCGGGCCATCGCCGACTTCCTGATCCTGCGGACGATCCGCGAGAGCGGCGGCACCGCCGTCGCGGTCAGCGATCAGCAGATGGTCGACGACATGAAAGTGATGGGCCGCGAGGAAGGCGTCTCGGCGGCGCCCGAAGGCGCCGCATCGTTGAGCGCGGCGCGCAAGCTCGTTGCCGACGGCGCGATCAAGAAACACCAGACCGTGGTGCTCTTCAACACCGGCGGCGCGCTGAAATATCTCGACTTATTGAGAAGCTAGTCGCCGAGCGAGACGCCGATCGCGCGCGCGGTCTTGATCAGATCTGAATCGAGCGGCACCGTCTTGGTTCGTCCAACGACATCCGCGAGCGGGATCGGCACGATGTCCGGCGGATTGTTCGCGACCATCTTTCCAAACACGCCACGCTGGATCAGTTGCACCGCCGCGCCGCCGAACCTGGTGGCCAGCACGCGATCGAACGCGGTCGGTCCGCCGCCGCGCTGCAGGTGGCCGAGCACCACGCAGCGCGCTTCCACTCCGGTCATCTCGTCGAGTTGCTCGGCCAGCAGGACGCCGACGCCGCCGAGACGCTCGACATATCCGGCGCGCGCGGCTTCACGCACCGTGAAGCTGCCGCCGACCGGCTTGGCGCCTTCGGCCACGACGATGATGCTGAACTTCGCACCGATCTCCTTGCGCCTCCGGATCGCCGCGGCGACCTTTTCCGGATCGTAAGGAATCTCGGGCAGCAGAATCACGTCGGCGCCGCCGGCGATGCCGCCCTGCAGCGCGATCCACCCGGCGTAGCGGCCCATCACCTCGACGACCATGATGCGTTTGTGCGCTTCGGCGGTGGTGTGCAGCCGATCGATCGCCTCCGCCGCGAATGCCACCGCGGTATCGAATCCGAAACAGCTCGTCGTGCCGACGATGTCGTTGTCGATCGTCTTCGGCACGCCGACGACGGGGATGCCCTTCAGGTAGAACTGGTGCGCGATGCTGAGCGATCCGTCGCCGCCGATCACCACGAGCGCCTGCAGTCCCATCTTGTGGAACGTGTCGACGACGCGATCGGAATAATCGACCTTGCCTTCTGGCGTGTCGACCGGATACTCGAACGGGTTGCCGTGATTCGTGGTGCCGAGGATGGTGCCGCCCAGCCGCAGAATGCCGGTGACGTCTTTCGGCGTCAGGATGCGCGACCGCGTGGGATCGAGCAGCCCGTCAAAGCTGTCCTCGAGGCCAACGACCTCGATGCCCGCGTTGAACGCGGACTTTACGACGGCGCGAATGACCGCATTGAGTCCCGGTGCGTCACCGCCGCCCGTCAGAACGCCGATTCGTTTGATTTGAGGCACTAGTGAGCCCTTCGACTCGCGCTCCGCGCTCGCTCAGGGCATTCGACGCCGTGGTGGCTTGCCATGAGCAAAACGTGTGATTGCCGCCAGGCAAGCGCACGTTGCGTCGAATGGTGGACGGCAGGAGGATCGAACTCCCGACCTCAGCGTTGCGAACGCTGCGCTCTCCCAGCTGAGCTAGCCGCCCTCAAGGTCCGTAACTCAACGATAATATCAAAATTCGGCCTGATTCAGCCACGCACGCAGCCGAATTCCTGCCCCGGAAGTCGAACTAGTATGGGACTCATGAAAGTTTTTCTGGCTTCGGCGATGGCGCTGGCGATCGGCACCGGCGCGCAAACCAATGACCCCGTCGCGCTTGCCGCAAAGGTGCAGCAGCGTTACAACGGCATCAAGGACATCCAGGCCGACTTCGTCCAGACCTATGAAGGCGGCGTGCTGCGAACGAAGACGACCGAGCGCGGCACGGTGGCAATCAAGCGGCCCGGCCGGATGCGCTTCACCTACACGAAGCCCGAAAAAAAGGAATTCGTCTCCGACGGCACGCGCCTCTACACGCATCTCGTCGCCGACAGGCAGGTGATCGTGAGCCCGGCGCCGGGTCCCGATCAGGGTGATATCCCGGCCATGTTCCTGGCCGGCACCTCCGATCTCGCGCGCGACTACACGCCCGCCTTCACGGCATTGCCCGGCGCTGCAGCGGGCCTCGTCACGCTGCAACTGGTGCCCAGGAAGAAGAGCGAGGAATACGAATCGATCGGAATCGGGATCGATCCCAGGACGCTCCAGATCCAGTTCCTCACCGCCGTCGACGTGCAGGGCGGCCGATCGTCGTTCGCCTTCACGAACCTGAAGGAAAACCGGGGTTTGTCCGATAAACAATTCGAGTTTCGCATTCCACGCGGCGTCGATGTGGTAACCAATGGTGGCCGTGCCCAATAGCTCCCTCGCCCGCTCATCCCGTGTCGCTGTTGCCGCGCTGGCCATGCTGGTCGCAGCCACGCTGGTGTCCTGCGCCAGCGGCGGATCGATTCGCGCCGCCCGCAACGCCGAGCTGTCGCAGAACTACGACATCGCCGTCGCGGAATACACCAAACTGCTTCGCGAGAATCCGGACAGCCGCGAAGCGCGGCAGGGTCTCGAGCGCGCCAAGCTGCGCGCCTCGCAGGATCACTTCACCAGGGCACGGCGGCTGACGTCGACCGGCAAGCTCGAAGAAGCGCTGGTCGAGTATCAGCTCGCGGCGGAACTGAATGCCGCCAACGCCGAGATCGAGCGCGAGCTGCAGGACACGCGGGCGCAGCTGCGCGCGAAGATCGCGGTCCGCGAGGACGGCAAGACGCGGCTCGAGTCGCTGATCGAGCAGAGCCTCGCGGCCCCCCTGCCCGGCACCGATCTCCCGAAGGACGCGAAGCTGCCCGACTCAGTCGTCTTCCGCGACGCCAGCGCGCGGGACGTCTACTCGGCGATCGGCAAGTTCACGAACCTCGGCGTGATGTTCGATCCGACGTTCCGCGATCAGCCCGTGTCGATCGATCTGCGCGGGCAGTCGCTCGAAGAAGCGCTCAATGGCCTGTCGCTGACGACGCGTAACTTCTGGCGCGTCACCGCGCCGCGCACCATCACCGTGGTCCCGGATACGGCGGCAAAGCGCCGCGAGTACGAAGAGGAAATCGTCCGCACGTTCTATTTGAGCAACGCCGATCTCAAGGAAACCGTCGACATGCTGCGCATCGTCGTGGACGCCCGCCGCATCTCGACGATCACGGCGACCAACGCGATCACGATCAAGGACACGCCGGAGCGTATTACCGCCGCCGGAAAAATCATCACGGCGATCGACAAGGCGCGTCCCGAGGTGATCATCGACGTCGAGCTGCTCGAGGTGAATCGCACGCACCTGCAGGAATACGGATTGCAGCTCGCCTCGCCGGGCTCGCCGGGTCTGAGCGGTTCGCTGGGCGTGAACCCTGCAGGTCTGTCACTACGCGGCCTGTCGAACCTGACCAGCGCCGACGTGCAGCTGACCAGCCTGCCGTCGCTCTATTACCGGCTGTTGAAGACCGACACCGCGACGCGCATCCTCGCCAATCCGCAGCTGCGCACGACGGAGGGCATTCCGGCGCAGGCGCGCTTCGGTGAGCGCGTGCCGGTGCCGGTGACGACGTTCGCGCCGATCGCCGCCGGCGGCGTGCAGACGCAGCCGATCACCTCGTTCAACTACGAGCCGATCGGCGTCAACATCGACATCACGCCGCGCATGCACCACGACGATGCGGTGTCGCTGGCGTTGAAGGTGGAATTGAGCAGCATCTCCGGCAAGGGATTCGGCGACCTCCCCACGTTCGGCAGCCGCCAGATCAACACGGTGATCCGCTTGAAGGATGGCGAAACGAACATGCTCGCCGGCTTGATCCGCGATGAAGAGCGCACGTCGGTCGCGACGATCCCGGGCCTCGGCGACATCCCGGTGCTCGGCAAGCTGTTCTCGTATAACAAGAGGGACACGCAGGAGACGGACATCATCCTGACGCTGACGCCGCGCATCGTCCGCGTGCTGAACCTGACCGCCGAAGATCTGCAGCCGTTCAAGGTCGGCCGCGACGGCGGCGCACCGCTGACGGAAATGCCCCCGGTCATGCCGTTGCCGCTGCCGTTGCCGGCTGCGCCCAAACCGCCGGGCGGCGATGCCGCGCCGGCACTCGCGCCGCAGTTCCCGAGCGCGCCAGGCCCGTCAACACCGGTGACGGTGCCGCCGGTCAAGCCACCGAAGGGTTAGATCTTCGCCACCGACGCGCCGAGCTTCTGCAGGCGCTCGACGAGACGGCTGTAGCCGCGCTCGACGGTTTCGAGCGGTTCGATACGGCTCTGGCCATCGGCGATCAATCCCGCGGCGATCAACGCCATTCCCGATCGGATATCGCGGCTGTCGAGCGACTTCCCTCTCAGCCGCCGCGGACCGGTCACGATGATGCGATGCGGATCGCACAGGAACAGATCGGCACCCATGCCGCTCATCTGCTCCAGCGCGAAGAGACGCAGCTCATACATCCAGTCGTGCACCAGCGTGGCGCCCTCGGCCTGCGTGGCGAGGACGGTGACGAGGCTGACCAGGTCGCTTGGGAAGCCGGGCCACAGGCTGGTGGTGATTCTGCCGGCGCCGACCAGCTTCTTCACTTCAACGCGAAACACGTCGTTGTCCTGAACGCACGTCACGCCCATTTTGGTGAGCACCGATGCAACCACTTCCATGTCGACCGGGCGAGTGCCACCGACGTCGATGTGCCCGCCGGTAATCGCGCCGACCACCGCCCAACTGCCCGCTTCGATGTAGTCGCCGTAGAGCGCCTTCGTGGCGCCGTTCAGTGTCGCGACGCCTTCGACGCGGATCGTCGGTGAGCCTTCGCCGCTGACGCCCGCGCCCATGGCGCGCAGGAATTCGCAGAGCTCGACGACGTGCGGTTCGCAGGCGGCGTGACGAATCTCGCTGACCCCTGGCGCGGCGGCCGCCGCCAGCAACGCCGTCTCGGTGCCCGTGACCGAGGCTTCATCCAGGTAGATCGACGCCGGCTTCAAGCCGCCCGGCACCTCGAGGCGGTGGCCCGATCCGGCGATGCCGCGAGCGCCCATGGCGACGAGCGCTTCGAGGTGCGTCTTGATGGTGCGGCGGGCGGGAAAGTCGCCGCCCGGAGGCGCCACCACCGCGCGGCCACGCCGTGCCAGCAAGGGACCAAGCAGGAGCACCGAACCGCGCAGCCTTCCCACCAAGGTGCTGTCGGGTTCGTCCTTGGTGACGTTGGCGCAGCGGATCCGCAGCGTGGTGCTGCCGATGCCTTCGACCTCGGCGCCGAGATCCAGCAGCAGCCGCGCCATCACTTCGACGTCCGCGATACGCGGCATGTTGGCGAGCGTGCACCATTCGTCGGTCAGCAGGCACGCCGCCAGCAGCGGCAGCGCCGCATTCTTGTTGCCCTCAACATCGACGCGCCCTTCAATGCGGCGGCCGCCTTCAATCACCAATGTCGACACTAGAAGTCACCCAGGCAAATGATCTCACTTCGGAGCGCGACGCCGAATCGGTCTTTCACGGCATGGCGGCAGTTCTCGACCAGCGTGTGGATTTCGGCGGCGCTAGCTGAGCCGTCGTTGATGATGAAGTTCGCGTGCGTCGGGGACACTCGCGCGCCGCCGACCGCGGCGCCCTTGAGGCCCGCGCGATCGACGAGCGCGCCCGCCGACGGCGGTATGCCCTCGGGCACCTTGTCGCGCGATGGGTCGGGGTTCATGAAAATGCAGCCGGCGCTCGGTGATTCCAGCGGCTGAGTGCGCTTCCGGAACGCCAGCGACTCGCGCGCGATGAGCCGCAACGCCGCGGGATCGCGGCCCGGCGTCACCCGGAACGCCGCCCACAACACGATCTCGCCGGTGCGCTTCAGGCGGCTGTAGTCGTATTCGAATTCCATGCGATCGGCCGGCGCCTGCAGCAGAGTGCCGTCCGGCTTCACGAGCCGCACGCTCTCGATGAGATCACCGATGTTGGTTTTCTTCCAGTGCGCGTTGCCGTAGATCGCTCCGCCCACCGTGCCGGGCGTTCCCGCCCACGCCTCGAGAGCCGCGCAGCCGCGGTTGATCGTCCATCTCACCAGGCCGTTAATCGTGACGGCCGCATCCGCCTTGACCAATCGATCGCCAATCGGCGTCACGTCACCGCCTCTCGTTCGAATCACCAGGCCGCGGACGCCCGAATCGGCGATCAGCACGTTCGATCCGCCGCCGAGCATCGTCACCTTCACGCCCGCTGACCGCGCCAGCCTGGCGGCGCGAATGATTTCGTCTTCGGTGCGCGTCTCGATCAGCACCTCGGCGGGACCGCCGACCTTGAACGTTGTGAACGGCGCCAGCGCCACCTCGCGCTGCACGCGATCGGCGCCGAATTCCTGCTCCAGCAGTGTCGCGAAGTCGCTCACGACACGTCCTTCCCCTCGACTGCGCTCGGGGCAAGGAGATCCGCGCAGCGCAACAGTTGACGCTCGCGCGAGATCAGCGCCGCGACCGCTTCCTGGTGCGTGCAGACGTGGAACTCGATGAAGTCGCCGGGCGCGAGCTGGCCGGCCACGGGAAGGTCCGCGGAGATCACGTAACCGATCTTGGGATACCCGCCGGCGGTCTGTCGATCCGCCATCAGCAGGATTGGCTCGCCGGCCGCAGGCACCTGAATGGCGCCGATGCCCAGCGGCTCGGAAATCAACTCGTCCTCGCGCGCGCGCACCAGCGGCGGCCCTTGCAGCCGATAGCCCATGCGATTTGACTGCGGCGAAATACGGAAGCTGACGCTCGCCAGCGCTCGAAGTGAGTCCGCTTGAAACCAGTCGGCCTGCGGTCCCGGAATCACGCGAAGCAACGCCCGACCCTTCGTCGGCAGCATCAGGCCAACGGATTTGCGTGGCTGACGCGGCCGTGAATCGCTCGCGATCGGAATCCGATCGCCCGCGATCAACGCGCGTCCGTTGAATCCGCCCATCCTGCTGACCAGGTGTGTCGCGCGGCTTCCGAGCACAGGCGGTATCTGCACGCCTCCCGCAATCGCGAGATACGCGCGCGCACCCTGTAAGACCCGTCCGAACTTGATGCGCTGCCCGCGCGTCACGGTAAACGATGCGCCAAGCGGCAGCGGACGATCGTCGCAGGTGGCCTCGAACTGCCCTCCCGCAATCGCCATCGTCGTGTCGGCTTCGACGATCAGCTCGGGACCAATCAGCGTGATCTCGAGCGTCGCGGCGTCGATCGCATTGCCGGCGAGTTGATTGGCCAGCCGATGCGAAAACGTATCCATCGGTCCGGCCACCGGCACGCCCGACGCCTGGTGTCCATATCGCCCGAGATCCTGGACCGTTGTTAACAGGCCGGGCTTGACGATGTGCAATGCGCCGGCGCTCATGACTTTCCTGCCGGCACGAACCGGACGAGATCGCCGGCGGCGAGCAGGCTCGGGCGATCGCGATTGGCGTCGAACATGACGGCCGGCGTGTGTCCGATCAGCTGCCAGCCGCCGGGGCTGTCGACGGGATACACACCCGTCTGCAATCCGGCGATGCCGACCGATCCGGCGGGCACACGCTCACGCGGCACGCGATGCCGGGGCATGGCGATCGACGGGTCGACACGACCCATGTAGGCGAACCCCGCTACGAACCCGAGCATGTAGACGCGATACGTGCGTTCACTGTGGCGTTTGATGACATCAGCGGTCGAGCAACCGGCGTGCGCGGCCACTGCGTCCAGGTCGGGTCCGCCGTAGCTGACTGGAATCTCGATCGGCGTGCGATCGGCAATCGACTCGAGCGAGGACAGCGCGGCGAATTCGCTCTCGATGATCTGTTCGAGCGCCGCGAGATCGGTGTGAAGCGGATCGAAATGCACGCCGAGCGTTGAATATCCAGGCGCGACGTCACGGACGCCGCGCGGCTGTCGAGCGCGGATGCGCGAGCCCAGCAGGATTGCCCGCTCATTGATGACCGGATCGATCGCCGGCTCGAGCTCGACGAGCAGCATCGCATCACCGCAAGCTGAGATCTTCACGACGTTCGTAGCGGCGGGTCTTCTGACCCGCCTGACAGCGCGGCCAGCAGTGTGCGGTGGATTCCGCCAAAGCCGCCGTTCGACATCACCACGATCAGATCGCCGTCGCGCGCTTCCTTCGATACTGCCGTGACGATCGCGTCGACATCGGGCAGATGTCTCGCGTGCACGTTCTTTGCCGTGAGATCGTGAACGAGCGTCGCTTCCGAAAGCCGTTCCTCCGGCGGAAGGCTCGACCGAAACACCGGCGCGATCACCACTTCGTCCGCGCCCGCGAACGCGCGGGCAAAATCGTCCTGGAAGATTCGCCGGCATGACGATGCCGAGCGCGGCTCGAAGATCGCCCAGATCCGCCTGCCGGGTGACGATCGCCGTACCGCTTTGAGCGTTTCATCGACGGCTGTCGGATGATGCGCGAAATCGTCGTAGACCCTGACACCTCGGGCTTCGCCGACCACTTCCAGCCGCCGCTTCACGCCCTTGAACGCCGCCAGTCCTGTCCGCAGCCGTTCGCGGTCGAGGCCAAGGTCGACGCCGATTGCGATCGCGGCCAGAGCGTTGCGCACATTGTGATCGCCAAGGAGCGGCATCGTGAAGTCGCCGAAGCTCTCGCTGTTCCTGGTCACGCGGAACGTGGTTCCGGCGCCGGGCCGGATATCGGACGCGCGCCACTCGGCGTCAGCGGACAGACCGAACGTCTGCACGCGGCTCCGCGTGTTCTCGATCAGAGCTGCCGCATCGGGACTGTCGATGCCCAGCAACGTCAGCCCGTTTCGCGGCACCAGGTTGACGAGACGGCGAAATGCCAGGCGTACTTCATCAATGTCCCGATAGATGTCCGCGTGATCGAACTCGATGTTGTTGACGACGGCGATGTCCGGGAGATATTTCAGGAACTTCGCGGTCTTGTCGAAGTAGGCGCTGTCGTATTCGTCGCCTTCGATGACGAACGCGCTTCCTTTCCCGATGCGATAACTCGATCCGTCGGCGCCGAAGTTCCTTGCGATGCCGCCGATCAACACCGTCGGATCGGCGCCCGCCGCCGTCAGCAACCACCCCGTCAACGCCGTTGTCGTGGTCTTGCCGTGCGTGCCGGCGATCACGATCGAATGCGCGTCCCACAGCCACTGATCGCGAATGGTTTCGGCGAGCGAGGCATAGCGCATGCCGCGATCGAGCACGGCTTCGAGCTCCGCGTTGCCTCGCGAAATCGCGTTGCCGACGACGACGAGATCGGGCGCCGCCGTGACGTGATCGGCGGCGTAGCCCTCCATCACAGTGATGCGTTCCGTCGCGAGGAAATCGCTCATCGGTGGATAGACGTGTTCGTCGGATCCGCTGACGTCGTGGCCGCGATGTTTGAGGAGCGCGGCGAGCGTCGCCATCGCCGTACCACACACGCCGATGAGGTGAATGCGCATTACTCGACGGCGGCTTCGAGAATTGTCACCGACGGAGAGGGACCGCCGACGACTTCCGCCTGGACGCCGAACGGCAGCGTCCATGTCGGACCGGAGGTATGACCGGAGGGAAAGTTGAACAGCACGGGCCCGCGGAACTCCTTCATGAAGTCCCGCAGCACATCGCGGATGGCCGGATCACCTCCCGGCTCGTTGCATCCGGGAAATTCTCCGAACACGATTGCGGCGACGTTCGTGAACAGGCCGGCCTGCGCAGCCTGCGTCAGCATGCGGTGAATGCGATACGGCCGCTCGCCGATGTCTTCGAGGAACATCACGCAGCCTTGCGGTGGATCGAATTCCCACATCGTGCCCATCGATGCCATCAGTTGCGTCAACGTGCCGCCGCAGAGAACGCCTGTCGCCGAACCGGTGTTGAGGGTCTCGAGCTGCGGCGGCGTGAAATCGCCGGCCGGCTCGCTCGACATCATCACCCTGCGAAATGAATCTTCGTCGTACGCGGATGGGCCCTTCGAGATCCGGCGGTCGATCATCGGTCCGTGAATCGCCGCCAGCCCGTTACGTTGATAGAGCCACAGAATGGCGGTGATGTCGCTGTAGCCGATCAGTGCCTTACGCCCTTCAACCAGCAGACCTGGATCGAGAAACGGCATCAGCTGCGCGCTGCCGTAGCCGCCTCGCATGGCGATGAGCGCGGCGATCGACGGATCCTGCCAGGCCTTGAGGATGGCGTTGAGGCGAGTCTCGACGGAGCCGGCGACAAACCGCTCCGTCTCGAAGACAGATTCATCGTAGACCGCTTCAAACCCGAGTCGCGCAAGCTCCGCAACGCCGGCCGCTACTTCTTCGGGAGGAAACGAGCTCGCGGGCGCGACGAGCGCAATGCGATCGCCGGATTTCAGGCGCCGCAGCCGAATCACCCGTCGACTCCGTTCAGGGTGTTCACAGATACGCCGCCATCTCGGCGGCGACGAGCTGATGCTCTTCGCGGCCGAGGATGCCGCGAAGCGTCTTGATCCGGGCACGAGGCCCCGGACGATCGCCGATCAGGAAACGCTGTTTGGCGCGTTTGAGCCGCGCAAACGCATCGTCATGACGCGGCGCGGGAATCTCCCCCGACTCGACGGCGCGTACGAGCGCTTCGAGTGTGCGGCCTTGCAGATCGATGTCCCCGCTGCAGACGAGTACCGCATCGCAGCCGGCGCGAATGGCGTCGACCGCCGCGTCCGGTACGGCGTACTTCGCGCTGATTGCCTTCATCTCCAGGTCGTCGCTCAGAATGACGCCATCGTATTTCAGCTCGTCACGCAGGAGCCTCTGCACCACATTCGGTGCCAGCGACGCCGGCCGGTGTTCATCGAGCGCCGGCACCAGCACGTGCGCGGTCATGATGAACGCCACCTGCTGGGCGATCGCGGCGCGGAACGGCTCGAACTCGATCGCGCGCAATCGATCCGGAGCGTGCTCGACCAGCGGCAGCTCGAAATGCGAATCAGTGCTGGTGTCGCCGTGGCCGGGAAAATGCTTGCCGCACGCGGCCAGTCCGGCGCCCTGCAACGCGCGGATGATGACGCGACCGAGCTTCGCGACGTCCTCGGCACGCTCGGCCAGCGCGCGATCGCCGATCACCGGATTCTTCGGGTTGGTGTGGATGTCGAGGACCGGCGCGTAGTCGAGCGTAATGCCGACGGCAGTCAACTCTTCGGCCAGCGCTTTGGCGAATCGCTCCGCGAGCGCTTCCGACTGCTTCCCGGCGCGGCCGAGTGTCGCCATCGGCGGCCATCTCGTGAACGGCTCCTTCAACCGCGCGACGCGTCCGCCTTCCTGATCCACGCTGACCCACGCCGGTGCGGTGCGGCCCAGCGCTTCGCTCTCGGCCGCCAGCTCGGCGACCTGCTCGGGCGCCTCGATGTTGCGGCTGAACATGATCACGCCGCCGAGGTCGAATTCACGTGCCAGCGATCGCAACTCGGCCGGGACGCTCGTTCCCGGCATGCTGCCGATCAAGTACTGTCCAATATCGCGTCGCGTCGCCAGAGGCATGCTGCTTCGAGAATTATAATTGCGTCGTGCGTATCTCGGCGTCCGCCCCTACACGAATCGATCTGGCCGGCGGCACCATCGACATCTGGCCTCTCTATCTCTTTCATCCCGGCGCCCAGACCCTGAACGCGGCGATCAGCCTCCGCGCGCGGGCCTGGATTGACAAACGCCCCGACGAGCGGGTCGAGCTGCTCTCGGAAGACACGGACCGGATGGTCAACCTGCCATTCGATCAGCTGCGCGACGATCCGACGCTGCCGCTGCTGGGGCGGCTCGTTCATCGCTTCGGTGTCCACGGCATCCGATTGACGACGCGCGGGGAATCGCCGGCCGGCGCCGGCATCGCGGGTTCGTCGGCGCTCAACGTCGCCGTGTGCGGCGCGCTGGCGGCCCACCTCGGGCGCGATCATGAGCGCGAGGCCTTGCTCGAGATCGCCAAGGATGTGGAAGCCCAGGTAATCAACGTGCCGACAGGCCTGCAGGATTACCGGCCCGCGATGTATGGCGGCATCGCCGCTCTCGAACTTCATGCCGGCGAGGTGAAGCGCGTGCCGCTCGACGTCGACCCGAAAGAGCTCGAGCGCCGCATCGTGCTCTGTTACACCGGCGAGCCCCGGAACTCCGGCACGAACAACTGGGAGATTACGAAGCGGCACATCGACGGCGATCGGCACATCTTCGACTGCTTCGAGCGCATCCGCGACACCGCCGCCGCAATGCGCGACGCGCTGACCAGCGGCGACTGGGACAAGACCGCCGCGTGCCTGGCGACGGAGTGGGACAACCGCAAGCGGCTCGCTCCGGGTGTCACGACCGCGGCGATTGATGCGCTGATCGCGCGAGCGGTGGCGGCGGGCGCGAACGCGGCCAAGGTCTGCGGCGCGGGCGGCGGCGGATGCCTGTTCTGCCTGGCGCCGCCCGAGCACGTCCCCGCGGTTCGCGAGGCCCTCGCCGGCGGCGGCGCGCGCATTCTCGATTTCCGCCTCGAAACCACCGGCTTGAGCGTTTCGCGCGAATGACGACTCCCCTGCCCGCGCCGCTCGACAACAAGGCGGTGGCGCGCACGCTGCTCGAGATCGCCGATCTGCTCGAGTTGAAGGGCGAGAATCCTTTCAAGATCCGCGCGTATCGCAACGCCGCCGACATCGTGTCGCACGCGGCCGAAGCGGTGTCGGACCTGGACGAAGCAGGGCTGCGCGGCTGGAACGGCATCGGCAAGGATCTCGCCGGGCGCATTCGCGAGATCGTCACGACCGGCGATTGCCAGGTTCGCCGCGATCTGCTGACGGAATTCCCGGCAACGCTGCTCGACGTCCTGCGGCTGCAGGGGGTCGGTCCGAAAACCGTCGCGGTTCTCTATAAAGAGCTGCGCGTCAAGAGCCTCGACGATCTGGCAGCGGCCGCGAAGGCGGGACGGATCCGCGGCATCAAGGGCATGGGCGGCAAGAAGGAGCAGCTCATTCTGCAGGCGATCGAGGAGCGGCAGCGGTTTGCCGGCCGTCACCTGCTGTCGCGCGCCACCGAAATGGCCGAGGCGATCGTGGCTTATCTGAAGGAACACGCGCCGGCCGCGGAGATCACAACCGTCGGCAGCGTGCGCCGAGGCGCCGAGACGAGCGGCGACCTCGACATTCTCGCGACCGGCGCGGATCTAAGCCTCGCCGATGTCTTCACGAAATTCCCGCTCGTCGAACGCGTGCTGGCCGGCGGCGGCAGCAGGGCCAGCGTGCTGTTGCGCGGCGGTTTCCAGGCCGACCTCCGGATCGTCACCCCGGATCAGCGCGGCGCCGCGCTGCAATACTTCACCGGCTCGAAGGCGCACAACATCGCGCTGCGCGATCGCGCCTTGGAGCGCGGATGGAAGCTGAACGAGTACGGCCTGTTCGATACCGAAGAACGGCCGATCGCCGGCGCCACCGAGCTGGACATCTACAAGGCGCTCGGACTCGCCTACATCGAGCCTGAACTTCGCGAGAACCGAGGCGAGATCGCCGCTGCGGCGCAACGGGCGCTGCCGTCACTCATCACGCGTGCGGATCTCAAAGGCGATCTGCACATGCACACCACTGAGTCGGACGGCCGTGAAAGCCTCGAGACCATGGTGGCGGAAGCGAAGGCGCGCGGCCTTGAATACATTGCCATCACGGATCACTCGCAGTCGCTGTCGATGGCAAACGGCCTGGACGAAACGCGCTGCACGGCCCACGCGGAGCGCATTCGCAATTACTCGAAGACGCAGAAAGGCATCACCGTCCTCGCCGGCATCGAATGCGACATCCTCGCGGACGGCGCGATGGATCTGTCGGACGACTGCCTCGCGTCACTCGATGTCGTGGTCGCCTCGATCCACTCCGCGATCGCGCAGGACGAGCGCGACATGACGGCGCGCGTGATCAGGGCGATTGAACACCCGTCCGTCGACATCATCGGCCACCTCACCGCGCGCATGCTGCTGCGGCGCGAAGGTTCACGCGTCAATGTCGAGAAGGTGATCGACGCGGCCAAAGCGAACGGCGTGGCCCTGGAGATCAACTCGCAGCCCCATCGTCTCGATCTCTGCGACACCCACGCCCGCCTCGCCCGGGATCGCGGCGTCAAGCTGGTGATCGACTCCGACGCGCACTACGTCGAGGCGCTCGATTATCCGCGCTGGGGCGTGATGACCGCCCGGCGCGGCTGGGTCGCCAGAGACGACGTGCTCAATACGCTGCCGTTGAAGGAATTCAAAAAGCGATTGCGCAGGAACCGCTAACGTATACTGTGCGCGCCGATGGACCCGATCGCGGAGATCAAGAAGCTTTATTACGCCGCCACGAAGGCGACGATCCAAAACGACCTGTATCGCGCCATCGATCTGTTGAAAACGTTACCGAATGAAGAGGACCGCGAGAAGGTCGCGGTCTACATGGACGGCCTGGCGCAGATGCGATCGGAGTGGTCCGCCTCCGCTCGCGCCACAGGCGCCGAGCTACGGCGCGACCGCGCCGAAGCCGCTCAGCGCGCGGGCGGCGAAGGCGGGGGCGGAGTGTCTGCTACTCCCCGCCCGACTGGTTCTTCACGACCTTCTTCCGGGCCGCCACGCGGAGCGCCTCGGGGACGTTCCGATCGCTCCCGAGCTTCTTCACGTCGGCAGGGTTGAGCCGCTGCATCAGATTCATGGAAATCGCCACCGGCGTCTTCGAGTTCTTCACGAGCGCCAGTACCACCGTATAACTCTTCGTCCAGGCGCGCGACATCGCAATGGTCCGGAGAATTTCCTCGGACACGTTGCCCATTTTCGCGAAGGCCTCGACCTCGGCATCGTTGACCTTCGGGCAACTCAATACCGCCGACGCGACCATGCGATTCGGATCGCGAATCAGGATCGCGCGCATTTCGCGCGTGCCCTTGGTGGCGCACTTGACCTTCTCAGGCACGGTCATCGTTGCCAGACGTTCGGTGAAGGTGGCCTGCTTTTGGTCTTCGGTCGAGCCTTCGAGCTCCGGCGCTGCTTCGCCGGTATCGACCAGCGGATCATCACTGTCGGGCGCCGGCGTATCCGACGGCTGGACGCCGCGGCGGATGAAGAATTCGCGGAGCTCCGTCGGCACGTCCGCGCGCGCGATGAAGTCGGCGATCGATCGTTCCGGCAGCATCTGCAGCGTGCTCTCCGCGGTCTCGCGGATTTCGGTGTCGTGATCGGAGGTCAGCAGCATCAGGAGCCCGAGCTGCTCGAGCGGACGCGGCGCGATCGCGCCCTGCGCGGCGAGCATTCGCACGTCGCGCGCAACTTCACCGCGCCGGAAGAAATCCAGCATCGGTGTGCCAAGGCCGGCTGCCATCTCAGTATCGTAC
Organism: Cyanobacteriota bacterium; assembly: GCA_019752015.1. Classification (GTDB taxonomy): domain Bacteria; phylum Acidobacteriota; class Vicinamibacteria; order Vicinamibacterales; family UBA2999; genus 12-FULL-67-14b. The sequence goes on along the minus strand of JAIEMQ010000027.1, from coordinate 16,198 downwards.
CAGGAAGTCTTGGTAGTCGTCGCGGCCGATGCGGGCCGACAGGACGTCGCCCGGTTCGCCGAGCAGGCGCCCGGCCTGGCCGTTGATGCTGAACTGCACCGCGGAGGCGTTGTCGCCAAGCAGCAGCAGCTCGTCGCCGAGCTCAATCGGCAGCGTTTCGCCCTGCTCCATCGTGCGGCCGACGATCTCGTTGCCGTCGGCGACGACGCGCAGCTGGCAGCGCGAGGAGATGGTGAGCGTGACGACGACGGGAACCGGACGCGATGATGCGCCGGGCGTTTCCGTGAAGCCGCCGACCGGCAGCACTTCAGCGCGCGCCGCTTCGAGCCGGCGCTCCTGCACGGTCGGACGCGGATTGTCGGCAACGATCGCGCGCGTCACCGGCACGCCGAAATACAGAACGCCCGCGATCATCGGCAGCGCGGCGCTGACGAGCGTCAGCATCTTGTTGAACGACGTTGCGGCCTTGGGTTCCGCGATCACGACCGCCGGCGGCGCGGGAAACTGATCGGGATGAAGCGTCGTGAAATCGGCGAGCAGTTGCTCTGGGTTCAATCCCACTTCGCGCGCGACGGCCTTGACGATCGAACGGCGATAAATGCCTTGCGGCAGGCCGGCGAGGGAATCCTTTTCGAGCAGTTCGATCGCGCGGACGGATAGCTTGGTAGCTTCTGCTACCTGGCGCTGCGACAGGCCCATGTGCTCGCGGGCGTGGCGCAGACGCGAAGCCGGATCATGCGTGCGGTGATCAGCCACTGCTTCGACGTTCGAACGTTGGTTGTTTGACAGAACTGCCTATCTTTCAACGGGCAGTGGGCTAATCTTAGGTGCGCGTCGAGGCCGATTCAAGCGCGAAACGAAGAGCCGTGACACGTTTCTGCACATTCTCCGTGACGTCGCCGCCGGCCGCCTCAGGCATGAAAGCGCCGATCGCCGCCATGCCCGCCGCTCCGGCTGTCGCCAGTAACGGAATCGAAAGTAAATCCAATCCACCGATTCCGAGAACTGGCTGCCCCGCTGCTGCCTCGACTATCCTCCGCAGCCCATCCTTATTCAGATAATCGACCGCTGGCTTCGACGCAGTAGGCATCACCGTGCCGGCGATGAGAAAGTCCGCGGACTTCCGTGCAGCGACACTCGACATATTGTGGACGGAGCACCCGATCACGAACCCGCGAGGCGTGAGCCGCCTCACTTCGCCGGGGAGCATGGACTGCTCTTTCAGTTGAACGCCCGCGGCGCCGGCCACCAGCGCCACGTCGACTCGATCGTTCACCAGAATTCGGGTGGCGGTGGACGCGACGCCGCGAACCAGCGACCGGACCAGGTCAACGAGCTCCGCCGCCTCGAGATCCGGCTCCCTCACCTGGATGTAGTCCACGCCCGCCCGGGCGGCAGCGACGGCCTGCACCCGGAGCGCCTCGATCCAATCGCTTTCAGCAAGACCGAGTGCCGCGCCCAACCGCCGCCGGTCAGTTATGAGGCAAAGAATCATCCTGGGATTTGCGGCCAAAAAGGTCCGCCAGCTCGGCCAGGGCTGCGAAGACGTTGACGATTCCGAGGCCCGTGACCGCTCCGCGCGTGTAATTACTGGTGAAAAACGCCGCGAAGGCGGCCGATCCCTCGACGAAATAGTTCCGCTCCCAGAACGCCGACCAGGGGATCAGCACCAGGAGCAGCCCGGTTTCCAGCAGGAGGGCGACGAAAAGGAGCCGCCTGAACAGAGATCAGCCCCGCGTCTTGGACAGCCGCTCGATCTGGCGGGAGACGTCGCGGTAGCCGCCCGATTCCGATTCGAGCTCCACGAACACCGCCAGGGCGCGCGAGTGTTCCCCGACCGATTCCAGCGTCTTGGCGAGGTCGTACAGCAGCGCCCGCCCGGCGTCCGGCGTCGGCGCCGGGGCCTCGGCGGCGCGCTCCAGCCATTCGATGGCGTGGGCCGAGTCCTTGGCCTCGAGATACAGGCGCCCGAGCATCGAGGCGGCGTCGAAGCGCTGGCGCGGCGATCGCGCGGCGGCCTCGAGCGCCTTGATGGCGTCTTCCGGCATGCCCATCTCGTGATACGTGAGGGCCAGCCGGTACTGCTCCGCCGCCGCTTCCTCTGACGACGCTCCTGCGGAGGCGTCGCGCATGCCGCGGAACACCTGATCGAGCGATCGCGCGGGCGGCGCCTGCGGCGCCGGCGTGTCCGCCGGATCGTTGAGCATGTCGGTGAGATCGATTTCGACTTCGACCGGGACCGGTGGCGCCTTCGGCTTGGCCTTCGGTTCGTGGTGCTGGGCGGGCGGCGCCGCCACTTCTCTCGGCGCGGGGGCGGTGACGGCGTCGAAGCTCACACCTTCGTTCAAGTCCATCTTCTCGGTGGCGAGGAACGGGCTTTCGCCGCTGAGACGCTCGGAGATGATCGCGTCCGGATCGCTTTCGCCGAGCATGACGAGCGCGCGACGGAACCGATCGATGTTCACCTTGTTCCACGGCTCGCGTGCCACCAGGTCCTCGCTGATGATGCGGGCCTCCATCGCGCGGCCCTGATCGAGATACGCATCCGCGAGCGCGGCCTGCGCTTCGTACATCGTGGCTTCGAGTCCGCCGTCGACGCAGATCTCGACGAGGCGCATCAGCGCCATCAGGTGCGAGCGCACGCGGGTCGTGAATTCATGCAGCGCGACGGCGGCCGCTGCGTAATCGCCTTCGGCGAGCGCGGCGTCGGCCACCGCATCGATCGCCTGGTAACCGGCCTCCTGGTTCGACTCGGCGAGCTTGCATCCGAGCACGACCACGTTCTGCGTCTGGTTCCTGTCGAGCTCGAGCGTCTTGACGACCGCGGCCTTGCCTTCCGGGAAACGATTCCCTCGCAGCTCCATCTCGGCGAGCATGAGCCACAGGTCCGCGTTGGTGCCCGCCGTTTCCGCGGACAGATAGGTGCGCGCCTTGTCGAGATCGCCGCGCCCCGCGTACGCCTGCGCCAGCTTGACGCGAACGTCGAGGTCCGACGGATCGTTCCGGGCGATCCCCTCCAGCACGTCGAGCATCGCCGCCGTGTTGCCGGCCTTCTCGAGAACGGAGGCGAGCTGTTTGAGCTCCTCGGGGTTCTTCGCGAAGCTGCGCGCCGAGGACGGATTCGAATCCAGCTGGGCGCTGAAGAGCTTGCTGCGGATGCTTTCGTCGCTCTGGTCGAGCTCGAAGGCCGCCTGCAGCGCGCCGAGGGCTTCCGACTCTTTGCCCTGCTTGGTCAGCCTGGCGGCGACGTCCTTGAATTCGCGCAGCGCGGTCGCGGTGTCGCCCATCTCCGCGGCCATCTTGCCGGCGCGCATGCGCGCGTCGAGATCTTCGGGGTCGAGCGTGCCGAGGCGAATCGCGATCTCGGCGGCGCCCTTCTTGTCGCCGCGCGACTTGCGCTTCTCGGCGACCTGATTGAAGAACTGCTTGGCGTCGGCGAGCGTGCCCTGCTTCGCGGCCAGATCGCCCGACTGCAACAGGGAGTACTCGTGATCGGGCTTGAGCTTGAGGATCTTCTTGAAGAGCGCCAGCGCCTTGCCGTAGAAGCCCTCTTCCGCAAGGTGATCGGCAATGCGGGTGTACTGCTCGACACCCTTCTCAATCTTCTTGGCGCGGACGTACAGATCGCCAAGCGCGTTGGCACTGTTCCAGTCGCGGGGCTGGGACTCGACGACCTTGACGTACTCGGCGATGGCGGCGTCGACCTTGCCAAGTTTCAAGGCCTTTTCCGCCGCCTTTAGCGCGGCTTCACGATCAAACGGCACTGGGACGACTCTTCATCAATGTTATCAAACAGGGTTGCGGGTCTGAACGTGCGCCGGTGCTGGGGCGAGTAACCGAACCGCGCCACGGCCGACAGGTGGTCCGCGGTCGCATACCCCTTATGTCGGTCAAATCCATATCTGGGGTCAGCGTCGTGCAGCGCCTGCATCAATCGATCCCTCGTCACTTTTGCCACGATTGACGCGGCAGCGATCGCGGATGCGCGCCGATCGCCGCCAATCACGCCGCGCTGCGCCATCGGCAATGACGGAATTCGAAAGGCATCTACCAAAACTGCATCTGGCAGCGGCGCCAGCGCCAGCACGGCGCGGCGCATGGCCTGGAGCGTGGCCTGGTGGATATTGATGCGATCGATTTCGTCGGGATCGACCGACACCACGGTCCACGAGACACTCTTACGGCAGATTTCGTCGTAAAGCCGCTCGCGTTGAAGCAGGGTGCAGGTCTTCGAATCGGCGAGGCCGTCGATGCGGCGCTCGGGGTGCAGGATGACGGCGCCGGCCATCACCGGGCCGGCAAGACAGCCGCGGCCGACTTCGTCGACACCTGCCACCGCCACGAAACCGTAGCGGTGGAGGGTGTTCTCGATATTCTTGCGGGCGGAAACCTTACGCATTAGAGCACCAGATGCACGTGTTGCACATGATGCACCGGTTGCGCCCGCCTTAGTTGGTTTTCTTGACTTCCTTCATGCGCGCGGCCTTGCCCTTCAGGTCGCGGAGGAAGTACAGCTTGGCGCGGCGGACCTTCGCCGATCGCACGATCTCGACCTTCGAGATCGTCGGCGAATGGAGCGGGAAAATGCGCTCGACGCCCTGGCTGAACGACACCTTGCGCACCGTGAAGGTCGCGCGGTTGCCGCCGCGGCGGAGGCCGATCACGACACCCTCGAAAATCTGGATGCGCTCCTTGTCGCCTTCCTTGACCCGCACGTGTACCTTGACCGTGTCGCCGGCCTTCATGCGCGGCCGCTCGGTCAATTGCGCCTTCTCCACCAACTCCATCGCAGTCATGACTTGCTCCTGTCGGCCTGCCGGCCTGTTAACCACTCACGTTCGTCGGCGTCGAGCGCCGCGCCGTCCAGCAGGTCCGGCCGCCGATCGACCGTTCGCGCCAGCGCCGCTTCGCGCCGCCATTTCTTAATCTCGCCGTGGTGCCCCGACAACAGCACGTCGGGCACCTTGCGGCCCTCGAACTCTGCGGGCCGCGTGTAATGCGGATAGTCCAGCAAGCCGCGCGTGAACGAATCCGCTTCCACCGACTGGTCGTCGCCGACCACGCCGGGCACCAGCCTCGCGACCGCGTCGATCACCGCCAGCGCGGGCACTTCGCCGCCCGACAGCACGTAATCGCCGATCGAGATTTCTTCCGTCGCGAGCGCTTCGCGCACCCGCTCGTCAATGCCTTCATATCGGCCGCACAGCACCACGATATGACCTTTGCCCGCCAGCCGTTTCGCGCCGTCCTGCGTGAACCGCTCGCCGGCCGGCGATAACAGCGCCACCACGTCCGGCATGCCACGCGTGTCGCGAATCGCGTTCAACGCCGCGAAGAACGGCTCGGGCTTCATCACCATGCCCGGTCCGCCGCCGAACGGCACATCGTCCACGACGTGATGCTTATCCGTCGTGAAGTCGCGAAGGTTGTGGACGACGACGTCCAGAATCCCCGCGGCCTTCGCGCGCCCGACAACGCCTTCAGCGAGTCCGGCTTCAACCATCTTCGGAAAGATGGTGACGACGTCAAGCTTCAACGCCATTCGCCGTTCAACTCCAGCAAACCTTCGGGCGGCCGCACCGTGATGCGCTTCGCCTTCACGTCCACCGTGCAGATGTCGTCGGCCAGCGGAATCAACACTTCGTTGCGCCGGCTGCGCACCACCAGTCGCGACTGCCCGCCTTCACCTTCGACGGCGGCGACCTCGCCGATCGGGTCGCCCTGCTCCGTCACCACGGCGCAACCAATCAGGTCGCGATGAAAGTACTCGCCGGCTTCGAGGAGATCCGAGTCGCCTTCGTCATCGGCGATCCGCAGCTCCCGTCCCGCCAGCAGCTCCGCGTCGTTCATCGACGCGACGCCCGTGAACAGAATCACCGGCCGCCCCTGATGCATCCGCATCGTCGCAACTTCCATCGTTGCGGGCGAACCGTCCTTCCGGCGCGTCATCAGCTGCGCGCCCTGGCGAAACCGCTCTTCGGGAAAATCGGTCTCGGAGTTGACGACCACTTCTCCCTTGTTGCCGTGCGTCCGGGCGATGACGCCGACGAGAATCGCGTCTTCCCAGTCGCTCATTGGATCCTCGCAGGCGGGTCTAAAGACCCGCCTCTACGAAACTACCGTCCGCCCGATTGATCCCGGATGTCCAGGCTCACTCGCCGTTCGTCTTCGGCGACGCTCGCGAGCAGCGTGCGCAACGCCGCGGCGGTGCGGCCCTGGCGCCCGATGACGCGGCCGAGATCGCCCGACGCCACCTGCAGCTCGTAGATCGTGCCGCCGCGCCGCTCCGATTCACGGACGCTGACGGCGTCCGGTTGATCGGCCAGCGCGCGCGCGACGGTTTCGATGAGGCCTTTGAGGTCAGCCGCCATTTTGCCTTTTGCCTTTTGCCTTTTGCCTTATGCCTTATGCCTTCGGAGCAGTCGGCTCCGCGGTCACCGGTGCATCGACCACACCCCGATCCTTCGTCAGGTGTCCCTTGAGCAGCGTGCGGACCGAATCCGAGGGGCGCGCGCCGTTCTTGATCCAGTGCGCGATGCGCTCCTTGTTGATTTCCACGACCGCCGGCCTGGTGCGCGGGTTGTAGAAGCCGAGCACTTCGATGAACTCGCCTTCCTTCTTCGACTTGCCTTCGGAAACAACGACGCGGAAGAACGGACGCTTCTTGGAACCAGTCCGTCGCATACGAATGGCTAACATGCAGACTCACTTGCGGCGCTACGGGGCCGCGCTTCACTTACGTTACCGAACGAACCGAACAAATCCGCCTAAAGGCGGATGCTACTTGAACGAGCCGAACACGCTTTTCTTTTTCTTCTTCGGCGCCGCAGCGACGGGCTCGCCCGTCATCTGCCCCACCATCTTCAACATCCGCTGCATCTCGACGAACTGCTTCAGCAACCGGTTGACGTCTTCCACCGTGGTGCCGCTGCCCTTCGCCACGCGCTTGCGACGGCTGCCGTCGAGGATGTCCGCGTGCTTGCGTTCATCCGGCGTCATCGAATTGATGATCGCCTCGATCCTCGACAACTGCTTCTCGTCCGGCTTCTGGCCGGCGAGCTCTTTCATGCCGCCCATGCCGGGCAGCATCCCCAGGATCTTGTCGAGCGGGCCCATGCGCTTGAGCATCCGCAGCTGATCCCGGAAGTCTTCGAGCGTGAACCCGCCCTTGCGGATCTTCGCTTCGAGCTTTTCCGCGTCGCCCTGATCGATGACCTCTTCGGCCTTCTCGATCAGCGACAGCACGTCGCCCATGCCGAGCATGCGCGACACGAACCGATCGGCGTGGAACGGCTCGAGGTCGTCGAGCTTTTCGCCGCTGCCGACAAACGCGATCGGCACGCCGACGACCGAGACCACCGAGAGTGCCGCGCCGCCGCGCGCGTCGCCGTCGATCTTCGTCAGCACCACGCCGGTGACGCCGACCCGCGCGTTGAACTCGCCGGCGCTTTTGATCGCGTCCTGCCCCGTCATCGCGTCCGCGACGTAGAGCAGATCCGACGGCCCCGACACGTCCTTGATCGCGACGAGCTCTTTCATGAGCTCGTCGTCGATGTGCAGCCGGCCCGCGGTGTCGACGATGACGACGTCGTTGCCGACGGCCCGGGCTTCGGCCAGCGCACCTTTGGCACGCGCGACCGGATCCATTTCACCGGCCGGATCGTGCACCCGCACGCCCGCCTGCTGCGCCACGATCGCCAGCTGCTGGATCGCCGCCGGGCGCCGCACGTCCGTCGACACGACGATCGGGTGGCGGCCCTGCTTGGCAAGCCACTTCGCGAGCTTGCCGGTGGTCGTGGTCTTGCCCGAGCCCTGCAGCCCGAGCATCACAATCACGCGCGGCCGGCTCGCGGTTTCCTGCAGCCCGCCCTTCGCGTCGCCGAACAATCCGAGCAGCTCATCACGAACGATCTTGATGACCTGCTGCGAGGGATTGAGGCCCTTCTGGACCGCCGCATCCATCGCCCGATCGCGCACGCGATCGACGAACGCCTTGACGACCTTGAAGTTGACGTCCGCTTCGAGCAGCGCGAGGCGAATTTCGCCGAGCACTCTCTCAACCGTCGCCTCGGTAAGACGGGTTTCTCCCTTAAGTGACTGGAAGACGTCCTGGAGACGATTGCTGAGCGCGTCGAACATCGAAGGTGGTCCACGCGGGGAACCTCACAGCTCCGCCGCGCAAACCCTTATCCTACTTGAACTTCAGGGAACCGGTCAAACCGATTCGAGGCGGTGTCCGAGCTTGTCCTTCTTGGTCTTCAGGTACTTCCGCGTATTGTCCGACGCAGGAATTTCGAGCGGCAGCGTCTCCGAAATTGACAAGCCGTAACCCTGCAGGCCCACGAACTTCCGCGGGTTGTTGGTGAGCAGACGCATCGAGCGGATGCCGAGGCTGCGGAGAATCTGGGCGCCGATGCCGTAGTCGCGTTGATCGGGTTTGAAGCCGAGCTTTTCGTTGGCCTCGACCGTGTCGAGCCCTTGATCCTGCAGCGCATAGGCGCGCAGCTTGTTCGCGAGGCCGATGCCGCGGCCCTCCTGGTTCAAGTACAGCAGCACGCCGCGGCCCGCGCGCGAGATTTGCTGCAACGCGGCTTCGAGCTGCAATCCGCAATCGCATCGCGCCGAGTGAAACACATCGCCGGTCAGGCACTTCGAGTGCACGCGCACGAGCACATCGTCGCCCTTGCCGATCTCGCCGCAGACGAGCGCCAGGTGCGTTTCCTTGTCGATCATGCTCTCGAAGCCGTGGATGCGGAACGCACCGTGCTCGGTCGGCAGATCCGCTTCGGCTACCTTCGTCACGAGGCCTTCGGTCCGCATGCGATAGCGGATCAGATCGGCGATCGTGATCATCAGGAGCTTGTGCTTCCTTGCGAACTTCGTCAGCGCCGGCACACGCGCCATCGTGCCGTCGTCGTTCATGATTTCGCAGATCACGCCGGCCGGAGCAAGGCCGGCAATGCGCGCGAGATCGACGGCGGCTTCGGTCTGACCGGTGCGGACGAGCACGCCGCCATCGCGCGCGCGCAACGGCAAAATGTGGCCCGGGCGCGCCAGGTCGGACGGCTTCGTCTTGGGGTTAATCGCGGCACGCACTGTGGCCGCGCGATCGGCCGCTGAAATGCCGGTGGTCGTGCCGCGCTTGGCTTCGATCGCCACGCAGAACGCGGTCTCGAAGCGCGTCGAATTACGTTCGACCATCAGCGGAATCTCGAGCTTGTCGAGACGCTCGCCCGTCATCGGCATGCAGATCAGGCCGCGGCCGTACCTCGCCATGAAGTTGATCGCCTCCGGCGTCACCTTCTCGGCGGCCATCGTCAGGTCGCCTTCGTTCTCGCGATCCTCGTCGTCACAGACAATAACCATCTCGCCGCGGCGAATTGCGGCAACGGCATCTTCAACGGCGGCAAAGGGCCCTGATCTCGCACCCTTGGCGATTCTGATCTGAGCCTTCTGTGCCTTCTGTTTACCCACCGTAGCCTTGGCGAAGGTGGGCGGCCCTGGTGCCCTCTTCTGAGTCATCTATTGCTTTCTGAGTTCCATGGCCCGCGACACGTACTTACCGATCATGTCGCATTCGAGGTTGACCTTGTCGCCCTTCTTGAGGCCCTTGAGCGTGGTGTTGCCCCACGTGAAGGGAATCACCATCACGTCGAACTGGCGCTCTCCGAGGCCCGCCACGGTCAGGCTGATGCCGTCGAGCGCGATCGAGCCTTTACGGATGAAAAAGGGCGCGAGCGCCGGCGGGAACCCAATGGTCAGCCAGTGCGATTCACCTTCCGCCCTGATCTCTTCGATGACGCCGACGCCGTCGACGTGTCCGAGCACGAAGTGCCCGTCCAGGCGGCCGTCCGCGCGCATCGGGCGCTCGAGATTGACTTCCTGGCCGCGCTGAAGCGCGCCGAACGTCGTGACCCGCGCGGTCTCGGGGCCGACATCGGCCAGGACGTGCTCGCCGTCGATCAGGATGACGGTGAGGCACACGCCGTTCACCGACAGGCTGTCGCCGACGTTCATCTCCGCCGCCAAGGGCGTGTGGATGCGGACGCGGAATCCGCCGCCCGTTCCCTTCACCTCGTCGAGTGTGCCGACCGCTTCAACGATGCCCGTGAACATCCGCCTCCATCCATGTGTCGGGCCCGAGAGTTTCGACCTTGACGGGGGTCAGCTCGGACAACCGAATGTCGATGCCGTCGAACAACTTCACACCGCCCTCGCCGAGCGACGTCGGCGCGACGATCATGTGTACGCGATCGATGACACCGGCGCGCCAGGCCGCGGCGTGCATCACCGCGCCGCCTTCGAGCAACAGCGTCGAGATCGCGAACGGCACCAGCAAACCGAGGTCATGCCGCAGATCGCCGGTGCCTTCGACCAGGGTGGCACCCGCGGCCTTCAATTCCCGCAATCGTTCAGGGTATCGGCTGGGAGCAGCCGCAGTCGTCAGTATTATGACCGGCCCGTGGGCCAAAGTCGCCAGGACCTTTGCGGTTGCCGGAGTGCGCAGTTCGCGATCGAAGATGACGCGCGCCAGCGGACGAGGCCGATAGCAGTCGCGCACGGTGAGGACCGGATCGTCGGCGAGGACAGTACCGGATCCGACGCCGACGGCATCGACCGAGGCACGGAGCCGCTGCGTGCGCCGATTCGCCTCCGCTGATGTCAGTGGCGTCCGCACGCCGGGCGCGGCGGCGATTCGCGCATCGAGACTCGTCGCGGCCTTCGCGATCACCATCGGCCGCCGCTCCGTCTGCGTAAGCGAAAATCCAAGGTTGAGCCGGCGCGCTTCGTCGTCCAGCAACCCGACATCAACGTCAATGCCGTGGGCCCGGAGCTCCTCGATGCCGCGGCCGCCGACCAGCGGATTCGGATCGACCATGGCGGTGGCGACGCGCTTGATGCCCGCGGCAATGATGCGCTTGGTGCAGGGACCGGTGCGGCCGGTGTGGCAGCACGGCTCGAGGTTTACGTACATCGTCGCGCCTCGCGATCGATCGCCGGCGTCCTCGATCGCAAACACTTCGGCGTGCGGCTCGCCCGCGCGCGGATGACGGCCCTGCCCTACGACAATGCCGTCGGGCGAGACGATCACCGCGCCGGCCATCGGGTTTGGAGTCGTGACGCCTTCAGAGCGACCCGCGTGAAACAGCGCGCGCCGCATGAAGTCCGCGTCGGTCACCATTTTTCCTGGAAGATCGCGTCGACATATTCGCGCGGCGAGAAAGGCAGCAGATCGTCGACGCCTTCGCCGACGCCGACGTAACGGATCGGCAGCTTGAGATCGTGCGCGATCGCCACCGCCACGCCGCCCTTGGCCGTGCCATCGAGTTTCGTCAGCACGATGCCGGTGACGCCCGCAACATTCGTGAACTCGCGCGCTTGCGCAATCCCGTTCTGGCCCACGGTGGCATCGAGCACCAGGAGTACTTCGTGTGGAGCCCCGGCGACCTCGCGGCTCGCCACACGACGAATCTTGTCGAGCTCGTTCATCAGGTTCGTGCGCGTGTGTAAGCGGCCGGCGGTATCCACGAGGACCACGTCGCGCTGTCGTGATTTGGCGGCAGTCATGGCATCGAAGACGACGGCGGCGGGATCGGATCCTTCTTTCGCGCGGACTATGTCGACGCCGGCGCGATCCGCCCAGATCTGCAGCTGATCGACGGCCGCGGCACGAAAGGTATCGGCCGCGCAGATCAGCGGCGTGCGGCCTTCGAGCCGGAGCTGATTCGCAAGCTTGCCAATCGTGGTGGTCTTGCCGACGCCGTTGACGCCGACAATCAACATCACGTGCGGCTTGCCGGTGGGATGCGAGGCAGGCGTCGACGATTCGAGCACGCGCAGCATTTCCTGTTTGACCAGCTCGCGCAGGCTCTCGCCGCGGCGCTGGCGGCTCTTGACCGCGCCGACGATCTCGTCGGTCGCGGCCACGCCGACATCCGCCATCAATAAGATCTCTTCGAGATTCTCCGCGGTGTCGACGTCGATCTCACGCGTTCGCGCATCGGGCGTGCCGCCGAGACCGACCATCTCATCGAGACGATCGAGGCGATCCTTGAGCTGCTGCGACGTCTTCTGCAGCCCTTGCTTTAACTTGTCAAATAAACCCAACGCAATTCCTTCTGCCTTCTGCCTTTTGCCTTCTGCCTTTTGCCTTCGCGTTCAGGCGTGCTCCAGCTTTTGCTTGCGACCCATCAGGTTGCGGATCGCGGTTTGCGGATCGGTGCGGCCCGACAGCACGTCGGACATCTCGCTGGCAATCGGCAGCTCGATGCCGTGCCTGGCGCTCAACGCGAGTGCCGCTTCGGTGGTCCGCACACCTTCGGCGACCATTTTCGTGCTCGCCAGGATCTGCTTGAGCGACTGGCCCTTCGCCAGCGCCAGTCCGACCTTGCGATTCCGGCTCAGATCGCCGGTGCACGTCAACACCAGATCGCCCAGGCCGGCCAGGCCCGCGAGCGTATCGCGCTGTGCGCCCTGCGCCACGGCAAGCCGCGATAGTTCAGCGAGGCCGCGCGTGATGAGTGCGGCCAGTGCGTTGTGACCCATCCCGAGTCCTTCGACGACGCCCGCAGCGATGGCGATGATGTTCTTCAACGATCCGCCAAGCTCGACGCCGACGACGTCGCTGCTGCCATAGAGCCGAAGCGCCGGCGATCGGAAATGCGACATCACTGATTCGACCACCGCGGGCGAATCTCCCGCCGCGACGAGCGCCGTCGGCAGCTGGCGTGCCAGCTCGCTGGCGAAGCTCGGGCCCGACAGCACGACGATGTCGCCCGCGTCGGGAAGCTCCTGTCGAATCACTTCTGACATGCGAAGCATCGACACTTCTTCGAGCCCCTTGGTCGCGCTGACGATCGTGCACGCGCCCGGCAGATGCGCACTGGCGGCGCGCATCACGTCCCTGACACCGTGCGACGGAACCGCGATGACAAAGAACTGCGCGTCCTCGAGTGCAGCGGCCATGTCGTGCGTCGGCGACAGGGTGCCTGGCAGCGATACATCCGGAAGATACGTTCGATTCTGGCGCGACGAGGCCATGTCCGACGCGAGCGCGGCATCCCGTGCCCACAGCCGGACCTCGTGGCCGGTGTGCGACAGGTGAATGGCCAGCGCGGTGCCCCAGCTGCCTGATCCGATCACGCCGATGCGATGCGTCACTGGCCCCCTGTCCTCCGTAGCGCTCCGCGCGAAGGAGGAAGCGCTCGCTCGGTGCGGGACAGCAGCCGCGCGACATTGCCGCGGTGACGGAACAGGATCAGCAACGCGACCAGCGTCGCGCCAATGTCAACGGCGAGCCGTCCCGGCGTGAGCCACTCGACGACTGGCAGGACGATCGTGGCAACGATCGATCCGAGTGAAACAAATCGCGTCCGCGCAACGACGATCGCGAAGGTTGCGGCGGCGACGAGTGTCGGAATCGGCGTGAGCATGGCGAACACACCGCTCGCGGTCGCGACGCCCTTGCCGCCCTTGAAGCGTAGCCAGACCGGATAGACGTGGCCAATCACCGCGGCAACACCCGCGACAACCGCATTCGAGCCGCCGCCTGCGATCAGCACCGCGGCCGCGCCCTTTGCGATGTCCGCGAGCATCACCGCCATCGCGGTCGAGAGCCCGGCCGTGCGATAGACGTTCGCCGCGCCAACATTTCCGCTGCCGACGCGCCGCAAATCGATTCCACCGCCGCGCTTCTGTGCGACGAGGTAGCCGATCGGCAGTGAGCCGATGGCGTAACCGATGAGGATGGCGGGAATCATTCGTTCTTCGTTATTTGTTCTTCCGTAACGGAGCACTGACCAGACCAGTATAGTTCGGCCCAAATTGCGACAACTGGCTGCGGTAGAGCGTGACGCGATCGACCACCGACGTGACGTGCCTGACCTCGACGGCCTTCAGGATCTTCGGCCAGTCAACGCCTTCGCCATCCATCTTCACGCGTCCGAGCGTGAGATGCGGCAGGAAGGCTCGATCGTCGAGCTCGAACGGGCTCGACCCCGCAAGGCGCCGCGACACCTCGGCTTCGACTTCCGCGAGCGGCGCGGCACCGTTGATCACGCCGAGCCAGAGCGCGCGCGGCCGCTTGGCGGACGGAAACGTCCCGACGCCACGCCACACCAGTTCAAATGGCGCAATGTCGATCGGCGGCGCGATCAGCTCCTTCAGCTGCTCGACATCGGGCTCCTCGACTTCGCCGATGAACTTGATTGTGACGTGCAGCGCCGCGGGCTTGACCCACGCGACCTTCGGCGGCTTCTTGACGGCTTCGAGTTTGCCGGTGAGCGCGCTGACGACCCGCGCGACCTCGCGGCGCATCGCGTCGCCGATATCGATTGCCACGAAAAGCCGTGCGCCCGCGCTTCCAGTCACATCTGATGTTAATCGGCATCTTCGAATCGGCCGCCAAACGATGGCTCACCGATCGCGTGCTCCCAATATGGGAGCGCGCTATATGACACCGTGCGACCCTGCAGATCGGTGATCGTCACGATCAGGCGATCCGACAGCAGCGCGACCAGATCGCCGCCGACCGCGGTGGGCCCGCCGACCGAGCCGTCGTTGTTCACCGCCACGGTCGCGACCTCGCCGGTCGATTCGTTGATGACCAGGACCGACGAGCCCGGCGCCAGCGTGCCGGGCGGACCGGTGAGCGTCACGCGGCCCTCCTCGTTGGGGAACGAGAACGTCAGCTGCTCGGGGTGGTAGACCGGCGCGCTGGAATCCGCGGTCGTGAAGGTGATCGGCGGTACGATCACCGCGCCGCCGACGGCGTCGGCGAGCCCTGACATCGTGACCGCGTACGTGCCGCCCTCGGCCAGCCGAGTTTGCGGCACGATCGCGAGCGAGCGGCCCGATCCGGACAAGACCACGCGATGCGCGACCGATCCCGGCTGCGCGCCGGTGCGGTCGAACGTGATCGTCGCGAGTGCGACGCTGCCGGCCGTAATCGACACCGGTGCGGTCACGTCGATCTGCGATGCGATGGAAATATTGATGGCGCCATTCGCCGGCGTGATCGCGGCGGTGCTCACCGCGCCGGCGAGCGTGAGGTTGAGCGGCGACTCGATGTTGACGGCCACCGACACGCGCTGCTCGCCGACAAGCGATGTCCCTTCGGCACGCGCGCGAACCGAGACAGTGCCCGGCCGTGACACGGCCGTGTATTGCCCCTGCGTCGCACCGCGTACGGCGAACGGTAGCCCCGCCGCTTCGACGATGGCGGCGAGACCCGCGCCGTTCGCCTCCACGGAGCCGCGCACGAACCCGACACCGCCGGCGACGCGATACCAGACATGGCGGCCGCCGCGCGTGAGGCCCGCGAGGCCGTGGGTCGCGCGCGCGTAATAGCGATCGCCGGACCGCTCACCGACCGCGATCGGCACGAGCCGCGAACGCCCGTCCATCGCATCCACGCGCACGATCACCAGGGCATCGTCGCCGGTGACGCCCGGCAGCTGCGACGCCAGCACCGACAGATCGGCGCCGATCGAGAGATCGCGACCGGAGAAGTCGATTGAGAACTCGAGCAGCGGCGATACGTCCGCGGTGACCGGCAGGAACGACGACAACACCGCCGATTGAAAGGCGATCGGCACATCACCGTCGGCCGGGCGCGAGCCTGTTCCCTCCCCGCCCCTACACTAATCTCACTCGGGAAGTTGTCTCACGGATTATTTGCACGGGGGGACGCGGGGCCCTTTACTCAGAGAGATGCGGGAAAAATAGATGCCTATTCAGCAGCGCGAATGCCTGTTACGCGCCATCGGCCGAGCCAATTCTTTTTCACAACGTAGGTTGGCCGACCCGATTGTGAACTGAAATCACCGGCAAGAACATGTGCTGTACGGCTGTTTAGCAGTTGCCCGGAACCGACGACGGACCGTGACGGTGCAGCGCTGTCACAAGTCTTGTCGGATCCAGAGCGCAGAGCTGGATATTTCTTTCGTAGCTGGAACAGAAGCGACTTATCAGGTGCAACGTATTCTTCAGTCCGACTATCAGCGATCACCAAACACGTGGTTGGGTCACGATGCACCATCGCCGTGGCGACGACGACCTCCAGTACCGCTTGGGGACACGCATGTCTTGTGACACTGATGCAACGCTGCAAATCAGGAAGGTAGGCCTGATCCGATTCAGTGGACGGTTTAGTTACGCTGTTTGAGTTCTTCGTCGTTCTTTCTTCGTTCTCATGATA
>JAIEMQ010000002.1 GCA_019752015.1 Cyanobacteriota bacterium | reverse complement strand
CACCGCTGCTTGGAAAACTACCGAACAGTTTTCCACAAGCTCCCACAGGCGTCGTCGTTTCATTTGGAAGGGGACATTTCTATTTCGCTAAAGAAGGGGACATTTCTATTTCGCCTTGACACGCGGTTTCAGGCCTGATTGACAGCCCCATAGTGCGGGGATAGCATACGCTCCGCTTTACTAAGCGACGTCTTTTTAGCCCGCCTCCGGCGGGCACTTGGGGGACACGATGGAAGACGCCCGGAAGATGGGCAAGTCGGAATTGTTTTCGCACTTCGCGGAGCGCTTCGACATGAAGCGCACGCAGTCTCGCGAATTCTTCGACGAGCTCGCCGCGCTCTGTGAAAAGGAACTGAAGCGCACGGGAGAGTTCGTGATTCCCGGCATGGTCAAGCTGGTGCTGAAGAAGACCAACGCCCGCACCGGCCGCAACCCCGCCACCGGCCAGCCGATCCCGATCGCCGCGAAGACCGTCGTCAAGGCGCGCATCGTCAAGCAGCTGAAGGACGCGGTGCTGCCCAAGAAAACAACGGCGTAAAGAACGAAGAACGAACAACGAAATTTTGTTCTTTGTTCTTCGTTATTTTTTTATTTTCTTCGCGAGCTCGCGAATTTCGAGCCGCTCCATCTTGAACTTCAACGTGCTCAGCGGCACGCCCAGGTAACGCGCGGTCTGCGTGACGTTCCAGGCGTTCCGCTCGAGCGCGCGCACCAGGAAATTCCGCTCGAACGTTCCCATTGCCCGATCCAGCAGGCTGGTGTCCGACTTGGCGCGGTCCAGCTCCACCACGTGAAACTCGAACGGCAGATCCTCGTCGGTGATGTACTCGTGATCCACCACCGCGACGAGACGCTCGATGAGATTTTCGAGCTCGCGGATATTTCCCGGCCACCAGTAGTGCGACAGCATCTTCACCGATGATTCGGCAATGCCGCGCACGTCCTTGTGAAAGCGCGCGCTGTAGCGCTTGATGAAAAAGTCCGCGAGCACCGGCAGGTCTTCGATGCGCTCGCGCAGCGGCGGTAGCCGCACCGGGATCACGTTGAGGCGGTAATAGAGATCCTCGCGGAAGGTGCCGTCCTTGACCGCGCGCTCGAGCTCGATGTTGGTCGCGGCGATCAGGCGGAACTGCGTGCGGATCGGCCGCGAGCCGCCGACGCGCTCGACTTCACCCTCCTGGATCGCGCGCAGCAGCTTGGCCTGGAGATCGGACTTGAGATCGCCGATCTCGTCGAGGAACAGCGTGCCGCCGTTGGCCAGCTCGAACTTGCCGATGCGCTGCTGCAGCGCGCCGGTGAACGAGCCCTTCTCGTGACCGAACAGCGTGCTCTCGACCAGCTCGCGCGGGATCGCCGCCACGTTGACGGCGATGAACGGCGCGTCGGGATTCGCCGACTCGCGGTGCAGCAGCCGCGCGAGCAGCTCCTTGCCGGTGCCGCTCTCGCCGAGGATCAGCACCGTGGCCGAGAGCTTCGCGACCTTGTGCACCGTTTCGAGCACGTCCTTCAGCCCGGTACTCGGCCCGGTGATGAACTCGCGGCCGCCGGCATCACCGGCCGCGTCCTGCAGCGTCAGCACGTGACGATGGAGATCCTGGCGCTCGCCGGCGTGACGCACCAGCTCGCGCAGCACGTCCGGATCGCTGTCCTTGGTGACGAAGTGATACGCGCCGAGCTTGATGGCGCGCACCGCGCCCTCGACGTCGGGCGCGGCGGAGGTCATGATGATCTCGACGAGCGGGAAGTTCTCGCGGACGATTTGCAGCAGATCGAGCCCGCCCAGCCCGGCCTGTTTCATGTCGGCCACGAGGACGTCGACGCCCTCCTTGTCCATGAGCGGCAGGCCGGATTCAGCGGACGCCGCGCGGATCACGCGATAGTCGCGGCGCAGCGTCTGGGACAGCCGCTCGCGGGCATCGTCGTTCGCGTCGATCACCAGGACCGTCTTGCGGCGCGCGGCCATTGGGGGGCAGTATAGATTCGATTTCAGATTGGTGAATTCAGATTGATGATTTTGCTGTGGTCGATTGCCATGGGCGGATTTCTCATCGCCCTGGCGGCCTTGATGATTGCGCGCCGCACGGCGCGTCAGCTCGCTGACGTGACGCACATGTATTGGCAGCTGAAATTCGATCACGGCGAGTTGAAGGCGAAAGTCGACCCGTCTCAGCCGGCCCCGCCCGAGCCCAAGGCGACGTTCGTGCCCTTGTCCCGCCTCCGCCAAGGCTCCGGCGAGGCAGGCTCTGAGTGAATTGAGTTACAGTGAGAGATTGTGGCTAACGAGTACGACGTTGTAGTTATTGGCGCGGGGACGGGCGGGTATGTCGCCGCGATTCGCGCCGCGCAGCTGGGCCTCAAGGTCGCGGTGGTCGAGAAGCAGAAGACGCTTGGCGGCACGTGCCTGATCTGGGGCTGCATTCCCACCAAGGCGCTCCTCGAGCACGCCCACGCGCTGAAGGTCGCGCAGGCGGCGAAGGAATGGGGACTGACGGGCATTGACGGCGCGGCGGTGTCGATCGACATGCCCGCGGTCCACGCGCGCAAGGACAAGATGATCTCGGGCCTCACCGGCGGCATCGAGATGCTGTTCAAGAAGAACAAGATCGACTGGATCAAGGGCACCGCCCGATTGACCGGCGGACTGAATGTCGAGGTCACGCTGAACGACGGCGGCAAGCAGGCGATCAGCGCGACGAAGGAGATCATCGTCGCCACCGGATCGGCGCCGCGCAGCGTCCCCGGCATCGAGGTCGATCGCAAGAAGATCATCTTCAGCGACGAAGCGATTCACCTGCCGGCGGTGCCGAAGTCGATTGCGATCATGGGCAGCGGCGCGGTCGGCGTCGAGTTCGCGTCGATCTTCAAGAGCTACGGCAGCGACGTGACGGTGATCGAGCTGCTGCCGCGGCTCGTGCCCGGTGAAGACGAAGCGGTTTCGGCCGAGCTCGAGCGCACCTTCAAGAAGAAGGGCATCAAGGTCCTGACCGGATCGAAGGTCACATCGGCGAAGGCGGGCGGCACAGGCGTCGACATCGACGTGCAGGGCGCCGATGGCAAATCACAGAAGCTGAACTTCGAGCTGTTGCTGGTCGCCACGGGGCGTGGTCCCGTGACCGAGGGGCTCGGCGCCGACAAGCTCGGCATCAAGATGGATCGCGGCTACATCGTGGTCGAGCCGCTGTTCAAGACGAGCGTTGCGGGGATCTCCGCCATCGGCGACGTCATCACGATGGGCGGCCCGCACTACCAGCTCGCGCACGTCTCGTCGATGGAAGGCATCGTGCTCGCGGAGCGGATCGCGGGCCACGCCGTGCAGCCCATCAATTACGATCACGTGCCGCGCTGCACCTACACCGAGCCGGAGATTGGCAGCGTCGGCTTGACGGAAGCGCAGGCGAAGGCGCAAGGTCATGATGTGCGCGTCGGCAGCTTCCCGTTCCGCGCGCTGGCGCGCGCCAGGATGGCGGGCGAGGTCGACGGCTTCGTCAAGATCGTCGCCGAGAAGAAGTACGACGAGATCCTCGGCGTGCACATCATTGGCCCGCGCGCCACGGAGCTGGTCGCGGAAGCGGTGATGGCGCTGCGGATGGAAGTAACGGTCGAAGAATTGATCAAGACGATCCACGCGCACCCGACGATGTCGGAAGCTGTCGGTGAGGCCAGCCATGCCGCGCATGGTGCGGCCATCCACATTTAAGGCGTCTTATGTCCACACCCGTTGTAATGCCGCAGATGGGCGAGTCGATTGCCGAGGGCACGATCGTCCGATGGATCAAGAAGGTCGGCGACACGGTCGATCGCGACGAGCCGCTCTTCGAGATCTCGACCGACAAAGTGGACGCCGAAATCCCATCGCCCGCCGCCGGCGTGTTGATGGCGATCGCCGTGAAGGAAGGCGAGACCGTTCCAGTGAACAGCGTGGTCGCGACCATCGGCGCGGCCGGGGAACAGGTGCCTGAGGTGTCCAAGGTGCCTGAGGTGTCGAAGGTACCTGCGGTGCCGAAGGTGCCGGGGATGGGTGCCAACGGCAACAAACAGTCCGCGCAAGCGGACGGCACGCCCGGCAAGACCGTGGACGCTCCGGCGTCGCCTTCAACCACGAACCCGCCACCGGTTGCGGAAGCCGCTCCGGAACCGGTTGTCGTCGAAGGTGGGGAACGGCATAAATCGTCGCCGCTCGTTCGAAAGATCGCGAAGGAACACAACGTCGATATCGCGCAGATCCAGGGATCGGGGATCGGCGGGCGCGTGACGAAGCAGGACATCCTCGGGTTCATCGAGTCGCCCTCCTTCGACTCGCAATCCGCCCGCGCCGCGGGCGGATTGCTCGCTCAGGACGCCACGACGGCGCATGCGAAGCCCGCGCCCGTTGTGCGCGGGCCTGGCGCGGAGGTCGTGGCCATGTCCGTCATGCGCAAGAAGATTGCCGAGCACATGGTGCTCAGCAAGCGCACCTCGGCACATGTCTATTCGGTCTTCGAGGTCAACTATTCGAAGGTCGATCAGATTCGCAAGGCGAGGAAGGACGAATACGAGCGCTCCGGCGCGAAGCTGACCTACACGTCGTTCATCGCCAAGGTGATCGTCGATTGCCTGCGCCGCCACAAGACGATCAACGCGTCGATCGACGGCGACAATGTCGTGTATCACAACGAGATCAACCTCGGCATCGCGGTGGCGCTCGAGAACGGGCTGATCGTTCCCGTGGTGAAGGCCGCCGGCGAAAAGAACACGCTCGGCCTGTCGCGGGCGATTCAGGACGTCGCCGATCGCGCCCGCGCCAAGAAGCTGAATCCGGACGAAGTGCACGGCGGCACGTTCACGATCACGAACCCCGGCACCTACGGAGCGCAGTTCGGCCTGCCGATCATCAACCAGCCGCAGGTTGCGATCCTCGGCGTCGGCACGATCGAGAAGCGCGCCGTCGTGATCGACGATGCGATCGGCATCCGGACCATGGGTTACCTGACGCTCGGCTACGACCATCGGCTGGTCGACGGCGCCGTCGCGGATCAGTTCATGGCCGACGTGAAGAAGGGCATCGAGAACTTCGATCCAGCGCAGGTCTGATGCGTCCATTGCACCTGCGGCGGCTCGGACTCGTTCCCTACGCGGACGGGCTCGAGCTGCAGCGCCGCCTCGTCGAAGAGCGCAAGGCGGATCGGATTCCCGACACGCTGTTGCTCCTGCAGCATCCTCATGTCCTCACCATCGGCGTCAAGAAGGACGGCCGCGAGCACATTCTGGCCTCGCCGGATCGCCTCGCGTCGCTTGGCGTCGACGTGTTCGAGACGGGGCGCGGCGGCGACGTCACGTATCACGGTCCCGGCCAGCTGGTGGGATACCCGATTCTCGATCTGAATCCCGATCGCCGCGACGTGCACAAGTACGTGCGCGATCTCGAAGAGGTGATGATCCGCGTGTGCGCGGATTACGGACTCACCGCCGGCCGCGTCAAGGGCTTCAGCGGCGCGTGGATCGGAGACGAGAAAATCGGCGCCATCGGCGTGCGCATTTCGCGATGGATCACGAGTCACGGCTTCGCGTTCAACGTCGCGACCGATGTCGAATTCTTCAACCTGATCGTACCGTGCGGTATTGCCGACAAGGGCGTCACATCCCTGCAGTCAAAGCTGGAGCGTAACGTCGAAATGAGCGACGTCGAAGACCGCTTCGTTGCACACTTCGGCGCGGTTTTCGAGCGGATTCCCGAGCCCGGAATATACCAACCCGCCTAGGTGTTCTTCTGGTCATGCGCGATCAGAACGAGGTGAACCTTGTCGGCCGCCTGCGGCTGCGCGACGAGAACGCGCTCGCCGAGCTGGCGTCGCTGTACAGCATGAAGATCTTCCAGCTGGCGTTTCGTTACCTGCGCAACCACGAGGACGCTGAAGAAGTGGTGCAGGACGTGCTGTTGAAAGTGTTCCGCAAGATCGACGCGTTTCGCGGCGACTCCGCATTGTCGTCGTGGATCTATCGCATCACGTTCAACACCGCGATGTCGCGGCTGCGCCGCACCAGGATGATGCGGCAGGCCGAAGCCACCGACGTCGAGATCATCAGCACGGCCAACGAAGACGTACCGCACGGTTTCGATCCGGCCGACTGGTCGAACCTGGCCGACGAGTCGATGCTGAAGGCGCAGCTGCGCGAGCGTTTTGCCGAGGCGATCATCGAGCTGCCGCCGATTTATCGCGAGCCGGTGATTCTTCGCGACCTGAAAGGATTGTCGACCGGGGAAGCGAGCACGCGCTTGCGTGTGAAGGATCAGACGCTCAAGTCACGATTGCATCGCGGCCGGTTGTTGCTGCGGGGGCAGCTCTCGGATTTCGCGGACGGCCTCTCGCTGCGGCCGACGTTTGCTTCTTAGGGGTCAGACCCTGAAATCACGCAAATCGCGTGCCTGGGGTCAGGTGCTGACTGACCTGTCCCCATTCATGCAATTTGCGTGATTTCAGGGTCTGACCCCCAACTCACATTCGCATAGTTGTTTCGAGGCGGACGCGATCGCGCGCTGACAGTGCCGGTGGCACCAGCGCCGCGATCCCGCCCGGCGACAGCGTCACCGGCATCATCGCCGAGCGGCCCGGCGATCCTTCATCACGATTCACGGCCACGGTTGCCGCGTGCACGCGCGGTGCACGCGTCAATGCGGTGCGAATCAGCCGTGCCGCCGCGCTGCCGAGCGCGTACGGTCCCGGCGGCCACAACCGCGCGATGCGCGCGTCGAGCCGCGCCAGCTGCGCGGCGCTCAACACTTCGGTTGCGCGCTTGCCGGCGATGGCGGTTTCGTCCCACGGCACGATGATGTGCTGCGGCGCGCGTCCAAGCACCGACAGCGAAATGTCGGACGGCGCGGCGTTCGCTTCCAGCGCGACGATCGCGAGCACCGCGGAGCGCAGCGCCTCCGGAGCGGCGCCGAACAATCGCATGCGGGAGATGCCCGCTTCATTGACGCCGCGCTCGATGAGGCTCGCCTGCGCCGCGCCGGCGCAGACGATCGGCGCGCGTTGATTGAGTCCGGCGACGCGCTTGATCAGCGCGAGGCCCGATTCGTCCTTCCACTCCGTCACCGGATTCGCGGCGGTGTCGGCAACAATCACGACCGCGGCGCCAACGACGGCGGCGACATCGGCAGTGCCCGACATTACGGTGTGATAACCATCGACCGGCGCGGATTGCGCGATGTCGAGCGCCTTGCCGGCAGCGACGTTGGCAAGATCGTCGACGATGACGATGCGGGAAAGCAGATCGAGCGCGGCGAGTTGACGGGCCAATGCGCCGCCAATATCGCCGGCGCCCAGGATCGCTGCGGTTGCCACGCGACTATTCTATAGAGGTCTTGAGGTCGTGAGGTCCTGAGGTCTTGAAAGAGAAAGACATGTCACGAATTTGTCTGATCACTGGCGGCACGCGCGGGATCGGCTACGCGATTGCGCAGGCGCTCGTCGCCGCCGGCGACAAGGTGGCGTTCACGGGCACCGCATCCGACGGCGTGCTGAAAGCCGAGCACATGCTCGCGGCCGGTGATGGTGGCCGTGTGCTCGGCATGGTGTGCGACGTGCGCGATCCGGCCGCGGTGCAGCGCGCCGTCGAGACGGTGGTGGCGCGATTCGGCGGCATCGACGTGCTGATCAATAGCGCCGGTGTTGGTGTCGGCGTGCCGGTTGCCGATCTCCCGCACGACGAGTGGGATCGCATCATCGGCACGAATCTCACCGGCGTGTTCAATTGCTGCCGCGCCGCGATTCCGCACCTGCGCGCGCGCGGCGGCGGATGGATCGTCAACATCTCGAGCCTGTCATCGACCGGACCGTTTCCCGGCGGCGCGGCTTATGTGGCGTCAAAGGCCGGCGTCAACGCGTTCAGCGATGCGCTGATGCAGGAGCTGCGCGACGACAACATCCGCGTCACGGTGGTGCTTCCCGGCTCGGTCGCCACCGGCTTCAACAACCGCGCGCCCGCTACGGGATCGGAGTGGAAACTGTGGCCGGACGACGTCGCGCACGCGATCGTCGATCTGCTGAATCACCCGGCGCGCAGCCTGCCAAGCCGGATCGAGATCAGGCCTTCACGGCCGAAGCGGTCCGGCTGAAGCCGGACCCTCACAAGGGTCTCTCGTTACGTGATTGCGAACAGCCACTTCGGAAGATCGACGTTGCCGCCGGTGACCATCGCGACAATGCGTTGACCGGGCACGGACGCCTTGCCGTCCAGGATGGCCGCCACCGCGGCGGCCCCCGCGCCTTCGACGATTAGCCGCTCTTCCGTCGCCAGCCCTTTCATTGCGCGCGTCAAATCGTCTTCGCTCACCGTCACGACCTTGTCGACGACTTGCTGGACGAGCCCGAACGTCATCGATCCTGGTTCGAGATTACCGACCAGGCCGTCGGCCAGCGACGGGCGCGGCGTGATCGTCGTGATGCGGCCGGCTTCGAGACTCAGGGTGAATGGCGACGAGGCTTCGACTTCGACGCCGACGATCTTCACGTTTGGCGCCGCGGCCTTGATGGCGAGGCCCATGCCGCTGGCGAGGCCGCCGCCGCCGAGCGGAATCACCACGACGTCGAACTCGGGCATGGCCTCGATGATCTCCAGGCCGATCGTGCCGGCGCCGGCGATCACGTCCTCGTGGTTGTACGGCGAAATGTAGATGCCGCCTTCCTGTTCGGCGAATTCGCGCGCCTCCTGCTCGGCCACGTCGTAATCGGCGCAGTCGGCATGCAGGACGGCGCCGTGACGGCGAATCGCGTTCTTCTTCGCCTCCGGCGCATTGATCGGCGTGAACACCACGCACGTCAGGCCCAGCTCTTCGGCGGCCAGCGCCATGGCCCGGCCATGATTGCCTGCCGAGGCGGTGACGATGATCGGCGGCGGGGTGTCAATGCCCTCGCTCAGCCGCAGCGCCGCGTTGAGGGCGCCGCGAATCTTGAACGAGCTGGTCAGGTTGACCGACTCGATCTTCAGGAACACGCTGCCGTCGGCGATCGACGACAGCCACGGCGAGGGCAGCAGGGGCGTTTTCGGCAGGCGCTCGCCGAGGCGGCGGCGCGCCTCATAGACATCAAGCACCGTCGGCGGCATGCGGTTATCCTAATCGAATGATCCTGGAAAGTGCGGCCGTCGGGCCGTTCTTCAAGAATGGCTTCGTCGCCGGCTGCGAGAACACCCGCAAGGCGGTCTTCATCGATCCCGGCGACGAGGTCGAGCAGCTGCTGGCGTTCATCGAGTCCGCGAAGCTGGACGTCACGCACATCCTGCTGACGCACGCGCATGTCGATCACGTCAGCGGCGTCGCGGAAGCGAAGCGCGCGCTGGGCGTGCCGATCTGTCTGCACCAGGACGATCTGTTCCTGTATCAGAACGCGGTCCGGTCGGGAATGATGTTCGGCCTGACCGTCGAAGAGCCGCCCCCGGTCGATGTGTTCTACGAAGGCGAAGGACCGATCGCATTTGGCGACTACCGCGTCCGCGTGGTCCACACGCCGGGTCACTGCCCCGGCGGCGTGTGTCTGGCGATTTCGAAAGACGGCGACACGTCGGCACCGCACCTGTTCGTTGGCGACACGTTGTTTGCGGGATCGATCGGCCGGACGGATTTGCCGGGCGGCAATTACGACACGCTGCTGAAGTCGATCACGGAACAGCTGTTCGCGTTCCCCGACGAGTCGATCGTGTATTCAGGCCACGGCCCCGAGACGACGATTGGCCGCGAGAAGAAGACCAATCCGTTCGTTCTCGAGTATTTTGCCGGAAGGCGGGTCTGAAGAACTACGACTAGACGCTCCAGGTCGTTCTGGGATTCCCGCCGGGGTCGTTCGATTCGGAGTTGACGACGAACTGCACCCGGCCGATCGTCAGCTTGTCGCCGTCGGTCAGTTTCGCCTTCATCACCTTCCTGCCGTTCAGGAACGTGCCGTTGGTGCTGCCGAGATCTTCGATCTCGAGCGTATCGGTGTCGTTCAGCGTGAAGCGGCAATGCACGCGCGACACCAGCGCGGCGTCGACCACGAAATCGGCGCGCGGCGCCCGGCCCATGGTCTTCAGCGTGCCTGGAAGTAATCGGAAGGTCAGTCCTGCGTCAGCCGGATCGACAGACTGCAACGTCCACATGCCTTTGGCAGTTTAAAGTTTAAGGTTTCAAGTTTAAAGAAATAATTGTGGTACAAGTCGCGCAGCGAAGTGAGCGGACATCGCACCGCGCGCGTCCTCGTCTACACGCATCGCTGGCTCGGCATCGCCGGCGGCCTGCTGTTCGTGCTGTGGTTCGTGTCCGGCATCGTCATGATGTACGCGCGGATGCCGGAGCTCGGCGCCGCCGAGCGCCTGGCGCGCCTCGATGAGATCACTCCCGCGACCATCCGATCGCTGCCGCCGTCACCCTCCGAAGGCGAAATCACCAGGCTGGCGATCGGCACGCTCGAGAGCCGGCCGGTTTACCGGGTTACGGCGCGCGGGCGCACAGAATTGTCTTTTGCCGACACGGGCGATCCCGTGCCGGCCGCCGATGATCGCCAGGCGCTTCGCATTGCGAGCAAATTTGTCAGCAACGTTCACTCCGTTCATTACGACGCCAGGCTGACCGATGCCGATCAATGGTCGTTTGGCGTGCGCGGCCGGATGCCGCTGCATCGCATTGCCGTCGACGACGCGGAGGGGACGCGTCTTTACGTGACGGAGAGCGGCGGCGAAGTGGTCTTGAAGACGACTTCGTCCGGGCGCTTCTGGGGCTGGACGGGTGCTGTCGTTCACTGGCTTTATTTCGCGCCATTGCGCCGTAACGCCGCGCTCTGGAACGAAGTGATCGTCTGGCTGTCGATCGCCGGCACCGTGATGTGCCTGGCCGGCATGGTGTGGGGCGCGTGGCGGCCCGCGCCGTTCCGTGGTTACCGGCTGCGCGATCACCGGCAGTGATCGCCGTACGCCGGTTGGATGCGATGGCACCACTCCGCCGGCCTGATCTTCGGCATCGTCACGGCGACGTGGATCTGCAGCGGCCTGCTGTCGATGGATCCGTGGGACTGGCACCCGGGCACCGCGCCGACACGCGAGCAGCGCGCACGCGTTGCCGGTGGATCGATCGCGATAAGTGATCTGACGGTCGAGAAACTTCGCAAGGTGATGACCGCGTTCGCGCCGGATCATCCGAAGGAAATGGAGATCACGCGGTTTCGCGGACGGTACTACGCCGTCGCGAAGAGCGGCGTGGTCTCGTTCGACGAGCCGCAGTTCGGCGCGCTCGATCAATTGGCGCCGGATCTGATCGTCGGCGCCGCGAACATCGCGATGGACGGCGTGCCGATCGAAGGCGTCAGCTGGCTCGACGACTACGACGCCTACTACTACGATCGCGATCGCAACCTGTCGCTGCCGGTGCTGCGCGTGCGTTACGCGGATCCGCAGCAGACCTGGCTGTATTTCGATCCGAAGCGCGGCGCCATCGCGAGGAAAGAGGAGCGGCTGACGCGACTCAACCGCTGGCTGTACCACGGCTTTCACAGCCTCGACTTTCCGTTTCTCTATTACAGGCGGCCGCTCTGGGATGTGGTCGTAATCGTGTTGAGCGCCGGCGGGATCGTCCTGAGCGCAACGACGCTTACCGCGTCGTGGCGGCGGGTGAGGCGCTCTATTGCTTCGGTAAAGCGATCCTGAACGGGTAGTAGCGCGTCATGTCGCCGGACGACAGGATCAGGAAGAAGAACGATCCTTCGCCGCCTTCCGGTACTTTCACCGCCCGGAGCAACTCGGCGATGCGCTCGGGTCTCTCGAGGTCGGCGACACGCACCGCTACCGTGGACACGGCCACCGGTTTCGTGAAGATGGGCAGCAGCCGGCGTTCGGCGGTCTCCGATCGAAACAACTCCTCCGACGCGACCATCGCGCCTTTCGGCTGCCAGCCGGTGAGGCCGCAACGCAGGTAGCTGAAGTCGGTGACGGTGGGGATGTCTCTGGCCGAGCCCGACACGAGCTGCAGGATGCCCGAGCGCATGAATTCCGCGTACGCTTTGAGCGGGATCTGTTCCTTCGACGTGTACAACACGACCGGCGCCTGCTGCGCGATCGCCATCGGCGGCGCGAGCAGGATCACGGCGGCCAGTGCAGCGGCGGCGGCGCTACTGAACTGGCGGCTGCGGCTGTTGCCCATACCCCGGCCTGTAATGCTTGTGGCACGTCGTGCACGACTCGAGCAGCTGATCGCTGAGCGCGGAGATCGCCTCGACGTTCTTCAACTTCGCGGCCTTGACGGCGGCAGCGCCGGCATCGAGCATCAGCTTCGAATCCGCCATCCACTGTTTCTGATCGCGCGCGCGGGCCGGCATCATCAGCAGGTTGGCCGACTCGGCGAGCATCAGCGCCTGTCCCTCGAGCACGGTCCATTCGGCGTCGGTCTTCGGCGTGCGCGATTCGATGTAGAAGAGCGCGTCGGAGGTCGGATAAATGATCTTGACCATCAGATCGCTCATCGATCCGACGTTGCGCGTGGGCGGCTTGTCGGTCGACGCAGCCTGCATCATCGAGGCGGCGAGCGCGATCGACAGCGCGAATGCCTTCATGACTCGGAGTCTAACATTACGCGGTAAGATGCGCCGCGGAGGCGTCATGAAACGGTTGCTGTTTTGTGTAATTGCGGCAGGCTTCATCGCGGGCACGATCGACCTTCGAGCGCAGGCGCCGGCAGTGCAGCCGGCCGCCCCGGTTGAAATCAAATCGAACGACTACAAGGACGAAACCGCCTGGCTGTGCCGGCCCGGCCGCAAGGGTGATGCCTGCGACGTCGATCTCACGACGACGATCGTCGCCGCCGATGGGGCGTTGACGCGCGAGACGTTCGCCGCCGAGCCGAAGGCGCCAATCGATTGTTTCTACGTTTACCCGACCGTGTCGACCGACGCGACGCCGAACAGCGACATGTCGCAGGACCCGGCCGAGAAGAACGTCATCCTCCAGCAGTTCGCGCGCTTCGCGTCGAAGTGCCGTGTGTTCGCGCCGATGTATCGCCAGATCACGCTGCGCGGCCTCCAGACCGCGCTTGCGACCGGCGCCGATCCGCTGGCGCTTTTCAGCAAAGGCGTCCAATACGACGACGTCCGCGATGCGTGGCAGTCGTACCTGAAGAACGACAACCAGCGACGAGGCGTGGTGCTGATCGGCCACTCGCAGGGTGCGTTCATCCTGCAGGCGCTGATCGCAAACGAGATCGACGGCAAGCCCGCACAGAAGCAGCTGGTCGGCGCGTACATTCTCGGCGCGACGTTCCTGACCCCGAAAGGCAAGGACGTCGGCGGACAGTTCAAGCAGATCCCGCTGTGCCGCAGGCCGGGCCAGATCGGCTGCGTCGTGAATTACTCGGCGTTCCGATCGACGATAACGCCTCCCGGCAACACGCTGTTCGGCCACAGCAACGATCCAGCCTCGACCGGTTCGTGCACCAATCCGGTGACGCTTGGCGCCGGCGGCGCGCCGTTGCGCGCGTACCTGTCGGCAACCAACCGGATGATCGCGATGAGCGGTGGAGCGCCGAAGCCGTGGGCGACGGACAAGACCGTTGATACTCCGTTCGTCAGCGTGCCGGGCCTGCTGACTGCGGAATGCAAGACCAACGAGTTCGCCACCTATCTCGAGATCAAGGTGAACGGCGATCCCGCGGATCCGCGCATCGACGACATCTCTGGTGATCTCGGCGCCGCGGCCAAGCCACTGGCCAACTGGGGCCTGCACCTGATCGACGTGAATCTGGCAATGGGCAACCTGCTCGACCTCGTCGAAGCGCAGTCGAAGGCGTATCGATCGCGCCGCTAGACTAGTCTAGGCAGGTGAACAGGCCAACAGGCGAACAGGCCCACAGGCCAGCACGGACCGGACTACGCAGTCATTGCGACGTGGATCGATTAAATCGATCGCGCTTGCGGATGTTAACCGACGAGGACGCACGCGCGTTGCTGGATCAAACCTCGGAAGTCGACCGCATGCTGGCCTGTTCGCCCGTTGGCCTGTTGGCGCGCAGGCCTCATTGCTGGTTCAATCAGGATCTCGGTGGCTTCGACGATCGAATGCTCCGCCAGCGGCGTGAGTGGAACGGCGGGCGGGGCAGGGCCATCGCCGTGACTTCGACCGGTTTCCGCGTCAACAGGCGCGCGATCTGCCGGCGCAGATCGCGGTTGCCGGCTTCGAGTTGTCCGACCCGTCCGGTCAGTGTCGCCACCTGGCGGCGCTAAATCTGCTAGATTGCGCCCATGAGCACGCGCAACTGGATCGCGGTCGGCCTGACGATCGTCTCGATGGCCCTGATCATCCCCGGCTTGCGCAGCGATGCGCTGACGATCACGGCGACGATGCCCCTGTTGAAGAAGCCGCTTTACGAGGAGACGCAGAGTATCCTCAGGGCGATTCGACGGTTGTATGACTCAAAGAACTACTTCGTGGCGGGCCTGGTGTTGCTGTTCAGCGTGATCGTGCCGTTCATCAAGGCGGGGCTGTTGGGCGTCATCATGCTGACGAAGAATCCGATGACGAAATACCGGCTCTACCTGTTCGTGCGCTCGGTGAGCAAGTGGGCGATGGCCGACGTGTTTGCTGTCGGCGTCTTCATCGCCTTCATGGCCGGCAATGCCATCGACAACCTCGATGCGAAGCTGCACCCGGGCTTCTACTGGTTCATCGGCTACTGCGTGATCTCGAATCTCTCGTTCCAGTTCCTCTACGTGCCGCCCCCGGATCAAGCACCGACGTCCAGGATGGCGCCTACGACTTCTTAGGCACGTAGTACTGCCGGTAGTCCTGCACGTAGCCGTGGCGGGCCAGCCATCCGCCGAGCGGCCCGAGCCACTTCAGCACGTAATACAGCTTCCCGAGATCCATGATCTCGATCAAATTGCCGTCGCAGTCCTTCACGAAAAAGAACCACTGTCCGCCGTTTGGAGACTGCATCGGATCCGAAACGATGGTGACGCCCTTGCCCATCAAGTACGCGTGCCACTCATGAATGCCGCTGACGTTGAGGCTGAAGTGCGTCATGCCGATTCGATTCCACGGCCCTTGCACGAACGGCTGCTGCGGCTGGAACTCGAAGATCTCGAGCACCGCGCCGCCGGGCACGCGGATCCACCCGATCTTGCAGGTCGGCGCAGGCGCACTTGCCCCGAGCGAAGTCGAGGGGTCGACGCCGAAGAAGCCGCGCACGCGATCGGACGGTGAGTCCGACACGCCGACCAGCGGACAGCCGAAGACGTCCCAGTAGAAGCGGACGAACTCGTTGAAGTCCCTGACCGTGATGCCGACGTGGCTGAATGATCGTGCTTTCATCGTCAATCGATCCGCACTTTCGCGACGGCGAAGATGCGGAATGAGTACTCGTAATAATGCTCCACGCGGTGCACCATCTCGGCAATACTACCGGTATGGCTGGGCTTCGCGCCAACCTCATCGCCGGGACCTTTTTTCACTTGTCGAACGACGGCCGTGCGGGGAAAGATCACAACCCGGATTTGGAAATGATGGGAGGCTACCTCGGATGGCCGTTCTGCTTTTAGTCGTCCTGCTTCTCGCGTTCCCGGCGTCGGTCGCCGCGGAACAACAAGCACCCGCGCTCAAGGGCGTGCCGCAGTTCTCTGCCGATCCGAAATGGCCGGTGTTGCCCGACGGCTTCACGTGGGGCCAGGTGATCGGCATCTTCGCGGATTCGAAAGGCCACGTGTGGACGTCGAGCCGCGGACGAATCTCGGAGTGGGACGCGCAGGGAAACCAAGTTCAGTCGTGGGACGCGCGCGGGCCCGACGGCAAGTGGAACACCATTCACGGTCTGTTCGTCGATCACAACGGCTTCGTCTGGACCAACGCGCGCGAGAGCAATCTCACGGTCAAGTTCACGCGCACCGGACAGGTCGCGCTCGTGATCGGGCAGTTCGACAAGACCGGCGGCAGCAACGACACGTCGCTGATGGGGCGTCCCTCGGAAATCTGGGTCGATCCCGCCGACAACGAAGTGTTCGTCGCCGACGGTTACGGCAATCGGCGTGTGATCGTGTTCGATGGCGCCACCGGAAAATACCTGAGGCATTGGGGCGCATACGGAAAAAAACCTGAAGACCCGCCCCCTGCTCCCGCGGGTTCCACAGGTGCCAGCGGTTCCAGTAGTTCCACAGGTGAGCAGGTGCCTGCGGCGCCACCGTCTCAGTTACGCGTGCCGCACGGCATCATCGGATCGCGCGACGGACTGATCTACGTTGCCGATCGCGCCAACAATCGCATCCAGGTGTTCCGCCAGAACGGTGAGTTCGTGCGCGAGAAGATTCTCCGCCCGCGGTGCGGCGCGCAGGAGAAGGCCACGTGGGCGCCGAAGCGGCCGTGCGGCAACGAAGCGACGTTCTCGCTCGGCTTCTCGCCGGACGGACCGCAGACCTACATCTACAGCGCCGACGGCGGCTCGCACGTCATCAACGTAATTCGACGAAGCGATCTCGAAGTGGTAAGTGAGTTCGGCGGACCCGGTGTTGGCGTCGGTCAGCTCGGACGCCCGCACAATCTCACCGTTGATCCGTCAGGCAGCATCTATGTCGGCGAGGCGCAGGGACCCGAGGTGAAGGATCCGGCCACCGGGAAGACCCGCGAGGCCGGATTCAGGGCGCAGAAATTTACGTTTACCGGCGTGAAGTAATCAGTAGCCCATTGCATAGCCGGTGCGGCGCGGATCGCCGCCGGCGGTGAGCGTGCCCGTCACCGGGTCGACGCGAATCGTCTGCATGTGGCCAATGCTGCCCCAGCCGGGCTGCACGCGCAGCGTGTGGCCCATCGCCTTGAGCGCGTCGATCGTCTTCTGCGGCATGCGGCCTTCGACTGATACCTCGATCTGCGCGCCGGGCTTGTAGAAATTCGGATCGGCATCGAGCGAGAAGCGCGGCGCCTCGATCGCCTGCTGCACCGGCAGCTTGAAGTCGAGCAGGTTCACGAGCATCTGAAATTCCGTCTGCCCGATCGTCTCGCCGCCCGGCGTGCCGAACACGAACGCGAGCTTGCCGTCCTTCAGCACCACGACCGGCGAGTTGTTGAGAATCGGAATCTTGCCCGCGCCGACGTAGTTCACGTTGTCGGGATATGGCGACGTCGATCCCAGGCGCATGCCGTTGTTCAGCAGCAGGCCGGTGTTGCCGACGACGACGTTGTTGCCGAAGAGGCCGCCGAGCGTGGGCGTGACGCCGATGGCGTTGCCGAACTTGTCGACGATCGAGAAGCTGGTGGTGTGCTGCTCGCCGTCGTAGTGTTCAGGAAAGGCCGGACGAGCCTCGCCTGAACTTAGCGAATCGCTAATTTTCGCGGCCTGCCTCGAACTTAGCGAACGTCCCTCCGGCGTCCCCGGCTCCGGATACGCGCCCGCCTTCGACATGTCGATCAATCCGCTGCGCGCCGCCGCGTACTGCTTCGACAGCATGCCCGCCGTCGGAATCACGTAGAACTTTGGATCGGCAACGTAGCGGTAGATGTCGGACTTCGCGACCTTGATGGCCTCGATCATCGCGTGCGTGGCCTGCGGCGATCCGGATCCGAACGACGTGAGATCAAAACGCTCGACGAGGTTCGCCTGCATCAACACCTCGAAGCCGCCGCGCGAGGTCGATGGATTGCTGTAGACCTCGTAGCCGCGATACGTCGTCTTGAGCGGTTCGGCCCACTGCGGCTGATAGGCGGCGAGGTCCGCGGCGGTGAGCACGCCGCCGTGCTCCTTGAAGAAGCGCTCGAACTCCTGCGCGATGTCGCCTTTGTAGAAGCGATCGAACGCGGCCTGGATGGCCTGCGATCTGGTCGCCTTTTTCGCGAGCGCCTGCTTCTCCGCATCCACGAGCTTGCGGAGCGTTGCCGCGTAATTTGGATTCTTCAGCAGCTCGCCGGCCTTCAGCGGCTGGCCGTTCGGCAGGAAGATCTGCGCCGTGGTCGGATACTTGCCGAGGTTGTTCTTGCCGCGATCGATCGACTGCGCGAGCATCTGGTCGATCGGGTAGCCCTTCTCGGCATACTCGATCGCCGGCGCGAGCACGTCGGCAAGGCTCATCGTGCCCATGCGATCGAGCAGCGACAGGTAGCCGCCGAGATTGCCGGGCACGATGCCGGCCTTCATGCCGGCGTTCAACGTCTCCGGCGTCATTTCCTCCGGCTTCAACGCCTTCGGCGCGGCGCCCGCCATCGCCACCGACTGCACCTTGCCGCTCTTCTTGTCGAAGATGGTCATGAAGCCGTTGCCGCCAATGCCGTTCATCTCGGGCTCACCGAGCGCGGCCATCGCACCGACCGCTACCGCGGCGTCGAAGGCATTGCCGCCCTTGAGCAGCATCTGCAATCCCGCCGACGAGGCGATCGGATGTCCCGACGTGACGACGCCGTTGACCGCGGCGACCGCCGGCCGCGTATAGAACGGCCGCGCCGTTGCCGGCGCTTCAGCGGCTTGTTGTTGTGCGAAGAGTACGGCTGCGCCCGAGATCAGGGCAGCGGTGAGAATCGTGATGAGTCCGCCTACGCGGCTACGCCGCTTCGGCGAGACAGGCTGCTTCTTGAGCTGGAACATGGCGGCTCCTCGCCGCGCAGCATAACCCAGTACCGAATTCCGATCTAAAAAGAATGACTCCGTGCCTTCTATGAAGCCCGTTCGCTTCCATCGCGAGATAGCGATTCGTGATGCCGCGCGTCAGCCGCGCGATGAAGCCGCCGAGCCAGCCTTCATATCGCAGCGACAACGTCGCCCGGCTCACCCTGCCGACCGTGTCGATGGAGTGATGCGCGATCACCTTCACGCCAGGGGCTCGGTTCATCCACGTGAAGCTGCGCTTGCCGTCGATCGCCGTCACCGTCCACAACGCCGGTGGCAACTTCGGCTGGCGAATCACCGCGCGGCTGCCGACGACGAACGGACCGGTATCGAGCCGCCTGCTACGCGGCGCAACGCGCGACCAGCTCCTTCCATTCCTCCGGATTGCCCTGCACCCAGGACGTAGATCGGGCGTCGTGACTTCATGCGGCGCACCAGCGCGCTCGAGTCGGCGCGGCCGGGATTGATGATGCGTGATTCCTCCTGCGCGTCCGGCACCACCCAGTGTCCCCGCTTGCCGATCGTCGTCAACAGTGCGGGCGTGCATCCGGCGCGCTGCGTGACGTCGTGTTTCAAATCCAGGCCGAGCGACGCGATCGAGCTGTCGCGGTTGTGGCAGTTGCCGCAGTTCGTCGAGAGATACCCAAGCGCGGTCCGGGCGATCGGCGACGTCGCCTCGATGCGCGGCGGGTTCGCGACGAGGTCAGGCCCTGCCGGCGCCAGCAGGTTCGCGTCGCTCGGCGTCTTCAGGGTCACCATGCCGCTCGTCAGCGGCTCGCCATGCAGCGCGTTCGGATCGCGATCGGTCGAGAGTTGCAGCGCGGTGAAGCCCAGGATCTCCGTGCGGCCCGAATCGTGGCACGAGCGGCATTCCGAAACGGAGGGAATGCTATGGCGCTTGTTGTTGTCCACTTCCGTGATGTTCGCGATGCCGTCTTCTGACGCGACCGTCGCGTCTGACTGCGACTCGTTCCACGCGTAGGACGCAAACACCCAGTGGTCCTTGCGCACCTGCCACAGGAAACGGGCGTCAGGTTGCGCGTGAACACGGTGCCGCCGGGCGATGCGAACGCCGTGAACGTGGCCGCGGTCGACGCGACCCAGGGTCCCGGCGGCAATGCCGGTGCGGGCGGCATCACGAGCTCTTCGGGATGGCCGCTGAGCGCGCGCGATCGGTCCTGCGCGGGACCGTTGGGCCCCATCTTCGCGGGGGTATGGCAATCATGGCAGCCCATGATCTCGACGAGGTACTCGCCGCGTTTGATCTGCGCCGCTTTGCCGGCCTGTGTGGTCGGATCGGCGCCGCGCTCACCAGACCAGCACCTGGTTGATGTGGCCGTGCGTCGCCGTCACGCTCCGCGTCACGGCGGTCTTCAGCCAGACGCCGGGGCCTGAAGCCGGGGCGGTGCTGGTATGAGCCTCGGCCTCGAGCAGATGACGGCGTGCTTCCAGGGCATCCTGCCGTCGATGTTCTTCACGTGCGCGAAGGACGGCACGCCGAACGCGGCGTTCCTGAGCCACGTGGACAATGTCGATCCGACGCACGTTGCGCTGTCGCTCCAGTTCTTCAACAAGAGCCGCCGCAACATTTCCGAGAACCCCTACGCGCTGATTCGCGTGATCGATCCCGACACCAACCAGGGCTACGCGATGCGGCTGAAGTTCGAGCGATCCGAAACGTCGGGCCCGATCTTCGATCGCATGTTCCTGCGCATCGAGGCGATCGCGTCGTACGTCGGCCTCAAGGGCATCTTCAAGCTGAAGGCCGCCGACATTTACCAGGTCGAGTCGATCGATCTCGTCGCCGAAGAACCGGGACGAAAGGAGCGCTGGAGCCCCAAAGGCCGCCGGCACCTGGATCCGGTCTTCACGATGAAGGCGCTGCCGGAGCTGTCGGCGCGGATGACGACCGCCGGCCGTCTCGATGAATTGCTCGCATCGATCCTGTCGGGTCTCAAGGAGTATTTCGGCTTCAGCCACTCGATGATCCTGCTCGCCGGAGAAAAGCCGAACACGCTCGTGACGATCGCGAGCCGCGGTTATCCGCAGGGCGGCGCCGGGTCCGAAGTGCAGTTCGGCGAAGGTGTCATTGGCGTCGTCGCCGAAGCGCGGCAGCCGATCCGCATCTCCGGCTTGATCCGCGGCATGCTCTGTGCCGCGGCGGCGAAGAAGCGGGCCTTCGAGCGCGGCTGGCGCCCGCCGGAAGATCTGAAATTACCGGGACTCGAGAATCCGTCCAGCCAACTCGGCGTGGCGCTCGTGGTTCGCAACGAGCTCGTCGGCGTGCTGTGCATCGAAAGCGAAACGCCGTATCGCTTCCACGAGGAAGACAACAACACGATCGAAATGCTCGGTGCGTCGCTCGCGATTGCGATCCAGAACATGCAGTTGAAGGAAGCCGACGAAGAGCCGCAGGCAAAGCCCGCGGCGACGGCGCAGTCATCACCGCCGAAAGACAAGAACAGCAAGACGACGAGGCGCGAGATCGCGTATTACGCGAAGGAAGAAGTGGTGATGCTCGACGGCGATTACCTGATTCGCAGTTTGCCGGCGCGGATTCTCTGGAAGCTGCTGCAGACGCACAAGCGCGAAGGCCGCGCCGAGTTCACCAACCGCGAGCTTCGTCTCGACAAGTCGCTGGGACTTCCCGATTTCAGGGACAACCTCGAGACGCGATTGCTGCTGCTGCGGCGGCGGCTCGACGAAAAAGCCGGCGACGTCCGGATCGTTCCGATCGGCCGCGGCCGGTTTACGCTCGAATTGAATTGCGCGATTGACCTCGTGGAGAAATGATCCACCGATTAAACACAGATTAGTGCAACGACCCGCATCGGCCTTCGGCCGAGCGGCAGGCCAAGAGAGCGGAAAGATGAGCCCGCTGTGATCGTCGTTGGCTCATCTTCCCGCTCTCTTGACCTGCCGTCGCGCCGGCGAAGCCGGCGCTGCGGGTCGTTCCGCATCTGTGCAAATCGGTGTTGAATCTGTGGATCGTTCTGGCGTGCGCGCTTATTTCACTGCAAATACCCACACCGCGCCGCCTTCAGGAACTTCAGGATAGTTGCCCGGCAGCAGGCGATTGAGCCGCGCCTGCATCGCTCGCGCATCGACACCCCAGCCCGACAACACGGCGATGTATTGCTTGCCGTCGATCGAGAACGATGTCGGCTGGCCGGTGATTCCCGAATTCGTCGGGAACTCCCACAACAATTGTCCTGTGGCCGCATCGAACGCGTGGAACTTGCGATCGTTGGTGCCGCCGCTGAACACGAGCCCGCCGCCGGTGGCGAGCATCGGGCCCCAGTTCGCCGATGCGCCGTAGGTGTGCGTCCACACTCTGTTGCCGGTGTCGACATTCCACGCCTGCACTTCGCCGATGTGCTTCGCGCCCGGAACGAGCGACAGCGTGCTGCTGGCGCCGGTGTAGCTGCTGCCCGGCGCATACGTTGCGGGCCGGCCGATGATCGATCCGCAGAGATTCTCGTTGGCCGGGATGTAGATCAT
Source organism: Cyanobacteriota bacterium (assembly GCA_019752015.1). Lineage (GTDB taxonomy): Bacteria > Acidobacteriota > Vicinamibacteria > Vicinamibacterales > UBA2999 > 12-FULL-67-14b. The sequence continues at coordinate 136,052 of JAIEMQ010000002.1, read as the reverse complement.
TCGCGTCTTCGGGCTGAAGGCGATCGGCGGCCAGTTCTTGCCGCCCCAATGCGACGGACAGAACTCCGCGTTCTTGCCGGTGCCGGGTTTTCGATCGGGATCGACGTCGGGTCTGCCGGTCTTCGGATCGAGACTGCGAAACACGTTCTGCGTGACGTAGGGCTTACCCTCGACGAATTTGATCGGACCGTCGGTGCGCTCGAGGAACCAGAGATAGCCGCTGCGCGAAACGTCGATCAGGCCTGTGACCGTCCGGCCCTGCCGCTGGTAGTCGACGAGAATCGGCGGCGACACCTCGTCCCAATCCCACGAATCGTTCGGCACGTATTGGAAGTGGCCTTTGATCTGTCCGGTCGCGACATCGAGCGCGACCACCGAGGTCGCGTAGAGATTGTCGCCGGGACGTTGATCGCCCATCCACGGCCCGCCGTTGCCGGTGCCCCAGTACGCGATGTTGGTTTGCGGATCGTAATTGCCGGTGACCCACACCGGCGCGCCGCCGTTCTTCCACTGATCGCCTTTCGGCCACGTTTCGCTGCCGGGCTCGCCCGGCGCCGGCACCGTATACGTGCGCCACAGTTCCTTGCCGGTGTCGGGATCGTATGCGGCCACGAAACCGCGAATGCCGAGCTCGCCGCCCGACGCCCCGACCATGACTTTGCCGCCGGCCACCAGCGGAGCGAGCGTCATGTAGTAGCCGCTCTGGTTATCCGCGACGGTCGTCCGCCACGCGCCCAGGCCGGTGCGCGCGTTGAGCGCAACGAGCACCGCATCGTTCGCCGCAAAGAACACCTTGTCGCCGAGCAGCGCGACGCCGCGGGACGTGGGGTGCGGCGCGACGACTCGTTCGGCAACCTCCTTGATCCAGCGCCAGAGGATCGCGCCGGTCTTCGCATCGATCGCCACGACCTGGTGCGACGGCGTGGAGACGAACATCACGCCGTTGTTCACCACCGGCGCGGCTTCGTGGCCGCTGCTGACGCCGGTCGAGAACACCCACGCCGGCTCGAGCCGGCTGACATTCGCGGGCGTGATCTGATCGAGCGGGCTATAGCCCCATCCGTCGTAGGTCCGGCGGATCATGAGCCAGTCGCCGTCGGCCGGCTTCTTCAGTCGATCTTCAGTGACGGGCGAGTAATTCTTGAGAATCTCCGGCATCGGCGCCACGACCGGGGGCGCGGGCTGTTGCGTGACCGCCAGAGCGACGCATGCGAGGGCGATGGTTGTCCGCATAGCGCGAACAATAACTCATCCACGGATTACACCGATTACACAGATTTAAATGCGCGACGCGCTCACCAGACTGCAACGACCCGCATCGGCCTTGGGCCGAGAGACCTGCCATCGCGCCGGCGAAGCCGGTGCCGCGGGTCGTTCCGTTCTGTGTGAATTTGTGTTCAATCTGTGGATCGTGATGACGCGCGCGTCGCGATCTACCCTCCGCCCGTTCCGGAGATCATGATGCGACACGTGATCCGACTCGTCGTCCTTGTCCTGTTTGCACAAGCGACCGCTTCCGCCCAGGTGACCGCCACTCGCGCGGGCGGGCTGCTCGATCCCGAAGGCGCGCGAATTCTCACGAACCAGATCATCCTCGTCGCGTCGGGATTCACGATCGTCCGCGACATGGGCAACAACGCGCTCTACGCGGACACGGCGCTGCGGCAGGCGATCGAGCAGGGATGGATTCCCGGTCCGACGATCATCAACCCGGGAATCATCATCGGCGGCCTTGGAGGACAATTCTTTCCAAAAGCTCATGGCGCAGAAAGGCATCTTCCGCGCCGGCACTGAAACGCCGCCGGGGCTCGAGGGCCATCCGGTCGGCGCGCGGGCCCGTCAACGGCTGGCGGATTCGTTGATCAGAGACGCGCGCTCTTGATGTGATCGGCAGTGCGGATGGCCTGCGCGACGATCGTCAGCCCGGGATTCACCGCCGCGGACGACGGGAAGAACGAGGCGTCGACGACGAAGAGGTTGTCGACGTCGTGGGTGCGGCAGAACGTATCGAGGACGGATTCGGCGGGATTGGTGCCGAACACGAGCGTGCCGCACTGGTGAGTAGTGTTCTTCGCCTTGTGCGAGTGCGTCATCACGATCCAGAAACCGAGCTCCCGCAGGATCCGCGTTGTTTCATCGACCAGCTCGCGATGGGCGGCGAGGTTGTTCGGTTTGTACTGCAGCCGGATCTGGCCGTTCGATTCGATCGTGACCTGGTTCTCGTTGCGCGGCAGGTCCTCGGTCATCGCCAGCCAGTCCACGCCTCTCGCGACCCACGCTTCGTAAGCCCATAGCGGCACCTGCGGCACCACGGTTTGCGCCATCACGCCGTGCGTGCGGCCTTGCGACTGAATCTGGCCGAGCGGAAATCTCACGCGCCGGCCTTTCAGATAGAAGTCGTTGACCGCCACCGTCTTCTGGAACACGGTGTCGTTCAATCGGAACGGATGAAATCCCTGCATCATCGTCGCCAGGTGCGCCATGTAGCGCTTGCCGACGAGGCCTGACGAGTTGGCAAGGCCGTTCGAATGCTTGCTGGCCGCCGATCGCAGCAGCAGCGCCGCCGAGTTGACCGCGCCGCACGACGCGATGACCAGCGGCGCCGACACCTTCTCGACATTGCCGCCGCGCTCGATCTCGACGGCTTCGATCGCCTTGCCACTGCTGTCGGTAATCAGCTTGCGGGCCGTGGCGTTGACCCACAGCGTCACGTTGCCACTTGCGGTGGCGGGCCTCACCGCGCACACGTCCGAATCGCTCTTCGCGTGAATCTTGCACGGGAACGAATTGCAGGTGTTGCAGAAGACGCAGTTCTCGCGGAGGCCGAGCGGCAGCGGCGATGGATGCAGGCCCAGCGCTCTCAGCTGCTCGACGATCGAGCCGACGATCTTCGAGTGCGGCACCGGAGGAAACGGATACGGCTTGCGGGGGCCCTCGGTTGGATCGCACCCGGCTTCACCGTGGACTTCGTACATCGCCTCGGCGCGATCGTAATAAGGCGCGAGCGTGTCGTAATCGATCGGCCACGCCGGCGATGCTCCATCGGCGTGCTGCATCTCCCGGAAGTCTTCCGGGCGCAGCCGATACATCACGGTGCCCCAGAACTTGGTGTTGCCGCCGACGCAGTAGTGCGTGTACGGACGGAACGATCGGCCCGCTTCATCGAGCCACGTTTCGGTAGTCCGGTAGCGGAGATCCTTCCACACCGCCGCCGGGTTCCAGTTGTGATCTTCCTGCGGGACAAAATCGCCGCGCTCGACGATCAGGATCTTCGCGCCGGTCGAAGCCAGCTCGCGCGCGATCGTGCCGCCGCCGGCGCCGCTGCCAATGATGATGATGTCGTAGGTGTTCACAGCGGCGCGTAGATCTGATCCATCAACAGTTGATCTTCAATGGCGCGCTCGAGGCTCATCTGCGGAGCGCGGCCGGTGACGATCGCCTCGCGGAAATCGCGATACATCGCCTGGTAACCGCGAATGTCCCTGAAGCCCGGGAACATGATGCGCGGCAGCGAGCCATCGGTGCGCACCAGCATGATCGCGCCGTTCGATTCGAACGTGATCACGCCCTTGCGGCCCATCAGCTTCGAGAGGCGCAGGCCCTTGAGCATCGACGGGATCTCCCGCGAGTAATAGAGCGACCCGACCGCGCCGTTGTCGTACCTGAACGACACCATCATGCTCTTGACGCGCTTGTCGGGACCTGCGGTCGACGGCTCCGGGCGGAAGCCTTCGATCGACGTGATCTTCGGGCCGAGGCTCGCGGCGAGATGCAGCCAGTGAATGCCCTCCTCGAAGAACGCATCGCCGCCGGCCATCGATTCGTCGTTGCGCCAGTCGCCGGCGGTCTTCAATCGCTTGACGATGCTGCTGAAGTGGCCAAAGACCATTTCACCGATCACGCCATCGGCAAGTAATTTCCGGAGCTTGATGGCGAGGGGTTTATAGTGATCGTTCTCTCCGACGAGAACGATTCGCTTCGCTTTGTCGCGCGCTTCGCGGACGACGTGGTAATCGGCGGTCGTGGGATACGCGGGCTTCTCGACCAGCACGTGCTTGCCGGCCGACAACGCCTGCAGCGTCAGGTTGAGATGAAACTTCGGCGGCACCGCGATCACGACCGCATCGATGTTCGGATCGTTGATGGCTTCTGCGTAATCCGAATAACTGCCGGTGCCCCTGAACTCGCCGCAGAACTCGGCGGCCTTCGCCTTATCGCGGCTGGCGTAGCCGCAGACGATCTCGCTGCGGAAGCGCCGCAGGTTGCGGCTGTGCACGCGAGTGATGAAGCCGCAGCCCAGGAAGGCAATGCGGAGGGGTGACGGCATTGGAGAGGTACATTCTATCTGCGGCGCAGAACGATGGTGGCTTCCGTCGTCTGATCGGGAGCGACTACGATGCCGCTGGTCGTGACGTCGGTGCGGCCCTGGCGGATCGCCGCGACTTCCCATTCCAGCCCGAGCGCGCGAAGCCGCAAGGCTCGCGTGCCGAAGAGATTGTCGATGCGGAACGATCCGTCGGCGGCGACCGGTGCTTCGTCAACACTGATCGGATTGACCTCGGCGCCGTCATAGATCCATGAGGCGCCCGCGACGACGCCGTCGAGCGGCGGCAGTGCGCCCTTATCGGCGACGATCTTTCCCGAGATGCTGCCCGTCGGCAACAGCTGCAGGCGCGCCTCGTAGCTGTCCTCGATGAAGTCGACGACCTCGAAAGCCGCCCACTGCCTGTCGGTGGAGACTCCCCGCGCCGAGACGAAGTAACGACCCGGCACGATGCCCTTGATCGTGCCGATGCCTTCGGCGTTGAGATTGATCGGCAACACGATCAGCGGCGACTCGCGCAGCACCGACACGGCGATCGATGAAATCGTCGCGTCAGCCGGCGGCACCGCGACCGTCAGGACGTTCTCGTTGATGCGCGGCACCGTGATGGTGAGTCGATCCTTGACCTCGCCGGCCTCGAGCTCGACGCCGGTCGCGTCTTCCCACGACAACCCGCCGGGGTAATAGACGATTGGCGGCCGAAGGCCTCCGGGCTCCGCCGGAATTTCGACTTCGAGCCGCCATGCGCCGGCCGGCAGGTTGGTCAACTCGAAGCGGCCTTCCGTGTCGGTCACGACCGGCGTGTTTCGCACCGTCGCTTCGCCCCGCATCCCCCTGCCGAGCCGTACACTGGCGCGCGTGACCGGGCGGCCATCGTAAGTGAGCACCTGTCCGCGCGCGATGGCTCCAGGAGTAACGAGAAAATCGACGTCATCGCGCTCCTGATCGCGCAGCACGGTGATCTGGCAGGCCGACCGCGCTGCGGGAGCGGCAGGCCCGCTAAGGGCCAGGCAGTCGAACAAATGCGCCGGACATTGAAGCAGCAGGAAGTAGTCGCCGGCAGTGATGTCCCTGAACTCGTACGTGCCGGCCAGGTCGCTGACCCGCGTCGCGCTGCCGCCCGGCGAATTCGCGCCAATCGTGCAGCCGGCGACCGGCGCTTTCGAAATGCTGTCGAGCAAGCGCCCCCGAATCGTCGACGTGCCAGGCGGAATGGGGCCGACGCCGCGCGTCTGCGCGTGCACGGACGCGGCCGCCAGCAGCATGAGTGATATAACTCCGATGCGCCGCTTCAAACCGATGGCAAAGTGTCTCGCTAGAAGCATCTGCGTTGTCGCGATCCTGAGTCTCGCTCCGGCGGCGCTCCAGGCGCAAGACCTTCCCGCGCCCGTCTTGTCCGCCGAAGCGCATCGCGCGAAGGTGGACGACCGATCGTTCGTTCAGACGATCAAGGACGACTTGAAGTCGGTCGTCTCGGTCGCGACCTATGCGATCGGCCGCGCCTTCGATCGGCCGAAGGTTGCGGCGATCGGCGGCGACTTGATCGAGGCACAGGGCGTGGCCGGTGCATCGACATTCGCGTTGAAGCACACCATCCGGCGGACGCGCCCCGACGGCGAGCCGCGATCGTTCCCATCGGGACACGCGTCGGGAACGTTTGCGGCCGCGACTGTGATCCAACGCCACTACGGGCTGAAGGGCGCGATTCCCGCATATTCGGCCGCCGTGTTAATCACCGGCGCGCGCATGCAGGCGAACTCGCACTATCCGACCGATTTGATCATGGGCGCCGCAACCGGAATACTCTCCGGACGCGCGGCGACGTTCGAGCTGGGCCAGAAGCGAATCCATTTGTCGCCGGCCGCCACGCCCGGCGGTGTGGCCGTGATGGGAACGATTCAATGATGATGAAATTCGCGATGACAACGGTAGCCATACTGATCGGCTCGACGGCGTTCGCGCAAACGCAAGCGCCGCCGGCGCCCGCGCCAGCGCCGGGATCTCCGGCGATTTTCAAGCCGGCCGCCGATCTCGCCGCCGTTCTCGCCAACGCGAACGTGAACGCGGGCGGCATGTCGTCGTCGAACGTGACGACGACGGATCAATATCGCGTCAGCGTGGTGAAGCGCGACAAGGCCGCGGGTGCCCTCGCGCACCCGGGCAACACCGAGCTGCTCTACATCGTTGACGGCGAAGGCACAATGGTGACCGGCGGGAAATTGATCGCCGCGGCGAACGGCAAGCCGGCATCGATCAACGAGGGCGTCAGCCAGCGTTTCGTCAAAGGCGACGTGTTCATTGTCCCCGCCGGATCGCCGCACTGGTTTTCCGCAATCGACAAGCCGGTCACGTATCTTGAGGTACGATGGCTCGCGCCTAAGTGAGCCAGCCAAACTTCTGGATCGTCTTCGCCGAAACGGTTTCGCGTTTCGGTGATCGGACGGCTGTCGAGATCCAGCGCGCGGATCGTGTCGATCGATTCACGTATCGCCAGCTGCATGACATGGCGTCGGCATGGGCGTCGTGGCTGGCGCAGCAGGGGATTCGTCCCGGCGATCGCTGCGCCATCCTCGCCGCGAACGACGCGCACTGGTGCGCCGCCTATCTCGGCATCCTGAAGCGCGGCGCCGTTGCTGTTCCCCTCGACACGAATTACTCACCCGCGCAGGTCGCGACGATCGTCCGTGATTCCGGATCGAAGATCGTTTTCGCGAGCAAGAAGTTCGACGCAACCGCGCGCGAAAGCGGCGTTGATGTCGTCGGCCTCCACGCGGTTCCTGAAGCGGGCGCACCGCTTGAAGCAGTGGAATCGACCGCGACGGCAGTCATTTTGTACACGAGCGGTACGACATCAGATCCGAAAGGAGTCGTCCTGACGCACGCGAATCTGCTGGCCGAACGAGACGCCGCATTCGCCGTCGTCGACGTCAGTGACAGGGACGCGGTGCTCGGAGTGCTGCCGCTGTTTCACTCGCTCGCGCAGCTCGCCAACCTGCTGCTTCCGTTCGCCGTCGGCGCTCGCGTTGCTTATCTCGAAACGCTGAATTCAAGCGATTTGCTCAAGGCGCTGTCGGAGCGGAAGATCACGATCTTCGCGTGCGTGCCGCAGTTCTTCTACCTGATTCATCAGCGCGTGATGCAGCAGGTCTCGAAGTCGAACGTCATCACGCGCCTGCTGTTCCGGATGCTGCTCGCGCTCAACTTCCGGCTGCGCCGTCTGGGCGTCAATCTCGGACGTGTGTTTTTCGGCAAGGTGCACGACGTCATGGGCCGCGAGATGCGCCTGCTGGTGACCGGCGGCTCGAAATTCGATCCTGCAATCGGCAGGGATTTGTATTCGCTTGGCTTCACGATTCTCCAGGCCTACGGGCTGACCGAGACGAGCGCCGCGGCGTCGATCAACACACCGCATGACGCGCACATTGATACGGTGGGCCGTGCGCTGCCCGGCGTGGACATCAAGCTGGTCGACGGTGAGATCGCCATCAGGGGCGGGATCGTGATGCAGGGCTATCACAACCGTCCCGACGTGACCGCCGAAGTGATTCGCGATGGCTGGTTCTACACCGGCGATCTCGGACGGATGGATGAAGACGGCCGCATCACGATCACCGGCCGCAAGAAGGAGATCATCGTACTCGCGTCCGGCAAGAACATCTATCCGGAGGAGATCGAAACGCACTATCGAACGTCGCCGTTCGTGAAAGAGATCTGCGTGATGGGCCTCGCGGATCCCGGGCGGCCCACCTCCGAGCGGCTCTTCGGCGTCGTGGTGCCGAACATGGAGCTGCTGCGCGAGAGAAAGATCGTCAACGCCGGCGACCTGATCCGCTTCGAAATGGAAGGCCTGGCCGCGGGCCTGCCGCCGCACAAGCGCGTGCTCGGCTACGACATCTGGTTCGAGCCGCTGCCGAGGACGACGACGCACAAGATCAAGAGGCATGAGGTGGAGCGTCGCGTCCGCGAGCGGCAGACGAGCGCCTCGCCGGAAGCCGCAGCGCAGATCAGCGCCGAGGATCGTGCGTGGATGGAAGAGCCGCGATCGGCCGCCGTGCTCGAGGTGATCCAGGGACGGTTGAAAGCAGGCGCGCGCGTGTTTCCAGATGCGAACCTCGAGCTCGACCTCGGCTTCGACTCGATGGAGCGCGTCGAGCTCCTGACGGACCTCGAGCAGCGGGCCGGCGTGAGGGTGCCGCAGGCGGCCGCCGCGGAAATTTTCACGGTCCGTCAGCTGGTCAGTGCGCTCGGGGCGGGCGGTGCCGCAGCGCCGGCGACGCCGGTCCAGTCCTGGGCGGTCCTGCTTCGCGACCTGCCGCCGGACACGGATCCGGTGCTCAGCGGCCTTCTCGAGAAGCGGCCGGTCGCGGCGCCGTTGATGTATACGCTCGCGCGCCTGATCCACGCGGCCCTGTTTCGCATCGAGCTCACCGGCATCGAGAATCTCCCGGCCGGCGGCGCCTACATCATCAGTCCAAATCACCAGAGCTATCTCGATCCATTCATGCTCTGCGCGAAGCTGCCGTTCCGCATTTTCAAGAACCTGTTCTTCGTCGGCGCGGTCGAGTATTTCGAAACGCCGTTGACGAAGTGGTTCGCGCGGATAGCGAACCTGGTGCCGGTCGATCCGGATTCCAACCTGGTGCCGGCCATGCAGGCCGGCGCGTTCGGTCTGGCACACGGCAAGGCGCTGGCGCTGTTTCCGGAAGGCGAGCGATCGATCGACGGCACGGTGAAAAAATTTAAGAAGGGCGCGCCGATCCTCGCGCAGCACTTGCGCGTGCCGATCGTGCCGGTGGCGATCAAAGGCGTCTTCGAGCTGTGGCCGCGCGGCCGCAGCTTCAACTGGCGGCTGTTGCGTCCCTGGAGCCGTCACACGGTGCGGATTGCGATTGGCGAGCCGATGACCTTCGCGGAGGATGCCGACTACAATCAGACCGCGACCGCGCTGCGCGAGCGTGTTGAGAAGATGTGGGCCCGCTTATGACGCGACTGATCTGCGCCATTGTCACCGGCAGCCTCGCCGCGCTGCCCATCACATTGCCCCAGGCATTGCAGGCGCATTTCAAGGACGAACGGTTTCAGATCGTGACGTCGATCCGAGGACTGCCCCTCGGCGTGCGGGACGAGCTTCAGGAGTTGTTCGGCGGCTCGCTCGATATCGCAGAGCCCGGAGCGCCGCTGAAGAGCAGACGGCTGGTCGCGGCGGGGTGTTCGATCGATCACTGCCTCGTCTACTACGAGCGCGGCGCGGCTCCATCGTGGCGCGTGGCCTTGTTCCACTGGACGCCGGCCGCAACGACGCTTGATTTTGGCGGCCACGCGCCGGGCGGCTTCAGATTGATCGAGGAAGTTCGGAACGCGGTCCTGTCGGGAGCGATCAACGGGGCCGAGTCGTGGTAGCTCAGCGAATGGTGCTCATTGCGCGCCTTCTCTTCGCATTGTTCTTCGGCGCCTTCGGCGACGGCAGCGTGCGGCAGCATGCGCGACAGCAACGACTGAATCACGACGAGTGGGGCCGGCAGGAGTCAAAACAGCTCTCGTATGAGATTGCGTCGGAGTTTCCGTCCGCCGACGCGATCTGTCGAACCGCCGCCGACCTGAAAAAGGCCGGCTGGCATCCGCTGCAGCGCATCGACGACGACACCAAGACGGAGTCGTCTTTCACGCACGCTTGGCGAAGCAGAGGTTGTGTGGTTTTACGTCGTCGGCTGAGCGGTCGTGGCAGTCCCGATCACGCGCAATCACAACGATGGATCTCATTGATGCAGAGCGAGCATTTTGTTAAGGTTGCACAAGCTCTCCTGGTTTATTTGTGCTTCCAGAAATCCGCAAGAGTTTCGTGCGTTTTAACCCCGCCTGTCGTTGCGGAATTCCTAACGCGTTGGGCCGTACGCTCCACCAATGATGTAGTGCTCGATCCATCGGCGGGAGATGGTGTGTTTTGAAGGCCGCGCGACACCGAATCATCGAGTTGGGTGGATTCGTGGCGACACAAGTTCGGGGCATCGAGCTCTCTTCCGAGACTTACCGTTCGACCCGCAACTCGTTTGACGGAGTCGACAACGCGCCCCAGCTCATTCACGGGGACTTTTTCGATCAGTCACCGAGACAGTTCGGCAAGGTCACGGCGATCGTTGGGAACCCGCCATTTATTCGTTACCAGAGATTCTCTGGTGAAGTGCGACAGAAAGCGCTTCGACGCGCTTCGGAAGCTGGGGTGGAACTCTCCGAACTCTGCAGTTCGTGGGCGCCATTTCTGGTGCACGCGACAACATTCATTGAACCGGATGGGCGCATGGCGGTTGTTGCGCCTGCCGAGCTGGTGCATGCCGGATGCCAAGCCTGTCGTCCGATACCTGACATCATCGTTCGGACGAGTGCAGTTGATAGTGTTCGAAAGGAAACTGTTTTCCGATCTGGCTGAGGACACCGTATTGGTTCTTGCCGAACGGCGTGGCCAGACATGTGAACGGCTAGAAGTTCATTCCATCCACGACGCGTCGTCACTGCAGTCATGGAAGGGAGATACGGATCGCGAGAGTGAATCATCATCAGCTTGGAGTAGTGGCGTCGCGCGATTTGTTGAACAGAGAGCCCTGGTACGTGGTCCCACATGTTCACGTGGGCGACGCTTTCCTGAGCTACATGAGCAGTAGTCACCCGAAACTGTTTTTGAACAATGCCAAAGCCGTTGCGCCAAACACGCTGCACGTCGTTCGATTCGCTTCCGTAGCCCCGATCTCACCGACAGCTCTGACTATTGGTTGGTATTCCTCACTCACGAGCCTGAGTTGCGAAATTGAGGGTCACTCTATGGGAGGCGGAATGTTAAAGCTGGAACCGCGGGAATCTGCTCGCGTTCTGATTCCTGCGTTGCCAGCGTCGTCCGCGACATCGGATCTAGCGAGTTCATACGACAAGATCGCGCGCAAGAGCGGCCACGTAACTTTGCAGGAAGAAATAGATTCGTTGGTTGCAAGAGCGATTGGCCTCTCGCATCGGGATCTCGCACGGTTGAGAGAAGCTACTGTGGTGCTGCGTGAACGCCGAACCAAGAGGTAGCGATGTCACTAAAGGACGCAGTCATTCGCGCCGGTGCGATTCCGCCTGATACGGCAAGTCGCGAAGACAAGAAGGCTTACTTCTAGAGGCCGCTGTGACATCCAGGCCTCGCGAATCAGACCGAAACCGTCCGCGTTCAGCCCTTCAGCACCTTCGTCAGGAACGTCGCCACCGCGCCGGTCACCTGCGGCGACACTTTGGCGTCGGCGCCGAGCGTTCCGTATTCGGTGACGTCGCCGGTCTTCGCCGGCACCAGCAGGTGATTGACGCCCGGTACCTTGACGACTTCAACCGGCACCTTGTCGCCTTTGCGCTCGCGCGCCATGACGGCGAGCTTGTCGGCGTGGTGCGGCATCACCTGCGTGTCGAGCTCGCCCTGCACAATCAACAGCGGCTGTCGCGTTTCCTTCATCGCCTTTTCAGGATCGAAGGTCAGGAAGCTGTAGAACCACGGCGTGTCGGCGGCACGCCGCGCCTGGATCGGGATGTCGGTCCAGCCGGTGCCCTTGATCACCGCGGTATTGATCTTCTGCTGCAGCGCGATCTTCTCCTCGCGCTGGGCATCGTCTATCGGCATCTTCGAGAGCATGTGCTTCTGCTGCTCGAGGACGATGTCGTTGCCGCTGGCTGAAGGGGTGCCAAGCAGCGCGATGGCGGCGACCTTGCCGCGCTCGCGGCCGCCGGTCAGCATCGCCACCAATCCGCCTTCGCTGTGGCCGACAAGGGCAATCCGATCCTTGTCGATGCCTTTCTGCTTCTCGAGCCAGAGCAGCACCATCCGCGCGTCCTCGGCGTAGTCGGCGATCGTCGCAGACTCGGCGCGGCCGCCGCTTTGTCCGACACCGCGTTTGTCGTAGCGCACGACCGCGAATCCGGCTGCGACGAGATCGCGCGCGAGCTGGCCGAAGATCGGAATGCCGGCAACGGTCTCATCGCGATCGGTCGGGCCCGAGCCGGAGATCAGGATCACGGCCGGCACTGCGCCGGTGGCCGAGGGCGGCCGCGTGATCGTGGCCGCGAGATGGAAACCAATGCTCGGGATTTGCACGCTCTCGTCGCCGGGTATCGAGAACGCCGCCGTTCGTGACGCGGCCGACGCGATGTCTTCGCGCGCCATCTCCACCGTCTGCGACGGGATTTGCAACCGCAGCAAGGCGCCGTCCGCATCTGCCCACAGGTTGACCGGCAGATCGCCGGCCGGCGGCGGACTGTTGAATGTCATCGCGTAGCGCGTGGCGTTGATGATGCCTCTGGGCGTTTCGATGCGCTCGGGCGTCGCCGACATGACGCGCACCGTCATCTCCGCTGTCGGCGCTACGTAAGCGCGCAACTCGGCTCCCGCGGCCTTGCCCTGCAGACGGCGCGCCAGCGCCGCGTACGATCCGAGAAACATGTTCGGCAGCACCACCGTATCCGCGGCGACGGGATCGGTCTTCGATTGCGGAGCACCCTGCACCGCGAGCAGGCTCGCGGCTTTCGTGCCGTCAAACGTCGTCTTCAGCGTCACGTCCTGGCCGCGGACGATGCCGTCAATGAGCAGCGCTTTCGGACGCCACTGCAGGTCGTAATCGACCTGCGCGACGCGCGTGGTGATGTCCATCGGCGGCCCGAGCCGGCTGGTGCCGCGCACGACCCAGCCGTCGCCCATGCGCAGCACGAGCACTTCCTCGCGGCCGACCGGCTGCGATCGGAAAAAAACAAGGAATTGAGTACCGTTTTCCGCGGCGGGAAGCGGCGGTGGCGGTTGTGCCCGCAGGTCCGCCGCCGGCATCAAAAAAACCAGCACGGCAAACGCGCACGTCACGAAAAGGCTGCCGGCCTGTCGGCCTGTCGGCCTGTCGGCCTGTCTGCCTGTCAGTTGGGACACAATCAAATTAGACAACATGTTCTCCCTCGACGGCTACAAGGCCGTGACGGCCAATGGCGGGGTGGTGCGGCGCGTCGATCGCGGCGTTTTGGCGGTCAGCGGCGCGGATCGCGCGGTCTGGATGCAGGGCTTGCTGACGAATGACGTCGAATCGCTGAAAGACGGCGACAGCCAGTATGCCGCCTACCTGACGCCGCAGGGCCGGATGATCACCGACATGCACGTCTTCGCACGCGGCGATCGGCTGCTGCTCGCGGTGCCGCTGTCGCTGGCCGCTCCGGTGCGGGAAAAACTCGACGGCCTGATCTTTTCCGAAGACGCGCAGGTCACCGATGAGAGCGCGAAGCTGTTTTCGTGGACCGTGATCAAGTCCGACACCTTGATCGACCTGGTCGGCGAATCGCTGCCGGACGAATTCGCGTCGCTGACCGAGATCACCAGCGACACCTTCGAGGTGATTCGCATCGAGCGCGGCGTGCCGCGGTTCCTCGCCGACATGACCGAGGACACCATCCCGCTCGAAGCCGGCATCGAGGATCGCGCGATCTCCTTCACGAAAGGCTGCTACGTCGGCCAGGAAGTGATCGTGCGCGTCACGCATCGCGGCGGCGGTCGGGTCGCGAAAAAGCTGGTGCAATGGATCGGCGACGAGAGCGCGGACATTGTGCCGCTGCCGGACTCGCGGATCTTTTCATTCGACCGCGACATCGGCCGCGTCACCAGCGCCGCCTTTTCGCCCAACCTCAATCGCGTTGTGGGACTTGGATACGTCCATCGCGACTTCACCGCCAGTGATACGGAAGTCACCGTGATGTGGAATGATTCGCGCATCAAGGCGGTAGTGAAATAGGGGCTTGGGGCTTGGGACTTGGGGCTTGGGGTTGGGGCTTGGGGCTTGAATAACATTTCTCGCGCGCGAATAGGAGTTTGTGTTGCGGCGGTGACGGGCGTGTTTCTACAATCCCCAAGCCCCAAGTCCCAAGCCCCAAGCCCGAGGGGATCGTGGTTCAAGGGCAACCTGCACACGCACACGCTGAACAGCGACGGCGACTCGACACCTGATGACGTGGTGCGCTGGTATCGAGAGCACGGCTACAACTTCGTCACGCTCACCGATCACAACTACCTCACGAGCGTCGACGGGTTGAACGCGCTGCACGGCGCCGACGACCAGTTCCTCGTCATGAAGGGCGAGGAAGTCACCGATCGATTCGAGAACAAACCGATTCACGTGAACGGGTTCGCGCCGAATTCGTTCATCAAGCCCACCGGCGGCAGCTCGGTGCTCGACATGACGCAGCGGATGATCGATGCGATCCGCGGCGCCGGCGCGGTGCCGAGCGTCAACCATCCGAACTACGGCTGGGCGATCCCGGCCACCGAGCTACTGCAACTCCAGCGCACACGATTGTTCGAAGTCTTCAACGGCCATCCGCTCGTGAACAACATGGGCGGCGGCGGTGTGCCGGGCCTCGAAGAAGTCTGGGATCGGATGCTGTCGAGCGGCAAGATGCTCTACGGCATCGCCGTGGACGATGCGCATTACTTCAAGAGGCCGGAGGACAAGACCGCGCCGCGGCCGGGGCAGGGCTGGGTGTACGTGCGCGCGGCCCGGCTGGAATCGCGCGCCCTCACTGACGCGCTCGAGCGCGGCGACTTCTATTCCTCGACCGGCGTCGAGCTGCAATCAGTGACGGCCACGTCATCGTCACTGTCGATCGCCGTGAAGACCGAACCGCAGAGCAAGTACCGGATTCAGTTCATCGGCAAGCAGGGCGTCGTCCTGAGCGAAGCGATCGCGAGTCCCGCAACCTACACGTTCAAGGGCGCTGAGTCCTACGTTCGCGCGAAGGTGATCGAATCGAACGGCACGCTCGCCTGGATCCAACCGGTGCCCGTCGGCAGCTCGGCGCCCAGATGACACCCATCGCCGTCGTCGCAGCCGTCATCGAGCGCGATGACGCATTCCTGTTGACGCTGCGCCTTGACGGCACGCATCTCTCGGGTCACTGGGAGTTTCCCGGCGGCAAGGTCCATCACAGTGAAACGCATGTCGAGGCGCTGCGCCGCGAGATCTTCGAGGAGCTCGATGCGGTCGCCGACGTCGGTGAGCTCGTCCACACCGTCACGCACGCCTATCCCGAAAAGACCGTCGAATTATTTTTCTATCGCTGCGGCCTGCGCGGCGAGCCAAAGCCGATGATGGGGCAGGAGATGCGCTGGGTGCATCGCACCGAGCTGTCGGCGCTGCCGTTCCCGGAAGCCGATCGCGACCTCATATCGCACCTTATTGAGCGACGGATCGGCAAAACCTTTTCATAGCGCACGTGCCGCACTTCGGCTTGCGCGCGCTGCAGTGCGTGGCGCCGAAATCCATCAACGCCTGGTTGAAGTCGAACACGTGCTTGTGCGGCAGCACCGACGCCGACACGTTCCACAGGTGTCTCTTCATCGCGTGGCTCTTTGGATCGCCGTTGCCGACAAAGATGCGGAACAGCACGCGCGCGACGTTGGTGTCGAGGATCGCGGCGCGCTCGCGGAACGCGAAGCTGCGGATGGCGCCGGCAGTGTATTCACCGATGCCCTTGAACGAGAGCAGCGTCTCGCGATCGCTCGGCAGCTTGCCGTCGTACTTTTCGACGGCCTGCTGTGCGATTGACTGCAGCCGTTTCGGACGGATGTTGTAGCCAAGCGGGCGCCACGTGTCCGCCACTTCGGCGGGCGGCGCTTCGGCGAGGACGACGAACGACGGGTACTTGCCGAGCCACTCGTGATACTTCGGCAGGACGCGATCGACCTGCGTCTGCTGCAGCATGATCTCCGACACGAGGATGTGGTACGGATCGTCGGTGTTGCGCCACGGCAGGTCGCGGCCGTTCTTGCGATACCACGCGAGCAGGTTGCGGCGGAATCGCTGACGAAGAGGCTGCGTTGGAAGCGGCTTCGATCGAGGTGTCGCCAACGGCCTATAATCCTACCAGTGAAGATCTATACGAAGACCGGCGATTCGGGCGACACCAGCCTGTTCGACGGCACGCGCGTCAGCAAGACCGATCCGCGCGTCGCCGCTTACGGGGACGTCGACGAGCTGCAGGCCTGCATCGGCGTGGTGCGGGCGGCCGGTCTGCCGGACGATCTCGACGAGATGTGCGTCACGATCCAGCGCGATCTGTTCGCGCTCGGCGCGCGCCTCGCCGATCCGTCGCACAAGATCGCGAAGCGGGTCGAGAAGATCGTCATCAACGACGACAGCATCACCCGGCTCGAAGGCTGGATCGATCGGCTCGACACCGAGATTCCCGCGCTGCGGCACTTCATCCTGTCCGACGGCAAGGCCGCCGGCGCGTCGCTGCACTTCGCGCGCACGGTCTGCCGCCGTGCCGAGCGCGCCGTGCTGTCGCTCGGCAAGGACGCCGTTGAACCGGTCGTGTTGATCTACCTGAACCGGTTATCCGATCTGCTCTTCACGATGGCCCGGGCCGCCAACCATCGCGCCGGCTCTCCCGAAACCCCGTGGTAGGCGAGTCCCGCTCCTTGCGAGCGGCCTACGCGCATTGCGAGCAGATCGCGAAACTGCATTACGAAAACTTTCCGGTCGCGTCGCGGTTGCTGCCGGCGAAGCTGCGTCCGCATATCGCCGCGGTCTATGCGTTCGCGCGAACCGCCGATGATTTCGCCGACGAGCCCGGCTATCACGCCAGCGAGCGCATGCGGCTGCTCCGCGACTGGCGGGCGAAGCTTCATCCGCCTCCGCGCCTGGGCGCTTCGGCGAGACAGGCTCGGTCAGACGAAGGCGACATCTTTCTCGCCCTCCACGACACCATTGAGCGCTTTGATCTACCCATCCAACTGTTCGACGATCTGCTGAACGCGTTCGTGCAGGACGTCGGAACGCCTCGCTATTCGAGGTGGGCAGACGTGCTCGAGTATTGCCGGCAGTCGGCCAATCCGGTCGGCCGGCTGGTGTTGCGCCTCAGCGGGTATCACGACGATCGTCTCGATGCCGCGTCCGACGCGGTCTGCACCGCGCTCCAGCTCACGAACTTCTGGCAGGACCTTGCGATCGACTGGGAGCGGGGACGGTTGTACGTGCCCGAAGAGATCTGGCGGGCGCACCACGCCGACCTGGCGTCGCTCGATGCGAAGAACATGACCTCGCAGTGGAAGGCCGCGTTGGCCGAGTGCGGATCGCGGACGGGCGCGCTGTTCGAGCGCGGCCGTCCGGTCTGCGACGGGGTGTCCGGACGCTTGCGCTACGAGCTGCGTGCGACGTGGCTCGGCGGCACCAGAATTCTCGATCGCCTCGCCCGCGCCAACTACGACGTGTTCCGGTCGGACCGGCCAAAACTCGGAGCCTCCGACGCATTAGTGATAGCGTGTGGAACGCTGTTGTGGCGAGAGACACATCCTTCTCCTACTCGTTCGTAGTCCTGCCGGCGGCCGAGCGCCGCGCCATCGGCGCGGTGTGGGATTTCTGCCGCGCCGTGGACGATGCGGTGGATGAGGCGCCGGATCCGGCGACGGCGGCGCGCGAGGTGGTGAAGTGGCGTGAGGAGGTCGGCCGTCTCTTCGGCACGGACACGCCCCTCACCGAGCAGACGCAGCAGCTGAAGCCGTACGTCACGATGTTGTCGCTGTCGCGCCAGCCGTTCGACGATCTGGTCGACGGCGTCGAGATGGATCTCAAGCGCTCCCGCTACGACACGTTCGACGAGCTGATTGGCTACTGCCGGCGCGTCGCCTCCGCGGTCGGCATGATGTGCATTGAAGTGTTCGGCTGCCGCGACTCGCGCTCGCGCGAGTACGCATTCAATCTCGGGCTGGCGCTGCAGATCACCAACATCATTCGCGACATCAAGGCCGATCTGCATCAGGGCCGCGTCTACCTGCCTCAAGAGGACCTGGCGCGCTTCGGCGTCACCGAGCAGTCGCTGGCCGCCGGCATGATGACCGGCGCAATCAAGAACCTGCTCGCCTTCGAATGCCAGCGCGCGCGTCACTACTACACCGCCGCCGCACAGGCGATGCCGCACGAGGAATCGCGCCGGCTGGTCGCCGCGGAGATCATGGGCGGGATCTACTTCGAGATCCTGCAGCGCATCGAGCGCCGCGGCTACGACGTGTTCAGCGAGCGCGTCCGCGTGCCGAAGCTGCAGCGCGCCCGCATTGCGCTGCAGATCTGGGCGCTGTCGCAGTTGTCGGCCTTCGGCCTGACCCGCTCCGCGCGCGCATGAGTCCGGACGCGATCGTGATTGGCGGCGGGTGCGCCGGCTTCGCCGCCGCCACCGCGCTGGCGGAAGCCGGCGCGCGCGTGGTGGTGCTCGAAGCGCGGCCCGGTCTCGGCGGCCGCGCCACCGCGTTTACCGATCCCGCCACCGGTGCGCGCGTCGACAACGGCCAGCACATCCTGATGGGCTGCTACACCGAGACGTTGAAATTCCTCGCGCGAATCGGTGCGGCCGATCGCGTGCGCTGGCAGACCGGATTGAAGCTGACGATGATCGATCGCGCCGGCCATCAGAGCGTGCTGGCGCTGCCGGCATTGCCGTCGCCGCTGCACTTCATCGCGGGCGTGTTGACATGGGATGCGTTGAGCTGGTCGGAGCGGATCTCGGTGCTGCGGATTGGGTCCATGATCACGGCGGCCGCCGCCGCGCCTTCGGCGCTTCGGCGAGACCCGCCCGGACTCGGACGCTCCGTCCGGGCGTGGCTGGAGCAGAATGGTCAGGCACCGAGACTTTGTGAGTTATTTTGGGAGCCGCTCGCGCTCGCGGCGCTCAATCAGTCGATCGATCAAGCCGAAGCGTCGAACTTCGTGCGCGTGCTCGAGCGCGTGTTCGGTCCGGATCCCGCCGCGGCGGCGCTGGTGTTGCCCGCCGTTCCACTCGACGAGATGTATGCAGAGCCGGCGCGCCAGTGGCTGGCCGAGCGCGGCGGTGAAGTTCGCGTCAACGCGCCGGCGAAACTGGTCGTCGATGGCGCGCGCGTTCGAGGGGTACGCGTGCGCGACGAGGCGATCGACGCGCCGCTGGTCATCTCGACGGTCCCCTGGCATTCCTTTGACGCGCTATTCGATCAGGTCCCGCCCGGTCTCGAGCAAACCGTCGCCAATGCGACCGCGCTCGCGAGCTTGCCGATCGTCACGGTCAATCTCTGGTTCGATGGCGCGGTGATGGACGAGCCGCTCGTCGGCCTGCCCGGACGCAATTTCCAATGGATCTTCGATCGCCGCGCTATCGTCGGCGGCAACGCGTCGCATCTGTCGCTGGTCTCGAGCGGCGCCGAGGCGATCGTGTCGCAGACGAACGACGAGCTCGCTGCGACGGCGTTGCGCGAGGTCAGAGACGCGCTGCCGGCGGCGCGATCCGCGACCCTGCGGAAGAGCCTCGCCGTTCGCGAAAAGCGTTCGACGTTCTCGCTCGCGCCCGGCGCGCCGCCCCGCCCCGGCACCCGCACTGCCATCGAAGGGTTCCTGCTCGCTGGTGACTGGATTGAAACCGGTTTGCCCGCGACGATCGAGTCAGCCGTCATTTCGGGACATCGAGCGGCGGCCGCGTCATGATCTGCGTCCTCGTCAAGTACTCCGAGATCGCGCTCAAAGGCAAGAACCGATCGTGGTTCGTCGGGCGTCTCGTCAGGAACCTTCACGGCGCGCTCGCCGGCTTGCACATCAAGGAAGTTCGAACACTGATCGGCCGCATCGAGATTGTGCTCGGCCAGGACGAGGCGCTGCCCGAGGTGGGCGATCGCCTGTCGAGGGTCTTCGGCATTGCGCATTATTCGGTTGCGACCCGAGTGCCGCCCGACTTCGAGAGCATGGCCGCGGCGATCGAGTCGCAGCTGCCGCCAAAAGAAGCGGCCGAAAGTTTCCGCGTGCACGTGCGACGCGCCGACTCGAAGTTCCCGATTCCCTCGCCCGAGCTCGCGCGCGATCTCGGATCGCGCGTGTGGACGGCCCGCGGCTGGAAGGTCGATCTCGATCACGCCGACCTCGTCATCCGTGTCGAGATTATTCCCGGCTCCGCCTTCTGTTACGTCGGCCGCGAACCGGGTCTCGGCGGATTGCCGATGGGCACCGGCGGACGCCTGGTCGGCCTGCTGTCCGGCGGAATCGATTCGCCGGTCGCCGCGTGGCGGATGATGAAGCGCGGCTGCAACGTCACGCTGGTGCATTTCCACAGCGCGCCGTTCCTCTCGAACACGTCGCAGGAGAAAGCGAGACAGCTCGCGGAAGTGCTGACGCGCTATCAGCTGCGGACCAAGCTGTATCTCGTTCCGTTCGGCGAGCTGCAGCGCCAGATCACGCTCAGCGTGCAGGGCGATCTGCGCGTGATCATCTATCGGCGGCTGATGCTCCGCATCGCGCAACGGGTCGCCAGCCACGTGCGGGCCCGCGCGCTCGTCACCGGCGACGTCATCGGCCAGGTGGCATCGCAGACGCTCGACAACATGGCGGTGATCGATCAGGCGGCGCAGATCCCGGTGTTCCGGCCGCTCGTCGCCATGGACAAGGAAGAGATCATTGCCGAGGCGCAGCGGCTCGGCACCTTCGGCATTTCAATCGTGCCCGACCAGGATTCGTGCACGCTGTTCACGCCCCGCCACCCGGAAACGCATGCGCGGCGCTATGCCGTGGACGAGGCGGAAAAAACGCTGCCGGTCGACACGATGATCAAGACGGCGGTCGACAGCGCCGTCGTGGAGCAGCTGTCATACCCGCGAGCGTAGAGGCGGGACTTCAGTCCCGCCTGCGGTGATAAAGTAATCAGGTTATGCCCACCGTAGAAGAGATCCTCGGAGCCGAGGCCGCCGGACTGCTGCAGCACAAAGCCAGGATCCCGAAAGAATCGCTGCACCTGCCCGGCCCCGATTTCGTGGAGCGCATTCACCTCAATTCGAACCGGCCGGTGCCGGTGCTCGGCAAGCTCCAGTCGCTCTTCGATCACGGCCGCCTCGCGGGCACGGGCTACGTGTCGATCCTGCCGGTCGATCAGGGCATCGAACACTCAGCCGGCGCATCGTTCGCGCCGAACCCGCAATATTTCGATCCCGAGAACATCGTCAAGCTGGCGATCGAAGGCGGCTGTAACGCCGTGGCGTCAACGCTCGGCGTGCTCGGGATGTGCGCGCGCAAGTACGCGCACCAGATTCCGTTCATTCTCAAGTTCAACCATAACGAGTTCATTTCGTATCCGAACTCGTACGATCAGATCCGCTTCGCGAGCGTCAAGCAGGGCTTCGACATGGGCGCCGCCGGCGTCGGCGCGACGATCTACTTCGGATCGGAAGAATCGAAGCGGCAGATCCAGGAAGTGAGCGAGATGTTCCAGCACGCCCACGAGCTCGGCATGTTCACCGTGCTGTGGTGCTACCTGAGGAACTCCGCTTTCAAGACCAAGGATGTCGACTACCATCTCGCCGCCGATCTCACCGGCCAGGCGAATCACCTCGGCGTGACGATCGAGGCCGACATCATCAAGCAGAAGCTGCCCGAGAACAACGGCGGTTACAACGCGATCAACTTCGGCAAGACGCACCAGAAGGTCTACTCGGATCTGTCGAGCGATCATCCGATCGATCTGACGCGCTATCAGCTCGCCAACTGCTACATGGGCCGCGCCGGGCTAATTAATTCCGGCGGCGCGTCATCGGGTGAAAGCGACCTCAAGGAAGCCATCAAGACGTCGGTGATCAACAAGCGCGCCGGCGGCATGGGGTTGATCTCCGGCCGCAAGGCGTTCCAGCGGCCGATGAAGGACGGCGCGGCGCTGCTGAACGCGATCCAGGACGTTTACCTGGACAAGAAAATCACGGTCGCGTGACGACACCCTGGGCGAAGGCGGCCGCGCTGGCGGCGCTCGTCATCGTCATCGGCTCGCTGCAGCTGACGCGCCCCGGGTATTCCGTCGACGAAGAGTTCACCGTCTTCGCCGTGCGCGGCATCGCGGCGCACGGCCTTCCCGTCCTGCCATCAGGTCTCCTCTACGATCGCGGCATTGCGTATTCGTACGCGGCGTGGCTCGCGGGCGCCGTCGCCGGTGCTGAGCTGCCGGCTTTCCGCGCGGTCAGCCTGCTGGCCGCCGCCGCGAGCGTGTTCCTCACGGTCGTGCTGATCCGCCGCCTCACCGACAACACCACGGCACTGGTGGCATCGATATTCGCGCTGGCGTCGGTGCCGTTTTGGGCGACCGCGACGAGCGCCAGGTTTTACGCGCCGTTTCTCGCCGCATATTTGTTGACGCTGATGTGCTTTACGCATCGACACTGGTGGCTGCTGATGATCGCCGCCGCGGCGATCGCGCGGCTGACGCACGAGCTCGCCTTCACCCTCGCCGTTATTCCGATCTTCTGCTGGTTGCTGAATCGTGACGATCGACGCCGCTGGGCCTACGCAATTCTTTCGACCGTCGCGGGCCTGGTGATCGGGCAATCGATCCTGTTTGCGCTCCACGCGATGGAGCCATCGAGCGGCGAAACGATGGTGCGGCGATTCTTCCTGTGGCAGGTCCTCAACCTGTTCGAGCGCCCAGGCGATCGACAGTTCGGCATTCCGCTCGTGGTGATGGTCATTGCGTGGCTGGTTGCGCCGACGCGAGCCAGGACCATTGCCGTGATCGCCCTGTCGATCACCGCCGCGATTCTCGCCTTCTCAATCGCGCAAGCCACCAACACCGCGCCGTTATCGCTGGCGCTTGTGAACGACGTGCTCGTTACCGGCTCGCGCTATCCCCTGGACATGTTCTGGTCGATCGCGCGCTCGACACCGTTGACGTTGTTGCTCGCGCTCGCGATGCTGGCGATGCGATCGCAGCGCGCGATGCACGCGATCTGGATCGGCTGGGTGGTGTGGTTCGGTGTCATCGAGTCCGGCATCACGACGAACTATCTGCTGTTACCAATCACCTTCATGTTGATCGCGATTGCCATTGATGTGACAGCGCGCGTGCCTCGTGCGCGTACCGCGGCAATCGCTCTGGTCGCAATCATCGTGGCAATCGACCAGTGGGGTCTCGCGCCGATGGCGCGGCTCGCAGCCGCCCGGCCGACGATTCACGTTGCCGGGATCGATGAGATTCGAAACGGCATTCAGCCGAACGATCGCGTTGCCTGCACCGACGAACTCGGCTGCCTGATGCTCGTCGGGCGCATCGATCGGTGGCTCGCGCTCGACGATTACGTCCGCGAGCGCTTCGTGGTGCAGAAAGCCGACGGAGCAGCGACCGGTGTCTACACCGGCGTGCCGGCCGCATTTCGTCCCGGCGATTTGTTCGCCGCCAGCGCCGACGGCACGCTGCCGGATCGGATCGTCATCGTCGACATCTTCAAGGATTACCCCATCGGTAGCTCGCGGTCGTGGGTGCCGAGGGCGATCGAGCAGGATGGATTGCAGGTCACTCCGCTGCTCGAAACGCCCCAAATGCGCGTTTTGCAGGTTTCACCCCGCGAACTGGTAGCCCGCTGGCGGGCCAATAAGCTGTTGACCTGGTGATCTGTTGAGCTTTTGATCTGGAGCATTCAGATCAAACGTTCAACAGCTCACCCGCTCAACAGATTCAGCGTGTTGGTGCAGTGATTTTCCCGTCGATGTAATCGCGAAGCGCCTCTCGCGTGCTGCGGAACGCGAGGTCGTCCCACGGGATCTCGTCGAGATCGAACTCGCGAATCTCGAGGCCTTCGTCATCGGTGGCCATCTCCCCGGAAATCATCGTCGCCGCATACACGACGATGATCGGGGAGCGTCCGGCATACGAGTAGATATTGATCAGGTGATCAAGCCGCACGTCGAGGCCGGCTTCTTCGCGCGCTTCACGTAACGCCGCCAGCGTGATCTCCTCGCCGCGATCGACATATCCTCCGGGGAACACCCACTTGCCGTACCCCGGCTCGATGGCGCGCTTGACGAGGACAATCTTGCCGTTGCCGCCAACGCGGATGATCGTGCCGACCGCAATTTTCGGATCCAGGTAGAAGATGAAGCCGCAGGCCGTGTTCGTGCAGCACAGGCGCTTCGGCTCGGTGATCTTCAGAACGCGAGGCTCGAGCGCACTGCCGCAGACCGGACAGAACTTATACGGCGGCGTCTCGTCGTGTGAGTGCATTTACCAGCCCCAAGCCCCAAGCCCCAAGCCCCAAGTCCCAAGTCCCAAGCCCCAAGTCCCAAGTCCCAAGCCCCAAGTCCCAAAGTATAGAATTCTCCCATGTCGATTTTGAAAGTGGCTCGCATGGGCCACCCCGTCCTCCGCACCAAGGCGCGGACCCTGGACAAGAGCGAGCTCAAGAACCCGGTGATTCAGCAGTTCATCGACAGCATGATCGACACGATGTACGAGTATTCCGGTGTCGGACTGGCCGCGCCGCAGGTCCACGAGGGACTGCGCGTGTTCGTGGCGATGCTCGATCCCGACGGCCGCGGCGAAGGTGATGCCGTGACGTTCATCAATCCCGAGATCCTTCCCATCGGCGACGCGACCGTCGAGGGCTGGGAGGGCTGCCTCAGCATTCCGGAAGTGCGCGGCCGCGTGCCTCGCGCGCAGCACATCAAGGTGTCGGCCCTCGATCGGCACGGCAAGCGCTTCGAGCTCGAGTTGAAGGATTTTCCGGCGCGCGTCGTGCAGCACGAGACCGATCACCTCGACGGGGTGCTGTTTCTCGATCGCATGAAGAGCTTCGAGTCGCTGACCTATCTCGAGGAGTACTCGCGCTATCACACGCGCCAGGGAGACGAAGACGAGGCCGATGAGTAGGACCGTCGTCGTCACCGGCGGCGGGCGCGGCATAGGCCGCGCGATTGCGCTGGCGTTCGCCGAACCCGGCGCGCACATCGTCATCACGTCCAGGACCGAGTCGCAACTGCAGCAGACGGCAGGCGAGATCACCAGCAAGGGCGCGCAGGCGACGGCGATCGCCATGGACGTGTCGGATGAAGCGAGCGTGGCGCACGGATTCGGCAAGCTTCATGGCACGGTGAACCACGTCAACGTGCTGATCAACAACGCCGGCGTCGGCGGCGGCGAAGTGGTGCAGGGATCCGTTGTCGTGCGCTGGAAGCAGACGCTCGACACGAACCTGTTTGGCATGTACCTGGTGACGCGCCAGATCCTTCCGCTGATGGCGGACGGCGGGCGCGTCGTCAATCTGTCATCGGTGCTTGGGCGATTTGGCGTGCCGGGCTACACCGCGTACTGTGCGTCGAAGCACGGTGTGATCGGATTCACGCGCGCGCTGTCTCTCGAAGTTCTCAAGCGCAAGATCACCGTCAACGCGATCGCTCCCGGATGGGTGGAGACCGACATGGCCGCGCTCGGCATGGCGCAAGGGGCGAAACACGCGAAGGTGACGTTCGATGAATTCAAGGATCGGCAGATCTCGGCGGTGCCGATCAAACGGATCATCGACCCTGCCGAAGTGTCAGCGCTGGTGAAGTTCCTGTGCAGCGCTGATGCGTCGGCGATCACCGGGCAGACGTACAACATTTGCGGCGGCCAAACTATGGCTTAGTTGGGTTGCTACTTTCGCTCGCGTTCGAGGATTGCGGCGCTTACGTCGAAGGCGATTCGCTGCGCGATGCCGCGGACATCGTCTCGTTGACCGCGATAATCGGCGACCCACATCTTGCGATCGGTTTCCGAATTCACAATCCGCGCCACGATCAGGATTTCGCTCGCCTCGTCGTCGACCGATGCCTCGACGACGTAGTGAGATTTGAGCGCCGCGGCCACGTCACTCATCGACGGGCGGCGGCCTTCGAACTGCATCGCGCTCGTGTACGAGGCCACGCTGATGGTTCCCAGGCGCGCCAGTTCACTGGTGACGGCTTCAGTGATCAGGGCCGAGTAGTTGCTGTTATCGCCGCCGATCATGTTCGCCTCGAACGGCAGCACCGCCGCCGTGGGGCGCAAGTCCGCCGGCACACGGCGATCGCGGCCAAGCCAGAAGACCATGGCGGCGATGACGATCACGAGCAGAGCCGCGAGCGGGACTACTGCCCACGATCGGCGAGACCCGCCTTCGCGGCCTGCGGCCGCTGCGGCGAGGTTCCTCCCTGACTCGCCTGAGCTCTCACGAGTCAGGTCGGAAAACTGAGCTGAATAGCCACCACGCGGCAGGCTGATGCGGACGCGGGAAGATGTGCCGTTGCCGTTGTAATACTCGTCGAGCTTCGTGCGCAGGCGTCCTGGGTGCTCGCGCAGGAACTGCTCAAGAGCGTGATGGCGCGCGCGCTGGCGACGACCACCGACAGCAGCGCCTGGTTCGATGCCGGCTACCTGATCGAATCCTACAAGCAGGCGGTGCATCTGCGCGAGAACAACCGGAAGCCCGAGCTGCGCGCGTGGGCCGCGGTGGACGAGACGATCCGTGTCGACGGCTACAACTGGGTCAAGAAGGCGATGGCGATGACCACCGCGCCGAGCGCCGAAATGGAATTCGCGGCGTCGCTGATGACGCAAGGCTCGATCGCATCGGCGCACCGCGCCAAGGCCATCGCGTCGGCGCCAAAGGGCTCGATCCTCGCGAAGAACCTCGCCTCATCGTCGTTCCTGTTTTAAACAGCGCGACAAAGAAAAAAGGCCGGGCGCGATCAGCGCCCGACCTTAGATCTGAAATCCGAAATCCGAAATCTGAGATCTATTTCTTGGTCCCCGTCCCGTTCATCGTGAACTGACCGCCGTTGATGTCGAAGGCCACCTTGCACTTGTCGGTGCCATCCGGCGTCAGCGTGATCGTCGCGTCGAACGGCATACCCTGAAAGTTGCCCTGGAACTTCAGGATCAGATCCTCGCCCTTCTTGCTGATATCTGTGACTTTCTGAACGTCGGGCTGCATCTGGCTCGACATTTCGGCGACGACCTTGCCGCCCTCGTCCTTGAGCACCATGCTCTGGTCGAAGCTGCCCTGCGGCGTGTCGAGCATCAACGACCACGAACCCATGAATGCGCCGGCGTCCGCCGGTGCGAGCTGCTGCGCGGCGAGGCCGGCAGAAAGCGCGATCGCGAGCGCGACGGTCCCGAGAAGACGTGCCATTAGATTGTCCTTGTTTTGCGCCGGTCTATCCGGCGCGGCCTTGCATCTTACACCAAGCCCGGCCTCAGGAAACAGCAGGTGAGAGCGTATAATTGCGCCAGCCTCAATGCCCGCTCTCGCGCTCGCCACGGCTCCACCGAAAATCACGTTGCGATCGTCTCCGGCCGTTCCGTACGACGGCGCGATCGCGGCGGCGCGCACCTGTTATTCGCCGCGCGTCATCGAGCGCAGTGAAGTCACCGATAAACAACGCGATTCGATTGGTCCGCTGACCTTCGACGGCGGCCATCACACCGTGTTTCAGCATGCGCATTTCGAGTTCGGACTCGAAAACATTTCGCGCCAGCTCGTGTGGAGCGTGCTCCACTCGTACCCGTTCTATAACTCCGAGCAGTCGAGCCAGCGCTACGTCAAATTGAACGAGCCGCGCGCCTTCGTGCCGCCGATCACCGGCGAAGCGATCGACGTCTACGAACAGGCGGTGCTGCGCGCGTGGGATTCCTACTCGCAACTCTCGGCGCTGCTCAAGGACGATGCGTGGGCGATCCTGAAGGAGCTGCGCTACGTCCGCGACACCAATACGCCGGCGCGGTTGAAGACCGTCGAGCGCGAGGCCGAGAAGAAAGCGATCGAGACGGCGCGCTACGTGATTCCGATCGGCGCCTTCACCTCGATGGTGCACACCGTCTCGGGCATCGTGCTCCATCGCCTCAACCGGATGCTCAACGCCGGTGACGTGCCGTACGAAGCCGCGATGGTCATCGGCGCAATGGTCGACCTCGTCAAGGAAGTCGACCCGATGTTCTTCGAGAAGATCGGCTTCAACACCTTCGAGCGCGACACGCTCCCGGAGATGGGGTTCCCGACGGCGACGATGTCCGGCGATGCGTTCGCCGTCGAATTCGATCGCCGCCTCGGCAACCGTGTGTCGCGGCTTCGCGACTGGTCGGCCGGCGCCGAGCGTGTGGTCGCCGATGCGGTCCGCTCGACGTTCGGCATCACCACCTCGGCGATGTCGGACGAAGAAGCGATCGATCGCGTGATGAATCCGGCGAAGAATCCGTACCGCGTCGACATGCTCGACGTCGCGTATCACTCGCCGATGATGCGCGCGCTCAATCACGCCAGCTACGTGTTCGAGAAGCGCCTCAGTCACACCGCCGACTCGCAGGATCAGCGGCACCGCATGGTGCCGGCGTCGCGGCCGATGATGACGCTCGCCGACACCACGGCGCCCGACTACATCACGCCGCGCCTGATCCGGCAGAATGCCGCCGCGCAGGCGGTCTACGAGCAGGCGATGAACGACGCCTGGGCGGCGAAGAACAAGCTGCTCGCCCTCGGTGTGCCGCTCGAGTACGCGCTCTACATCCTGCCGAACGCCAAGGCGCTGCGCCTGGTCGAGTCCGGCTCGTTCATTGCGCTGCAGCACAAGTGGACGCTGCGCACCTGCTTCAACGCCCAGGAAGAGATTTACCTGGCGTCGATGGACGAGATCACGCAGGTCAAGGAGATCCACCCGCAGCTCGGACGCTATCTCGGCCCGCCGTGCGTGCTGCGCAACAAGATCGTGTCGCCGCGCTGCACGGAAGGCTCGCACTTCTGCGGCGTGCCGGTCTGGAACTCCTTCCCGAACGCGCAACGCCGTCTCTGAACGTGCCCCCGATCCTTCCCTGGATCGCGCACATCTATACGGCGCTCGGCGCCGTCATCGCGCTGCTCGCCACCGGCATGACCTTCGCCCACAACTTCCGCGCCGTCTTCATCTGCATGGTCGCCGCCACGTTCGTCGATGCGACCGACGGCGTGCTGGCGCGCGGGTTGAAGGTCAAGGAACGCCTGCCGAATTTCGACGGCGCGAAGCTCGACGACATCGTCGACTACCTGATGTATGTCTTCATTCCCGCGCTCGTCGTCTGGCAGGCTGATCTGGTGCCGTCGGCGTTTCCGATCTGCGCGGCGATAGTGCTGTCGAGCGCCTACGGCTTCGCGCAGGGAGACGCGAAGATCGCATCAACGGATTACTTTTTCACGGGCTTCCCGTCGTACTGGAACATCGTCGTCGTGTATCTCTACGTCCTGCACCTCCCGCAGATGGCGAACGCGATCATCCTCGGGACGCTTGCGGTGCTGGTGTTCGTGCCGATTCGCTACATCTATCCGTCGCGGACGATCGTGCTCAAGTGGCCGACGCTGGCGCTGGGTACAATCTGGGCCGTCGTCTTTACCTGGATCATCTGGCGGCTGCCGGCGGTTGATGGTCCCTGGACGATGATCTCGCTGGTGTTCCCGGTTTATTACGTCGCGTTGTCCCTGTGGCTTCAATTTCGCCGCTAGTCATCATCTTCGTCACGGTCTTCATCGACCTGCTCGGGTTCGGCATCATCATTCCGTTGCTGCCGTTCTACGCCGAGTCGTTCGGCGCGTCGGCATTCAAGATCGGCCTGCTCGGCACCAGTTTCTCGCTGATGCAGTTCCTGTTTTCGCCGGTGTGGGGACGCTGGTCGGACCGCGTCGGCCGCAAGCCGATCATCCTCGTCGGCCTGCTCGGATCCTGCCTGTCGTATCTGGGCCTCGCCCTGGCGCCGTCGTTGAATTTCCTGTTTCTCGCGCGCATTGTGGGCGGCATTGCCGGTGCGAACATTCCGACCGCGCAGGCCTACATTGCCGATGTGACGACGCCCGAGAATCGGGCGCGCGGGATGGGCATGGTGGGCGCGGCGTTCGGGCTGGGATTCATCTTCGGTCCCGCGATCGGCGGGGTGTTGAGCCGATTCAGCCCGCAGACGCCGATGTGGTTTGCGTCGGCGCTCTGCTTCGCCAACTTCATGGCGGCGTGGTTGCTGCTGCCTGAATCGCGCCCGGTGAACACGGTCACGAAGAGCCTCGGCCGGCTGGAAGCGTTCCGTCACGCGTCGCGCAACCCGACGCTGCTGCTGTTGCTGGCACTCTATTTTCTCGTCACGCTGGCGTTTGCCTGCTTCGAGGCGACGTTCGCCATCTTCAGCGAAGCACGATTCGGCTACAAGGCGTCGACCATCGGCTTCGTGTTCGCCTTCATCGGCGTCATTCTCGCGCTCGTCCAGGGCGTGCTGGTCGGCAGGGTCGTGAAGGTGATCCCCGAGCGCAAGCTGATTCCGCTGGCGATCTGTGCCATCGCGATCGGCATCGGACTGATCCCGTTGGTGTGGAACGTGCCGACGCTGCTTGGCGCGCTGTTCGTGATGGCGGTCGGCATGGGCTTCAACAACCCGTCGCTGTCGTCGATGGTGTCGCGCCTGGCCGACCCCGACGATCAAGGCGGCATCCTCGGCCTGGCATCGTCACTGGCGAGTCTCGGCCGCGTGGCCGGTCCGGCGCTGGGAGGTTATGTCTACGACGCCTACGGCATGACCACGCCGTACATGAGCGCTGCCGGGCTGATGGCGATCGCGTTCGTCGTGTCGTTCGCGGGCCTTCGCACCAGGCACGCGCGCGACGCCTCCGCGCGCGCGGCAACATGACACCCAGGCTTATTCACGCCGGCAATCCCGGTCCGATGACCGGAGACGGCAACTGGACCTATCTGATCGGCGATCGCAATCCGGTGCTGATCGATGCCGGCGTTGGCCACGCGCCGCATCTCGATGCGATTGCCGCGGCTGCGCCCCGCGGACCCTCGCTCGTGCTCGTCACGCATGCGCACAGCGATCATGTGTCGGGCGCGGCGGCGATCAAGGCGAAGTGGCCCGCGGCGCGCTTCATGAAGTTTCCGTGGCCGGTTCGCGATCCCGATGTGGGCTGGTCGTGGATCGAGGACGGATCGACGATCGATACCGACCAAGGGCCGCTGACGGTCCTGCACACGCCGGGACACTCGCCGGATCACCTGACCTTCTGGCACGCCGATTCGCGCACGCTGTTCGTCGGCGACATGCTCGTGCAGGGCAGCACGGTCGTGATACCCGCGTCACACGGCGGCAGCCTTGCCGATTACCTGCGATCGCTGGATCGCATGCTGCGGCTCAACCCCGCGCGCGCGTTGCCGGCGCACGGACCGGTGATCGACGATGTCGCCGGGATCATCCACAAGTACGTCGAGCATCGTGCCCAGCGCGAACGCCAGGTCCTGGACGCGCTCACCACCGGCCCACTGACGGTCGACGCGATCACCGCCGGCATTTATCCGGCCCTCGACCAGGCGCTCGTGCCGATGGCACAGGAGAGCGTGCTCGCGCATCTCCAGAAGCTTGACAGCGACGGCCGCGCCCGCCGCGACGGCGATCGCTGGCTCGTCGTCTAGCGAATATACTTACTGCCTCCCATGGTGCGCACGGTTGGCATCGCCGCGTCGGCGTTCCTGCTGGTCTACGCCGTGCTTTCAATCGCGACCGGGCAGCGCGTCGTGGCGCTCGGCGATTTCGCACAGCTCGTCCCGCCGTTTGCGTTCGCCGGGTTTGCGATGTGGCTGGCCGGCCGCAGCCGCGGCCAGGTGCGCATGTTCTGGAACATGAACATGGCGCACGCCGTGCTGTGGGGCTCGGGGCAGGCGCTCTGGACCTACATCGATCTCTCCGGCCAGGGGATCCCGGTCGTGTCGCCGACCGATCCGATCTTTTTCGTGGCGAGCATTCCGTTTGCCGCCGCGCTCTACGGCCGGCCCGAGCGCGATCGTCCGCGCTGGCTGTTCGACATCGTCCTGCTCGATCTGATCCTGATTGCGCTGTTCGCGGCGTTCCTCTACACCTTCTTCGTCGTGACGATCGCGGTGTCCGGCGGATCGACGGATCTGTACGACGCGAATTTCCGGCAGCTGCAGAACGCGAAGAACCTGCTGCTCGCGCTGTGGGCGATGTGGGTGTGGCGAACGGCACGCTCCGCCGAGTGGCGCAACATGCTCGGCATCTACGCGGCGGGGCTGGCGGCGATTTTCGCGGGAGGCATCATCAACGACGCGGTCGATCCCAATGCGAGTGGGGCCGGCAGTCTCTGGGACATCGTGTTCATGGCGCCGTACGCGCTGCTGCTGGTGGCGGCGGCGTATGCGCACGACTCGAAGCTCCTCGAGCCCGAAGATGAAGCGCCGGCGCTCTCGAAGCTGCCGATGGTGTCGCTGATCGCGATCGGATTGCTGATCGCCATCCCGGTGATCGATGAAGCGTCGCGGCGCCTGTTGAGCGTGACCCCCGAAGTCGAAATGCTGCGGACCCGCATTGCGCTGGCGTGGATGGTCCCGTTCGGCATTGTCGTTGTCGCCCGCGAATTCCTGTCGCGGCGCGCGTTGATTCGCGCCAGCCAGGACCTGGTGACGACCAGGCAGCAGCTGGTGCAGCGTGAAAAGCTTGCCGCCGTCGGGCAGCTGGTCTCCGGTGTGGCTCACGAGTTGAACAACCCGCTGCAGGGCGTGCTGGGCTACGCCGAGCTGATGCTCGCGACCAAGCCGGCCGCGCTCGAGACCGAGGAGCTGCGGGCGATTCGCGATAACGCGAACCGCGCCGCCGGCATCGTGCGCAACCTGCTGACCTTTGCCGGGCGCACGACATCAGCGCGCGGCTGGGAGCAGATCAATCGCGTTGTCGGCAGCGCCATCGGCACGCGGACGTCGCAGCTGCAGTCGGCACGCATCGATCTGACGCTCGACGCCGCCGATCGATTGCCGCTCGTCTACATCGATGCAGCGCGCCTCGAGGACGTGATCGTCAACCTGATTCAGAACGCCGAAGCCGCAATCGAAGCACGACGGGAAGGCAAGTCGATGAGCCGCGCCGTGCCGGAGAGGGCGCCCGGGGAGATCAAGGTGGTGACGCGGATGCAGCCGGATCCCGAGCGCATTTTCGTCGAGGTCACGGACAACGGCAGCGGGCTGAAAGAAGAGGATCTGATCAAGATCTTCGATCCGTTCTTCACGACGCGGGAAACCGGTCAAGGCACCGGCCTTGGCTTGTCGGTGTGCTACGGCATCGTCCGCGAACATGGCGGCCACATCACGGCGCGCAATGGCGCGGTCGGCGGCGCGGTGTTCACAATTGAATTGCCGGTGATGGCGGAGTCGCTGATCGGCGCATCGGCGGCGGGATTCGTGCCTCCGCCGGTCGAACCGCGGCCCATGCCGCAACCGGCGTCGTATCCAATCGCGACGGCGGTTGAAGACGACCCGATGACGCGGCGGCGCAAAGCGTTGGTCGTGGACGATGAGGAATCGAACGCGGCATTGGTGCGCCGCGTGCTCGCCGGCGCCGGCTATGACGTGGAGAGCACCACGCTGTCCCGCCGCGCGCTGGTGATGATCGAGCGCACCGCCTACGACGCCGTGATCTGCGACGTGAAAATGCCCGAGCTGAGCGGCCAGGAGCTCTACGGCCGCGTCTGCCAGATCCGCCCTGAAATGGCGCGCCGGTTCATTTTCATCACCGGCGACATCGACGGCGAGGACACGCGCCAGTTCCTCGATGAAACGCGCTGCAGCTACTTCATGAAGCCGTTCAACCTCGAGCGTTTGACCGGCGCGGTGGATATGCTCACCGGGGCGCGAACTCCGGATAGCATTAGTTAGCTATGGGCCACAGAAGGCTCAGATAGCACAGAAACCTCATGGACAAAGTCGTAGATTTCATCAACGTAAACCGCGATCGCTACATCGGCGAGATGAAGAAATATCTCGCGATTCCCAGCATCAGCGCGCTGCCCGAGCACAAGGGCGACGTGCGCAAGTGCGCCGAGTGGACGCGCGACGAGATGCAGCGGATCGGGTTGCAGAATTGCCGTCTCGAAGAAACACCGGGCCATCCGGTCGTTTACGGCGAATGGCTTGGCGCGCCCGGCGCGCCGACGATCCTGTTCTACGGCCATTACGACGTGCAGCCCGTCGATCCGCTGCACCTGTGGACGTCGCCGCCGTTCGAAGCGACCATCCGCGACGGCGAGATCTACGCGCGCGGATCGGCCGACGACAAGGGCCAGGTGTTCATGCACTTCAAGGCCGTCGAGGCGCACCTCAAGCAGCACGGCAACCTGCCGGTGAACATGAAGTTCCTCATCGAAGGCGAGGAGGAAGTCGGCAGCGAAAACCTCGACACCTTCATCAAGGCCCACAAGGATCTGCTCAAGGCCGACGTCGTCGTGATCTCGGACTCGCCGATGTTCGATCGCGGCATTCCGTCGATCTGCTACGGCCTGCGCGGCCTGACGTATTTCCAGATCGATCTCCGCGGCAGCAAATCCGACCTGCATTCCGGATCGTTCGGCGGCGCCGTTGCGAACCCGGCCATGGTGCTCGCGCAAGTGCTGGCGCAGATGAAGGACAAGGGCGGCCGCATCAAGATCGACGGCTTCTATGACGACGTGGTGGAGCTCAGGCCCGAGGAGCGCGCCGAGTGGGAGAAGCTGCCGTTCAACGAGAAGAAGTACAAGGCGGAGCTCGGCGCGCCCAAGTTGTTCGGTGAGACCGGCTACACGACGCTCGAGCGCGTGTGGGCGAGGCCGACCTTCGAAGTGAATGGGCTGCTGTCCGGTTTTACCGGCGAAGGCGCCAAGACCGTGCTGCCGGCCGTCGCCATGGCGAAGGTGAGCATGCGCCTGGTGCCCAATCAGGATCCCAAAAAGATCGGCGACCTCTTCGAGGAGTATGTGAAGAAGGTGACGCCGAAAACGGTGGAGCTCAAGATCACGCGCATGCACGGCGGCAAGCCGTGGATGACGGCGTTCGACAATCCCTACGTGCAGGCCGCCGGCCGCGCGATCGAGCAGGGCTTCGGCCAGCGGCCGGTGTTCAACCGCGAAGGCGGATCGATTCCGGTCGTGTCGACGTTCCAGGAGGAGCTCGGCCTGCCGTGCGTGCTGTTCGGCATCGGCCTGCCCGACGAAAACGCGCACGCTCCCGACGAGAAGCTCGACCTCGGCAACTTCCACGGCGGCGTGATCGCGTCGGCGTATCTGTATAAGGAAATCGGCGCGCTCAAGACCTAGCCGTGACCGCCTCGACGACCGGCCGCCGGGAGATGTGGAAGCACGTGCTTCTCTACGGTCTCGTGGGCGGCGTGTTGATCGCCGGCCTGAAGGCGATCGAATACCGCTGGCTGATCGTCGAGCACTCCTTCGAAATCTACGGCGGCATTGTCGCGGTCACCTTTGCCGTGGTCGGCATCTGGCTCGGCAAGCGCCTGACCACGGCCCGGCACACCGTGGAAGTGCGCGAAGTCCTGGTGCCGGCGCCGGCGGAATTCGTCCGCGACGAGGCGAAGGTCGCGTCGCTCGGCATCACGCCTCGCGAGCTCGAGGTTCTCGAGCTGATCGCACAAGGCCTCAGCAACAACGAGATCGCCGATCGTGTCTTCGTCAGCGAAAACACGGTCAAGACCCATTCCAGCCGGGTCTTCGACAAGCTCGGGGCGAAACGGCGAACGCAGGCGGTGCAAATCGGCAAGGACCTGCGCCTGATTCCGTGAAAAAATCGTCCTGACGTTCGGAGTGATCGGCGGCGTGATTCTCGGCGGGTTGATGACGGCCGCGCTCGCCTTCCACGACCAAATCGGTTTCGACCGTGGTGTTTACGTCGGCTACACCACGATGGTGCTGGCCTTCCTGATGGTGTACTTCGGCGTCCAGTCGTATCGCGACAACGTCGCCGGCGGCCGCGTGACGTTCGGTGCGGCGTTGATGGTCGGCCTGCTGATCTCGCTCGTGATCATGGCGTGCTACGTCGCGATCTGGCAGGTGATCTATTACAACTTCATGCCGGACTACCTCGATAAATACATGGCGTACGCCCTCGAGCAGGCGCGCCAATCCGGCGCGTCGGCGGAGGCGATCGCCGCCCAGGCGAAGGAAATGCAGGAGTTCAGCGAGATGTACAAGAACCCGCTCGTGAACATCGCGTTCACGCTGCTCGAGCCGCTGCCGGTGGCGGTGGTGTTCACGTTGTTGACGGCGGTGGTCATGAGCCGAAAACGCACGGCGTGACCGTGCTAGCATGCGTTCCCTTATGGGCGATGCCGCAGGTGTAACCCGCCGCGAATTCCTGTCCGTTGGTGCGGTAGCAATTGCTGGAGGTTTCAGGGTGTCGACACAGCCAACATCTTCGGTGAAGGCGCTGGTCTTCGACACTTTCGGCACTGTCGTCGACTGGCGGTCATCGATCGCGAAGGAGATTGGCGACCTCGCGAAACGAAAAGGCTTCACCGTCGACGGCGACAAGTTCGCGGATGCCTGGCGCGGCGGTTACGGCCCGAGCATGAATCGCGTCCGCACCGGCGAGCTGCCGTGGACGAGGCTCGACGATCTGCATCGGGTGATTCTCGACAAGATTCTGGTCGACTTCCGCATCACGGGGCTCACCGACGCGGAGACCGATGCGCTCAATCGCGCGTGGCATCGGCTCCGGCCCTGGCCGGACGCGGTCGGCGGCCTGACGCGATTGAAGAAGAAGTTCACGATCGCGCCGCTGTCGAACGGCAACATCGCGTTGATGACGGCAATGGCGAAACATTCAGGGCTGCCGTGGGACTGCATTCTCGGCGCGGAGCTCGTTCGCCGCTACAAACCGGATCGCGAGGTCTACCTGTCGGCGGCGGATTTCCTCGATCTCGAGCCCGGCGAAGTGATGATGGTGGCGGCCCACGTCGGCGATCTGCGCGCCGCGAAGGCGCTCGGCTTGAAGACCGCATTCGTGGTGCGGCCCAACGAATTCGGTCCGGCCGGCAAGCCCGACCTGAAAGCGGATGCATCGATCGCCGATCTGTCGGCGAAAGACTTCAACGATCTTGCTGCGCAAATGGGCGCGTGAGAAGAACAAAGAACAAAGAATAAAGAACAAAGAACAAAAAATAAAAGACAAAGAACGAAATTGCGTTGTCCTCTTTATTTGCCGTTTTCGTAGGTTCGTCTCACGATTGTTGCGAGTATCGCGATCAGTTCTCTCGACTCGTCCTGTAAGGGCTCGGCCTTGTGAAAGTTTTCGAGCTCGGTCGTTCTCAGGATCCTGAGCCAATAATTGCTTTCGCGCATTTCGCGCAGCGCACCTCTATTCAGCGCCAGAAATTGCGCCCGGCTGCCGCCTGCCGCTGCCTCTTCGAGATGAGCGCCCGAAGAAGTGGCGGAGGCGATCAGCTGCGACCAGACTTTATGGCTCGCGCTGTCCAAGCGGCCACGCGGATAGGCGTTGATGACCGCGCACGCGAAAAGGAATGCCCGCTCTTTGATGTCGTAAGGTTTCGGGGATTTGTCCATGCTTCAGTTGAAGCATGGTCATTGCCGTCGCGATTTTCGAACAAAACCTGGAATGCGCGCGAAAAGGAGCGCTGTTTCTTCAACCCTCCCACGGGATCAATCTTTCAATTTCTGCGTGCCCCACTTTTGTTCTTCATTTTTTGTTCTTTGTTATTTCTGAAGTCCTTCTTTCAGGAACGCAACCAGCGGCGGCAGTGTCTTCGCCGCGTCTTCCATGTGCGGCACGTGGCCCAGGCCCGGGATCAAGTGCAGCTTGCCGTTGCCGTTCGGAATCGTATCGCCCAGCGTTTTCATTCGATCCTGAAAAATCTTTGCTGAGCCGGGCAGCACGTCTTCGGCGCCGCCGAATGCGAGCGTCGGCGCCTTGATGTTCGGCCAGTCGTAGACCACCGTATCCGCGTAGTTCACGTTGTTGATCAGCGTCTGCACCATGGCCAGCCGCGGCCAGTCGGCGCCGAGCGTCCACGAGTAGCGAATCTTCGCGTAGTGCTCGAACTCCGGCGTCCATGCCGCGGGGTTGTGCGCGACGTAGCGCATCAGGCTCGCGCGAACGCCTTGATACGTGACGCCGAGGGCGTTCTTGTATTGCTCATCGATGCTGCCGGCGGGCCGGCTGAAGCGGCCGTCGGTGAGGCCGATCGGGTTGTAGATCACCAGCCGTTCGGTGACGTCGGGATACTGCGTCGCGAAGCGCGTCGCCAGCATGCCGCCCATCGAGTGGCCGACGATCATCGCTTTGTCGATCTTGAGGCTCTGCAGGATGGCGCGCGAGTTGCGCGCCATGTCGTTGAAGCTGTACGGAATGATCGGCTTCGACGAGCGGCCGTAGCCGATCTGATCCGGCACGATGACGCGGAAGCCTTCCTTGCGCAGCGCCTCGATGATGTTGCCGAAGTAGAAGCCGGCGAAGTTGTTGCCGTGGAAGATCATCACGGTGTGCCCGTTGGGCGTTCCTTGCGGCGCCACATCCATGAACGCGATCCGGACGTCCTGGCCGTACAGCGTCAGCGGCAGATATGACGATGGGAACGGATACGGACATTCTTCGCACGTGATGCTGCCCGGTTTGATGTCGGTTGGTGTCGCCACCTGATCACGCTGCCGCGCATTGGCAACGCTCGCGAAAAGAAACAGGAACGCCACATAGCGGAAGAGTCGATGGGTAAGCAGGAACATGAGTCTGTGTCTAATCTGTGTTTAATCTGTGGCCCTAGCCCTAGTTCAGTTGCGCGACGCGGCGCCGCAGCGTCTTGACGTGTTCCCAGACCTGCTCGGTCTCTTTCTTCTGGTCGTCGTCTTGATCGGACAGGCGCGCGACTTTCAGGTACTCCTCGAGGTCGCGCAGCGCGTGCGAGAAGTCGTTCATGTGATACGCAAGCAGCCCGCGGTCACGCAGATCGGGGAGCGACGACGGCTGCAGCGCCAGCAGCGCGTCGGTGGTGGCGCGCGCCTGCGGGAACGAATGCATCTTCACGTACAGTTTTTTGAGGTTGAGCAGCATCCGCACCAGGATCTGCCGCCGCGTCGCCCGCGCCAGCAGCGCCGGATCGAACGCCGCATCGCTCATGTGCGGCTGCAGCAGCTTGCGGCACTCCGCTTCGTTCAGGATCGCGCCGCCGTGGAACGGATCGACGATCAGCCCCTCGTTCGGATCGTCGGTGTGCAGATCCTGCAGGCAGCGGACCAGGAAGTGGCCCGGGAAGTTGATGCCTTCGGTGCGCACGCCGGCCCGGCGCGCGACTTCGATGTAGATCAGCGCCATCGTGATCGGAATGCCTTTCTTCCGATCGATCACTTCGTTCAGGCAGCTGTTGCGCGGATCGTCGAACTGCTCGCGGTTGCCGGTGAAGCCGAGCTCGACGAACAGGTAGCGGTTGATCGCATCGATCCGCGCCGCCAGCGGCGCGTCGTGGCCGGGATCTCGCGCCACCGCGTGCGCGGCGCCATCGCCCATCTGATCGAGGCGATCGAGGTACGGACCCGGGTCGAGCCGCGGATATTCGATGCGCGCGATCAGGAACGCGGGCGCGGCCAGATCGGGCCCCGGGCGATCGGCGGCGTCGGCAATCTGCTCGGCGAGCGGCTTCATCACAGCGTGTCTCAGTGAGGTGGTCTCAGTCAGCGCAGAGCGCATCCAGCGCTTCGAGCGTGAGTGAATGGAGACCGGGGACGACCAGCTCGGCGTCGGCGCGAAGCTCGGCTTCCGTGTAGGTGTTGGTGACGGCGACGCAGCGCAGCCCGGCGTCGCGTGCGGAGGCGAGGCCCCAGCGCGAGTCCTCGATGGCGACGGTCCGCCACGTAATCAAATCGCGGCCGGTGTGCGCCCGCAGGCGCGCGAACGCGGCCTGATACGGCTCGGGATGCGGCTTGCTGCGCTCGGTTTGATCGGCGCCGACGATCACGGGGAAGAGCGGCAGCAGGCCGGCGCGATCGAGGACGTCCTCGATCTCGTGCGTCAGCGCTCCCGACGCGATCGCGATCGGCACCGACGCCTCCACCGCCGATCGAATGAAGTCGGCGGCGCCGGGGAACAGCATCTCGCCCGCCGCGGCCAGCGATTCATACCGCCGGCCCTTGCGCGCGATCAACTCCGACACGCGACGATCGTCCATCGCCACACCCTGATCGCGCCCGACCGCCTTGAACACACCGACATCGTCGTAACCGAGATAGCGGTTGTAGTAGTCCTCGTTCGAGATCGTGATGCCTTCGGGCGCGAGGATCTCCTGGTAGGAGCGCAGGTGCAGGCGCTCGCTGTCGGCGATCACGCCGTCGAAGTCGAACACGATCGCATGGAGATCCGCGACAGCTCTTCCCTGATCCCCGATCCCTGATCCCTGATCCCTGATCATGGAGTGCTGATGTCCGCCTTTTGCATCCTCTCGCCGGCGCGGATCGGCACCTCGAGCCGGTTCTCCTTGGGCGGGAAGGGGCAGTCGTACTCGGGGCTGTAGTAGCAGTACGGGTTGTAAGCGACATTGAAGTCGACGACGTAGATGCCGGTTGGAGTGGGATCGAGCTCCATGTATCGGCCGGCTTGATACGTTTCAGTGCCGCTGGTTTGATCGGCGAACGGCACGAACAGCCGATTGACACCCTGCGATTCCAGGTCCCGGAACGCCGTCAATCGCAGTGGTTGCCCCTTCAGCGAGAACTTGAGCGCGCCGATCCGTTCGAGCTGCCGGATTTTTCCGATCGATGTCGGCACCTCGATGCGCGAGCGGTCGGCCGACGGTTCGAGCGACGCCGGCACCGCGTAGCGTTCATCAATCGGATAGTACGCGAGCGGCAGCAGCGTCGACTTCTTGTCGGCGGGAATCGGCGAATCCGGATCGGTCTTGAAGCTCTCGTCCTTGGCGGCGCGAATCGCGGAAATCTTCGCGATGTAGTCTTCTTCCTTCGGCTGCGAGCCGCACGCGCTCAAGAACACACCCGCGACGATCAGGAAGCGACGCACACTCTAAATATAGCGTGGACGGAGCACTATTTTTATTCGGTTCTGAGTGCGGTCATCGGGTCGATACGCGCCGCTCGCCGGGCGGGGAGGTATGTCGCCAGGAGGGCGACGAAGAATAACGTGATCGCGGCGGCGCCGAACGCGGCCGGGTCGGTGGCAGTGACGCCGTAGAGAAATGACGACAACAGCTGCGTCGCCCAATACGACCCGGCGAGGCCGAGGATGATGCCCGCGCCCGCCAGCCTGGCGCCTTCACTTAATACCAGCCTGATGACATCGCCGCGCTGCGCGCCGATCGCGATGCGCAGGCCAATCTCAGATGTGCGCTGCGACGTCGCATACGCGATCACGCCGTAGAGCCCGATGATGGCGAGGCACAGTGTGATCACCGCGATCGAGCTGAGTAGAATCGTTCGGAATCTTGGCTGAGCCGTGGCGTCTGCGATCCATTGGTTCAACGTCCATAACCGGGGGACGCCGATCGCCGAGTCGTACGACATGATCAGGCGGCGGATGTCGGCGGCAGTCTGGCCGGGATCCCCGGTCGTGCGCGCGAACAGCACCGACATCATCACCGGTTGTTGCGCGTACGGCGCATATAAGACGCTCTCCGGGCCCGAGGCGATCCCCGTGTACTTGACGTTGTCGACGACACCCACGATCGTCACTTGCTTGCCCATCAACGGCAGCGTGCGGCCAAGGGGATCATCATTGCCGAAAAACCGCCGGGCCGCCTCGCGGCTGACGATCACCACCGGTTCGGCGAGCGCGTCGTCACGATCCTCGAACAGGCGGCCGGCGACCAGGCGAATTTGCAATGCGGTGAAATAGCCGGGGCTTGCCGGCACCATCGTCACCATGTGCGAATCGCTCGACTTGCCGTTTGAGAGGATGAAGCTGACCCGCATCTGCTCGAGTGATGGCGGCACCGCGCTACCGATGCCAACCGCGGAGACCGTCGGAAGCGCAGCGAGCCTCGCCTGCAGGTCGTTGGCAATCTGGCGCCGCCGAGCCTCATCGGAGGGCTGGCCCGGCCTCGGTGCCATGTCGAGATTCGCCGCAATGACGTTTTCAGTGTTGACGCCGATATCGGTATTGAGCAGCGCCGACAGGCTTCGCGCCAGCAGCGCGGCGCCGACGATCAAGATGATCGACGTTGCGATTTCCGCGACCACGAGCGCTGAGCGCAGCCACCGGACCATGCCAGGCGCGGCAACGCCGCGAGTGCCGGCGCGAAGCGCCGATGCGGCATCGGTTCTGGTGGCCAGGACTGCCGGCGACAGCGAGGCCAGCAACGCCGACGCCATCGTGACGGTGCTCGCGAAAACGATTACCGGTAGATCGACCGCCACCGCATCAAGCCGCGTGACTTGGGACGGCTCCATGTATTGGAGCAGGGCGATCGCGCCGAACGCCATCGCGACGCCCGCGACCGCACCGGCGACCGCGAGCATCGCGCCTTCA
This sequence comes from Cyanobacteriota bacterium, assembly GCA_019752015.1. Taxonomy (GTDB): domain Bacteria; phylum Acidobacteriota; class Vicinamibacteria; order Vicinamibacterales; family UBA2999; genus 12-FULL-67-14b. The sequence continues at coordinate 93,653 of JAIEMQ010000002.1, read as the reverse complement.
GTCATCAGACAGGCGATCAGACGGCCGCGCGGAGCGCCCAGCGCGAGCCGCATCGAGATTTCCCTCGCGCGCGACGTTTGTCTCGCGAGGATCAGGTTGGCGACATTCGCGCATGCGACGAGCAGCACCAGGGTGACCGCGCCCATCAGCACCCACAGCGCCGGCCCGATCGTGCCGCGGACGAACTCGCTGAGAGGCGTGGTCTTCGCATACATGTCGATGCGGCTGTTGGTGAAGTGCGGCTTGAGCACGCGGTCGACGGTCGCGGAGGCGTCGGCGCGAGCGGCCTCGAGCGAGACGCCCTCTTTGAGGCGCGCGTAAATTTGATGTCCGCCGACACCCAGCTCTCGGATCCGGCCATCACCGGTCGCGCGCGCAAATGCGAGCGTCCGCCAGACGTCCAGCCTCGGATCCGGCACCTGGAATTCCGCCGGCATCACGCCGACAATCGTGTAAGTGCGCTCGATGGTTGGACCGTCTGCGAGCGTCACGGATTGTCCCAGTACGTCTGGCGAAGATGCGAAGACCTGCCGCCAAAAGCGCTCACTGATTACGACGACCGGCTCCTTCTCGTCGCCGATGACGCGGCCAACTATCGGATTGGTGCCAAGCGTCTGGAAGAACTCGCCGGATACGGTCGCCACCGGCACGCCGCGCACACCGGAGTCGTTACGTAGCGAGAGGAAACTTCTGCCTGAGAACGCGATCGACGAAAATGCCTTCGCGGACGCCACAAATGGCTCCAGCTCCGGCGCGGAGAAATTCATGATGCGCGGGCCGGTCGAATACGCCTTCTCGCCCTGGATCACGACCAGGCGGTCGGCGTCGCGATAGGGGAGCGGCCGCAGCAGCACGCCGTAGACGACGCTGAAGATTGTGGTGGTGGCGGCGATGCCGAGCGCGAGCGTGATTGCGCCGGCGATCGCAAAGCCTTTGCTGCGCATCAACCCGCGCGCGGCGATCCTCAAGTCAGACAGAACGTCCATGGCGCGCAGTATAAACGCACCACGGAGGCACGGAGACACGGAGACCTGTCTTCTAAACGCCAGTGCCGCTTAGCCGCGGCCTACAAGACAAACCGCTTCATACCGGCTTTCAACACGCTCTTGTTGAAGTTCATCAGCAGACCGACTCGGACGCCCGTGATTCGAAGATACGTCAGGATTTGCGCTTCGAACACCGGTTCCCACTGCAACACGCTCTTGACTTCAACGACGACGCGTTTGGCGACGATGAGGTCGACGTAGTAATCGCCCAAGCGTGCGCCGCGGTACTGAAGCGGAATGCGTTTCTCACGCTCAAAATGAAGCTGGTGATGCTTCAACTCAATGCACAACGCCCGCTTGTAAGCGCTTTCGAGCAGGCCTGGTCCAAGTGCTCGATGCACCTCAATCGCGCAGCCGATGATTTGCTCCGTGAGGTCAACTTCGTGATCCATGTCTTCTTAGGAGCATGGATGGTGCCGCGCTAGAGCTAGAGGCTAGAACCCGCACTAATGCCGCAAACAACCGTTTCAAATTTGCAGATTTCGCGTCTAAGGACACTGAGGGCGATAGCAAAAAATGCTCTCCGTGCCTCCGTGTCTCCGTGGCCCTATCGAGTGAAAGTCGCTTGCACGAACAGGAACACTGCAACGGCGGCGGCGAGCTGCAGGGCGAGGGCGACTCGGTCGCGCAGGAACAGGACGCCGAGCGCGAGGAAGATGCCGGCGGCGAACAGGAAATTCCAATACAGCTCACGCGTGCCTTCCTGGATGCCGGTGGTGCCGGCGCGGCGGCGTGTCTGATCGATGATCTGGTTGGCGATCTCGCGATCGGTTTCGCGATCGAGCTCGTAATAGCGGCCGCCGCCGGCGGTCGCGATGCGCGTCAGCTCGGCGCGATTCAGGATCGAGCGCACCACCGGAGAATTGGTCTCTCGCTTCGGATCCGGAATGATGCCGCCCGCGGTCGTGCCGACGCCGACCACGCTCAACGGAATGCCGCGGCCCTGGGCGAGCGCCAGCGACTTCGCGACCTCGCCGCTCCATGACTGGCCGTCGGAGATCAGCACGAACGCCTTCGAGTTGTCCGCGTCCGGCACCGGCCCCTTCTTCGACAAGCCGGCGCTGCCGCGGATCTCCTCGTCCTTCTCGATCAACCGCAGGCCCCAGTAGATGCCGCGCTCGATGTTGGTGTCCCACGTGCCATCGTCTTCGAGCCGGAACGGCGACTTGTCCTCGAGGTGATCGAGGAAGAAGAAATAGGTGTTGGGATCCTTGGTCAACCGGATCTGCGGCGTCGCCATGTGCGCGAACAGCGCCATGGCGACGCGATCGTTTTCCCAACGCAGCGCTTCGCCGAGCGTGCGCAGGAACCTCATCGATCGCTGCCAGCGATCGCCCTTGACGTCGGTGACGTGCATCGACGCCGAGCCGTCCTGCAGGATGACGAGATCGACCCCCGCGGTCCGCACCAGATTCGTGACGGCCTGCGGCTTGGCGAGCGCGAGGATCGCGGCTCCCGACGCGAGGACGAGGAAAAACCAGAACAGCAGCTCGCCGAAAAACGGAATGCGCTCGTCGACCGGAACCTGGCGGCGCCGCATGAACGCGCGCGCGTCCGCGCGCCGGCGCCACAACTGCCAACACCACAGCAGGAGTAATGCGGCGGGAATCGCCAGCAACGGCAAAAACGCTGGAGCGCCGAACCTCACAAGATCACCAGATCACAAGATCACAAGATCACAAGATCAACAGGTCAAGAGATTCCGTTATCCCTTACGAACCTTGGTCGTGCCCTTGCCCGCTTTCTCGGCTTCGAGACGCTCGTCGGGACGCATCGGCACGATCATCTTGAACTTCTTCATTTCCGACTCTTCCGGCGGCGCGCCGGCGAAGCCGTGAACGGTCAGGCCGCTGCCTCTCGCGTCGAACGGCGGCACCGGCAGCTTCCTCGCCGCGAACACCGCGCGCAGCCGGACGATGTATTCGTAGTTGAACGCCGCTTCGGCGTTGGTCGGATCGTCGCGGAGGATTTCCGCGTACTGCTTGACGAGCGAATCCATGCGGCCGACGACCGCCTGCCACGATCCGCCCTGCTCGCGAATCTTGCGGAACTGCGCGTTCGCCGCGAGCAGCTTCGCGTCGGGATTCTCGATCGCCTTGTCGTAATCGCCGTGCCAGTAGCCGGCGGTCGATGCGAGCGCCTTCGCGTCCGCGGCCGCAGGCGACATCGGCATCAGGTTGGCCAGGCGTCCGGCCGGCTGCGCCGCCGCTTCCGCCGCGTCCTCGTACTTCAGCGTCACGAGGTCGCGCTCCGCCGCCGCGAGACGCCGCTCATATTCCGACGACCGCCACAGGATCGCGCCGGCGGCCACGAGGAGAATCGCGATGATTAACTGTCCGAACCACGTAGATGATTTCATGTCGTTATCCCAGGCGGGACTAAAGTCCCGCCTCTACAACCGCCTCTACAGGCGCCTCTACACTCACGGAAACGTCTGGAACGTCGGAATCGTGAAACGCAACAACAGCGCCGCGCACCACAGCAGCGCCGCCGTCATGGCAAACGGCGCGTAGCGCGGCCGCTCGGTGCTGTATTGCTTCATCTCGATCTTGCCGGCGGCGCGCCGATCGATCGCCTGGATCGCCCTGATGATCGTCGCCTCGTCGCCGCCGGAGAAAAATTCGCCGCCGGTCTTCTTGACGGCCCCAATCCACAACTCGTCGGCGACGCTGCGCTTGTTCTGGATGTTGCCGCCGATCTTGATCAGGTAGACCGGGATCTTCGCCTTCTGCGCTTCGGCCAGCACATCGTCAACCGTCTTGCCGTTCTCGAGCACGTCCGCGTCGGCGCCGTCGGTGAAGATCACCATCAGGTTGCCGGAGGCGTCGAGGTAATCGAAGGCGTTGAACAACCCGACCGCTTGATCGACCGCGCGGGCCACCACCGTTCCTTGATCCGGGAACGCCATGAATTCGTTCCAGTCGCCGATCAACGCGGTGCTGAGCAGGATGTTTTCGTAGTCGGTCGTAAACGGCGTGATGACATAGGCATCGTCACCGAACTCGACGAGCGCCATCAGGTCGCGATACTTGCCCGACATGCGGCGCTCGATGAAGTATCGCGCCGCGCCGACCGTGGTGAAGAACGCCGCGTTATTGGGCGCGCCCTTCGCGAGCGTGGTCGACGGCAACGCCGACAGCATGCTCGATGACGCGTCGATCAGCAGCGCGATGCGGCGGCCGGGAAACGTCGTTTCCGATCGCGTCAGCGCGGTTCGCGGATCCGCCAGCGCGATGATGAAGAACGGCAGCCCCGCGAGCGCCAGCATCAACGCGCCGTGTCGCGACAGCGACGCCCGCGACCAACCCGATCCCTTCACGAGCGCCGGCAGCGCCATCCGGTGATGGCCCGGGTTGCGATTGCCGAACGAGCGGATCACCATGAAGATCGCCGCGAGACCGATCAGCGCGATCAGGATCTGCCGCGCGGTGGTCACCTCCGAATAGAGCAGCCGATCAAGGCGGATGTCGCCCCACTCGGCCCACGTGGCCTCGATGATCCCGATCACATCACGAAAGAACTGCATTAATTCACGACCTCACGACCTCACGACCACACTTTTTTTCTGAGATCGACGACCGATGCGGAGAACGACGATCCCCATTCGCGAATCAGCGAGTGCGCGGACTGCTGTTCCCTGGTGATGCGGATCGCCGTCTGCACGGCCTCGTCCGCCATCGAGTCGAACTTTTCGGCGCGCCCGTATCGCGCGACCGTCAGCGTCTTCAGTGCGTCCGACAATCCGCCCGGCGCATTCGCGAATGCCGCCGTCTCCGTCGTCGCCGCTCCCGAGACGAACACTTCGCCGCGTCCGAACGAGCGCACGACGATCACGCCCTCCTGGGGCGTCTCGCCTGGCAGTGCCGGGCGCTGGCCAATGGAGCGGCGCGTGGCGTAGGCGCCCGCGATGCGCAAGGCCGCGAGCGCGCGTCCGACCAGCTCCGGTGTCCAGCCGCCGCGGCTGGCGCGCTGCACTTCGTCGAGCTCCTTCGAGACGGCGCCAAGGATGGTGCGCGGCCCAAGATGCGCGGCCGCCGCCGCCGACTTCGGCGTCTTGCGGCGAATCATGCCGATCAGCATCACGAGCGCGATGACGCCGGCCAGGCCGAACAGCACGCCGGCCACCGTCTGCATGATGTTGGCGCGCGACTCGCGATTCTCGATCGCCGTGAACATTGCCGCCGGCGCTTCGCGGATGTCGCTGGTGTCGTCGGGCACGAGCGAGATCAACCGCACCGACGCGCGCGGCAGCGCATACGACTGGTCGCGGCCCTGCGTCGTGTCGCCGCCCTGCACCTTGCTCTCGATGCGATACGAAATCTCGAGCGGCGGAATCGGCACGTCGTTGCCGAACGCGTCCTCCGCGATCAGCCGAAGGCGATAGTCGTACTGGAAAAACCGCTTGCCGGGCGTCACCAGATCGCCCGCGCGCGCGCCGCCACCCAGGACTTCGAACGGCGGCAACTGCACGACCGTCGGGTCGAGCTTCGAAAAGTCGGGCACGACCTTGTTGGTCTCGGTCTCGACGACCGAGCACGTCAGCGTCAGTCCGAACGACTCGCCGATTCGCACCGCGCTCGTCGAGGTCCGCCACCAGCAGGTGATCGGCTCGACTTCGACCATGTCCACAGGGGCCTGGGACGTGGGGCTTGGGGCTTGGGCGAATGCCGCACTGCCTGTCATCAAAAACGTCACGAATACGAGGATTCTCATCGTCTGTTTTTCGTTTTTCGTTCTTCGTTTTTCGTTTTTCGTTTTTCGTTCTTCGTTCTTCGTTCTTCGTTTTTCGTTCTTCGTTTTTCGTTCTTCGTTTTTCGTTCTTCGTTCTTCGTTTTTCGTCATTTCTTGCGGCGAAGCCGTCTCTCCGCGACCCATTCGACCAGCGCGATATCAAACTTCACTTGATCCAGCGACAGGCGGATGACGTCGAGATCGTTGTCCTTGGCCTGCCGCGCGATTTCGTTCTGCCACGCCTTGACGCGCTCGCTCTGCCGCGACAGCTCGCGGCGCGACATCATGCGCGTGCGGCCGGTCTCGACGTCGTAGACCTCGACCCAGCCCGCGGAGACTTTCGGCAGCTCGAACGCGAACGACGCATCGACCAGCATGATGAACACATCGTGCACGTTGTTGACCTGCCGCAGCTCGGTCAGGAAATCCGGCGCCTCATCGAACAGGAAGTCCGAGATCACCGGCATCATCGCCGTCTTGCGAGAGAAGCCGGTCAGCGTCGCGCTGAGGCTGCCGATGTTCTTGATGTCCTGCAGGCCGAAGCCCTGCTGGTAGGCCTCGAGGCAATGAATGACCTGGCCCTTGCCGATGCGCGGCCGCACGGCGCCGAGCTCGTGAAAGCCTTCGCCGAACGTGATCAGGCCGATCGAATCCTGGAAGAACACCGCCGACATGCCGACGGTGGCAATCGCGCGCGCGATCAGCGTCGCGATCTGCGCGCCGCGATCGTTCGACTTGCCGGTCGCGCCGCAGCGCGTCGACGCCGATCGATCCGCCACCATGATCACGCTCGACGTCGTCGGCTGCTCGAACTCGCGCACCACCATCGGGCTGAAGTTGGTCAGCGACGACTGCGGCCAGTCGATGTTCTCGAAGCGATCGCCCGCCTGCCAGTCGCGCAGCCCGACGAAGTCGAAGCCCGTGCCGTGGAACATGCTCGAGTGTTCGCCGATCGTGAATTCCCGCATCCGCTTGAGAATCAGCAGCTCGACCTCGGTAATCTCCGAAAGGTTGATGAGCGGCTCGACCTCTTGCTCACGTGTCCTCACGTGAGCAATCCTGAGCGAGTGTGCGTCCGGCGCAGCCGGACGCATACGAGTCGAAGGACGCGATCGAGGGTCATGGAATCGGCGTCTTGTCGATGATGTCCTTGATCACGGTCTCGGGCGTCAGACCGTGACTCGCGGCGTGAGGGCCGAGCCAGAGACGATGGCTCAGCACATACGGCGCGAGATCCTGGATGTCTTCCGGATAGACCTCGTCGCGGCGGCGCACCAGCAGCGCCCACACCTTGGCGAGACGGCCCCACACGATGATCGCGCGCGGCGACGCGCCGAGATCGACGCCGGTCTCGACCAGCTCCGACGCCGAGTGGCGCAGCCAGTCGGTATCGGGGTTGTACGGCCGGGTGTTCGCGACCAGGCGCTGGATGTAATCGCCGAGGCGCTCGTGCAGGAACACGTGCTCGGTGATGGCGGCGCGCAGCTGGATGATGCGCTCCTTCTTCATCAGGTTGCCGAGGCGCACCTGCTTGAAGTCGAAGTTCACCAGCTTGCGCTCCTCTTCGGGCGGCAGGTAGCCGATGTTCACCATGATCGCGAAGCGATCCGTTGCCGCTTCCGACAGCGGGAACGTGCCCTGGCCGAGCTCGACCGGATTCATCGTCGCGATCGCGAAGTTGAACGCCGGCAGCTCGTAGGTCGTCTTGCCGACGGTCACGGTGCGATCCTGCAGGCCTTCGAGGAACGCGCTCTGCGACTTCAGCGGGATGCGGTTGATCTCGTCCAGCAGGATCACTTCCGCTTCGGCGAGCGGGCCGATCTCGGTGGTCAGCTCGCCGGTCGCCGGATTGATCATCTGGAAGCCGACGACTTCGGTCGGCTGCAGGTCGGCGCGTCCCTGGATGCGCGCGAACTTGGCGTCGCTGATCGCGGCCAGGATGACGCCGAAGAACGTCTTGCCGACGCCCGGCACGCCGCGGAGCAGCAGGTTGCCGGAGTTGACCTGGCGCTGTTCCTTCTTGTCGTAGGTTGTCGGGATTTCCGACAGCAGGACGAGATTGGCCAGGATCTTGGGTTGCGCGTAACCGACGAGGGCCTTGCCGCCTTCCGCGATGATGGCTTCGTGGAAGGCGATTGCTTCGATGAGGTCAGGATGCACGGGTCCGCCTTAGGCCCCGCGTCGCAACGTCCGCGCGGTGGGGGCCCGGAAAACGGTAATCGTATCCCAGTCGCCGCACGGCGTGCGGCAAAAGCAACGCTGGCAGTAGAATCCCCGATGAAAATCCCGTGGGGTAAGGTCGGGATATTCGTGGGGACGTGAGACGGGACGGAGGGTCCTATGCTGGAACTGCTTCTTGCTGCACTGCTTGGACAACAGCCACCGATGGCGCAGACGGCTCAGAAAGAACAGCCGGCTGCACCCGCCGGCGCACCCTCGCTGGATTACGACTACTACAAGGCCCGCGTCCAGCCGCTCTTTCTGGAGAAACGCGAAGGCCACGCGCGCTGCGTGACCTGCCATGCGGGCAGCGCCACGCTGCGCCTGCAGCGGCTCCCCGAAGGCGCGACCAACTGGTCGGAGGAAGACACGCGCAAGAACTTCGAGGGCGTGAAGGCCCTGGTTGTCCCCGGCAGTCCGGGCGCGAGCCGGCTGCTGCGCCACCCGCTGTCGCGCGATGCGGGCGGCGACGTATTCCACGGCGGCGGCCAGCACTGGACGACGAAGAGCGACCCGGACTGGAAGGTGCTCGAAGCGTGGGTGAACGGCGCCACGCTCGCCTCGCCGCACGCGAGCACCGCCCGCGTTGCGCGGATCATCCAGACGAATGCGGCGGGCGACAACATTCACGTGATCGATCCGGCGACGAACAAAGTGGTCGGCGTGATCAACGACATCGAAGTGCCGCACGGTGTCACCTCGGCGCCCGACGGCACGCGTCTCTATTTCACCAACGAGGCGATGCACACCGTCGACGCCGTCGACGCGCAGACCTACGCGGTGATCGCCCGCGTGCCGCTCAGCGGCCGGCCGAACAACATCGCGATCTCGAATGACGGCAAGCGCGTCTACGCCGGCATTGCGCAGGCGCCGGGCGCCGTCGACGTGATCGACACCGCCACGCTGACGCGCGCCAAGTCGATCGCGGTGAAGGGCGCGATCCACAATGTCTACGTCACGCCCGACGGCAAGCACGTCGTGTCGGGATCGATCCCGGGCCGCATGATCACGGTGATCGATCAGGCGACCGAAGAGATCGCGTTCGAGATTCCGATGTCGGCCGGCATCCGGCCGATGGCCTTCGAGAAGGCCGCGGATGGATCGACGTCGCGAATCTTTGTGCAACTCTCCGATTACCACGGCATCGCGGTCGTCGACTTCAAGCAGCGCAAGGAAGTCTCGCGCTTCGAGACGCCGGCGATTCCCGGCGAGCACAAGCACACCGAAGGACTGCAGGCCGCGCCGATGCACGGCTTCGCGATCACGCCTGACGGCAAGCTGCTGCTGGCGACGAGCAAGGTCTACAGCACGATGTATGCCTATTCGTTGCCCGACCTCAAACCCGTGGGCCATGTGCACGTCGGCCAGCATCCCGAGTGGGTCACGCTGACGCCGGACGGCACGTTCGCCTACGTGGCTGCGGCCGGGGATAACGCCGTAAGTGTCGTGAACACTGCAACTTTGAAGGAAGTTGCTCGTATACCAGTAGGGCAGGTTCCGAAGCGGAACGCAACGGCGCTGCTCAGGCCGTAAAGGGTAAAATAGACGGCTACAAGGAGATATTCATGGCAGTTCGTAATTACTTCGCGCTGGCGTTGCTTGCGTCCGTGGCGGTATTCGGTTCGGCGGTGACCGCGTCCACCTCCGCGCCAGGCGCTACGGCGGACAAGCAGGCGGCGGCGCCGGCGGCCGCGCAACCCGAGGTGACCTTCCACAAGGACATCCTGCCGATCCTGCAGCGCAGCTGCCAGAACTGCCATCGTCCGGGTCAGGTGGCCCCGATGTCGCTCCTGACGTATGAGGAGGCGAGACCGTGGGCGCGCTCGATGAAGGCGCGCACCGCGATCCGCGACAAGGCCGGCGCCATGCCGCCCTGGTACATCGAGAAGAACATCGGCATTCAGCACTACAAGAACGATCCGTCGCTGAGCGATGAAGAGGTCGCGAAGATCGCGAGGTGGGCCGACACCGGCGCGCCGCGCGGCAATCCCGCCGATGCGCCTGCGCCGCGCGTGTTCCAGGACGGCGCCGCGTGGCACGCCGGCGAGCCGGATCTGATCGTCGAGAGCCCGGAGATCACCGTGAAGGCGAACGCGCCGGACTGGTGGGGCGAGTTCCCGCCGACGCTGCTGCCGATCAAGGAAGACCGCTACGTGAAGTCGGTCGAGATTCGCGAAGTCAACAACTTCAGCAACGAGTCGGGGCGCCAGACCGTGGGTCAGCGCTACGTGTGGCACCACTTGATTTGGGCGACGGCGCCTGTCGACGAGAGCGGCGATCCGCTCGACGCGTCGGTGACCCAGGGCGCGGTGGGGTGGCCCGTTCACGAAGTGGGCCGCAACGCCGACGTGTTCGACGAGAATGCCGGCCGCCTCCTGAAGGCGGGCTCGAGCATCGTCTATCAGTCGGCGCACCTGCACTCCGGCGGCTCGGAGGTGAAGTCCAAGCTGTTGTTCGGTTTCCGTTTCCATCCGGCCGGCTACAAGCCGAAGAAGCAGACCTCGCTGCACAACCTCGCCAACGCGCTCGACATCGACATCAAGCCGAACGAGGCGAACCAGCAGCTGCACGCGTATGAAGTGCTGTCGCAGCCGGCGAAAGTCGTGACCTTCGAGCCGCATCTGCACGCGCCGGGACAGCGCATGTGCCTCGAAGCGATCTGGGGCTACAACATCCAGACGCTGACCTGCGCCGGCTACGATCACAACTGGGTGCGCCAGTACGAATACGAGGACAACTACGCGCCGATCCTGCCGCGCGGCACCATCCTCCACATCATCGGCTACATGGACAACACGCCGAACAACAAGAACATTCCCGATCCGCGCAACTGGCAGGGCTCGGGCAACCGATCGATCGCGAACATGTTCATCGATCTCGGGCAGATCATGCCGCTGACCGATCAGGAGTTCCAGGACGAGATGGCCAAACGACGCGAGGCGCTCGGACCCAATCGCCCGGACGTGATCATCGGCTGCCCGTTGTGCAACGTCACTCCGCCGCCGGCCACGACGGCCAAACCCACGGGACAACAGCAATAAAGTGAAAACAAAAAAGTAGAAGGTGAAAAGTAAGGGCCTGAAAAGAATGCATCGAGTTGTTTTTCCTTTTTCCTTTTTTCTTTTGACGTTCACGCTCGCGTATCAGACCGCGAGCACCCAGATGCTCTCCTACTCGCGCGGGCAGAACGTCTCACCGGCCTTCGAAGGCTGGGAACGGAACGACGATGGGTCGTTCAACATGATGTTCGGCTACATGAACCGCAACTGGGAGGAAGAAGTTGACGTGCCGATCGGGCCCGACAACAACATTTCGCCCGGCGTGCCCGATCAGGGACAGCCGACGCACTTCCAGCCGCGCCGCAACCGCTTCGTCTTCAAGGTGCGCGTCCCCGCCGACTGGGGCAGGAAGGAGCTGGTCTGGACGCTGACGACGAAGGGTAAGACGGAGAAGGCTTTTGCGTCGTTGCGCGAAGACTCGCTCGTCGACAACATCGTCCAGGCGTCGGAGCAGGGCGCGCTTGGCGCCGGCGTCAGCAGTCCCGCGATTCGCGCCAACGTTGCTCCGGAGATCACCATCGATACCGGCGAGCGCCGCGCGCAGATTGGGCAGCCGTTGACGCTGATCGCCGTTGCGAAGGATGACGGCGTGCCGCGTCCGCGCTTTGGTCCGGATTCGCGCGAGGCCGAGCGTGCGGCCGCGGCTCGCGCGCGCGCGACCAACACCACGCCCCCTGCGCCGGCGGCGCGCGGCACCATGACGTTCGATCCGGCCGCGCAGCGTCCGCCGTCGGCGATCACCGTCGGCAGCCAGACCGGGCTGCGTCATTCGTGTTTCGTGTATCGCGGCGCGGGCCGCGTCGAGTTCACGCCGCGCCAGGCCAAGGTGTGGGAAGACACGCGCGCGGGCGCGAACTCGCCGTGGGCGCCGCGGTGGATGGCGCCGGCGGTCCCCGCCGACGGCAAGTATCAGGTCAACGTGACGTTCAAGGATCCGGGGCAGTACACGATCCGCTGCATGGCATCGGATGGCGCGCTCAACACCTACAAAGACGTCGTTGTAAATGTTAGGTAGGCCCCGGCTTCAGCCGGAGCTACCGCCAGGGAGCGCGGATCAGCAGTTTCGGGTCCGCGCCCTTCTTCGGCACGAACTTCTGCGTGCGTCCGTACTGATTGTCCCCGCCGTACAGATTTCCCTCTGAATCGACCGAGAACGTGTGGACCTCGAGGAAGCCGTCCGGCAGATCCGGCGGCACCATCCAGGTGTAAAGCCGGTTGCCCTTGAAATCGAGCTTCACGAATCGCAGCGGCTTGAGGTCGGTCATCCACAGGCTGTCGTCGTTGACGATCAGATCGAGCGGCAGCGAGAAACCCGTGAACGCATCCACGTAATCCACCTTCGCGGGATCCGCTGTCGTCTTGAAAACGTTGATGCGTCCGCCGGATCGGTCGAGCGCGAAGATCAATCCGTTCGGGCCGGCGGCGACCGCGTGCACGCCGCTGAACTGTCCCGGTCCCTTGCCGTTGCCGCCGAACTCGCCGAGATAGTTCATCGCCTTGTCGAGAATGATGACGCGGTGATTGTCGAGGCCGTCGGCGATCAGGATGCGGCCGTCAGGGAGAAACGCCACGTCCTGTGGCTTTGCGAAGTGCGCGCGATCGGCGCCGGCAACGTTCTTTTCGCCGAGCGTCTTCAGCAGGCGCTTGCCGTCGTTCGAGAACACATAGATGGTGTTGAACGTTTCGTTGATCACCCACACGCGGTGTTCCGGATCGTACGGGCTGATGCGGAGGCGGTGCGGGCCCGGGCCGGTGGAGCCTTCGCAGAGATGATCCCACTGCGTCCAGCGCTCTTTTACCATGCCGTTGCGATCGAGTGTGTAGAGGCAGTTGTGCCAGACGCGGCGATCGGCCAGGGTCAGCACGTTCATCTTCACGGATCCCGCGAAGCCGCCGTACTCCGGCGGCACGGGTGCCGGCAGCCTGAACTCACCCCGCTGCGCCACAAAAATGCGATCGGGCGACTCGGCGAAGACACCCGAGTTGCCGCCGAACGCAAAGCCCGGCGCCGCAAACGGTTTGTGCCATCCGCGCACGACGTCGTACGGACTTGGACCGATTGGTCCGTCGACGACGGCGACGGCAGTCTGCGCGCCCATTGCCGGCGCAAGAATTCTGGCGGCGAGCGCGATCGTAATGAGCCGGATCATCAAACGCATCGTTTATCGCCTCGTCAGATCGAACGCGGCCAATTGCCGTTCGTTGCGGACGTAGTAGTGGCCGTTGGCGAGTGCAGGATAGGCGCGCACCACGCCTTTAATCAACTGCGCGCGTGCGTTGAATCGGAATGCTTTTGGTGATGCCGGCGCGAGCGCCAGTTCACCCGACTCGCGCATGATGACGAGCGTCTCGCCCGCAATCAACAGCGTGCCGGCGCCGAAGCCGTCGACGTTCCACATCACCTTGCCGGTGGCGAGCTCCACGCAGCGCAATGTTTGTCCGAACTCCTGGCGGCCGTCGAAGCCGTACAGGTAGCCGTCCTTCAACACGCTCGTCGAGTAGTGATTGGACATCGACTCGTCGCCGGACCAGATCGGCTTGACGGCGTTGTTGGCCACGTGCAGCAACACGGCGCCGGTGCCGTACTGCGCCGAGAGAAAAATACGATCGCCGATGACGATCGGCGTCGCCGCGTTGACCGACGCCGCCATCCGCGCGCGCCAGCGATGTTGATAGAGGACCTTGCCGCTGGCCGGATCGACGGCCACGAGACCGGTGCGCGTGAAGAACACGCCGGTGTGCTGGCCGTTGATGTCCGCAATCACCGGCGCGGAGTAGCCTGGCTCATCGGATGTCGCGGTCCAGATCGTCTTGCCGCTGGCGGCATCAAAGGCAACGATACCGCCCTTGCGGCCGCCGACGTTCACGAGCACGCGATCGCGGTCGACGACCGGCGATGACGCCACGCCGAAATAACCTTTCGGTGCATCGAAGACCTTGCGCGTGTCGCTGCTCCACAGCATCTTGCCGGTCTTGAAATCAATGCCGTGCAGCCAGCCGTCGGCGCCGTGCGTGAAGACGCGGCCGCCGGCGATCACCGGCACGGCGCGCGGTCCTTCATCGAAGCCGAAATCGTCGCGATAGGAAGTGGGGTAGTCGAACGTCCAGATCGTCTTGCCGGTATTCGCGTCCATTGCTTCGACGGTCTCGCGGTTGTTGACGCGATGGAAGAGGACCAGCCGATCGCCCACGACCGCGGGACCGGCGAATCCGGCGCCGGCCTCGCGCTGCCACAGTGACGCCGGGCCGCTGCGCGGAAACGATGCAACGATCTCGGGGCCGGTGTAGATGCCGTTGCGATTCGGTCCGAGGATCTGCGGCCAGTCCTGCGCGACGAGCGGCACCGCCGCCAAAAAGATCAACACGAAGGTACGAAGGTACGAAGAATACTTGTTCAAAAGACAAGTGCTGCTGAGCGGCCCCGGCATTGTGAAAAGAGTTTCTTCGTGCCCCTCGTGTCCTTCGTGTTTGGCGTTACTGCTTCGTCGCGGCCGGCTTCGTCGGCGCCGGCTTCGGGAACGTCCCCTCGCGCATCGATGCCTGATACAGCACCGCGGCCATGACCGTGGCGGCCTGCTTCAGCGCGTTCGGATCGATCCGTTCCGCGGTATCGACGTTGGTGTGATGCGTGCGCACGTCGTAGTTGATGTATTCCTGCACCGCCTGGAAGCCGGGCACGCCGGCATCGAGGAACGACAGGTGATCGGTGGCGCCGATGTGGCCGGGCGCCGGCATGATCGCGCCGATGTTCGCCATCGGCTTCAGCCACTCGGCCATGATCAGCCGCGCCGGATCGTTGTTCTCCATGTAGAAGCCGCTGATCGGCGGATAGCCGTTGTCGAGATTGAAGTAGACGGAGAACTTGTCGCGCGCCGCTTTGTTCTTGTCGCCGGCCAGGTGCTGCGTGACGTAGGCCTTTGATCCCAGCAGGCCCTGTTCTTCGCCCGCCCACAACGCGGCGCGGATCGTGCGGCGCGGGCGGATGTTGAGCGCCTTAAGAATGCGCATGGCTTCGAGCACCGTGGCGCTGCCATCGGCGTTGTCGGTCGCGCCCGTGGCGGTGTGCCACGAATCGAGATGCGCGCCGACCATCACGATCTCGTCCTTGATCGCATTGTCGGTGCCGGGAATTTCGGCGATCACGTTCAGCGCGTTGCGATCCTCTTCGTGGTAGGTCGCCTGGATCTCGACGGCGAGCTTGACCGCCATCTTCGCCTGCAGCATGCGCGCGACGAGGTTGTAATGTTCCGACGCGAGGATGATGGTCGGCACCGCGTTGGCGCCGCCATCGCGGCCGGTGACGAACAGCGTGCCGTGCTCACCGATGTTCGGCTGGATCGCGACCGCAATGCCTTCGGCCTTCAGCATCGCCAGGCGCTCGGCGTTCAGCTGCGGCGGTCCGGCCGGACGCGGATCGGGCGGTTTCAGATCGCCGCTCGCCGCCGGGCGGTCGGCGCGAATCGCGTACTGCTGGATCGGGCTCGTGAACAGGATCGCGCCTTTCAGTTTTCCCGCCTGCGCCTTCATCGCCGCATCGTCGAGACCGGGCACCCACACCGGCGTTGCGACCACGCGGCCGGGCGTTGAGGGCGACCAGCCCTGCGGATATCCGATCAACGGCATGTAGCGCGGCTCGACCATTTCGATCGACACCTTGTTCAACGTCCAGCCGCGGCCGAACTGGAACGGCTCGGTGTGCACATCGGCCAGGCCCATCGTCTTCATCTGCTGCGCGGTCCACTCGACCGCGCGCCGATGCGCCGGCGAGTTGGTGAGGCGCGGCCCGATGGCGGTGACGAGGTAGTCGAAAGTCTCGAGGATCTTCGAGCGCTCCATCCCTTCGGCGCGGATCTTCTCGAGCACGCTGAAGTCGACACGGTCCTGCGCGGAACCAATGGTCGTCAGGCACAACGCAGCGATGACGAGGGCGATGGCGGTGTTTCTCATGCGCGGATTCTACTCCTATGGCCGGGGCATCGGGTGCATCGGGTGCATCGGGTGCATCGGGTGCGTCGGGTGCGTGCGTATACAGCGAAAGGAGTAGTATTCGTCCATGAAAACCAACCGCCGCTCCTTTTTACGCATCACCGGCGCCGCGGGCGCCGCGGCGTTCGCTCTCAACGACAACAGCATCGAGCTGGTGGCGCAGGCCTCCCGCGCCCTCGGCAACCGGACGCCGGACGACGTCGCCGCCGATGAGAGCTACTGGCGCGACATCCAGAATGCGTTCACGCTCGATCGATCGCTGATCAATCTCAACAACGGCAACAGCTGCCCGAGCCCGACGGTCGTGCACGAGGCCTACAAGCGCTATCTCGACTACTCGAATCAAGCGCCGGTGTATCACCGCGGCTTGATCGAGCGGAACATCGAGGTGGTCCGGCGCCGCCTCGCGGATCAATTCGGCTGCGATCCCGAAGAAATGGCGATCACGCGCAATTCGAGCGAGTCGCTGCAGATCGCGCAAAACGGACTCGATCTCGAGCCGGGCGACGAGGTGGTCACGACCGAGCAGGACTACGGCCGCATGCTGACCACGTGGGATCAGCGCGCGCGCCGCAACAAGATCACGATCAAGAAGGTCAACTTCCCGGTGCCGACGACGGGCGAGAACCTCTATGGCATTCTCGAAGGCGCGATCAGTCCGCGCACGAAGGTGCTGCACTTCTGCCACATTACGAATCTCACCGGCCAGATCTTCCCGGTGCAGAATCTCGCGCGCATGGCCCGCTCGCGCGGCATCATCACCATTGTCGACGGCGCGCACGCGGCGGCGCACTTCCCGTTCAAGCTGCGCGACCTCGAAATGGACTACTACGGCACCAGCCTGCACAAGTGGCTGCTGGCGCCGACCGGCACCGGCTTCCTCTACGTCCGTCGCGATCGCATCGCGAAGACGTGGCCGATGCAGGCGGCCCCCGAGCGCGCCGACAACGACATCAGAAAGTTCGAGGAGATCGGCACGTCGCCCGCGGCGACCAAGGCCGCGATCAACGAAGCACTCGCGTTCCACCAGGCGATCGGCACCGACCGTGTTGCGGCGCGTCTCCGTTACCTGACGTTGCGCTGGGCGAACAAGCTGAAGTCGAATCCGCGCGTGCTCATCCACACCGGGCTCGATCAGGTCTACGGCGTCGCGTGCGTCGGCATCAAGGACATCCCGGCGGCGCGCATCAACGCGTTCATGTGGGACAAGTACCGGATCATCACGACCGCGATCAATCGTCCGGAATACAACGGCATCCGCGTGACGCCGAACATCTACACGCCGCTCGAGGAGATCGATACGTTCGTGGCGGCGATGGAAGATCTGCTGAAGAACGGACTGCCCGCAACCGCCTAATGACGGATTCCGGGAGCCGGGAGCCGGGAGCCGGACTGACACCCGAACAGCAACGCGCCGTCGAAGAGTTCAAGGCTCTTCGCGGCGTCGAGCCTTTCGGTCCTTTCCTCGATCTGCTCGCCAGTCCCGAGTTGATGAATCGCGTTGGCGCGCTCGGCGAGTACCTGCGTTATCGCAGCGCGCTGCCGCCGCGCCTGAGTGAATTCGCGATCCTGATCACGGCAGCGCACTGGCGTCAGCAATTCGAATGGGACATTCACGCGCCGATTGCCGCGAAGGCCGGCGTGCCGCAAGCGGTCATCGACGCGATCTGGGCACACACTCCGCCGCCACATCTCGATGCCGGGCAGCAGGTGCTTTACGACCTTTGCATCACCTTGCACCGCGAGCGGGGCGTCTCGCCCACGCTTCGCCATCAAACGCAGGCGGTGCTTGGAGAGCAGGGGACCATCGACGCCATCGCAATTTGCGGGTATTACGCCTTGTTGGCGATGATCCTGAATTCGAAGCCGTGATCCCGGGGCGGCGCGCGTGTCGTCGTGCCCCGGCCCCGGCGGCAAGCCGCTCAACTTTCCGGTTGAAGTGCGCGCGGTCGGACAGGCGCCGGCATAAGATGTCGCCGGATGGCGACCTTCCTCGACCTGGCGCGCGCGCGCCGGGGCCACTTCAAGATGGAATCCGGTCTGCACTGCGGCCTGTGGTTCGATCTCGATGCGGCGTTCGTCGATCAGGCCGCGCTCGATCCGTTCGTCACCAAGCTCGCGCAGGCGCTGCGGCGCTATGACGTCGAGGCGGTCTGCGGCCCGCTCACCGGCGGCGCCTTCCTCGCGCAACTGGTCGCGCGTCTGCTCGGCAGCGAATTCTTCTTCAGCGTGCCCTCCTCCGCTAAGGCTACCGGGGGCAGGCCGGCGGCGAAGGCCAACGACGGCACGTTCGCTGCGCGGTACGAGCTGCCGTCGGGCGCGGGCGACCGCGTCCTCGGCAAGCGCGTTGCGCTCGTGGACGATGTGATGAGCGCCGGGTCGTCGTTGCGCGCCACGATGATCGCCATCGAAGCGCACGGCGGGATCCCGGTTGTTGCCGGCGCACTCTACGTGCTTGGCACGATCGGCGCGGATTTCTTCAAGGAGCGCGGGCTGCGCGTCGAGACCACCGGCCGCGCCGCTTTTGATACGTGGCGTCAGCCCGAGTGCCCGCTCTGCGCCGCGGGTGTGCCGCTCGAAGATCCAGAGCATCCCGCCGCATGATGACGGCGATTCATCGTCAAGTCGAAGCCGCGCGCCGCGGCGAGCTCGAGCGCGTGATCGCGCGCATGCTCTCAGGATGGGCGGTGCTGGGCGATCCGCAGACCACGCGCGGTTATTGCCTGCTGCTGCCCGATCCGGTCGTGACCGATCTCAACGCGCTCGTCGGCGATGCGCGGCAGCAGTTTCTCGACGACATGACCGCGCTCGGCGACGCGGTCCTCGAGGCGACCGGCGCCGAGCGCATCAACTACGAGATCCTCGGCAACGTCGAACCGGCGCTGCACGCGCACGTCATCCCGCGGCACACGTCGGAAGATCCCGATTTGCGCCGGAAAGCGGTGTGGCTGCACGACTGGACGCTCGCGCCGGTGGTCGATGCGGACGCCCTGCAACTGGCGCAGCAGATTGCAGCCCGGCTGTAGATTTCCCTCCGACGATCCCCCGCTTTTACTCACGTTTGCACCGCTCAGGGGACGTCCACCGCGCCCCGACCGGACTATACTTTTGCCCGGTAAAGCCTGTCTCGCCGAAGCCCTAGCGGAGGCGGACTTACAAGGCGTTGCCGATCCTTTGAACAACGGCAGTCATCCGTCGCGAGTCGGGCGTTATTCGATCGTCGAGTGTGTCGGCACGGGCGCATTGGGTTCCGTGTATTCCGGCGTCGACGATGCGATGGGCAGGCGCGTGGCGATACGGGTGGGGAGAGCGGGAGATCCGCGCGTGCATCAACAAGCCAGGGCAACCGGACAAGTGGCGCACCCGAACGTCGTGTCCGTGCTGGACCTCGGCGAGGACAACGGCAGTCCGTTCACGGTGATGGAGCTGCTCGAGGGACCGTCGCTGCTGCACGCCACGTTCGCAACCGTCGAAGACCGTCTCACCGCAATGCACCAGATCTGCGACGGCCTGCAGGCCGCGCACGATTGCGGTGTCGTACACGGCGGACTGAAGCCGGGTCACGTGTTCGTGGAGACGACCGGCGCGGTCAAGATTATTGATTTCGGCGGCGATGGCCGCGGCCATGTCTTCACGTCGCCCGAACAATCGGCCGGCGTGCCGGCAGACTCCAGGTCCGACATCTATTCGGCGGCCGCGGTCTTTCATTTCATGCTGACCGGCCGCGGTCCTCACCCTCCGTCGCTGATGCCCAAACAGGCGCCCGAGGGCTTGAGCCGCGCGATCCTCAAAGGGGTCGAAGCCGAGCCGGCGCGACGGCAGGCCAGCATCAATCACCTTCGCGCGGAGATCGATCAGGTGCGTTCCAGCCGCCAGGGCGATCGCCAGCGGATCCTGATCGCCGCCTTCGATCGGTATCGCGACATCGAGAGTCTGCTCGGGCAGCGGCGCGCGCTCGGCCGGCGTCTCGGCATGGCCAGCATTGAAGGCGAGTGCGACGCGAAGCTCGCGCAGCTCGCCGCCGGCTTCCCCGAGTTCGCGCGCGCCGGCCTCGACATCAACAACGTCGGCGACATCGATCCCGCGAGAGCCAACGAAGCGCTGACGGAGCTGCAGATGTTTCACAACGACGTCGCCGCTGAAATCGCCGTGCTGAAGGCCGCCAGCGGGGTGCGTCACCGATGAGCCGCCGCCTGATCATCACCGGCGGCAGCCGGCCGCGTGAGATGGTCCTCGTCGATACGCTGATCGTCGGCCGCGATCCGGCCTGCGACATCACCGAGACGAACGATCCCTTGCTGTCGCGCCGTCATGCCGCCTTCAGCGCCGGCAACGGTTCGGCGACGGTGCGCGATCTCGAAAGCCGCAACGGCATCCTCGTGAACGGCGCCAAGACCAAAGAGGCGCGCCTCAGTCACGGCGACGTCGTGCAGATCGGGCACCTGCAGGTCAAATACGTGGACGAAGTTGGTCCGTTCACCGACGTGCCCGGGCCGGACGCCGAGGCGACACGGATTCTCGATGCGCCGACCGTCCTCTCGAATGACGTGGCGACGAAGAAACTTTCGATATGACGACGAAGGTGACGATGCCCGACAAGATCGGGCGCTATCAGATTCTCGAGCGCGTCGGCAAGGGCGGCATGGGCGTGCTCTATCGCGGCCACGACCCGGTGCTCGATCGCGAAGTCGCGGTCAAGGTGATGCTCGCCGATTTCAGCGAAGACACCGAGCAGATGCGGCCGCGCTTCTATCGCGAAGCCAGGTCGGCCGCGAAGCTGCAGCATCGCAACATCGTCACGGTGTTCGAATTCGCCGAGGAGAACAACCAGCCGCACATCGTCATGGAGTTCCTGCGCGGCGCGCCGCTCAGCTCGCGGATGGAAGAACAGCCGCCGCTGACGCTCGACGACAAGCTCGATATCGTCACGCAGTTGTGCAGCGGCCTTGGCTACGCGCACAAGGAAGGCATCGTTCACCGCGACGTCAAGCCGGCCAACGTGTTCGTCCTGCAGGACGGCACCGTCAAGCTGCTCGACTTCGGCATTGCCAAGCTTGCCACGTCAACGCTGACGCGGCAGGGCGATGTCGTCGGCAGCGCGCCGTACATGTCGCCCGAGCAGATTGCCGGCGCGCAGGATCTCGACGGCCGATCCGACGTGTGGTCCACCGGCGTGCTGCTCTATGAATTGCTCACCGGCCGGAAACCCTTCGACGGCGACGGCCTGACGACGGTGATCGCCGGCATCCTGCGTGAGCAGCCGCCATCGGTCGAGCAGTACGTGCCCGGATTGCCGAAGCAGCTGCTCGATTGCGTGTCGAAGGCGCTCGAGAAGGATCGCGATCGCCGCTACCAGACGGCCGAGGAGCTGGGCCGCGAGCTGCAGCTGATTCGCAAGACGCATCAGCTGAACGCGCCGCCGCCGATGGATGCCACGCGCTTCGCCAGCACGAACGTGCTCAAGGCGCTGCACGACGATCGACAGAAGGAAGCCGGCGCGGCGGTCAACAAGACGCTGCAGCAGGCTGTTTCTCCACCGCCTGCCGCGGCGGGAGGCGGATCGAAGACCTGGATGATCGCCGCCGGCATTGCCGTGGCGATGATCGGTGTCGCCGGCGGCTACGTCATGACGAGGCCGGCGCCGGGACCGGCCACGAACACGATTCAGACCACGCCGGTGACGCAGCCGGTTCAACCGCCGCCGCAGCAACCGGCCAACCTGCAGCCGAACGGGCCAAGCAGCGCCGCGAATCCTCCGGTGAAGCCGGTCGAGAAACTGGCCTCGGCGAACACGAACGGCTCGGGCACGACCGGCTCACCGGCCGAGAAATTGCCTGCGAAGAAGACGCCGATTCCGGCGGCCGCAGCGCCGGCGGCGAATGTCCCCGCGCCGGCGCCAGCGCCGTCGTCGCGAGCCACGGTTGCCGTGACGATGTCGGCGGCCTACGAGTTCGAAGTGCTGGATGGCAATCGCGTGATCTCGGCATCGGCGACATCCCACGAGCTGCCATTGCAGGCGAACGGGAAGACCCTGCGCGTGCGCGCCGAGAGCGTGTTCCTCGATCAACCGGTGCGTGTCGATGGCGGCGCCGAAAACCGGTTCGATTACACCGCGCCCGGTCTCGGCAGGATCGTGATTCGCGCCGCGCGCGGCGACTGCAAGGCGATGATCGGCAAGAAGGACCTCGGTTATGGACCGTGGCAGCCGATTCCCGCGGCTGCCGGCGAGCACCAGGTCGATCTGGTGTGCCCTGACGGCCAGAACCCGTTGAATCGCGTCACCGTGACGCAGGGCCGGGAGATCCGCGCCAACTTCACGGCGAAATAAAACCACCCCCATGAAGCCGACACTCCCCATCGTCGCTGCACTGGCCATCATTTTCGCGACGGCCGCAGTATCGACGCAGTCGAACGAGGATTTGCCGCGCCGCCAGTACGAGAGCGGCCTGGCGTTTTTCAAGGGCCAGCGTTACGCCGAAGCGATGAAGGACTTCCAGGCGATCATCGATTCCTTCCCGCGGAGCCAGGTTGCCGACAACGCGCTGTTGCAGATGGTGCTGTATCAGATCGACATCGCGAAGGATCTCGGCTCGGCGCAATCCGCCGTCGATCAGTTGTTGAAGACCTATCCCGAGACCGACTCGGCGCCGATGGCCTACGTCGTCGGCGGCCGCGTCTCGATGGCCAAGGGCCGCGCGCCGGGCGACGTTGATTCGGCGGTGGCGAGCTTCGAGCGTGTCGAGCGGCTGTTCCCCGGCAACGATGCCGTTCCGGCCGCGGGGTTCTATGCGGGCGAAGCGCTGCGGCTGGTGCGGCGGAACGAGGAGGCGCTGGCGCGCTATCGCCGTGTGACCGCGTCGTATCCGAACTCGCCATGGGCGGCGCGCGCGAATCTCGCGGCGGGCTATTGCCTCGCGCAAGTCGATCGCGCCACGGCGGCGCTGCCCGAAGTGCAGCGCGTGCGGCAGATGATGCCGGCGTCGCTCGAATCCGAGACCGCGCTCAACATCAATTCTATTCTCTACCGGCTGCACGTGCGCGCGCCGAAAGCGTCGGCGTTCGCGTTCAGCGGCCGTTATATCGGGCCCGAGAAATCGAACTTCGATGACGTGGTCGGCGTGAAGATCGATCCGCTGCACCGCATCCTGCTCGGCTACAACAAGGGCATCGCGGTGTTCGACCTGAAAGGCGCGCCGGCCAGCACCGTCACCGCCCAGGATCCGTCGACGTTTTTCGTCGACGAGCTCAATCGCGTCGTCTTCGCGCGCGACGGCGCGCTGCACACCGAGCGGGCGGCCTCGATGCCGATCATGCTGCCGCCGACGGAACCGAACAAACCGCCGCGGCCGGTCGAGGAGGTTCCGTCCGCGGTGATGATGGCGACGGGCCATCGACTGGTCGTCAACAAGAAGGACAAGACCGTCGTCCGCTACGACGCGCGCGGGCAGTACCTCGGGCCGTTCACCGCGGCGATCAATACCGAGCGCATGGCGATCAACGTCCTCGACGACATCGCGTTGATCGACAAGGATGCGAAGGCGATCTCGATCCTCGATCGCGACGGCAAGCCGCTCTCGAAGATCATGACCAAGGGCGCGAACTACCAGCTCGATGAGCCGGTCGACCTCGCGTTCGATCGGCTTGGCTATCTCTACGTCCTGGATCGCGGCCGTGAATCGGTGTTCGTGTTCGGTCCGCGCAACCGGTTGATCACGTCGTTTACGCTCGAGGAGAAGGCGCCCGGCGCGTTTACTCGCGCGCGCGCCATCGGCGTCGACGGGGCGGGGCGCCTCTACATCTTCGATGAGAAGGCCAAGCGGATTGGAGTCTACCAATGATGAAGGTGCCTGCAGTGCCTGGGGTGCCGGTGGTGCCCAAGGTGCTAATTCTCAGTGTCGCCCTGGTAATTGGTGCTTCACCTGCACTGGCGCAGGTGGATTTGTCGAATGTCAAAGGCCTGGTCGATCAGGCGCGGACCGCGTTTGATTCGCTCGACTACGAGAACACCATCAAGGCGCTCGATTCCGCGATCGGCGCCATCGAGGCGCGCCCGACGCCGGAAGCCAGGCGCCTGCTGCCGCAGGCCTACGACATGCGCGCCCGCGCGCTGTTCGGCCTCGGCAAGGACAAGGAAGCGGCCGCGGATTTCGTGTCGCTGGTGAAGGTCGAGCCCGGGTATCTGCTGTCCGGCCAGGTCTCGCCGAAGATTCTCGCCGTCTATGACGACGTCGTGAAGAACAACGTCACCGAGCTGCGATTGACGATCCTGCCCGCCGATTCGGAAGTGCTGCTCGATGGCGCTCGAGTGCCGGCCAATGGCACGGTCCCGATCGCGGTCGGCGATCACACGTTGAGCGTGTCGCGCATCGGGTTCCGCCAGGTCACGCAGCCGTTCACCGCCGCCGCCGGCGCCGCAACGGTGGTTGATTCGCTGGTGCTCGAACGAACGGCGTCGGTGTTCAAGTTCGTCACCGCGCCGGCCGGCGTGGAAGTGGTGATCGACGGCATCTCTCACGGCATCACCAGGCCCGGACCGCCACCGGCGGAATACGCCGAACGCGCCGCACGCTCCGGTGTGCCCGCGTCGGAACTGTCGGCGGTGCTGACGGTGATGGACCTGCCGATCGGCGCGCATCGCATCGAATTCAAGAAGGACTGCTTCGTCCGCGCCGAGCGCCGCCAGACCGTCGAGCAGCTCGACGACTTCGTCCTCGATCCGGTGAAGCTCGAGCCGGCGGTCGCGAGTGTATCGGTGACGTCGAATCAGCCCGGCACGCTGGTGTTGATCGACGGCCTGCAGCGCGGCGTCGCGCCGATGACGATCCACGACGTCTGCGAAGGCGCGCACGTCGTCGAATTGAAATCGCAGTCGGGCCGTTACTTCCAGCGCGTCGACGCGCGCACCGGCGGCAAGATCAACATCTCGGGCACGCTGCGGCCCGCGTTCGCGATCGTGTCGGCGAGCGGGCCGGCCGCGCTCAACACCGACTTGCGGCTGACGATCGAGAAGCAGTTTCAGTCGTCGCAGTCGGTGACGCTGTTCGCGCCGCCGTCGGATGAGACGGCGAAGACGCTGGCCGCCGAGAAGCTGCCGGCCGATTGGCTTGCGTTTGATTCCAACAAGCGTCCGATCGGCGCATCCGCCGAAGTGGCCGCGGTGATGCGCGGCGATCTTTCCCAGCGCCTGTCGCGGCAGTTCGATTCGCAGGGCATTGCGTCGGTCACCGTGCCGTCGGCCGCGACCCGCAACCGCCTGGTCGTCTCGCTGCTCGCCGCCGGCAGCTCCGATCCTGACGTGATCGAGCTCGATCTCGACAGCCCGGATGCGACGTCACTCGCCGTGGGCCGCATCGATCGCGGTCTATCGTTCTTCAAGCCCTCGCTCGGCATCACCGCGGTTGACGTAACCGATCTCGAAGGCCCGGTCGTCGTCGCGGTCGATCCAAATGGTCCCGCGGCGAAGTCCGGCATTCAACCGGGCGATGTCGTGCTGAAGGCGAATTCGCAGCCGGTGCCGGACGCCGCGGCGCTCGGCAACCTGCTCGCCGGCCGCAAGGCCGATGAAGCGCTGACGCTCGATTTGAAGGACCGCGCCGGTGTTGCGAAGAAGGCTGATACAAACATCTACATGACGCCACGCCTGATTGGTCTCAACGATCAGTCGCTGATGGTCAACAAGATCCTCGTCGACTTGCGGAATCGATTGCAGAGTCAGGCCGATCCCGTCACGGATTCGGTGATCCGCTTGAATCTCGCGGTCGCCCTGGCGCGGGCGGGGAACTGGTCGGAAGCGCGCCTCGAGCTGCAGCGCGTGAAACTGAACGAGGGTCCCGGCGTCGGCCCGGGCACGGTGCACTATCTGCTCGGCCTCGCCGCGGAGCGCATGGGCAACGCGGCCGAAGCGGAAACCGCGTTCAGGACGGCCGCGGCCAGCAACGCGCTCGAGACGGAAGACGGTTTGCCGGTGAAGGATCTCGCCGAAGCCCGGCTGCAAGGATTGCAGCGGCGTCCCGGACAGTAGCCTTTTCACAGCGCCGGCGGACACACCAGCGGAATCATTTCGCGTTTGTTGCGGCGGTAGACGCGGAAGTCCTCGCGGTCGACCGTAATAACCGGATGCCGCGGGTATAGCTCGCTCATCCGAATGATGCATAGGTCCGCGAGGTCAGGCGATCGATCCTGATAGCGTTTCGCCAACACCGCCAGCTGGGGAAGGTGATCGTTAGCGGCGAATGACAAGGTGACGAGCCCCTCGGCAATCATCGCCAGGACAATCGGCACGCTCTGCAGGTGAAAGGCCGCTTCGGCGAGCACGGCTTCGCAGGTCAGCAGGGGCTCGTCGATCTGTGCGGCGACCTCCACCGACCACCGGTGGTGAAGATCGCCGCGATTGGCGAACGCCACCAGAAAACCGGTATCGGCGATCCCGGTCATCCGCGTGAGAAGCCTTTGCGCGCCGACAGGTCTTTCGCCCGGTCGACAGTCCCGGCCAGCCGCATGAACGGACGGGCGCCGCGTGCCTTTCTGGCGCGCTCGAGCTCGTTGCGAATAATCCTTCCTTGTGGAACGCCGGTGCGCGCCGCTTCGCGCTCGAGCCAGTCGGCCAGCGTCCGGTCCAGACGGATTGTCAATGTGTGACTCATCAGACAATATCGTAACACAGGACGCAGCGAAGAACACGCTCCGATGTGCTGGATGTGCCGTTCCGCATTCGCCCGAACGTGACGGTCCCGGTCGGCGCCTACTCGATGAACGAGTGGTACTTCACGCTGAACACGAGTCCGGGCCGCGCGCAACGATCCGCAGCCTGACGCAGTACAACACCTCGACGCACGAGGTCTCGAACAACGTGCGCTTCAACTTCATCTACCGCCCCGGCAGCGACATCTACATCGTCTATAACGACCTGTCGCAGACCGGCCTGCCCGCGGACATCTTCGGCAGGAAGGATCGTCAGTTCGTAGTGAAAGCGACCTACCTGTTGCAGCGTTAGCTGATGGTTAACGGCCGACGATTTGATAAACCGCGACGTTGGCTTCCATCGCGGAATCAGTCAGCACGAGACGCACGGAGGGACTCTGTTGGAGGGCCTGGTTGACTCGGTTCCACTCACCGGGTTCCACGTTATGGAGGATCAGGTACTCAACGCCAAGCTTGCGCAGGGCTTCTATGCCTGTCGAGGTCGGAAACGGCGTCAGTCCATCCAGCAGTTTGATGTACGAGGGCGGATGGAACCCGCTGTAGCCATTGACCAGCCGGTGCCAATGGCCCGTTGAGAAATACATGTAGTTCGGATCAAATGTGAATCCTAGGCGGCTCGTGTTGGGGAAGGGCCATTCCAATACAACGCTCGGCGGTTGCTGCGCCAACCAGCGATAGACCGGGTCGGGAGTGGGCACCGGTACGAGACTCATCGGCATCGTGGCGCTTTCGGCCGCAATTAGCGTCACTGCAACCGCCGCGACTAACACGCGTTGCAAGCGACTGCGGCAGGACTCCGCGATCCGAACGAAACCCCAGCCCGCCAAGACGCTGAGTGCCGCCGAAACGATAACGAACAATCGGCCGGGAGCGCGCAGGCCTCGGTACGGTAATGCCACCTCATATAAGAGTGGGTATGTGAGTCCGTTGAAACCGAGGGACAAGTCGAACGCGAGCAATAAGAGGACAACGTAAGCGATTCGCAGCCGATTGCTTGGTGGCACCGCTCCCATCAACGCGAGCGTCACTGCTGTCAAACCAGGAAACAAAATTCCTTCGGGATGCGCGAGGTCGCCGAGCCGGGCGCCGTAAAGCCAGTGCTCACGCGTCGTCACGAGATAGGTGCTGAGATGAGGGCTCCAGTTGGTGACCTCCCCGATTGAGCGCTCGCCGACAATGTGCCGCGTGCTCAGGTAGGGAATCATGTACGGAATCACCATCACGGCCGCGACTAATACCCCGCTGAGCACCGCCTTCGCCATTGCCGCTGACGGCATGATCCCGCTTCGCGGCAGCCGCACGACGGTCAGGATGCCAAGAGCGGTCACCAGGAAGACTCCGTAGTAAATGCTCGACAGTGTTTGCAGCGCAATAATTGCGCCAAGCCACGACCAGCGCGCGACCGATGCGCTCACAATCGCGCGCTCGAATAACCAGAACGCGATTGGAATCCACCACCCGCTTAGGAGCTCAAGTTGCGTGTAGTGTCCGAATCGATACGGTTGAAACGCGAAAATCATCCCGGCGACGAAACCCGCCGATTCAGATTTGGTGAGTTCACGCACCAGCCAAAACATCGCCGCGCCGCTTAACACAAACGTCGCGAGCAGCATGACGTTATGGACGAGCACCGCGCTGAACCCGATCCACAGAAACGGAGCGGCTATCAAGCCCTGCAAAAGCAGCGCGTCAGAGTAGGCGAGTGTGAGCTGCTCAGGGTAGAAGATGTTGGCGTTGAATAAATCGAGCGGATGATTCGGAAGTTGGTGGGCGATCCACGCAAGCCGCCAGATGCTGAACAGCGCATCATAGTGCGGACCCACAGACGTCGTGAGAGCGACGGCTTGTGGATATGTGAGAATCACGGTTGCGGCTATGAATCCGATCACCGCCACCGAAAACCCACGAATCATCGAACCTTCCCGGGTATGCGCCAGCACTCCGGCAGGATACTGGATCGATGCGGCATACCGATGCGAATTCAGCAGCGGTCGTTAAATTCATGAGCGCAATACGAGAACTCGCATCCAGTCTTTGCGAGCGACGAGGCCCTTGAGCGGATCGCAGCCGCCGCAATAACGCCCTGATTCTGCATCAACACGTTTGGGCGATCGTCCAATTCAAGTCGTGGCCGTTGGCTGAGAGTTTTCGAGAGGCAGGTCGTCTATTGATATGCTGATGTTCAGCAAGGAGGCCCCTCATGTTCCAAACAACACGTCATGCGGCAGTAGTATTACTTCGTCTGTCGATATCACGGGCGTTTCTCTTGGCCGCCATACTTTCCATGTTCGCGCAATCGGCGTTTGCCCAACCACTTTCCTGCGGCGATCCGACCGATTGGCAACCAGATGATTCCGCGCTGCAGGCGTGTTTGGACTGGGCAACTGCGAACAATGGCACTATTTCCCTCACAATCGCCTTTCCTGGATACATCGTTGACGGTACGGATCTAAATACCACTGACCAAAACCCCAACGACCATCTGAAGGGGTTGTACATCAAGGCGAACACTACACTAACGGCGGCCGGGGGCTCGGAGAACGCTCGAGCGCGCATTCTCGCCGGTCGGCATTTGTTCGCCAGAATCCTGCGCACGGAGGAGCACATTCCGACACCAAACGTAGTGATTCGTTACATCGAGTTTAACGGAATGGTGGACCAAGTATGTGGGGAGACGGACGCGACAGACCCGAACCCTTCGTTGAGCGACTGCCAGAATTACTTGCCGCAAGAATCAGGCGATCTCACGAATTTGGCTTGGCGTGTCCGAAAAGGAACGGTGCCCGATGTCATTGATGATTGTTCCGACGACGGGGCCGATGGTCATCCAGGAAATCTGCTCCTGCAAGGACCCAACTACATTGCCGGCGGTACGCCACTTATCTTCGCCTACAACCATTCCGTTGAGGCACTCTGCGGCTCCGGGCTCGGGTTGTTTGGGCATTTCAACGTCGATAACAATTACATCGCTCGCAATGGGCGAGATGTTTATACCGAACATGACAACGGTGAGACACCATGGTCTGACGGCATAACGGCGCTTTGGTGCCACAACGGCTTCATCACCAATAATCTACTCGTCGACAATACGGATATTGGAATCGCGATATTCGGATCTAATACGTGCACTGTAGCCGGCAATATTATTGTCAACACAGGGAAGTATGGGTTCGCAGGACTCAATCCCGGGAATTCACCGAGCGAACCGCCGGCTACCCCCGGCGAACATACCAACTCGGAATTTCGCGACAACACTATCTATACGCTCGTCCCCGATAAACTTGCGATAGGCCTTCTTCTAGGCACTCATCCGTGGAAAACGGAGCCTCAGTGGACAGCGCATAACGTGGGCAACGTCTACGGCAATGTGGTCTACAACACGGTGACCAATATGGTCATCGACGGAATTGAAGGGGGCAATGTTTATGCTAACAACGTCGGAGGAGCCACTTCCGGAATCGATGGCATGGGCGATTGCGATCCGGGTGGCCTTCCATACGTGGTTAACACAGATGATGTGGGGTCGGCCGTCTACCAAACTGGTTGGGAATATCTCGTGTACCATCCCGACGGATGTGTATCGGGCAAGCTCTTTAGCAACTGGCGCGAAGCGCCGAAAACGAAGACAGCCGAAATCACAGTCACAAATAGCTTCGACACACTGAAGTTCTATGGCAAAGCAGGCGACAGAGCGCGTCTGGAAGCCGCAGGTGGCACTTTCACTTGGGGACGAATCGATATCCGCAATCCTGATGGGTCATTTCTTGCCGGCACGTGGGTCGGTATGAAAGCTCTGATTGAAGTGAGATTGCCAGTCACAGGTACCTACAAGGTGATTGTTGACCCCGATGGTAGTAACGTCGGAGAGATAACTCTGACGCTGTCCTTGCTCTCGCCAGATCCTGTGACGACGACCTCGCATAAGGTAGCGACGAGCTGGGAGGTTCCCACTGGCTCGGGAAGTGCGACCATCATCCAAACTGGCGCGACTGCGGCCGCACGGAAGTGGATTCATCCGGACATGCCATCGACGGGTCTTCGACTCGGCGTGAAGGCAAGTGCTGGCACTGTCGACAGTTTTACGAACGGACCGAGTTTTATTGGAAATAATCCTAATCAACCGAAACAAGGCGGCATATTTCTCGAGTTTGAAGTGGAGCGATACCCGACTATTGCTGACGCAGAGTTTTTAGGCACCGAGACGAGCGCTGGCGGCCCCAACGCGATCAGGGCGTACATCACGACCAGCGGTCAATTGGTGGTGAAGCACGATGGAGGCCGGACTACGCCTCAAGTTTTGTGGACGTCCTCCGCCCTTGGACTCAACACTCCGCACAGCCTTCAATTGCGATTCGAACATAACTCAGAGTCTGTGCACCCAAGTCCGAATCCAGATTGGGAGAACATGACGAGTTGGGCTCAAGTGATCTTTGATGGTGCGACCGTGGTGACGTACGGCGCCATCCCAGGCGGTGTTTGGCAAAGTGGCGAAACGACCCCGAAGGGGCTAGACGTCGCGAGTGGAACAACATCACTAGTGTTCACTTCACTGAAATCTCCAGCAGCAACGAACGGATTATTGATGAATGTCTGGAAGGCCGCGCTCTTAGGCGCGCAGAGTCATGGGGATCCAATGGAAACCTATGAGACGAATTGGCGCTCTACGCTCCTCCAGGCGGCCGATGCGGGGACCTACTCAGCGTGGACGGGTGGAAGACCAGACTGGCGAGCGCGGTCGATTATTGCGGGAGACGGCACGTTCCCTCTCTCAGTAAGCAGCAGCGTCCTAGGCGAGAAGATTTCCTATCGTATGGAATCGATGGCGTCGCGCGGCATCAGCGGTCAAATCGGTAGCGTGCTTGTCGGGGTGCGCATGCAAGCCGCCTCGGCGGCCACCAAAGCGTTCATCCGACGTAACGGTGTGGACACCACTTTGACTGACTTTACTCTCGCCAGCAATGACACACGTTGGTATCGAGTGGCTACGTCTGGATGGTCGACGACGGATGTGGTCGAAGTTGGAGTCACTAATGGCGTTAATGCTACCAATTCGCTCTTTTCTGTTGCCCTAATCGTCGAACACGACTCTCCGGAGCCCGAACCGTTCACTGACAGAACGACCCAAGTGATCAAGCGGCCTTACACGGGTAATGGGACAGCCCAAACGATTGACTTTGGCAACAACCTAGTCCCGACCGCGGTACTCGTCATGGCGCTGAATGCCTCAACCGCCGTCGAACCAATGTGGTGGTGGGAGTCACGGCAAGGTGCCGCGGGGATGTCGTCATCTCTGACGAACTTCTCGAGGATATGGCCCCAGAGAGGCAAGATGCACGTCGTGGATGGGGCGTCGCGCTCGTTCAACGTGAGCGGCGTGGACTACGTTGCCATTGCCCTTTTCGATCCAACCGGTCGTTACGTGGTTCCATTTGCTGTGTCGAAGCCGCTGGCAGAAGACAACTACACTCATAAACTCAGGGATCCCCAGAGTGGTGCTTTGCTCTCGAACTTCACACCAGATTTCATTTTCGGTGGCGCGGCGTTTGGCAACAGTGCGGATTCGACCAAGGCGAGTCTCTATCGGGGTCCCGGTCACACCGGTGATCTCACGGCGAAGCTCGGAGTCGCGCAGGCTTCAGATGCTGACCGCATCCAAGCCCTTGGCGCAGGCACGGTACAGTTTGGAACTCTAATCGGTCACGGTAGCGGCGATCACGCGTTTTGGGCAGGCAGAGTGAGCGACGGTGTTTCATCCACGAGACTGATGGCGGTGACTTCGTATGTGGGAGACGGCACTTCGTCACGGGACATAGCATTAAGTCTGAGCGGTTCGACGCCTGAGTTTGCACTGGTAGTCCCGACAACTGCAGTGGCGAAAGTGTACCGCGTTAATGGGGACACGACC
Organism: Cyanobacteriota bacterium; assembly: GCA_019752015.1. Lineage (GTDB taxonomy): Bacteria > Acidobacteriota > Vicinamibacteria > Vicinamibacterales > UBA2999 > 12-FULL-67-14b. Next base: position 61,005 of record JAIEMQ010000002.1, on the reverse strand, counting down.
GGACGGCGTACCGATACGGGTAATGCTGTGTCGAATTCAATTACCGCTCTCGGGACCGACAAGATCACCGTCGGTAGCGCCTTGAACGCCTCTAATGTCACGTACGACGTTTGGGTGATTACAACTGGGACGATAAATCCGTAACGGGTTTACGATTCGGGCTGCAGACGCGACTGACTTGGACGGACGGCATACCGCCGTCCGTCCGTTAGAAACATCGCCTAGGACTGACCACGAAGCCGTCGTCCTAGAAGATGTAGCTGCCCTTCACGACCGTCGCATCAGCCAGGCGCCGGCGCATCTCGACGGTATTCGACGGCGTCACCTTCAACAACCGGCGCAGTGCCGCCAGTTGCGTACGGAGCACGTCGCCATCGGCCATCGCGGCGAGCGCGTTGCGCGCCGACAATTCAATCCGGCCTGCCGACTCGTTGACCGCCACCCTCGCGGCATCCTGGTGCAGGTCGGCATTCGACAGCTTGCTGCCGGCCGCAGCCTGGGCGCGCAGCACCGCGCTCTCAGCCGAATACGTGTCAATCAGGATGTCCGCAAGGAAGCTCAGGACTTCCTGCTCCTGTTCGAGCTTGGTGCCGTAGCGCTGCATCGCGGTGCCGGCGACCATCAGCACGACTTTCTTGAACGCGCCGCACGCGCGCGCTTCGGCTGACAGCACGCCGTCGCTGTCGTCGGGCATGCTCATCGACGGGTTCATGATCTCGTCCTGCAGCGCCTTGGCGGCCTGCATCAACGGCACATCGCCCTTCATCGCCTTCTTCATCAGCATGCCCGGGATCAACAGGCGGTTGATCTCGTTGGTGCCTTCGAAGATGCGGTTGACGCGCGCATCGCGGTAATGGCCCTCGGGCGGATAGTCGTGCACGAAGCCGTTGCCGCCGTGGATCTGCAGGTTCTCGTCGATGGTGTAATCGACGGTCTCGCTGCCGAGCACCTTGGCGATCGACGCCTCGACGGCGAACTCCTCGAGGGCCAGCAGCATCGGCGTGCCGTCGTTGGCCTTCTTGTCCGGCGTCGCGGCAATCCGCTGCTCGATCAGCCCGGCGGTGCGATACATCATGCTCTCGAGCGCGTACTGTCGAGTCGTCATCTCGCCGAGCTTGTGCTTAATCGCGCCGAACGTGGCGATCGGCGTGTTGAACTGTTTTCGTGATGCCGCGTACTTGGCGGCCTCTTCGATGTTGATCTTCACGCCGCCGGAGCACATCGCGCCCAGCTTGAAGCGGCCGAAGTTCAGCACGTTGAAGGCGACCTTGTGGCCTTTGCCGATCTCGCCCAGCACCGCATCGGCCGGCACTTTCACATCCTGCAGGATGATCGGCGTCGTCGACGAGCCGTGGAGCCCGAGCTTGTGCTCTTCCTTCCCGCTCGAGACGCCCGGCCACTTGCGTTCGACGATGAAGGCGGTGAAGTGTTCGGCCCTCGACTCCGCTCGGGCCGACCCTGAGCTTGTCGAAGGGTCGCCGTCAATTACCTGCGCAAAGATAATGAAGACGTCGGCGAAGCCTCCATTGCTAATCCACATCTTTTCACCGGACATGATGAAGCTGCCGTCGGCCTGCTTCATGGCGCGCGTCTTGGCGCCGAGCGCATCCGAGCCGGAGCCTGATTCGCTGAGGCCGTAGGCGCCGGCCATTTCACCCGAGACCAGGCCCGGCAGGTACTTCTTCTTCTGCGCTTCGGTGCCGAACATGTAGATCGGCAGGATCGTCAGGTTAGCCTGCGCGCCGAACGTCGTCGCGAACGACGCCTGCATCGCGATGCACTCGGAGACGATCATCGTCGCGATCTTGTCGAGATCGACGCCGCCGTATTCCTCCGGGATGTTGGTGCCGAGCAGGCCGAGGCCGCCGCACTTCCTGAGCAGCTCGCGATTGAGCGACCACTCCTTCTTCTCGAGCCGCTCGACGACCGGCAGCACTTCGCCCTTCATGAATTCCTGGGCGGTCTGACGAATCAGCTTGTGCTCGTCACTGAGCTGTTCCGGCGTGAACACGGTCGCCGGATCGGTTTCTCCCACCAGCCATGCGCCGCCCTTGACCGTTTCGCTCGTTGCCGTCGCCATATGTCCTCGCATTTTACCTTCTACCTTCTACCTTCTACCTTCCCTTTTGCCTTCTGCCTTCTGCCTTCTACATCCGTTCAAAAACCCCAGCAGCACCCATACCGCCGCCGACACACATCGTGACCATTCCGTAGCGCGCCTTGCGGCGGTGCATCTCGTTGATGATCGTTGCCGTGAGCTTCGCGCCGGTGCAGCCGAGCGGATGCCCGAGCGCGATGGCGCCGCCGTTGACGTTCACTTTCTCGGGGTCGAGGCCGAGCTCCTTCATGCAGGCGAGCGCCTGCGCGGCGAACGCTTCGTTCAGCTCGATCAGGTCGATCTGATCGAGTGTCAGGCCGGTCTGCTTGAGGACCTTGCGGATCGCCGGCACCGGCCCGATGCCAAACAGCTCCGGCTTGACGCCCGCGGTCGCGTAGCCGACGAAGCGCGCCAGCGGCGTGAGGCCGCGCTCCTTGGCGAGCTCCGCTGAAGTGATGATGACCGCGGCGCCGCCGTCGCTCGTCTGCGATGAATTGCCCGCGGTGACGGTGCCGCTGACGTGGAACGCCGGCTTCAACTTCGCCAGCGCTTCGAGCGAGGTGTCACGGCGCGGACCCTCGTCCGTATCAAAAATAATTTCCTTAACATCTATCCGGCTAAAGCCGGACACCACCTGTCCGGACGGGTAGTGTCCACTTTTAGGCGGATTCACGACCTTCACGGTTAATGGAACGATCTCGTTCTTGAAGTGGCCTTTCTCGATCGCGCTGACGGCGCGCTGGTGACTGCGCAGCGCGAACTCGTCCTGCTCCGCGCGCGACACCGTCGACTCGCGCGCGTGATTTTCAGCGACCAGGCCGGTGCTCAAATAAACATCCGGATACGAAGAGACCAGCGCCGGGTTCGGCGAGATCTTGTTGCCGCCCATCGGCACCATGCTCATCGACTCGGTGCCGCCGGCCACCGCGGCGCGTCCCTGGCCGAGCATGATGCGCTCGGCGCCGTAGGCAATGGCCTGCAGGCCGGAAGAACAGAAGCGGTTGACGGTGACGGCCGAGGCCTCGACCGGGATGCCGGCGCGCAGGCCCGAGATGCGCGCGACGTTCATGCCCTGTTCGCCTTCGGGCATGGCGCACCCGATGATGACGTCGTCCACGAGCGTCGGATCGAACTGCGGGATCTTGTCGAGCGCGCCTTTGATCGCGATCGCGCCGAGCTCGTCGGGGCGCATCACGCTGAGGGTGCCCTTCGGCGCCTTGCCGACCGCGGTCCGAACAGCTGAAACGATGACTGCGTCTTGCATGATTTATGTCCTTACCGTGTTGAAATCAGCCAGCAAATCTTCGACGGCCTCTCCGACCAGCGGTGTCTTGCCCTCGAACAGGTGATTCGCGTACTCGATCGTGACGAGCTCCTTCGGCTCCGGCAGCTGCGCGTAGAACTTGCGGATCTCCTTGATCGAGATCAGTTCATCTTCCTCGCCGTGAATGATGAACTTCGGCAGCGTGCACGTTTTCAGCGCATCGAAATCGTAGCGATCGACCGGCGGCGCGATCGCGAGCAGCAGCGAGACGCGCGCATCGTCGGCGCCGGCCGTCATCGCGATCCACGATCCGAACGACATGCCGGCGGCCCAGATCGGCGTGTCGGGGAAGCGGTCGGCGACGAAATCAATCGCCGCCTTGAAATCCGCCTTCTCACCGGGACCCGCGTCAAAGGTGCCGGCGCTGCGGCCGACGCCCCGGAAATTGAAACGCAGCGCCGCCACGCCTATGCCCGGCATGGCCTTGGCCGCCTGATACAACGCTTTCGTGTGCATCGTGCCGCCGTGCAGCGGATGCGGATGCCCGAACACGGCGACGGCGCGCGGCGCTGCCGCCGGCTCGTCGAGCAGCGCCTCGAGCACGCCGGCCGGGCCGGCGATCTCACGCAGAAAGTCTGACGCCATTCACAAACCTTTCGAGCACGCCGGCGAATTCGCCCGGGCGTGTCACGAGACCGAGGTGGCCCGTGCGTTTCAAGACGACGTGTTCGGCGCGCTCGAGATCATTGAGATAGCGGCGCGATACGTCGACCGGCACGACGCGGTCGAGCTCCGGCTCGCCGGTGATGAGCAGTGCCGGCGCCTTGACGCGCCGCGGATCGGCAAAATGATGCGACTTCGCCCAGAGAATGCGCCGCGCCATGCGGCTTGGCGTGGTTGGCGACAATACCAGTCGCGCGCCATGCGCGGCTCCGAATCGCAAGCGTTCGATCATCGACGGCAATGCCGCCACCAGTTCCGGCCGTATGCGACGGGGCGCGGTGGCCACGAACATCGGGCTGCGAAGAATCGGCGCGTCCAGGTAGCTCTGCTGACGCTGATCGGGCTCCCACGACGAGTGCAGCGCCGACGCGAGCACCAGGGCGCCGACCCGGCCCGGCCGGCGCGCCGCAAACTCAGACGCGATCAGGCCGCCGTACGACACGCCGGCAATCACCGCTCGATCGACGCCGGCGCGATCGAGCGCCAGCTCCACTTGTGAGATGTAATTTTCGAACGCGCGTTTCGGTTCGCACGGAAACGGGCTGGAGCGCTCATCGCACAGCGAAAACGTGATGACACGATGATGCTCCGCGAGAGCCTCGACGGTCGGACGCATCCACTCCCAGCGGCCCTGCAGCCCTGGGATCAAAACGATTGGAACTCCAGTCCCTCGATCAACCATGTATTTCCCCGTGGACTTCCGTCGCCCCGGCTGAACCCCCGGCTGAGGTCCGTCACCCCGGCTGATTTCCGTCCACCCGGCCGTCATCAGTTCCTCAACGGCTTCCCGGTCTTCAGCGTGTGCTGAATGCGTTCGAGCGTCTTGCGCTGACCCAGCAGACTCATGAAAGCCTCGCGCTCGAGATCGAGCAAGTACTGCTCGGTGACCGTCGTCGCATGCGGCACGTTGCCGCCGCCGAAAATGTGCGCGAGCTTCTGGCCGATCAGCTTGTCGTGGTCGCTGGCGCGGCCGGCCCGCCACATCAGGTGCACGCCGAGATTGAGCGCCGCCGTCACCGATTCGCCGCCGACCGGAATCGCGGTGCGCGGCGGCGGCACGTGATACCCCTCGCGGACGCGCTCGAGCGCCCTCGCCTTGGCATCCGCCATCAGCCGCTCGCGATTCATCGTGAACGAATCCGTGGGCTGCAAGTAGCCGAGCCGGAGCGCATCGGGACCGCTCGCAGAAACTTTCGCCAGCGCGACGGTCTCGAACGCCTTCGACACATACGGCAGCGGATCGCTCGACGGCGTGGGCAGCTGCGACATCGCGCGCACCAGCATTTCCTTGGTGCCGCCGCCGCCGGGAATCAGGCCGACGCCGACTTCGACGAGGCCCATGTAGGTTTCCGCGGCCGCCTGCACGCGATCGCAATGGAGCGGAATCTCGGTACCGCCGCCGAGGGCGAGGCCCGCCGGTGCGGCAACCACCGGCACCGGGCTGTATCGAAGCGCCATGGTCGCGCCCTGGAACGCGCGGATCATCAAGTCGATCTCGTCCCAGTTGCCTTCCTGCGCTTCGAGCAGCACCAGCATCAGGTTGGCGCCGGCGGAGAAGTTCGGCGCGTCGTTGCCGATCACCAGCGCCTGTCCGCTCTTCGCAGCTTCCTTGACGCCGGCCTGCAGCATCTGCACGGTGTCGCCGCCGATCGCGTTCATCTTCGAATGGAACTCGATGGCGATCACGCCGTCGCCGATATCGACCAGGCTCGCACCGGCGTTCTTCTTGATGACGCGGTTTTGTTCTTTCGCCGTGCGAAGGATTTGCAGGTCGCCCGCGGCGGGCTTGACGAGTCCCTCGCGGAACTTCGGCGTGCCCGCTTCGAGCAGGCTGGCGATGAGCGGCGGCACGCCGCCTTCCATCGAATGCGTGCCTTGCGCTGCGGCCACTACTTCTTTGGCGCCGATCGCGTCGATCAGCTCGAACGGCCCGAGGTCCCAGCCGAAGCCCCATCGCATGGCGCGATCGACATCGTCGATCGAATGCGAGATCTGCGGCGTGACGCGCGCGGTGTAGACCAGCGTCGGGGCCAGCGTCTCGCGCAGGAATTCGCCGGCCTTGTCCTTGCTGTTGAAGAGCATCCGCACGCGCTCGCCGACGTCATCGATCGACTTGCCGGCTTCGATCGACCCGATTCGTGCCGACTGCTTCTGGCGGTACTGCAGCGTCACCGGATCGAGCGTCCAGATCTCGGTCTCGCCGGCCGCGCTCTTGCGCCGCTCGTAGAAGCCCTTGCCGGTCTTTTCGCCGAGCGCGCCGTTGGCAATCAGCTTCTCGACCAGCGGCGCGACCGCGAACGCCTTGCGATCCGATTCGGTCGTGAGGTGCTCGCTCAGATTTCGCAGCACGTGCGCGAGCACGTCGATGCCGGCGATGTCCATCGTCCGGAACGTCGCGCTTCCCGGACGGCCGAGCGCGGGGCCGGTGATCGCATCGATCTCTTCGATCGTGTATTTGCCGCTCGCCAGGGCGTCGAGTGTGCGCGCCACGCCGTAAAGGCCGACGTGATTGGCGATGAAGTTCGGCGTGTCTTTGGCGATGACGACGCCCTTGCCGAGGACGTGATCGCCGAAGTGCACCATGGCGGCAAGCACGGCCGGATCCGTTTCGGCCGTCGGGATGAGCTCGAGCAATCGCAGGTAGCGCGGTGGATTGAAGAAGTGCGTGCCGAGCCAGTGCTTCCGGAAATCGTCGGAGCGGCCCTCCGCGATCGCCGCGATCGGAATGCCGGAGGTGTTCGAGCTGACGATCGATCCGGGACGCCGCTTGTCATCGACCTTGGCGAGCAGCTGCTGCTTGATGTCGAGGCGCTCGACCACCGCCTCCATGATCCAGTCGGTCTTCGCGATCAGGTCGAGATGCGTGTCGAAGCCGCCGGTCGTGACCAGCCTGAACGCCTCGGGCGTGAATTGCGGATCGGGCTTGAGCCTGCGCGCCTTGTCGAGGCCCTGCTTCGCGGCGTCGGCGGTCAGGTCGAGCAGCAGCGCCGGGATGCCGGCGTTCGCGCAGTGCAGCGCAATCTGCGCGCCCATCGTGCCGGCGCCCAGCACCGTGACTGAGTTAATCTGTGACATCTGTGCCCAATCTGTGGCTCACTGGCGCTTCACTCCGTTGATGAACAGGTCCACGACCGCATCGGCCTCCGCATTGAGGTCGTACTTGCGCCGGCTCAACACCCAGTTGGTGGCCATTTCATCGAGGGCGCCGAAAAAAATCTTGGTGGCGGTGGTGGCGCTGATGTCCTTGCGGAACGCGCCGCTCTGCTGTCCGTCGGCAATCGCCTGGCGAATCAGCTTGAAGTAATCCTGCAGGAACGACTCCGAGAAGCGCTCCATGAACTTCACCGACTGGCGCAGCTCGACCTGGAACACGACGGCGAGATCCTTGTCGCGGCCGAGGCGTTCGAGATGCAGGTGCGCCAGCTCCGCGAGGCGCGCGGCCGGGTCCGGGACTTCGGCCATCGCGGCGCGGCCTTCGGCGAGCACCTCGTTCATCGACCGCTCGAAGATCGACACGAGCAGGTCGTCCTTGCTTTGAAAATACAGATAGACGGTGCCGGCCGCGACCCCCGCGACGCGCGCGACGTCGGCGACCTGCGACTGGAAGAAGCCGCTGTGCGCGAACACCTTGGTGGCGGCGCGAAGGATCGCGTCGCGTTTATCGACGTTCCCTGCAGGATGTTTGACGAACGACAGCTTGCCCGCCGAGGAACTTCGCATTACACAGCCTGTCTCGCCGTAGCCTTGGCGAAGGCGGACGCCAACTGAATGAACATTCATTCATTGTTGCGCGGCAACGCGATGCTGTCAAATCCGCCCTACGGCTGGCCTGGAATGAACCGGCCGCTGCGCCCGGCGCGGGACAACACGATGCGACCCGCGTCGGTGCGCCGCTCGATGCCGTCGGCCGTCTCGATGACGTCGCTCACGAACTGGGTGCCGGCCAGCGCCGTCGGATTGATCAGCAGGTGACGCGCGGGAAGCTTGCTGGTTGCGCCGCTGAAGTCAGGCTCGCCCCACCCGAAGCCGTCGAGGCCCCAGACCGCCGCGCTCCACCATGCATACGGGTACAGGCTCGTTGCGTTGCGCTCGGTCGGCGCGGTCGTCGTGGTGACGGCAAAAATCTTCGAGCCGTGATTCGCGCGATGCGCCACCGCGGCGCGCGTGCGCATGGCCCACGACGACCAATTCTCGGCTTCGCCCAACCGCACCTGGAAAGACTCGAGCAGGTAGGTGTCGTTTGCCCCGAGTTGACTGGCGGTACCGCCTGGATTGCCGCCTCCGGCACTGTTGATCGGGACCCGCGCCGCCCCGAACACGTCGTCCGGATTGAAGGCGTTCACGAAGGCCCCCAGCCCGAGGGCGTGGGTGGCGTCGACCACGGCGTTCTGACGCTCACGTGTCACGCCGTAGTCGTAGCCGGCTTCGTCGAAAAAGATGCCCGACACTTTCATCGCCGCCCACAGCTTGATGCGCTGCAGCAACTCGGGCAGCGGGAGCTTCTGCGAATTACCCAGATCGATGTAGCCGTAGACGTCGACTGATTGCTGCCGCAGCTTGTCGACGATCGCCGCCGTTCGCCGATGCTCGTCGGGTCCGGCACCCGCCGGCGTGCGCCGCGGATTGACGTCCGCGAATTCGAGGCCGTCGCCGAAGACCACGACGTCGTAATCGGCAAAAGTTGCCGCGGCGCGCGCGACGTCGCCCGATGCCCCGTTTACGAGGCTCGGATAGCCGTAGTAGATCGCGAGCCGCGCCGGCGCCAGTGGCGCGGCCGGAGCGGACGCGCCGATCGGGACCGCGGCATTGCACAGCGCGGTGGCACTCAACATCAACATCAACATCGCAATCGCTCGTTTCATATGCAACGCATCACCGCAACTGGAACCGATAGATCTTCAGGCGCCCGTCTTCGTAATACACGCTCGACGGCGTCTGCCTGAGCAGCTGCTCGGAAATCTTGTAGGCGGCAAATTGCAGGCTCGCGCGTCCGGCCGGCGATCGGTAATGGCGATACACCGGATCGATCAGCGTCTTGAAGGGCACATCGGCGGGTTCCGTCGCGTAGGTCGCGAACGGCCGCGTTTCGACGAACACGAACAACTCGTCGACGTGATACGGCAGCCGGAAGCCCGGGTCGTTGGTCCGCGGACCGACCTCTTCCACGAACTGATGCAGGTTCAGGTGCCAGCCGCGTCCGTACGACAACACCCATTCTTCGACCGGCGCGGCGACCATCCACTTGAACTTCGGGAATTCGCCGGCAATGCGCAGCACCTGACGCGCAGCCGCGTCGTACTCGACGTAGCTCGCCGATGCCGATCGCGGCACCACCACCGCGAGCGCGAGCAGCGCGACCGCGGTCGCAGACGCCGTCCTCACCGGCGGCCGGGCGAACTGGAATCGCCGCTCGGCGATCCATACCACGCCGGCGACGATCAACGCCACGCCGAACGGCGCGTTCCCGGCCGTCGTCAGCATCGGCGCCGTCAACGCGAACAGAATTCCCGCGGTAGCCGCGACGCCAATGCGCTCCCGCCGGCGAATCGCCTGATGCAGGAAGAAGGTCGTCAACATCAGCAAGAGCGCCGCCGTCGCGCCGGCAAGCGTCGGGACCGATCCGGCGCCGATGACCGCCGCAACAAGGGCTGCGGCCACAGCGGGTCCTCTCGACGCCGTCATCAACCTCAATACCGCGGCCATCACCAGCAACACGATCGCCGGTGCGAGCGGTGTCAGCAGCCGGACCAGGTGCGCGGCAGAGATCGAGCTCACAACGGACAGCGCCGTCGTGATGTCAGCGGCCACGTCGGGGCGGTGCCAGCCGAGATCGCCCACGAACAGGCGCTGCGCGGTCAGCAGTTCCGCGTAGGCGGCTGGTGTCGCGAGCCGCACGAACGCGAGCGTCGCCGCCAGTTTGGGAACGACGAGCACGACCACCGACATGATCACCACCAGCGCGCCCGGAGACGTCATGGCACGCATCAACGACGCGCGTTGCGCCTCGATTGATTGCGGGGCGGGAGGCAGCGATCGCAATGTCGTCGTGAGGGTGCCGGCGCGTTCGAGCTTGACGGCAGTGGCAAGCGTCAGGCGGCGCGACAGCGCGATCGCGTCGGCCGTCAGCGTCCGGCGATGCATGAAGACCAGCCCGCGGGCCGGCCACGCGAGGTAGGCGGCGCCGAGCATGAACGGATTGAGCAGGTGCGCCGGGCTCAGCAGCGAGATCGCCACGGTCACGATCGCAAGGGTGACGACCAGCTGTTCGAGGATCGCGGCCAGCGGCGGCAGCCATCGGCGCGTCAGCAACGCCGCCGGCGCCCAGACGATCACCGCGATCAACGTCACGATCCAGACAACGCGAGCGAGATCGAGGAGGAACGCCATCATGCCCACGCGTAGGCGAAGTCGGGCCGGCGCAGCGCGGACGTGACGCCCTGCCTCGCACGAACCGCAAACAGCGCCGCGCCGAAGACCAGGCCGGCGACGGCGTAGTTGGCGCCGGCGATATGACTGAACGCATATCCTCCGGCCAGGTTCAGCAGCAGTGCCGGCAGCAGCGCGCGCAGCACTTCGCCCGGACGATTGACGCTGAAGAGCAGCAGCGCGTCGAGCAGTCCGATCGCAAACAATGCGTAACCAAAGCAACCCGCGGCAAACGTGATGCTCGATCCGGGAATAAGGAACGAGACGCGCCCGGCAATCACGGCGGCCGTGACGGACAACACGACGAACAGGCCGACGATGATGGCGAGCGAGAGCCGGCGGCGATGGTTCAGTCGATCGACGAAGACCGCGGCGCCGGCGACCGCGGTCTTGGCGTCCCGCCGCCACGCCCGCATGATGGCGAGGTTGCAGCACTCGACGCCGCCCGCGACCAGCAGGAAGACCAGGAACGCGAGATCGATGCCGCGCTTGTAGTCGGGCGTGATGCCGAACGGCAAACCGGAGACCAGCGGCAGCGCCGATCCGGCGGACAGTCGATCGGCGAACAGGAACGTGAAATACGCGATGCCGTACACGAAATGCGGCAGCAGCGAGTGCAGCAGGACCGGCGTGCGGGGCAGCACGACCCGCTCCGTTCGAGTGTCCCGCTGCCGCGAGCCGCGAAACGCCTCCACGGTCACGACGGCGGCAATCACCACCGATCCGATCAGCGCCAGCGTATGAGCCGTCAGCGTGGAGCTGTGAAACACCGCTCGCGCCACCAGGAACACCGCGCCGCCGCCGAGGTAGATGACCGGCACGCGCCAGCGCGGCTGAACGAGCGAGACCATCGCGCACGCCAGCCACAACATGCTGAGCATCACGAAGTACGCCGTCGCGACCAGCCGCGCGGCGGTCGATCCAAACACGTCGAAGTACTCGCCGGCCGCAAAACCGGAGAGTGCGAGAATCATGGTGGTGATGACGCCGCCGCGGCAGAGCAGCAGTCCGACGTGCCGCGCCAGCACGATCTGGTTCATGCCCAGATAGAAGCTGCCCTTGCGCGCGATCGCCTGCACGTAGCCGCCGGTTGAAATCAGGCTGATCATGACGGCGACGCTGATCGGTCCCGCCATCTCCGGCCGCGTCCCGAATGCATCGGGCCACACCGCCTCGATCGCAAACATCACCAGCCACGGCAGCGCGTAAACAAGCGTTCGCGAGTAGGCGCCGGCGAGCAGCGGCATGCGCCAGGCGCGCCGCACGAATGCACGCGCTTCCTGGCGCATCGTCTTTCGGCGATCGCGCAGCTCGAAGATGTGACGGCCGAGCGCACGAGTGTCGTTGAGACCGAAGGCGTGGCGGATGCGCTCGTCGGTCCATCCGAACGATTCCACCCACGCCGTCGCTTCCCATTCGTCGACGAGGTCAGGCGCGCTGCGCCTGACCGAGCCGATCAGGCTCTGGAGCGCTGCGCTCACTACGGCACCTTGACGGTGACGGGTGCGCGCGGCGTAACGGTAATGTGCGCGATCTTCTGGTCGCCGTACTGCTCGGCGCCGGTCGCCGCCAGGCCAGTGATCGGAATGACGGCGCGCTGCGTGACGCTGATCTTGACGGAGCCGTCCGGCTGCCACGTCGCGGTGACGCCCGAATTGTTGTAAGTCGCCCGCGCCTTCATCAGCTCGCCGATGTCCTGCATTGGCGGGCTCAGAATCGGCAGGTTGGTAATCGCCCGGTACTTGTTGATCGTCGCGCCGAGGAGATCGGTCAGCAGTGTGTTGTTGCCGTTGTAGACATCGAGATTGGGCTGATGAAACATCCACGGATTCATGTCGCCCTTGAGGAGATACGTCAGCAGGCGCTGACTCTCGATGTCGAGGATTTCAGCATAGGTCAGGTCGCGGCCCCAGAAGCCGCGATACATGCAGTTGTATTCAGCGGCCCAATCCGCAGGCGCGGCGACGTTGAAGAACAGGTTGTTCGGATAGCGCGGGATCATGAAGATCCCCGGACGCAGCGGGTTGGGGATGCCGGTGTTGGGCGAGGGGTTGCTGTAGCCCGCCCGCGATGTGTCGCTGACCAGGTACCTGACCCCGATGTTCTGCGCGACACGCAGGAACGTCGCATTGGTGAGCCCTGAAATGTTCGGAGTGACGAGTGTGCTCGCAGTAAATCCCGGCAAGGCCAGGGTCCGGGCCGTCGAAATGTTGTTGTTGAGCTCATATCTCGTCGTCGCCGCATTCGCCGCATCGAGGTCCAAATGCGTGAACGTGTGGCTCACCCAATGGAACTGTGATTTGACGGCCGGCTGCGTCAGGAACGGCGTCAGATCGTCCGGCGTGTAGGCGCCGTTCGTGGCGCCATACGCATTGAACGCCATCGTCAGTTTGAGGTTGCGGGTGACCGGCTGCAGGCGCGTCGTGGTCTGCCAGTCCAGCACCGCCTTCAGATCGCTCGCGGTCGAGCGCTGCGAATAGCCGGTCATGTCGACGGGCGTTCCGCATGGCGTGGCCGCGACCCACTGGTCGTTGCCGATGAACAGATCGTCTACTTGCGGGCTCATGTAGGCGTGGCGTTCGCCGAGGAATACGCCGCGCGTTACCCAGCGCACCAACCCATAGCCCAGCGAAATGCTGTGCAGCAGATATTGGTTGCCGTCAAAGGTCATCGACAATTCCTCGCGGCCGTCGGTCGCGGTGTTGACGAGTACCAGCGCATGGCCGTCGGCCGTCACCAGCAACGGTGTGGTGCCAAAGCCGAGCGGCGTGGCCAGATACGTATACGCGTTGGCAATCGTCACCGGCGTCGTGGTGTTCAGGTAGGAAAACACTTTCGCGCCTTCGGCGGTGAAGGCGGCGGTGATCGGCGTCAGACCGGTGTCGACCGCGTAGCCGATGTTGTAGCCGAACTGCGGCGTCGGATAGGTGTACCAAGTTGCCTGACGGACCTTGTAAGTGGCTTCGTATTGCCGAAGCGCGGTCCATTCATCAGCCGTCAGCGCGCTGCCCCAGGCGCCTTCGCTGTTGAAATAGCCAAGCTCACCCGTGGTCAGGATGATGCCCTGGTAGCGGCCCTGGCAGGGGGCGCTCTCCAGCGTCGCGGCCGTCAACACGCTCGGCCCCGACGCGATATGCAGATCGTACGGAGTGCCGAGATAGTCGAGCGTCTCGCGGATTGCAGGCAGAACGGTTTCACCGCCGTTCGCGCTGATCACGAGCAACCGCATGTTGACCGGACATGGCAGACCATTCGCTGCGCGCGCGAGCGCGACCTGTGATCCGGCCGGGCCGTTGGAATAGACAAGCCACCCAAAAAACAGCAGGACTGTGAAGTGGCGGCAGGAGCGGGAGAGGAAACTCATGTGTGCACCCTCGTTAAACAAACACCTGCGCTGCCGTTGTGCATCGGCCATGCCACGAGGCCGCATTTGCGAAAAAACCTGAGTTTCAAATACGACAACGCATTTACGTTTCAGTAAGGCGTCCGAAAGCGGCGCATTTTCTGGAGCGAAGTACCCTGCTCAGGCGACTTCGTTCTCCAGTCAACCGACCTTTCAAAGTACTACGTGCGACAACGCCCGCGTTAAGGGTCGTAAGGGCGGCATTGCCGCTGGCAGCGCTATTGCTGTAACGGGATATCATGAGTGACTCCCACCCACTCCGACGACGAGCGTCCGACGACGCTTCGTACAGACCAATCAGATCCGAAGCTGGACGAGATGTCGGCGAAACTCGACACGCGCTTTGCGGCGTTGTGGAAGAGACGCAGCTCGCCGGACGGCTTGTCGCCGAGCTCGAGCGTGATTTCGACGGCCTTCGCCGGCTTGCCGACGCCAAGGTCGTCGTCCACGTCAGCGAACCGCCGCCGATCGCGAACAACAATCGGCGATGGATGGGAGTGGCGCTCGGCGCCGTGGTCTTGCTCAGCACGTGGGGCCTGGGCGCCTCGAATCGAACCGCGTCCGCCGATTCAGCGGCATCGCTGAACGGCGCGGAGTTCACCGGCACCATCAAGCCGAGCCAGCGAGCCACGCTGACCAGCACGCCGGGCGGCACGGTTCAGAAAGTTCTCGTCGCGGTCGGCGACAATGTGACGGCGGGCCAGCCGCTCATTGAGATCGACGATCCGGCTGCGCGCGCGACGCTCGACAGCGCGCGCCTCGACTATCAAGCCGCCTCGACGGAAGCGGCGCACTGGCAGCGCAGCATCGCCAATCTCGACCAATCGATTCGCGACATCAACACCGCCTTCGCGCAATCAATCGGCGCGTTGTCGGTCGCGCAGCGCCAGGCGGAGCAGGTGCCGGCGCGCCAGTTCCGCGATTCGCCCGAGCGGGCGCAAGCGGCCTTCGATTACGAGTCGACGAAACTGCAGCGCATGCAGAAGCTTCACGCGCAGAAGCTGCTCTCCGATGAGCAGCTCGACGAGCAGATGACCGCGGTCCGAATTGCGCAGAACGATCTCGAGAATGCGCGGCGATGGCAGACGGCCTCGGCCGAATTGCAACGCGCGCAGCAGGATCAGGCGCAGCAGCAGATTGCGCGCAGCCGCGCCGATTTCCAGCAGATGCGCGCCGACTATGTGGCGCGGCTCGCGCAGGCACAGACGCGTGCGCTGCAGGCGCAGCAGCGTGTCGATGCGGCAGAGCGGGCCATTGCGGACACGGTATTACGGGCCTCCACCGCCGGCGTGGTCGTGGACGTCACCGTTGATGTCGGCAGCCGCCTGACTTCGGGCGCGCCGATTGTCACGATTGCGAAACTGAACGAGCTGCTCGTGGAGGTCCCGATCTCCCCGAAGCTAGTCAACATCCTCAAAGTCGGTGAGCCCGTGACGATCACGCTGCCGACCATGCCTGCCGAACAGGTTGAAGGGCGCATCGCGTCGATCAACCCGATCCCGGCGCCGAACATGACGCACACCGTCGAGGTGGAATTCGCGAACGCGTCAGGGCACCTGCTGACGGGCCAGCGCGCGCAAGTCATCTTCCGGTGATGTGATGAGCGCGCTGTCGGTGCTGCTCACGACGGAGGGGACCTATCCCTACCACAAGGGCGGCGTGAGCACGTGGTGCGATGCGCTGACCCGGCAGCTGGGTGAAGTCGACTTCACGCTGCTGTCGCTGGCCATGCATCCGTACCTGATGCCGTCATACACGCTCCATCCGAATGTGAAGGAGCTGGTGACGGTGCCGCTGTGGGGCATCGAACAGCCGGCGGAATTCCGCTATGAGAGCGCGTTCTCGACGCACCTCGATCGCCGATGGCGCACGACCGGCGAGGTCATCGCCGCGAGTTTTGCGCCTGCCTTTGAAACCCTGCTGAAGGGCATCTCCGACAAGAATACGTCGATCGAAGCCGTTGCCGCCGCCGTGGTCTCGCTTCACGAGTACTGCCAGGAATTCGACTACGACACCAGCATGCGATCGGAGCAAGCCTGGGACAGCGTCCTGCGGGTGTTGTCACCGGCCGGTCCGCGCGGCGACGCCACGCCGCCGCCGCTGCCGGCGGTCGGCGAGCTCGTCGGCGCGCTGCGCCTGCTGTATCACCTGCTCCAGCCGCTGGCGTTGCCGCTCGGCCGCTTCGATGTGGCGCACTCGAGCGCGGCGGCGTTCTGCGGGCTGCCATGCATCGTTGCCAAGCTGAAGTACGGCGTGCCGTACTTGTTGACCGAACACGGCGTCTACATTCGCGAGCAGTACCTCGCGTTGCGGCGCTCGATTTCGTCGCCGTTCGTGCGCCAGTTCATGTCGAAGCTGGTCAACCTGATCGCGACGCTCAACTATCGCTATGCGGATCTGGTGGCGCCGGTCTGCGCGTATAACGCGCGCTGGGAAGAATGGTGGGGTGTCCCGCCTCACCGCATTCGCGTAATCTTCAACGGCGCCGATCCGAAGACGTTCAGCCCGGGGCCGGCCAATAAATCGAGCCGCCCGGTGGTCTGCACCATCGGACTGATTTATCCGCTGAAGGGTCAGCTCGACATGATCGCCGCGGCCGCGCTCGTCCGCGATCAGATTCCAGACGTCGAATTCCGCCTCTACGGTGCGCCGAGCGACCAGGAGTATTTCGATACCTGCCGGCGCAGCGTTGCCGAGCGCGGGCTCGAGAACACCGTAACGTTCGCGGGGCAGACTTCGACGCCATGGGAAGCGCTCCGCGCCGCGGACGTCGTGGCAATGGCCTCGGTGTCCGAGGCGTTTCCCTACTCGATCATCGAGGCGATGCTGACCGGAGCGGCGATCGTCGCCACCGACGTCGGCGGCGTCCGCGAAGCGCTTGCCGATACCGGTGTGCTCGTTCCGCCGCGGCAGCCTCGCGAGCTCGCCAACGGCATCCTGTCGCTGCTGCATTCGGCCGACAAGCGGCACAGCCTCGGCCAGGCCGCGTTGTCGCGCGCGTTGCAGCATTTCAGCGAGCAGACATTCGCCGAAGGGTATCGCCAGGCGTACAGCGACCTGGCCAGCCGGCGCAGCACGCCGCTGGCGCACGCCAGCTGATTACGTCCACCGCGTCAGGATCGATTCGCGCTGGAAGACCTGCACGCCAAGCCACGCCAGGATCGCATTCAGGATGACGCAGCCTGCCGCCCCCAGCAGGATCGCGCGCGGCCCGACGATCATCAGGCCCATCAACTGCGCGACGAACGCGATCGTCACCGGCAGGATCAGCAGGGCAGTGAGCTGCTGCGCGGAACGGGGATCGCTCGTGCGCGACGACACGATCACCGACACCTGCAGCGAGGCGAGCTCGACCAGCGGGCCGAGCAGGCCGAACAGCAGGAACAATCGAGGGCCGACGATCGATCGCCATACGCCCGGCTCGCCGACCGTGATCGCGCCCACCAGCGCGACGGAAACCGCAGCCCAGGTCAGGCCGAGCGCAAACAGGAACGGCGTCAGCGTTTTCGCCGCCAACAGCTCGATCGTCGAGATCGGAGTGGCGAGGAGCGGCTCCAGGGCCTTTGATTGCTTCTCGCCGATCACCGCGTGGGTCGCGAGCGCGGTGCCGGACACGATCGGCACCAGGAGCAGCAGCAGCGAGAACTGGTGAAACAGGAACGTCTGGATCAATGCATTGCCGGATAACCCGGCGAGCTCGGGAATTCGTCCGACCGCGTTGGCCGCCTCTTCGGCGAACTCGCCGGACTGCTCGAGCGTCTGGCCCATGATCATCGGCACCAGGAACACGACCAGGAACATGGGGAACAGCGAGCCGAACACCATCAGGATTGCCGGAATGACCGCGCCGGGATTGCGCATCAACTCTCGCGCGTCCTTGCGCGCGAGCGCGGCCACGCGGGTCCAGGAGAAGGCTTGCCCTGAGCGAAGTCGAAGGGTCATCGCCCGGCCCCCACGAGATCGAGATACACGTCCTCGAGTGATCGTTGATCCGGCGTGACGCGCACAATGCGCGCCCCTTCACCGACGAGCCGCGCAACAATGGCGGGGATTTCGCCGGTGTTGGCGATCTCGAGCTCACGCCGCTCGCCGCCGGCGAGCTCGATCACCACACGGCCACCGCTGCGCGACTGGCGCAGCGCCGCCGGTGTATCGAGCGCCAGCAGCTCCGTCTTCAATACGGCAACGCGATCGGCCAGCTCCTCCGCCTCGCCGAGGTTGTGCGTGGACACCAGGATGGCGCGGCCTTCGGATCGCAATCCGAGAATCAGATCGCGAATGTGACGCGCGGTCGCGGGATCGAGGCCCGAGGTCGGCTCGTCGAGCAGCAGCACCCGCGGCTTGTGAATCAGCGCGCGCGCGATCGCGACACGCTGTTTAAGGCCCTTCGACAGCTTGCCCGCGATCTCGGTGGCGCGGTCGGACAACTCGACATGGCTGAGCGCCTCGTCGACGCTCGCCACCGGATCGGCAACGCCCTGCAGGCGGGCGTACGTCAGCAGGTTGAGATGCACCGGCAGCCGCTCCCACAGTCCCGGTGCTTCCGTGAGCAGCCCGACGCTGCCGCGCGCGCGCGCGGCGGTCGCCTCGTTCACCTCGACGCCGTCGATCGAGACGCGGCCGGCGTCGGGCAGGATCAACCCCGCGAGCATCCGCATGGTGGTCGTCTTGCCGGCGCCGTTCGGACCGAGCAGCGCGACGATCTCGCCGGCATGGACCGACAGCGACACATCGCGCACCGCGACGCGGCCATCGAATGTGCGAGTGAGGTGTTCGGCAATAACCATCAGAGCCTGTCTCGCCGTCGCCTTGGCGGAGGCGGATGAAGGCTATCGCACTTCGAAGTTGGCTTGAATGGCCTGGAAGAACACGTCGGCGATCTTGGTGTAGCCCGCTTCGTTGGGGTGCAGGCCGTCGACGCCGATCCAGCGGTTCACCTCCGGCAGCAACGCGGCGTAAATGTCGACCAGCACCGCGCCTTCACTGGCGGCGAGCGCCCGCATGCGGTTGTTGTAGTCGTCGATGTAGACCTGGCCGATCGTGCGGTTGCCGCCCGGACGCGGCGGCAGCACCGTCGCGATGAAGACGCGCATACCGCGCAGGCGCGCCTCGGACGCCATGATGCGCATTTCGCTGGCGGCGCCACTGGCGGCGCCATCAAGGCCACCGGGAATGTCGTTGTGGCCGAGCCACAGCAGCACCACTTCCGGCCTGACGGTGTTCAACGCCGCGAAGAATCGGTCGCGCGCATTGATCGCCTTTTCGCCGCCGAGACCGTAGTTGGCGACGATCATCGCATCGGCCTGTGACGGGTAGCGTCCTTGGAGCGTCTTGAGGAGAACCGTCGGATACGCCGCGGACGGCACGACGACCTGTTTGGAGATGAGCGCCATGCCGGCGCCCGACAACGAGCCGACCGGGAACGTCACCTCGCCGGCGGTGATGCTGTCACCGAACGCGAGGTACGTGGTCTTGGACAACGTCGCCAGCTTCGCGACCGTGACGTTGAACGAACACTCGGCGGCGCGATTGAGCGTGTCGGTCGCCTTGCACGTCACCGCCGTCGTGCCGATTGGGAACGTCGATCCCGAATCAGGCGAGCACGATACGGTGACGGAGCCCTGACCGCCGGTGACCGCGGGAGCGTCGAAACTGATCGCCATGCCGGCCGCGCTCACCGTCGCGCGGGAAATGCCTTCGACGCACGACAAGGACGGCGCCGCCGCGGGCGGCGGCGGTGGTGGCGGTGGTGGCGGTGTCGGGGTGGTCGGCGAACTACAAGCGGCGCCGAGCGTCACCGTGAGAACCACCGCGGCGCCGACTGCCCGATACTTCACAAAATGCATAGATATGAAATGACGATCTTACCGTACGCCTTCTTATCGTCATTGCGCCGCGAACTCATAACACCCGGGTGTGACCAGCACACGGCCGTTGTCGTTGAACGACAGGCTCGACGGCGCAACGATTCCAGCACCCCTGAACTGGACCGTCCGGATTTTTTCGCCGGCCGGGTCAAACACATAAGAATACGGAATGACGAATGAAACCCAGAGCCTGCCGGATCGATCTACGGCCGCGGTCCGGACCAGCGGCGACACCATCGGCAGCTCGCCCGCGGCTCGGCGCGGCCAGCGATCTGGAATGGCCGCGACGAGCGGATCGATCTCGCGGCCCTGGATGATCCGCTCGTAGATCAACTCGCCCTTGCCGTCGTACTTGCGAAACGCCGGCGCGCCGGCCATGAAGACGAAGAAGAATCCGCCGTCAGCCGCCGCGATCGGAATCCCGGCGTTCCAGGCGAGATGCAGATCGCGATCGGGCTCGTGGCCGGTCTTGCGAAGCTGGCCGATCGATCGAATCGGCGTGCCGGCCGATCCGTACTCCGTGATCAGCCAGCCCGTTTCAGGATGACTCATCAGCAGCGATCGGCCGTTGTAGGACAGCGTGCCGACACCGCTCAGCGTCAACGATCCCAGTACGACGCGCGAGACGCCGCGGCCCGGCAGAAAAAACCCCGTGGTCCATCCGCCGGCGGGACTGAAGATCGAAATGCGCTCGCGGCCGTTCGGACCATCCGCCACGGCAAAGGTCCCGTTGTTCGCCACGTCAAACGCGCTCGGCTCGATCAGGCGCCCTTCTTCGGCGCCGATTTGCACCAGCTTCGTGGCGTTGGCGCCCGACGGATCGACGCGGTAGACGGTGTGCCCGCGTCGGTCGAAGACGTAGTAGTCGCCGTTGGCGATTTGCTTGAAGCCGATTGGATCGCGGAAGAGGCCAACGACATGGGGCGGTAGACCGGCCGTCGACTTCAAAACCTCGACCCGGCCAGGTTGAAAGTCAAAAGGAAAAACGAAAAATGAAAAAGTAAGAGCGAGAAGCGCCGCTTTCACTTTTTCGTTCTTCCTTCTTCCTTTTTACTTTCAATAGGCCGCGAGTTTTTTGATGGCGGCGAGGACGTCGGACGATTGAGGCAGGATCCGCTCTTCAAGATCCGGGCAATACGCGACCGGGCAGTCGAGCGCGGCGACGCGCTTGACCGGCGCATCGAGGTACTCGAACAGCTCTTCGCCGATGCGCGCGGCGATCTCGGCGCCGAAGCCGCAGGTCAACGTGTCTTCATGAGCGACTATGACTTTGCTCGTGCTCCGCACGAGTGACGCGATGCCGTCCCAGTCGTACGGGATGATCGTGCGCAGATCGAACACCGCCACGCTGATGCCGTCCTTCTCCGCCTGCTGCGCGGCGAGCAATGAGCGCTGCACCAGCGCGCCCCACGTCAGCACCACCATGTCGGTGCCTTCGCGGCGGAGCGATCCCTTGCCGAACGGAACCATGTAGTCCGCGCCCGGATAGATGCCCTTGTTGTAGGTCTGGCGATAGAGATGCTTGTGCTCGAGATACAGCACGGGATCGTCGCACCGGATGGCGGTGCGCAGCAGTCCCGCGGCGTCGATCGCATTGCTCGGGAACGCGATGCGCACGCCCGGGCAGTGCGCGAAGATGCTGACGCCCGACTGGCTGTGATACGGCGCGCCGCCGCGCAGGTAGCCGCCGATCGGCACGCGGATCACCATCGGGCACGACCAGTTGTTGCCCGAGCGGTAGCGCAGCATCGACATTTCGTCCTTGAGCTGCATCATCGCCGGCCAGATGTAGTCGAAGAACTGGATCTCGACGACCGGCTTCAAGCCGCGCGTCGCCATGCCGACGGCGCGGCCGACAATGTTGGCTTCGGCGAGCGGCGAGTTGAACACGCGATCGGCGCCGTAGGCCTTCTGCAGTCCGTGCGTGACCTTGAAGACGCCGCCCTTGCCGGGCACGTGCGGCAGCGCCGACGCCTTGCTCGCATCGGCGACGTCTTCGCCGAACACGACAATGCGCGGGTTCTTCGCCATTTCGTCTTTGAGCGTGCGATTAATCGCGCCGACCATCGTGTCGGGCTTGCCTTCGGGCTGCGCCGACGTCAGGAACTGCTTCGACGCAGGATCGACCGTCGGTGAAAACACGAATGACGCCGCTGAATCGACCGACGGCTTCGGCGCCTTCAGCGCCGCTTCCGTGGATTCGGCAATCTCGCGATCGACCGACTGCAGGATCGATTCGAGATCGGCGTCGGTCGCGATCTGTTCCTTGAGCAGGAACGCGCGCATTTTCGTCAGCGGATCGCGCAGCGCTTCGCCCTTGCGCTCGTCCGGCGTCTTATAGAGCCGCTCGTCGTCCGACAGCGAGTGCGAGTACGGCCGAATCACCTTGGCGTGCACGAATGCCGGCTTGCGCTCGCGGCGGACGTAGGCCGCGGCCTCGCCGATGGTGCGATAGCTCTCGATGAAGTCGGTGCCGTCGCAGCGCGAGACGCGCAGGTTGGGGAACGATTCGACCAGCCGCGATACGTCGCCGCCCGGTGTCTGCACTTCGACGGGCACCGAGATTGCGTAACCGTTGTCTTCGACGAGGTACAGCACCGGGACGCAGCGTGTGCAGGCGGTGTTCAGCGATTCCCAGAACTCGCCTTCGCTCGTCGCGCCTTCGCCGATCGATAAATACGTGATCTCGTCGGAGTGAAAGCGCTCTTCGCGATCGGCGATCGCCGTGACGCGCTCGTAGATCATGCCGGCCTCGCCGGCGCCGACGGCATGCAGGCACTGCGTGCCGGTCGGGCTGCCCTGCGAGGGGATGTTGAGCCGCTTGTGTCCCCAGTGCGACGGCATCTGGCGGCCGCCGGAATTCGGATCGTCCTTGGCGCCGACGGCGGCGAGGAGCATTTCGAGCGACGTCATGCCGAGCGTCAGGCACAGCGCGCGATCGCGATAGTAGGGATAGAACCAGTCGTAGCCCGGCCGCAGGTGCATGCCGGCGGCGGTCAACACCGCTTCGTGGCCCGCGCCGCTGATCTGGAAAAAGATCAGGCTCTGGTTCTTGAGTTGTATCTCTTTGTCGTCGATGCGCCGCGACAGGAGCATCGTCCGATACGCCCGCAGCAACTCGTCGCCGGAAAGGCCTTCCCAACGCGCGCTGGTCTCGCTGTGCGCGTCGGGCCTGGATGCGAGCGTCGAAGCCTTCATGTGAGCAAAATTATACCATCCGGCCCGATGCTATAATCCGCGCGAAACCACACGGAAAAACCAATGAGTTCACGACCGGTACGCCTCTACCGCTGGGACGAAATCGCGCTCGAAAAAGTCACCGAAATGATCTCGCGCAAGATCATCACCGGCGAGCGCGAAATGGTGACGCAGATCTATTTGAAGCGCGGCGCGATCGTGCCGATGCACTCGCACGAGAGCGAGCAGATGACCTACGTGCTGCAGGGCGGCCTGCGCTTCCTGATCAACGGCGAGGAGATCACGGTGCGCGAAGGCGAAGTGCTGCACATCCCGTCGTGGGTGCCGCACCAGGCCGAGGCCATCGACGACACGTTCGAGATGGACATCTTCAGCCCGATCCGCCACGACTGGCTCGACGGCAGCGACAAGTACTTTCACGACAAGCCGACCGAGAAGTGAAAAAACTAAAAATTAAAAATTAAAAATTAAAAGTTAAAAATAAAGACGTGAATGTGCTGTTCACGGTCGGCGTGCTTCTCGTTGCGGCAGCGTGGTTGCTGACGGTCTATCGGCGGCTTGTCGGGTTACGCGACCAAGTGAAGCTGGCGTGGAAAAAGCTCGAGGCCGATCA
Organism: Cyanobacteriota bacterium; assembly: GCA_019752015.1. Classification (GTDB taxonomy): domain Bacteria; phylum Acidobacteriota; class Vicinamibacteria; order Vicinamibacterales; family UBA2999; genus 12-FULL-67-14b. The sequence goes on along the minus strand of JAIEMQ010000002.1, from coordinate 37,413 downwards.
GGCGAACGACGCGATCACGGCCGTCTACAACAAGCACGTCAAGCTGTACAACGACGCGCTCGAAGAGTTTCCCGCGAACGTTGTCGCGATGTTAGCGGGCTTGAAGCCGGCGCGCCATTTTTAACTTTTCACTTTTAATTTTTAATTAGTGAATGTGCTTCTTCCACTCCGTCTTCCATTCCTCGTCAATGTCGTCGGACGATCGTCCGCCTGAGTAGACGTCGAACTTGCTGCGGGCGCGGCCCATCTTCCATTTCAGGTAGCGGTACTTCAGTTCGTCCATCGGCCGCGTGCGCAGCGTCTTCAAATACAGGTAGCCGACGACCAGGCCGCCGAGGTGCGCGAAGTGCGCGACGCCGCCGCCGACGCCGCCGGCCGACGACAACAGCGCGATCGCGCCGAGGATGAACACCGCGATCCGCGCGGGCACCGGAAAGATGAACAGGATCAGCATCCGGTGCGGGAAGTACATTCCGTACGCGAGCAGCAGTCCGTAGATGGCGCCCGACGCGCCGACCGTCGGCGTGTAGTAAATCGTGCTGCTGAAGAGCGCGATCACGAGCGTCGTCGCCGCCGCGCCAACGCCGGTCACGAGGTAGTACTTGACGAAAAACCGCGTGCCCCACGTGCGCTCGAGCTCGGTGCCGATCATCCACAACGCGAGCATGTTGAAGAGAATGTGCCCGAAGCCGCCCGTGCTGTGCAGGAACATGTACGTGAACGGCTGCCACAAGGCGAGTCCCTGGAAGACGGCCACCGGCGTCAGCGCCAGCCGCAGCGTCATTGCCTGGCCGACGATCAGGTTCAGCGCGAACACCACGACGTTCGCGATGATCAGGATCTTGACGGCCGGCGTGATGCCGCCCGGTCCGAACTGGTAACCGACGCCGGAAGAGGGGTACCTTGCCACCAGCTGAATCGTAATACGGGAACCGGGAGCCGGGAGCCGGGAACCGGAAATTACGGCAGCGGATCTACCTCGGGCTCAACATGGTGCGCGCCGCGATCGGGAAGCCGCCACGCGAGGACCGCGGCCAGTAAAGGGATGAACGCCACCACGGCGAGCGTTTCGCGGATACCGTAGCGGTCCGCGCCCATCCCGATTAGCGGCACCGTGAGGCTGCCCATGCCCCACGCAAAGCCCATCATCAATGACGAGACGGTGGCGGCGCCTCCCTTGACGAAGCTCTGCGCGAACGTCACGCTGATCGGCAGCGTCGATTGCAGCAACAGGCCGCCGATCGCCAGCATTGCGGTGAATCCGAGTGGCGGCAGGTGCGGAGCGAGCGCCATGAACGGTACGGCGGCGATCAGCGTCCAGACGATGACGCGTTTGGCGCCGACGCGATCCGCGGCGGGTCCGCCCAGGAAACCGCCGACTCCGCTCGCGAAGAGATAGAGCGAAACGGCCGTGCTCGCTTCGGCGATCGTCCAGCCCTGCCGTGTCAGCAACGTCGGCGTGAACGTCATGAACCCATACGTCGCCGCGGTTCGCAGCACGATCGTGAAATAGAGCAGCGTCAACGGGACGGCCGCGGGCCGCAGCGACGCGAGCGTCGATCGCTCGTGCGCGTGCGGCGATTGCATGGCCGGCACCTGCCGCAGCGTCCACGAGAGCGCGATCAGCCCGGGAATCATCACCACCGGCGACCACTGCAGCCCCACCCTGGCAATGAACGGCGCGAACAGCACCGGCGCCGCAGCGAAGCCGAGCGAGCCGCCGGACAGATGCGTCGACATCGCCAGCCCCTTGCGATGATCGGCAAGTTTGTAGACGAGCGCCGCCGCGGGTGGATGGAAGGCCGCGCCGCCGAGTCCGCCAATGACGAGAATGATGCCGAGCGTCAGCGGCGAGACGGCGAGGCCGATCATGCTCATGACGATGACCGCCAGCAGCGGCCCGCCGATGACCAGCACCCGCGGCTTCCAGCGATCGGCGAGCGCGCCGAAGCCGAGCTGCGATACCGAGTTGGCCATCTGGAAACACATCGCCAGCACGCCGGCCGCCGACAGCGACAGGCCGAGATGCGGAATCAACAGCGGCAGCATCGGCGCGTACATGTTGTTGTAGGCGTCGACGGCCACGTGCGTGGACGCCACCTTCCAGATCGACTTGTGCAGGCCGAGCCAGCCCCGTTCCTTCAACCGACCATCCTTCTGAAACGGCCGACGATCAGATCACGCGCCTCCGCATATTCCTGGATGCGCAACACTTGCGCGGCGCCCACGAGCGCCGCGAGGGAAAGTGCAATAGTGACGAGCAGCCGCAACATCTGCGAGGCCAGCGAGTCGCCGGGCAACCACGAGATCATCGTTTCGTGAACGATCCACGTGACGCCGCCCATCACCGCTGACGCGACGATCACTTTCATGAACGATGCGGCGATGCGCGAGCCGTGCATGCCGTGAATCTCGCGCCGCAACAGGAACAGCTGAACGCTGGCGTTGATGATTGCGGTGATCGAGGTGCCGAGCGCCAGCCCGCGATAGCCGAGCACGCGAACCAGCGTGATGTTCAGCGCGATGTTCACGAGCACCGATCCCGCCGAGACCATCACCGGAATGCGGCTTCTGCCGACGGCATAGAACGTCGGCGAGATGATGCGCACGATCGAATAGCCGACCAGTCCGATGGCGTACAGCTGTAATGCCGCGGCCGTCGCGATCGTATCCGCCGCGGTGAAGTTGCCGTGCTCGAAGATCATCGCGACAATCGGGCGCGCCAGCACGATCAGGCCGATGGTCGCGGGCAGGTTGAGGAACAGCATCAGGCCGAGCGCGTTGGCCAGCGTCGATCGAATGCGCTCGAAGTCCTGTTCGGCCACCATGCGCGAGATCGCCGGCGTTGCCGCCGTGGCGATCGAGACGCCGAACAGCCCGATCGGCAGATACATCAGCCGGAACGCGAAATCGAGCCACGATACCGCACCGGTGCCTTCGCCGGTCGCCAGCACCGTGTTGACGAACACGTTGATCTGCGTCGCCGCCATGCCGATCGTGCCGGGGCCCATCAACAGCAGCACGCGCAGCAGGCCTTCGTCCTTCAGATCGAGTACCGGCTGATAGCGAAAGCCCTCCTTGCGCAGCGGCGGCCACTGGATGATCAACTGTCCGAATCCGCCGACCAGCGTCGCGATCGCCACGATCGTGATCGGCTGCACGCCGATCGATGATGAGAACGGGATCAACGTCAGCGAGATCACTACCACGGCCACGTTGAACATCGCGGGCGACAGCGCCGGAATGAAGAAGTGGCCGAGCGAATTCAGCATCCCCATCAACACCGCCGCGACCGCGACCAGCGTCAGGAACGGGAAGACGATGCGCGTGAGGTAGATCGTCAGCTCGATCTTGCCGGGGACGTCGCTGAACTCCGACGCGAACAGGCGCACCAGCGGCGCCGCGAACACGATGCCGAGCACGACGATCACGCCGGTGACGATCAGCAGCGCGTTGATCACCGAGCTGGCCAGGCGCCACGATTGCTCGCGGCCGTGCAGCGTCAGCTGCCTTGTGAACGTCGGCACAAACGCCGCGCTCATCGCCCCTTCGGCGAAGAGATCGCGGACGAGGTTGGGAATGCGGCTCGCGACGCGGAACGCGTCGTTGGCGTCCCCGGCGCCGAAGTAGAACGCCACGACCTGGTCGCGAACGAGGCCGAGGATACGGCTCGTGATGGTCGCCAGCCCGAAAACCCCGGCAGACCGGGCCAGGCGTGGTTGGTTATCGGCCATCAATGGCAAGAAGCGTAACAGAGAGTCCCTCTCTGCCCGCCTCTGGAACGTCGTCCCGGAGACGAACAGATCCGCCTTCGCCCAAGGGCTACGGCGGACAAGCGGGATTACGCCCGTGTAATGAGATGACCCGTTCGGGGGAAAAAATCAGGGCTCAGGCCGTTCGGCCGGAGCCCCAAGGAGGATGGTGAGAGGCTGACTAGGCCTTTCAAAGTAATAGACGGGCCGTCAGGCAAAAATGTTTGCCTGGGGTTTGTAAAGGTTGTGAAAAGGCCTGGGACGAAACTCAGCCGAGTTTCGCCTTCGCAGTTTCGCTGACCTTCTTCCCGTCAACGGTTTTCCCGGCCAGGCCCGCCATCGCCGCCTTCATCACCTTGCCCATGTCCTTCGCGCCGGTCGCACCCGTCTCGGCAATCGCCGCGGTGACCGCCGCCGCGATCTCGTCGTCCGACGCGGACGCCGGCAGGTAGGCATTCAGGATCGCGATCTCCGCTTGTTCCTTATCGGCCAGGTCCGCGCGGCCGCCCCTGGTGAACTGCTCGATCGAATCGCGGCGCTGTTTGACGAGCATCGACACCACGGCGAGCTCCTCGGCGCCTTCGAGCGCGCGGCCTTTCTCGATGCTCTTGTTGGTCAGCGCCGTCTTCAACATCCTGAGCGCCGTCAACTTCGTTTGATCCTTCGCCTTCATCGCGGTGACGATGTCGGCGCCGAGTGATTGCTCTAGTGACATATCAGTGATCCAACTCTCCGTCTCCGAGAGTGAAATGCCACTCATCGGCCGAATCATAAAAGCCCTTCGGGACCGGCACCGCGTTGACCTTCACGGTCAGATCGATTCCCGACTTCACGACGAAGTATCCCGAGCGGCGCAACACGCGCCTGAACGCCGCGTTCGTGGCGTAACAGCGAATCTTGTCCGAGTCGTCCATGCGTGCTTCGCGATCGACCCACCGCGCCAGCGTCTTGATGCCGCGCTCATCCGACGGATCGGCCATCAGGTCGACGATCTGCGTAACGCGTCCCTGCGGTTCGCGCAAGTGCCGGTAGACCACGTAGCCTTCGACGTCCTCGCCGCGGCGCAGCAGCGCCATCGCGTATCGAACGTGTGGCGGCTCAGCGTACTTCCAATTCAGGTATCGCGCATCGCGGCGCACCGACAATATGAAGCGGCTCGCCAGCCGCTTCCAGAGGCGATCGACGCGCGCGTCGAACCGCCGCACGACTTCGACTTCTTCCTTCAGCGGCTGCGTCCGCGAGACCACGCGCACGAGCGGCAGCGCGATCGCGGAGACGAGGCGATTGATCGCCACCGGCCAGGTCGGAATCCGGAAGGCGCGGCGGCTGATCGGCTTCACCAGGCACGGCAGCGGCTGCGACTTCGGCCAGCGCATTTCATCGAGCCGGCCGCGCGTCGCCGCCGACAGCGCCGCGCCGAGCGCGACGCCGGTGCCGCGATCCCACGCGCGAAGGAGCGATCCGCCGAGGCCCTGTCGTTGGCGCTCCGCGACGACGAGCGGATCCGAACTCCACGTGCCCGCGACTTCGGTGCCGGCAATGTTGACTTTGACGGGAGTCAGCGGCGACGCGGCGATCACCGTCGGGCCTTCGCGCACCACCCAATACGGAGGCTCGACGCCGTTGGCGGGATTTCGCCGCGCCCAGTCCCAATGCAGCCGCAGACGCTCGGCGGCTTCGTTGCCGAGCGTGCGCCGGTGAAGCTGCTCGATGCCTCGTCGATCGTCAGGAGTGAAGCGTTCGATATCGGCCATGCACGGAGTGAGCTACGGAGAGCTCAATTGTACAAGGCCGTAGCGGATTTTTTCTGGCTACTGATTTCCGCCGCCGCGTGGCGGACGAATCATCGTCGGCGTCTGCGTCGCCGGGTTCGGCTGCGGCGGGTTGACCATCATGCCCGGCTGGGACACGCCGACCGGACCTGACGGACTCGCCGGTTGCGCGGGAGCGATGGTGATCGTCTGTGGTCCGCCGTTCGACGGATTGACCACGATTCCCTGGCCCGGACCCGGCGGCGGCGCGTTCTGGAACTGGCCCGGTTGATTGACGAAGCCGTTCTGCTGTCCCGGCTGCGGGAACGTGAAGACCGGAGGGTTGGGCGGATTCTCGTCCGGCTCCTCTTGCTCCTCGACTTCCGGCTGCTCGTTGCGCACGCGAGGCGGAATGAAGCGCTGCGTGCCGTTGAAGGCGTTGCTCGGCTGTTGCGGGCGTCCCGCGGCAGCGGCCGCGGGCGGCGGCGCCGAGGTCGTCGCCATCACGAGAATGCGATCGTACGCGGACTGGCCCACGCCGGCCTGGCGCGGCGCGGCCATGTAGCCCGCGACGCTGCGCAGGATGGTCTCGAGCGCCTGCGCTTCGGAGACGTCGATCAACTTGATCGTGAGAGGTGCGCCGCTGATTTTTTCCGCGCCGACGATCTTGGTGCCGCCGACCTTGCCCCATTCGGTCAGGATCGCGCGCACCGGCACCGCCGTCGCGTCAACCGTGACGCGGCCGTCGTGGAACGCCACCTTCAGCGACTGCGCGGCGGCCTGGCCGGCGGTCAGCATCGAAAGTGCAACGGTGAGTAATAAAGCTCGGCGCATGGTCCTCAGGTCTTCCAATTATAAGGTCTTTAGTTAGACGCCGCTCAGCGGCCGAAAGTCGCAGCTGCCTCGGCCACAACGCGGACGGCGTCGTCGCTCAGGCCCGGATACATCGGCAACGAAACGACTTGCGAGCAGACGCGATCCGCGACCGCGCACATGGCCGGGGTGGCCGACTGCAGCGCTGGCTGCCGCGGAATCGGTACCGGGTAGTGAATCAGCGTCTCGACGCCCTGTTCCTTCATGTGGGCCTGGAAGGCGTCGCGCGCGTCGGTGAGGACCGGGAACAGGTGATAGACGTGGCCGGAGTCACATTCCCCGGGCACGCGCACAGGCATGCTCGTGCTGCGATACCGCGCCGCGATGTCGCGGCGTTTCGCGGTCCAGGCCGGCAGATACTTCAGCCGCGCGCGGAGGATCGCCGCCTGCATTTCGTCGAGCCGCGAGTTCACGCCGAACTCCTCGTGCTGATACCGCGTGACCTGTCCGCCGTTGCGTAATCGCTTCACACGCGCCGCCAGCTGCGCGTCGCGCGTCAGCACCGCGCCGCCGTCACCGGCCGCGCCGAGATTCTTCGTCGGGTAAAAGCTCGTCGCGGCGGCCACGCCAATCATGCCGACCGGGCGGCCGTCCGCCGTGGCGAGGTGCGCCTGCGCCGCATCCTCGATGAGCGCGAGATTGTGCCGCGATGCGATCGCCTCGAGCCGCCGCATGTCCGCCGCCTGGCCATAGAGATGCACCGGCATGATCGCGCGCGTGCGGGTCGTGATCGCCGCTTCGGCGAGGCGCGGATCGAGCGTGAGGCGTTCGGGATCGATGTCCGCAAATACCGGACGCGCGCCGGCCATCATGATCGCGAGCGCCGAATACGCGGCCGAGAGCGGCGGTGTGATGACCTCGTCGCCGGGGCCGATGTCGAGCGCGCGCAGGATCAGCGTGATCGCGTCGGTGCCGGTACCGACACCGACGGCGTGCGGCACGCGGCTCGCCGCGGCGAATTCGGCTTCGAACGCTTCCACTTCAGGGCCGAGGATGAACCAGCCGCTCGCCAGCACGCGATCGATCGCCGCCCTGACGTCGGCGGCGTCCTCCGCGGGCTTCAGGGCATTGAACGGAACTGTCACCGGCGCTTTATTGGGGGACATACTCGCGCAGGTGCTTGCGGTAGTACTCGAAGGTGCGCGCAAAGCCTTCGCGCAATCGCACCGACGGTTTCCAGTCAACGCGGCCGCGGAACAGCGACGAATCCGCGTAGAAGCTGCCGATATCGATCGCCTTCTTGTCGGCCGGCCATTCGACGAACGTGTAGCGGCCGCTGCCGGCAATCTCGACGAGCATTTTCACGAGGTCGCGGTGCGAGATGTGTTCCTCGCCGCCGACGTTGAACGCTTCGCCGTTCACCGTGTCGGTGGCGCCCGCCGCGAGGAAGGCCTCGACCGCATCATCAACGTAAACGAAGTCGCGAATCTGCGAGCCGTCGCCGAACACCTGGATCTCCTTGTTCTCGAGCACCAGGCGCACGAACCAGCCGATGAAGCCCTGGCGATTGTGCCGCAGCAGTTGCCGCGGACCGTAGACGTTCGTGAGCCGCAACGCGCAGGCGCGGACGCCGAACACGTTGTTGTAAACCAGATGGTAGTACTCGCCGGCGGCCTTGTTGATGCCGTTGACGTCGGTCGGCCGCACGAGATGACGCTCGGTCACCGGCAGCTGATCGGGCTTGCCGTAGATTTGCCGCGTGCTCGCGAAGATCACCTTCGTGCCGGGATTGTGATGGCGGCACGCTTCGAGCAGCGTCAGCTGGCTGCGGCAGTTGATCTCGAGATCGGTGTGCGGGTCGCGCATGCTGTCGATGTGGCTGACCTGGCCGGCGAGGTTGAAGATCACCTCGCGGCCCTGCACGAGATAGTTCATCGTGCTGGCCTGCCGCACGTCGGCGACGTTGACCGTCACCTTGTTCTCGATGCCGCTGATGTTGAACAGGTTGCCGCCGTACTCGGGAATCAGCGAGTCGACCAGCAACACGTCGGCGCCGAGCGTGACGAGCCGATGCGCGAGGTTGCTGCCGATGAAACCGAGACCTCCGGTGATCATCACGCGCCGGCCGCGATAGAAGGCGTCGGCGGTCATCGGCCCTTGAGGTGTTCCTGCTTGATTACCAGCACCCACCACAGTTTCATCACGTCAATCGCCGTCCGGTAGATTCGCGGAAAGTTGAAGAACTGCGACTTGCCGTAGGCGCGATGGTAGTGGTGAACGGGATGTTCCGCAACGCGGAATCCGGCGTCCTGGAACTTCTTCATCATCTCCAGGCAGATGACGCCGCTGCTTTTTTCCAGGGTGACGACGTCGAAAATGCGCCGCCGCATCAGGCGGAAATCGCAGTCGACGTCGCGGACCTTGAGCCCGAACAGCAGCTTCACCATGTGGTGGTAGATGCGGCCGATGACGATGCGGTGCAGCGGATCGGAACGGCTGATCTTCCAGCCGTTCACCCAATCGACGTCGTCGGCCATCTTGGCCCAGAGCAGCGTCACTTCGGACGGATCGTACTGAGCATCGCCGTCGGTGTAGAAGACGTAGTCCTTGCGCGCGGTCGCGAAGCCGGTGCGCAGCGCGCCGCCGTAGCCGCGGTTGCCGTCGTGGTGAACAATGCGGACGCGATCGGGGTAAATGCGCGCCAGCTCGTCGAGGATCTTGGCGGTGTCGTCGGTGCTGCCGTCGTTGATGACGATCACTTCGAAGTCGTCGGTCAGCGTCGCCGCGACTTTGACCGACGTGATGACGAGGCTGGCAATCGTGCCGGCATCGTTGTAGGCCGGGAAGAACACACTGAGCCCGGGCATCAGCGCGACTTGATGCGGCCGTGCCGCATGATCAGCTTCCACGGTGTCAACAGCGACTCGAGCAGCACGCCGCTCGACAGCTTCGACGCGCCAATGCGGCGCTCGATGAAGATGATGGGCGATTCGACGATCTCGAGGCCGGCGTCGGCGGCCATGAACGTGACGTCGAGCAGGAACGCGTAGCCGTCGGAGACGATGCGATCGAGCGGCAATTTGGCGAGCGACTCGCGGCGCCAGCAGCGATAGCCGGTGGTGATGTCGCGAAGGTGCAGGCCGGTCACGGTGCGGATGTAGAAGTTGGCGAACTGGCTCAGGATGATGCGCCGCAGCGGCCAGTTCACGACGCTGATGCCGTTCAGGTAGCGCGAGCCGATCACGAGGTCGGCGCCCTTGCCGGCCGCTTCGATCATCGCCGGCAGGTACTTCGGATCGTGCGAGAGATCCGCGTCCATCTGCCCGACGAAGTCGTAGTCGCTGTCAATCGCGCGATGGAAGCCCTCGAGGTACGAGACGCCGAGGCCGCGCTGGCCGGTGCGATGCAACGCGAAGACGCGCCCGGGGTACTTCACGCCGAGCTCGTCGGCGACCTTGCCGGTGCCGTCCGGGGATTGATCGTCGAGCACCATCACCGACACGCCGGGGATCGTCATCAGATCCGCGACGAGGATCGGGATGTTGTCCTTCTCGTTGTAGGTCGGGATGAGGACCAGCGTTTTCGTCATGCCGCTACGAGCGCCGGCCCTCGAACCGCAGCGCGGAGATCTGTTCCGAGATCAGCCCGACCAGGATCACGAACACCGCGAACATCAGCAGCAGCACCGCGCCGTTGGGAATGCGCGCGTGATAGACGTAGTTCCACGCGCCATAGGCCGCGCCGACGGCGAAGGCGACGCCGCTCACGGGCGCGAAGATGCGCAGCGGGCTGAAGATGGTGATGACTTTCAGCAAGATCAGAAAAAATTTTGCGCCGTCGCTGGCCAGCCGGATCTTCGAGGTCCCCACGCGCGGCGCGGCGGCAATCGGTTCGAACGCGACATTGTAGCCTGCCTTGATGAAGGCCAGCGTCGTCGTGGTCGGCGTCGAGAAGCCGTTCGGCAGCAGGTGGATGAACTCGAGCAGGTAGTCCCGGCGCGCGGCCCGATACCCCGAGGTCAGATCCGGAATCGGCCGCTCGGTGAGGTAGCTTGCGAGCCAGTTGAGGACCGCGTTGCCGATGCGGCGTCCGGCGGTGGCCTGCGTGCGCGGATCGCGCGCGCCGATCACCAGATCGTAGTCGCCGAGCTTCTCGACGATCCGTTTCGCATCGTCGGTACGATGTTGCCCGTCGGCATCGACGATCGCGATCCACTCGCCGCTGGCGGCGCGAATGCCGCTCTTCACCGCGGCGCCGTTGCCCTTGTTGTAGGGATGCCGGACGACTCGGGCGCCGGCGTCTTGGGCGGCCTTGCCGGTGCCGTCGGTGGACCCGTCGTCGATCACGATCACTTCGTGCCACGGTGCCGCTGCCCGCAAGGCCGTTACGACGCCGCCAATGCTGCCGCTCTCGTTGAACGCGGGCACGACGACGGTCACGGACTCGGGCGATGCCATTACGTCGCGTGTCTGAAGTTGATGATGTCGCCGTCCTGGACGATGTATTCCTTGCCCTCGAGGCGGAGCTCGCCGTTGTCGCGGCAGGCGGCCATCGTGCCGCGCGCCATGAACGCGTCGTAGCCGACCACTTCGGCGCGGATGAAGCCGCGCTGGATGTCGCTGTGAATCTCACCAGCCGCATCGAGCGCGCTGGTGCCGCGGCGGATCGACCAGGCGCGGCATTCGTCCTCGCCGACGGTGAGGAACGACATGTAGCCGAGCAGATCGTAACTGCCGCGGATGACGCGATTGAGACCTGATTCGCTGAGGCCCATGTCCTTGAGAAACGCTTCGGCATCAGCCGGTTCGAGAGCCGCGATCTCGAGTTCGATCTTCGCGCAGAGCGGCACGGCACGCGTGCCTTCGCGCGAGAGAAACGCCTTCATGCCGGTGCGCTCGGCCGCCTGTTCGACGCTGACCGCGGCATCGACGTCTGCTTCATCGAGATTGATGACGACGAGGAGTGGTTTTGCCGAGAGCAATTGGAAGCCGCGCAGTCGCCGGAGATCTTCGCCGGCGAGACCGAGCGCGCGCAGCGGCTGGCCGTTCTCGAGCGCGCTCTTGCACCTGAGCAGCAGATCTTTTTCCTTATCGAGCTCAGCCGACTTGCCCCGCTTAAGATCCTTCTCCATGCGCTCGAGCCTCCGCTCGACAACGCCGAGGTCGGCGAGGATCAATTCATCCTCCATCGCCTGCGCGTCGCGCGCCGGATCGACCGAGCCAGACGGATGCGGCACGGCGGGATCGCGAAACGCGCGCACCACGTGCACGAGCGCGTCAGCGTTTTTGTAGCCGGCCACGTCGACGAGCGCCGCGGCGCCGCCGCTTCTGCCTGGCGCCACGAGATCGGTGAACTCGATCGTCGCGGGCACGGTCTTCCTGGGATTGAACATCGCCGTCAGCTTGTCGAGCCTGACGTCCGGGACCTTTGAGATGCCGATCACGGTGTCGCCCTTGCCACGCGGCGCGTCTTTGGCGCTCGTCATCAGCTGGAACAGGGTCGATTTTCCGGTCGAGGGGAAGCCTATGAGCGCGGCGTGAAGCATGAACAGAACATCATATCCTTTCGCCCCTCGCCATCATCTAGTAGTCAAAAATTTGACAGGGCTCCGGATGGGGAGCGAAACAAAGACGTAACGCCAAATCTGTCAATCGTTTAACGCACTTGGGCGTTGACATCCTTGTGGGCTGTCTCTACTATCTCAGTGGATTTTTGTGGAGCGAAGTGGACTTGTCGGCGTGCTCAGGGGCAACGCGCCGGCGAAAATTGATGATAAGGGACGGCTCAAGGTTCCGAACAGTTTTCGTGCAGTGATTCAAAAAGATCACGGCGCCGAGCTGTTCGTCACGAGCCTGACGGGCCAGTCCGTACGCATCTATCCAATGCCGGTGTGGGCCGACCTCGAGCGTCGGCTCTCGCAGGTCCCCTCCACGAATCCCGCGCGGCAGAGATTTCTCGATCGCGTGAATTTTTACGGCCAGGTCGCCGAGCTCGATGCGCAGGGACGCGTGGTGATTCATCCGCGGCTGCGTGAGAGCGCGCAAATCACGGGCGATGTCGACGTGCTTGGCCAGCAGAGTTACCTCGAGGTCTGGAACCACGAGCGTCTCGTCGCGAAGCTCTCGGCCGAACCGTTCACCGACGACGACGCGAAGGCGCTTTCGGATTTCGGGATTTGAGGATTGTCGGAACAGCAACACGTTCCGGTTCTCCTCGACGAAGTGCGAGCGCTCCTGCAACCCGAGCGCGGCGGCATCTTCGTCGATTGCACGGTCGGTCTCGGCGGCCACGCGCGAATGCTCCTCGAGGGCGGCGCGTCGCGGCTGATCGGCATCGATCGCGACACCGACGCCCTGGCGATCGCGCGTGAGGCGCTCGCGCCGTTTGGTGATCGCGTGACGCTGGTCCACGCGAACTATCGCGAGATCGGCGCCGTGCTCGACGCCGAAGGCGTCGCGGAGGTTTCGGGGTTGCTCGCGGACTTCGGCGTGTCGTCGATGCAGCTCGATGCGGAAGGCCGGGGTTTTAGTTTTCGCCGTGATGAGCCCCTCGATATGCGCATGGACCGCACGAGGGGCGAGACCGCAGCCGAACTGATCGATCGCGTCGATGAGCACGAGCTTGCCGACGTGATCTACCAGTTCGGCGAAGAGCGGCGATCGCGGCGGGTCGCGCGGGCGATCGTCACGGCGCGGCAGCAGTCGCGCATCGAGACGACGGCGCGGCTGGCGGAGATCGTGCGGCGCGCGGTGGCCGCACGCGGATGGCAGCGGATTGATCCGGCGACGCGCACCTTCCAGGCGCTGCGCATCTGGGTCAACGGCGAGCTGGACGGGCTCGATTCGTTTATCGGTTCAGCAGTGACGAGACTGCAGAGCCAGGGACGGATCGCCCTGATCGCGTTTCACTCGTTGGAAGACCGCGTGGTGAAACACACGTTCCGCGCGTTGTCGCGTCCGCCTTCGCTCAAAGAGCGAGCGTCGGCGAGACCGCCTTCGGCGGGTGGAACGGTGTTGAAGCTGTTGACGAAGCATCCGGTGATTGCGGCGGATGCCGAGGCCGCAGCGAATCCGCGCGCGAGAAGCGCCAAGCTGCGCGCCGCAGTGCGTGTTGGGTCCGCCTTCGCTCACAGAACGAGCTACGGCGAGACAGGTTAAGAGGGGGCATATGGACAAAGGCACTTTCGAATACGAAATTCGGAAGGACTTTCGCAACAACCAGATTGTTCGCGAAGTCGATGAACGCCGCCTGCGCGATCTGTGGCAGTCGCTCGGCATCGGCATCGTGCTGGTCGTCGCGCTGCTGTTCTCGGCCTGGCAGCACTTCGAGCTGCTGCGCCACGGCTATCGCCTCGAGCAGATGCAGCGCGATCGCGCCGCCGAAAGCGACATCAACCGTCACCTCCGCCTCGAGATGGAAACGCTGCGCGCGCCGCAGCGCATCGAGAAGCTCGCCACCGAGCGCCTCGGCATGGTCGCGCCCGGCGACAACGAAGCCGTCGTGCTCGAGCGTGTCGCCCCCAGCGTGCCGCCGGCCAAGTCGGTCGTCGCGGCCCGGTAACCAGGACTGAGTCATCCCGTGGCCCTCCCGCCCGATCCGCACTGGCGCGCAACGCTGAAGAGCCGCCTCATGGCGGCCGCGGCGCTGCTCGTACTGTGGGCGCTGGCGATCGAGGCGCGCCTCGTGGTGCTGCAGGTGATGCAGCACGATCAGCTCGTCGCGCGCGCCGAGCGGCAGCAGATGAGCACCGTCGTCGCGCCGGCCAAGCGCGGCGAGATTTTCGATCGCAGCGGCCGCCTGCTCGCGTATAGCGTGGACGCGGACACCATCTACGCGGTGCCCACCGAGATTGCTGACGCCGCCAAGACCGCCGCCGCGCTCTGCGACGCGCTCGACGACTGCACGAAGAAGACGCGCGACGAGCTGCGCGATCGCCTGTCGCAGCAGCGCTCGTTCGTGTATGTGCGCCGCCGCGCATCGCCCATGCAGGCGAAGCGTGTTGCCGCGCTCGGTCTGGAGGGCGTTGCCTTCCGCAAGGAGAGCAAGCGCTACTACCCGAATCGCGAGCTCGCCGCGCACTTGCTCGGCTACGTCGGCGTCGACAACGTCGGGCTGAGCGGCCTCGAAGCGACCTACGACAAGACGGTGCGCGGACGCGAAGGCAAGCTGCTCGTGCAGACCGACGCGCGGCGTCACGTCTTCAGCCGCCTCGAGCGGACGCCGACCGCCGGCGCGTCGATCGAGCTGACCATCGACCAGCACCTGCAGTACATCGCGGAGCGCGAAGTCCGCGCCGGCGTCGAAGCTGCGCGCGCCGACGGCGGCACCGCCGTGATCATGGATCCGCACAGCGGCGAGATCCTCGCGATGGCGAGCTGGCCGACGTTCAATCCGAACGATTACGGCGATTCATCGGAGCACGCGCGCCGCAATCGCGCGGTGCAGGACTTGTACGAGCCGGGATCGACGTTCAAGCTCGTGACCGCATCGGCCGCGCTGCAGGAGCGCGTCGTCAAGCCCGAGGAGATCATCGACACGCTCGGCGGCGTGATCAAGTTCCCGGGCCGCAAGCCGATCACCGACATGGGCCACGACTATGGTCCGTTGTCGTTCACCGACGTGATCGTGAAGTCGAGCAACGTCGGCGCGATCCAGGTCGGGCTGCGAGTGGGCGCCGAGCGCATGGGCCTGTACATCCGGCGCTTCGGCTTTGGCCGTCCTTCGTCGCCGGATTTTCCAAGCGAGAGCCCGGGCATTGTGTGGGAGCCGTCGAAGCTGAACGACAGCGCGCTGGCGTCGGTGTCGATGGGTTACCAGGTTGCCGTCACGCCGCTGCAGATGGCCGCGGCCGCGAGCGTGATTGCCAACGGCGGCACGTTGTACGAGCCGCACGTGGTGCGCGCGATCGTCAAGGGCAGCGTGCGCACCGCGATCATGCCGAAGGCGGTCCGTCAGGCGATTCTTCCGGCGACCGCGTCGACCGTCACCGAAATCATGGAGAAGGTCGTCACTGACGGTACGGCCAAGGGCGCGCGGCTCGTGAGCTACGAAGTTGCCGGCAAGACCGGCACCGCCGACAAGCTCGTGAACGGCCGGTATTCGCAGGAACAGGAGAACGTGTCGTTTGTCGGCTTCGTGCCGTCGCGCGCGCCGGTGCTGACGATCATCGTGATGGTCGATTCGCCGCGCGCCGCCAGTGATACCGGCGGCGCAATCGCCGCGCCGATCTTCAAGCGCATCGCGGAAGCGAGCCTGCGCCAGCTTGGCATCACGCCGACGATCAATCCGGCGCCGCCGGTGATCGTCGCGCGCAACGCCGTCACGCCGGTCACGCCAACCGCGCTCGTCACGCCGAACATTGTCGCCATGCCGGCGAGCATGGCCGAGACGGGATTGCCGGACCTTCGCGGCATGAGCGCGCGCGAAGCGCTGCGCGAGCTCGCGCGGCTTGGCCTCACCGCGCGCATGGAAGGCACCGGCGTCGTCGTCGATCAGAGCCCTGTCGCCGGATCGCCGCTCGAGCCCGGCGCGACTTGCACGCTGGTCCTCAATCGCCGCTCGCTGCCGCGGCCGGCGGGAGCCGTTGGAGATCCACGGTGACCCTCGCCGATCTCGTCGATGCCCTGCGCGACCTGGCGGCCGATGCACCGCCTGCAGGGCTTAATCGAAATGCGTCGATTAGCGCCGTTGCCTACGACTCGCGCCGCGTTGTTCCCGCATCCGTGTTCGTCGCACTCAAGGGTCTTCGCGCCGACGGTGGCGCGTTTGCGGAACAGGCAGCGCAGCGCGGTGCGAGCGCGATCGTTTCGGAATCGGCGCGTCCGGCGTCGGTCGCTGTGCCATGGATCACGGTTCGCGATGCGCGGCTCGCGCTCGCGCTGCTCGCGGATCGGTTTTTCGATCATCCGAGCAGGCGGATGCCGGTCGTCGGCGTCACCGGCACGAACGGCAAGACCACGACCAGTTATCTGCTCGCGTCCATCCTGGATGCCGCGGGCAAGCGCGCCGGGATGCTCGGCACCGTGGCCTATCGGATCGGCGGCGAGGATCGCGAAGCGTCGCGCACCACACCGGAGGCGCCAGACGTGCAGCAGCTGTTGAGCGAAATGCTGCAGCACGGCTGTCAATCGGCGGTGATGGAAGTCTCGTCGCACGCGCTGTCGTTGAAGCGCGTCGACGGCATGCGCTTCGCCGCGGGCGTCTTCACGAATCTCACTCGTGACCATCTCGATTTCCACGAGGACATGGAGGCGTACTTCGCGGCGAAGCGCCGCCTGTTCGAGATGTTGCCGGCCGGCGCCGCCGGCGTGATCAACATGGACGATCCGCGCGGACCGTCTCTTGTCGAGATCAGCCAGCGGCCGTTGACCTACGCGATCAACGCGACAGCCGACGTCACGCCGGGACCGATCGAGATGACGCTGGCGGGACTTCGCTTCGACGTCAAGACGCCGCAAGGTACCGTGCGGATCTCGTCGAAGCTGGTCGGCCGTCCGAACGTCTACAACATCCTCGCCGCGACCGCGGCCGCGATCTCGATCGACGTGCCCATTGCCGCGATCGAAACCGGCGTGTCCGGACTGTCCGGCGTGCCGGGGCGATTCGAAGTCGTGTCCGGCGGCGGCGACGACGTCACCGTTGTCGTCGACTACGCGCACACCGACGACGCGCTGCGCAACCTGCTCGAGACGGCGCGGCCGCTGTCGGCGAAGCGATTGATCACGGTGTTCGGCTGCGGCGGCGATCGCGATCGATCGAAGCGGCCGTTGATGGGCATGGTGGCCGCGCGGCTGAGCGATGTCGTCGTGATCACCTCCGACAACCCGCGCTCGGAAGAGCCGGTGCGGATCATCGAGGAGATCGAGCGCGGCATTCCCGCCGGCAGCCAGGCATCGTCGCGCGCGCCGATCGTGGAATCGCTGGTCGATCGCGCCGCCGCCATCGAGCGGGCGGTCGCGATGGCGGCCGCCGGTGACGTGGTGCTGATCGCCGGCAAGGGCCACGAGAAGTACCAGCAGATCGGCGATCGGGTGCTGCCGTTCGACGACGGCGAGGTGGCGCGGGCAGCGTTGACGAAGCGCCGCGCGCGGGCGGGCTCGTAGTGAGCGGACCAATACCGCTGGCCGCGGGAACGATTGCCGCGGCCATGAATGGCCGGCTGGTCACCGGTGACGACGACCGCTACGTGACGGGGTTCTCGATCGATTCGCGAACGCTCGCCAGCGGCGATTTGTTTTTCGCGATCGTCGCCAGGCGCGACGGCCACGACTTCGCGATGGCGGCGTCGAAGCGGCGCGCGGCGGGGATCGTGGTCAGCAAGCCGGTGGCGCTGGGCGGCGAGAACGAATCGTTTGTGATCGAAGTCGCCGACACGACGCGCGCGTTGCAGGACCTCGCGCGCTACGTGCGGCGTGAGTCGAAGGCGAAGGTCGTTGCCATTACCGGCAGCGCCGGCAAGACGACGACGAAGGACACGATCGCCGAGCTGATCGGCGGACGTTACCGGGTCGTGAAGAACGCGGGGAACCTGAACAACCACCTTGGACTGCCGCTGTCCCTGTTGGAGCTGCGGCACGGGGCGGACGTGGCGGTGATGGAACTGGGCATGAATCACGCGGGCGAAATCCGGACGCTGGTCGACGTCGCGACGCCGGAGGTCCGCGTCTGGACCAACGTCGGCGAGGCGCATATCGGCCACTTCGGATCGAGCGACGCCATCGCGGATGCGAAGGCGGAAATCATGGAAGGCGCGTCGGCATCGACGCTGCTGGTCGCCAACGCTGACGACGCGCGCGTCATGGCGCGCGCGGCCGCGTTCGCCGGCCGCACGATCACCTTCGGCACGAGCGAGCCGGCGCAGGTTCGCGCCGCCGACGTGGAGGATCTCGGCCTCGATGGATCGCGCGCGGTCCTGGTGACGCCCGCCGGCAGGAAGGACTTGAAGGTGCCGCTGCTCGGCCGCGGCCACCTGATGAACGTGCTGGCCGGCGCCGCCGTTGCCCTCGAATTCGGAATCGAGCTCGACGAGATCGTGGAGCGCGCGTCGCACCTCAAGCCGTCGTCACGCCGCGGCGCGGTGCTGCGGCTGCCGAAGGGCGTCACGGTCATCGACGATTCGTACAACTCGAGCCCATCGGCGCTGATGCGATCGCTCGACGTCATTGCGCGATCGTGGGCGGCGCGCCGCATCGCGGTGATTGGCGAGATGCTCGAGCTCGGCGATCTGTCCGAATCGCTGCATCGCGAATGCGGCCGCGCGGCGGCCTCGAGCCGGATCGCCAGGCTGTTCACCATCGGCGGCGACCCGGCGCGGCTCCTTGGCGAAGCCGCGATCGATGCGGGCCTGCCGCCCGCCGCGGTATCGCATTTCGACAACAGCACGGACGCCGCTCCGGCGATCGCGGAGCAGGTCACCTCCGGCGATGTGATTCTGGTCAAGGGATCGCGCGGCACCCGCACCGATCTCGTAGTGGAGCGCCTCACGGCGGTGTTCGGCTGATGCTGTATCACCTCCTGATCTCGTTCTACCCGCAGGTCTCGGTCTTCAACGTGACCCGCTACATCACGTTCCGGACCGCGGCCGCGAGCATGACGGCGCTCGTCATCAGCCTGGTAATGGGACCGTGGCTGATCCGCCGCCTGCGCGATTTCCAGATCGGCCAGGTCATCCGGCAGGAAGGTCCGGAGTCGCATCGCGCCAAGGCCGGCACGCCGACGATGGGCGGGCTGCTGATCCTGGCGGCGGCGTTGCTTCCGACGTTGCTGTGGGCCGACCTCACCAACGTCTACGTGTGGATCGCGGTCGTCACCACCGCCGCGTTCGGCGGCATCGGCTTCCTCGACGATTACCTGAAGATCACGCGGCGATCGTCGGGTGGTCTCGCGGCGCGCTACAAGCTCGGGTTGCAGCTGCTGGTCGGCCTGATCGTGGGTTTCGTGATCCTGTGGCTCTCGAATCAGAACCCGGCGGTGACACGGCTGATCTTCCCGTTCTTCAAGCAGCTGATCCCGGATCTGGGCTGGTGGTACGTGCCCTTCGCCGCGTTCTTCCTCGCGGCGTGGAGTAACGCCGTCAACCTCACCGACGGCCTCGACGGCCTGGCGATCAGCACGTTCGCCGTGGCGGCAGCGGCCTTCACCGCGTTGACCTACATCACCGGTCATCGCGTGTTTGCCGAATACCTGCTGCTGATCCGCCTTTCGCCGGCCGGAGAGCTGACGATCTTCTGCGGCGCGCTGGTCGGCGCGAGCCTCGGCTTCCTCTGGTACAACGCGCACCCCGCCGAGATCTTCATGGGCGATGTCGGCTCGTTGTCTCTCGGCGGCGCGATTGCGACCGTGGCGATCCTGATCAAGCAGGAACTGTTGCTGGTGATCGTCGGCGGCGTGTTCGTGCTCGAAGCCGCGTCGGTCGTGATCCAGGTGGTGTCGTTCAAGTCGCGCGGCAAGCGCGTCTTCAAGATGGCGCCGCTGCACCATCACTTCGAGTTGAGCGGGTGGGAAGAGCCCAAGGTGATCACGCGCTTCCTGATCGTCGCGATCATCTTCGCGCTATTCAGTTTGACGACATTGAAACTGCGATGACGGCACAGGACTTTTCCGTGAGCGGTCAACGCGTGCTGGTTGTCGGCGCGGCAAGGAGTGGTGTCGCCGCCGCGCAGCTGCTGGCGCGTCGCGGCGCCCGCGTCACGCTGACCGATCGCAAAGAGCAGATTCCCGATCAGGCGAAGTTGCGCGCGGCCGGCGTGGCACTGGAGCTCGGCGAGCACAATCTCGAGTCGTTCGAGACCGCGGACCTGATCGTGCTGAGCCCGGGCGTGCCGATCGACATTCCGGAAGTCGCGCGCGCGCGTGCCGCCGGAGTCCCGGTCATCGGCGAGCTCGAGCTGGCATCGAGATGGCTGCGCGGACCGATCGTCGCGATCACCGGCACGAAAGGAAAGTCGACGACCACGACGCTGGTCGGCCGGATGCTCGAAGCGGCGGGCCGTCGTGTGCTGGTCGGCGGCAATATCGGCTACCCGGTGAGCGCGCAGGTCGATGCGTCGACCAGCGACACCGTGCACGTAATCGAGGCGAGCAGCTTTCAGCTCGAGACCATCGACACGTTCCGGCCGTGGATTGCCGCGCTCCTCAACTTTTCACCCGATCACCTGGATCGGCATCCCGATGCAGCCGCGTATGCGGCGGCGAAGCAACGCATTTTCGCCAACCAGCGGCCGGACGACTGGGCGGTAATCAACGCAGACAGCGCGGAGGCGACAGCAATGGCGACGAATGTGCGGGCACGCGTGGTGACCTACGGCGTGGAGAACGAAGCCGCGGATGTGCACATCGGCAACGGCTTCGTGTGGCAGCGCACCTCCGAGGGCGACATCCCGCTGCTGCCGATTGCGGCGGTGGAGCTGCAGGGCCGCCACATGCTGAGCAACGTCGTCGCGGCGACGACGATCAGCCACCTGGCCGGCGCGACGAGCGAATCGCTGGCACGGGCGCTCGCCGGTTTCCACGGCCTCGAGCACGTCATGGAAGTGGTCGCGACGCGCGGCGGCGTGCGGTTCGTCAACGACTCGAAAGCGACCAACATCGACGCCGCCGCGAAATCGATCGAGAGCTTCGACAAGGTCATCGCGATCATCGGCGGCAAGTACAAGGGCGGCGATTTTTCGGATCTGGCCGATCCGCTGCGCGCGCACGGCCGCGCCGTCGTGGCGATCGGCGAGGCGCGCCCGATGGTGAAGGCGGCGCTGAAGGACGTGGTTCCGGTCATCGAAGCGTCATCGCTCAGCGAAGCGGTCAGGCGCGCATGGGATCTGGCGGTGCCTGACGGCGTCGTGCTGCTCGCGCCGGCGTGCTCGAGCTTCGACATGTTTGCCGACTACGCGGATCGCGGCCGGCAATTCAAGGAGGAAGTGCGAAAGCTGATCGCAGGTGAATAGGTAGGAGCGGTGAGTAGTCGTCAGCCGGTTGGAGGCAATTGAGAGCTGGTCGCTGGGAGCGCAGGCTGCCCCGGTCTGCGAGGCTGGTGTCTCAATTCCCTGATCGACTGGCGACTACTGACCGCTCCCCTCGTATCGAGTGCGGAGCGCTGAACTTTAGAGCAAATGGCTAGAAAACTGCAATCGGACAAGTGGCTGTTCCTCGCGACGCTCGCGCTGGTTTGCGCGAGTGTCGTGATGGTCTACAGCGCTTCCGCGCTCGTGGCGCTGGAGCGTTTCCAGCAGCCCTATCTCTTCGTCACGCGCCAGATGATGTGGGCGGCGGTGGGCGTGGCCGTGATGTCGATCGTGATGCGCATCGACTACCGCGCCTATCGCAACGACAAGATGATCTGGGCGCTGCTCGCCGTCGTCGGCGTGATGCTGGTGGCGGTGCTGTTCGCGCGTCCGATCAACGGCACCCGTCGATGGTTCGGCATCGGCGGCTTCGGCATCCAGCCGTCGGAGCTCGCGAAGATGGCGGCGATCCTGTTCACCGCGTTGATGCTCGAGCGGCGCCGCACACGCATCAACGAGCTGCAGTATTCGCTGCTGCCGGTGGCGATGATCGTCGGCACCATCGTCGGCTTGATCCTGCTCGAGCCGGACTTCGGCACGTCGGTCTCGCTGATGGCGGTGATCGGCGTGATGATCTTCGCCGCCGGCATCACCTATCGCTACCTGTTCGGCGCCGCGATGCTGGCGCTGCCGGCGCTCTACGTGATCGTGATGCAGGCGGACTACCGCCGGCGCCGCCTGATGACGTTCATGGATCCGTGGGCCGACCCGCTCGGCGACGGGTTTCAGATCATCCAGTCGCTGATTGCCGTCGGCACCGGCGGCGTGTTCGGCAAGGGGCTGATGCAGGGCGTACAGAAGCTGTTCTATCTGCCCGAGCCGTTTACCGATTTCATCTACGCCGTGATCTCCGAGGAGACCGGCCTGATCGGCGCGTCGTTCGTGTTGCTGTGCTTCTGCGTGATCGCGTGGCGCGGCCTGCGCACCGCCATGCGCGCGCCCGATGCGTTCGGCGCGTTCCTCGCGCTGGGCATCACGATGATGCTCGTGCTGCAGGCGCTCTTCAACATCAGCGTCGTGCTCGGCCTGGTGCCGACCAAGGGCATTCCGCTGCCGCTCGTCAGCAACGGCGGCTCGTCGATGCTGATCAACCTGGCCGCGGTCGGCGTGCTGCTGAATATTTCACAGCACCAGCAAGTGGAGACGGGAGCCGCGTGACAGGTGCGTGTGTTGATCGCGGGCGGAGGCACCGGCGGGCATCTGTACCCCGGCATCGCGCTGGCGCGCGAGCTGCAGCGGCGCGATCCGGCCACGCACGTGTCGTTCGTCGGCACGGCGCAGGGGATCGAAGCGCGCGTGGTGCCGCGGGAACAATTCCCGCTCGACTTGATTCGCGTTGCCGGATTGAAGGGCAAGGGGCGGATCGAGCGGCTGAAGGGATTTCTGTTGCTGCCGATCGCCGCCATCGACGCGTGGCGGGTGGTGTCGCGGCAGCACCCCGACGTCGTCGTCGGCGTCGGTGGCTTTGCGTCGGGGCCGGTGCTCGCCATCGCGGCGCTGCGCGGCTATCCGACCATGCTGCTCGAGCAGAACGCGCTGCCGGGCATCACCAATCGAATACTGGCGCGCGTGGTGCGGGCGGCGGCGGTGAATTTCGAAGCGGCGATGGCGTATTTCCCGCGCACGGGATTTGTGGCCGGCAATCCCGTGCGACCGGAGTTTTTCCCGGCGCAGAACGAGGAGCAGCATGACCGATTCGCACGGCCCTTCGACTCCGTTGACTCCGCAAGCGGAGGCAACGTCGCTCAGGGCAGGGTCCTAGTCTTTGGCGGTTCTCAGGGCGCGCACGCGATCAACGTGGCCATGGTGGAGGCAGCGGCGGGGCTGGCAGCCGCCGGGATACGCCTTGCGATCACCCAACAGACAGGCGAGCGCGATCTGGATCTGGTGCGCGACGCGTACCAACGCGCCGGCCTTCAGGCCAGGGTTGAAGCTTTCATCTTCGAAATCGACCGGGAGATGAAGGCGGCCGACGTGGTCATCTGCCGCGCCGGCGCGACGACGCTCGCCGAGCTGGCCGCATCAGCCACACCGGCGATTCTCGTGCCGCTGCCGACCTCGACCGACGACCACCAGCGGAAGAACGCCGACGTGTTCGCGAAGTCGGGAGCCGGGCTGGTGATCGAGGAGCGCGACTTGAAGGCGGCGCTGCCGGACTTGTTGAGGTCGGTGATTTCGGATCCGGAACGGCGGCGGCGCATGTCGATGGCGGCGCGATCGCTCGCTCGGCCCGACGCCGTGCAGCGGATTGCGGATCGAGTGGAAGAGTTGACCCCTCGACGTCGCGGGCAAGGCGGATCGAATGCTCGGTAAGACGCGCCGCATTCATTTCGTCGGCATCGGCGGTAGCGGCATGAGCGGGATCGCGGAGCTGCTCGCGAACCTTGGCTACGCGGTGTCGGGATCGGACGCGAAGCGATCGAGCGTGACCGATCGTCTCGAGTCGCTCGGCGTGACGGTGCAGGCGGGACATGCGGCGGGCAATGTCGGCGACGCCGACGTCGTCGTGTATTCGTCGGCGGTGCGGCCGGACAACCCGGAGGTCGCCGCAGCGACGCAGAGAAGGATTCCCGTGATTCCGAGAGCCGAGATGCTCTCGGAGCTGATGCGATTGCGATTCGGCATCGCGGTCGCCGGCGCGCACGGCAAGACCAGCACCACCTCGATGGTGGCGCTGGTGCTCGAACGGGCGGGACTGGACCCGACCGCGGTGATCGGCGGGCGGTTGAGCGCGTTTGGCAGCAACGCGCGCCTCGGGCGCGGCGAGCTGATGGTGGCGGAAGCGGACGAGAGCGATCGCTCGTTCCTGAAACTGTCGCCGTCGATAGCGGTGATTACGAACATCGATCGCGAACACATGGACGCTTACCGGAGCTTCGCGGACTTGCAGCAGGCCTTCATCGACTTCGCCAACAAGGTGCCGTTCTACGGCGCCGTGGTGGCGTGCGCCGACGATGCGGAGCTCTGCGCCGTGATGCCGAAGTTTCAACGGCGCGTCCTTACCTACGGCATCGATGCGCCGAAAGGCACGCATCAACCGGTGCCGATGATCTTTGCGTCCGGAGTCACGCTGAGCGGCTTCGGCTCGCGGTGCGTGGTCCAGCGATACGAGCGGCGCGGCGGTACGACGATCGAAACGCTCGGCGATCTGACGCTGTCGGTCCCCGGCACGCACTCGGTGCGAAATGCGCTGGCAGCGATCGCCGTCGGCCTCGAGCTCGATGTGCCGTTCGCGAAGATCGCGTCGGCGCTCAATGAATTCCGCGGCGCCGAGCGGCGCTTTGAAAGCCGCGGCGTCGTCAACGGCATCACGGTCATCGACGACTACGGCCACCACCCGACGGAGATCGCGGCGGTGCTGGCCGCGGCCCGGGCGGCGAATCCGCCGCGCATTGTCGTGGCCTTCCAGCCGCACCGCTACACCCGCACGCGCGACTTGATGAACGAGTTTGGCGTCGCGCTGGCGACGGCGGATGAAGTGGTGCTCACCGGGATCTATGCAGCGAGCGAAGACCCCATTCCCGGCGTGACGATCGAAGCGCTGGCGGCCGCGGTCAACAAGGGGCGATCGACGCCGGTGCATCTGGTCACCAAGCTGGACGACATGGCGGCACGGGTTGCCGACGTGACGCGCCCCGGCGATCTCGTCATCACGCTCGGCGCCGGATCGATCAGCGCGCTGGCAGGAAATCTCGTCGCGGAGCTCGAACGGCGCCACGGAGGGAAGCGGTAATGGCGGCTTCTCTGGGCCAGGCATCCGGCCACGTCGTTGCCACCGACAAGCGCTTCCGCCGCGCGCACGTCAAGCCGTCGCGCAAGCGCAGCCCGGCGTCGAAGCACGCGTGGCTGGCGGCGCGGCTACTCGCGCTCGCGCTCGTGCTCGGCTACGCCGTGTATCGCGGTGTGACGTTGATCGCCGCCGCATCGTCGCTGCAGATCGGCCACATGGTGGTGCGCGGGCACGAGCGCCTGTCGACCGGTGAAGTGCTCGCGCTCGTTGAAGGATTGCGCGGACAGAACATCCTCGCGGTCAAGCTGGATACGTGGCAGGAGAAGCTGCTGTCGTCGCCGTGGGTCGAGAACGCGACGATCCGCCGCGTGCTGCCGTCGACCGTGGAGATCGCCATCGAGGAGCGGCGCCCGATGGGCATCGGCCGGCTCGGCACCGCGATGTATCTGATCGACGGCAAGGGCGTGATCATCGACGAGTACGGTCCCGTTTACGCCGACATCGATTTGCCGATCATCGACGGCATTGCCGCCGCGCCGCAGGACGGCGGCTCGATCATCGATGTGACGCGCGCGGAGTTCGCGGGCCGCGTCATCGGCGCGCTCGCGGTGAGGCCCGAGATCGCCAGGCGCGTCTCGCAGATCGACGTCGCCAATCTTCACGATGCGATTGTGATCCTCGACGGCGATCCGGCGCTGCTGCATCTCGGCGACACCGAATTCGTGGCGCGGCTGCAGCAATACATCGATCTGGCGCCGGCGCTGCGCGAGCGGCTCGACGGCATCGATTACGTGGATTTGCGGTTCGACGAACGGATGTACGTGCGGCCTCCCAATAGCGCAGGCCGCGCGACGGGAACCGGGAGCCGGGAACCGGGATCCCGACGGTAACGGAGGATTCGTGGCACGACAGGAACGATACGTGGTCGGTCTCGATATCGGGACCGCCAAGGTCTGCACGGTGGTGGGCGAGCTGCTCGACGACGGCGGCGTCGATGTGATCGGCATCGGTGTGACCGACTCGAAGGGCCTGAAGCGCGGCGTCGTCGTCAATCTCGAAGCGGCGGTCGAGTCGATCAAGAAGTCGATCGAAGAGGCCGAGCTGATGGCGGGCGTCGAAGTCGGGTCGGTGCAGCTGGCGATCAGCGGCCCGCACATCAAGGGCTTCAACAGCCGCGGCGTCGTGGCGGTGGCCGGCAAGAACCGCGAGGTGACGCGCGACGACGTGCGCCGCGCGATCGACGCGGCCCGCGCCGTGTCGCTGCCGGCCGGCCGCGAGATCCTGCACGTGCTGCCGCAGGACTTCGTCGTCGACGAGCAGGAAGGCATCGGCGCCCCGGTCGGCCTGACCGGCGCGCGGCTCGAAGTGAACGTGCACATCATCACCGGCAGCCAGACCGCGACGCAGAACCTGGTGGCGTGCGTGAACCGCGCCGGCGTCGAAGTGCAGGACACCGTGATCGGGCAGCTGGCGGCATCGGAAACGGTGCTGACCTCGGATGAGAAGGAGCTTGGCGTCGCGGTGGTCGATATCGGCGGCGGCACCGCAGACCTTGCCATCTTCGAGCGCGGCAGCTTGTGGCACACCGCGGTGATCGCCGTCGGCGGCGATCACTTCACCAACGACATCGCCGTGGGCTTGCGGACGCCGATTCCGGACGCGGAGAAGGTCAAGCGTCGCGCCGGCTGCGCGCTGTCGTCGATGGTCGAGGAGGACGAGACCATCGAAGTGGCCAGCGTCGGCGGCCGGCGGCCGCGCGTGATGGCGCGGCGCATCCTGTCCGACATCCTGCAGCCGCGCGCCGAGGAAATGTTCCACCTGATCTGGGACGAGATCAGCAAGGCCGGCTACGAGAAATCGCTCAACTCCGGGCTGGTGCTGACCGGCGGCGGCGCGCAGCTCGAAGGCATGTCCGAGATCGCCGAGCAGATTTTCGATCTGCCGATTCGCCGCGGCGTGCCGGTCGGCGTCGGCGGCCTGGCCGATCACGTCAGCAACCCGGCATTCGCCACGGCAGTCGGACTGGTTCTGTATGCGGCACGTCATCGCGGGCCCGCGGCGTCGACCTCGGGCGGCGGCGCGCTGACACGGGTCATGGGAAGACTCAAGACGGTCTTCAAGGAGTTCTTCTAATGGGAGGCACGATGGATCACGACGGCTTGGATTCGCTGCGGCTCACGCTCGATGAGGAAGCGCGCATGGGCGCGCGGATCAAGGTGCTGGGGGTCGGCGGCGGCGGCAGCAATGCCGTATCGCGCATGGTGCAAGCCGGGATCTCCGGCGTCGAGTTCATGGTCGCCAACACCGACGCGCAGGCGCTCAAGGCCAACCCGGCGCCGGTGAAGCTGCAGATCGGCGGCAAGCTCACCAAGGGGCTCGGCGCCGGCGCGGATCCGAACGTCGGCCGGCAGGCCGCGCTCGAAGACACCGACACGCTGATCCAGGCGCTGTCGGGCGCGGACATGGTGTTCGTCACCACGGGCCTGGGCGGCGGCACCGGCACCGGCGCCGCGCCGGTGATCGCGAGCCTCGCCACCGAGCTCGGCGCGTTGACGATCGCCGTCGTCACCAAGCCGTTCAAGTTCGAGGGCAAGAAGCGGCTCAAGCAGGCCGAGATGGGCCTCGAGATGCTTCGCGATGCCGTCGACACGGTGATCACGATCCCGAACGAGCGGCTGCTGAGCGTGATCGATCGCAACACCTCCATGCTCGACGCGTTCGTCACCGCAGACGACGTGCTGCGCCAGGCGATCCAGGGCATCTCGGATCTGATCCTCGTGCCCGGGCTCATCAACCTCGACTTCGCCGACGTCAAGACCATCATGTCGGGGATGGGCGTGGCGATGATGGGCACGGCGATCGCCGAAGGCAACACCCGCGCGATCGACGCCGCCAACCGCGCCATCTCGAGCCCGCTGCTCGAAGACGCGTCGGTCAAGGGCGCGCGCGGCGTGATCATCAACGTCACCGGCGGCGCCGACATGTCGCTGCTCGAGGTCAACGAGGCGCTGACCATCATCCAGGAGTCGGCGCACGAAGACGCCAACATCATCTTCGGCGCGGTCGTCGATCCGAAGCTCGCGAACAAGGTGAAGATCACCGTGATCGCGACCGGTTTCGATCACGTCAGGACCGATCGCTCGACGCCGGCGAATGCGCCGATGCAGACGCCCGTCGACATGACGGCGTATTCGTCGCAGCTGCGCCCGTCTGAGCCGACGCCAACGATCATCCAGCCGCGCGGTCTCACTCTTGGCGTGCCTCCGGCGCTCGGCAATCCCGGCGCGCCGCAGGGCATCGTGCCGACGATCACGCGGCGGCCGCCGATCGACATGCCGCTGTCGCCGCCGAAGGCGATTGCTGTCGGTCAGAATCCGGGCGACGATGTGCCGCTCAGCAATGACGAGCCGACGCTGCCGGGCGAATTCGACCTCAATCTCGACCTGGACGTTCCGGCCTTCCTCCGCCGCAACGAAGGGTGACGGGACTGATACAGTAGAGAAATCCAGGGGAGCCGCGAAGGCCGACGGCGTAAACGCAGCTCGACGACTACTCTTAGAGCGGTCCCCTGGGATTTCAATGAAGTCCCGGCAACAAAAAGAGTTCGCACAGCAAATCCTTTCGCGTGAAGTCGGTTACGTGCAGAAGCCGCACGCCAACCGGCTGCGCGTGTGCCTGATTTTTCCCAACACCTACTTCGTTGCGATGTCGAACCTCGGCTTCCAGACGATGTACCGGCTGTTCAACGATCAGCCGGACATCGTGTGCGAGCGCGCGTTCCTGCCGGCAAAGACGGAGCTGGCCGCGCTTCGTGATTCCGGCACTCGTCTCGTCACGCTCGAGTCGCAGACGCCGCTCGGCGATTTCGACGTGATCGCCTTCTCGGTGTCGTTCGAATGGGACTACACCAACGTCCTGACCATGCTGCGGCTCGCCGGAGTACCGGTGCGCGCCGCGGATCGCAACTACACGCATCCGCTGATCGTGATCGGCGGCGCCGTGACCTTCGTCAACCCCGAGCCGCTCGCGCCGTTCGCGGACGTGATCGCCGCCGGTGAAGGCGAGGCGCTGGTCCCCGCACTCCTCGACGCCTTCGGCACGTCGTCGCGAAGCGAGCAGTTGAAGCGGCTCGCCCAGGCGCGCGGCTATTACATTCCGTCGTTCTACGACGTCGAGTACGGCGCCGACGGCACGATCGCGGCGTTCGTGCCGCGTGAAGGCACCGGCGCGCCGCCGATCGTGAAAAAGGCGGCGCTCAAGACGACCGACGCCGTCGATCCGCCGTCGACAACGATCTTCACGCCCGACACCGAGTTCGGCTCGCGGTTCCTCGTCGAGGTCGTGCGCGGCTGCGCGAACCTGTGCCGCTTCTGCTGGGCCGGCTACAACTACCTGCCGGTCCGCGCGTTTCCCACCGGGCGCATCCTCGATCTCGCGCAGGCGGCGAGAAAATATTCGTCGCGCGCCGGCCTGGTCTCGATCGCGCTCTGCGATCACCCCGACATCGAGCACATCCTCCGCAGCCTGAAAGACATGGGCTACTCGATCAGCCCCGCCTCGCTGCGCCTCGACGACCTGACGCCGACGATCGTGTCGCTGCTCAAGGAGAGCGGCGAACGCTCCCTGACCATCGCGCCCGAGACCGGATCGGATCGTCTCCGCCGCGTCATCAACAAGACCATCACCAACGAAGAGATCCTCGCGGCCGCCGAGTTGATCTTCTCGTCCGGCATCGAGAGCCTGAAGCTCTACTACATGATCGGCCTCCCGACCGAAGAGGACGCCGACCTGGTTGCGGTCCGCGATCTCACGCTGCAGCTCCACCAGATCATGCTGAAGCATGCCCGCGCGCGCGGCCGCATCGGGCGGATCGTCGCCAGCGTCAACCCGCTCGTGCCGAAACCGGGCACCGCCTACCAGTGGCTGCCGATGACACCGTCGGACGAGATCGAGCGCCGCATGAAACGCATGCGATCGCTCGTCGCCGGCATCGACAACGTCTATTTCAATATCAAGAGCGAGCGGCACTCCTATTACCAGGCGCTGCTGTCGCTCGGTGACCGCCGCATTGCGCCCGCGATCGAGCTCGCGGAGGCAAACGGCGGGCAGTGGCGCAAGGCCGTCGCCGATGCGGACGTCGACGGCGACTTCTACATCTACCGCGATCGCTCGAACGACGCGGTGCTGCCGTGGAGCATCATCGACGGCGGCATGAAGGCTCAGTTCTTCCGCAACGAGTTCGAGAAGTCGACGCGCGCGGAATGGACGCTGCCGCCGAAGCGGGCGAAAGAGAACGCACGCCTGTTGCCGGTGCTGTAATTACCGGCACGACAGCAGGCGGCGTCTTCGGGCGAGTCAGCTGGCGACCGCGGCCTTCGCCTCGAAATCCGCGTAGGCCTGGAGCACCAGATCGCGAATCGCGTTCTGCGACGCCATGTCGGTGCCAATCGGCCGCAACAGCGAGAAATTGCGGCGCTCGCCGTTGACTGAATAGGTTCGCGCCGGGAATGTGACGTTCCGGCCGGGACCGTTGCGGCGCTCCCACACCGAGAACCCCAGCAACCTCAGGCCGTCGAGCGCGCCCTCGTTGAAATGGACTTCAGCATCGGCCAGCTTGCCGCTGGGCCCACCCTTTTCGTTCGCCAGTATCTTGATCTCCATGTGTCGTCTCCAATCGTTCGGCGGGGCACGAGGTGTCTCGTTCCTGTTCTCGCCCCTTCTTGTCGTGTGCGTGTCGACTGACACATGATCAAGGTCGATGCCAGCGCGGATTCAGGGGAAAACGGCGATCGGCGGCGGTGCGATCGCGCCGGATGACAACCGTGGTTGCGGTGCGATCGGACCGGGCCGATGATCCTGCCGCGCCCCGACGCCACATTTCATTGGACCAGCGAGACTTGGGGCAACGCGCTGCGCAGCGTGCCGCTCGGCGCGGCCGCGCAACATTTGTTTACGTCGCGGCAACTGCCGTTGCCGGACGCCGGCGCATGGCGCGCGGCGCTGGAGTCGATCGGGTCGACGCCCGACCGCCTGATGCGGGTCAAGCAGGTTCACGGCAACGTCGTCCGCGTGCTCGAGCGCGGCCGCGTCCCTGCCGACGCCCACACGCAGCGTCCCGACGGCGACGCCATCGTGTCGAACGAGCCCGGCCTCGCGCTCGCGGTGATGGTGGCTGACTGCGTGCCGATCCTGTTGTGCGATCCGGTGACCGGCGCGGCGGCGGCGATTCACGCCGGCTGGCGCGGCACGTGCGCGCGTGTTGCGCCCACGGCGATCGAGGCCATGCAGCGCGATTTCGGTACCACGCCCTCGAATCTCATCGCCGCGATCGGTCCGAGCGTTGGTCCGGCCGACTATCAAGTCGGTGAGGCGCTCGTCACCGCGTTCCTCGACGCGGGCCATCCGCAGTCGCACGTCGATCGCTGGTTCGATCGCCGCGGCGGCACGCTGTTCCTCGATCTCTGGGCCGCCAACACGCAGCAGTTGATCGATGCGGGCGTCGACAGCCGCAAGATCTCGATGTGCGGACTCAGCACCGTTTCGAGGCCCGACATCTTCGACTCGTATCGCGTCGAGGGTGAACGCGCCGGCCGCATGGCCGGCATCATCGTCGTCCCCACCTCCGCCAAGGCTACGGTGGGCAAGCCCAGCTGACGTGGGAGTACATGCGCCCGGCCACGGTCGCGCACTCGCGGGCATGCCCGCCGCGATGGTGCTGGCGATCTTCACGGTGTTGTCTGCCGGCGCGATGACGCACGGTTTCGTCTCGTACTACACCGCGTCCAGACTCCTGGTGAGCGGCGAGCTCGGGCCACGGGCCTACGACGATCAGTGGTTCGGTGACGCGGTCAAACGGCTGACCGCCAGCGACGTCAGGGAGATCTTCATTCCCAATCCACCGACGATGGCGGTGATGGCGCTGCCGCTGGTGGGATTCGAGGCGCGGCCGGCGCGCGCGCTGTGGCTGATTGGGTCGCTGCTTGGCTTCATTGCCGCCGTTGCCGCGCTCGTGAAGTATCAGTCGCTGCGCAACCGCGACGTGCCGATACCGGTCCTGCTGCTGATGTTGCTGTCGCCGGCGGTCTTCACCAATCTCCGCATCGGGCAGGGCTATCTGATCGTGTTCGCGCTGTTTACGGCCACGGCACTGCTGCTGATCAAGGAGCGCGATCGCGCCGCGGGGATCTGTCTTGGTGCGTTACTCGCGCTCAAGACGAGCGGCGTGGCGATCGTCTTCCCGCTGATCGCCAGGCGCAGATGGATCGCGCTGGCGTCGGCGGGCATCACCGCCGCGATCCTGGCGCTGGCGATCACCCCGTTGATCGACTCCGCAATGTGGGCGATCTATCCGTCGCAGGTTCGCGCCTATGTCGCCAGGCCGGCGAGCTCGGTGACCGCCTATCAAACCACGCTCGGTCTCGTCGCCATCTCTGCGTCGCCGATCCGCAATGGAATCCGTCGCCGGCGGCGAACTGCGGGGCGGTCGCATTCGTGATCCCGTACTTGATCATCGGCACCGCGACGATCGTCACGATCGTGCTGGCGATGCGATCGAGGCGGGTCGAGCCATGGGTCGCGGCGGGCACCGCGTTATCAGTGCTGTCCCTCCCGGCCATTGCCGAGCCGCCGCGGTCCGGGAGCTTTTGGCCGCGAAAATCGCGCAACCCATCCCAGAGCGCAACGCGCCGTCTTGAGCGGTTGGTGCTACTATCAGCCCCATTCAGGGGAGGCAGTTATGTCGTTTTCACGTCGCGAATTCGTTCGTAGGCTTGGCGTAGGCGGGGCAGCGGCTGCCTCAATTATCGGCTACGGCCGTGAAGAGCTCTTTGCGCTCGAGCAGGGACAGCGCGGCGGCGGCGGCGGGCGTCCGGCGATGTCCGGTCCGGCCCCGATTCGCCTGAGCAGCAACGAGAACCTGCGCGGGCCGAGCCCGAAGGTGATCGAAGCGCTGAAGGCACATCCTTCGAGGGATCTCGGTCTCGGCTATCCACCGCCCAACGTCAGCGCGTTCGTGGATGCGTGCGCGGCGATGGACGGGGCGAAACCAAACAACGTCATCATTTCCACCGGCTCGGGTGAAATCCTCACCGCTGCCGTGATGGCCTACTGCAACGGCGACCACTCGCTCGTCACCGGCGATCCGTCGTACGGCTCGCCCGCGCAGACCGCGCAGCGCATCAAGGCGCCGGTGAAGTTCATCGCCGTCGATCCGAAGTCGCTCGCCCTCGATCTCGAAGGCATGATCCGCGCGTCGATCGGCGCCGGCCTCGTGTTCCTGTGTAATCCGAACAACCCGACATCGACGGTGCAGACCTCGGCCGACGTCGAGCAGATGGTCCGCACCATCAAGCAGCGCTCGCCGGAGACCGGCATCCTGATCGACGAGGCGTATCTCGAATACGCCACGAAGCCGGGCGCCTTCACGATGGCCAAGCTCGCCCTCGAACTGCCGGGCGTGTTCGTCTCGCGCACGTTCTCGAAGGCCTACGGCATGGCCGGCATGCGCATGGGCTACGCCATCGGCCAGCCTGAGACGGTCAGAAAAGTCGGCAACGCGTGGGGCCTCGGCAGCATCAGCGAGCTGCAGGCGGTCGCCGGCATCGCCGCCCTGGCCGACCAGGAGCACATGAAGTGGGAGAAGATGGAAAACAAGCGCGTGCGCGACTGGACGCAGGCGCAGTTCCGCGCGATGGGCTTCGAGACGCCCGAGTCGGATACCAACTTCATCTTCGTGAACATCCGTCGTCCCGCGGTGGAATTCCGCGACGGTTGCCGCGCCCTCGGCGTGGCGGTCGGCCGCGATTTCCCGCCGATGGAAAAGAGCTACGCGCGCATCTCGCTCGGCCGCATGGAAGACATGGAGAAGGCCATGCCGGTCTTCAAGCAGGTGCTCGGCAAGACCTCGGTTTAAGGAGCTCTGCTAACGGCGTCCGATCGCGAAGAGCGAGGAGACGCCGCGCACATACATGACTCCGTCGGAGAGAGCTGGTGTCGCCATCAGCATCTCTCCGATCGAGTTCGTCGCAATCTGCTTGAACGTTGCGCCCGCCTCAATCACCAGCATCTCGCCGTCTTCATTCGACAGATAGATCTTTCCGTCCGCCGCCACCGGTGACGCGCTGAAGCCGCTGCCGACCAGCGGCAGGCGTTGGCGATAGATCTCCCTGCCGGTCTCCGCGTCGTACGCGTCGAAGACGCCGTTGTTCGCCAGCACGTAAACGATGCCGCGATACGCGAGCGGCGTGGGCATGTACGAACCGCGTCCGGTCTTGCTCCACGCGATCTGCGGGCTGGACGTCGCATCCTTCGCCAGCGTGAGATCGCCGCGCGCGCCGGCCTTCACCGCGAACACCGGACGCTCCGGCGCGCGACCGCTGGCGATGATGTGAAGGCCGTTCGCAAAGATCGGTGTCGGTGCGGTAATCATCGAGCTGCCGCCGAGCGTCCACAATTCGCGCCCGCTCTTCGGATCGTAGCCACGCACCAGCCTCGACGCGTTGGTGATGAGCTCGGGGCCCGCGGCAGTGGTGACGACCGTTGGCGTGCCCCATGACGGCAATTCATTGCGATCCGTTTTCCACACCGTCTCGCCGGTCTCCGCGTTGAGCGCGAGCAGGAATGAATCGGCCTGCGTGTCGCACTGCACGATCACCAGGCCGTTCCAGATGATCGGCGAGCTTGCCGGCCCCCACTCGTAGGCGGGGATGTCGTAGGCGCCCATGTCGACGCGACCGAGATCGACCGACCATCGCAGCCCGCCGTCGAAGTCGTAGGCATGGATGCCTTGCGATCCAAACCAGGCGACGACAATGCGTCCGTCGGTGGCGGGCGACGCGCTCGCGTAGGTCGACTTGATGTGGCGCTTGTTCTTCGGCTCGCCTTGCGCGGCGACGCGCTCCCATTTGATCTTTCCACTGCGCTTGTCGATCGCATAGAGCATCCAACGATGCGGCGAGCGATCCTCGGACGCATCGCCGTCGCCATAGAGACCGGGTTTGAAGGTGGCATCGCCGCGGCTGGTGATCGCGCTGGTGACGAAGATCGTGTCGCCCCACACGATCGGGCTGGAGTGCGCGAGCCCGGGAATCGGCGTCTTCCAGAGAATGTGTTCGCCGGTCGCCGGATTCCACGTGTCGGGCAGGTTTTGTTGGTCGCTGATGCCCGACGCTTCGCGTCCTCTGAATGACGGCCAGTCTGCGGCGCTTTGCTTCGCGGCACGAAGCGGCGCTTTGGCAGTGCCCGCGCTGCGAACGATCCGCCTCGCCTGCGGCGGCGGAGCAGTGCCGGGCGGCAGCCAGCGGCTGCGATCGAGGATCATGCGTCGCGCCTGGCAATCGTCGGCGACAACGTCGAGCCCGACGCGCGCGCCGTCGACGCTCAAGGTGTATCGCGCGGCGCCGCCGCAGTTCTGCGGGCCGGTCTGATTCTGCAGCGTGATCTCCGCGCCGCTCATCCTCCACGAGCCTGTCATCGAGGGCCAGCCGGCGCCGCTCAGCGAAAACGTGCCCGCGGGATCGAACTGCAAGCGGAAATCGCGCATCGCCAGCGGGCCGGAAGGCACGGCGGTCTGCGCGAATGTGGTCGCGGTGAGGAAGAGGACGGCAGCAAAGGCGCGGCGGATCATCATGCGCCGTGATTATCGCAGAGTGACGGCAATGCTGGTCGACCGCTGCCGGCGATCGCCGACGGCCCGTGGGTCCCGCGCGATAACTCCTGATAGCCGGGCGTGCCGGTGATCGTGTCCCCGGATAGCGCGCCCGTGAACTTCGACGTGACTGTGACCGTGACCGTGGCCGGCGACGTACTGCTCGACGAGGTTTCCAGCATGTAAGTCAGGTTCGCGGGACCGCCGGTGACGTCGCCGTTGAGGTTGAATGGCACCGACGGATTCGGCAGGGGTGAACACGCCGGTCCGCTCACGGAGATTTCCTGCTGTGTGCCGGTCGTTTCGAGCCTGCCGCTCGCGTTGTCGTTACGAAGCGTGATGGTCAGTGTGCCGGTGATCGTCCGCGTCGACACGCACGTGCTCGAACCGGAGGTCGAACTGGTGGTCGTCGTCATCACGAACTGTCCGGAGATCGGACCGGTGAATCGCCGACCGGCGCTCGCATCGCCACCGCCGTCATCGCGGCCACCGACCTGTGTTGCTGCAACCGCGCCACCGGCAACCGCTGCGCCGACAATGCCGATGGTCGTTCCGGAAATCCCACCGCCGCCGCCAGCGGCGCCGCCTGTCGATTCGCCGGCCGCGCCAGCTTGCGATGCAGCCGCCGCGGTCGCGAAATTCGTCTGCGAGATCGCGGCAGTCGCGATCTGTCCCTGATAGGCCGCCTGCACTTGAATCTGGAATGCGCCGCTGCCGAGCGCGCTGAGACCGCCCGCCGCCGCCTGGCCCGCGGCATTGGTGGTGACGGTCAGCGTTTGCACGCCGCCGGCGAACGCGGCCGACTGGCCGCCGCCGCCGATCGTGAACGTGACCGTGGCTCCTGCCACCGGCACGTTGTTGCGATCGCGAACCTCCACGAGCGGACGCACCGCCGTCTTCTGCTGAATGATGTTGACCGCGCCCTCGCCTTCGAGCACGACGATGCGCAGCGGCGGGGCCTGCGATTCAAGGAACGACGCGAGGAATCCGGCGATGATGACGGATCGCATCGTGCGCGCAACGTATCAGGCGAACACGCTCACGGGCTAACGGCCCGTTCCGTTGGTCTGGATGAAAGTCAACGATATTCGACGAGCATGGCGAGCTCTACCTTGAACGAGATGTGTCAGCACGGTGTCGTTGTCTATCAGTTCCGACGTTCGACAGCGATTCGCTTTCTCTGTTCTGTTCGCGGCGGACGCGCTCGACGCTGCCGCACCGCACTGCATCAGAGGCTTAGGCAATTCTAGTGTCGACGTCAGCCCTCTTCGTTTCTCAAAGACTAGTCAGTGACTGCTCTTCAACTGCGCTGTCGATCTCTGACGAAGGCGCGCCAGCTCTTCCGCTTTGCACACAGACTCAAATCGACGGCTCTTCTTTACTTGACGCGAGAAGTCCGTTGACACACAGTTGACCGCGACGCAGATCCTTGCGTCAATGCGCGTCTCAAGTTCGGCACCCCCACGTCGAACCAGCGCATGATCTACCAACTGGAGAATCGAAATGCGTTGTACGGGACTCCTCTGTACGCTACTCATCGTCAACGCCCCCTCGAACAGTATCGCAGGATCGACTCAGGCGACAACAACGCGTATCGCGCCATGGTAAGTGTTACCGGAGGAAGCATCGCCGCGCCATAAATGGTGTTACCCAAGCGAGTGTGCTC
>JAIEMQ010000028.1 GCA_019752015.1 Cyanobacteriota bacterium | reverse complement strand
GGGCGCGCCGGCGGGACGCGCGGGCGCGGCGGCGGGCGGCGGACCACCAGGAGGCGCGGGCGCCGGCGGCAGATCTTTCGCGGTGATGATGCCGCGCACACCCGGCATCGCCAGCGCAGCGGCCGTATCAAAGCTGAGAATCCTGCCGTGCGGGCGCGGGCTCGGCATCAGCTTGATGAAGACCATGCCCTCGGCGCGATAGTCCTCGGCGTATTTCGCACCGCCGGTCACCTTCGCAACGAGATCGGGCGTCTGATAGTTTTGCCCAAGGAGTTTAAATTCCATCTTCCTGGGAGGCGCCACCGGAGCAGCCGGCGCAACGGGCTTCTGTTGTTCAGCCATGGTTACGCTCCCCTCGACAACTGCGCCGCGTGCATCATGCAGTCGAGAATCTTGTTGTAGTCGGCGCAGCGGCACAGGTTGCCGGAGATGCCGTGCGCCAACTGTTCACGAGTTGGATTCGGATTGGTCTTCAGATAGCCGACGGTGGCCATCACGAAGCCGGGCATGCAGAACGCGCACTGGAAGCCCTGGCCGTCGACCACCGCCTGCTGCACCGGGTGCAGCTTGCCGTCGCCGGAGGCGAGGCCTTCGATGCTCACGATCTTCGCGTGGCGCACGCTGTGCGTCAGCGTTGAACACGAATACCGCGGCACATCGTCCACCAGCACGGTGCACGCGCCGCATTCGGCGCGATCGCATCCGAGCTTGGTGCCCGTCAGGCCCAGCTTGTAGCGGAGCGTCATCGCGAGCGTCTCGTTTCTCGCGACGTCGACTTTCCGCTGCTGGCCGTTGATGTCGAGCGTGATCAAACGCTCGCCGACCGCGGCGCCGCCGTTCTGGCCGACGACGCTCGTGCGGAACAAGTACGCCGACGCGGAAACCGTTGCGCCGGCGGCGATCACGCCCTTGATGAAATTCCGTCGTGAAGTTCCCGGCTGGACAGCCGGCGCTTCCGACATGGTCTCTTCACTCATAGAGCCCGTCCCCCAAATTCTTCTGAGCTTTCTGTGCTGTCTGTGGCCCTGGCATCCAGTTCGGCGGCCCTGATTAGCTGCGCATGATAACACCAACCAGCACAACGTAATACGCTGTGGGAGGTCGGGTTTTTACTCGTATCCGATTGTCTTGACGCGACCATCCGCGGCGCGCATCAGACGGTCGTGGATAGCTCGGGCCAATCCGTCGGACCCGACGCCGATGGCGAAGATTTTCGCGACGCCGGTCGCGTCCAGCGCCCGAATCGACGCATAGAGTTCCCGGGCTGATCGGTCCAAATCGCCTCGCGATCCATACGGAGATGTCTCAATCCGGCCTGCAGAGGCTCGACCGGCTATTTCGGGGGCGATCGCCGATAAGTCTTCTTCCGGCGCGAGGATGCCGACGCGGTCCCCTCCCGCGGCCGCCGTCCGGACGTCAGCCGCCACCCTGGGCACCACCGCTGCGGCCGGCCCTTCATACAGCGTCAGCTCGGCTCTAGGCGCGTAGTGACGGCCCATCTGGCCGGGCGCCGGCTGCGGCTGGTCGTCGCTGCCCTGCACGGTCTGGACGACGACTTCCGGCACCAGCGAGTGGACCTGCTCGAACGTGATGCCTCCCGGGCGCCGGAGCACCGGCGGATCGGCGGTGAAATCCACGATCGTCGACTCGAGCCCGATGTCGGTCGGGCCGCCGTCGAGTATCAGGCCCACACGGCCGTCGAGATCCGCGATCACGTGTGCGGCGGTCGTCGGGCTGGGCCGCGAAAAACGATTGGCACTGGGCGCGGCAATCGGAATGCCGGCCGTTTCCATCAACGCTCGCGCGACTCGATGGGACGGCACGCGCAGCGCGACGCTCGGCAGCCCGGCCGTCACGAGGTCCGGCACCTCGGGTTTTTTCTGCAGCACCAGCGTCAACGGTCCGGCCCAGAACGAGAGTCCGAGCTTGCGTGCGCCGGCGGGCATGCCCACAGCGCACTGATTCACCTGGCCGATGTGCGCGATGTGCACGATCAGCGGATCGTTGGCGGGCCGCTCCTTCGCGTCGAATATTTTCTGCACCGCGTCTGTATCGAGCGCGTGCGCGCCAAGCCCATAGACAGTCTCCGTCGGGAAGGCGACGAGCTTTCCGTCGCGCAGTGCCGCCGCCGCCTCTTCGATCGCGGCGGGATCGGGTCGATCGCGATCGACCTTGATGACGCGGGTCTTCATGGGACTTGGGGCTTGGGACTTGGGGCTTGGGGC
Organism: Cyanobacteriota bacterium; assembly: GCA_019752015.1. GTDB lineage: Bacteria > Acidobacteriota > Vicinamibacteria > Vicinamibacterales > UBA2999 > 12-FULL-67-14b. The sequence goes on along the minus strand of JAIEMQ010000028.1, from coordinate 175,404 downwards.
GCGGGACTTGGGGATTGGGCCTGAGGGATCTTCAACACGTCCGTTCCAATCAACAACTGAATCACTCGACTATAACTTCGTACGCCTTCTTCGACGCCTTGTGATTTCAGCATGCGATCGTACGACGACCACGCGACCTGCTCGACCGGGCGCACGAGCGTCTTCAACCGCTCGCGAATCGCCGCCTGATCGTCGCGCGGCCCCTGCGCGAGCTTCTCGAGGACAACGCGCTGCGTGACGGGTTGCAGTTGATTCACTGATTCCGACACGAGATCGAGCCACGCGCTGTATTCGGACGCGGGCCCGGAGCGAAGCGCGGCGAGCAGTCCGATGAAGCTGGCATCGGACTCCGGTGCGTAGCCGGAGAGGTGCGCCCACTCATGCGCGAGAACGGCGGGACGCTCCGGCCCCGTGAGATCCGGATTCAACAGCGTCTCGAGAAAGAACGGGCCGAGTTGTCCGCTGACGCCCGACGCGCGATAGAACGGCGTGCAGATCGACCACTTGGGTGTTGCGAAGACGGTTGGCCGCGGGCGTCCAAACTCTCTTTCAACGTCGTGCAGCGCCGCCATCAACGTTTCGGGGGTCGCGGTGATCGCCGGAAAACCGGCCGCGTGACCCGCGGCATGTGTACTGTTCGCCCGATCGATCGCATACTCCGCGAGGACGCGCACCGCTTCCGGCGTCACCTTCGACGCGTCGTAGTTCATCGTCGACTCGAGCGGCGGCCGCGCGTAATTCAATCCCCACGCCGCCAGGAACCAGAGATAGACGATCGCCAGCACGGTCAACGTCGCGACGAAACCGCGCCACAGCGATCGAATCACCGGCCGCTTGCGCGCCAGGCGAATCGACCGGATCCAGATGCCGATCAGGATCGCGAGGACAACGACGATCGCGACGTCGAACACCGCGATCGGCGATCGATTCGACAGCGACGTGACGTTCGCCTGGATGATCGGATACAGCCAGCGTGAGTACCACCGCTCGACGGTGAATGCGCCGGGCGGCTGGAACGCCACGAAGGCGGCGAACGCCAGCAGCGCGAGTTGCGCGATCGTCTTCCCCGACGGTCTCACGCTAATCTGCCTTCAACGACAGGCACGACGCCGCCACCGACAAAGATCTCATCATCGCCGGCCCGCAGCATGATGAGCGACGGCCGGCCCAGGTCGTGGCCCGGCTCGATCCGCAATGAATACGGCGCGCGATCGAACGGCTGATGTTGGAGCAGGTACTTGGCAAGAAACGCCGCACCATTTCCTGTTGCAGGATCCTCGCGCACACCGTGCGCCTCGAAAAAGAATCGCGCGGTCAATTGATTCCGCAGCTCGAGCGTCTCGCGACAGAACACGTAGACGAGCGGAGGAAATCCTTCGTTCATCAGCGATGGATGCGCGTCGAGATTCCGATAGCTGCGCCTCAATGCATCGAGCGAGCGCAGAGGCACGATCATCGCTGCCGTGCTGCGCCGCGTTCTTGATCACATATACGAAGCGAAGATTCTTTTCCATGCTTCGCGATACTGCAACCTAGCAGCCGTCGAGCGCGTGGCATTTTCCCGTTGATATCGAGGGGGTCGACTCAAAGAGCGCGCAGAATGTATGAGGTTTGGCAACGATACATGTTGCAAATTGTGAAACAGACGGTCCACCTTCGCGCTACGCGCTACGGTGGACAACCTTCGCCCGAGCTTGCGTGAGGATGAACGGTTGGCAAGCCTGACAGGTGGCTTGCCAACCGTAGCAAACGAGAGAAGCAAGCGTTTGCGAAGGTTGGTCGGGATGCCGGGATTCGAACCCGGGACCTCCTGCACCCCAAGCAGGCGCGCTAGCCAGGCTGCGCTACATCCCGATAGGAAGTTAAAAGTTAAAAGTTAAAAGTTAGAAGTTAAAAGTTAAAAGTTAAAAGTTTAAACTTCGGCTAACAGTTTACTTCTTACCTTTCCCTTTCGCGACCGTCTTCTTTTTCGCGGGTGTCGGTGCAACCAGACGCAATTCCGGCTGACGCTCGCCGTCCTTCGATAGCATTTCGAGGATCGACTGCAGCCCGCTCTTCACGGTCTTGAGCCGCTCGCGCACGCGATCGCCGAACATCTCGTCCACGAGCGCGCCGGTGCCGTTGGCCTGCGGCTCGCTGTCTTCCTCGAGCCGCCGCCGCGCGCCCGACAGCGTCAGGCCCTCCTCGAACACCAGCTGCTTGATACGCAGCACGAGCTCGATGTCGGCCTTGCGATACAGACGCTGGCCGCCCTGGCCCTGGCCAATCTTCGGGAACTCCGCCTCCCACGAGCGCAGGACGTACGGCTGCACCTGCACGACTTCGCAGACTTCGGCGGCTTTGAACAGCTCCCGCTTGGTTGCAGCCATTGCGGAAATTATACCCCTTCGACTCGCACCTCGACGCGTTGCGTCGAGCCGCTCACTCAGGGCAAGCGCCGTCTAGCGCCGCCTGCGCGTCGCGGATCGCTTCGCTTTCCTCGCACGATCGGCGCGCGTGGGTTTTGAGCCCGGGCCCTTTTTTACGGGCTTGCGGCGATCGGGGGCGCGTTCGACGTCGGTCTTGCGCTCCCTGCCCTTGCGCGTGTCCTTCCGGCCGCGCACCTGGATCCGAATCGGATTGCCGAAGAATCCGTATGTTTCGCGCAACCGGTTTTCGAGGAACCGCTCGTACGAAAAGTGCAGCTTCGCTTCCGCATTCGTAAACAACACGAACGTCGGCGGAGCGACGCTGGTCTGCGACGCATACATCACGCGGACGTTGCGCTTCCCCGACGTCACCGGCGGCGAGGCGACCGTGATCTTCTCGATGAAACGATTGAGCTCGCCGGTCGGTACTCGCGTGCGCGCCGCCGCGGCGACCTTGTCGACCAGCTCGAGCAGCTTCGGCGTTCGCTCGCCCGTGACCGCGGAGATGTGAATGATCGGCGCGTAGTCGAGAAACTTGAGCTGGTAACGCAGGTTCTCGTCGAAAACCTTGGTCGCGTCCACGCCCTCGGTCACGGTCATCAAGTCCCACTTGTTCGCGGCGACGATGATGCCCTTCCCGGCTTCCTTCGCGGCGCCGGCGATCGCGCCGTCCTGATCGGTGGGACCGGCCGTCGCATCGAGCACCAGCACGACCACGTCGGCGCGCTCGATCGCGCGCTTCGCCAGCAACACGCTCACCGATTCAACTTGCGACTTCGACACTTTCCCCGGACGGCGAATACCGGCGGTGTCGACGATACGGAATGATCGTTTATGCCACTGCAGGATCGAATCGACTGAATCGCGTGTCGTCCCCGGCACTTCGGAGACGATCATTCGATCTTCGCGCAACAAGCGATTGACCAACGAGGACTTGCCCGCGTTCGGACGACCGACAATTGCGATCGCCGTTTCGTCAGGCTCAACCGGCTCTTCGCTGCTTGCTTCCTGATCCCCGATCCCCGATCCCCGATCCCCGATCCCCAGCTTCTCGACGATCAGTTCCAGCAGGTCTCCGACTCCGTCTCCATGTTCGGCGCTGATCTCGACAACGTGTTCGAAGCCCAGTCGGTAGAGCTCGAGCGCGCCGGTCCGGGCGCGACGATCGTCGGCCTTGTTGATCGCGAGGATCACGGGCTTGCCGGCATCGCGCGAGGCCCTGGCGATTTCTTCGTCGCCTGGGATCAGCCCTTCGCGGCCGTCGACCACGACCACGATCAGATCAGCGACCTTCAACGCGCGTGTGCCGTGCGCAATCACGAGCTCGTGAAGCGGGTCTTCGCTGTGACCAAACAAGCCGCCGGTGTCGGTGAGCTTGAACTGCCGGTTGCCCCAGGAAACGGGGTGTGTGATGACGTCGCGCGTGGTGCCGGCGATGGACGTGACGATCGAGCGCCTGGTGCCGCTCAAACGATTGAAGAGCGTCGACTTACCCACATTTGGGCGGCCAACCAACACGACTTGCTTGAGGGCAGCCCTCATACCGCGTTTCCCGTCATCTGTGCCTTCGGTGCCTGCTGTGGCCTATATTACTGGCGTCAAAGGGTTTGCGCCGGAAACCAGGACCAGAAATGCACATCCCTGCCGATAAATACATCTGAACAAAGCACTTATCCGTTTGACAGCCTAAGTCCCCTGATTTAAGCTAGTTACACAGATCGGGGCAAATCAGACTCAATGATCAAGGTCGACATCGTGAACGAGGTCTCACGGGTGGCGGACGTCACCAAAGTGAAGGCCGAGCTGGCTGTCGATGCCGTGTTCGAAGCCATGCGCCACTCGATGCAGCGCGGCGAACGCATTGAGCTGCGCGGCTTTGGCGTGTTCCAGGTGAAGCCCCGCAAGCGCGGCATCGGCCGCAACCCGCGCACCGGCAAAGAAGTGCGCATCCCTCCCGGCCGCACGATCCGTTTCAAGCCCGGTAAGGAACTCCAGAACATCGGATAAGCTCGATCAACTGTGCACTCGCCGCCTGGGCCCGAGGGCCCAACGCCTGTTCTGCCCGACCTGCCTCCGTCAGACCCAAACGATCAATACGAGCAGTTCGTACCGAAACCGCTGCCGCCGCCGCATGGCCGTCTCTGGGTGCAGATGGTGCTGCTCGGCGTGACGCTGCTGACGACAACGTTCGCGGGCGGCTGTCACTATTTCTTCTTCAACATCGATCTGGCGTCCTCGGATCTTCCGCAGCTCGCCGGGCCATCATTGTCCGACGCGTTTCGGACGCCGCTGTTCTACCTGCACGGCCTCTGGTACAGCCTGACGATCCTGGCGATCCTCGGCTGCCACGAGATGGGGCACTACGTCGCCTGCCTGCGCTACGGCGTGATCGCGACGCGGCCGTTCTTCCTGCCGGCGCCGGTGTTGACCGGAACGCTGGGCGCGTTCATCAGGATCAAGTCGCGTATTCCGAACAAGGTCGCGCTGTTCGACATCGGGATCGCGGGGCCGATCGCCGGCTTCGTCGTGGCGGTGCCCGCGCTCGTCATCGGGTTGATGATGTCGCGCATCGATCGGCTGCCGCAGGATTCGTCGAATCTGATCGAGCTCGGCGAGCCGCTGCTCTTCAAGTTTGCGGCGTGGCTCGTCTGGGGCCAGGTCGCCGACGGCTATTCGATCAACATGCACCCGATGGCGTTCGCGGCGTGGTTCGGCCTGCTCGCCACGGCGCTCAATCTGTTTCCGATCGCGCAGCTCGATGGCGGCCACATTTCGTACGCGGTGCTCGGTGAACGCTCGACGATCGTCACGCTCGTGATGGTTGGCGTGGCGATTTTCCTGTCGACGATGTCGAGCAGCTGGATTGTGTGGACGGTGCTGCTGGTCGTGATGGTGGCGACGCTCGGGCCGCGGCACCCGCCGACGCTCTACGATGACGAGCCGCTCGACAGGCGACGGGTGCTGCTGGCGGCGGTCGCGATGCTGATTCTGATCGTGTGCTTCACGCCCGTGCCGATCGGCGAGTTCATTCCCGGCTAGAGCATCGACAACGGATCAACATCGATCGAAATCCGCTTGGCGAGCGACGGCTTGCGCGACACGGCCAGCTGCAGCGCCTCACGCATCGCCTTGCGGCTGGTCCCCTTCAGGAAAAACTGCGCGCGATGCTCGCCGCGTAATTTGGTGAGAGGCGCCGGCGCCGGTCCGAGGATCACGAATCCCTTCGGTCCGCTCGTCGCGACGGCGAGCTCACGCGCCGCCTCCATCGCCTCGCCGAACGTCTTGCCGCGCGCCACGACGTTCACCATCGCCACCTGCGGCGGATAGCGCATGGTGCGGCGGTATTTGATCTCGGTATCGTAAAAATCCCGATAATTCTGCGTCGTCGCCAGCGTGATCGCGTAGTGCTTCGGCAGCAGCGACTGCACGAACGCTTCGCCGGGGCGCTCGCCGCGGCCGGCGCGGCCCGCCACCTGCGTCAGCAGCTGGAACGTGCGCTCGCTGGCGCGGAAATCGGCCAGGCCAAGACCGACATCAGCGGAAATCACACCGACGAGCGTGACGTCCGGGAAGTCGTGGCCCTTGGCGATCATCTGCGTGCCGATCAGGATGTCGACCTCGCGTCGAGCGACTTTCTCGAGCGTCTCGACCAGGCTGCCCTTTCTGCGGACGGTGTCGCGATCGACGCGAGCAATACGCGCGGACGGAAACAACTTCCTGATCTCCGCTTCAACACGTTCGGTGCCGAAGCCAACCCGCTCCATGTATGGTGCCGCGCATTTTTCGCAGGCCTTCGGCACCGGCCTGGAGAAGTTGCAGTAATGGCACCGCGCGATCCAGTCCGCCTTCGCGGCCTCGCCGCTTCGGCGAGACAGGCTCCGATGGGCGTGCACGGTGAGCGAGATGCTGCAGTTCGGGCACTCGAGCGTCGCCGTGCATTGCCGGCAGACGACCGCGGTGGCGAAGCCGCGGCGATTGAGGAGAATCAGCGACTGCTCATGCCGGGCGAGCCGGTCCTGCATGGCGGCGGCCAGCGAACGGCTGAGCACGACGTCCCCGCCCGCATCCGCGATTTCCTCGCGCATCGGGACCACGGTGACGCGCGCCATCGGGCGCTCGAGCACGCGCGTGTTCATGGTGACCAGCGTGTAGCGGCCCTCGAGCGCGTTCGTATACGACTCGATCGTCGGCGTGGCCGATCCGATCACGACCAGCGCGTTCGCGAACTTGCCGCGCATGATGGCGACATCGCGGCCGTGATAGCGCGGCGTCTCGTCCTGCTTGTACGAGGTGTCGTGCTCTTCGTCGACGATGATCAGGCCGGGATTGGCGAGCGGCGCGAAGACCGCGGAGCGCGTGCCGATCACGACGTCCACGTCGCCGCGGCGGATGCGGTGCCACTGATCGTGGCGCTCGCCGTCCGAGAGGCCGCTGTGTTGAATCGCGACCGCGGTGCCGAAGCGCGCGCGAAACAGCGCCGCCACCTGCGGCGTGAGGGCGATCTCGGGCACGAGCATCAGCACGCCGCGCCCGCTCTGTCGCACCGCATCGGCGAGGCGCAGATAGACCTCGGTCTTGCCGCTGCCGGTGACGCCGTGGATCAAGGCGACGTGAAATGCGTTCGCGGCTGCGAGCGGCAACAGCGTGTCGAGCGCCGCTTGTTGATCGGGGGTCGCTTGTCGCGGCGTCTGCGGCTTGACCGCGGAGACGGCATGCTCGAACGGATCACGATCGACGCGGTCATTGCGGATGGTGACGAGGCCAAGCGTCTTCAGTTTCGACAGTACCGCGCTCGAAATACCGCGCTCGGTCAGCACGGGCGCGTGCAGGCCATCGGGAGATCCTTTGAGCAACTGGATCGCTTCGACTTGCCGCTTACCCAGTCTTGGACCCTCCGCGATCTCACCGCGGTGCGCGGCGAGTCGATCGGCGAAATCGAGGCCGGCGGCGGTCAGCGCGGCGACGCGAACGGTCTTGAAACGATCGGCGCGCGCGGTGAGGCCGTGCGGCGGCAGCGCCGCGGCCAGCGTCGCGCCCGGACCCGCGAGGTAGTACTCCGACACCCATTCGGTCAGCTTCACCACGTCCGCCGGGACGAACGCATGATCGTCGACGACTTGTTTGATCGGCTTGATCGTGTAGGCCGTATCGGCGGCGGCCGCCTCGCCGAGGACGACACCGGTCAGCGTGCGCGGACCGACCGGGACCACGACGCGCGCACCAACGCGCGGCATGTCGTGCTCCGCGGGCACGCTGTACGTGAGCACGCCGAGTTGCGGCACGGGCACCGCCACGGAAACGAGTCGATCGCGAATTGTCTTACGCCTCAGACTGGAGGATAGATCGAACTTTCTTCATGTCCTCCCACACTTCGCGCTTGGCCGAAGGATTGCGCAGCAGGTAGGCGGGATGGAACGTCGGGATCAGCACCGCGCCGCGATAGTCGAATTGACGCCCGCGCAACCGCGTGATCGGATCCATCGACTTCAGCAGGCATTGCGCCGCGAACTTGCCGAGCGGCACGATCACCTTCGGCTGGATGACGTCGATCTGGCGGAACAGGAACGGCTCGCAGGCCGCGACCTCGTCGGGCTCGGGATTGCGATTGCCTGGTGGCCGGCACTTGATGACGTTGGCGATGTAGACCTGCTCGCGCGTCATCCCGATCGCTTCGATGATCTTCGTCAGCAGCTGGCCGGCGCGGCCGACGAACGGCTCACCCTTCGTGTCTTCGTCTTCGCCGGGCGCCTCCCCGACGAACATCAAACGCGCTTTTGGATTACCGACGCCGAAAACGATTTGCGATCGTCCGAGGGTGCACAACTTACAGCGCGTGCACGCGGCTCCGATGTCGGTCTTGATATCGTCGAGAACTTCAAGTGCCTGGAGTGCCTCGGGTGCCTGGAGTGCAGGTGCATCTGCGCGGCTGCGCCATTTTGGATCCCGGCTGACGCCGGCGACACCAATCTCTTCGTAGTACTTGAGGTGATCTGCCAACTCCCGCGACATTACGCTCTAACTTTAGCGTCCTTCGCGGGCACGGCGATCAGGAATTGTTCGATGCGATCGAGAATTTTCGCCGCGACGGCGGCCTTCGATTGCAGCGGCACGTCCTCTGCACCGTTCGCGGTCACGAGCGTCACGGCGTTCGTGTCGACATCGAAGCCGGCGTCGCTGCGCGACACGTCGTTGGCGACGATCAGGTCGGCGCCCTTCTCTTTCAGTTTCGTTTTCGCATAGGCGACCACGTCGCTGGTCTCCGCCGCGAAGCCGGCGAGCACCGGCAGACCCTGCTTACGCGAGGGCAGCTTGCCGAGTTCCCCGAGAATGTCTTTCGTGCGATTGAGCGTGATCGTCACCGGGCCGTCGGACTTTTTCACCTTCTGTGGCGCCGGCGCGGCCGGCGTGTAGTCGGCGACCGCTGCCGACATGACAACGGCGTCCTGCGCCGCGATGCGTTCCATGACCGCGGCATGCATATCGGCGGCGCTGCGTGCCTTGACGAGGTTCGCGCCATGCGGCGCGGTGAGATGGGTTGGCCCGGTCACCAGCGTCACGGCGGCGCCGCGGCGCAACGCCTCGGCCGCGAGCGCATAGCCCATCCGGCCGCTCGACCGGTTGCCGACAAACCGCACCGGATCGATGTCTTCGAACGTCGGGCCCGCGGTAATCAGGATGCTACGGCCGGCCAATCCGCCTTCGCCAAAAGGCTTCGGCGAGACAGGCTCTGCCCGGCGGGCCCTGAGCAGTTGCTCGGCGGAGGCGACGACATCTTCAGGCTCCGCGAGCCGCCCCTTGCCGATCCATCCGCACGCCAGGTAGCCGGAGCCCGGATCGACGACGTGAACGCCGCGCGCGATCAGCGTGTCGAGGTTCTTCGCCACCGCCGGATGATCGAACATGTTCGAGTTCATCGCCGGCGCGATCATCACCGGCGCGCGCGTCGCGGTGTAGAGCGACGACAGGAAATCGTCGGCGAGACCGTTCGCGAACTTGCCGATGGTGTTGGCCGTTGCCGGCGCGACCAGCAGCAGATCGATGTTCGACGCGATCGCAATGTGCTCGATGTCGGCGTTGGCGCCCGCCTTCCACTGGTCGGTGATGACTTCGCGGCGGGTAATGGCTTCGAAGGTCAACGGGCCAACGAACTGCGTTGCCGACTTCGTCATGATGGCGACAACGTCATGGCCGTTCTTCTGCAGTCCACGCGCGATCTCGACGGCCTTATAGGCCCCGATTCCGCCGGTCACGCCCAATGCGATCAACGCCATACGTGTATATTATCGGCCGTTTGCCTGCCGGCCTGTCTGCCTGTCTTACTTCCTAAACGTTTTGATGATGTCTTCGGCCAGAGGTGTCATACGGTGCATCCGCGAGCGTTCCGCCGCGATGATCTCCTGCAGCCGCACCACCGTCGGCTCGAGCTGATCGTTGATGACGACGTAGTCGTAGTCGGCGTAGCAGCCGGCCTCGGCGCGGGCCGCCGCCAGCCGCTTCTGCATCGCCGCCTCGCTGTCGGCGCTGCGGCCGCGCAGCCGGCGCTCGAGAATCTCGAACGACGGCGGCAGCACGAAGATCGACGTGTGATCGATGCCGCTGCGCTTCACCTGCGCGGCGCCCTGGACGTCGATTACCAGCACCACGTCCTGGCCCGACGACTGCAGCTGCTCGGCGTCGAGCCGCGACGTGCCGTAGAGATTGCCGAACACGTCGGCCCACTCGAGGAATTCGCCGCGCCCGATCATCTGCTCGAAGCGCTCGCGGCTGACGAAGTTGTAGTCGACGCCGTCGCGCTCGCCGGCGCGCGCCGGCCGCGAGGTGTAGGAGCGCGACATGCGCAGGTTGGGCAGAATCTGGACCAGGCGCTCGGCGAGCGTCGTCTTGCCGGTGCCCGACGCCGCCGAGATGATGAACAGGAGACCCTTCTCGGGGACGTTGCCTGGTTTCCTGTGCGTCTGATGCGACATCTGCGCTGTCTGTGGTATCTGCGCCTTCTGTGGCCCTATTCGACGTTCTGCACTTGCTCGCGCATCCGCTCGAGCTCGGCCTTGGCCTGAATCACGACTTCCGAGACCTGCAAGCCGTCGGCCTTCGATCCAATCGTATTCACTTCCCGGTTCATTTCCTGCAACAGGAAGTCGAGCTTGCGGCCGCACGGCTCGGGGCTGTCCGAGAGCGCGTCCCAGTGCGCGAGGTGGCCGTGGAACCGCGTCACTTCCTCGCTGATATCGGAGCGCTGCGCGACGCGCACCACTTCCTGCGAGAGCGCCGCCTGATCGATCGGCAGCACGGCCGCAATCTCGCGCGCGCGTTCGAGCAGGCGCGTCTCGAGCTCTTCACGTCCGGTGTTGGCCGCCGCGGCGATTCGGGCGATCAAGCCGGACAGCAGTCCCTTGCGCGTATCGAGATCGGCGCGCAGGTGAACGCCTTCGCGCACGCGCATCTCTTCGAGCTGCCCGATCGCGCTCTCGACCGCATCGTCCACCGCGGTGCCGAGCAGTGAGGAGACGCCGCCGGTCTCCTGAAGTTTTTCGCGGATGGTCAGCGCCTGCGGCAATCGCAGCAGGTCGCCCGGCGTGAGCTCGCCAGCAACGAGACCGCGGCTGCGCGCCTGTTCCATGGCGCCGGACAGTGCCCGCGCAAACTCCTCGTTGAGCTCGATTTGCGGCGCGGTGTTCTGCCGCAATTGCAGGCTGATCGAAATCTCGACGCGGCCGCGCGCCAGGTGCCTCTGCACGAGCGCGCGCAAACGCGGCTCGAGATCGGCGATCGACGGCGGCAGCCGCAGCTGCAGATCCAGGAAGCGGTGATTCACCGATCGAATCGTCACGCCGATCGCGCCGCGTTCGTCGTCGCGCGTCAGCGAGGCAAAACCGGTCATGCTCTTGATCATCGCGAGCTCTCGGCCTTCGGTTTGGGATCCACGGCCTTCAGCACGCGGGAGTCGGTCTTGGATTCGAGGAGCTGCATTTGATGGAGGCGCGCGTACGATCCGCCGGGGCGCGCGACCAGCTCATCGTGCTTGCCGATCTCCACGATGCGGCCGCGCTCGAGGACGATGATGGCGTCGGCGCGCCGCACGGTCGACAGACGATGGGCAATGACGAACGATGTGCGGTTCATCATCAGCGTGGCCAGGGCCTGCTGCACCTGCCGCTCGGACTCGAGGTCGAGGGCCGAGGTCGCCTCGTCGAGAATCAGCAGCGGCGCATTCTTCAACAGCGCGCGCGCGATCGCGAGTCGCTGACGCTGGCCGCCGGACAATCGCTGGCCGCGCTCGCCAATCATCGTCTGGTAGCCTTCGGGCTGCGCGACGATGAAATCGTGCGCGTTGGCGGCGCGCGCCGCGGCCTCGATTTGCTCTGGCGTGGCCGCCGGCATGCCGTAGGCAATGTTGCCGGCGATGGTGTCGTCGAACAGCACCGTCTCCTGCGTCACCATGCCGATCTGCGAGCGCAACGATGCCAGGGTGACGTCGCGAATATCGCGCCCGTCGATCGTGATCGCGCCGGAGGTCACGTCGTAAAAGCGCGGCAGCAGGTTGACCAGCGTGGTCTTGCCGGCGCCGCTCCGCCCGACGACCGCCACCATCTGGCCGGTGCGCACCGTGAACGACACGCCACGCAGCGTGCTGCGGCCGTGGCCGTCTTCGTAGGCGAACGTCACATCCTTGAATTCGATCTCATTCGAGAACGGCGGCAGCGCCGTTGCGCCCGGGCGCTCGAGCACTTCGGTGTGGACGTCGAGCACCTCGAAAATCCGCTCCGACGCCGCCGCGGCCTGCTGCAGGTTGGCGTTGACGCGCGACAGCTTCTTGATCGGCGCATACATGAACAGCAGCGCGGCGAGGAACGACGTGAACTCACCGGGAGTAAGACGTCCGATCGCGATCTGCCGGCTGCCGTACCACAACGCGGCGGCCACCGCGCTGCCGCCCAGGAATTCCATGAGCGGAGGCAGCAGCGCCAGCACGCGCGTTACTTTCAGGTTGGTGCGGAACAGCTTCCACGACACGCCCTGGAACTTCGACGCTTCACGCGCCTCCGCTCCAAACGCCTTGACAATGCGATGGCCGGCAAAGGCTTCAGCCGCAACGTGCGACATGTCCTCCTGCGCCTCCTGGCTCCACCGCGTCACGGTGCGGACGCGGCGCCCGAAGCGCACCAGCGGATAGACGATCACCGGCGTGCCCGTCATGCAGAGCAGCGCCAGCTTCGGGTCGTAATAGAACAGCAGCGCCACCGAGCCGACGAGGACCAGCGATTCTCGGGCCAGGTCGCCGATCGTCTCCGACACGGCGCGCTGGATCAGGCCGACGTCGTTGTTGATGCGCGACAGCAGCTGCCCGACGGCGCGGCGCGCGAAGAACGCCGCCGATTGATCGAGCATGTGGCGGAACAACTCGTTCCTGACGACCATCACCACGCGATGACCGAGCCCCTCCATCAGGTAGCTCGAGAAATACGCGCCGATGCCCTTGATCAGATAAACCGCGAGGATCGCCACGGCGATCGCGCGCATGTCGCGCTGCGCGATCAACACGTCGTCGATGATCGGCTTGATGAGATACGCCAGCGCCGCGTTGGCGGCTCCGTACACGACCATGGCCAGCGCCGCACCGGCAATGACGGCGCGGTGCGGGGTCGCGTAACGAAGCAGGCGCAGGAACGGGTCCATCAGCGATCGATGTAGCTCACCCTACATACCCTCGGGGATGCGTCGAGTGCCACTGCCACGCGTGCCGGACGATGACCTCGAGGTCGGTGTATTGAGGCTGCCAGCCCAGCTCACGCTGCGCGCGGTCACTGGATGCATAGAGTACCGCAGGATCTCCCGGCCGGCGCGGCGCTGATTCCCAGGCCACCGGGCGTCCCACGACGCGGCCGACCGCCTCGATCACCGCTTTCACCGAGTGCGGCGTGCCGGTGCCGATGTTGTAGGCGCCCGACGGCGCGCCGCCGGCGAGCGCCTCGAGCGCGCGGATGTGCGCCGTCGCGAGGTCGCACACGTGAATATAGTCGCGCAGGCAGGTGCCATCGGGAGTGGGATAGTCCTCGCCAAACACTTTGAGCGCCCGCCCGCCGTTTGCGGCGCGAATCGCCAGCGGGATGAGGTGAATCTCGTCGGCGTGATCCTCGCCGATCGATCCGTCCGGCCACGCGCCCGCGGCGTTGAAGTAGCGCAGCGCGATCCACGTGATGCCGTGCGCGCGCTCGAGATGCGGCAGCGCGCGCTCGATGGTCAGCTTCGTTTCGCCGTAGGCGTTGATCGGATTGGTCGGCAGCGTCTCGACGATCGGCGTCGTGGACGGTTCGCCGTAGACCGCGCACGTCGAGGAAAAAATGAAGCGCTTGACGCCGGCGTCGCACATGGCGCCCAGCACCGCGAGCGTGCCGACGACGTTGTTCTGGTAATAGTCGACGGGCTTCTCCACCGACTCGCCGACCTTCAACCACGCCGCGAAGTGCATGACGGCGTCGGCGCGATGATCGACCAGCAAGCGATGCACCGCGTCGCGATCGTGAATCGCCGCCTTGATCAGCGGCACGCCGTTGGGAAGCGATTCGGCATGGCCCGCCGACAGATCGTCGAGCACAGCGACGGCATGGCCGGCGCCGGTCAGCGCGCGCACGGCGTGGCTGCCGATATAGCCGGCGCCGCCGGTGACGACAACCCGGTTAGCGTCCGATCGAGAAATAGGTGAACCCCAGTGTCTTCATCTGATCAGGCTGATAAATGTTGCGGCCGTCGAAAATCACCGGCGCGCGCATCAGTTTCTTGATGCGCGCGAAGTCCGGCTCGCGGAACTCCTGCCACTCGGTGACGATCGCCAGCGCATCGGCGCCCTTCAACGCCTCGTAGTTCTTGGCGGCATACGTGATCTTGTTGCCGAAGATTCCCTTGGCGACTTTCATCGCCTCCGGATCGTAGGCCTGCACCTTCGCACCTTTCGCCAGCAAGGCTTCGACGATCGGAATGGACGGCGCCTCGCGCATGTCATCGGTCTTCGGCTTGAACGCCAGGCCCCACACCGCCACGGTCTTGCCCTTGAGCGCGTTGCCGAAGTGCGATTCGATTTTCTTCACGAGCACGCGCTTCTGATACTCGTTGACCTGGTCGACGGCCTTGAGAATCTTGAAGTCGTATTTCTGGTCCGCTGAAAACTTGGCGAGCGCCTTGACGTCTTTTGGAAAGCAGCTGCCGCCGTAGCCGACGCCGGGAAACAGGAAGGAGCTGCCGATGCGGCGATCCGAGCCGACCGCCTGGCGCACGCGATCGACGTCGGCGCCGAACAGATCGCACACATTCGCGATCTCGTTCATGAACGAAATCTTCGTCGCCAGGATCGCGTTCGACGCGTACTTGGCCAGCTCCGCGCTCGCGCAGTCCATCACCATGATCGGCGCGCCGGTGCGCGTGAACGGCTTGTGCAGCTTGACCATGATTTCCGCGGCGCGCGGATCTTCGGCGCCGATCACCACGCGATCGGGCTTCATGAAGTCGTCGACGGCGGCGCCCTGCTTCAGGAATTCCGGATTGCTGACGACGCTGAAGGGATGCGTGGTCTCGCGGCGGACGACCTCGCGGACTTTTTCAGAGGTGCCGACCGGCACGGTGCTCTTGTCGACGATGACCTTGTAGCCGTTCATCGCGCGCGCGATGTCGCGCGCGACGTTCATGACATGACGGAGATCCGCGGAGCCGTCCTCGCCTTGCGGCGTGCCGACGGCGATGAACACCACCTCGGAGGCGCGAACCGCCTTGGGCAGCTCGGTCGTAAACACCAGCCGGCCTTCCGCCTTGTTGCGTTTGACCAGCTCTTCCAGGCCCGGCTCGTAAAACGGGACCTTGCCGCGGCGCAACAACGACACCTTCGATGTGTCTTTATCAACACACGTGACGTCGTTGCCCGATTCGGCCAAACAGGCGCCGAGCACCAGCCCGACATAGCCCGTACCTACGACCGCAATCTTCATTCATCCCCCAAAAGGTAACAGCGTATCACCGGGGTCCAGTGCTGTCAACGCATTGAACCACAAGGACTTGCCGCGTTTGTGGTACTCTTTTCGCCGTGCGGATCCTCGTCGATTACCGGCCGGCGTTGCGCGAACGGACCGGCGTCGGCGAGTTCGTGCACGAGCTGGTCAAAGCCCTTGCAGGACACGCGGAGCGCGACCGAAATGACGACATCGCGATCTTCACGAGCTCGTGGAAGGACCGGCCGGCTGCGGGTCTTGCATCCGAGTTGCCATCAGTGCGCATCCACGACGCCAGAATTCCGGTTCGCGTGCTGGTGTGGTCATGGAATCGAATGCAGTGGCCGCCGATCGAGTGGCTGGCCGGCTCGCATGATGTGGTGCACAGCCAGAGTCCGTTGTTGATTCCGTCGAGCGGCGCCGCTCAAGTCGTCACGATTCACGATCTGGATTTCCTTCGGCATGCCGATCAGTTGAGCGCGGAGATTCGCCGCGACTATCCGGCGCTCGCGCGATCGCATGCCGCTCGCGCGCACGGCGTGATCGTGTCGTCGCAATACGCCGCCGGTGAAGTGACGCGCGAGCTGCAGCTCGATCCGACTCGTGTGCACGTCTGCCCGCCCGGCCGGCCGGCCTGGGCGGACGATGTGCGGAGGCGGCGGGCGTCATCGCCGAATCGAAAACACATCCTGTTCATGGGAACGCTGAGTCTGCGCAAGAACGTCGGCACGCTGCTCGAAGCGTATGCGCGCCTCAGGGAAATCAAACCCGACGCGCCACCGCTCGTGCTGGCCGGTCATCGCACGCCGGCATCGTCGCGCTGGGAAGCGCGCTGCGAGGAACCGCCGCTGAAAGGGCACGTCACCATCACCGGTTACGTCGAGAGCGCGCGCAAAATCGATCTTTATAAAGACGCGGCCATGCTGGTGCTGCCGTCGTACGAAGAAGGATTCGGATTGCCCGTGCTCGAGGCCATGGCGTGCGGTGTGCCGGTGATCGTGTCGTCACGCGGATCGCTCCCCGAAGTTGTTGGCGGGGCGGCGGCGCCGATCGATCCGGATGACGCCCCCGGATTCACGCGCGCGATGCAGGCGATCCTCGACGGCGATGCCGCCGACGCCGGCGCGCGCGGTGTGACGCAGGCCGCCAGATACAGCTGGGACGCCTGCGCGGCGGCGGCGCGGCGCGCGTATCAATCAGCGATCGAGGTCCGCCTTCGCGGTTCGCGCTCCGGCGAGACGGGTTCATGAGGGTCGCGATTGACGCGCGCGAGCTCGGCGGCCATCCGACCGGCGTCGGCCGGTATCTCACTGGCCTCCTCGACGCATGGTCGAGCAGCGACGCGGCACGGCGGCATCAATGGACGCTGATCTCTTCGTCGCCACTCGAGCAGGCCTCGCGTTGGACTGCGCCGGTCGAGGTGGCGCCCGGATCGGGCGGAACGCTGTGGGAGCAAACGACACTGGCGCGCGCTATTCGGAAGGCCGAGGCCGACGTCGTCTTCGCGCCGGGATACACTGCTCCGCTAACAGTGGCCGCTCCCCTGGTGCTGACAATTCACGACGTGTCGTACTTCGCCCACCCGGAATGGTTTTCCTTCCGCGAGGGCGCGCGGCGCCGGCTGTTGAGCGCGTGGTCGGCGCGGCGGGCGCGCACGGTGATCACGATTAGTGAGTTTTCGAAGCAGGAGATCCGCCGCTTCATCGGGATCGATGCCGGACGGATTCGCGTCATCGCTCCCGGTCTCGCTCCCGGCTCCCGGCTCCCGGCTCCCGGTTCCCGGGACTCCCTGGTGTTGTACGTAGGCTCCATCTTTCAGCGTCGTCGTGTCGATCGCCTGATCGCCGCGTTCGATCTCGTGGCCGGCAAGGTGCCGAACGCGCGGCTCGAGATCGTCGGAGAAAATCGCACGACACCGTATATCGATCTCGAAGCGCTGCGGCGTCAATGCCGGCACGGCGATCGCATCGTGATTCGCTCGTATGTCGATGACGCCACATTGGCGTCGCTCTACGAGCGGGCATCGGTGTTCGCGTTCTTTTCTGAATACGAGGGCTTCGGCCTGACGCCGCTCGAAGCGCTGTCGGCGGGCGTCCCGCCGGTGGTGCTGGACACCGCGGTGGCGCATGAGAGCTGCGGGACCGGCGCGCGCTACGTTGCGCCATCCGCGTCGAACGAGGAGATCGCCGCGACGATCACCGACCTGCTGACGAGCGACGAGGCTCGCCAGGGCGTGCTGCGTCACCGCGGCGACGTGTTGAACCGCTACGACTGGGACGTCGCCGCGGCTGCCACGCTCTCTGTGCTCGAGGAGGCCGCCGGTGCCCGATAGAGACAGCCTCGCGATCATCATCGTGACCTACAACTCGGCGCACGAGATCGACGCCTGTCTCGACTCGCTCGTCGGACACACGGCCCCGTTTCCGACGACCATCACCGTCGTCGACAACAAGTCGAGCGACGGCACCGCGGAGCATGTGCGGCAGCGATGGCCGATGGTGCAGGTGATCGACTCTGGAGGCAACCTCGGATTCGCCAGGGCGAACAACATCGGCATCAAGGCGACGAGCAGTGACTACGTGTTGTTGATGAATCCGGATACGGTGTCGCCGCCGGGAGCGATTCAAACACTGGTGCGCGGCCTCGCCTCGCATCCGGAGGCGGCGATCGCCGGCGCGCGCCTGTTGAGCGAGCGCGGCTTCCCCGAGCTGTCGTGGGGCATTCCAATCACGCCGTGGAACGAGCTCAAGACGATGATCTTCTCGCGTCTCTATCTCCGGAAGAATCGGCGCATTGTCCGCAAGATGGACAAGTTGAGCCGCGTGGCCCGCGAGGTCGACTGGGTCAGCGGCGCGTGCATGGTCATCCGGCGCGCCGATCTCGAGGAGGCCGGCCTGCTCGACGAGCGCTATTTCATGTACAACGAGGACGTCGATCTCTGCCTCGCCATGAAGAAGCGCGATCGCACGGTCCTCTACATTGCCGGCGCTGAAGTGCTGCACTATCGCGGCAAGTCGGCGGCCAGGAATCCCGAGCTGGAGCGGCTCCGGCAGCAGAGCCACGTGGCGTACTACGAAAAACATCTGCCGAGATGGACGCCGCTGCTCCGCCTGTACCTGAAAGTCACGGTCAAGCTCTAAGCCGATGCGGATTGCCATTGATGCCCGCAAGCTGCGCGACTTCGGCATCGGCACGTACATCCGCAACATCCTGATCGAGCTGTCACGCCTCGATCGCGAAACCGAATACGTCGTGCTCTGCCGGCCGGACGATGTCGGATCCGGCGACGTGCTCGGCCGGAATTTCCGGATGGTGCCGGAGACGGCGCCGGCGTATTCGGTCGGCGAGCAGTTCAGGATCCCGCTGTCGCTGGCGCGCGAGCGCGTGCGGCTGGTGCACGAACCGCATTACGTGCTGCCGCCGCTCGTTCAGTGCCGCTCGGTCGTGACGATCCACGATTGCATTCACCTGATGTTCCCGCAATATCTGCCGAGCCGATTGGCGTACGTGTATGCGAAGGGCTCGATGTGGACGGCATCGAAAAAGGCGAACAAGATCCTGACCGTGTCGGAGGCCTCGAAGCGCGACATCCTGCGCTTCTTCGACGTGCCGCCCGAGAAGGTGGTCGTGGCCTACAACGCTATCGACGAGCGGTTCCTGTCGCCGGCGAACGACGAGCGCTCGAATCTCGTCAAGCAGCGGTATCAGCTCGATCATCCGTTCGTGTTGTATGTCGGGAACATCAAGCCGCACAAAAACATCGAGCGGCTGATCGACGCGTTCGGCCGCGCGCGCAGCCAGTGTCCCGACGATCTGAAGCTGATCATCATCGGCGACGAGATTTCAAAATACCCGGCGCTGCGGCAATCGGTGCACAAGCATAAGCTCGACAAGCACGTGCGGTTCCTGGGCTTTCAGCCAATGGAGACGCTGGCGACGTTCTACCGGCTGGCGCGCGCGTTCGTGTTCCCGTCGCTGTATGAGGGCTTCGGCCTGCCGCCGCTCGAGGCGATGGCGTGCGGCGCGCCGGTGGTGACGTCGAACGTGTCGTCGTTACCGGAAGTGGCCGGCGGCGCGGCGCTGCTCGTCGATCCGTATGAGACCGATTCGATCGCGAACGGGATCGTGCAGGCCGTCAACGATGAGACATTGCGCGCGGACCTGATCGCGCGCGGCCGAAACCGCGCGCGATCGTTCTCGTGGACGCAGAGCGTCCGCAGGATCCACCAGATCTACATGGAGGTTGCGGGGTAAGGGGCCGGGGATCTTTTTGAAGGCACGGGTCTTGCTTTCTCCGGCGACACATCGCCAGGAGAACGCGAATGCCAAGACGCCCTCGGCACACACTGAGAGGCATAGCCTTTCATGTAATGAACCGCTCCGTGCGCGGAACGAAGCTGTTTACGAAGCACCGCGACTTCGAAGCCCTCGCAGAAGCTGTCGCCGAGGGCCTCGAGCGATATGGGCACCGAGTGCGAATTCATGCGTACCAAGTGCTCTTCAACCATTGGCACTTTGGCATGACCTGCGATCGGATCGCAGATCTTTCCAGGTTCATGCATTGGATGGAGGGAACACACGCCAACAGATGGGCGGGCGCACACAAAGCGCGAGGGCGCGGATACGTCTATCAAGGGAGGTTCACCTGCGTCCCGGTCCAGACCAGCACATCGCTGATTCGCGTGTGCCGGTACATCGAACGCAACGCACTCCGCAAACACTTAGTGCGGGTAGCACAGGACTGGCCGTGGGGTAGTCTCTACGCGCAATGCAACGATCGACATCCAATCCCGCTGACTCCCTGGCCAATCCCGCAACCTGACAACTGGATCGAGCTCGTGAATACTCCGCAAAGCGAAAAAGAATTGCGCGAAATTCGACGATGCATTCGACGCGATCAGCCTATTGGTGACGCGGACTGGGCAGCCGCCGTCGCACCGCTGCTTGGACTCACTCTTCGGTCCGTCGGTCGACCTAAGAAGCGGTGATAGTGACACTTAAGTCGAAATTATCCCCGGCCCCTTTTTCTTACGGGATCAGAAACACCGCGAGGAGGAGGCCCGTGCCGAGCAGGCCGATCAGCGCGCCGAAGATCGCGCGGCCCCAGCCGTGCTTCTCCGGGTTCCGTTTGAGGTCGAACATCGCCACGATCCCGAGGATGAGCGCGATCGGCGCCGGCGCAATCAGGAAGGCGAAGAGTCCGGCATACCCCGCCGCGATCGCCCAACCGGAACGGCCCACCGGCATGATCATCCGCATCGAGGGGTCGTCGGCGTAGTTGCGGTCCCTGGTCACGATCTTCGTGCGCAGCACGCGACCACACTTCAGGCAGGTATACGCTCCGTCTTGGTTGCTCGCGCCGCACTTCGGACAGAACATCGGGAGGTCCTCCCTGTCGCAAAGCTTATTTGCTACTGCAGATTGTCGGCTCGACCGCGCGGATTGTGTAGCGCACGTTGGGATCTTTCCGCGGCTCGACCTTCATCTTCTGATCGAAGAACGGCGGCGCTTCGATGATCGTCATGCCGCACGCAACCTTCGGTTTGGGCTGGCCGGCCGGCGGCACCGACCGTTCCTGCATTGCCTTCGTCAGCAGGTCGCGCGTCTCGAAGAGTCTGGAGTACGGATTCGCGCGCGCCTGATCGGCAACGGCAGGAATCGGTCCGGCCATCAACGCGAGCGAGAGCAGTAGTACAGCCTTCCGCATGGCGTCCCTCCGGCCCCTATCCTAGCGCGAGAGTATGATCAGAGGGTTGCGCGTCGCCCTCATTCACGACTGGCTCACCGGCATGCGCGGGGGCGAAAAGGCCCTCGAAGTCTTCTGCGAGATGTTCCCGAAGGCGGACCTGTTCACGCTGGTCCACCTGCCGGGCACGACCTCGCCGGTGATCGAACAGCGCACCGTCAAGCGATCCGCGATTCAGTGGCTGCCGTTCGCGGGTCGCCTCTATCGCCAATATCTGCCGCTCTTCCCCATTGCCGTCGAGCAATTCGATCTCGACAGCTACGACCTGGTGATCAGCACCAGCCACTGCGCCGCGAAGTCGGTCGTCTCGACCGGACGCGCGCGGCATCTCTGCTACTGCCTGACGCCAATGCGCTACGCGTGGGATCAGTTCGATGCCTACTTCGGGCCCGACCGCGTCGGGAAGCTCGGCAACCTGGCGCTCAGGCCCGTACTCGCGGGACTGGCCCGATGGGACCGCGCCACCGAAGGCCGCGTACACCGCTATCTTGCTATCTCTCAATATGTTGCCCGGAGGATCGCGCTGTACTATAATCGTCAGTCGACCCTTGTCTATCCACCGGTCGACACCGAGTTCTACACTCCGCCCTCCTTCGCTGAAGCTCCGGAGGGCAAGCCAGCCGTCCTGGCCCCGCCACAACCCAAGTTTCTGGTCGTGTCCGCGCTCGTGCCGTACAAACGCGTGGACCTGGCGATGATGGCGGCACGGCATGCGGGCGTCGGACTGACGGTCGTCGGCAACGGGCCGGAGCGCGCCAACCTGGAGCGGCTCACCGGCGACGGCATCGAGCTCGTTGGGTGGCTGTCGGACGAAGAGATCCGCGAGCAGTATCGATCGACGGTCGCCACGATTCTTCCCGGCGAAGAGGATTTCGGAATTGTGCCGGTCGAGGCGCAGGCGTGCGGCCGGCCGGTCGTTGCGCTCGGACGCGGCGGCGCGCTCGACACGGTGATCGACGGCGAGACCGGCGTGCAGTTCGGCGACACGACTGTCGAATCACTTGCAGCGGGATTGAAACGCGCGGCCACGATCGCGTGGGACGCGCCGCGCATCCGGCAGCACGCCGAACGCTTTTCCCGCACGCGCTTCGTCGATGAGATCCAGCACATTGTCGAGGACACGCTGAGCGCGCCGGCAGGATCGCGATGGTAAGGCGCCACAACCGGCTGCTCGTCGCGTTTCACGTTGGCACGGACGCGGTCCTCGGCATGGTCGCGTTCGTCCTCGCGTACCTGCTTCGTTTCGAAACCGGACTGATCGCGATCACGAGAGGCCATCCGCCGGTCGAGCAGTACATCAACGTGCTGCCGTTCGTGGCGTTGATCGTTCCGCTCGGCTTCCACTTCCAGGGGCTCTACCGGCTGCGCCGCGGCCGATCGCGCATCGACGACTTCTTCAACGTGCTCGTCGGCAGCATTTTCGCCGTCGTGCTCGGTATTGTCGCGACCCTCTTCTACCAGGCGTACTACGCAACCGAAGCGCAGCGCGAGGTCGGCGCCTTCGAAGTCTCGCGCATTGTCTGGGGCATCTTCCTCGTCACCAACATCGCGCTCGGCTACCTGTCGCGCAAGTTCATCCGCGAAGCGCTGGAGCGCCGCTGGCTGGCCGGCATCGGCCTCCGCAAGATCCTGATCGCCGGCGCCGGCGATCTCGGCCGCGTCGTCGCCGACCGCATCCTCGAGCATCGCGAGCTCGGCTACCAGATCGTCGGCTTCGTCGACGACAAGGCCGTCGGCGATCATCTCGGCTATCGCGGTCTGCCGCTGCTCGGCTCGCTCGCCGACGCCGCGAACATCGTCACCAACGAGCAGATCGACGATCTCTACGTCGCGCTGCCGCTCGAAGAGCACATGAAGCTGCTCGATCTCGTCGAATCGACGAGCCGCGAGGGCGTCGACGTGAAAGTCGTGCCCGACCTGCTGCAGTTCATCGCCCTGCGCGCGCGCCTCGAGGATCTCGACGGCGTGCCGGTGATCAACCTCAACGACGTGCCGCTGCAGGGCATCAGCGCGTTCATCAAGCGCGTGCTCGACGTCACGATCTCGACGTTCGCGCTGGCGGTGATGGCGCTGCCGGGACTGCTGATCAGCTGGATGATCAAGCGCAGCTCGCCGGGCCCGATCTTCTACGCGCAGGAGCGCATGGGCCTCGACGGCAAGCAGTTCACCGTTTACAAGTTCAGGACGATGCCGGCCGATGCAGAGACGGAGACCGGTCCGATCTGGGCGGACGAGAACGACAGTCGCGCCACGAGGGTCGGCGCGTTCCTGCGCCGCCACGATCTCGACGAGTGGCCGCAGTTCTGGAACGTGCTGAAGGGCGAGATGTCGATCGTCGGGCCGCGGCCGGAGCGGCCGTTCTTCGTCGAGCAGTTCAAGCACCGCATTCCGCAGTACATGCTGCGCCACAAGGTCAAGGCGGGCATCACCGGCTGGGCGCAGGTCAACGGCTGGCGCGGCAACACGTCGCTCGAGAAGCGAATCGAGTACGATCTGTATTACATCGAAAACTGGTCGGTTACGCTCGACATCAAGATCATGTGGCTCACGCTGGTGCGCGCGTTCGCTCCCAACAGGGCGAGAGCGTAGCGCATGCCTCGCGTAGTGATCACCGGCGCCGCCGGGTTCATCGGCTCACATCTTTCCGAGACGCTGCTCGATCGCGGCTTCAGCGTGGTCGGCATCGACAATCTCCTGACCGGCGATCTCGCCAACATCGCGCACCTGCGCGATCGCGACTTCCAGTTCATCCGCCACGACGTCACGAACTTCATCGACGTCGACGGCCCGGTCGACTACGTCTTGCACTGGGCGAGCCCGGCCAGCCCGATCGATTACCTCGAGCTGCCGATCCAGACGCTGAAGGTCGGCTCGCTCGGCACGCACAAGGCGCTCGGCCTCGCCAAGGCGAAGGGCGCGGGATTCGTGATCGCGTCGACGTCGGAGGTCTACGGCGATCCGCTCGAGCATCCGCAGAAAGAAAGCTACTGGGGCAACGTCAACCCGATCGGTCCGCGCGGCGTCTACGACGAGGCCAAGCGGTTCGCGGAAGCGATGACGGTCGCCTATCGCCGTTTCCACAAGGTCGATACGAAGATCGTCCGGATCTTCAATACCTACGGCCCGCGCATGCGCATCCGCGACGGCCGCGCCGTGCCCGCATTCATTTCGCAGGCGCTGATCAACGAAGACGTGACGGTGTTCGGCGACGGCTCGCAGACCCGCAGCTTCTGTTACATCAGCGATCTCGTCGACGGCATCATCCGGCTCATGCTGTCGAAGGAAGCGGGGCCGATCAACATCGGCAATCCGCAGGAGATGACGATCGAGCAGATCGCGCGATTGATCATCGAGATGACCGGGTCTAAGAGTAAGATCGTCTACAAGCCGCTGCCGACAGACGACCCGAAGGTCCGGCAGCCCGACATTACCCGCGCGCGCACGCTGCTCGGCTGGGAGCCCAAGGTCACCCTCGAGCAGGGACTTGGCCGCACCATCGACTACTTCAGGGAAAAGGTGTTAGGTCCGTAATTGCCATTTGCATCACTCGGTCTCGGTTCCAAGCTCGCCCAGGCACTCAAAGAAAAAGGTTACGTCGAGCCCACGCCCATCCAGGCGAAGGCGATTCCCACCATCCTCTCGGGCCGCGACGTGATCGGCGTCGCGCAGACCGGCACCGGCAAGACCGCCGCGTTCGTGCTGCCGCTGCTTGAAATGATGGCGGCCACCCAGCCGCAGCGCACCATGCGCGCGCTGGTGATCGCGCCGACCCGCGAGCTGGCCGCGCAGATCGAGGAGAACGTCCGCGCCTACGGCAAGCACCTGCCGCTGCGCTACGCCACCATCTTCGGCGGCGTCGGCGAGGGCCCGCAGATTCAGGCGCTCCGCCGCGGAGTCGATCTGGTCGTCGCCACGCCCGGCCGCCTGATCGATTTGATGGAGCAACGGCACGTCGACTTCGGCGCGCTGCAGATGCTGGTCCTGGACGAGGCCGATCGCATGCTCGACATGGGCTTCCTGCCCGCCATCCGCCGCATCGTCTCGAAGACGCCGGCGTCGCGGCAGACGCTGCTCTTTTCGGCGACGATGTCGAAGGAGATCGAGCGCGTGGCGAAGGACGTGCTGCGCGATCCGGTGTCGGTCGAGATCGGCGCGCGATCGACGCCCGCCGAAGCCGTCACTCAATATGTCGTCGAAGTCTCGCCGGCCGGCAAGGTGCCGGCGCTGATTCACCTGTTGAAGGATGCGGCGCTCGAATCGGTGCTGGTCTTTTCGCGCACGAAGCACGGCGCCGATCGCATTGCACGCAAGCTCAGCGACGCGGGGCTGTCCACGGCCACGCTGCATTCCAATCGCACACAGGGCCAGCGCCTACAGGCACTCCGCCGATTCAAATCGGGCGACGTGCGCGTGCTGATCGCCACCGACATTGCCGCGCGCGGCATCGACGTCGACGGCATCTCGCACGTCATCAACTTCGACTTCCCGCCGCAGCCGGAAGACTACGTGCATCGCATCGGCCGGACTGGCCGGGCGCAGGCCATCGGCGACGCGATCAGCTTCGCGACGCATGAAGACGCGGACAGCGTGCGGCGTCTCGAACGCTTTCTCGGGCGCGGCATCACGCGCAAGAAACTCGAGGGCTATGTGGCCGCGGTGGCAGGGCCGGCTGGGCACGCTGAGGCGCGTGAGGATTCGCGCGGCGATCGACCGCCCAGGCCGCACGGGGGCCTGCCGCAACGCGCCAAAGGACCGTGGCGATCGAAAGGGGCCCGCGGCGGTTCATTCGGACCGAAGCGGTTCGGATCGCAGCGCAGCCGCCCACAAGGACGCCGCGGCAGGACCTAGGTCCGGCTAAAGCCGGACCCTCACAGGTGTCTTCTGGGGTCCGAACCTAGGTCCCGCTGAAGCCGGACCCTCACAGGATGATTTCCCAGAGAAGGTCGTGAGGGTCCGCCTTTAGGCGGACCTTTATTTGTTAATGATCTTCGCGATGCGCCAGACGTAGTCGACGCCCGACGTGATCGTGATCGCGGCCGAGATCCAGATCGCCGCGTCGACCCACCGCGAGTGGTAACCGAGATAGTTGAAGATCATCACCACCACGCACGCGACGATGAAGATCGCCGTCGCCGCCTTGCCGAGCGGCGACGGCTTGAACGTGCGCGGACCCACGGCAAGGTTTACAATCGCCACCGTCAACACGATGCCGACGTCACGGCTGATGATCAGAACCGTCAGCCACAACGGAATGCGATTGACGAGACCGATATTCGGCAGCGTCAGGACAATGAATGTCGTGACGAGCAACAGCTTGTCCGCGGCGGGATCGAGCCACGCGCCGAGCTCGCTCTTCTGGCCGGTGGTGCGGGCCGCGAGGCCATCGAGCAGATCGGTGAGTCCGGCGAACGCGAACACCGCCAGCGCCCAGCCGAATTCTCCGTAGAGCGTCAGGATCACGAATGCGGGAATGAGCAGCATGCGAAGCAGCGTCAGCTGGTTCGCAATCGTGAACACTTGCGCGGTCATCAGCGTGCCAGTGCTTCGAGGCGGCCGATGATGTCGACCGCCTCGGCGCCGCTGACCGGGCGCAGCAGCTCGAAATTCCCGTTGGCGAGCGGCATCACGCCGGCCGCGACGACCGCCGACACCGCCGGGTAGCTGAGATGCGTCGCGCCGACGTCATTGATGGTGACGCGCGCGCCCTGCCATTTCTTTGCGAGCTCCGGCTTGGCCGCCGCAATCAGCGTCAGCAACCGCGACACCGTCGTTGCCAGCTCGCCGCGGCGGACCTGTCGTGACGGCTCGAACTCGTAGTTCGGCAACGTATCCATTGCGCCCGAGCGCACGACCGGCGCGATCCAGGGTTGTGCCCATTGGCCACGGATGTCCGTGATGATGACCTGCCGCGGCTTCGCGCGCGCGATCAGCGATTCGAGGCGCACACCGATCAACGAAGCAATGTCGGCGCGCGTCACCGTCGTGTGCGAAGGAATCGCGCGGTACTGCTCCGGCAGTTTCGCGAGCGCGGCCGCGGCACGCAGACGGTTGATCGCGCTGTCCGGCGCCTCGGACGGATCGAGCGCGCGGGCGCGTTCATACTCCGACAGCGCGCCGACCACGTCGCCCTGGCTTTCGAGAATAGCGGCGATGCCGGCGTGCGATCGCGCATCGCTCGAATCGATCTCGACCGCCTTTCGATAATGCTCGAGCGCGTTCGCACTCTGCCCCGCTCGCTGCTCGACCGCGGCGAGATCGCGATACAGGAATCCCGAATCCGGCGAGGCGGCGATCGCCTGCCGGTAAATACTGGCAGCCTCGTCCCAGCGCCGCGCGTCGGCGGCGGCCTTGGCGCGCGCCAGCATGTCCTGCGTCGCGCGGAACTTCAGCACATCAACGCGGCTGCGCAGATCGGTCAGCGACGGATCCCTGGCGAGCGCGGCTTCGAAACTGGCGAGGGCATCGGCGTCGCGATCGAGCTCGAGCATCACCTGCCCGCGGCCAATCAGGGCGGGCACGTAGGCCGCATCCGTCTGCAGCGCGCGATCGAATCGCGTCGCCGCATCCCTCTCGTTACCGCGCGCGGCCATCAGATACGCCATCGCGGTCTCGGCGGACACGAACCCGGGCTGTTGCTGCAACGCTGACAGGAACTCGCGTTCGGCGTTGCGATGATCGTCGAGCTGCAGGTATTGCCAGCCGCGCTCGATGCGCGAGGCCTGTTCAGGCCTGGTCCCCTCGGGGAATACCGGGAACACAAAGTCCGGATGCCTGGGCGCGCCGGCGACAACCGGCGCTGCCTTCGGCGCGCACGCCGCCACGCACGCAAGCAGCGTGCACCCGAGCACCCAGGCAGCCAGGCCCCTGTTATCAGCCACGGCGGGCGCCCGCCTTTCGCGCGTCCGGGGTCGCCATCCCGATCATCGGCAGCAGGCGGCGAGGCACATCGGCCTCGATCGTTGCGCGGTCACCCATCGTCGCGTGGCTGTAGACGGTGGCATGGCGATACAGCCACGCGAGCCGCTCCGCGCCCACGGGATCGGCGAGGCTCAATTCCACGGTGACGCGCTCCTGATCGAGCGCGAGCCTTGACGCAACGCTGTCGAGGAGATCATCGATCCCCGCGCCGCTCTGCGCGGAAATCAATAACGCCGCCGGATCGGCTTCCTGGATGCGGCGCCGCTCATCCGCCGAAATCGCATCGATCTTGTTGTAGACCTCGACGCGCGGCACCTCGATCGCGCCGACCTCCTCGAGCACGCGCGTGACCGCGGCCACATGGCGCTCGCGCTCGGGATTCGACGCGTCGATCACGTGCAGCACCAGGTCGGCATCCGCCGTCTCTTCGAGCGTCGCCCGGAACGCCGCCACCAGCGTGTGCGGCAGCCGATCGATGAAACCCACGGTGTCGCTCAACAGCAATTCGCGGCGGTCGGGAAGATCGACGCGCCGCACCAGCGGATCGAGCGTCACGAACAACGCGTTCGACGCTTCGGCATCCGCCTTCGTCAGCCGGTTGAAGAGCGTCGTCTTGCCCGCGTTGGTGTAGCCGACGAGCGCGACGGTCGGCACATCAACCTTGTGCCGCCGCTCGCGCAGCTGCGAACGCCGGCGGCGGACGATATCGATCTCGTCCTGCAGCGTCTTCATGCGCACGCGAATGCGCCGGCGATCCGCTTCGAGCTTGGTTTCGCCGGGGCCTCTCGTGCCGATGCCGCCGCCGAGGCGCGACAGCGCTTCGCTCGATCCGACCAGCCGCGGCAGCAGGTATTTCAGCTGCGCGAGCTCGACCTGCAGCTTGCCTTCCCGCGTGCGGGCGCGCCGCGCGAAGATGTCGAGAATCAGCTGCGTGCGATCGACGACCTTGCGATCGAGACGCTTGTTCAGCTCGCGCAGCTGCGCCGGCGACAGCTCGTTGTCGAAGACGATCAGATCGGCATCGGCCTCCGACGCCGCTTGCGCGAGCACGTCGACCTTGCCGCTGCCGAGAAACGTCGCCGGATCGGGCTTCGGCCGCTCCTGCAGCACGCGCAGCACGACGCGCGCGCCCGCGGCTTCAGCAAGGCCGGCCAGTTCTTCAAGGGAATGTTCGGCGTCGATTCGCCGCGCACCGCCGGTGACCAGGCCGACGAGCGCAGCCCGCTCCACCAGCACGGGCCTGCCCACCGTAGCCGTGGCGGACACGGGCCTGCCCACCGTAGCCTTGGCGAAGGTGGGACGCCGTGTACTCATTGACTCTTCGATTCTAGCACCGCCCCACCACCTATAATCGGTCGAGCCGATGCATGAGGCGTTGATCGAATTCCCACGCAGCGTGTCCGCGTATCCGGCGATGACCGGGCAGCCGCTCTGGGAAGTCCTGAGCGCTCGCATCGCCGCCGAACCGTTCAACGCCTTTGCAACCGCGATCTTCCTGCTCGCGGTCCTTCACACGTTCGTCGCCGCGTGGTTCACCGGCGCCGCGCATCGCGCGCAGCATCGCCACGATGCCACGCTGGCGAAGCTGGGGCGTCCGTCGCATCCGAGCCCTCTTGCCGAGGCACTGCATTTCCTCGGCGAGGTCGAGGTCGTGTTCGGTTTGTGGTCGCTGGCGTTGCTGACGGCGATCGTCGCCGCACACGGGTGGGATACCGCAGTGCACTACGTCAACTCGACGGTCAACTACACGGAGCCGCTGTTCGTGATCGTCATCATGGCGCTCGCCTCGACACGGCCGATCATCAACCTGTCGGAATCGGCGCTGCGACAATTCGCACGCACCGGCGGCGGCTCACCGGCGGCGTGGTGGATCGTCATTTTGATCGTCGGTCCGCTGCTCGGGTCCCTCATCACCGAACCGGCAGCGATGACCATTTCGGCGTTGCTCCTCGCGCGCCAGTTCTTCGACCTGTCGCCTTCTCCGCGTTTGCGCTATGCGACGCTCGGATTACTGTTCGTCAACGTCTCGATCGGCGGCACCCTGACTCACTTCGCAGCCCCGCCGGTGTTGATTGTTGCGCGTGAGTGGCAGTGGGACACGCTCTTCATGCTGAACCACTTCGGCGGGCGGGCCGTACTGGCCATCGTCGCGTCGACGATGTTGTACTACGTGACCTTCCGCAACGACCTGGCGCGGCTTGGCCAGCAATCAGCCGCGCCGGACATCGAAGTGGCCGCCGATGATGCCGCCGCCGGACAGCAATTATTGCCGGTACCTGCGTGGGTGACACTCGCGCATATCGCCTTCATGGTGTGGACCGTCGTCAACTCGCACTACCCCGCGCTGTTCATCGGCGGTTTCCTGTTCTTCCTCGGGTTCGCCAGGGCGACCGCGGCGTTTCAATCACAGCTGGACATGAAAACGCCGATGCTGGTCGGATTCTTCCTCGCCGGCATCGTCATTCATGGCGGCGTCCAGGGATGGTGGATCGCGCCGGTTCTGTCCAGCCTGTCGCAGACGGGACTGTTCTGGGCAGCGACGGTGTTGACGGCGTTCAACGACAACGCGCTGATTACCAAGCTCGCGACGCTGGTGCCGGACTTCGCTGATTCCTTCAAGGTTGCCGTCGTCGAGGGTGCAGTGACCGGCGGCGGCCTGACGGTCATCGCCAACGCACCCAATCCGGCGGGACAGGCGCTCCTCAGCCGGTTCTTTGACGATTCAGTCAATCCTGTCAAACTGATGGCCGCCGCCTTGGTGCCGACACTGATCGCCGCTGCGGCCTTTCGACTGCTGTAGCCGGCGGCCATGCCTGTTCGTGGCGCACGCGGGGGCTTGCCGGCGTTGCAAGGTCCGGATTCGAGGCGAATGACTCCACAAGGTTGCCGCGCGCTTTCAGCCATCGTGCCTGCTGTGCGAGTAGCGCGGCCGAAATCCTTTTGGTGTGAGTCGACGGGCCAACCCAGCATCCATGGCAGATGGCGATGTGACCGTGGCCGCGTAACGTGGAATACAGTTGCATCGGTTGACGGCAGCGGGGACACCGTGGGCTCACGTTCGGTACGACAGGCTCATCCATGGACGGAGACTCTAACACCTGGAAATCGAGACGAACATCAGGAGTCGCCCTTCAGGTTTGGTGATCGCCAAGCGGGACGGGCCGGAAGTGGGTAAGACGCGCATGCGATCTGCCGCCCAGCAACATGACCCGAAAAACAGCGAAACGGCCTCGTAAGCCCCCGTTACCGCGAGCGCCTCTCCCGAAGCAAACCGGCGGCGCGCACGAGGACAAATCAAAGCGGCCGTTTCGAAAGGACAAGCACAAGAAACGGTGGACGGAGGACTAGGTGCCTGGGGTGCCTAGGGTGCCTGGGTGCCTGGGTGCCTGGGTGCCTCGGTGCTCGGGAGTTACGGATCGGCAAGAGCGGGATCGGCGGACTCGGTTTCACGTTTTGCGTGCGAGCCCAACTTGGTAAATATCAACGCCGTGAGCGCCACGAGCAGGAACACATCGGCAACGAAGACGATTCTCAATCCCGCAGCGCCGATCGCGCCGGCGACGACGGGACTTACCGCCAATCCCAGCAGCGATGCCGTCGTCATCACGCCGAAGCCCGTCGCGTGGGCGTCGGCCGGCAACAGCCCTCCCGCCACCGCGTAGATCGTCGTCGTGCCCGCGCCCATCGCGGTGCCGGCGATCACGATCGCGACGCCGAGGATGAGCAGGCTCGGCGCGATCACGATTGCGGTCAGCGCGATCGCTGCGGTCAACGCCCCCGCCACGAGCACCGCCTTCGCCGAATAGCGTTTCAGCAAACGCGGCCCGAGCTGCGAACCCGCCGCCGCGGAAATGGCGCCGAGGGAAAACAGCACGCCCGCGACGAACGCGATGCGGCCGGCAGCCACGCCGACCTGCTGCACGAATAGCGGCAGCACCGGTCCAAAACTGCGATCGACGGTCTGCAGGCCGAAGATCACGAACAGCGCGAGCAGAAATCCCGGCAGGCGCAACAACTGCGAGAACACTTCCCGACCGCCGCGCGCCGTTTGCGACGTCACACGCTTCGGAGGCTCGACGTAAACGAGCAGAATCAGCACCATCGCGGCAAGGTAGAACGCCGCCGCCACGAGAAACGAATTCCGCAGTCCGACGAGCGGTGCCAGGATGCCGCCGATGACCGGACCGATCGCCGGACCGAGCCGGTGCCCGGTTTGTACCGTTCCGATCGCCTGCGCCATCTTGTCCCGCGGCGCCGACTGCGCCGCCATCGACATCGTCAGCGCTCCGTAACCGGCGAACACGCCGAGCAGGGCGCGCAACGCAAACAACTGCCACGGCGCGGTCACGAACGCCATGCCGGCCTTGGTCAGGATGAATGCGCTGAGCGATCGGATGACGAGCAACTTGCTGCCGTACTTGTCGCCGACGCGCCCCCATAGCGGAGCGCTGATCGCGGTGACGGCCGGCGTGGCGCCGAGCGTCAGGCCGGTCCACATCGCGATCTCACCGACGTCGGTGGTGCCGAGCTCGGCGATGTAAAGAGGCAGGAACGGCATCACCAGCGTGAAGCCGGTGAAGCCAATGCAGCCGGCGGTCGCGGCCGCAAGGATGTTCCGTCGTGACTGGCGCTCGTCCAATCAGGGATCAGGGATTGGGGATCAGGGATCCGTTGCCTAAAACCGGATCTTCACCGATGGACCCGGGTACACCTGAATACTATCGATGAAGCGGACGCGATGCGGATTGGTCTGCATCACGATCGAGCTGGTGCGGATGCCGGCGCCGAAAAACTGGATGCCCTTCATCAGCGAGCCATCCGTCACGCCCGTTGCCGCAAAGACAATGTCCTTGCCGCACGCCAGATCCTCGGACTTGTAGATCTTCTTGAAGTCCTTGATGCCCATGGCGCGCGCCCGCTCTTCGTCTTCGGGCTTCGCGACCTTGAGGCGAGCGAAGATTTCGCCGTTCAGGCAACGCATGGCCGCGGCGGTCAACACGCCTTCAGGCGCGCCGCCGGTGCCCATCAACGCGTGCACGCCGGTGCCCGAGACCGCGGCGGAGATACCGGCCGACAAATCGCCGTCGCCAATCAGTCGAATGCGCGCGCCCGTCGCGCGGATATCGGCGATCAGTTTTTCGTGACGAGGCCGATCGAGCACGACAACGGTGAGCTCATCGACCTGCCGGCCGAGGCTTCGCGCAATGGCGCGCAGGTTCTCCCGCACCGGCGCGTCAATATCCACGAGATGCTTCGACGTCGGACCGACGACGAGCTTCTCCATGTAAAGGTCGGGCGCATGCAGCAGGCCGCCCTTCTCCGACGCGGCCAGCACCGCAATCGCATTCGGCGCGCCGGTCGCGCACAGATTCGTGCCTTCGAGCGGATCGACGGCAATGTCGACTTCGTCCCACTTGCGGCGATTGTCGTTCGACTTCTGCGCGAGGCCGACCTTCTCGCCGATGTAGAGCATCGGCGCTTCATCGCGCTCGCCTTCGCCGATCACAATCGTGCCGTCGATCGGCACGGTGTCCATCTCGCGGCGCATGGCCTCGACGGCGACCTGATCGGAGCCGTGCCGATCGCCCTGGCCCATGGTGTGGGCGCAGGCAATGGCGGCTTGCTCGGTGACGCGCAGGAACTCCAGGGAGAGGTCGGATTCCATTTCAGATCTCAGATTGGGGATTTCTGACTGAACACAAACACTGCATTATTTCACGATTCGGACTGTTGCGGCCGCGCCCCGTGACAGTCCCAACGTGGCCGCCGCGTCGCCGGCATTGATCGCAACTTCAAGGTGATCGGTACTGCCGAAGAGTGCGCACAACTCGCCGGCCGGCGCCTCCGCATAGGTCGCGACGATCCGCGGCACTTCCTGGACACCAACGAACACGGCGATCGAGCCGCCGTTGGTGAACTGCTCGAAGGTCTTGCGATCGATGTTGGTGATCAGGTTGCCAAATCGATCGACCCGCACTATTTCTCCGGTCAGCGATTCGGCTGCCACGGACGGCCGCGGCAGATCGATCGTCTGGTAATCCTGAATGCCCTTGCCGAGCGACACGAGCGCGACGCCCTTCGCGAGGAAGCCCGCTGCCGGAGCGAATCGATCGCGGCCTTCGAACGTGCGGCTGACCGTCGGACGCGAATACTTGCGCTCGGTCAGTTCGACCACTTTCTTCGGCGGCGCGTCGCGAAACACCGCCGACAGCACGCCGTTGTCCGGCGCCACGAATCGATAGTCGCCGATGTCGGCGGCAATGCCGCGTCGCGCGGAGCCGACGCCTGGATCGACGACGACCAGGAAGATGGTGTCTTTCGGAAAGTAGCGATAGCACGCCGCGAGCTCGAGCGCGCCGGCGAGGACGTCGTGCGCCGGAATGTCGTGGCCGATATCGACGAGCGTCGCATCGGGACACACGGTGAGCACGACGCCCTTGAGCGTGCCGGCGTAATGATCGCGGGTCCCGAAATCGGTGAGGAGGGCCACCGTTGGCCGCGCCATCCTCGGATTATGTACGCGGAGCCGGCTTGCGGAACAGCATCTCGCGCACCTTGCTCTTCATCAGGAACGAGTCGGTGACGCGCAGATCCTTGAACAGCTTGATGATGTCGCCGTTCAGGAGACTGCGCTGACGCGGGCGCGAGGCCGGATAGGTGCGGTAGCGAAGCGCGCTTTCATCGACGACGACGTACTTGGTGTAGACCGCGTCGCGTTGATCGGCCGTGCTGAAGAACCCGAGCAGGCAGCCATCGGGCCGCAACAGCCGTGACAGCGCGGTAGCCAGCGCCTGAGCGGCCGGGCGATCGAGGTAGTCAAGCAGATCCCAGCACAACACGCCGTCGACGGTGCCGGGCGCCTGCGTGAATCGCTTCGCGAAGAAGTCCGGCAACTGGTCGAGCGTGCCGTCCTTCACGTGGCGATCGATGTCCTTGGCAATGTCTTCGACGCGCAAGCGGCAGCCAAGCTGCTCGCCGAAAAACGTCACGTTGCTGCCGACCACGGGACCGAGATCGAGCAGCAGCGGGTT
Source organism: Cyanobacteriota bacterium (assembly GCA_019752015.1). Taxonomy (GTDB): domain Bacteria; phylum Acidobacteriota; class Vicinamibacteria; order Vicinamibacterales; family UBA2999; genus 12-FULL-67-14b. The sequence goes on along the minus strand of JAIEMQ010000028.1, from coordinate 140,324 downwards.
GTCGGTCGTCTGCAGGCTGGCGATGAACTTGTGCAGCGCCTTGGTCGGATAGGACGCCTCGGCCACGTTCGTGACAGACGTATCGGCAGCGGTGCCCGCGTCGGCGTCGCGGCGCGGCCCCAATATCCCGAACAGGTCTGTCAACGAACGAGTGGCGTCGGCCATCGTGCAGCGCTAGGCGCCGACCCTCTGACCTTGCTGCTGTTGCTGATTCTGCTGGTGCTGCTGATTCGGCTGCTGGCCCTGCTGCTGCGGCTTCTGCTGCTGTTGCTGCGGCTTCTGTCCGGCGCGCTGCATGTCCACGCTGCCGCGGAAGTGCGCGCCTTCGGCGATGGCGACGCGCGGCGACGCAATGTCGCCGTCGACGGAACCGTTGTCGCGAATGTCCACCTTCTCCGACGCCGTGACGTTGCCGGTCACTTCACCGAGCACGACGACCGACTTCGCGAAAACTTCGGCCTTGATCTTCCCGTTCGGGCCGATGGTGAGGACGTTGTCTTTGAGATCGATACGGCCTTCGACGTGTCCCTCGATCGTGAGGTCTTCACTGCCGCTAAGCTCGCCCTTGATCACGACCGACTTTCCAATATTCACCATGTCCCTCCCAAACTGGGCACGCGGTTCGCCTGCCGTCGGCGCTGCGGCAGCGGGCGCCGAAGGCGCAGCCACCGGAGTTGACGCCGGAGGTGCAGCCGGTTTGACCGACTCGTCACGCTTCCACATCGTTGAAAACCTCCCCCTCTACTGGAAATCCCGCAGAAGGTGCCATTGCTTGAAACCCGGGGAAGTGGGTTTCGGGTTGAAGTCTCGCCAGTATAGAAGCCCCCGTAAACCGTTGTCTAGTCCTTTTATTGCTGTGACTTAGCAGGAGTGTTACGATCACCTTTTCACCACCGGCTCCTGCTGAATGCGCATCTACTTGGACCACAACGCGACGACCCCGCTGGACCCCCTGGTCGTCGACCGGATGGCCCAGGCCATGCGCGACGTGTGGGGTAACGCTTCCAGCGTCCATCATTTCGGTCAACAGGCCAAAGCTGCCTTGGACGAGGCCCGGACGTCCGTCGGCGCCCTGATTGGCGGCGACGCCTCCGAGATCGTCTTTTCGGCCGGTGGGACCGAGAGCGATAACCTCGCCATCCGCGGCGCAGCGGAGGCGCTGGAGCCGTCCGGCCGAAAGCACCTCGTCACTAGCGCGATCGAGCACGAGGCCGTGCTCAATACGATGAAATCGCTCGCCCGCCGTGGCTGGCGCGTCACGACGGTGCCCGTAGATGCGAGCGGGATCGTCTCGATCGACCGCATGCGCGAAGCGATTACTGATGAGACGGCGCTCGTCTCGGTGATGCACGCGAACAACGAAATCGGCACCATTCAACCGATCGCCGAGATCGCGGCGCTGGCACATGAGCGCGGCGCGCTGTTTCACACCGACGCGGTGCAGAGCGCGGGAAAAATTCCGATCGACGTGAAGGCGCTCGGCGTGGACATGCTCACCATCGCCGGCCATAAGTTTTACGGCCCCAAGGGTAGCGGCGCGTTGTGGATGAAGCGCGGCGTGCGCCTCGTTTCACCGATCACCGGCGGCCGGCAGGAACGCAATCGCCGCGCCGGAACCGAAAACGTGCCGGCGCTCGTCGGACTCGGCGTCGCGGCGGAAGTTGCGCTGAAGAAAATGGCGACCGAAGCGCCGCGATTGAGTGCGCTGCGCGATCGCCTCGAGGCAGGCGTATTGTCGAAAGTGCCGGGCACGGAACGCAACGGCGCCGTGTCGCCGCGCGTGCCCAACACCACCAACATCAGCATCGATCGCGTAGAGGCGGAATCGTTGTTGATCGGACTCGATCTCGCCGGCATTGCGGTGTCGTCCGGATCCGCGTGCTCGTCCGGCACGCTCGAACCGTCACACGTGTTGAAGGCAATGGGCCTCCCCCACGCGCGCACGCTCGGCTCGATCAGATTCAGCTTCGGCGCGGCCAATACCGACGCCGACGTCGATCGCGTGCTCGAGGCGCTGCCGCCGCTCGTCGAGAAACTTCGCAGCCTGACTACTGTCGGCGGAAGGAAATAACAAAGAACAAAGAACAAAGAACAAAAAAACGAAAGGAATCCTTTGTTCTTTGTTATTCGTTGTTCGTTCTTTGTTATTCGTTGTTCGTTCTTCGTTCTTCGTTCTTCGGATGAGGATTGTTGTCGCAATGTCGGGCGGCGTGGACTCGTCCGTCGCCGCGGCCCTGCTCGCCGAGCAGGGTCACGACGTCATCGGTGTGTCGATGCAGCTCTATGACAACAGCCAGGTGACCGAGTCGGGCCAGCGCGCGTTCGGCACCTGCTGCACGATCGACGATCTCTACGACGCGCGGCGAGTCGCGGCCACGATCGGCATCCCGCACTACATCGTCAATTTCGAATCGCAGTTTGGCGAGCACGTGATTTCGAACTTCGTGCGTGAGTACGTGCACGGCCGCACGCCGATTCCGTGCGCGCACTGCAACAGCGATCTGAAGTTCGCCGAACTGCTCGACCGCGCGAAGGCCTACGACGCCGAGCAGCTGGCGACCGGACATTATGCGCGCATCGAGACGGATGCCGACGGCCGCTATCGCCTGTATCGCGGCGCGGATAACTCGAAGGATCAGACCTACTTCCTGTTTTCGCTGACGCAGCAGCAGCTGGCGCGCGCGGCATTTCCGGTGGGACATCTCGACAAGCAGACGGTGCGCGCGCACGCGGAGCGGTTGAAGCTCCACGTCACGCAGAAGCCCGACAGCCAGGAGATCTGTTTCGTTCCCGACGGCGACTACGCGAAGTTCATCGAGCGCCAGGCGCCCGACGCGGCGCGCCCCGGCACCGTCGTGGACAACAGCGGCCGCGTGCTCGGCACCCACGCCGGTGTGCATCGATTCACGATCGGCCAGCGCAAGGGCCTGGGCTTGTCGTCGTCCGAGCCGTTGTATGTGACGGAGATCAAACCCGAGACCGCTGAAGTCGTCGTCGGATCGCGCAACGATCTCGGTCGCACTTCGCTGACCGCATCAGAGGTGAATTGGATCAGCGGGAAAGGTCCTGAAGACTGGCTGAGGGTCAGCGCGCAGATCAGGCATAGGCATGCTGCCGCGCCGGCGAAAATCCGCGTTCAACCGGATTTGAAAGCCGAATTGGAATTCGACGAGCCCCAGACGGCCATCACTCCCGGTCAAGCCGTCGTCTTCTACGACGGCGACGAAGTGCTTGGAGGCGGCTGGATCGATTAGCGGTGTGCGGCGGCGGTCTCGTGACTGCTTTCGTGCAGCGTCCCTGACAAGAAACGCTCGGCATCGATCGCGGCCATGCATCCCGATCCGGCCGCGGTGACGGCCTGACGATAGACGTGGTCCTGCACGTCGCCGGCCGCGAACACGCCGCGGACGCTGGTGCGCGAACCGTCGTGCGTCTTCAAATAGCCGTTGTCGTGCATCTGCAGCTGTCCCTTGAACAACTGCGTGTTCGGCGTATGGCCGATGCCGATGAACACGCCCTCGACCGTGAGCTCGCTCTTCTCGCCGGTCTTCGTATCGCGGAGCACGAGCGCGGTGACCTTGCCCTGGTCGAGGTCCTTGATGTCCACGACCTCGCTGTTCCAGATGAACGAAATGTTCGGCATCGACATCGCCTTGTCCTGCATCACCTTCGAGGCGCGCAGCGTGTCGCGGCGATGGATCACGGTGACCTTCGTGGCGAGTTTCGACAGATAGATCGCCTCTTCCATCGCGGTGTCGCCGCCGCCGATGACGGCGACCGGCAATCCCTTGAAGAAGAAGCCGTCGCAGGTCGCGCACGTTGACACGCCGCGGCCGGAGAGTTTCTTGTCGACGCCGAGGTCGAGCCACTTCGCCGACGCGCCGGTGGCAATGATGAGAGCGTCCGCGGTGTAGGTGGTCTTGTCGACGTTGATGGTGAAAGGCCTGTTCGACAGATCGACGGACGACACATCGCCCTGGACGATCTCGGCGCCGAAGTGCTCGGCTTGCGCGCGCATTTCCGCCATCAGCCCGGGACCCATCACCCCGGAGCGGAAGCCGGGATAATTCTCGACCATCGTCGTCAACATCAACTGGCCGCCGGCTTCAATGCCTTCGATGAGCAGCGGCTTGAGATTGGCGCGCGACGCGTAGAGCGCCGCCGTGAGCCCGGCCGGGCCGGAGCCGATGATGATGACCTGTCTGACAGTGGTTCCTGGAGCAGTACTCACAGGTGCTTGTCGATCATCTGCGCGAGGCGATCTTTCGTCTCCAGGCCGACGATCGTCTCCTTGAGATCGCCATTCTTGAACAACAACAGCGTCGGGATGCCGCGGACCATGAACTTGCTCGGCGTCATCGGGTTCTCGTCGATGTCGACCTTGGCGACGGTGAGCTTGCCGTTATATTCCTCGGCCAGCTGATCGACGATGGGCGCGATACGGCGGCACGGCGCGCACCACGTCGCCCAGAAATCCACGAGCACCACGCCGTTCTTCACTTCGTCGCCGAAATTCGCGTCTGTAAAGGTTTTGACTTTCTCTGATGCCATTTAACCTCACCGCGGGCCGTTCCGTTGGAACGGCCCCTAAGGAAGTTACACTCACCTACATCTTTGATGCCACTGCCCGGCTGCGGTTGCGCGCCTTCAATGCCTTGTACATTTTGACATACTCACCCGCCGAGCGGCCCCACGAGAAATCGGCGCGCATGCCGTTCTTCTGCAGCCGCGTCCACGCTTTCTTGTTGGGGTACGTCGCGAGCGCCGCGCCGAGCGCCTGCATCATCGCCGCCGGATGGTATTCGGCGAACAGGAAGCCGTTGCCCTGGCCGTTTTTCGGATTGAACGGACGCACCGTATCAACGAGGCCGCCGACCGCGCGCACTACCGGGACCGTGCCGTAACGCAGGCTATACATCTGGTTCAGGCCGCACGGCTCGAACCTCGACGGCATCAGGAAAATATCGGCGCCGCCTTCCACGAGATGCGCGCGACGCTCGTCGAAGCCAATGAAGACCCGGACGCGATCCGGCCGCCATCGCGACAGGGTGGTCCACATATCCTGATACCGCGGCTCGCCGGTGCCGACGATCACGAACGTCGCATCGAGCGCCGGCAAATCGCGGGCAACCGCCGCGATCAGATCGAGACCCTTCTGATCGACCATGCGCGACACCATGCCGATCACCGGCCGCGCGAGCAGTTCGCCGGTGATGGTAAATCCGAACGCCTCGAGCAACGCGCGCTTGGAAGCCGCCTTGCCATCGAGACTGTCGGCATCGAAGGGCGCCGGCAGGTGTTTGTCCGCGAGCGGGTTCCACTCGTCGGGATCGATCCCGTTCAGGATGCCGACGAGCGCATCGCGCCGCGAGCGGATCACGCCGTCGAGACTGCTGCCGTATTCGGGACGTTGCATCTCCTCGGCGTACGTCGGACTGACGGTTGTAATCGCATCAGAAAAGTTGATGCCGGCCTTCATGAAGCTGAGTCGATCGAAGAACTCGAAGCCGCCGATCGAGAAGTCCTGCCACGACAGACCCAGCCGCGGCACCCAGCTCTTGTCGAAGATGCCTTGATAGGCGAGGTTGTGAATCGTGAACACGCGCTTCGCGGCCGGAATTCGGCGCGCATACACCGACGCGAGGCCACCCTGCCAATCGTGCGCGTGGACAATGTCGAAGGGATCGTCTTTATCGGCGGCCCAGTCGATCGCGGCAGCGGACAGAAACGCGTAGCGCACCGCGTTATCGGCGTAGTCGCCGTGCGCGTCGTAGTAAATGCCGGCGCGATCGTAGAGCTCCGGGCAATCGAGCAGCAGCACCCGGGGCGGCCTTCGCCCGTCGGCTTCGGCGGGCCGGGCTCCGTCAAGTTCCGCTTCGATCAGGTTGGCGCTGAAGCGATGCGCCGCGACTTCAAGCGACAGCCGATCGACGATCGGACCATCCGCGACGCCGCGATAACGCGGCGTGATCAGCGTGACGTCGTGACCAAGCTTGCCGAGCGCCTTTGGCAACGCCGTGGCAACATCGGCAAGCCCTCCCGTTTTCGAGAACGGCTGAGCCTCCGAGGCGATCATCAGGATCTTCAGCGCCTTTGCCGGGCGCCGGGCACGCGGCTTGACGATCGCTTTAAGGGTTTTCACTAGCTTGCGCGGCATCGCTCTCTCTAGCTTATCGCCGGGAACGGGCCGGCGACAGCCGATAGCAGTATGATCTGGCCGTGTCCGGAACATCATCGAGCGGCTCGCGCACGTTTCCGCGCGACGTCCTCGAGCTCAAGTCCCTCGCCGAAAAGCAGCCCGCCCTCGCGCCGGCCGCAACGCTGCAGGTCGATCTGATCGACGCCGTGCGGCGCGTGCAGGGCCGTTTGACGACGCCGTGGATCGAGACGTCGGCCGACACGTTGAACGCGAAGCTGTTGAGCGGACAACCGCTGCTCGACTTTCCGCAAATCGCCTTCGACTGGAACGACGTGCGCTTGCTGGTGCGCCAGGTCACCGACGTGCTGCGCCGTCATGAAGTGATCGACGCCGCAACCGCCGCCGCCCTGCACGCCGTCGGCCGCAGTCCAACGCTGCCGGATATGATGCGCGGCTGGTTCGAACAACAGCCGGTGCTCGATATCGAGATGCTCGGTGAAGTCCTCGGCTGGGCGGCGCGCCCGTACTTGCAGCGCACCGCGGAAGTGCTGCAGCAGCGCGTCAGCCTCGAGCGATGGACCCGGCGCGTGTGCCCGGTCTGCGCCGCCGAACCGGAATTTTCGGTGATCACGACAAGCGGCGATCGACAGCTCGTGTGCGGCCGCTGCCACGTCCGGTGGGGATTCAGCGCGATCGCCTGCCCGTATTGCGGCAACGACGATCGCACGCGCATCAAGTCGATGGCGACGCCCGACGGCATCTATCGCGTGATGATCTGCTCGCCGTGCGGGCGCTACATCAAGGCGCTCGATGCACGCAAGGCCAACCGTCCGTTGCTGCCGTATGTGGATTTGATTGCGACGCTGCCCCTGGACGCGGCGGTGATGCAGACGCAAAGTTAAAAGTTAAAAGTTAAAAGTTAAAAGTTAAAAATTAAAAACGTTTTTAACTTTTAATTTTTAATTTTTAATTTTTAATTTCCTTTTGCTCCTGGAAGTCGCCTTCGAGCAGCGCCTTGGTCCGCGACGCCATCCAGTTGAACAGGTGACGCGTTTCCCAGAAGCGGCTCGCGTTGGTCTTCGCGCCGAGGACCACGAACGCGACCTGCTGGCCCGACTGCGGCAGCTTCAGGATCGTCGCCAGACAGTAGCCTGAGCGGCTGATGAAACCGGTCTTGCCGCCGACGACGTCGATGTCGCCGCTGCGGACGATCTGATTGGTGCTGTTGGCGGTGATGACGCGCTTGCCGGCCATGGTGCTGAACGACGTCTTGCGCATGATCGCGCCGACGCGCTCGTCGGCCGCGGCATAGGCAATCAACCGCGCCAGGTCGTACGCCGACGACATGTTCTCGGCGAGCAGGCCGGACGGATCGGCGTAGACGGTGCTCTCGAGTCCGAGCTCCTCCGCCTTCTCGTTCATGCGCTGGATGAAACCGTCGTAGCCGAGATACGACGCGCGAGCCAGCGCGCGGGCGGCGGCGTTGTCGGATCCGACCAGCAACAGATTGAGGAGATCGTCCGCCGTGAGCTTGAAGCCGTTGCGAAGATAGGTCGTCGACGCGTGCGAGACGTCGCTGCGCTGCACGGTGACGAGTGTCGACAGCGGCGTGTTGCTCTCGAGGAACACCAGCGCGGTCATCACCTTCGTGATGCTCGCGATCGAGCGCTGATCCTTCGAGTGGTTTTCCCAGAGCACTTCACCGGTCTCGGGGTTGTAGATGATGGCGGCTTCGGCGCGCACGTCGGGGACTTCGCGGCCGAACTCGTCAACGCGGAACCGCGGCGTCTGCAGTTCCTTCAGCTCACGCGCGCGGACGGCGGCGCGAGCACGCGCCAGCTGCGCGCGACGAGCGCGGGCCGTCGTCGGCGAATACGCTTTCTTCCTGGCGGTGGCGGATCTGGTCGCGGCACGAGCCGGAGTCTTCTGCGTGGACGGCGCGGCGGCAACGGTTTGCGCGGCGGGCAACGCCGGCGCGAAGACCATCAACGCGGCGACGGCCGCGAAAGACACTGATAGTTTTGTGAAGCAGTTTTGCTTCGCCATCGACAAGTTAAGGGGATTGTAGCGAGACTATCTCCAATAATCAATAGGGTTTAGCGGCATTGGATTACACTGGCACCCCTGATGGAACGGCACCGACGATCCGAGTACCTGGTCCTTAGAAAAACCATCGCGCACCGGGTGGCGCTCCGGCCCATCCTTGTCCTCTGTGGCATAGGGAGTTGGGCGGCTCTGCTCATCGCTGTGCTCGTGTGGCTGCCGCTGCCCGTGGCGGCCGCGATTCCGCTGACGGCGCTCATCGTAACGTTCGAAGTCATCAGGCCTTTACACTTTGGCGCCGAGCGCATCGGCCGCTATCTCCAGGTGTTCCATGAGGAGGCCGGCGACCCGAGCCGTCCGCTTCGCGACGCGCCATCATGGGAGCGCGTGGCGATGAGCTTTGGCGTGGTGCCGGGCGTCGGTGGGCACTCGCTGTTCGTCCCGCTTTTTTTGATCGCCACCGCGCTCAACTATCTCGCCGTGCTGCTGCCGCGGCCCGTGACGTTCGAATTGAGCGTGATGGCGGTGCCGCATCTCGCGTTCATCGCGTGGCTGGTGGCGAGCGATCGGGCGATGCGCAATCAGCGCGCGATCGAGCTCGCGCGGATGCGCGAGCTCTACGATCAAAAGCAACCCTGACCTCGGGCCGGCGGCTGCGCCATACTCACGCGCGTGCTGGACGCGGCGATCGCCGGCGTGCGCTCGGTGGGATTCGCGCGCGCCTTTCCACGCGTCACCGGGCCCAGCAACGGCCAGCCGATTGCGTTTGTCGGCGAACCCACTGGCAACGTGCGCGCGCAACTCGAATCCGCCTCGCCTGATTTTTTCAACACCGCCGGCATTCCGCTGCTGAAAGGCCGCCGCCCGGAATGGTCAGACCACGCCAGGTCGCAGCGAGTGGCGGTCATCAGCGCCAGCCTGGCCGCGCAGCTGGCGCCGTCCGGCGACGTGATCGGCCGCGCGGTGCGCTTTGGCAGCAATCGCACCGAGCAGATGTGATGATCGTCGGCGTGGTCGGCAACGCCTCGCTCGGCAATCCACGGCAAACCGACGTGCCGGTGTTCTATCGTCCAACGCTGCAGGCGGGGTTGTTCGCGAACGATCCCGACATGGTGATCGCCACGCACGGCGATCCGCTCGCGATCGTGCCGGCGGTCAACCAGGCGATCCGCGAGGGCGGCCGTGAATACGCACATCAGATCGCCACGCTGCAGGCGGTCTTCGAACGCTCGCCGTCGTCCGAACGGATGGGCGCGACGCTGGCCGGCGCGATGGCGCTGCTCGCGCTGATCATCGCGTTCATCGGCGTGTATGGGCTGCTCGCCTACACGGTGTCGCGGCGCACGCGGGAGATCGGCGTGCCGCTGGCGATCGTCGCGGCGCGGTCGCTGCAATCGTTGATGTTCGGCGTCACCGCGAGCGATCCGGGCGTGCTCGCGCTGACCACGCTGTTCTTCCTGCTGCTTGGCGCCGCCGCCGGCTTGATCCCCGGCCGGCGTGCGTCTCGTGTCGATCCCGTGTCGGCGTTGCGAACGGAATAGGTTCCAAAATACAGGAGAGGCTGTATTGCCCGCGCGCGGTGGCTCAGTTACAAACGTTGCTGCGCATGTCGGAACTTCAGCCCGAGCAAATCATTTACACGTGCCCGCGGTGCCGGCAGAACATGGGCCGCCCGTATCGCTTCGCCGATGACGGGCCGAGCCGGTTGCGGGTGTTGATCCGCTGCCAGCACTGCCTGCACCGCTGGTCGGAGATGATCGCGCGGTCCTTCACGAAATAATTCCGCGCCGCACGGCGTAGAGCACCACTTCGGCGATGTTGTGGACGTCGAGCTTCTGCAGAATGCGCGCGCGATGCGTTTCGACCGTGGCCGGGCTGATGTCGAGCAGCGCCGCCACTTCCTTGTTGCTCCGCGCCTCCGCGATCAACTGAAAGATTTCCCGTTCTCTCGTGGAGAGCGTCTCGTATCGATCCGCGAAGCCGGCCACGGAGTTGCGGCCGCCCTGATCATCCTGCACGAGGCGCTCGAGCGCCGGACTGAAATAGCGCCGGCCGGCCGCCACGGCCTCGACCGCGGTGAGCAGCTCCTTGCCCGCGGCATCCTTCACCATGTAGCCGGTCGCGCCCGCCTGCAGCGCGCGCATCACGTACGCTTCGTCGGCGTGCATGCTGAGCATCAACACCCGCGTGTCTGGCACGCGGCGCACGATCTGCTGCGTCGCATCAATGCCGTTCAGCAGCGGCATGGCGACGTCGATGATCGCCACATCCGGTTTGTGCGCCACCGCTTCGCGCACCGCCTCGCGGCCGTCGCCGACCTCCGACACCACTTCCCACTCGCGCTGCTCTTCCAGGATCTTCCTCAGCCCGTGCCGCACCAGCGTGTGGTCATCTCCCAGCAGCAGACGTAATTTAGGCAAGACTGTTCTCCGGCAGCGTGACAATCAGCCGCGTGCCCGCACCGGGCCGGCTGAGGATATCGAAGGTGCCGCCGAGCCGCGCGGCGCGCTCGCGGATGCTGACCAGCCCAAGTCCGCGCGACACAATCGGACGATCGGTGTCTTCAACGAAGCCGATGCCGTCGTCTTCGACCTCGACCAGCAGGCGACCCGGAAATTGCGTGAGTCGAATGTCGCAGCGCGTGGCGCGCGCGTGCTTGGCGACGTTGGTGATGCCCTCCTGCACGATGCGGTAGGCGGCCAGCTCGATCTCGCGCGGCAGCCGCGGCGGCAAATCGATCTGTTCCAGTGTCCCGCGGATGTTGCAGCGCCGCTTCAACCCGCGCAGGCTCGCATCGATCACCGCCGGCAGGCCGAGGTCGTCGAGCGCAGCGGGGTGCAGCAGCTGGGTCAGGCTGCGGACCGTTTGCAGCGCGCCGTCGGTGATGGTCTGCGCCTCGGCCAGTGCCGCGGCGGTGTTGCCGGCAGTTGCGATTGTCCGCTCGGCGATGTCGAGCTCGACGCGAATGGCGGTGAGCGCCTGGCCGACTTCGTCGTGCAGCTCGCGCGCGATGGTGCGCCGCTCCTCTTCCTGTGCGTTCAGCACCTTGGCCGCGGTCTGCTGCAGTTCCGCCGAGATGCGCGCGTCGCGCTCCAACTGCGCGCGCAACCGCGCTTCCAGCCGGCCGGCATAGGCGCTCGTCAGCAGCAGCGTGCCGAGGCCGATCACCAGCGCGAGCCGGACACGATCGCGGCTCTCGGCCTCGGCGCCGCGATGCAGGGCCGCGAGCTCTTCCTGCCGGCGGACGAAGCCGCGGCGGTTGATCGCCTGGATCTCTTCCGACATCGACAGCGCCGCATCGCGGTGCGGCATCAGGCTGTTCAGGGCGTCGCGCACTTGCGCCGGCGTTCGCCCGGCGGCGCCGTTCAGCGCCTCCGCCGCGCGATCGTGAAATTGCGCGACCGCGGATGTCAGCCGCGACATGGACTCCGACGTGGCGTCCACGGTTGCACGAAACACCGGTTCGTAGTCGGCGAGCGCGCCGTTGATGATGTGCGTCGACACCGCGAGCTGCTCGCGGCACTGCTGCAACGCCGACGGCGTCGGATCGAGCAGCGCGTCGCGGACGCGCACCGAGCTCGACAACACCTGCGCGCGCACCGTCGCCATCGCATCCTGCGCCGCGATGTAGCGCGTTGCGACCTGCGCGGCGTCGATCTGCGCCGCCTCGATCCGCCGCGTGAACGCCTCGTTCGTGTAGAGCCAGAGGCCGAGCGTGCCGACAAACCCGACGGCCAGCGCGACGCGGACGGAGATGCGCTCCAGTTCAGCGCGTTTCATCCGTTGACTATACGGCGTTGAAGACCGGGAATCACGCGGCACCTACTGCGGAGGTAGGGCGGCGACGGTATTTACAGCGCCAAACCCGTACGATACAACGCAGCTATCCGGAGGGAGACCTGCCAGGAGACCTGCCATCTGGGTCGCCTTCCGGGCCGCTAATTACCGGTCGTCTGGGGGCGCGTCCGCCCCCAGTTTTTTTTCGGCTTTCCGTCCGCGCGATCCATCCATTTGGGGCCGGAAGCTGGGATGGCTGGAAAACGGCCGGATTTTCAAGGGTTTTCGCCCCTCCCCTCCAGCACGTCGCTTGCATTCCCGCCCCTCCAGATCTACCATCCGACCGGCCGTCTGCACGGAAAATCCCACGTTGGGACGTGCGCACGTTCCGTCGTTTGCGTTAACTCTCTTGAGTTGGTTGGAGGACGAATAATGAGGCTGAACAGGCTGACCGTGTTGTGCCTGTGCGTCACGCTGCTGTCAATGGCAGCGCCCACGTTCGCACAGGAATTCCGCGGCCGTATCAATGGAACCGTCACTGACAATACCGGCGCCGTGTTGCCAGGCGTGACCGTCACGGCTTCGAGCCCTGCGTTGATTCAACCGCAGGTGCAGGTAACCGGTGCCGACGGCGGCTACCGTTTCCTCGCGCTGCCTCCGGGCGTCTACGCGATTGATTTCGAGTTGACCGGTTTCAACACCGTCAAGCGCTCAGACGTTCGCGTCATCATCAACCAGACCCTGACCGTCGACATGCAGTTGCAGGTCGCCACGCTGCAGGAAACCGTCACGGTCACCGGTGACTCGCCGATCGTCGACACCTCGACGACGTCGATGGGCACCAACTTCACCAAGGAACTGCTGACGGAAATTCCCAACGCCCGCGACGTCTGGGCCGCCATGGCGCAGGCGCCCGGCATCCAGATGACCGCGTTCGATGTCGGCGGTTCGAACACCGGCAACCAGTCGGGCTACCGCTCGTACGGCTTCGACACGCAGAACCAGACGCGCGTTGAAGGCATCGATACGACCGAAGGCACCGCGGCCAACGCCGGTTACTTCGACTTCGGATCGTTCGAGGAATTCCAGGTCGGCGGCGCGGGCGCGGACGCCGGCGCGTTCGCCGGCGGCGCGGTGCTCAGCATCAGCGTCAAGTCCGGTGGCGATCGCTTCACTGGCACCTGGTACAGCGACTACATCGGCGAGAACCAGATCTCGGACAACGTGCCCAACTACCTGAAGACTGTGAACACGCCCAATGAAGACGGTTACTTCTCGCGCACGGGTTTGTGCTTTCAGCGCGCCGGCGAGACCATCTGCAAGGGCAATGCAACCCAGAAGCAGTACGACCTGAACGGCGACTTCGGCGGGCCGCTGATGAAGCAGAAGGCGTGGTTCTTCACCAGCTGGCGCCTCAACGACAAATACGAGTACATCACCGGCAGCGAGATCACGCAGCGCTCGAAACTCAGCAACAAGTACACGTTCAAGGGCACGTTCCAGGTCGGCAAGAACAACCAGATCATCGGCTTCCTGAACAAGCGCGAAAAGCTGCAGGACAAGCGCGCGTTCAACAACACGACGATCCCGCTCTCCGCCGCCTATTACCAGAGCTCGCGCAACTATCCGTGGAAGGTGGAGTGGACGTCGGTGCTCGGCAGCCGCGCGTTCCTCGACGTGCTCTACGGCAACTGGTACAACTTCTTCCCGCTGCGCCCGGTCCGCGACTTCGGTCTGTATGACGGCCCATGGACGCCGCCCCGCATCGACACCGCGACCGGTGTGCGTTCCGCGACCGGCGGCAACAACGGCTACCAGGATCAGAAGCGTTTCAAGCCGCAGTTCTACACGACGCTGTCGTACTTCAAGGACGGCTGGAAGGGATCGCACGACCTGCGCGCCGGCTTCGACTGGAAGCGCGACCGCCGCAGCCTGTTCAACGATCAACCGTTCGACATCGACTATCGCGACAACAACGGCGCGTTGTCGGCAGTCGACCTCTATAACTCGTCTGTCACCGGCATCAACGATGTCGTGTACACGGCGGGCTGGCTCAACGACACATGGAAGGTCACCAACCGTCTCACCATGAACCTCGGCTTCCGGTTCGAGAACTACAAGGATCGGTGGCCGGAGCAGCAGCTGACGCCGAACGGTCAGCCTGCGCTGGCGGGGTGGACCGATCCGCGCTACTCCGCGTTCATCGCGCCCCGCACCGTGACGGCGAGCACCGTCGCGACGACCAACACCGTGGCCCCGAAAATCGGGTTCGCCTATGATCTGACGGGCGACAATCGTACCGTCATCAAGGGTTTCATCGGCCAGTCGCGCTGGAACTCCGCCGACACGCTCGCCGACCTGGAGAACCCGGTCGGCCTCGCGACGTTGCGCTACGCGTTCGTCTCGTGCGCACCGGGCCAGACCACCGGCTGCGACCTCAACGGCGATCGCCTGGTGAGCAGCCCCGCCGAGCTCGGCGCCTTCCAGTCCGCGGGCGGCGGCGGCGGCGGGGTGCGCGTCGACCGGAACATCATCCGTCCGAAGAGCAACGAGGTGTCGGTCAACCTCGAGCGCGAACTGACCACCGGTCTCTCGGGACGCGCGTCATGGGTCTACAAGAACATGCGCGATGTCTGGGGTGAGATCGACGTCGCCCGCGCCGCCGGGTACACCGTCCCATTCACCATCAATGATCCGGGCCCCGACCGCACGCTGGGCACTGCCGACGACCGGACGTTCCAGACACAAGCCCTCGCCGCCGGCACGGGGACCGAGCGTGTCTACACCAACAACCCGAACGCGAACGCGGACTTCAACACCATGGAGTTCGCGATCAACCGCCGCTTCTCGGGCAAATGGATGCTGCTCAGCTCGTTCGGCTACACCTGGTCGACGATGGTCCACGCGCAGGGCGCAAACGGGAACGCCGGACGCGGCGTCGTCTACCGCCCATTCGATCTGATGATCGGCGACAACGGCCGCGAAACATCGACGTTGTGGAACTACAAGATCATCGGCCGCTACGTGATGCCCTTCGACATCGGCTTCTCCGGATCGTGGAAGGTGCAGAGCGGCTTTAATTATGGCCGCACGATCAGCGTGACCATGCCTGTCGAAGGCGCCCGCACGATCCGCGTTGATCCGGTGGATGCCTATCGCTATCCGAACGTCGCCATCCTGGACTTCCGGTTGGACAAGACGGTCGACATCGGCAGGTTCGGCAAGGTGACGCCGATGCTCGACATCTTCAACACGATGAACTCGGCGGTGCCGACGGCGGTCCGCACGACCAACACGGCGACCGCTCCGTTCCAGGATGTGACGCAGATCCTGAATCCCCGCGTCATCCGTTTCGGCGTCCGGTTTAACTTCTGAGCAAGTAGCTGTTGAAAACGGGTGAGGTCGACAGGCCTCACCCGTTTTTTTGGGCGGCGGGCGGTTTTCTTGACAAAAATGACAGGCGTCGCAGAGCCGGTGTATCCTCGCGATCCCCTGCATGCCGCAGCTTCCGTCGGCATGGTCGCTCGACTCGTGTGCGTCCCGGCACTACACGCGGCTAGCGTGTCTCGTGTTGTTGCTGACCGCCTGCAACGTGTTCCTGCGCCTGGGATCGGAAACGGTCACTGAATGGGACGAGTCGCTCTACGCCACCAGCGCGGCGGAGATGATCGCAAATGAGGATTGGATCGTCACGACCCGCGGCGGCGTCCCTGACTACTACAACTCGAAACCGCCACTGAATACGTGGCTGATCGCAGCAAGTTTCAAGATGTTCGGCGTCGGCATCTGGTCGATGCGACTGCCATCAGCGTTCGCGGGGCTCGGCACCGTCGCGCTGTTGATGTGGTGGGCGCGGCGGGCGTATTCACCGACGCTGGCCATCGGCGCCTGTTTGGTGATGGCAACGTGCTTCGCGGCGCTCTACGTGCATTCAGCGCGAACGGCGAATCCCGACGCGCTCTTCACCCTGCTGACGCTGTCCATCGTCGTGATTCTGTGGCGCAGTCGCGAGTCGCCCGCCACCGCGATGTGGCTGGGCCCGATCCTCGCGGCCTGTTTTTTGTTGAAGGGGGCGGCCGTCTTGTTGCCCGGCCTGATCGCGGCCGGAGGTCTGCGGTGGTCGCGATCAAGAAGCTTCGTCGCGTGGCCAGGCGCCGTGGCCGCGGCTGGACTGCTCCTGCCATCCGGCGGCTGGGCCTATCTGCGCTGGAAATCTGATGGCACGGCGTTCTTCGACGCGATGGTCGCCCAGGATCTCATCGGACCGACGGTCCGGGCCCTGGAAGGACATACCGGGCCGATCTGGTTCTACCTGACGGTGCTCGCGAAATACCAGTACGACTGGATAGCACTCGCTGTTCTTGCGTGGTGTTTGTCTCTTCCAAATCTGACGAGTGTGCAGGCCTGGATCCGCGGCATCAGGTGGCGCGAGGCGCCGCCGCCCGCCGTCCTTGCAGCGGCCGCGCTGTTTGTCGTGCCTTCGGCCATGCAGACCAAGACCACTTGGTACGCCAACCCCCTGCTGCCGTTTTTCAGTCTCGCGATCGCGGCGATCGTCGTGCGCGCCGCGCGACGCCTTACCGGCGGGAAGCTGGTGGTGCTGGCCGTGCTGCTCTTGTCGACCCTCGCCGTGGCGGAGGCCCGAATCTGGTGGCATAGCTTCAACCGGCGCGATCTCGCGCACTCAGACCAGGGGTTGCTGTTGGAGAACGCCGATGCAATTCGCGGACACTACGTCGCGAGATCGCGGTGGACACATGCCGACCGCTTTGTGCTGGCGCATCTCATTGGATCCAGTGCGGTAATTTCAGCCAACCCACCCGCGGTGGACGGCCGGCCAGGTTATTGGCTGCAGCGAGTCGAGGAACCTGCCCCGGCAAATCTGATTCCCGTCGCCGCCAACGCACGGTTTGCGCTGTATTCGGTGCCGAGCGAGACGCGCAGGTAACAGATTGGACGGCCTTTTTCAGGTTCGAATGGCCGCGCTGCGCCATTCCGGCCGTTGAAATTTCGGTGACATCTGAATACATTGCTGCGGACACGCGTCCGCGCGCGCTTGACTTGGAGGTTCAGATGCGCCTGACTGGTTGGCTCCTCACGGCATCGTTACTGACTGGTTTCGCGTCCGATGGGCGCGCGCAAGGTGGCGCAACGTCAACGATCTCCGGCGTCGTGAAGGACGAAGGCGGCGGCGTGCTGCCCGGCGCGACCGTCGTCGCCGCCAGTGCCGCCACCGGCACCAAATTCGAAGCCGTCACGACGTCCACGGGGACATTCTCGATCCCGTCGTTATCCGCCGGCGTCTACACCCTCACGGTGTCCCTGACCGGCTTCAAGACGTCGGTAATCAGGGATGTGCGAGTGCAGCTCGGGGTGCCGACGTCGATCAATCCGACCTTGGGCGTGGGCACACTCGAGGAAACGATCACCGTCAGCGGCGCGGGCGCGGAATTGATCAACACGACGACGCCGGCGGTCGCGACGACCATGAACGTCGAACAGATCGCCGTCATTCCGACGCCGACGCGCAATGCGCTGAACGCAGTCACCTTCATGGTGGGCGTCAACACGCCGGGGGGCATGCGCGGCTCGACCATCAACGGCTTGCCGGAGTCGTTCCTCAACGTCACGCTCGACGGCGTCAGCAACAACGACACGTTCAACAAGAACACCGACGGCTTTTTCTCGCCGGTGCGCGCGCGGCAGGACGCCGTCGAAGCGGTCACTGTGACCACAGCGGTTGGCGGCGCCGAGAGCGGCGGTCACGGCGGCGCGACCATCAACTTCGTCACGCGATCGGGCACCAACCGGTTCACCGGCAGCGCCTACGAGTACTACCGGGACAAAGCGCTGAACTCCAACTACTGGTTCAACGAACGCAACGGACAGCCGCGCGCCGCTGTCAGGCTCAACCAGTTTGGAGCGCGCCAGGGCGGACCGATCGTCCGCAACAAGGCGTTCTTCTTCGGCCATTTCGAACAAGTCCTCAATCCTAATGACGCGTCGCGCACGCGGACCGTGCTCGATCCGCGCGCGCTCGCCGGCACGTTCCGCTACAACGTGACGGTCGGCGGCCAGCAGACGGTCCGTGAAGTCAACGTGCTCGATCTCGCGCGCGCCAACGGCCAGCTGGCGACGACCGATCCGATCGTGATGCGCACGCTGCAGGCGATTCAGCGATCGCCGGAGATCACCGGCACGCTCACGCCATCCAGCGATCCGCTGCTGCAGAGTTACTTCTTCCTGAATCAAGGCTACCAGAGAGAAAAACAGCCGGCGGTGCGCGTTGACGTCAACCTGTCGGACCGGCATCGGTTGACCGCCACCTACAATCACTTCTTCGAGGGACGCGAGCAGGATCACATCAACGGCGCCGACAAGCGGTTCCCGGCCTCGCCGAACTACCGGCAGGTGCGGACGACGCGGCCGACGCGGTCGGTCGCGCTGCGCTCGACGCTGAGCAGCAACATGGTGTCCGAGCTGCGCGGCGGCATCACCCGCGGCGAGCGGCTGTTCTTCGGCCGGCCCGAGCGCAACGCGCCGACCGCCGACACGTTCAGCGATACCAACGGCTACGCGCTGAACCTCGATCAGAACATCGGCCTCACCGACTGGCACGTCACCAACACGCTCTCGTCGCGCAGCGGGTATCAGTACACGCTCGACGAAACGATCAACTGGCAACGCGGCAGCCATAGCCTCGTGTTCGGCGGCAGCGCATTTCTCGGCCGCGCCTGGGACGACTCGCAGCAGCTCACCACCGGCATCGACCTCGGCCTCGATCAGACCAACGATCCGGCAGCGGGGTTGTTTACGGCGGCTAACTTCGCCGGCGCGTCCGCGGCGCAGCTCAACGACGCGCGCGACTTGTATGCGCTGCTGACCGGCCGCGTCATTGCCGTCACCGGACTCGCCGCGCTCGACCCGGAGACCAACAAGTACGTGAACCTCGGCCGGCGGCGGCGCGCCGGCAAGCTCGATGTGTTCTCCGGGTTCATCCAGGATTCGTGGCGCGCGACCGAGCGGTTGACGATCAACGCCGGCGTGCGCTGGGACGTGCAGATGCCCTTCTCGCCGTCGAATGACACGATGACCACCGCCAGCCTCGCCGACATTTGCGGTGTGTCCGGCGTCGGCGACGGCGGCATCTACACCGCCTGCAATTTCTACCGTCCCGGCGCGTCCGGAGGCAAGGTGCCGGAGTTCGCGCAGTTGACGAGCGGCACGCGCGGTTACAACGTCGACTGGAACAACGTGTCACCGAACATCGGCGCCGCATGGCGGCCGGGCGCCGAGCGCGGCTGGTTGCGTCTGCTGCTTGGCGATCCGGAACAGGCAACGTTGCGCGCCGGCTATGCGGAATCGTTCGAGCGGCAGGGCCTCGGCGGGTTCACCGGGATCTACGGCTTGAATCCCGGCAGCACGTTGAGCCTGACGCGCAACGTCTCGACCGGGCTGGTCGGGCCGGGCGAAAGCTGGCCGGTGCTGCTGCGCGAGACGAACCGTCTGTACCCCGCCTCGTTTCCGGAGACGCCGGTCTACCCGATTCCGATTCGCCCGAACCGCGCCGACAACATCAATGCCTTCCATCCCGGCATCGAAGTGGCGTCGGCGCGCTCGTGGTCGATGGGCCTGCAACGCGCGCTCAGCAGCGACACGGCGATGGAGATTCGCTACCTCGGCACCAGGGGCGTGAATCAGTGGTCGACGCTGAACTACAACGAGCGTAACGTCGTCGAAAACGGCTTTCTCGACGAGTTCAAGCTGGCGATGGCGAACCTGCGCGCCAACAATGCCGCGGGCGGGACCCGCGCCGGATCGTTCGCCTACTTCGGCGCCGGCACCGGCACCAGTCCGCTGCCGATCTATCTGGCGTATTTGAACGGACGGCGCGACGCGGACAACCCCGCGTCGTACACCGGCGGCGCGCAGACGTGGACCAACAGCACGCTGGCCGGACGGCTGGTGTTCACCAATCCGAACCCCAACGGCGTCAGCAGCCAGACGGCGACCGCCGTCAACGCCAACGCCAACGCGGCGGGCGACCTCGACAACAACCTGACCTTCCGCAACAACGCGCTGGCCGCGGGACTGCCGGCGAACTTCTTCGTCGTCAACCCGAACGCCGGCAGCGTCAACGTGCGCGACAGCGGCGCGTTCAGCAGCTATCACGCGCTGCAGCTCGAGCTGCGGCGGCGACTCTCCCACGGTTTGTCGTTGAACGGCAGCTATCAGTACGCGCTCGAAGCGGGATCGGAATTTCTCGGCTTCCGCTTCGGCCGGGCATCGAGCAAGACCAACGGCAGCATCCGCCACGCGCTCAAGGCGCAATGGGACTGGCGGCTGCCGTTCGGCGACGAGGCGGGACGCGGCCTGCTCAACGGCATCGTGTCCGGCTGGCAGTTCAACGGCGCCGGCCGCATCCAGGCGCGCACCACCGGCTTCGGCAACGTGCGCCTCGTCGGGATGACGCACGCCGACGCGCAGAAGCTGTTCAAGTTCCAGATCCGCAACGATCCCCAGACGGGATTGCCGACGGTGTTTGCGTTTCCGGATGACGTGATTCTCAACACGCGCCGGGCGTTCAGCGTCAGCACGACGAGCGTCAACGGCTACAGCGATCTGGGTGCGCCCGAGGGCCGGTACTTCGCGCCCGCGAATTCCGCCGACTGCATTCAGCTGAAGGCCGGCGACTGCGCCACGCGAGATGTGACGTTCGTCGGCCCGTGGTTCACGCGGTTCGATATCGGCCTGACCAAGCGGATCCGGATGGGCGGCAACCGGAGCTTCGAGCTGCGCGCCGACGTGCTCAACGTGCTGAACAACGTCAATTTCCTGGTCGTCGACGCGTCGCGAACCGCGGGATCGGGCGCCGGCATTTTCCAGACGGATTCGGCGTATCGCGATCTCGACAACACCTACGATCCCGGCGGACGTCTGGGGCAACTCGCAATCCGCTTCAACTGGTGAACAGATGGCGCCGATTTACCGCCGCGCGCGAAGATAGTCGCGGAACGCGCGCAGGCGCGGCAGCGACTCTCGATCCTTGACGCGGTTGGCCGCGGCCTTGCTCGCGATGATGTCGTCGAGATGGCACACCGGAAATCCTTCGACCTCGACACGCCGCTGCCACGCATCGTCGAACCGCTCGATGCCGTCGGGCGCGAACACCAGATCGAGATCGAACGGACCATTCTTCAGCTGGATGAAATCCTTGCCGCGTTCGACGTCGGCCGACTGCGCCGCGGTCAATTCGAACCCGAGCTCCATCAACGCCGCAACGAGCGCCCGCCCGTTCTCGACGGATCGATCGACGAAGAGGTCGGCATCCTGCGTCGTGTCGGGAAAGCCCAGCAGGATAGCCCCTGATTTTCCGATGAACAGATAGCGGACCCGATGCCGCCGCAGCGCATCGCGAACTTCCTCGGCCTGACGATACTCAAATGCGGCCATAGCCGAGCCACGCCGGCAGCGATGCCTCACACCACCGCCGGTAGTCCGCCATCGTCTCGAACGACCGAAACGGCGCATCGTCGAGGACCGGTTTGTAGGTGCGGATAAAGGCGTAACGAAAACGCAGGGCCAGCGGACGCCGGGCGGCGGCGTCGAACTCCTCGACCCAGTCGCGCGGCACGTGCTCCAGCGGATCGCTCACAGCGACGATTGTATGGCCCCGGCTGCCAAAGGCGAGGAGCAACTTGGCGCAAGAGTCGGCACGACGCCGATGGCGGCAGCACGCAGCTATGGTCCAGCTTGCGGCGCGACGCTGCGTTTGCGACTATGGGCGCGGCGCGTCGTGAGTGTCGCGCTCGTGTCTCCATGCCGCAGGAAATCACTAAGTTTGGCCGACGACGCAAACCGGTTGATCGCCGGGACGTGCGACGCGCTCGGCCGATTCCTGCGCGTTCAACGCTGTTATGTGGTGCAGATCGATGAGGCCGGTGATCGCGCGTGGGTCACTGCCGATTACCACGACCATCTTCCCTCGCTCGTCGGCGAGTTCCGTGTCTCGGACTATCCGAGCCATCTCGCCAGTGACGCTCGAGCCGGTCGATTGTTCGTTTCCGACGACACGTCGAACGATCCTCGATCCGCGGCTATCCTACGAGACCGCCTACGCGCCGTTGGGATTTCGCGCCCACGTCACTGTGCCGTTGATTCGGGATCGCGAGTGGGTAGCGTGTCTGTGCGCCGTCTTCGCGACGCCGCGCGTCTGGCAACCGCGTGAACGCCGGCTGCTCGAAAGTGCCGCGGAGCGGCTGTGGCATGCGGTCCGAGAAGCTCCGGCTCGATGCCGAATTGCGTGACGAGCGGCTGCAGGCATCGGTCATCGTCGCCCGCGAAGTGGATGCCATGACGCGGCTGGCAAAGCTCGGAACGCTGTCGGTCAGCGCCGGCGATCTCGCACCGGTGTTGAAACAGGTCGTCGATGCCGCCATTGCCATCGCCGCAGCGGATTTCGGAAACATCGCGCTGCTCGACGCTGACTCCGGAGCGCTTTCGATCGTCGCGCAAGGCGGTCTGCCGCCGTGGATCACTGACGAAGATCCCGCTCGCGCGCGTCACGCGTTCGGAACGTCCCCCGATACTCGCGAACGAATCATCATTGAAGACGTGACCGGGGGCCCGGCCGGCGCGGGGGACACCGAGGCGCTGATCAAGGCCGGTGTTCGAGCGTTCCAGTCGACGCCGCTCATCGATCGCTCGGGCCGCGTCATTGGCGTATTGGCCATTCGCCGGGCCGCTCCCGATCGAAGGAGGACCTGACGCCGCTCATACAGGTCGTCGGCAACCTGTTGAACAACGCCGTGAAGTACACCGACGAAGGCGGCCACATCGCTGTCGAAACTGCAGTCGAGGCCGGATGCGCCGTGCTGCGCGTCCGTGACAATGGGATCGGTATCGCGGCTGATTTGCTCCCGAATGTCTTCGACCTGTTCAGGCAGGCCGATCAATCGCTCGATCGGTCGCAAGGTGGTCTTGGAATCGGACTGACGCTGGTGCGTCTGCTCGTCGAACGACACGGCGGCCGCGTCGAAGTGCGGGGCACGGTCATGGTAGTGAGTACGGTGCGGCTACCTCTCGCCGCTCGAACACCGGCTCGATCCTCCGAGCGGTCGAATGAACCGGCGCCCTCGTCCAAGACCGGTTTCCAGGCGCTCCGCATTCTCGTGATCGAGGATGGCTGGATTCAGCGGAGATGCTCGGCGCGGTGCTGCGTCTCAACGGCCACGATGTGCGTCTGGCGTCCGAAGCCGAGGCCGGCATTGAGATTGCGCGGCGATTTCAGCCGCATGTCATTCTCTGTGACCTCGGTTTGCCAAAAAAGGATGGATACGAGGTGGCACGCCGGGTGAAAGGCGAACCCGATTTGAGGGGAGCGCGGCTAATCGCAGTGAGCGGCTACGGACAAGATGACGATCGCCGCCGTTCGCGGGAAGCCGGCTTCGATCGTCACCTGGTAAAGCCCGTCGAGCCAGACACGCTGTCTGCGCTGCTGCAGTCGATGCGGTAACAGCGTTTACTCTCTATTTGAAATTGCGGGCGGGCACGTTGATAGAGTCGCTACCGGCGCATCGACATGGCAGGTGCCGGAGACTGACCAGGCGTCGCGCCAACAGGTTGAGACACAACTCCGTGCAATGGTGTCAACTGCCTGATCGCCCAGTCGACCAGCCGTTGCGTCACTTCCGACTGGAACACCGAGATGGCGTCCTGCGGCGTGGCGAACAAGCCGCGCTCGATGGCAGGCCCACCGAATGGATGCACGGTTACCGTCCAGCACTCGCCGTGACGGGTCATGGTCGCGCAATCACCGAAATACAATCCAACCGAGTACTGCTCTGGTTGTTCGGGCGTGGCACGAGTGGCTATTGCCGACAACGAAACCATTGCTTGCGGTGACGGCGGCTCACGCCGTCGTGCAATGAGCCGCGCTCGGATGCGCGAGCGCCGCCGCATTTTCGGAAGCACGTGGAGTTCCGGTACGGGTAAACGATTAATCCTCGGCCACGCGCTCCGCTCGTCCAGCGCCAAGCCGATTCCGATCGCCGCTCTCGAGAAAATCCTGGACCGCGAGATGGTAACCGATGAGATCGGCGAACAACGAGAACATGCCGATCGTTTCGATGTTGTCGACGCGGGCCGGCTTCGGATCGATCGCGCACAGCGTCCCGAAGAAAGAGCCGTCGGGCCGGCAGAGCGGCACGGAAATGTAACTTTGGAAACCGTACATCTTTGGCGTGTGATGCGCGCAGAACCGCGGCTCGGCAACATCGTCGATCGCAACGACTGCCCTACTCCGGCGAATCTCGTCGCAGATCGTGGTCCGGACGTCGAGTTCGCCGCCCGGTCGAAGCCCGAACGCAATTTCGTCCCGGACGGCGCACGCAATCCAGCGCTCTTCGGTGACACGCGCGACCGCAGCGAATCGCATGCCGGTTATCCGGCAGACGATATCGAGGATTCGGGGCACCACGTCGATCTTCTGGATTGCAGCGAGATCGGCAGACAAGCCGCTATTCACCGACGGCGCGGGATCAGTTTTCACAATGCGATATTACTCCGGCGCGGGCAGTGGCAGTCGGACCTCTACCGTGGTGCCGTCCTGTGACCAGAAAACGAACAATTCGGCACCGGCAAGCACGGCGCGGTCTCGCATGTTCGACAATCCCATGCCAGGCGTGCCGTAGACATCATCGCGTGACTGGATGCCACGGCCGTCATCAGTGACGCCGAGGATCAGCTGGTGTCCGCTGATGCTGAGCCTGACTCGAACGAGACTGGCGCGCGCGTGCTTGTGGACATTCTGCAAGGCTTCCTGGGTGATGCGGTAAAGGTGCGTCTCGACGTCTGAAGGCAGGCACACGGTATCAACCGCGCCCGATTCGTATTTCGCCGGGACGCCGAACTGCCGGGACCACGTGTCGACGAGATCGGCAAGCGCATCTGATAGACCAAGCACCTCTATCACGGTGGGACGGAGTTGCCAGGTCAGAAAGTCGATACTGCGATCCAGCTGTTCGGCGATCCGGGAGACGACGTCAATCGGTTCCGTCAGCGGCGCCGAATCGTTGCGACCCTGCATCGCTTCCAGATGCATGCGTAACGCCGTCATCGGTTGCCCCAGCTGGTCATGGATTTCCCGCGCGACGCGTTGGCGCTCCTGTTCCTGGATGGTGACGAGCTGCGCCAATATGCCGGCAATACGCTCCTGCGCCTCGCGTTGTTCGCGCAATTGGTGCGCGAGCGCCACGTTGGCCCGATGTAATTCATCGATCCGATGCTGCTCGATGCCGAGTCCATCCGTGGTTTGGAAAAAGTACGACACGACGCCGAGCCGGCGATTGCCGAGATCGATGCGTTCGAGCCGCCAGTCATACGACTCCGGTGTATCGCGATTGACGCGATGCCACACCGTGTGCCCGTGAAACGACGCGCCGGTCGCCAGCGTATCGCGCACGCGCTCGATCGCTTCGGCCGCGAACGGTTCGCGCCACACGAGCGGTGCGATCTCGGTGAAATCGCGCCCGATCGGTGAATCGATCCCTCGGAACAATTCGCGGCCGCTGCGGTTGAATCGGGTCAGACGAAACTTCTCGTCGACCAGTACGACACCAAACGGCGCGGCCTGCAGAAGAGCAACAGTCACATCGTTATCGAGGGAGGCGGCCATGAACGACCCTTTCGCAATCCACTTTAGCGCATTGTGGTCGCCATACCGGTAAACCCATCGACACCCTGAGGGCAAATCCTCATCGCATCGATGGTCGCGAAGCCTCATACTCACCGAACGTCCGCGCAGTCTCGAACATGTATGAAGGACCACTGACCTATCCCGCTGCCTGCCCGGCTTGCGGCAACCGCGACGGCATACCGACGAATGCGATCATCGGCAACACCCATGAGTCGGTGGTGGTAACACTGCGGTGCCGAAGCTGCTTCCATGTGTGGAACGATCACCTCGAGCGAACGCAGGTCAATGGCGAATCTGTCCCTACCAAGGGCAGGGCCGGCGAGCCGATTCGGTGACGTAGTTTGCCGCCAGGCACATAACGGCCACGAACACCACCGACAGTCTGAGGTACAGAATCGTGCAGGAGGCGCTGCACAACGTCTAATCAACATGCTGAAGCGCAACGCGTCGACGTCTGCCTGCGGTGGCACGAGTGTGAACCGGTCCTCACGATCGTCGATGATGGCCAGGGCTTTGACTCTCGCCAGTCTCAGATGACGAACGGCCACGTGTCGTCGAACATGCCGGACCGCGCGGCGCTCGCGGGCGGCGAAGTGCAGATCGGATCGTCGATCGGCGGGGGAACCAGAGTACGCGTTTCAAATTCCCGCCAGACGCGCCGGTCAGCATCACGCCTCGTCGAACCACCCGTGCAGCACCGCGTAGCGGATCACTTGTGCACGGCTCTCGAGCCCGAGACGCTTCATGGCCTTCGCCTTATGAACTTCGACGGTCTTGACGGCGATCTCGAGTGAAGTCGCAATCTCCTTGTTGGTCTGACCGAGCACAGACCTCCGCAGCACTGCCATGCCCCGCTCGCTCGGTGGCTTGTCCACGTCACTCGAGTCCGGCGTCTGTTGCAGCGCCGACGACAGCCAGAGCGCTGGATCGAGATATTGGCCGCCGCCGGCAACCGCCAATATCGCGGCGCGAAGCGCTTCGAAGGGACTGTGTTTCAGGACGTAACCCGACGCGCCGGCAGCCATCGTTTCGCGGACGTAACCCAGCTCGCGGAATCGAGTGAGCACGACGATCTTCGGGTACCATCGTCCTTCGCGCAGCCGTCGCATCACCGTCAGGCCGTCAGTGGGCATCGAGAGATCGAGGATCAGTACGTCCGGCGCGATCACTCGTGCGGCCTCAATCGCAGCGTCACCGTTGGCGGCGTCGTGGACGATTTCGATGCCGGGCACGGTCGCAAGCAAGGAACGCAACCCGTGCCGGACGGTCTCATGATCGTCGGCCAGCATGATTCGCAACGATTGCCTCATGTCTAGGGATCTCACTGAGCACCAGGCCGCACAGGTTGGTTGTTCGACCTCTCAACATTCGCCATTCGCGGCTCAGGTCCTTTCGGAGATTTATCATATCGCCGGGCACGTACGGGTATGCCCGCCGTGGAATCGACGATGCTCCCCATTTCGTGCAACGCCGACTGCGCCAGCGGCAAATTGGATGCCGCAGCGCACGGCACCTCGGAACGTGCGTGCAGTTCACTGGTCGGCCGTTGTTCGAATGGCGGCGGAGCGTAAACGTCATCCCGCTCCGCCGCCGCGTCAGCCCAGAATCTGGGGTAGCGAAATGCGCACGCTCTGTACGATCGCCGCCGGTCTGTTCATCATGGCAGTAGCAGTCATCGGCCGCCAACCTGCGACAGCAGATCCCAGATGCAAGCGATCCTCGATCGCGGCGCTCGGGCCGAAGCCAATCGAGACGTTGTCGCCCGAGGAAGCGCGCCGTCAACCACCGCCCGCTGATGCGGTCAAGGCACTGCTGAAAAAACAGGCCAAGCCTACCGCGCCGGAGCCGGTCGCAAAGGCCGAAGACCGATCAATCATAGGACCCGGGCGGCAACATCCCGATTGGATCTCCTGGCCCTCAGGTCAGGGACCACGGCGGCGGCTGGGTGATCGCCCCGATCGATGAGTCATTCGGTGAAGCGAGCTCGTATTCGTTGAACATCGCGGGCGAGTAATACATCGGCGATCGCACCGGGCATCTGATCAATCAGCTGAACCGCTCCGCTGCGATCGCCGGATGCGGCACGAATCTCCGCGGCGTGATACAGAATCCGCGCGTCCCTGCTGCCGGTGCGACGCGCCTGCTCGATGGCGCGACGCGCCTCATCGATGCGGCCCGCCCGATAGTACGACCAGGCCAGGGTATCCATGGTGAAGATGTCGCGGCGTAACGTCGCGGCCGCCTCGGCCAACGCGACCGCTTCAGGAATGCTGCGGCCGCGGTCCGCGAAGAAGCGAGCCAGATTCTGCGGTTGGGCAAAGCCGGCGATCGACCCGGCCCGCTCAATCTGTTCGGCCATGCGGTAATACTGTTCACCCGCGACCGCGTCGCCGAGCACAACTGACAGATCGCCGACCGTCGCCGCGAGGTCGGGTGACGGCACACGCGCGAGCTGTTCCTGATAAATCAACCGCGCACCATGTAGATCGCCGTCAGCGATCTTGATTTTAGCCAGCCCCGACATCGCCATCGGGTGACCGGGAAATGTCGCGGCCGCCCGCTCGAACTCGCGTCTCGCCCCCGGCAGCCGGCCGAGCTGCAGCAGCAACTCCCCAACCTGCACGTAGTGCCACGCCTGCGACTCGGGATCGTTCGACCACGTGCCGTCCGCCGCGCGCTGCATGTACTCGAGCGCGCCTTCGAGGTCGCCCTTGATCTCGAGCGCATGCGACGTTCGCGCGTACGAGGGCGGGCCCGGCTGCAGCCCGCCCATGCGATCATAAGCCGCAAAGGCGCGCTCGTAGTCGCCGAGCTCGAGATAGCCGTCACCCATCGCTCCGTAGTTCCACGCGTCGCGGGGATCGCGCGCGCTCACCCTGCCCGCCTGCGCGATCGCCTCGCCATAGCGGTGCTGCGAGAGCAATACGGCGATCAACATCCGCTGTGACTCGTAATGTGCAGGATGGCGTTCCAGGAACGCGCGCAGGTGCTCTTCGGCCGTGACGACCGCGCGGCCATCGTTGTTGACACGCTGCAGCCGGATCAATGCATCAGCCAGGCGCACCACCGCCGCGCCGTCGGAGGGAGAGGCGGCCAGGCGACCCGTCATGGCGGTCACGGTCTGTGTGAGATGCGCCCGTGAGGTTCCGATCACGGGGGCGAGCGTCCGGACCGGTACTGACTCGACGGCCGTTTCGTCGGGGTCTGCGAAAGTGGCCACGACCACGAAGGTCATGGCCACCAACAGGCCGAGCGGAAGCACTGCCCGCCTCACGTTTATTTGTTACCAGGTTGAGGAATCGCCAGATACGGAAACTGGGTCAGGTACGGCCGGTCGTTGTCGTTGACGCCGTCGCCCAGCGTATTGTTCGGTGACCGGTTGAACGCCGGTGTCAGCGGCGTGGCGCCGGCCGCCGCCTGCAGGGTGATGTCCAGCACGTCATCCCCGACGCGGCGTCCATTCGGATATCCGGCCAGGTCGCCGCCAAGCACTCCGAGCCGATTGGGCGACGTGGTGGGTGGAACCGCCATGTTGAGCCGCATCATTTCGGAAGGACGGACACCGGCCGGCATGTTGGCACCCGGAATGCCGGTGAGAAAAATCGACACCAAATCATTGCGTGGCGCCGGCGGAGAATCGATATTGAACAACAGCTTCAGCAGCTTGGGTACTTCCGGATCGGTGACGCGGTCGAGTGCCACCGCATCGCCGGTGGGTTCGAGGCTGTTGAACGCATCCTTGCGGGCGCGATCGATGACCGCTTCATTGACCAGTGGATTGCCCAGACGCGAAACCTGCACGAGCGCGCCGCTGTGGTTCTGGGCACCGGCGGTCAGCGTGCGCGTCGCGAACCGGCT
Source organism: Cyanobacteriota bacterium (assembly GCA_019752015.1). Lineage (GTDB taxonomy): Bacteria > Acidobacteriota > Vicinamibacteria > Vicinamibacterales > UBA2999 > 12-FULL-67-14b. The sequence goes on along the minus strand of JAIEMQ010000028.1, from coordinate 110,811 downwards.
GGCCGTCGACCACACGCCGATAATCGCGTTGGGATCGGTTGGGCCCGACGGTGTGGCATTGCTTCGCGTCAGTGCGGACTTGGGCATTTGAATGGCCAGCGAGCTGACGTTGAACCCGCTCGTGCTGCTTTCGATGATTCCTGAGTTGATGCCAAGCAGGTCGAAGATCCCCAGATCGACGTAGAAGCCTTCGTCCCGTTGTCCGGCGAACACCCTGATGTCGCCCGCCAATTGCTGAATCGCACCACCGAGCGCTCCGTAGTTCGGGACCGATCGCGGACCAATGTTTGGCGGCGGGACCGGCAGCCGGCCCGACAGCTCGCGAACCGTCCCGGTGCGCCGCGGCCCATCGATTCTCGTCAGACGATAGAACTGACGCACGTTGAGATCCGGATCGTCCAGCGTGGTCACCACGCCAGTGTTGTACAGAAATGTGTTCGGGTTGCGGACTTCGGTGGTGAAGCGCCATTCGAACGTGACGTCTTCAACCGCGTCGCCGTTGTTGTCGACGTGGATCGCGTAGACCACGTTGGGATCGAAATCGTAGAAGTTCGGGCCGCCATTGGGATCCTGGAACGGGATGAAGTTGGCGATGAGCGTCACCTTCGTCGCGTCGTCAGGCGACACAAACGCGTACAGGTCCGTGTTATCGGCCGTCGGATCCTGTGCGATCAACGGAGCTTCACGGTGACTCGATGCCTGCCCAGGCATCATCCCAAGTGCCACGAAAAACACGGCCGCCAGACCGACAATCTGTGTTCGCATGCAAGACTCCTCTTTCAGACACGTTCGTACGCATCCGGTAGTGCAGGCAGAAGCAATGCGGCGTCCACGAAGGCAAAACCCGTACGGATGCGCGCGGAGGGCGTGTTTTCAGAGGTTTCGACAGCGCCGTTGCTTTGCGCGATCCGGCAATCTGGTAATGAAACGAGCGGACTGAGCATTCCATTACCAGCGTTGGTGCAAACATGACTTCGGGCTACTCCCGATCCGACACGCGTCTTAGGGCGCGAGGAGATATCCCGACCGGGCGCGCCATTCGACGCCAGCCGTGGCGACGCGGATCGTCAACTTTCGAAACCCCTCACGGCCGCCCGTCTCACTCGGGTAATACCCGAGCACATACTGATGCGCCAGTTCCTCCGCGACGTCGCGATAGATCCCGTTCAGGTCGTTGATCAGCCTCGGAAAAAATGATCGACCACCGGTGTCGGATGCCAGCTGCCGCAATTCATAGTCGATCGACTTGATCGAGCGGCCGAGGACAGCCTCCTGCTGTTCCGCCGCGACGGTAGAAAGTCGTGGCGCGATCACGTAGATCGGTATCGCATGCGTCCTCACGACCGCGAGCAGATCCGGAAAGCCGAAACCGCCGCCGGTATCGATGCCGTCCGTCAACAGCACCAGCGCCTGCCTGCGAACCTGGTCCCGATCAGCAGTCCCGGCCATCAGATGCAGGGTCGAATAGATCGACACATAGAGCGGCGTCTCGCCGTAGGAAGACGTCCGCCGGATCGCGCTCGCGAGCGCAGCCGTGTCGGCGGTCATCGGCTGGAGCACCGGCGGGCGATTGGTGAGGCTGATGACCGCCGCCCGATCGATCGGCCGCAGCGCGCGCACGAAAGACGTGGCGGCCTGCTGAATCAGCGGCAACGCCGCCGCCATGCTCCCGCTCGTATCGAGCAGCAGTGCCACATCCACCGGCACGCTCCCATCGGCGAAAAACGACACGTCTTGCGGCTTCCCGTCTTCGAGGATTTCGAACTGATCGACGCTGAGGCCGGACACGTGCTTGGCGTGCCGATCGGTCACGATGACGCTGACGTTGACGAGCTCGGTCCCCGCCCGGTATCGGGGTTGTCCCCGCACTATCGTTGACATCAGGAAAGCGGTCGCGAGGATTATCGCAGTTGAAATGATTGGCATCCGCGTCACGGTGCCATCGACAGCAATTTCGGTTCCCGCGCTCGATCTCCCTTACCGGGTCGATCGACGGCTCGATGGCGCCGGTCCTGGAATCACTCCGGCGGCACGACCGTTGGGAGTGTGACCACGAACTCACTGCCGCGGTCGCGCCCGGCACTGTAAACCTGAATCGCGCCGTGGTGTAATTCGACCAGCCGGCGCGCCAGCGTCAGGCCAATGCCAAGACCCCCATTCCTCGAGTGCTGTGGCCGGCTCCCCTGTTTGAACAGGTCGAACACCGTCGGCAGGAGATCCTCTTCGATGCCGATGCCGTTATCGCGCACGACGATGATCGCGTCCGTGCCGCGCGTCGTCGCCGACAGCTCGATCCGGCCGCCGGGATCGGTGAACTTCGCCGCATTGTTCAACAGGTTGGAAATTACCTGCACGAGCCTGCCGCGATCGCCGTTCACCCAGATTGAGTCAGCGACGGCAACGTCGAGGTAAAGACGCCGCCCGTCCATGATGGAGCGGCTGGTTTCAACGGCGTCCTGGATGATTTCCACGAGGTCGACCGTGGCCAACGACAAGCGAATCTCACCGCGAGCGATTCGTGTGACGTCGAGCAGATCATCGACCAGCGTCGCCAGTTGACGGACCTGACGCTCCAGCACCTGACGGGCCCACTTCTGCCGTTCGTTCTCCGGCCCGGCCAGGCGAAGAATTTCGGTCGCGGTTCGAATCGGTGCCAGCGGATTACGCAGCTCATGGCCAAGCATCGCCAGGAATTCGGTCTTGTTCTGATCAGTGGTGCGCAGCGCCTGGTAGGCGCGATCGAGCTCGGCCAGTGCGGTTTCGAGCTGCGCTCGGGCGTTTCAGCGTCGCCGGCCATTTTCAGCTGCGCGTCGGCGGTCTTTCGGCGCGCCGCCGCCAGGGTCAGGCGGGTTCGAACGCGGGCACGCAATTCCGCTCCGCTGAACGGCTTGACGAGATAATCGTCGGCACCAGCATCGATCCCTGCGACTCGCGCCTCCTCATCGGCGCGCGCCGACAGCACGATGACCGGCACGCCTCGCGTGGCGGTATCGCCGCGGAGGTGACGAACGAAACTGACGCCATCAGTGCCCGGCATCATCACATCTGTGATGACCAGGCCAAAGTCTTCACCATCGAGAGCCGAGAGCGCGGCACTGGCGTTGCTGACGGCCACGACCTCGTACTCCCCATCAAGCAGACTCGCGAGGTAGGCGCGCAGGTCAGCGTTGTCGTCCACCACCAACACCCGTGGCCGGCCCGATGACACCGACCGGAACGGTGGCGACGACCACTGCGCCATTTCTTCCGCCAGCAATGCGCCGGCCAGGCGCGGCGAATCTCCCGCATCCTTACCCAAAGACTCGTCACGGAGCTTCGCAAACGGAATCCTGACTTCGAATGTCGTGCCGCGCCCCTCCATGCTGCTGACTTCGATCGTTCCCTGGAGAACTTTCACCAGCTCCTTGACCAACGCCAGTCCGATGCCGCTGCCTTCGAACGTCCGTGCGTCCGACACGGCGCCGCGGTGAAAGCGCTCGAACAATCGCGCCAGGTCCGGCGGCGCGATGCCGCGGCCGGTGTCGCGAACGGTCAGCACGAACACGTCACCTTGATCGCGCAGCGTCAGCGCGATTCCGCCGGTGATCGTGAACTTGAAGGCGTTGGACAGCAGATTGGCGACGATCGTTTCCCACATGTCGCGATCGATCATCGCCAGGATATTGTTCGGCACGCAGACGACCGTAAAGTCCAGTCCGGCACGCTCGATCGTGGCGCGAAACATACTGGCGACATCCGCAGTCAAGCGCGGCACATCCGTCGCTTCGTAGCGCGGATGCGCACGGCCCGATTCGATGCGCGAGAATGCGAGCAGGTTATTGACCAGCTTTTGCAGGCGTCGTGCGTTACGCGCGACGATGTGCAGCGCTTTGCGCTCTTCGCCAGTGAGTCCGCCCGAGTCGAGCAGATCGTTGACCGGTCCAAGCAGCAGCGTCAGCGGAGTACGGAATTCATGCGACACATTCGCAAAGAACACCGTCTTGGCGCGATCGATCTCCGCCAGCGATTCCGCGCGGCGGCGCTCGGCTTCGTAGGCGCTCGCGTTGCCGATCGCCGAAGCCACTTGCGCGGCAGCCAACTCGACGAAACTACGATAAGGCCCGTCCCATTGCAGCCGAGGGCTGATGCCGGCCACCAGGAACCCGATCGTGCCGGCGTCGCGGCCCGCCGCCGCCAGGGGAACGACGATGGCACGTCGCGTCACATCGTCGGTCCAGACGCCGGCGTCGATAGGACCGAAGCGCAAATCCACGTCGTCGACGATTGACGCGGCCCCGCGCTCGAGCACCGTCGCGAAATCCCAGATGTCGTCGCTGCCGCCGAGGGTGACGGCCGCGGGGGCCGCGGCCGTGCCGGCCGGCACCCGGCACGCATCGCAGAGCGCCGCGCGCCGCCGATCGGCGTCGACGAGATAGATCGCGGCAAACGGGAAGTCGTGCGCGTTTTCCGTCAGCGCCTCGCACGCCGCACTGGCGGCATGCGCCGGGCTGTCAAGGTCCCATCGCGTCCGATCGCCGAGCAAGTGCAGCGTCCGCATCCGGCGCAGCGCAATGACCCGCGCCGTCTCTTCAGTGCACGCGCAAAACACGCCGCCGGGCCCGCGACCATCGATCAGTGGACTATAAGAAAACGTAAAGTAGGTTTCCTCCCAGTACCCGTTGCGCTCCATGACCAGACATAAGTTCTCGTTCCACGACGCTTCGCCTCTGACGAGAACGGCGTCGACCTGGGGCGCGATCACCGGCCAGATGTCGTTCCAGATCGTGCGCGCCGGGCGGCCCAGCGCATCGGGATGGCGGCGCCCCAAAAATGGCGCGTAGGAGTCGTTATAGAAGTTGATCAATTCGTCGCCCCACCACACGAACATGGGGTAACGCGAATTGAGCAGAATGCCAACCGCGGTTCGCAGGGTCCCCGGCCACTGTTCGATGGGTCCAACTGGCGTGGCGTGCCAGTCGAACGCGCGCAGGCGTTCACCCATTTCTCCGCCGCCGGTCAGGGCGGCACGCAGCGATGGATCCGCCGAAGGCGATGGGCCGCTCATACGCAGTGCCTCGCGATGTTACGTGGGTGCGGTCGCCGGCGGCATCAGGCGTATCCCTGACTCGCCAATCGAGCGTGCACGGGGCCGAGCTCGGCAGTTCGCGCGCATAAGGCCGCTGACCGTGATAAAAGACCAGTGACGCTGACGATGCGACGAGCAATCGCCCCCCGGCTCGCGGTTGTGCTCGGCTACGTGTTGGTCGCAATCGCCTTCGCGTGGCCGCTACCGCTCCATCTCGGCACCCATCTCACCGGTGACCCTGGCGGTGACACTGGGGTGTACGTCTGGAACCAGTGGGTGTTTCACGAGGAGCTGACGACCGGCAACAACCCGATGGCGACGGGAAAGGTTTTGTCGCTGACCTCGCGCGTCGATCTCACGCAGCACAACTACACGCCGTTCCTGAACGTGCTCGCGCTGCCGCTGATTCCGATGATCGGCGTGATCGCATCGTTCAATGTCGTGTTCCTGATCGTGTGTGTGCTGAACGCGCTGGCGATGTACGGACTGGCGCGGCGAGTGACCGCAGCGACGCGGATCGAGTCGTGGCTCGCCGGGCTGGTGTTCGCGTGGTCGCCGTTGATGATCGCGCGCACCACCGGCCATTTCAGCATCTACGCCGCCGCGGCACTGCCGGCATTCGTGTGGTGTCTCGTCAACGCGGAGCGCTCGCGTTCGATGCGGAAGGCGGCGCTGGTCGGCCTGTGCATGGCCTGGGCGGCGTTTTCGGATGCGTACTTCGGGATCTATTGCGTGCTGATCGGCCTGATCTACCTCGGCGCGCTGGTGATTCACATCACACGCCGCGAACGCACCGCGCGCCGTGCCTGGAAATGGGTGCTCGACGTGGCGATCGTGATCCTGGCGGGATTGATCGCCGGACTGGCGTTCGGCCGCGGCGGCGAGTTCACGCTGCTGGGCATTCCGGTGCGCATGCGCAGCCTCTACAACCCGGTGTTGATTCTGACGGTGCTGGTGATCGCACGACTCGTGGTGTGGTGGCGGCCTCACCTGACGCTGTCGGGGACCGGGAACCGGGAGCCGGGAGCCGGGAGCCGGGGGCCGGGGGCCGGATCGCTGGTCCGCGTTGTGATCGTCGCCGTTCTCGCGTGCGCGGGGCCGCTGTCGCCGGTGTTGTACGGCCTCGGCAGCCGCATGCTCGAAGGCCGCTTCGTCAACCCGAAGATCTTCTGGCGCAGCAGTCCGCCAGGCGTGGATCTACTCGCCTTCTTCCAACCCAACCCCCAGCATCCGATCACGCGCTGGCTCACCGGCGATCCGCTGGTGACGCGGCCCACGATCTTCGTCGAGTACACCGCGGCGCTGAGCCTGATCGCGCTGGCCGTGATCGTGTTCGCGCTGTGGCGCGCGAAGTATCGGCCGGCGGTGCCATGGATCGCGCTGACGGTTGGCTTCGGACTGCTTGCGCTCGGGCCGTTCATACAGGTCGGCGGGTTCAATACCCACGTGCCCGGACCGTGGGCGCTCGTTCGCTATGCGCCGGGATTCGGCCTCGCGAGAATGCCGACGCGATTCGCGATCGTCGCATCGATGGGCGTCGCCGTTTTGCTGGCCGGCGCGCTGGCCTCGATCGGCGCGCGCTGGCCGCATCGCCGCCGGCAGGCGATCGCGGTGATTGCGGTGTTGCTGGTGTTCGAGCTGTGGCCGGCGCCGCGCCCGCTCTACTCGGCGGAGATCTCGCCGATTTACGATCGCATTGCGGCCGATCCACGGCCGGTGCGCGTGCTGGTCCTGCCTTTTGGCATTCGTGACGGTACATGGGAAATCGGCAATTTCCGTCCACGCAACCTGTTCAACCAGACTCGCCACGAGAAAGCACTGTTCGGCGGCTACCTGTCGCGCGTCTCGCCGCGACGAGTCGAGAGACTGCGGCACGAGTACCCGGCGTTCGACGCACTGATTCTATTGAGCGGGAAGGCGCCGTTCGGACTGGAGGCCAGGGCAATCCTCGAGGAGCGCGGCGATCGACTGATCACGCAAGGCAACGTCGGCTACGTGGTGATCGACTCGCGCTTCGTCCCGCCGGAGCGCGCGCAACTGGCGATCGACGCGTTCAAGCTCACTGAAGTCGCCCGTGATCAACACCTGACCCTGTACATCCCGAAAGCGAACCCGCCGCAGTAGCCGCCGAAGGATAATGTTGGCCTGATGCGGCGTGGTCCGTTCCTGATCCTGTTCGCGGTGTCCGGCGCCGCGGCACTCATCTACGAAGTGGTCTGGACGCGCCTGCTGACGCTGCAGATGGGACACGGACTGGCCGCGGCCAGTGCCGTGCTCGCGGCCTTCATGGGCGGACTGGCCGCGGGCGCGGGCGCCGCGGGGCGCTACGCCGGCAAGCTGCCGCCGCGACGCGCACTCACACTCTACGCCGGACTCGAAATCGCGATCGGCGTGCTCGCCGTGCTGATGCCATTCCTCTTGATGGCGGTACGGCCGCTGCTCGCCGCCACGTATGCGGATGGCAATGGCGGCGCGACGTTCGCGTTCGTGCGCCTCGCCTCGAGCGTGATCCTGTTGTGCGTACCCGCCGCCTGCATGGGCGCGACGTTTCCGATCGCGTCCCGGTGGATCGTGCGCACGGCGTCGAGCGCCGCGCAGGATGCCGGCGGGTTGTATGCCGCGAACACCCTGGGCGCCGCGGCCGGCGCCGTGCTCGCGGGCTTCGCGTTGATCCCCGCTCTGGGACTGCGAGGCACGACCTTCGTTGGCGTCGCGCTCAATTTGATCGCGGCCGCAGGCGCCTGGATGCTTTCGACCGGGAGCCGGGAGCCGGGAGCCGGGAACCGGAAAGACACGAGCACTTCCGGCTCCCGGCTCCCGGCTCCCGGCTCCCGGGACGACGGCCGCCCCTGGCTCGCGGCGGCCGCGCTCGGCGCGAACGGATTCGCATCGCTCACGCTGCAAGTCGTGTGGACGCGCCTGCTGGTGCAGATCCTCGGACCGACGACGTATGCGTTCAGCACCGTCGTCGCAATCTTCATCATCGGCATTGCCGGCGGCGCCGCGATCGCCTCGCGTCTGGCGGCGCGCATGAAGCACCCCGCGGTCGGCCTGGCCTGTTCGCTGCTGATCAGCGCCGGGCTGGCGCTGGCGGCGGCATCGGCCGTGGACCGGGCGCTGCTGACGATCGGCAACATCGTGTCGAAGCCGGAGTATCAGTTCGCCGACGTGCTTCGTCAGGAAGTGCTGCTGGTATCGGGACTGCTGTTGCCGATGACGATTGCCTTCGGCGCCGCGTTTCCATTCGCCGTGGCGATGGCCGGCGGCCAGGACGAAACCGTCACCGAGCAAATCGGGTTGATCTACGCCATCAATACGCTGGGCGCGATCCTCGGATCGCTGCTCGCGGGATTCTTTCTGATCCCGATGCTTGGATTGCACCTGACCATTCGCCTCGTCTCGGCAATCGGCGCCGTGACCGCGATGGCGGTGCTGGTTTTGAGTCCGCGAACGCGCGGCCGCGTCATCGGCTTCGCGCTCGCCGGTGTCGTCGTGATTGCGATCGCCATCGTGCCGCAATGGGATCGCGCGCTGCTGTCGAGCGGCGCCTACAAATATGCGCCGGCCATGCGCGGCTCGAATCTGGAAACTGCCCTCACCGCGGGCGATCTGTTGTCGTATCGCGAGGGGTCAACCGGCACCGTCGCGGTGCGCAAGCTCACCGGGACCATCTCGCTCGCGATCGACGGCAAGGTCGACGCGTCGAATGCCGGCGACATGCTGACGCAACGCATGCTGGCGCACGTGCCGCTGCTGCTCCATCCGAATCCAAAGCGGGCGGCCATCATCGGCCTCGGCAGCGGCGTGACGCTCGGGTCGGCGCTCACCCATCCGATCAGCGAAGCCAGCGTGCTCGAGATCTCGCGTGAGGTCGTTGCCGCATCCGATTTTTTCGCCGCCGAAAACCACAACGCGCTGAAGGATCCCCGCACGCGCGTGATCGTCGGCGACGGCCGCACGCACTTGATGCTCGGCACCGGGACCTATGACGTGATCGTGTCGGAGCCCTCGAATCCGTGGATGGCCGGCATCGCGTCGCTGTTCACGCGCGAATTCTTCGAAGGCGCGCGCGCGCGCCTCGCGCCGGGCGGCGTGCTGTGCCAGTGGGCGCATACCTACGACATCAGCAACGCCGACCTGCGATCGATCGTCGCGACGTTCCTGTCGGTATTTCCGGACGGCACCTTGTGGCTGGTCGGCGATGCAGACGTGCTGCTGGTCGGATCGAACGAGCCGATCGCGCCGCGCATCGCCGGCATCGCGTCGGCGATGCGGCGGCCGGGTGTCGTGGAGGATCTCGCGACGATCGGCGTGAAGGGATCGTTCTCCGTCGTCTCGCTCTTCGTCGCCGACGGTGCAGCTCTCAAGGCCTGGGCCGGCGACGCGCCGCTGCAGACCGACGATCGATCCGCGCTCGAGTTCTCGGGACCGCGCAGCATTTTCGGAACGGCCCGCGATGATAATGCGACGGCATTGCGGGCGCTCGCGGCCACGAGCCCCAAGCCGCCGGCCGTGGCCAAAGCGCTCGCCGACGCCACGCCGCGGGACTTTCGCGATCGCGGCCTGATGCTCTTGAAGGCGGATGCGCACGGACCGGCCTATGTGGATCTCGCGCGCGCGCTCGAATCCGATCCAAACGATGCCGCCACCCTCGACGGATTGCTGAGGTCCGCTGCCTCGTCGAATAAAATGTACGACGTCCAGTCGAGGCTCACGAAGCTCGCCGCCAACCCGGCGAACAAAGGTGCCCAGCTCGCGTTGTCGCGCGCGCTCGCCTCGCAGGGCAGCATCGAGGCTGCCATCCGCCTGCCGCTCGACCAGCTGCAGGCCAACCCCGCCGACGTCCCCGCTCTCGAACAGCTGGCGTCCGTCCTTTCGGACATCGGCGACGCCGTCCGGCTCGAGCCCGTCGTCCAGCGCCTGGTGAAGGAAGCGCCGACCAGCACCTGGTCGCACTACTACGCGGCTTCACTCTTTTTCATACAAGGCCGTCTCGACCTGGCGCTGAAGGCGGCGAACAATTCTGTCGCTCTCGATCCGTCGAACGCGAAGGCCCATAACCTGATCGGGGCATGCCTGGCCTCGCTCGGTCAGACCGACGCCGCCCGGACCGCGTTCGAAACCTCGATCAACGCCGATCCGAGGGAGCCCGGCACTTACGCGAACCTTGCGACGCTCGAACTCCAAAGCGGGAATCGAGACAAGGCGCGGAAGTATTTCGCCGAGGCATTGACCATCGATCCGAACCATCGAGCCGCGCGCGAAGGACTCGCGACGGTCATCGCGAATCCAAGCCGCTGAAGATCGATCCAACTTCATTGAGTGCGATCAATGAAAGTGTGGGCGTGTTGCCGCAGCCCCATGTGTAAGAAGTGCCACGCTCAGAGAGCGCAAACCGATCTGAAACGCGCGCTTCCCCAGCTGAGTCCCCCTGGAATGGCTCGGCATGGGAGTTGCTTAGTTTCGGAAGCGAAGGGGAAAGATCGATGAGCGTCGTTCGCATTCTGGGGTTCTCGACGCTGTCGTGCGGTTGTGTGGTGGGCCGTTACCGCGACATTGCCAGCACGCGCGAGGTCACGTACGTGGAAGAAAAAGGCGCCGGCTGCGAAAGCCACGCGCATCGCCGCAACCATACGGTGTCGGCGGAGCGTGAGAAGTTCGCGGCGGTGTCGCTGACCACGATGACCGCGAGGGCCTCGTAGTCAGGCAGTCAGGCAGTCAGGTTTGACTGTCGGCCAAGTACAATTCTGGAAGTGCCGAGCGCGCGTCCCAAGCCTTACGCCGAACTTGAGCGCGGCCAGACCCGACTGCGTTTCTTCCACGGCGACGCCATTGAAACCCTGAACGCCCTCGGCGCCGGCTCCATCGACGCCATCGTCACCTCCCCTCCTTACAATCTCGGTATCCGGTACCGGTCCTATGATGATAGACGTCCGCGGTCGGAGTATCTGGAGTGGACCGCCGACTGGATCAAGGCCGCCAGGCGCACTCTCGCGAAGGACGGGTCCCTGTTCCTGAACGTCGGCGCCAAACCCAAGGATCCGTGGACGGCGCTCGACATCGCCCAGGCCGTCCGGCCGCATCTCGAGCTGCAGAACATCATTCACTGGGTCAAGTCGATCGCCATCGAAAAGGCGCTGGCAGGGACTCGGGCCGGCCTCACGGACGATCTCGCGGTCGGCCACTACAAGCCGATCAACAGCAAGCGCTTCCTCAACGACTGCCACGAATTCGTCTTTCATTTCAGCCGCACCGGCGAGACGCCGATCGATCGCCGGGCCGTCGGCGTGAAGTACCAGGACAAGTCGAACGTCACGCGGTGGCAGCAGGCCGGTTCGGACCTGCGCTGCCGCGGCAACACGTGGTTCCTTCCTTACGAGACCATCCAGAGCCGCGACAAGGAGCGGCCGCATCCGGCCACGTTCCCGTGGCGGCTGCCGGCGTATTGCCTCAAGCTGCACGGCCTGCCGCGCATCGGCGTGGCGGCGGATCCCTTCCTCGGGCTGGGGAGTTCGGCGGTGGCGTGCGCGACGCTGGGGGTGAGCTTCATCGGCATCGAGCTCGACGAGCACTACCTGAAAGAATCGATCGCGCGCGCAAAACGCGCGCTCAGCGGCCAGCTGACCTTGTCCCTGCATTTGCAATAGTTTCCATTGAATCCATCTCTCCGCGAGATATATGCTCTCATGCACAAAAGGAGAGCTTGGTGGATCTTCGACAACTGGAAATCATACGAGCCATTGCCGAGACCGGGTCGTTCACGGCCGCGGGCCAGAAGCTGCACGTCTCGCAGTCGGCGATCAGCCGCCAGATCCTGCTGCTCGAAGACGAGCTCAAAGAGCCGGTGTTCCTGCGCGTCGGCCGGCGCATCCGCATCACGCCCGCGGGCGAGTCGCTGCTCCAGTTGAGTCATCGCGTGTTCCAGGACCTGAAGGACACGATTGCCGGCATCACCGACAGCCAGGAATCGCTGCGCGGCACGGTCCGGCTGATGGGCGGCATGACCGTCTGCCTGTATGTGTTCCCGCCGCTCCTCACCGAGTTGAAGCGGCAGCATCCGGAAATCGATCTCAAACTCGTGGCCGGCAGTTCCGAGCGCTGCATCGCCCAGCTCAGGTCGGGCGCCGGCGATCTGGCGCTGCTGACACTGCCGGTCGATCAACCCGATCTGGTCACGGTCCCGGTGCTTCAGGAAGAGCTGCTGGTCGTCACGGCGGCGAAGCATCCGCTGTCGCGGAAGCGCAAGGTGCTGCCGCAGGATCTCGTCGGCCAGCCGTTCGTGCTGTTCGAATCCGGCTCCAATACCCGCCGGGCCATCGACGAGTTCTTCATGAGCGCCCGGATCGAGCCGCAAATCGTGATGGAAACCGAGAACGTCGAGATCATCAAGGCGATGGTCAGGAACGGCATCGGCATCACGATCATTCCCTACCAGGCCGTGGCGCGCGATGTCGCCGCCGGCCAGATGTTCTGCGCCCGGATCGAAGGGCGCTCGCTGGTCAGGGAAACGGGTTGGGTCTATCCGAAGATGAGCCGGACGCCGCGGGCGGTGCAGGAAGTCATCCGCGCGTTCGAGCGGGTGCGGCCGAAGCTCAAGCTTGCGCCATGAGCCGGACGCATGACTGAAATTCGATCATTCTATTTTTGAATCTCGCGATCGGTCGTAGGATCGAGTCGGCGAGGCCGAATACATGGACACACGCGATCGAGTCATCTCCGTCACCCTGAACGAATCCGACTGGCAGGCCTTCATCCAGATTCACCCGCAGCCGGTCGTCTGGCTGCGCGAGCGGATTCAGGAATCCCTTCGACCCGGCTCAGCGGCGGCGCCTGGGGATCGCCCGGCTATTTCGGCGCCTCTGGGAGCTGGCGCAGCGAATACGACGTCCGCGACCACACGGTGACGCCCGGCCGGTTCACCAGCTTCACTTCGATCTTGCGGGTCCGCTTCAGCGGATCCGGATTCGTCGACGAGTAGCCGAGCATGTAGTAGTCGCTCGTCTCGGCATCGATCCGCTTCAGCGCCTTGTCGAAATTATTCTGATTGACCACCGCGATGCCGCCGGTCTGCTCCGCCAGCACCCGCAGGCTGTCCTGCGTCTTGCGCACGTGCTCGCCGAACTCCACCGGATCCAGCTGCTCGTCGAGGTCGCTGCCGGCGACGAGGCCGCGCGGATCGATCGTGTAGAGCGTGGCGTTGGCGCGATTGGCGGTGCGCGTCACTTCAGAGAGCTCGCGTGCCAGGTCGGCGTCGGCGAACTGGTTCCGTCCGAACTGCCCCTGTTGCTGCCGGCCTTCCTCGCGCGTCTGGCCGAAGCGGCCGCCGAACACCGGATCCTCGCCGAGGCGTGATTCCGCGAACGGATTGAAGTCGTAGCCGTTGCTGACCCAGATCACCGCCTTGCGGCGGTTGTTGATCTTTTCCATCTGCGTCAGCATGTCGAAGGCCGTCGAGAACGCGACGTGCGAGCGATAGCGGACTTCGCTCGGCCCATCGGCGCCTTCCGCGCCCTGGATGATGTCCGACGGCTTGAGGCCGTTGCCGGTGATCTTCTTGATGGCCTCGTCGAGCACCTTGCGGTCGTAGGTCGGATCGATGGCGAGGGACGAGGGCCCCGTCGAGACGATCGAGAACATGTCGCCTTCGTGCACCAGCGTTCGCGAGATCCGCTTGAACAGATCGCGGATGCGGCCGGTGTTGCGGAAATCGAGGTGCAGGTCGTCGACAATGATCAGGAAGATGCGGCCGGCGGTGTCATTGCGCGGGCGCGAGGCCGGGAGGATCAAGCCTTCTTGCGTAGTCGCTGCCGGCGGCGCGGCGAGGTTGTGGACGCGGCCGCCATGGACCAGCGTCAACCCGGTGATCTCCTGCTTGACGCCGTCCTCGTAAATCTCGAAGTCGTTCTTCGTCAGGTCGGCGACGAACTGATCCTGGTTATTGCGCGCGATCACGTCGGTCGTCACGTAGTCGATGGCGACGCGGAACGTCGGTCCTGCCGAGGGTGCCTGAGGTGCCTGGGGTGCCTGGGGTGCCGAGGGTGCCTGGGGTGCCGAGGGTGCCTGAGGTGCAGGTGCCTGGGGTACCTGCGCGCCCACGCCCACGGACATGCCAAGAATCGCGATTCCGACCAGACGATGGATTGTCGACTTCATATCGACAGTATAAGACGTCCGGCGAGGTCTTGAGGTCTTGAGGTCTTGAGGAAAAACGCCTGTAAGATCCAATTGTGCGAATCGCAATCGGGGCGGATCACGCCGGTTTTGAGATGAAAGGCGACCTGGCCGGCTACCTGGCCGGGTGTGGACACCAGGTCATTGACCTTGGAACGAATTCCCGCGCCCCGGTCGACTACCCCGACATTTCGGACGCGGTTGGCCAGGCGGTGCGGAGCGGACAGGCCGATCGCGGCATCGTGGTCTGCGGCAGCGGCGCCGGCGCCTCGATCGCGGCGTGCAAGATTCCAGGCATCCGCGCGGCGGTCTGTCACGACGCCTACTCGGCTCGTCAGGCGGTTGAACACGACGATCTCAACGTGCTGTGCCTGGGCGAGCGCGTGATCGGCCTCTCGCTGGCGCGGACCCTGGTCGATGCCTTTCTTGGGGCGACGTTCAGCGGCGACGAGCGGCACGTGCGGCGCGTCGCGAAGATCGCGGCGATTGAATCGCGCTACGCGCGCTGACACGCGCTACTTTTGGAGGCTACATTTGGGGGCTGGCCCCGGGTGTAGCCGTACTTTTGGAGGCTACATTTGGGGGCTGGCCCCGGGTGTAGCCGCGCACACTACGTTTGGTGCCAGCCCCCGGGTGTAGCCGCGCACACTACGTTTGGTGCCAGCCCCCGAATGTAGCCGGCTACGTTGGGGGCCAGCCCCCGGATGTCACATCAGCTCGGAGCGCAGCTTGTCGAACTGCGCGTCGGCGCTGCGCACACCTTCGAGCACCTGCTCGGGCGTCATCCAGGTTTCCGGATCGATCGCCTCGGCGCGCTTGAACCACGTGTCCTTGACGTCGCCGTCGACGTCGAGATCCTGGATGCGGGCGATGATCTCCGCGTAGCGCGCGCGCAAACGCGATCCGATCTCACGGCCCGCCAGTTCTTCGACCAGCAAGTTGCGCGGCGGCGGGATTTCGACGACCGCTGAGGATTCGTCACTCTCGAAGTCTTCGGGCTTGACCGCGTCGGGAGATTCGGCGACGCGGTCATCTGGCCGAAGCTCCTCGGATTGCTGAGGAGCGGAGGCGGACTGCTGTGGCTGCGACGGCCGCTGATCACGATGGCGCTGCCGCTTGCCCTGCCGCGGCTGCTGCTGTGGACGCGGCGCCGGCGCTTCATCCTCCGGCGTCATCACCTCGGCGAGCGCCAGGATGGCCGGCCAGTCGAAATCAATGTCGGGATGCTGCTCTTCGATCGTGCGGATCGCGTCCTCGTCGAGCGGCGATCGTCCCTGGACGATGCCCGGCGCGGTGCGATACCAGTACAGGAGGCGCGGCCGATCGCCCGGGCGATCGGCGTGCATCAGGAACGTGTTTTCGAAACCGCGGCGATCGCGGGTCAGGCGGAGAAAAGGCACTGCTTACCGCTTCTTGATCTTCGCCTTCGGCTTGGCGGCCTTCTTCGTCCCTCGACCTTGCTCGGGACGACCCTGAGCCTGTCGACGGGTCGCGGCCGGTTTGGCGTTCGGTTTTGCCTTGGCCTTGGCCGCCGGCTTCGCCTTCGCCGCCGGCTTGGCCTTCGCAGGCTTGGCGGCCGGTTTCGGTTTGGCGGCGGGTTTGACCGGTTTCGGCGGCGGCGCGGCTTTGACGGGCGGCAACTTCACGACTGGCGCGTCGGGCGACTTCGTCACGAGCGTGAACCGCACCTGATCGAACGTGGTCGTATAGGTCCACAACTCCGCGACCACGATCTGGTATTCGTCGCAGATCCGTTTCACCGCTTCGACGCACGCGGGCGGCACGTAAAGGTGCATCGGCACCTTGAGCTTGCTGTAAACGCCCCATTCGGCCCGCGCTTCGATGGAGTTGACCGACTCGCCGGTCTCCACTTCGACGGTGACCAGGAGGCGCCTGGTGCCCTCGGCAAAGACGAGCACATCCGGAAACACCACCAGCTCGCCAACCGTGACGGACTGGTTCTGCTCGTTGGCCGGATTGATGATGACGTCGGTCTTGCGCTTGTACTTGGCTTGCAGCTGCCGTATGACGCGGTCGTGCTCGAGTTGCTCGCGAACCGGCCGTGTGAGGATCGGGCTCACTATGCCTCCGGAATTTGAATAAACGCGAAACTATAGCATGGGGCATCAGCCTAAAATGGGGAGATGTTGCTGAGAACACTTGCCGTTCCGTGCATGGTCGTCGCTGCGTGCATCCTGGCAGCCCCGCCGGTTCTGGCCCAACCGGTCCCCGCAACGGGCGTCGACCCGGCGATTGCC
Source organism: Cyanobacteriota bacterium (assembly GCA_019752015.1). GTDB lineage: Bacteria > Acidobacteriota > Vicinamibacteria > Vicinamibacterales > UBA2999 > 12-FULL-67-14b. Next base: position 94,317 of record JAIEMQ010000028.1, on the reverse strand, counting down.
AAGCTGCTGGCAGGCATTCGTGCCGCGGACAAGGGCCAGCTGGCCGTGTCCGAAGAGGATGGCCGGTTCCTGCGCGTCCTGGTCGGGGCGACGAATGCGCGCCAGGTCCTGGAGATTGGCGCCGCCAGCGGCTACTCCGCGATCTGGATCGGCATGGGCCTGCGCCAGACCGGCGGCAAGCTGACGACGATCGAGTTCGACCCGGTCCGCGCCAGGGAGGCCGCGGCCAACGTCCAGCGCGCCGGCCTTTCCGACATCGTCAAGGTCGTGCACGGCGATGCGTTCCAGGAAATTCCAAAGGTGGCCGGCTCGTTCGACCTGGTGTTCCTCGATGCGTGGAAACCCGACTACAAGAAGTTCTTCGACATGGTGTTCCCGCGCGTCAATCCGGGCGGACTGTTCCTCGCGCACAACGTGATCAACAAGAAGAACGAGATGCTCGATTTCCTCGCGGCGATCGAGAAGCACCCGATGGCGCTGAACACGACCGTGTCACCGGGGCATGAAGGAATCTCGATCACTTACAAGCGACGTTAGATCACCAGATCACCAGATCACCAGATCACCAGATCACCAGATGAAGACCGTTCACATCATCGGCGTGCCGCTCGATCTCGGCGGCAACCGCCGCGGCACCGACATGGGGCCGTCGGCGTTTCGCATTGCCGGACTGGGCGAGCAGCTCGCGAAGCTCGGACTCCGCGTCGTCGACAAGGGCGACGTGCCGTCGCCCATTCCCGAGCGCAAGGCGTTCGGCGATCCGCACAAGCGCTACGTGAAAGACATCGCCCGCGTTTGCCAGCGACTGTTCCAGACGTCGCTGGCGTCATTCTCCGAAGGCGCGATGCCGATCGTGCTCGGCGGCGATCACAGCCTCGGCGCCGCGTCGGTCGCGGCCGCGTCGGCGCACCTGCGCAAGCAGAACAAGCCGCTCGGGTTGATCTGGGTGGATGCGCACGGCGACATGAACAACCCGGGCTCGAGCGAGTCGGGCAACGTGCACGGCATGCCGCTGGCGGCGCTGCTCGGCACCGGTCCCGCCGAGCTCGCGCATTTCGCCGGTCCCGCGCCGGCGGTGCAGCCGCGGCACACCGTGCTCGTCGGCATCCGCAATCTCGACGAGATCGAAAAGAAGATCGTCCGCGCGTCGAAGGTCCACGTGTTCACGATGAAAGAGATCGATCGCCTCGGTATTGCCGAAGTGATGTCACGCGCGATCGCGATCGCATCGAAGGGCACCGGCGGATTCCACGTCTCGTACGATCTGGACGCGTGCGATCCCACGGTTGCGCCCGGCGTGGGCACGCCGGTCAAGGGCGGCTTGAGCTATCGCGAAGCGCACGTCGTCATGGAGACGGTCGCGGAATCGGGCCTGCTGACGTCGTTCGATCTCGTCGAAGTCAATCCGACGCTGGATATCAAGAACACGACCGCGGAGCTCGGTACGGAGCTCGCGCTATCCGCGTTAGGTAAAAGTATTTTGTAGGCTGACTACGGGCTACGACGCCGCCATGCGGCCGAAGCCGCTCGAGTTGCCGCGCGACTGCTCGAGCATGTCTTCGAGCGTGTCCATCAGCATCACCAGCGAGTACGGCTTTTCGACGAGGCGGGTGTTCGGGCGAATCGTCTCGAGGTCGGCGGATTCCGATCTTAATCCCGAGAAAATGATCACGGGAATCTCGGGCGGCGCGGAGACCACGACTTCGCGGCCGGAGCCACGGCGGAGCCGCAGGTCAACGATGGCGGCCGCCGGGCGATGTGTCTTGATCGCGTCGAGGCCTTCGTCGGCGGTTTCAGCGGTGACCACGGTGTATTGCCGCATCTGCAGGAATTTCACGAGCGGCTGACGCACGGCGCTATCGTCTTCAACGACGAGAACAACCGGCGATGTTTCGCGAACCACGGTGAAATTATCGTCCTCTGGGACCCGTAAAGATATAGCCGAATGGGCGGATTTTGACGGTCGCCATGTGCACTTGTGTGACTCCTTCGACTCGACCGGACACGATTACCGCCGTTGCCTGATTTGTTTCGCGTGGTGCTGCGTGTGGACGACGTGAAACCGCAGCCACTGATCGACGGTCAGAGCACCGAGGACTGGATGATCGAGCATCTTTCCCGGGCCGAGCGCCTGTTTCGCCTTGGCGGCGGACTCGTCGAGACGCGCGAGGTCGCGACGCACGGCGCTGATGACCGCGCTCAGATCGAGCTCGCCCGTCGGAATAATGTGTTTCGGCGCCTGGCGGCCTTCGGGAAACGCCCCGAGATTGAGCAGCGCGAATTGCTGCACCTTCTGTTTGATCGTCGTCGACGTCGCGAGCGGCGCGCCTTTTTCGAGACAGCGCTCGAAGCCCTTGGCGGTGCCTGAAAACGCGCGCGTGAGATGTTCGACGACTTCGACGACGGACCACTTGCCGGGATTGCGGCGCACGGCGCATTCGGCGCCGCCGTCTTTCGTCGCGTCCAGCACGATCGCAAGGCAGCGTTCGAGGTCAGGATGCATGGCTTGCGAGTCGAATGGTGAGCGGGGTGGGGATCGAACCCACGGCCAGAAGCTTAAAAGGCTCCTGCTCTACCACTGAGCTACCCGCCCGAACTGTCTATTGTACACCTCGACGGGCCCGCTCGAGCTGCAGCAGTTCCCTCGTCGCGGAGTGTTGGGGTGCGGTCAAGACCGTTTCCGGATCGCCCTGCTCCACGACTTCCCCATTCGCGAGGACGACGACGCGCGTCGCGAACTCCCGGACGAAGTCGTCGTCGTGCGAGGTCATCACCAGCGCGCGGCCCGATTCGGCGAGCTTCACGAGCGCCTCGCCAAGATCGTTGCGGCGCGCGGGATCGAGCGACGCGGTCGGCTCGTCGAGCAGCAGCAACGGCGGATCGACGGCGAGCGCGCGCGCGATTGCGACGCGTTGCGCTTCGCCGCCCGACAGTTCACGCGGCAGCGCATGCGCGCGGTGGCCGACACCGAGCTGATCGAGCAGCTGCTGCGCGCGCTCCCTGGCGTCGGGCATCGATACGCCCAACACCTGGGTCGGCGCGAGCGTGACGTTGTCGATCGCGCAGAGGTGTTCGAACAGGAAATGGAACTGGAATACCATCCCGACTTTCGCGGCGGACACTTCTCCGCCGTCGCGCGGCTCGAGGCCGGCGATCACGCGCAGCATGGTGGTCTTGCCCGATCCTGACAGCCCCATCAACGCCACCAGCTCTCCCGCATCGGCATGGAGATCGACGCCGCGCAGGATCTCGCGCGAGCCGCGCTTCAAGCGCACGCCTGTCGCGTTGAGCGCGCTCATACGGTCGGCATCCTCCATCGCTCTTCGAGACGGCGGGCCAGATAACCAAGCGGCAACGACATCGCGAGATACAACACCGCGCATAACAGACCGGGGATCACCCAGCTGCCGATGTTGGTCGCGACGATCTGGGTCTGCTTGGTGAGCTCGACGACCGTCAGCATCGAGACGAGCGACGAATCCTTGAGCAGCGCAACGAAGTCGTTGGTCATCGGCGCCAGCGCCAGCCGGAACGCCTGCGGCGCGCGGATCAGGCGCAGCGTCTGCATCCGCGTGAACCCGAGAATGCGCGCCGCATCGAGCTGCCCGCGCGGCACTGCTTCAAGCGCGCTGCGATAGATCTCGCTTTCGTAGGCGGCGTAGTTGAGGCCGAGCCCGAGCAGCGCGGCCACGAACGCCGGCAGCCTGATCACCGACGCAAGGCCGTAATAGATCACGAACAATTGCAGCAACACCGGCGTGCCGCGCATCACTTCGACATAGACGGTGAGCAGCAATCGCGAAACCGGATCGCCGTAAACACGGCCGGTCGCGATCAGGACGCCGAGAGCAACAGCGAGCGCCATTGCCGCGCAGGACAGAATCAGTGTAATCACAGCGGCACGCAGTAACGACGGGACGTAGCGCGACACCAGTTCGCCCGTTGACGGGAGCGCTGCCGGCGGCGCGTCTTCAGTCCGCGTCGACAGCCGCTGGTAGAGCGGCTGCTGATCGTCGTTCCACACATTCCATTTCCTGAAGATCTGCTCGAGCGTGCCGTCGTTCATGGCGTCGCGCAGGATCTGATCGACCTGATCGCGCAGCGCCGTGTTTTCTGGAGCCGTGATGACGATGTAATGACCAATGGCGAGCGCCTCAGGATGCGTGACGAGGCCGGTGTTGCGCCGCATGGCACGATCGGCGAGCACGTTGTCGAGCACCACGGCATCGACTCGTCCGATCACCAGGTCCGAATACGGATGCACGTCATCGTCGTAGGAGACCGCCGTGAGGCCGTGGGTGCGCTCGGCCTCGAGCAGCAGGCCGTAGGCCATGGTGCCGCCCAGCGTGGCGACGCGGCGGCCTTTCAGATCGGCAAGCGAACGGTAACGGTCGCGATCGCCCTGCCGCACCGTGAGCACTTCCCGGAATTCGTAGTAGGGCATGCTCGCAGCGAGCGACTGACGGCGCGCGGGGATGTCCTCGATGCCGCTCAGGCCGATGTCGAAATCCCCGCGCTTCGCGGATTGATCGAGCGAGGTGAACTGCACCTGCAGGAACTGCGGGGTCCGGCCAAGTTTTCTAGCGATCAGTTCCGCGATCTCGACGTCGAAGCCAACGAGCTTCGACGGATCGCGCGGATCTGCCTCGACGAACGGCGCGCCGCCTTCGGCATCACCGCCCCAGCGCAAAGTCTGCGCTCCGGCGGACGTTAGGCTGACGAGCGCGGACACAATCGCAATCGCCGTGACGCGCGCCGTCACCGCTGTATTCGCAGTCCCATCAAGACGCTACGAATACCACGAATCAGCGCGGTTCAAGGCCAGTGTTTTGCAGCAAGACGATGAGGCATTCGATGAGGCACATCCTCTTGCTCGTTGTTGTTCTTGCTGTCCCCCACACCGCTATGGCCGGAACGATCTGGCATTGGACCGGCTTTGTTACGGGCCACACGAGCGTGCCCGCCGGCCTGACGCTCGATTCGGTCGTGCCAATCGGCACGCCGGTTGACGTGATCGTGTCGCTTGCGCCCGACGCGCCGGCTCTCAATCCAGCGATTTGTTTGCAGGGAATGGCCAGCGCCACGATGCGAGTGCTTGGCCGCTCGTATACGAACACCGGATATGTCTGGGAAGACGCGATGGGCTTTGGCCCGGGTACGTGCGCGCCATCACTGGACAACGTCGAAATCGTGGTGCCCTCGTGGGGATCTGGCGGTCCTGCGTTGCCCGATGGATGGATCCCGCTCGGGTCCGACGGCAGCTACTTGCCCGGTATGTGGTGGGGCGGCGATTTGGCCGATGGCCAGCCCGCGTTCATCAGCGCGCAGTTCCCGCTGTTCCATCGTCCTGGAGAGTCCTGGCCGCAGCGATTCAGGGCAAATCTTCAGGCGGTTTCGGATGTTGAGCAGCCGACTCCTGTTCCTGAACCAGCGACGATGACGATGGTCGGAGTTGGATTGGCGCTCGCCGCGCGAACACGTTTGCGCCGTCACCGCAATGCGGGCGCGCAGCGATAGTTAGGGCGTGACGGTAATCGCCGGGCTCGTCGCGAGCTTCGTAAAGCCGTCGCTCGCGAATAGACGGATGTTGTAAGTGCCCGCCGTCATCGGCGCCACGAACTGCAGCGTCGCGTTCGAGAGACCAGCTCCTGGGGTCCTGGTGCCGCTCAGATACACCCACTGCAGCTGATAACCGACGTCGGCAGCGGCGAACGCGTAGAGCCCTACCCAGTCAGTGACGTTGCCGGGCCCGTTCCACACCTTCAGCGTGATCAGGCCGCCGCGAGGAATTGTCAGACCAGACTCGATCGTGATCGAAGGACCGGCCGGCAGATCGTCACTGGTAATCGTGCCAATGCCCTGCGCATCGGCGATCGCCGCGTTGACGGCGTTCGAAAGGTTGACGACGAACGTCTCGTTGCCTTCCACGTCCGCGTCGCCGATCACCGGCACCGTGATCGTTTGTGTTACCACCGACGGTGCAAACGTCAACGTGCCCGACGTTGCAGCGTAGTCGTTGTTTGCGGTCGTCGCCGTGCCGTTCGCGGTCGCGTAGTCGACCGTCACGCTCTGCGTCGCATTGACCGGAGATACCGTCACGGTGAACGTCGCGTTTGCAACTCCACTATTGCCTTCGACGATCGTGACGTCGTTGATGGTCAACGTTGGTCCGTTGGCTACTGGAATCGCCACGCTGCGCGCAATACGGGTGTAGGTGTCGTTGCTGAACAGCCGCACGTCGTACGATCCGGGCGTTGCCGGCGCGATAAACTGCAGCGTCGCGTTGGCGATGCCGCTCGCCGGCGCCGACCTGGTGCCGTTCAGATAGATCCAGTCGATCTTGCCCATGTCCGCCGCGGCTGCCGGAGCAAGGCCGACCCAATCCGCGCGATTGCCCGGACCGTTGGCAACGGTGAAGCTGATGACGCCGCCAGGGGCGACCGTCGGCGTATTGATGGTGATTGACGGACCCGGCGGGCCATCGTCGTTGGTGATCGTGCCCGTGCCCTGCGTATCACCAACGGCGGCATTGACCGCGTTCGACAGGTTCACGGCGAACGTTTCATTCGACTCGTTGTTCGCGTCGCCGGTGACCATCACGTTGATCGTCTGCGTGTCGACATTCGGCGCGAAGGTCAGCGTGCCATTGGTCGCGACGTAATCGTTGTCGGCGATGGTCGCGGTGCCGTTCGCGGTCGCGAAGTCAACGGTCACCGTCTGCGATGTATTAGCCGGTGCGAGCGTGACCGTAAACGTGGCGGTGGCGGTGCCGCTGTTGCCTTCCGCCACGCTGACATCGTTGATCGTCAGCGTCGGCTGAGCGGCAATGGTGATGGCCGGGCTCGTGGCGAGCTTCTGGAAACCATCATTGGCGAACAGGCGGATGTTGTAGGTGCCCGCGGCTTGCGGCGCGGTGAGTTGCACCGACGCGTTTGGCAGGCCAACAACCGGCGCTGTCTTCTGGCCGTTCAGATAGAACCACTGCTGATAGCCATTGTCCGCGGCAGCAGCCGGAAAGAATCCAATCCAGTCGGCGCGGTTGCCGGGACCGTTCGCGATCTGAAAGTTGATCGTTCCACCGGGCAAGACCGATGACGATTGAACCGTGATCGTCGCGCCGGCCGGATAATCATCGGTGAGAATCGATGCGAGGCCTTGCGCATCGCCGATCGTCGCATTGCCCGCACTCGACAAGTTCACATAGAACGTTTCGTTCGGCTCAACGACGGCGTCACCGATAACGGGCACCGAAATCGTTTGCGTCGTCACCGACGGCGGGAACGTCAACATGCCGTTCACCGGCGTGTAGTCGCTGCCTGCCGTGGCCGTGCCGTTCGCCGTGGCGTAATTCACAGTAACAGTCTGCGTCGCGTCGGCCGGCGTCAGCGTCACGGTGAAGATCGCGTTGGTCGAGCCGCTGCTACCTTCCGTCACGGTGATGTCGTTGACCGTGAGGCTCGGTTGACCGGCAACGACGATGGGGCTGCTCGTCGCTAATCGCTGGAAACCATCGTCAGCAAACAAACGAAGCTCGTAGCTGCCTGCCGTCGTCGGCGCCGTGAACGACAAGGTCGCCGCGGTCCTGCCCAACCCAGGCTTGCTATGAGTGCCCGTCAGGTAATTCCACTGCAGATACGCCGTATCAGAGGCCACCTGTTGATACAAGGCAACCCAATCGCCGATGCCACCTGGGCCATCGGCGACAGACACGCTAATCGTTCCGCCCGCGCTCACCGAAGGTGTGTTGACAGTCAGCGACGGCGGCGTGACCGGGATCAGGACGTTATTACTCGTGGCCAGCTTCACGCGGTTGCCGTTGATCGTCGAAAACATCCGGACCTGGCACGTCTGTCCACCCGCAGGTGCGGTCAACGTGACGGTGGCCGCCGACAATCCGCTCGCGGGCGGCGTTGTCGATCCGTTCAGGTATTTGCTGTCGGCAATCGTGGCGTCCGGATTCGTCGACGGACAGAACAAACCGAGCAAGTCGTCGGCGCGGCCAGGGCCGTTGTTGAGCGTGGCCGTGACTGTCTTTCCCTGGACGGCAGCCGTGAGGGACGGCATACCGACCATGCAGGTCTGGACGGCGTTATTGACAGCAAGACGGCCGCCGGTCGCCGTCCATCCTGAGAGCGATGCCGGCAAGTCGACGGACGACAGCAACAGGTTCTTCAAGTCCGTCGTGTTCATCGGACACGCCGAGAGCACCAGCGCCGCCGCACCGGAGACGTGCGGCGTAGCCATCGACGTGCCGCTATAGAAGGCGTAGCTGTTGTTGAGGACGGTCGAGAGGATCTGTGATCCCGGCGCGGCAATATCCACCGAGGTCACGCCGTAGTTCGAAAACGACGCGCGCTGATCGCGATTGGTCGACGCCAGCACGCTCACGACGTTGTTGTTCGCGTAAGAAGACGGATAGTGCGGATAGATGTCGTTGTTGAGGCCGTCGTTGCCGGCGGCGGCGACGAACAACATGTCCGCGCCGTTCGCCGCTTCGATCTGATTGCCAAGCGCCAGCGAATACCCGCCGCCGCCCCAACTATTCGACAGGACCCTCACGTTCGCGTCCACGCCCAGCGCAGCCTTGGCCTGGATCGCGAATTCAATGGCTTTGATTGCATCCGACGTCGTGCCCGATCCGCTGGCGCTGAGGAACTTGAGGCCCATCATGCTGGCCACCCAGTTCACGCCGGCGACGCCAATGCCGTTGTTGCCGACAGCGCCGATGGTGCCGGCGACGTGCGTGCCGTGCGAGTGATCGTCCATCGGATTACAGGTGTTGTTGATCGCGTTGAAGCCGTGCGTGCCGGCGGCGCAGTTGATGACAAGGCCGCTAATCACCACAGAGAACGGGCGCGGCGCTGTCCAGATGTTCGCGGCCAGGTCGGGATGGTTGTACAAGATGCCGGTGTCGATCACGCCGACAACGTTGGCGCGCGAGCCGGTGGTGAAATTCCACGCGCTCGGTGCGTCAATGTCCGCGCCGATCACACCCGCAGTGCCGACAATAGTCTGCCCGGAGTTGAACAACCCCCAAAGGCTCGGGAATGACGGATCGTTCGGCGTCGCATTGAGCCGGATGATGTAGTTGGGCTCGACGTACTCAACGTCGGGGTTGGCGCGCAGTGCCTGCAACATGGCGCGCGTGCCGAGACGCCGCGATCGCATGCGACGCGCTCCGCGGCGGCCGATAGCTTCCACTTCGTCGCTGTCGACTTCGAACTCGGCGCGCTGACGGCCGGCCACACCCGCGGCGGCGCGATAGCGAACGATGACTTCGCCTTCGACCGCTTCGCGGCCGTCGACGATCACCGTGGACAGGCCGCGGCGTCCTCTCTGACCCTGCGTCGAGAGATGTTCCGAGACTAGCGTCAGGAGGGCCAACACGACGGTGAGTGCTACCGCCAGCGGCCGGCGCGCGAAGTTCATTGATTGGGAATCTCTAGTGTCGACTGCTTGGCACTGTCAGTCAAGCGTGCACACAACGACGCGAATCAAATCCGTACAAAATGCAAATCAAATCCGATCGACGCGCGACAAAAAACCTCTGCGAGGAAGACAAGTTGCTGCCAATTCTTGGCGACTTCTTTGCAGTGTGGCGGCAGCGTGGAGTGGTTGAACATGTTGAAGTCGCGACGGATCAATCGTGTCGCCCTGACGCTCGCCCTCGCGTTGATCACGCTTGGTGCCGACGCGATCGTAGGACAAGGCCGGCCCGCTGGGGGTGGCCGCCGAATTGAGGTGATTGACGGCCGAGAAGTCGTGGACGGCGAAGTGATCGTCCGTTATCGCTCTGAAGCTGGACGAATTGGGCGCGATCGCGCCGAGTTCCAGGCCCGAACCGAGACGTCACGAGCAGTCGGACGCAGAGGCGCACGCCACTTGCGTTCACGCCAGCTCAGCACTCGCCAGTTGATCGCGACACTGCGCGCCAATCCAGATGTCGAGTTTGTCGAGCCGAATTATGTGATTCGCGCTCACGCGGTTCCCAACGATCCGGCCTTCGGCAGCTTGTGGGGCTTGAACAACACCGGGCAGGACGTCGATGGACATCCCGGCGTACCCGGCGCCGATATCGGCGCCGTTGCCGCATGGGACGTGACCACCGGCTCCCGCGCGACTGTCGTCGCCATCCTCGATACCGGCATCGATTTCAATCATCCCGATCTCGCGGCGAACGTCTTCGCCGCGCCGCGGCAATTCTCGGTCACGATCAGCGGCGCAACGCTGACCTGCGCGGCGGGCACGCACGGATTCAACGCCATGACCAACACGTGCATCCCGGCCGACGACAGCGGCCACGGCACGCACGTCGCCGGCATCATCGGCGCGGTCGGCAATAACAACACCGGCGTCACCGGCGTGAACTGGACGACGACGCTGATGGCCCTCAAGGTTCTCGATGCGACCGGCACCGGCACGACCAGCGATGCGATCGAAGCGATCGAGTTCGCGATTCGCACCAAGGCCGCGCTCGGCGCCGACGCCAACGTCCGCGTGCTCAATGCGAGCTGGGGCGGCGGCGACTTCTCGCAGGCCCTCACCGACGAAATCAACGCGGCCAATAACGCCGACATGCTGTTCGTGGCCGCGGCCGGATCGAACGGCACCAACAACGACGTGACGCCGCACTATCCGGCATCCTCGGCGAGCCCCAACGTGATCAGCGTCGCGGCCGTGACCAATGCCGGCGAGCTCGCGTCGTACTCCAACTACGGTGCGGCGTCTGTTCATCTCGCGGCGCCGGGTGACTCGACGCTATCGACGTTGCCCGACAGCAATTACGGTTACCTCAGTGGCACGTCGATGTCGGCGCCGTTCGTGTCCGGCGCGGCGGCGCTCGTGCTGTCCGCGTGCCCGTCGAATACGGCGTCGCTGAAATCAACGCTGCTGGCGAGCGTCGATCCGGTCGCGAGCCTGGCTGGAAAAACCGTCACCGGCGGACGGTTGAACGTGGCCAATGCGCTCGAGCGATGCGTGCCGAGCCTCCACGCGACGATCGGCGGCAACACCATTACGGCGACGCTCGAAAACGGACCGGGCCACACCGACGATTGGCTCGGGTTGTACTGCCCGGCAACGCTGGCCGACACGGCCTATACGGATTGGAAGTACCTGAACAATACCCAGACCGCACCTGCGTCGGGCATGAGCGCGGCCACGGTCACGTTCACGGCGCCGGCCACACCGGGCGTTCAATGCAACGTCCGGCTCTTCTCGAATAACCCGCGCTACAAACTCGCCACCAGCGAAACGGTAACGACCGGTGGATCGCCGACGTTGACGATCGGCGACGTCAGCGTGACGGAAGGCAGCAGCGGCACGGCAACGGCGACGTTCACCGTGACGTTGTCGCCCACCAATCCGTCGCAGGCAGTGACGGTGAACTACGCGACGTCAAACGGTTCCGCGACGGCCGGCAGCGATTACACGGCGGCATCAGGCACGCTGACCTTCCCCACGGGGGCCTCGACGCGAACGATCTCGGTCACCGTCCAGGGCGACACCACGGCGGAACCCGATGAGACGTTCCTGGTCACGTTGTCCGGCGCCGTCAATGCGTCGATCGGCGACGCGCAGGCAACCGGCACGATCACCAATGACGATGGGCCGTCCGGACCGGCGGTCACGATCACGACTCCGAATGTCGCTCCGGGCGGCATCATCCGGTTCAACGTCGCCAATGGACCCGCGAATCCCGCCGACTGGGTCGGGCTCGTGCCGCAATCCGCTCCCGACACCGGCAAGATCGACTGGCTCTATTTGAACGGCACCAAGACGGCGCCCGGCACCGGCATTGCGAATACGACGCTGCAGTTCACCGCGCCGATGACGACCGGCACCTACGACGTCCGGCTCTTCACGAACGATACGTATAACCGCATCGCGCGCAGCGGCGGCGTGGTCGTCGGCAACGGCCCGGCGCTGTCGATCAACGACATCACGCTCAACGAGGGTAATAGCGGCACGACGGTCGCGACCTTCACCGTAACGCTGTCGCCGGTCAACACCACACAGTCAGTAAACGTGAACTACGCGACGGCAAACGGTACCGCCACGGCCGGAAGCGACTATGTCGCGGCCAGCGGCACGCTGAGCTTCGCGCCATCGGTGGCGACGCAAACGATCAGCGTCACCGTGAACGGCGATACGTCGAACGAAGGGAATGAGACGTTCACCGTCAACCTGTCAGGCGCGACCAACGCAACCATCGGCGATGGACAAGGCGTCGGCACGATCACGAATGACGATGCGCCGGCCGGTCCCGGGGTCACGATCAATACGCCGACCGTCGCACCCGGTGGCGCGATCAGCTTCACTGTTTCCAATGGTCCGGGCAACGCACGCGACTGGGTAGCGCTCGTTCCGGCGGCCGCGGACGACAGCGGCAGGATCGACTGGCTGTATCTCAACGGCAGCAAGTCGGCGCCGTCCAGCGGCATCACCAACGCGACGCTGCAGTTCACCGCTCCGCAGACGACCGGCAGCTATGACATCCGGTTGTTCACCAACGATTCGGCCAACCGCATCGCGCGGAGCAGCCCCTTCAGCGTCACCACGGGTCCGTCGCTGAGCATCAATGACGTCAGCATCAACGAAGGCAATGCCGGCACGACGGTGGCGACGTTCACGGTGACGATGTCGCCGGTGAATACATCGCAGACGGTGACGGTCAACTACGCGACGGCAAATGGCACGGCCACGGCGGGCAGCGATTACGTCGCGGCCACCGGATCGCTCACCTTCTCGCCGTCCACTGCGACGCAGACGATCAGCGTGACGGTGAATGGCGACACGGCAAGCGAGGTGAACGAGACGTTCACGGTCAACCTTTCAGGCGCGGCCAACGCCACGATCGCCGACGCGCAGGGCGTGGGCACCATCATCAACGACGACGCGCCGGCCGGTCCGGCGATCACGATCAACACGCCGTCGGTCGCGCCTGGCGGCGCGATCAGCTTCTCGGTCAGCAACGGTCCGGCGAATCCGCGCGACTGGGTCGCGCTCGTGCCGGCGGCCGCGGACGACAGCGGCAGGATCGACTGGCTGTATCTCAACGGCACCAAGTCGGCGCCCGCCAGCGGCCTCGCCAATGCGACGCTGCAGTTCACCGCGCCGCAGACACCGGGCAGCTACGACATCCGGCTGTTCACCAACGATTCGGCCAACCGCATCGCGCGCAGCAGCCCGGTCACGGTGGCCTCCGGCCCGGCGCTCAGCATCAACGATGTCAGCGTCACCGAAGGCAACGCCGGTACGACGGTCGCGACGTTTACCGTCACCCTATCGCCGGTGAATGCGTCGCAAACCGTGACCGTGAATTACAGCACCGCGAATGGATCCGCGACGGCCGGCAGCGACTACGTTGCGGCGAGCGGGTCGCTGACCTTCGCGCCGTCGGTCGCCACGCAAACGATCAGCGTGACGGTGAATGGCGACACCACGAACGAAGCCAACGAGACCTTCACCGTGAACCTCTCGGGCGCGGCCAACGCGACGATCTCCGATACGCAGGGCGTCGGCACGATTGCCAACGACGATGGGCCGACCGGTCCATCGATCACGGTCAACACGCCGAATGTGACGCCCGGTGGCTCGATCAGCTTTACGATCGCGAATGGTCCGGCGAACCCGACCGACTGGGTCTCGCTCGTCCCGCTCAGCTCGCCCGACACCGGTCACGTCTACTGGGTGTACTTGAACGGGACGAAGAGCGCGCCAGGCAGCGGCATTGCGAACACGACGCTGCAGTTCACGGCGCCGATGACGGCTGGTTCCTACGACATCCGCCTGTTCACCAGCGACTCGTATAACCGGATCGCTCGCAGCAGCGCGATTTCGGTCGCCAACGGACCGGCGCTGACGATCAACGACGTCAGCGTCACCGAAGGCAACAGCGGGACGACGGTCGCGACGTTTACCGTCACGCTCTCGCCGGTCAACGCGTCGCAAACCGTGACGGTCGACTACTCCACTGCCAACGGCACCGCGACGACCGGCGGCAACGACAACGTGGCCGCCAGCGGCACGTTGACGTTCGCGCCGTCGGTGGCGACGCAGACGATCAGCGTGACGATCAACGGCGACATGACCGTCGAGCCGAACGAGACCTTCACCGTCAACCTGTCGAATGCGATCAACGCCGCGATCGCCGATGCGCAGGGTGTGGGCACGATCATCAATGACGATGGACCGGCCGGTCCGGCGGTCAACGTCTCGACGCCGAACGTCCAACCCGGCGGCGTCATCAGCTTTACCGTGAGCAACGGCCCGGGCAATCCCGCGGATTGGGTCGGCCTCTATGCGGTTTCGGGTCAGGACATGGGTGGTCAGCTGAGCTGGAAATACCTGAACGGCCAGAACACCGTCCCGTCATCAGGACTGACCAATGCCTCGCTGCAGTTCACGGCGCCGGCGACGCCGGGGACTTACAACATCCGCTTCTTCGCGAACAACGGTTACGGGAAGCTGGCGACGAGCGCCACCATCACGGTGGCGCCGTAGTAAGCTGCACCTGGCTTTCGCGAGGTGCCATGCAACGTGTTTCGCTTGTCGTTGTCGTACTGATCGCCGGTTGTTCGGCTCCACCGCCTGCCAGGCCCGCCCGGCCGGCTCCTCAGGCGGAGGAGCCGGCCGCAGCGCCGGCGGCCGCGCCGGCAGCAAGTGACAGTGACGCCGCGGCACGCGCGGAAGCGTTGATCGCCGACATGAAGGCGAAGGAAGAGGCCTTCGCGAAGATCGAAAAAGGCCTGCCGGCCGTGCGTCCCGTGGACCTCAACTCCGTGATGCGAACACCCGCGGCATCGAGCGGTGGCGAAGCGCCACTCGCGCCCGACCCGCCTCCTTCGCCCGCTCCGCCACCATCAGCACCGGCAGCGCCCGCTGCGCCGGTTTACTCCGAGCCCACATTTGGCGGTCACAACGAAGCGTGGTGGACAAACGAGATGCGCACGATCGAAACTCGTCTCGAGAGCAATCTGGAACGGCTGAAAGCCGCCGAGAAGCAGGTCTCCATGACCGATCAGGCCGCCGAGAATGCGAGGTACTCGACCTCGGATATTTTCACCAGAGCCGAAAAGGCGTATCAACAGGCCACGGCTGAACGCGCGAGAGTGAAGGCGGACATCGACAACGATCGTGCGTCGATCGAGCGGCTGCGAGAAGAAGCGCGCCGCGCGAACGTTCCGCCTGGCTGGTTGCGCTGGCCGTAATAGCGCCGTTACTGACAGCGAAAGTTCTTCGCGTCATCCGTACTGCCGGTGCCGATATAGCGCGCCGTCGTTGGATACGCGCACAGCGGACGCGTGCGATCGACGACGCCGTTGGTCAGGTGCGAGGCTTCGATCGATTGCGGTCTGGTTCCGCTTTCGACCCACCGATCGAGCGCGGCGACTTTGTCGAAGACATCGGTTCCTGGCCCGCCCTGGCAGTGGCCCATTCCGGGCACCATGAACAGCCCGACCTCCCAGTCGGGCGTGAACACGATCTTCCGCATGCCTTCATGTGATTCGCCCGACGGCGCAGGGCCGGCCACGCCGCCCCATCCGAGCTCGGAGCCCGGATAGTAGCGGCCCGGGTGCAGCACGGCGCCGCTCTTCGGATCCCGGATCGGGCGCGTCATGGCGCTCGCGGTCTCGACCTGATCCTTCGTCAGGCAATCGGCGCGGTCCTCTCCACTGCAGGTCAAGGCCGCGAAGTCGAATGCGCACTTCGACGGATCCTCGATGACGCCGTCCTTCACGCGATCGATTGCATCGCACTTCGCGAGGACCGCCTCGTGAATCATCGAATACTTGGCTGGAGGAATCACTGCCGCGGGCGTGCGGTTGACATACGTGTTCAACCAGACGCGCGCCGCGTAGAGCCGCATCTGATCCCACGACGGATCGCCGGCGACGATACCGTCGAAGTCCTCCGGATAAAGCTGCGCTTCGATCAGCGCCTGCCGTCCACCCGTGGAGCAGGAGTTGAAGTAGGCGCGGGCCGGACGCGCGTCGTAATGCGCGGCGGTGATCGCCTTTGCGGTCACGGTCGTTTCATGGATCGCTCGATGCCCGAAGTCCACGAGCTTTTCGGGATGTCCGGCCACGAAGTCGGCATTGCCGCCGACGTGGCCGGTATCAGTCCCCGCGGCTGCGTATCCCGCTCTCACTGACGCGGCCATCGCCGCATACGGAATCGCTCCGCCCAATCCACCGTTGCCGGACACTTGCAGCTTGCGATTCCATCCAGCCTGCGGCAGCCAGACCTCGACGCGAATGTCTGAATCAGTGGAGGGCGTCAGTCGCAACGTCACGCGACAAAACGCCGGCACCGTCTTGTACGCCGCGCCCGCGTTCGGGTTGGTCGCGCCGGGAGGCACGAACGCTCCGGCTGCTATGGATTCGGACGACAGCACCTGACCACCTTGCAGCGTGGTCTGCGACAGCGCTTCGCACGCGAGCGGCGCCGGCGGCGCCGAATTCCCCGCGGAGAGCGACACCGAAGCGAGAACGACGGACAGAGCCACGATTCTCATGCGCGCAAGTGTAGACCCAAAAGCAATGCAGTACCATACGGCCCCTGCATGCTCGTTTCAGGAGCAGGAGGTGTCGTGCGGCCGAACCCGATCGCGGCGGCAATCTACCTTTGTCTGCTATTCGCGACCCAGGTGGGTTGCAACTCAGCGAGCAGGATCGAGCCGGTCTCAGGCATCCTCGACGCGTTTCAGTCTCACCAGATCGTGGCCCTGGGCGAGGGACTCCACGGCAACACGCAATCACACGCGTTTCGTCTGACGCTGGTTCGCGATCCGCGATTCGTAGCGCTCGTCAACGACATCGTTGTCGAGTTCGGCAGCGCGCGGCATCAGGCCGTCATGGATCGATTCACCGGCGGAGGTGATGTGCCTGCCGTAGAGCTGCGGAAAGCGTGGCAGGATACGACGCAGCACGGGCTTTGGGACTCCCCCATCTACGAAGAATTCTTCCGTGCCGTGCGCGACGTGAATGCATCGCTTCCGCCCGAGCGAGAGTTGCGCGTCCTGCTGGGCGATCCTCCGATCGATTGGGACGCCGTGCGATCGCCGCACGATCTTGGCCGGTGGAACGGCCTGAGGGACACGCACGCGGCGGATCTCATCGATCGCGAGGTGCTGTCAAAGAATCGCCGGGCGTTGGTCATCTATGGAGACGGTCATTTTCGACGGCACACCCGATGGGCCGGCATGTCGGATACCCGGCCGACGTTGCTCAATCTGATCGAGCGCAAGGGCGTCAAGGCGTTTGCCGTCTGGACCAACACCACCGTGGAGTTGGATCGGATACAGCGGAACATCGCGTCGTGGCCGATCCCGAGCCTCGCCATTGTTCGCGGCACGAGGCTCGGCACGATCAATTTCAAGTATTTCGCCGGGATGGAGACCGATCCACCGACGAACATGGAGGACCAGTTCGACGCTGTTCTTTATCTCGGGCCGCCGTCGTCCATCACGATGTCGGAGATGTCAGCGGCCCTTTGCGCTGACGCCGAGTTCACGAAGATGCGCGTGGCGCGCCTCGGCCTCGGGCCGGGCGGCCCGGACGGAGAAGATGTCGCAAGGTTCAAGAAAGAATGCGCCGACGCTTTGCGTCAACAGCCCAAATGAGCGCGAAAGTAGCGAGCTCTGACCTATAACTGCCTCTTTCCAGTCGCGCAGCGTGAGTCAAGCCTCCATCAACTATGCTTCAGGCAAGGTGTTTCATGCCGATTGACGAAACCCGATGTCGTGAACTGTTCGAATCCGGTGCTCCGGTGGATGAAGTTCTGAGGGTGATGAGGGACGAGGGCGCCTCACGTATCGAGTCGATGTTCGCGCTCGTCAAATGGCGTGAAATGAAACTCGCGTGCATCTTAGTTCAGCCTGGGCAGACCTCAGAGAGAGCACTGATCAGTTTCACGAAGACTTGGCCCGAGAGCTTGAAGCCATGTCTCTCGACGCGAAGCCGCGCGACGAATGACACCTTACGTGCCTTTCACGGGTTTACGTATCCGACGGGACAGGACCGGCTGTAGTTCGAGCGCCGGCTAGCCTCGCACAGGCGGTCAGGTTTCGTCTTCTGTTAGCTCGACGAAATTCTCGGTGTGGTAGCCAACGTAAGTACGATTCGTCTTCCAATCAAGCACGACGCAGTGCTCTGGCATGTTGGCGATCTCGCCCAGAAATAGGTAACGGCCAGCTTTCTTGAATGGATATGCGCGACGCTGTTTCGGCGTCAACCGCGGCGCAACGAAACGGACCAGACTGAGCTTCTTCGGCGTCTTGGGAGGCCTCGGCTTCAGGGGCGTCTTCATTTGCCGTATAGACCCGAAGGTGTTCTAGTTCCCGTCGTCTATCGGGCGCGATCCGGGTTTCGCCACGCGCGTAGGTCCAGCGACTGACGCCGGTGCCGACCAGAGTGACGATCACGACCAGGAACATTGCCGAGCCGATGAGGCGTGTGACGATCAGTGCGGCGGGCACCGCTACCGCAAAGCCCACCACGAGTGCGATGAGGCACGCCTTATAGTCGTATCTGGTTCGCGCGCCGGCAGTGGGCGTCGTCACGGCGCGGAATCCTAACACGGCGCTTCAGTGTTACAATCGGATGTTTCTCACCTCGCGTCCCCGTCGTCCAGAGGCCTAGGACGTGGCCCTTTCAAGGCTAAAACACGGGTTCGAATCCCGTCGGGGACGCCACTCACTCGACATTCGTTTCGTTCGTGGCGTCCGCCGACGGATTCCTGTAAGCGCCGCACGGCTTCGCCGTGCGTCAGCAGTACCGAATCCCGTCGGGGACGCCAACCAGATGGGGTCCATTCCGGTCACATGGGTGAGGTGAGTTTATTCCGGGCACATAGGTAACACTTTCCGCCAAAACGATTTTCAATCGCCTCGAGGCGGCAGGTCTCGTCATCGAAGTAGCCGAGGTCGTGCTCCATAAAGCTGTCCGGCAAACACCTGGCTCACATTGATCTTCCGCCGTTGATAGCAGATGCGGCCGCAGGTCGTGATCACGGCCGTCCAATAGTGCGCAGGATATTCGAGCTCCTCAAGGCCGCGGTAGAGGCGAGGCGACGGCACGTACAACGACGAGGGGGTCTTCATGTCGAGCGCTTGGTGTGGACGTTCCTGATTAATGCGCTCCAGAAACGTATCGAAGCGCGCCTGCTGCTGCAGGGCGTTGGCGGCCGCCGGAGACGACGTATTGAACTGGATGATAAGGTGCAGCGGACATGGCGAAGAAAAGCCTGCTGGAAATATATGCGTTAGCCGTGTGCTTTGCGGCTGCTCTGGTCATTCTCTTCAATGGCGCGATGAGCTTGAATTACATCGTCCGGATTGTGAATCCGAATCTCACCGTCAGCTCCTATGAATATGACCGGTCGCTGACAGACGAGGCTTACCTGAGGAACTGGCCAACTTGAAGGCCTCTTCCAGACCCAGCATCAGTTCCTAAACTACGCGCAGAGGCATTCGATGCGGCGCTTCGCTCAGAGCAACAAAATGGACGGCGCGATTTGATCGAATCCTTGACTTACGTCATCGCCGGCCTCATCGCTTTCGGTATCCATTGGGTTCTTGCTAGACGTATCAGGTCGGCCGACTGAGTGACCCTATCCGCTTCACGCGGCCGCTGAAGACTTGAGATGTCTAGATCGCAGTGAACGCCACGCCTTCACGCGCGCCCGCAGGTCGCGGTCGATGCCGGTCGCAACGGCGCCACTGCTTCGGCTACCACCAACCGTTTTCACAGATATGCTTCGCAATTCGTCACTCAAAGTACAGGGTTACTCATCACGGGGTTCGCCGTGCTTCTGGCGCGTTATAATCACGCGACGAGCGTCGCTTCCGAAGTTGCTGCAGCATCGCTTTTGGAAATATTCCGCCCCCAGTCGGAAAGCCGCATGATCAAAACTGGTAATCGTACCCGCTACCGCGCATCATTTTCAGTGCTCGTGCTGTTCTTCACGGCCGCATGCGCAAGAGATGCCGTTGCGCCGACAGCACCAACTCCGACGTCGATCGTTCCGATCGCAATCGTTCCGGTCGAAATCGTTGGCAAGGCGACGGGGCGGTTGGCTGGCGAAATTCCACCGACGCGTTTTGGTAACCCCCAGGCTCACGTGGTATCGAACGCAACAGTCACGGTCGTTGGCGGACCTGCCTCCGGCACCCAGGCAGTGACGCGAGTTGACGGGGCTTATGAAGTCACAGCGGCAGGCACGTTCAAGCTTCGCTTCGAACACTCGTTGTTCATCGGTACGGAGAGTAGCGAAATCGTCATGCCGGTCGGCGGCGTCACTATCCCCACAGTTGTTCTGCGGACAGCGCCGTGGACCGTTTTTGGTCGAGTCATCGACAGCCTCGGAAATCCTGTCCCTGACGCGGTCGTAACGCTGTTTCGAGATAGGGAATACATAGTCGCGCTCGACGGCGCAGTTGGCAGGACAGATGGCGCTGGGCGCTACAGCATCAATTCAACGCAGCCGCACTTCGAGTTGGCCTTTATCGGCGCGTCAAAGTCTGGTGTTGGGACAGGGGTCGTGGAAGGGCCGTGTTGCGGCGCCGCGCCGGACCTACGGCTGAGACGTTAGCGCGCTGACGAGGACGGGGCGCGTGATATTGATCGTCCCCAACATATTCCCGTAGTCGCCGCAAGCTTCGCCTTGCGTCGCAGTACCGAATCCCGCCGGTGATGCACCCCAGCGACGTGGCAACGAATCGCTCTCGACGAAGCATCGCAGCGCCACCGGAGTCTAAGGCCACATGCCAAACACGCTGGTCACTCAGTGGCTCAGATTGTTTAGCCTGGCCGGCGCAGCGGCGGGACTATTCGTCGCCTGGGGGTTGGCCCCTATCCTAGGATTCGTCGGCGTCGGAGTCTGGCGGTTCATTGGCGTTATCGGTGCCGCCACAGTCGGATTCATTGGCCGACGCTTTGTTGGTTCATCGACGAGAACCGTGCGGGCGCTCATCGTTGGGTTCGGGTCCGGCGCGGTGTTGGCCGAACTGTTGACGCCGACCGATGTCTCTCGCTCGTTCGTGTCGCTTGTGGAGGCCGTCGCATTCATGAGGCTCGAACTGGGGTCCATGATCGCGGCCGGAGCTCTCGGCTCCTCGGCTACTGGATGGTTGGCCTCCGCTGCGGGCCGATCCCAGCGCCACATGCGCTGAAAGACGAGGAAACGACCCGGTGAAAACCGCCGCGCGCCAAGTCCCTATCGCTGCTCGTCATCGCGCGAAGCCGCTCGAGTTGCTCGAACTTCCGCTCCAACCCGGTATCGCGGCCGCCTGCGTGATCCACGCCGCCAGCTGCTTCTGATCGATCTCGTCGTCTTCGTGGATATCAAGGTAGCGCACCTCCGGGTGCTTCGAGTCGCCGGGCGGTACCGGACGCAACGAGCTGCCCTTGAAGAACGCCACCTTGATGTACTTCGTGAAGCAATGGAAGTTCAGGAACCAGCCCTGACCGTCGACGCCGTAGAACGGCGAGTTCCATTTCACGGCTTTGATCACGCCCGGCACCGTGCGCACGATCAGCGCGTCGAGATCGCGCGCGACGTCGCGCTTCCAACCGGGAATCGCCGAAATGTACGCCTTGACCGGAGCGTCGCCGTCGCCTTTCGCGATTTGCGGGTTGCCGCCCGCCAGTAAGTTCGGCTTAGCGGGTTTTTTTTTCTTCGCCGGCGCCGGCGCCGGCTGGTCCTTCTTGTTCAGTGCGGCCGCCTGTTTGATGAGCGCCTTGAGCGCCGCTTCGTTGATCTTCTCGCCCTCGCGAATGTCGATCGCGCGGCGAACGTTGCCCTGGAGACTCGAGTTGAACAGCTTCTTCGGATCCTTGAGCGCCGCGCCCTTCGCAAACGTCAGCTTGACCGTGCTCTTGTAGGTCTCGCCGGTGCAGATGATGCCGTCGTGCGACCAGACCGGAATATTCCACTTCCACTCTTCGACGACGCCGGGATCCGCGGCCTTGATCAGCTTCCGCACCGCGGCGAGCGTGGTCCCGCGCCAGTCCTCGAGCGCGGCAATGCGTTTGGTAATCAGCTCCGAGGGCGAGCCCTTGCCGACGGGGGACTTGTTCATGCGGTCCTCCCGGCACGGCGCTTCGCGGTGTACGGCAGGATGAACAGATATAAGCCGCTGAACATCAAGATGGCAAGCGGCAGCAGCGGCGAATACGTGATCCAGGCCGGCGGCATGCCGCCCGAGGCCATGGCGATCGCGACGAAGTTGGCGATGACGGTAATCGTGAACACGATCGACACCCACCGGTGCGTCTGCCGAATCCAGAAATTCACTGCTCCCCCTTTGGCGCCCCGGCGCCGAACTGTTTCGCGTACTCCGAATGCAATCGTTGCCAGCCGCCGAATTTCATCGCGTCGGGACCGACAATCCGGCCGATCGGATTGCCGCCCAGCATGTGATCGAGCACATCGAAGCAGATGTGCCACCCCGCGGCGCCCATCGCCATGTAGCGCCGATCGATGTTCGTCCACAGCGTCAGGCGCGTGCCGCCGCCGGCCGCGTCGAGCTGCCACCGCATGTCGAAGTTGCCCCAGTTGTATTGGAGGATCCTTGGCGCTTCGGCGCGCGTGACCGTCGCTTCGGTGACGTGCTGCATCGGCGCGCCCACCGTGGTCAGTTTCGCTGTTGCTCCAACCGCGCCGAGATTGCCGTCCGCGTCGAACGGCGCCCACTCGCGCAGCTGCGCCGGATCGGTCAATGCCTGCCAGACTTTGGCGGGCGGGTGACGCAGTTGCCTGACGAGCACGAGCGTCCACTTCTCCCCGTCCTTCTCGACGTGCGCGACGTTCGCGGGCCCGGGGTCGTACTGATCGCGCGCGATCATTTGCCTCTCCTTGCCGGTCGTTTCTTTTCCTCTGGTTGATCCATCCGATCGAGATGACGCTCGAGCGCATCCACCTGCGCCGTCCAGAAGCGGCGGAACGGCGCCAGCCACTCATCGACCGCCTGGAGCGAATCGGGTTTGAGGCGGTAGAGGCGGCGCTGGGCGTCGACGCTGGCTTCCACGAACCCGGCGTCGCGCAGCACCCGCAGGTGCTTCGACACCGCCGGCTGCGGCATGCGCAGCTGACGCTCGATCTCCCCCACCGACTGCTCGGACGCGATCAGCAGGCCCAGGATGGCGCGGCGGTTCGGCTCGGCGATGATTTCGAACACGGACGGCATGGGCGTAATATGTCTCAAATGGAATATGCTTGTCCAGACATATACAAGGGCCTGACGGGCCTGGCAGGCAGACAGGCAGACAGGTCGACAGGTTTCCAGAGAATACGGATCAGGCGGGAGTATTTCGCTGTTTGGCGGCGACGATGTCCCAGGCGGACGACGGCACGGTCAGGGTGCAGGCGCAATCCACACACTGGCAGACCTTCTGGTGCGAGCGCTGGTAGACGGTCTCCATCGCGCCGTCGCAGATCGGGCATTGCGGCGACACGTCGCACGGTTGCGGAGAGTTCACGGAGCCGTTACTGGGAGGACGATTCACTGCTTTTAGAACTGCATTACAACGACTGAGCACGGGGCCGACACAGAATCGACGCAGACACGTCGGCCGTAGGACATCTAAGCAAGAATCGTGCGGGAAAACTCTGAAGGTGTGCAGCTCTACCAGTCCGGCTCAGCGTTCCAGCTGGCGGCGAAACATCGCTCGATCGTCGAACGACGGCCACTCGCCGCTGACCGTGATCCGAAGCAGCCGGGAGGCGTCGGACGTGTCGGCGTGTAACGGCAACCTCACGATAGTACTGAGCAACCTCACCGCAGACAACATTCATTCTCGGCAGCGCGGCAATTGATCGTGCACGTGAAACAGAAACGCGGTTTTGATCATTACGCGTTGGGGACGTTTGTTGCCGATCATCGTCGACACGACTGAAGCGCCGGCACTGCTGAGATTCCGCGTCACCGGAGCGGTCCCGAGCGCCGAGGAACAGGAAGCGTTGCGCGCGGATCTCATCGCCCGCGGATTGTTGACGGAGAATTCAGCCAGCCTGCTCGACGTGCGCGATGCCGAGGCCCCGGATGCCATCACGCTCGGCAAGTCGATCGCCGCGATCATCAAGGCCGGCATCCCGAGACGGCGCGCCTGTCTAATCAATCCGGGACGGCACCTCGCGCTCGTGCAGTACTTTCAGAAGGCCGTCCCGTGGATGTCGACCGCCGCCTCAGCGAGAGCGCCGCCATCGAGTGGCTGCTCAACCCGGAAGGTCAGGCCGGCTTCAAGGACTGACGCGCAAGGCGCTCTTTCAGAGCCAGGCCGTTGGCGGTCGCGGCGCCCCGCGCGGTGTTGTCGAACACACACCAGACGGGACGATCGCGCGCGAGCTCGCGCATCCGTGCCGCCAAGGCATCGAGATACGCATCGTCGTAGCTGGACTGATACATCACCGGCGACCCATGCAGCCTGAAGTACGCGATGCGCGACGAGCCGCACGGCTGATCGCCACCCTCGCCGCATGGCGGATCGGCCGCGACCCGCCCCACCCCGTGCGCTTCGAGCCGGCGGTCCGCCGCGCCCGTGAACCACATGGGATGCCGCGGCTCGCACACCACGGGCCCGCGATGCCGGGCGCGAAGCGCCGCGAAGAACGACTCCACCGTCCGCGGATCGTAGGCAAGGCCCGGCGGCAGCTGCACGAGCACGGGGCCGAGCTTCCTGCCAAGCCCGCTGATGTCGGCGAGAAACTGCTTCAACGCCACACCGGTGTCTTCGAGGCAGCCCTCGTGTGTCAGCCGCTTCGGCATTTTCACGGCAAAGCGAAATCCCTGTGGCACGCTGCCGGCCCAGCGTTCGTAGGTCTCGCGTTTGTGAGAGCCATAGAAGCTCGAATTGATCTCGACGGCGCCAAATCGCGACGCGTAGCGCTCCAGGTGCGAGCCATCGGCCGCGAACAACCGCGCCTGTTCCTTTCGAATCGACCAGCCTGCAATCGCGACGTGATACTCGAGCTGCATCTAGAATAGGGATCTTGCAAGCTCCAGTCCTGCACGGCCGCTCGCGCGTTGTTGCGTTGTGCGCGTTCTACGGCGTCCTCAGCGCGGTGTTCTGCGCGCCGCTCTTCTCGCAGCCGCTGGCGCTCGGCGTCAACGACTGGGACCAGCACCTCTTCTACTACGGCTCAGTGCTGAAAAACGTCGTCGAGTACGGACAGATGCCGTACTGGAACCCGTGGTACTGCGGCGGCAACGTCATGTGGCAGAACCCGCAGATCGCAATCTTCAGCCCGGTCTATCCGCTGACGGCCATCGTGCCGCTGCAGCTGGCCATGAAGATCAACATCCTGCTGCACTACTGGATTGGCTTCATCGGGATGCACGTGCTGGTGACGCGGGTGATCGGCGTCACGTTCCTGCCGGCGGTGATTTACGTCGCGACGCTCGTGACCGCATCGGGCGCGCCGGCGATTCATCTGCGCGTCGGCCACAGCGTGTTCCTGCCCGGCTTCTATCTGCCGCTGCAGCTCTATTTCTTCTTCCAGGCCCTCAAGACGGGATCGTGGAAGTACGTTTTTCTGTCGGCGGCGACGCTGGCGCTGATGGTCTTCAACGGCGGCACGCACATCCTGCCGATGTCGATCGCGGCGCTCGGCATGTTTTCATTCTGCGCCGCCATCGCGCGGCGCGACTGGCGACCGCTGGCCTTCGCGATCGCTTTCGGCGTTGCGGGCCTGGCGTATTCGGCGCCGAAGCTGATCCCGGTCGTGCAATTCGTCAGCGGCGATTACTTCTGGGACACGCGCAATCCCACTGAACATCCTGATCGCGTCACGCCTGACATTCTCAAACAAACTTATCTCGTACCCACGCAGGAGGTGTCGGCGCGCCTGCCACTGCAGCGTCATGGCTGGCACGAGTACGGCAATTACATCGGCCTCGGCTCCGCGCTGGCGATCGTGGGCGGATTGATATGGGCACTGGCGTTCGGGAGCCTGTCTCGCCGCAGCGCGGAGCGCGAAGGCGGATTCGGGCTCGCTCTCGCGGTGACGACCATCTTCCTGTTCCTGCTGTCGCTCGGAGAGTTTGCGGCGTACGCTCCTGCCAATCTCGCGCACTACGTGCCGCTGTTCTCGAGTTTCAGAATTCCAAGCCGGTATTCAATTCCGTTCCTGCAATTCGCCGCGTTGACGCTCGCCTGGGCATTTCGATCGATCGTCACGCGCTACGGATTCGCGCAGGGTGCGCGAATCGCGGTTGGAGTTCTGGCGCTCGGGGCATCCGCGCATTTGATTTACACGAATCAGTGGAACCTGCGGAACGTCTTCACCGAAGCGCCGTTCGACACCTCGTTCCACTGGATGCAAGGCCGGCGGCAGATCGCGACGCTCGCCGACGCCAGCCCGTACACGCCCGGCTCGCCGATGCTGCGCGCGTTGATGGAAGATCGCTCCTTCTTTACCTGCTATGAATCATTGCAGCTGGCACACGGCTCCGGCGCGGACCGGCCGTTCGTGTTCGACGCGAATCCCGGCGAACGCGTGGCCGATCTTGATTTCTCTCCGAACGAGCTGCGCTTCTCGGTGAACGACGGTTCGCCTGACGCGCGCGTGATCCTGAATCAGAATTTCGCGCCGGGATGGACGAGCACGGTGGGCGCGATCGCGCCGCCGCGGCCGACAGAGCTCGGATCGGTGACCGTCCCACCGGGTGCCGGCGGCCGTCACGCGTTCACGTTCCGGCCACCAGGCTTGATTGCGGGATGGGCGCTGTTCGACGTGGCGCTGATCGCCACGCTGGTGTCGTGGCGCAGCCGATCGTCGCCGCTGTTCTAGATTATTTCTTCGGCTCCGCGACGACGATGGCGACGGCATCGCCCTTCGGCGACACGGCCAGGCGCGTAATCGCGCCAAGCTGGTGCGGCGCTCCATCGAACACTTCGGTCCATCCCGACGCACCGCGCGTCCACGACATGATTTTCGTGCCCGACGACATCAGGATCGTCTTGCCGTCGGGCAGCCACGCGTAGTCGCGATCGCTGCTGCCTTCGGCGGCCTTCACCAACGGATCGATCTTCTTCGAGTTGATCTCGATCTGCTTGACCCAGAATTCGCCCGACGCTTCGCGTTGAACAAAGCTCGCGAGGCGCGTGCCGGGAATCCGGTGGAGCGATCGGCCGATGTTGTCGGTGACGACTTCCGCCTGTCCGGTCTTGACGTTCGCGATCTGCAGCGTGGCCGGCTTGCCCTGGCCGCCGAGCACGAACAGCACCAGCCGCTCGAAGTCGATCCACGCGTGATAGCCCACGGGGTTGATATCAGCGAGGATCAGTTGCGGTGACTTGCCGGTGGCGTTGAACCGCCAGAGTCGTTGAATCGGAGACGCGGGCCTCGCGCCTTTACTGTCGAACTCCGACTGGACGACGCTGAACGTGCCGGTGCCGCCGACGCCGGCGGGCGTATACGTCGGCGAATTCTCGTTCTCCGGCGTCGCGGTCAATTGCGTGACGCGGGATGTCGCGCGATCGAAGGCGTAGACGTCGCTCTGCTTGCCGTCGCGATTGGCCGCGAACAGGATGCGAGTGCCGTCCGGGCTGAAGTTCGGCTGGTTATCGTAGCCGGCCGCGTTCGAGACCGGTGACGGCTTCGCCGACTTCAGCGACGCCACTCCCCCGCTCATCGTCAGCAGATAGATATCAGTGCCTGGCGGCGGCGCGGCCGCCGGTGCCGGCTGCGGAGCCTGCGTCAGTCCGAGCAACGTGACGGCGAGAAGGAAGATTCGCATGTCGTCCTCAGGCGGGTCTGAAGACCCGCCTCTACATCTTCGGTTTGTCGTTCTTCAGCTGGACGACGATCACTTCCACGTCCGTCTTGCCCGGATTGACGTCGGCGTGCTGCGTGCCGGCCTTGTCGGCCTCGAGCCAGATGGCCTTGCCGGCTTCGAGCTTGTAGACATCGAGCACCTTGCCGCTGCCGTCAACGACGTTGAGGGTACCGCCGTTCAACGACACCAGCGCGCGGCCGTGATCATGCCGATGCAGGCCGAGCGGCTTGCCCGGCGAGACGATCGACTTCCACACTTGCACTTCGCTGTTTTCGAACTGGGGCTCGCGGCGGCTGGTACCGGCCTGCTGCCCCACCGCGACGCCCGCCGCAAATACCGTGGCCATCACACCCACTGACGTGATCCATTTCATGCTCATGATCAGACTCCTAAGAGGGTGGCCGCATTGCGGCCCGCGATTCCTTCGCGCCCGGCCGGCGACACCGGCAGCCGGCTCACCGCGTCGAGCATCTTCGGGATGCTGCCGATCTGATGCGGATAATCACTGCCGGCCAGGATGTGGTCGGCGCCCGCGAACTTGATCGCCAGCTCGATGCAGTTCTGATCGAAATTCACCGTGTCGTAATAGAACTGCTTCAAATAGCTGCTCGGCGCGCGGCTGATGTTTTCACGGCACTCCGAGAACGCCTCGTAGCCGCGATCGAATCGCTCGGCCAGATACGGCACCGCGCCGCCCATGTGGCACAACACCCACTTGATCTTCGGATAGCGCTCCGGCACGCCCGCGAACACCAGGTGCGCGGCGGCGAGCGTCGTGTCCATCAGGAAACCAACGAGCGGCATCAGCCAGTACTTCTCCATGGCCTCGACGCCAAGCGGATGCGCGGGGTGGATGTAGATGACGGCGCCAAGCTCGTTGGCTTTCTGCCACAGCGGTTCGTACACCGCATCCGCGAGCGCGACACCATTGACGTTGCTGAACACCATCGCGCCGGGAAGTCCCAGCGTCTTCATGGCGCGCTCGAGCTCGCGGACGGACGCAGCGGGATCGTTGAGCGGCAGCGTCGCCAGCGAGAGGAAATGTTTTCGCTGCTTCACTGCCGTCGAAAACGCATCGTTGATGTGCTTCGCCATTTCGACGGCCGTGGCAGGCTCCTCGAAATGCGTCCCTGGCGTCGTGAACGTGATCACCTGCTTGTCGACGCCGTGTTTCTTCAACACGCCTTCGCGGTAGTCCAGGTCGCGATGGCCGGGCACGAGAATGTTGTAGTCGCCGGGATAATGCAGCCGCGGGTTGCCCTCCGCGTCGTAATCCATCCGGACCCTGGCCGGGCCCTTCTTGACGGCCGTCAGGTACTCCGGCGGGTAGTAATGATTGTGGAAGTCTATTTTCATTGAGCCAGCCTCGACGAAGCCCGCAAACGGTTACCGCGGGCGAAGTCGGGTCCACAAATAGTATGCGGGGAAGCCCGATGCGACAATCGCCAGGCCGATCGCGGCGTCCAGCCAGTTGGCGCGGATCTGATTGGCGACGATCATCAGCGACACGATGATGAACAGGATCGGCGCCACCGGCACGAGCGGCATACGCCACGCCGGCGCGCAGTCGCGGCGGCGGCGCATCAACACCACGCCGAGCGCGAGCAGCGCGAAGAAGATCCACTCCGTATAGATCACTCTGCGAAACAGATCGCGATAGGTGCCCGTCATGACGAGCACCGACGACCAGATCGCCTGCACGATGATCGCGCGATCGGGCGTCTGAAACTTCGGGTGGAGGTGGCCCTTGAACCGGAACCAGAGACCATCCTGCGCCATCTGGTAGTAGACGCGCGGGCCGACCAGCACGATGCCGTTGAGGGCGCCGAACGAGCTGAACATCACCACCGCTGAAATCACACCGGCCGCGCCGGTGCCGAGGAGCAGCTCGAACACATCGGCCGCCACGCGTTCAGAGGTCATCACCTTGTCGATCGGCAGGATCCGCAGATAGACGGCGTTGAGACCCATGTAGCACACGGTCACCACGATGATCCCGATCACCAGCGATCGCGGAATGGTCTGCGTCGGGTTGATCGTTTCCTCGGCGGTGTACGTGACCATGTGCCAGCCGCCGAACGCGAACAGGCCGGCGCCGACGGCGAGCAGAAAATTCGCCGGCGTGATCGCGACGTCCGGCGCGTCCGCGGTCGCCACACCGCCGCTGAGGATCCATCCGATCAGCATGATCGCGAACACCGCGAACACCTTGACCGCGGTGAACGCGGTCTGCACGCGGCCGCCGAACGTGACGCCGAAATAATTGATCGCGGAGAGCACCAGGATGGCGCCGACGGCGACCAGCCGTGCGCCGGTCTGATCGAGCGGCACCAGATACCCGGCATAGCGCGCGAAGATCGTCGCAATGATCGCCAGGATGCCGCTGTGCATCGTCCAGAACATCGCCCAGCCCCAGAGGAAGCCGAGCGACGGCGAATAGATTTCCCGGAAGAAGACGTAAACGCCGCCGGTCTGCGGGTACGCCGACGACAGCTCGGCACAGACCAGCGCGCCGATCAGCGTGAGGACGCCCGCTACCGCCCATGCGAGCAGGACCATCGCGGGATTCGGAACCAGCCTCGTCAGCTCCGATGCCTGGACGAAAATCGTGGCGCCGATGATCGTCCCGACCACGAGCGCGGTGGCCGTCGGCAGGCCAATAGCCCGTTTCAATGTGCTCATGCAGCGTCGGCGTTGTCCGCCTCCGCGGACGGCCGGGCTGATTCTACTCGTTATTCCTGGCGGAGCACGTTCATGGGATCGACACGGGACGCACGGCGCGCCGGCAGGTAGCTGGCGATCAAGCCGATCGTCGCCAGCAGAGCGATCGCACTGGCCATCGTGACGGGATCGCTCGGCTGGAGTCCGAACAAGAGCGATCGCGCCGCCTTCGCTGCCCCGAAGCCCATCGCCGCGCCGATCGCAATGCCGGCGCCGACGAGCCAGACCGCTTCGCCGATCACCAGCCGCAACACACCGCCGCGGCTCGCGCCCATGGCCAGGCGGATGCCGATTTCGTTTGCACGCCTTGTGACCGTGTACGACATCACACCGTAGATGCTGGAAGATTCGCGGTGTTGGCGTCGATGCCGAGCGCCAGCGACAGGATGGCCGCGACGGCAAAGCCCTTGTCGCGCTTCAGCAGGCGCGCCGCATATTTCAGGTCCTGCCAAATCGTGTCGATCGGGCGCACGGTGTTCATCCAGTAGATCTCCTCGCGCACGCGGGTCGCGTTGCCGACCTTGCGGACCGCGGCGTCGGTGCGCGGCCCGGGGCGACATGCCGCGGGCGATGTTTTCGTCGGTTTCGATGGTGATGTACGACGCCATCTCGCGCGCCGCTTCATCGTCTCGACGGTTGCGGAGAAAGAACCTGGTCCAAGCCATAAATGAAATCTGTGTTTAATCTGTGGAATCTGTGGCCATTACCTGGCTAATCGCGCGTACCAGCTGCTGCCAGCGGGATGTTTCAGCGGCGAGCATTTTGCGGCCGGCGGGCGTCAGCCGGTAGTACTTCGCCTTGCGATTGTTTTCCGACGTGCCCCAGAACGACGCGACCAGCTCGCGGTCCTCGAGGCGATGCAGCGCGGGGTAGAGCGAACCGTGCTCGACCTGCAACACACGATCGGAACCGTGCTCGATGGTGTGCGCGATAGTGTGACCGTGCGCGGGCCCGATCACCAGCGAGCGCAGGATCAGCATGTCGAGCGCGCCCTGCAGCATGTCGCCGCTGCCGGGCTGAGAGCGTCGTGGCATGGTTGGTAGCCTACTCCACTAGACGATCTATGGGAAGGCACAAGTTCCCGGCGGGTGCCAAGCCATGCAACCGGTTTAAGCTTGAAGAATGGCGCGCGCGGCGGCTGTCGTTTCTCTCGTGATTCTCACGCTCACCCTGTCCCTGCCAGCTCAGGCACAGGTGCGGACGCAGGTCGTGGCGACGGGCCTTTCAAATCCGGTCGCGTTCGTGATGGATCCCCTCGACCACTCGACGTTCTATGTGGTCGAGCAGCGCGGCACCATTCGCACGCTGCGGAACGGCACGCTGTCGCCGGCGTTCTTCCTCGATATTCGATCCTTTGTCTCCGCCGGTGGTGAGCGCGGCCTGCTCGGCCTGGCGTTCGCACCCGATCACGCGGAGTCGCGGCGCTTCTACGTCAACTTCACGAACTCCGAAGGCCACACCGTGGTCGCGCGCTACACGCGCACGGAGCAAGGGACCGTCGCCGCGAATTCGCGCTTCGACCTGATGTGGCCGGACGGGCGGCGCTACATCGAGCAGCCGTTCTCGAATCACAACGGCGGCCATCTGGCGTTTGGTCCCGACAACTATCTCTACATCGGACTCGGCGACGGCGGCAGCGGCGGCGATCCGATGAACCTGGCGCAGAATCCCAACTCGCTGCTCGGCAAGATGCTGCGCATTGACGTCAGCGTGCCGGACACCGATTCGCGCGGGTATCGCATCCCCGAAGACAACCCGTTCGTCGATCGACAGCCGATCACCGCGTCGACCGAGATCTGGGCATTCGGCCTTCGCAATCCGTGGCGCTACAACTTCGACGACTGGACGCACGGCGGCACCGGCGCACTGGTGATCGCGGACGTCGGGCAGAACGCGCGCGAAGAAGTGAACTGGGAGCCGACACGCGCGGGCGGCCGCAATTATGGCTGGCGCCTTCGAGAAGGACGCGCCGCGTTTGACGGCCGCACGCCGGCGGCGTATCTGCCGCTCACCGAGCCGATCCACGATTACCCGCGCAGCGACGGCATGTCGGTCACCGGCGGCTTTGTCTATCGCGGCGCCGCGCTCGATCCCATGTTCAACGGCCGTTACTTCTTTGCCGATTACGTGGCGGGCCGCGTCTTTACGATCGGCCTCGCGCTCGACGAACACCAGAACGCCAGGGCGGTTGATTTGCTCGAGCTGACAGAGATGCTGGGCGGCACGAACGAGCTCGGTTTAATCAGCGCCTTCGGCGTGGACGAAAACGCCGAGCTGTACGTCGTGAGTTATTCGCGCGGGCGAATCCTGAAGCTTGTTCCCTGACGGGAGCCGGGACCCGGGATCCGGAAATCGACGAATTCAGGCGGACACTTGCGGATCCCGGCCCCCGGTTCCCGGTCCCCGTTACATGCGTAAGGTAGACTGATCAAGACGATGACGCCCCCGACCGCCGCCGTAGTGAGACGCTCGCGAAAGCGCCGGGCGGCGGAGGCCGCAGCGGCGCCGGCGCCGGTCAACCAGGACTGGTCGAATCTCGATCCCAACGATCTCAGCAGCCCGGCGCTGTTCATCAACCGCGAATTGAGCTGGCTCTCGTTCAACGAGCGCGTGCTGTCGCAGGCGCAGGACGCGTCTCACCCGCTGCTCGAGCGCGTCAAGTTCCTCGCGATCACCGGCACCAACCTCGACGAGTTCTTCATGGTGCGCGTCGCGACGATCCTGAAGAAGTTCCGCGCCGGCATCGAAGAGGTGTCGATCGACGGGCAGACCACCGATCAGCAGCTGGCGACGATCCGCACCCGCGCGCTGGCGCAGATCGACGATCAGACCGCGTGCTGGAGCCAGTCGTTGCGGCCGCTGCTCGCCGCCGAGGGCATCCACTTCCTCGAGCCGTCGGATTACACGCCGGCGATCGACACGTGGCTCGCGCAGTACTTCAAGGATCACATCTTCCCCGTGCTGACGCCGCTGGCGTTCGATCCGGGCCACCCGTTCCCGTATATCTCGAACCTCAGCATGAACCTCGCGGTGCGCGTGCGGCACTCGGGCCGCACCCGGTTCGCGCGCGTCAAGGTGCCGAGCATGCTGCCGCGCTTCATCGCGCTGCCCGACAACCTGTCGCCGCAGACCGGCGTGTCGCACGTGTTCCTCGAGGACGTGATTCGCCGCAACATCCAGCAGCTGTTCCCTGGCACGCAGGTCGAAGGCGCGCACCTGTTCCGCATCATCCGCGACACCGACATGGTGATCCAGGAGGACGAAGCCGACGATCTGCTCGAGACCGTCGATCGCGGACTCAAGCAGCTGCGCTACGGCGCGCTGTCGCTGCTGCAGGTCGAAGCCGACATGCCGAAGCGCGTGTTGAGCATTCTGATTGAAAACTTCGAAGTCGATGAAGACGTGGTCGTGCGCACGACCGATCGTCTCGGCTTCGGCGACTGGCACGCGCTGTTCAAGCTGCATCGCCCGGCGCTGAAGTATCCGGCCTTTACGCAGCGGACGCTGTGGGCGCCGGATGAGACCGACAAGGTCTTCGACCAGATTGCCGATCAGGATTTCCTGATCCATCACCCGTTCGATTCGTTCACGTCGGTCGAGACGTTCCTGCGCGCCGCGGTCGAGGATCCGCACGTCGTCACGATCAAGATCACGCTGTATCGCATCGGCGCCAACTCGCCGCTGGTCGATCTCTTGATTCAGGCAGCCGAGGCCGGCAAGCAGGTCGCCGTGCTCGTCGAGCTGAAGGCGCGCTTCGACGAGCGCAACAACATCGCGTGGGCGACACGGCTGGAAGAAGCGGGCATCCACGTCGTCTACGGCCTGATGAACCTCAAGGTGCACTGCAAGCTGTGCCTGGTGGTTCGCCAGGAGTCGGACGGCATCCACCGCTACGCGCACGTCTCGACCGGCAACTACAACCGCCGGACGTCGGAGGTCTACACCGACCTGGGCCTCTTCACCAGCGACGAAGCGGTACTGGATGACATCACCGAGGTGTTCAACTCACTGACGGGCTATTCGAACCGCCGCTCGTATAACTCGCTGCTGGTCGCGCCGGTGGGATTGCGACAGGGTCTGCGCGCGCTCGTCGAGCGCGAGATGGAACACGCCAAGGCCGGGCGGCCGGCGCGCATGATCGTCAAGAACAACGCGGTTGCCGATCACGGGATGATCAAGATCCTGTATCGCGCCTCGCAGGCCGGCGTGGCGATCGACATGATCGTGCGCGGCGTCTGCTGCCTGCGGCCGGGGATTCCCGGGATCAGCGATCGGATCAACGTGCGCTCGATCGTCGGGCAGTTCCTCGAGCACTCGCGCATCTACTATTTCGAGAACGGCGGCTCGCCCGAGGTCTACATCGGCAGCGCCGATCTGATGGAGCGCAATCTCGATCGCCGCGTCGAGGTGCTGTGCCCGGTCAACGATCCGGCCATGCGACAGCTGCTGCGCGACGCCGTGCTCGAAGTGCTGCTGAGCGATACCGACCGGGCGTGGACCCTCAGAACGGACGGCAGTTACGTGCGCGCCACTGCACCGGACGGCGTGCCGCCGCTCAACTCGCAGCGCTTCCTGCTGGAGTGGTACGCGGCACAACATGAATCGTAGTTAAGCCCCGGCTCCCGGCTCCCGGTTCCCGGCTCCCGGTTCCCGGTTCCCGGCTCCCGGCTCCCGGTTCCCGGGTATATTGGCGCACGATGCAGGTCGAACAGATCACGTGGTCTGACCGCGGCGGCTGGCAGAAGCCGGCATCTGTCGCCAATGCACAGATGGTGCTGGTGTTCGGCCACCGGTCCGCATTCGAGAATGCCGCGTTTGCCGCCGACCTCGCGCGGCACTGGCCCAACGCCGCGCGCATCGGCTGCTCCACTGCCGGACAAATCCAGGGCACCGACGTTTCCGACGAGGGCGCCGTCGCTACGGCGGTCCATTTCGATCACACCGACGTGCGGGTCGCGACCGCTCACGTCACCGCTGCGGAGAGCGCGGCCGCGGGCGCGGCGCTGGCCACACGGCTCGCCGCCCCGAGCCTCGTCCACGTCCTGATCATTTCCGAGGGCCTCGACATCAACGGCGAAGCGCTGGTCCGCGGTCTCGGCGAGAAGCTGCCATCGACGGTCTCCGTCACGGGCGGTCTGTCGGCAGACGGCGAGCACTTCAAGGAAACGCTCGTGCTCTGCGACGGCGCCGCGAAAAAGAATTGCGTGGTGGCGATCGGCCTGTATGGATCGCGACTGAAGGTGGGCTATGGATCGCTCGGCGGATGGGATCCGTTCGGGCCCGAACGGCAGATCACTCGATCCGCAGGCAACGTGCTCTACGAGCTGGATGGCCAATCGGCGCTTGCGTTATACAAGCGCTATCTCGGCGATCACGCCGCCGATCTGCCGGCGTCCGGCTTGCTGTTTCCGTTGTCGCTCCGCACGCGCGACGTCAGCGCTCCGGTAGTGCGCACGATCCTCTCGGTCAGCGAAGCCGATCAAAGCCTGACCTTCGCGGGCGACGTGCCCACCGGCGGCTACGTGCGGCTGATGAAGGCGAATTTCGATCGGCTGATCGACGGCGCGGTCGGCGCCGGCCGCGTCAGCGCCGAGGCGCTCGGCACACCGGTCGATCTCGCGCTGCTCATCAGCTGCGTCGGCCGCCGCATGGTGCTCCGCCAGCGCGTCGAGGAAGAAGTGGAAGGCGTGCGCGACATCGTTGGACCGGCCGCCGCGATCACCGGGTTCTACTCGTACGGAGAGATCTCGCCGTTCACGCCGAAGGCGCGCTGCGAGCTGCACAACCAGACGATGACCGTGACTACCCTGTCCGAACGGTGACGATGGCCGAGTTGCACAGCCTGCTGCGCCGCCAACTGAAGCGGTATTTTCCGGACGAGCAGGTGCCGCCCGAGCTGGCGGCGATGCTCGCCGCCATCGACGAGGCGTATCGCCAGTTCGACAACGATCGCGCCATGCTCGAGCGATCGCTCGACCTCAGCTCGCAGGAGCTGCTGCAGGCCAACAGCGAGCTGCGCGCGGTGGTCAGCTCGTTTCCCGATCACATCCTGCGCCTCGATCCGCTCGGCGTGATCCTCGACTTGAAGGGCGCGCCGTCGGAGCAATCGCGGCGCTGGCTGCCCGGCCACGATTTTCTGGAGACGCTCGACCCGAGAGCGCGGCCTCCGGTGCGCGATGCGCTCAAGCGGGTCGCGGCCGAGCACGCCGCGATCAACCTCGAGCTCGAAGCCAACGCCGAGGTCGCATCACCGCGGTTTTACGAAGCGCGCTTGCTGCCGCTCGCCGGACACGAGGTGATGATGATCCTCCGCGACGTCACCGAGCGCCATTACGCGGAGCGCCAGCTGCGCGCCAGCCAGCTCGCGCTCCACGAAGCGCATCGCGATCTCGAGCGGCGCGTCGAGGAGCGCACCGCCGCGCTCGGCCGCGCCAACGAGGAGCTGCGCCGCGAGATGGCCGAGCGCCAGGCCGCCGAGTCGGCGCGCACCCAGCTCGAAGAACAGCTGCGCCACGCGCAGAAAATGGAGGCGATCGGCCGCCTCTCGGGCGGCATCGCGCACGACTTCAACAACCTGCTGACCGCGATCCGCGGCTACTCCGAGCTGTTGCTGAAGGATTTGCAGGGCTCGCCGCTGCGCGCCGACGTCGAAGAGATCTTCAACGCCGCCGACCGCGCGGCGACGCTGACCGGCCAGCTGCTCGCCTTCAGCCGGCGGCAGATCCTGACGCCGGAGATCGTCGTCCTCAACCAGCGCGTCACCGATATGAGCCGGATGCTGGATCGCCTGATCGGCGAGCACATCGCGATCGATCTGCGGCTCGCCTCGGATCTCTGGCCGGTGCGCGCCGATGCCGCGCAGCTCGAACAGGTGCTCGTCAATCTCGCGCTCAACGCGCGGGACGCGATGCCCGGCGGCGGCCGTCTCGCGATCGAGACCGTCAATCGCGACGTCAAGACCGGCGATGCGCAGAAACTGGAAATCACCCCGGGACCGTACGTCGAGCTGCGCGTCCGCGATACCGGCATCGGCATTCCGGTCGACCTGCACGGCCGCATCTTCGAGCCGTTCTTCACGACCAAGGCGAAGGGCGCCGGCACCGGTCTCGGACTGTCGATGGTCTACGGCTTCGTGCGCCAGAGCGGCGGCGTGATCACCGTCGAGAGCGCGCCCGGCCGGGGCACGACGTTCTCGCTGTTGCTGCCGCGCACCGGCGATACCAACGATCGCACGCCGACGCCGAAGAACCTGGCGCCGCTCACCGAGCGCGGCAGCGGCACCGTACTGATCGCGGAAGACGAGCGCGCGCTGCGCAGGCTGTCGGCAACGGTGCTTGGGAACGCGGGTTACCACACGATTGAAGCGAGCGACGGACAGCAGGCGCTCGATTTGTTCACCGTCCATCAGCACAAGATCGTCATGGTGGTGAGCGACGTGGTCATGCCGCGCATGGGCGGCATCGAGCTCGCGAAACGGCTGCGCCACGTCCGGCCCGAGCTGCCCATCGTCTTCGTCACCGGCTACGTGGAGCAGAGCGACGCGCTCCACGAATCCGCCGGCACGCCGGTGCTACTGAAGCCGTTCTCGCCGGAGGCGCTGCTCCGCGCGGTGTCGCAGGCCATTCAATCCGCCAAGAAGTAGGCTCACTGCCAGCGGAATAGTTTCAGCGACAACACAAACGAAATGCCTCCCCACGCGGCCATGATGCCGACTTGGGGCAGCACGGCGGCGAACGAGCGGCCTTCGTTGACGATCATGCGCAGCGAATCGTTGAGCGCCGTCAGCGGCAGCACGTGAATGAAGGGCTGGATCCCGTCGGGAAAATTGCTCGACGCGAAGAACACGCCCGACAAGACCCACATCGGCAGCATCACCAGGTTCATCAACCCCGACACCGCTTCGATGGTGCGGGCGCGGCTGGCGACGAGCAGGCCGAGCCCGCCGAACGACAGCGCGCCGAGAGTGGCCAGTACCGCCAGCGCCCAGATCGCGCCGTGCACGGCAACGCCGAAGAAGAGCCACGCGAAGCCGATGATCACGACGACCTCGAGCGTCAGCGTCGCCATCCGGCTGAGCACCAGCGACAGCAAGTAATGCGACTTCGCCATCGGCGTCGCGACCAGCCGCTTCAACAGCTTCTTGGCGCGCGCGTTGACGATCGCAAAGCCGACGCCCCACAGGCCGGTGCCCATGATGTTCATGCCGAGCAGCCCGGGCACCAGCCAGTCGATGTAGCGCGACCCGACCGCTTCGACCGGCTGGGCCACGGCCGTGAACGGATCGGCTCGTCCCGCCGCCTTCTGCAACGCGTTGTCCACGGCGAGCCGCGCCAGCTGACTCTCGGCGCGCGCGACGTCGTAGCGGTAGATCGGCGGCGATCCCGGGATCACCACAACCGGAGCTCGGCCATCACGCAACGCGCTCTCGACATCGTCTGGAGCGAAGCGCCTGACCGTGAAGCCGGCACGGCTCAATGAGTCGGCAAGCTCGTCGCCGCCGGCTTGCTGCACGACGCCGGCGATGACCGGTCCTTCGCCGCGCGAGCGGAACGCGATCCCGAGCGCGCACGTCATGATCACGGGAAACGCAAACACCCAGAACACCGCTTCAGGCTCGCGCACGAACTCGCGGAACCGGGATAGCGTCAGCTCGACGAGCGGATTCGGCCGCTTATTCATCACGAAGCTGCCTCCCCGTCAGTGTCACGAACACGTCCTCGAGCGTGGCGCTGTGAGTGCCGAGCTGGCTCAGCCGGGCATCGCGCTGCCGCAGCAAATCCAACAGCGCCGGCACCGTCAGGTGCAACTCCGAAGTCGATAAATGCAGATGCGCCGCGTCCCGCCGCACGTCCCGGACTCCAGGTAATGCGCCGAACAACGCATCGTCGATGGACGAGCCTTCAGCCATCGCGAATTCGACGACGTGCTCGGCGCCCAGGGAGGCGACGAGCTCACGCGGCGTGCCGAGCGCAATCAGCTTGCCCTGGTCCATGATGCCGACGCGATCGCACAGCTCGTGCGCTTCGTCCATATAGTGCGTGGTGATCAGGATCGTGCCGCCGTTGGCGCCAAAGCGCTCGAGCACTTCCCATAATTGACGGCGCGACTGCGGATCGAGGCCGGTCGTGGGCTCATCGAGAAACAGCAGCTCGGGCTCGCCGGCCAGCGCGCACGCGACCGACAGACGTTGCTTCTGACCGCCTGAAAGATTCTTCACCCAGGCATCGCGTTTCGATCCGAGCTCCACCGTCTCGAGCAACTGATCGACCGACGGGCCTTGCGGGTAGAACGAACGGAACATGCGCAGCGTTTCGGCGACCGTCAGCTTTTCGGCCAGCTGCGTTTCCTGCAGCTGAATCCCGAGCCGCGCCCGCAGCGCGGTGCCGTCGCGATCCCAGCGCTGCCCGAGGACTTCGACCTCCCCCGCGTCCGCGGCGAGCAACCCTTCGAGGATTTCAATAGTGGTGGTCTTCCCTGCCCCGTTCGGGCCAAGCAGGCCAAAACATTCGCCCCGCAGAACTTTCAGGTCGAGTCCGTTCACGGCGGTCACAGATCCGTAACGTTTCACGACGCCTATGCAACTCAGGGCAATGGTGGATGCCGGCGAGGACACGGGGGGATTGTACCCGTGGTACACTCGCCGTTCTGTGCCCTCGCAGATTGTCTTAATCGGACCCGCCGACTCGCTGCCCGGGTTGCAAGAACGCCTCGATCCCACCGCCGAGATCCAGACTTTTACCGAGAGCGAAGCACTCGAAGCGCTCGATCACATCATTCGCGCCAAGCCCGCGCTGGTCGCGATGCAGGACGAATTCGCCGATTCGTCGCGCGGCCAGGCGCTGATCAATCGCATCAAGGACGACGCCACGCTGAAGGATGTGGAAGTGCGGGTGATGGCGAAGAACGCGGCGCAGAACCGGGTCGCGGTCAAGCGCGGCTCGCACGGCGGCGCGACCACCGCGGTGGCCGAGGACGAACCGAAACCGGCGCTGGATCAAAAGGGCACGCGGCGCGCGCCGCGCATCCGGATCAAGGACGGCGTCGAGGTCACCGTCGACGGCAATCCGGCGTCGTTGTTCGATCTCTCCACGGTCGGCGCGCAGGTGGTGTCACCGACGGTGCTCAAGCCGAACCAGAAAGTGCGCGTCATCATGGGCGACGGCAAGGCGGCCGTGAAGTGCGCGGGCGCGATTGCCTGGGCGGCGTTTGAAATGCCGAAGGGCATGCCGACGCGGTATCGCGCCGGCATCGACTGGGGCATCACGGCGGAAGCCTCCAACGTCGACGCCTTCTCGAAGAAGAACAAGAAAGACGAACACTAAAGTCGGGTCAGCGGCCCAGCCACGAGGCGACGACGCTCGCCGGCCGGATAATCGTCTCTTCGCGATCGGAGCCGGTTGAGATCAATCCGACCGGCACGCCGCTCACCTCTTCGAGGCGCGCGATATAACGCTGCGCCTCCTTCGGTAGCTGCGTGTAGTCTTTGGCGCCCTTGGTCGGCGTCGTCCATCCCGGCCACGACTCGTAGACCGGCGTGATCGGACCGCACGTGTTGAGATCCGACGGGAACTCGCTGACGGTGCGATCGCCGATCTGGTAGCCGGTGCAGATCTCGATCTTCTCAAGACCGTCGAGGACGTCGAGCTTGGTGAGTCCGATGCTGTCGATGCCGTTGACCCGCACCGCGTAGCGCACCGCGACCGCGTCGTACCACCCGCAGCGGCGCGGACGTCCGGTTGACGCGCCGTATTCCATGCCGGTCTCGCGGAGACGATCGCCCATCTCGCCAAACAGCTCCGTCGGAAACGGTCCTTCGCCGACGCGCGTGAGGTATGCCTTCGCCACACCGAGCACGCCGTTAATCGCGCGCGGCGGAATCCCGAGACCGGTGCACGCGCCGCCGATCGTCGCGTTCGACGAGGTCACGTACGGATAGGTGCCGTGATCGATGTCGAGCATCGCGCCCTGCGCGCCCTCGATCAGCACGCGCTGCCCATTCTTCATCGCCTGGTCGAGCGCGAGCGACACGTCGCCGGTCCAGCGGCGCATCCGCGCGCCGTAGGCGAGCAGCTGGTCGTAGACCGGCTTCCAGTCGAGGGTCGAGTCCTTGATGATCTGGTTTCTGGCATTGACGTTCTCGCGGACTTCATCGGCGAGGGCCTTGGTGTCGACGAGATCGCAGACGCGAATGCCGCGGCGGCCGATCTTGTCCTCGTAGGCCGGCCCGATGCCGCGTGACGTCGTGCCGATCTTCCGCTCGCCGCGGCGCGCTTCGCTCAGCACATCGAGCTCGCGGTGATACGGCAGGATCAAGTGCGCCTTGTCGCTGATCAGCAGCCGGTCGCCGACGTCGATGCCGAGTCCGGCCAGCTCCTCGATCTCCTTGAACAGCGCCTGCGGATCGACGACGACACCGTTGCCGATGATGCACATCACGCCGTCGTGGAGGATGCCCGACGGGATCAGGTGCAGCACGAACT
Source organism: Cyanobacteriota bacterium (assembly GCA_019752015.1). Classification (GTDB taxonomy): domain Bacteria; phylum Acidobacteriota; class Vicinamibacteria; order Vicinamibacterales; family UBA2999; genus 12-FULL-67-14b. Next base: position 52,335 of record JAIEMQ010000028.1, on the reverse strand, counting down.
TCTTGCCGCTGACGTAGACGGTGTGGCCGGCGTTGTGCCCGCCCTGGTAACGCGCCACCCACTGGAAGCGCGGCGTCATCAGATCGACGATCTTGCCCTTGCCTTCGTCGCCAAACTGGGCGCCGAGCACGACGATGTTCATATGTGTCTACTGTATTCTACGGTTCACGGGAATCCCAACGTTCACCAAATCCAATGCTTCTATTAAGCGGATCTGATCTCACCCTCGCTGACTTACTCGCCATCGCCGACGATCGCGCCGAAGTCGGACTCGCGCCCGATGCGCGCCGGCGCGTCGCCGCGTCACGCGCCGTCGTCGACGCGAAGGCGGCCGGCGACGAAGCGGTCTACGGCGTCAACACCGGCTTCGGCAACTTCGCCGAGACGCGCATCGACAAGCACGATCTCGCGGCGCTGCAGTTGAACCTGCTGCGCAGTCACGCGGCGGGCGTCGACACGCCGCTGCCCGTGCGGACCGTTCGCGCCGCGATGGCGCTGCGCGCCAACGTGCTCGCGAAAGGCTTTTCCGGCATTCGCGTCGAGACGCTCGAAGCGCTGCTCGCGCTGCTCAACCGCGGCGTGCATCCGCGCGTGCCGAGCCGCGGCTCGGTCGGCGCCAGCGGCGATCTCGCGCCGCTTGCCCACCTCGCGCTGGTGCTCGTCGGTGAAGGCAGCACGCTCGATCAGGGATCAGGGATCGGGGATCAGGGATCGGGAAGGCTTCCCGGTGCGGACGCGCTGCGCAAAGCCGGTCTCTCACCTATCACTCTCGGGCCGAAGGAAGGTCTCGCACTGATCAACGGCACGCAGGTATCCACCGCGGTCCTGGCGCTGGCCCTCGCCGACGCGGAGCGACTGAGCCGCGCCGCCGACATCAGCGCCGCGTTGTCGATCGACGCGCTGATGGGCTCGATGCATCCGTTCGAACAACGCATCCACGAGCCGCGTCCATTCGCGGGCCAGGGCGCGTCGGCCGACAACCTGCTGCGGCTGCTCGATGGCAGCGGCATCAACGCCGCGCACGTCAACTGCGGCCGCGTGCAGGACGCCTATTCGATGCGGTGCGCGCCGCAGGTACACGGCGCGGCGCGTGAAGCGCTCAGCTGGATTCGTCACATCGTGACGATTGAGATGAACGCCGCGACGGATAACCCGATGGTGTTTGCCGGCGCCGCGGGCGCAGGAGAAATCGTGTCGGGCGGCAACTTCCACGGCGCGCCTTTGGCGCTGGCCGCGGATCTGCTGGTACTGGCCGTAGCGCAACTGGCGACGATCAGCGAGCGAAGATCGGAGCGTTTGGTGAATCCGGCGCTCAGCGGACTGCCCGCGTTCCTAACCCAGCATGGCGGACTGCAGTCGGGCCTGATGATCGCGCAGGTCACGGCCGCGGCGCTGACGTCCGAGATTAAGACACTGTCTCATCCTGCATCCGTCGACACGATTCCGACGTCGGCCAACAAGGAAGATCACGTCAGCATGAGCATGCACGCCGCTTTGAAGGCGGAACGTGCCTTGCAGCTGGCGATCAACGTGATTGCGGTGGAAATTTTATGCGCCTGCCAGGCGATCGACTTGCGCGCGCCGCTCGAAAGCTCGCCGCCGTTGATGCGCGCGCACAAAACTGTACGTGAGCGAGTCAACAAACTTGTTGACGACCGCTCGCCGGCTCCGGATCTCGACGCGATCGCTGAAATGATTCGCGCCGGCAAACTTGAGTACGCGACCGGGATTATTGTCAACTGATTTTAAAAAAAAATATTTTGTACTTTCAGTTTGACAAGCGAAGCACCACTGCTTAGTTTCTTATCTTCGCATCCGCCCCTCGGATCAGTCGCACTGCAGATGACCATGATTGCTCGCTCACTCCGCGCGCCGCGCGGCACGTCGCTGACGTGCCTCGGATGGCCACAAGAAGCCGCGCTGCGGATGCTGATGAACAATCTGGACCCCGACGTTGCCGAACGTCCTGACGACTTAATCGTTTACGGCGGTACCGGCAAGGCGGCGCGATCGTGGGAGGCGTTCGATGCCATCGTGCGATCGCTCAAATCCCTGTCGCACGATGAAACATTGCTCGTGCAATCGGGCAAGCCGGTCGGAATTTTCAAGACCCATCCCGGCGCGCCGCGCGTGTTGATCGCCAACGCGAACCTGGTCCCCAAATGGGCCACCTGGGACACGTTCCGCGAGCTCGAAGATCGCGGCTTGACGATGTACGGCCAGATGACGGCCGGCAGCTGGATCTATATCGGGTCGCAAGGCATTCTGCAGGGCACGTACGAGACGCTGGCCGAGGTGGCCCGCCGCCATTTTGGCGGGACGCTGAGTGGAAAGATTGTCGCGACCGCCGGTTTGGGCGGGATGGGCGGCGCCCAGCCCCTCGCCGTGACCATGAACGGCGGCGTCGCGCTCGTGATCGAGGTCGATCCGTCACGAATCGAGAAGCGCCTCACTACTAAGTACCTCGACGAGAGCACGTCGGACCTGGATCAGGCGGTCGAAACCGCACGGCGTTACGCGCGCGACGGTGTCGCGAGATCGATTGGCCTGCTCGGCAACGCCGCCGAGGTCCTGCCTGCGCTCGTCTCGCGTGGCTTCACGCCCGATGTCCTCACCGATCAGACCTCCGCGCACGATCCGCTGGTCGGCTACATTCCCGCGGGGCTGTCGCTGACGGAAGCGGCGCGTTTGCGCGACGCCGATCCGGACGAGTATCAGCGACGCTCGATCGATTCCATGGGCACGCACGTCAGCGCCATGCGCGAGATGCAGAAGCGCGGCGCGATCGCCTTCGATTACGGCAACAACATCCGCGCGCAGGCGGTCAAGGCGGGCGTCACCGACGCGTTCGAGATTCCCGGGTTCGTGCCGGAGTACATCCGGCCGTTGTTCTGCGAGGGCAAGGGCCCGTTCCGCTGGGTCGCGCTGTCGGGCGATCCGGAAGACATTCGCGTCACCGATCGCGCGGCGCTCGAGATGTTCGCGAACGACGCCTCGCTGACGCGCTGGATCACGCTCGCCGGCGAGCGCGTGCAGTTCCAGGGCCTGCCGGCGCGCATCTGCTGGCTCGGTTACGGCGATCGCGCGAAGTTCGGGCTGCGGCTGAACCAGCTGGTGCGCGACGGCGCCGTCAAGGCGCCGATCGTGATCGGCCGCGATCATCTCGACACCGGCTCGGTGGCGTCGCCGAATCGCGAGACCGAAGGCATGCGCGACGGCAGCGACGCGATCGCCGACTGGCCGATCCTCAACGCGCTGCTCAACGCGTCGGCCGGCGCCACGTGGGTGTCGGTGCACCACGGCGGCGGCGTCGGCATCGGCTATTCGATTCATGCGGGCATGGTGATCGTGGCGGACGGCACAAGCGAAGCGGACGATCGGCTCGCGCGCGTGCTGACCTGCGATCCCGGCACCGGCGTGGTGCGGCACGCCGACGCAGGCTATCCCGAAGCGCTCAGCACCGCACGTCAACACGGAGTACGCATCCCCATGCAGGAGACGAGCCGATGATGGCTCCCCACGCCGGCCTCGAACGCCGCGTGCTGGCTGCCCTCGAGGCAACGCCGGCGCGCATCCCCGTCGTGATCGGCGGCTGCGGCAGCGGCCGCACCACGCTGCTGCACGCGTTGGCGGACCGGATGGGACGCGATCAATGCCAGTACATCGATGTCGAGCGCGCCGCCAGCACGCCCGAGCGGTTCCATCATGCGATCGCGGCGGCATCGCCGTTCACGATGAACGGCCAGCACGCCTCGGCGCAGGACGCCGCCACCTCGGCGCGCGGCGCGTTCGACAAGACGCTCGCCTTGCTCGGCCGCTCGCGCGCGTCGAGCGACGCGCCCGCGACGTTCCTGTTCGATGAAGTGCTCGAGCTGCGCACCTTCGAGAGTTTCCCGGGCCTGCGGCACGTGCTGCGCGAGCTGCTGCACGCGATGGCGGACAGCGGCAATCGATTCGTGTTGACCAGCCGTTACGTGTCGCGCGCGCTGCGCCTGCTGCGCGATGGGCACGCGCGCTTCGAGGTGATTCACCTGCCGCAGCTGAACGCCGGCGAAGTCACCGCGATGCTGCCGCCGATGGGCGACACCGCCGCCGACGAGCGCGAGTTCCTCGGCCGCACCATCCAGGCGCTGGCCGACGGCCGCGCCGCCTACGTGCGCGCGCTCGGCGACGCGACCGGATCGATCAGCGGCCGCGGCGGCGATCCGATCAGCGCGCTGACGGCGTTGCTCACCGGCGAGGGCGCGCTCGCCAGCTGGTGCTCGCATCGCTACGAGCTGCGCCTGCACAAGGCGCGCGGCTACGGCGCGCTCAAGGCGATCCTCGAGATCCTCGCCGAAGAAGAACCGCTGACGCTGACCGAAGTGGCGCAGCGCCTGCACCGCACGCCGGGATCCACCAAGGACTATTTGTCGTGGCTCGAGGACGTCGATCTGATCGTGTCGCGGCAGAAGCGCTACAGCTTCGCGGATCCGCTGACGCGCTTGTGGGTGCGGCTGCATTGCCGCCCGGTGCCGCCGTCGGTGGACGAAGTCGCGCGTGAAGTGCAGATCTACGCGATGGCGCGGCTGCCACAGACGGAACCCGTACTGGAAATGGCGGGCGCGGGGGCAGGCAGTGTTCGAAAAGAATCCGGCTTAATCGAGATCGACTAACCGGTTCCCGGCTCCCGGCTCCCGGCTCCCGGCTCCCGGCTCCCGGCTCCCGGCATCAGGCCCGCGCATAGCGTTCAGCAGCGCGGGCCTTCGCTTTCGCCGCCTCTTCCTCGCGATTTTTCTTCGGGGCGTTCGTCTCCAGTTCATCCACCAGTTTGCGGGCCACGTTGGCGATCTCGTCGATCGCGCGGTTGAACGCGTCCTGGTTGGCCTTCGATGGCGCGGTGAAGCCGCTGATCTTGCGGACGAATTGCACCGACGCGGCGCGCACTTCCTCGTCGCTCGCCGGCGGATCGAAATTGAAGAGTGGCCGGATGTTCTTGCACATACTTTAAACTTTTAATTTTGAATTTTTAACTTCGCTCGAGAGCGTCCATGGCCGCCTTCGCGCCTTCCTGTTCCGCTTCCTTCTTGGTGCGGCCGACGCCCTGCGCGATCAGATCGTCGCCGACGAACACCTCGACGTGGAACAGCTTGCGATGATCGGGGCCGACTTCGCCCGACACGCGGTAGACCGGCAGCGGCTTGCCATGCGCCTGCAATCGTTCCTGCAGCCGCGACTTGTGATCGCGCCCGAAGTACTCCGGGTTCTTCGCCGCGTCGATGCCGGCCGAAAACTCGCGCATCAGGAACGTGCGCGCCGGATCGAGGCCGCCATCGAGATAAATCGCCGCGATCAGCGCTTCGCAGGTATCGGCCAATAGCGCCTGCTTGCGCCGGCCGCCGGTCTTCTCTTCGCCGCGGCCGAGAATCATGTGCTCGCCGAGTCCGAGCTGCTCCGCCATTTCCGCCAGTGACGCGGTCGACACGAGGTTCGCCTTGATCTTCGACTTCTGCCCTTCGTTGTAGCTCGGGAACGATCGGAACAGCGATTCCGCCACCACCAGGCCCAGCACCGCGTCGCCGAGAAACTCCAGCGACTCGTTGTCGGCGACGCCGCCGCTTGGATCCTCGTGCGCCTTCGACTTGTGCGTCAGCGCGTGCTCGAGCAGCCCGCGATCCTTGAAGCGATAGCCGATGCGCGCCTCGAGCGCGTCGAACTCCTGCGGCAGCGGCACGACCATGCCGCCGCCGACCTGCTCGCGATGGCTGTCGATGATCCGCACCGCGTCGACGGCGTCTTCATCGCGCACCGCGATGCACGTTTCGCCGAGCGGGTTGAGCTTGAACTGGAACAGTCCGGGTGTCGGCCCCGCCGTCCTGAGCGTCTGCACCCCGTGACTGTCGAGGAGCGCTTCGACGACGTTGGCCTCGATATCGGACTGCGTCCGGAAAATCACGGTGAGGCCCGACTCGGTCACGCGGGTGGCTCCGGGATGGCCGGGGCGGCGTCGATCTTCATCAGGATCATTGTCATATCGTCGTGCTGATCCGCGCCACCGGCAAACGCCCGCAGCTCAGCCAGGATGTACGAGCGCAGCTGGTCGAACGGCAGATGCGCGTACTGCTCGACGACCTGGGCGAGGCGCTGCTCGCCGAAGCAATCGAACGCTTCGTTCATCGTTTCGGAAATGCCGTCCGTGAACCAGACCACGAGGTCGCCCGGCGCCAGCGAAATCGTCTGCTCCTGCAGCAGCGAGTCGAACATCGTGCCGTCGTCGATCTGCAGGCCGACCACCAGGCCGTCGGGCACCAGCATGCGCGCCTTGCGCATGCCGGCCGGCTGGTTGGCCGGTACGTGAATCAGCGGGCAGTGGCCGGCGCGCGCGAACGTCATTTCGCGGCGCTCCACGTCGATGACGCCGTAGGTCATGGTGATGAAGCTCTTGCCGTCGAGGTTCGCCGACACGACCTTGTTCACGGCCGACAGGAATTCCTTCGGCTCGTGATGGAGGCGCGACAACGACTGCACGATCACCTTGAGCTGCGCCATGTAGAGGCCGGCGGCGAGGCCTTTGCCCGCGACGTCGGCGATCAGCATGCCCAGCATCGAGTCCGTGATCGGCAAGAAGTCGTAGTAGTCCCCTGCCACTTCGCGCGCGGGTTCGCAGAACGCCGTGACGGCCAGGCCCGTCACGCGCAGCGGCCCGGTCGGCAGCAGCTTCTGCTGGATCTCGCGCGCCGCGAACATCTCCTGCTCGAGGCGGCCCTTCTCCGCCATCTCGCCGAGCAGCGTCGTCACCTCGCCGGTCATCAGGTTGAAGGATTCGGCGAGCTCGCCCAGCTGATCGCGCGCGCGCACGGGAATCTGGTGCGCGAAGTCGCCGGCTCGCGCGTGCTGCGTGCCGGTGAAGAGATCGTGCACCGCGCCGGTGATCTGCCGCGCCAGGACGAACCCAATCACGAGCGCCACGAACTGGATCGTGAGGAACAACACGCCGACGACGGCCAAAACGAAGAGCAGCGCCTGTCCGAAATTCATTTCGCCGAAGCCCAGCGGCGAGACGACCGAGATGCGATCGTAAATCCCCAGGGCGTTGATGAAGATCTTGATCGACGCGCTTTCCCGTTCGCCGGTGGGCCAGTCGACGTGATCGAGGAACACGACCCAGCGTGCCTGCTGGATCGACAGCAACGGGCCGTTATCTTCGACAACCGGCCGATCCTCGAGGGCCTTCCCGACGATCGGCTGCACGCCGGGCGCGAGAAAGGCGCTGATTTCGTCCATCCGGATGCCGGTTTCCTCCTGGATGCGCTTCTCGACCGCGGTGGAGATCGGGATGTCGAGGATGACCGCCCAGGCAGGGGCCGGCACTTCAGGCATCGCGACCGCGCGAATCACGAGGCGGGTCTGATCCTGCGCCTCGCCCGGTTCGGTCTTCGACGGCGCGTTGTAGGCGATCAGGCCGCTGAAACCATCGCAGCCAATCCATTTCGGCAACGTAACCGGCGCGTCGAGGTGGCCCCAGCCGCCTGCCGTGATCGGCAGGCCCGACGCCACCGTTCGCGATACGCGCGCGGCCTGGGACGGTTCGACCTTGCACGTCACGTTCGCAACCGGAACGACGCTCAACGAGAGAAACGGATATCGAGATTCCATGCTCGAGACGCGGCGCTCGAGAATTTCAGCGACGGCCTCGGGAGTGGCGGCGCGCTGCAGCTCGATCTGCACGGTCTGCGCGAGGAAGCGGGCTTGATCGGTGAGGTTGCGGACCCGCGACTGCACGAGGTACGAGCTGACGTTGAACGCCAGGATTAATCCGGCGAGCAGGAAGAACGTGATGACCAGCAGCGCCGGCACCACGCCGACGAAGACGTACGACAGGATCAACTTGCGGCGGACGCGCCACAGCAGGCGCCGCTTGCTCCACACCGCGAAACGCGTCAGCCCATAGGCGGCGGCGAACAGCAGCGCCAGGCTGCCGACCATGTCGATCGCCTCAAGGGCGTTGGGGAGGACAATGACGGCGCCGAGCGGCCACGTGATCGCCTTGATGACGCCGCCGAGCACCAACGCGCGTCCGGGAAACGTGCGCAGCAACCACGACCGCCAGACGCTCCACCGCGACGGCATGTCACCGGGCAGCAGCGCAACGGGACGATCTCGATCGCTCATCGGGCGCCTACCAGAGTATCCTTTTCAACGGCCCTATGAAACTCAAAGACGACGCGCGCTTCTCCACGATTTGCATTCACGCCGGACAGGAACCCGATGCCGCGACCGGCGCGATCATCACGCCGATCTATCAGACCTCGACGTACGTCCAGGACGGCCTCGGCCAGCCGCACGCCGGCTTCGAATACGGCCGCACCCAGAACCCGACGCGCATGGCGCTCGAGCGCAACGTGGCGGCGATCGAAGCGGGCACGGCGGCGTTCGCGTTCGCGTCGGGCATGGCGGCGATCGACACGCTGTTGACGCGTCTCGAGTCCGGCGATCACGTGCTGGTCAGCGACAACACCTACGGCGGCACGTTCCGGCTGTTCGAGCGCGTGCGCCGCAAGTTCGGGATCGACTTTTCCTATGTCGATACCTCGAAGCCGGAGCTGATCGAGCCGGCGTTGAAGGCGAACACCAGGTACCTGTTCATCGAGACGCCGACCAACCCGATGCTGCACATCACCGACATCCAGTGCGCCAGCTCGATCGCGCACAGGAAGAACGTCAAGGTGATCGTCGACAACACGTTCGCCAGCCCCTACATCCAGCGTCCCCTCACGCTTGGCGCCGACATCGTCATGCACAGCACGACGAAGTTCCTCAACGGGCACAGCGACTGCGTCGGCGGCATTGTGATCGTCAAGCACCAGGACGACGTGGAGTGGCTGAAGTTCGTCCAGAACGCCGCGGGGGCCATCCTTGGACCGATGGATTCGTGGCTGATCCTGCGCGGCACGAAAACGCTGACGATCCGCATGGAGCGCACCAACGAGAATGCGCAGATCATCGCGGAGTATCTTGCGGATCATCCCAAGGTGAAGCGGACGATCTATCCGGGACTGAAGTCGCATCCGCATCACAACCTGGCGAGGAAGCAGATGCGCGGCTTCGGCGGGTTGATCTCCTTTGATGTGGGCTCGCTCGACAATGCGAAGCACGTGCTCGAGCGCCTGCGCCTGATGGCGCTTGCCGAAAGTCTGGGCGGCGTCGAGACGCTGATCTCGCATCCGGCGATCATGACGCACGCCTCGGTGCCAAAAGAGCGGCGCGACATGCTCGGCATCAGCGACGGGCTGATCAGAATCTCGGTCGGCATCGAGGACGTCGAGGATTTGCAGGCCGATCTCGAGCAGGCGCTCAGCGCCCTGTAACAAGATGCCGTTTGATCACTACGTGGTCGTGCTGACCACGCTTCCGGCTGACGTCGACGCCGAGAAGATGGCGACCGAGCTCGTCGACGCGCGGCTGGCGGCGTGCGTCAACATCCTGCCCGTGATGCGATCGGTGTATCGCTGGAAGGACCGGGTCGATCACGAAGACGAGCGGCAGCTGATTATCAAGACGACCCAGGAGCGCCTCCGCGAGTTGGAGGCGCGCGTGCGAAAGCTGCACCCCGCCGAGGTTCCGGAGTTCGTGGTCATCCCGATCTCATCTGGCAGCGCCGACTATCTTTCCTGGCTCTCCGACAGCACCAAGTAGCCGACTACAGACTACAGACTACATCCGGGGGCTGGCCCCAAACGTAGCGTTTGAAGATCGACTACGTTTGGGGCCAGCCCCCAGATGTAGCCTCCCGGCAGCCAAACCCCCGTAAAACCGTAAAGCCGTAAAACCGTTTTTACTGTTGCATGTAAAAATGGCTTAGTGTAAATATGTGCATACGTATTGCCGTGTTGCTGTATCAACGGTTACACTTCATTCCGGTTTGGCGGCAAAGCGGACTGACAGCGACACGGTGAAGACGACCGTCGAGCTCCCGGGGGAGCTCTGGCGGGCCGCGAAGATCCGGGCCATGGACGAACGGGCCGATCTTCGAACGGTGCTGATTCGCGCGCTCGAGGATTACCTGCGCGGCAGCAAACCGGAACGGCCCGCGCGCAGTACGCCGAGCCCATGACCGAGAGCGACGACAACCTCGAACCGGCACCCGCAGCCATCGCGCCGAAGGCGACCCTCGCCAGCCGCGGCCGACGTCTCCTCCGTCATGCGCTCGTCTTCATTACCGCCGTCATCATCATCGACGCCATTGCCGGGGAAAAAGGGCTGCTCGCCCTGCTCCAGGCCCGCAAGGAATATTCGGCGCTGGAGCGATCGCTCGAGCGGGCGCGCACCGAAAACGCGGAGCTGCGCGACATGGCGCGCCGGCTGCGCGAGGATCCCGCGGCCATCGAAGAGCAGGCGCGCCGCGAGCTCGGCTTGATCAAGCCCGGCGAAGTCCTCTTCATCGTCAAAGACATCAGCAAGAAATAACTGATAACCTTGTCGTTCTCTCTTGGAGGAGGACACATGGCACGTCAGGCTGAAGCGGAATGGAAGGGCGATCTCAAGGGCGGCAGCGGTCACGTCAAGACCGGTAGCGGCGGATACGACGGCAACTATTCTTTCGCTACACGTTTCGAGAACGGCGCCGGCGCCAACCCTGAGGAACTGCTCGGCGCGGCGCACGCCGGCTGCTTTTCCATGGCGCTCGCCAACTCACTGGCCACCGCCGGTTTCACGGCGACGAGCGTGCACACCAAGGCGGACGTGCATCTCAACAAGGACGACAAGGGTTTCCTGATCAACGTGATCGATCTCACCGTGAACGCGGTCGTGCCGAAGATCGATAACGCCACGTTCCAGCAGCACGTCGAGAAGACCAAGGTCGGCTGCATCATTTCCCGCGCCCTGGCATCGGTGCCGACCATGAACGTCAAGGCGACGCTGAAGAATTGAAGACGCGCGCCACCCGTGGGCGGCCGGCAGCCAGGCCGGCCGCGGCGCACGTGGTCTACAACACGCCGCTGCCGAAAAAGCTCGGCGTCAAGCCGGGTTTCAAGGTGGCATTACTCGCCTCGCCGAAAGGTTTTGCCGCCGGCCTGAAGCCACTGCCCGCCACGGTGTCGTTCACGGCGCGCCCCGAAGCCGACGCCGACCTCTTTGTCGGTTTCGCCAGGTCCATCGCAGAGCTGCAGGCGCACATCCTGGGGATCCCATCATCGGTGTCGGAGCAGCGGTTGTGGCTGGCGTGGCCGAAGAAGGCGTCCGGTGTCGCGACCGATCTCGACGGCAACGTCGTGCGAAATTCCGGTCTTGCCGCCGGCTGGGTCGACTTCAAGGTCTGTTCCGTCGACGACACCTGGTCCGCCCTCGCCTTCAAACGCCGACGATCTTAATTGGTGCCTGGCACCCGTTAACGGACCGTTGCCGGGTGCCGACCGTTGCCGGGTGCCAGGCACCTAATGAATGACGGCGGAATGACGTCGGTAACGGCGGTTGCCGTCATCGGGTGCCTGGCACCCAATGACGGTGAGTGAGGGTAAATGACGGTGAAGATTGCAATTGGAGCCAACCGTCAGTAAATAGTGCGCGTCAAAGGGCGCATGGGATTCGTGTCTTCGCTCGTCCGTGACCTCAAGTTCGCCGTCCGTCAAATGCGGCAGACGCCGATCGTCAGCGGCGTTGCGCTGCTGTCGTTGGCGCTCGGAATTGGCGCCAACGTCGCCATCTTCTCCCTGGTCAACGCGCTGATCCTCAAGCCGCTGCCGGTTTACGACCCCGAGAAACTGGTGATCGTCGGGTTCCAGGGTGTTCGTGGGCCGAATACCTCGTTGACCAATCCGCAGTGGGAATACATCAGGGATCACCAGGAAGTGCTGGTCGGCGTCGCGGCGTATGGCAACCCGCGCTTCAATCTCAACGCGAGCGGCGAGACGCGCAACGCGCAGGGGTTGTTCGTGAGCGGGCGCTATTTCGACACGCTCGGCGTGACCGCGCACATCGGCCGTCTGTTCACGACGGACGACGATCGCCGCGGCGGCGGGCCGGATGGTCCGGTCGCCGTTCTCAGCTACGGTTTCTGGCAACGCGAGTACGGAGGGCGATCCGACGTGATCGGCAAGCCGATCAATCTCGACGGCCACCCGTTCACGATCATCGGCGTCTCGCAGCGCGATTTTCTCGGCGTGCAGATCGGCCGCGCTTTCGATGTGGCGGCGCCGCTCGGCACCGAACCGATCATCCGCGGCGCGGAGAGCTCACTCGATCGCCGCAGCAACTGGTGGCTGACGATCGTTGGCAGACTGGCGCCCGGCCAGACGATGGAACAAGCGGAATCGCGGCTCGGCGCGTTCCTGCCGCAGCTGCGAGAAGCGACGCTGCCGCTGGACTGGCCGGCCAGCGAGCTGAAGCAATATCTGACCGAACCGATCACGCTGATCGCCGGCGCGACCGGAGTCTCCTCGCTGCGCGATCGCTATTCCCAGCCGCTGTATGTGCTGCTCGGCATCGTCACGCTGGTGCTCGTGATCGCGTGCGCGAACATGGCCAACTTGCTGCTCGCGCAGTCGGTGGCGCGGCGGCGGGAACTGGCGCTGCGCCTGTCGCTCGGCGCCGGCCGCTGGCGGCTGGTGCGACAACTGCTCGTCGAGAGCATCATGCTCTCCACGATCGGTGCGGCCGCCGGCCTGGTGATCGCGCGCTGGGGCAGCCGCGCGATCGTCGCGATGCTGTCGACGCGCACGCAGATCGTCGAGGTCGACCTGGCGATGGACTGGCGGGTGTTCGCCTTTACGACGGCGGTCGGCGTTCTCACCGGCTTGCTGTTCGGCGTCGCGCCCGCATTCCGCGGCACGCGGCTCACAGCGGCCGATGCGCTGCGAGACTACTCGCGCGGCGTGGTCAGCGGCGGCGGACGGTTCCAGGCGGGTCACGCGCTCGTCGCCTTACAGGTCGCGCTGTCGTTCGTGCTGGTCTTCGGATCGACGCTATTCGTGCGGACGCTCGTGGCACTCACCTCGCAGGACATGGGATTCGAAGCGTCGCAAGTCATTGTCGGCAATCTCGATCTGCGCGCCACCGGCGCGGCGCCGGAGCATCGCACGCAGCTGTTCACGCGCGTGCGAGAAGACATCGCGGCGGTGCCCGGCGTCGAAGCCGCCGCGATCTCGTTCGTGACTCCGGTCAGCGGCTCGACGTGGAACCTCGAGATCAACGTGCCCGGCTACGCGGCAAACGAACGCCGCGGAGTCCTGTTCAACGGCGTCTCGCCGAACTTTTTCAAGACCATGGGCACGCCGATCCTCGCGGGCCGCGATATCGAGGACACCGATCGGCGCGGCGCGCCGGAAGTGATCATCGTCAACGAGGCCTTCGCCCGGAAGTACTTCAACGGCGAAAACCCGATCGGCAAGACCTTCACCATTGTCGGCTTCAACGAGCGCTTCCCCACCCGCCAGATGGAGATCATCGGCCTCGTCGCGAATACGAAATACCAGCGGCTGCGCGAAGAGGCGCAGCCGATCATGTTCGGCGCCCTGGCGCAGGAGCGTGAGATCTCGTCAGGCGCGCGCGTCGTGATTCGCACTACCGGGGCGCCGTTTGATTCGAAGCAGGCGATCGTGGCCGCGATCGCCGGCGTCCACAAAGACATCGCCGTCGATCTGAAGCGGCTCGATGAAGATCTCGGCGCGAACGTTTTGCAGGAGCGCCTGGTCGCGACCCTGTCCGGTTTCTTCGGCGCACTGGCGCTGCTCCTGGCGGCGCTCGGGCTCTACGGCGTGATGTCGTACTCGGTGACGCGCCGGCGCAATGAAATCGGCATCCGCATGGCGCTCGGCGCCGAGCCTGGCAAAGTGGTCGGCCTGGTGCTGAAGAACGTCGCCGTCATCACGGTCGCCGGGCTGATCGTCGGCGCGGCCGCATCGGTCGGCACCGGCCGGTTCATCAACTCGCTGCTCTTCAACCTGGCGGCAACCGATCGCACGATGATCGTCATCACCGCCATCACGCTGGCGCTGGCGGCGGCGATCGCGGGGTACCTGCCGGCGCGGCGCGCGGCGCGCATCGATCCGATGGCCGCGCTACGCGAGGAATGATGTAGATTGCCGGTGTGTCCGCCTTCGCCAAGGCTGCGGCGAGATGAGCTATGCGTGAACTGCGCGATGCGATCGGGCACTGGGCGCGAACGCCGGTCATCACCGCCGTGGTGGTGCTGTCGCTGGCGCTCGGCATCGGCGCCAACACCGCGATCTTCTCGCTGATCGATTCGCTGCTCATCAAGCCGCTGCCCGTCCGCGATCCCGCGCGCCTGGTCCGCGTTGTCGACTCAGGCTCGCTCACCCACGGCATCCCGGTCTTTCAGCAAATCGCGGCCGCGGAGGTCTTCGAAAGCACCGCGGCCATGACATTGCTGCGGCCCGACATTTCGAACACTCCCGAACGACGCAGTGCCTTCGGTCTCTCCGTCAACGGCACCTTCTTCACGACGCTCGGCGTCTCGCCCGCGATCGGACGGCTGCTGACACCTGAAGACGATGCGCTGGGAACGCCGCTGGTGGCGGTGACCGACTACGAATTCTGGCAAACCGAGTACGGCGGCCGTCCAGAGATTCTCGGCGCGACGATCCGTCTCGACGGCAAGCCGTTCACGATCGTCGGCGTGACCGGGCGCGGCTTCTTCGGATTGAACGTCGGACGCCGGTTCGACGTCGCGATCTCCCTCAACGGCTACAACACGCTCTACCCCGATTCACTCGGGCGCTTGATGAACAGCTTCTCCGTCGTCGGCCGATTGAAAGACGGCCAGACGCCGGCAGCGGCGGAAGCGGCGCTGCGGGCGCTGCAGCCAGGCCTCCGTGCCGCACTGCAAATTCCGGACAACGTGCCGCGGATGGTCAAGCCCGTTTCGGTGACGGCGATTCCGGCGGGCCTGTCCACGACGACGCAACAGGAATATTCGAAGCCGCTGACCGTGCTGATGGCGCTCGTCGCGCTGGTGCTGGTGATCGCGTGCGCGAACGTGGCCAACCTGTTGATCGCGCGCGGCAGCGCGCGGCGCGGCGAGCTCGCCGTCCGGCTCTCGCTCGGTGCGACGCGCGCGCAAGTGCTGCGATCGCTGCTGATGGAAAGCCTGGTGATCGCACTGGCGAGCGCGGTCGCCGCGCTGGTCGTCGGCGCGTGGACCGCGCGCGGCATTGTCAACGCGGTTGCGGTCAATCAGAGCGGCGGGTTCGCCAACTGGATCGACGTGCCGCTCAACTACCGGGTGATGGGCTTCACGATCGGCATCGGCATTGCCACGGCGATCGTCTTCGGGGCCGGTCCGGCGCTGTGGACGACACGCGTGGATCCGCTGGAAGCAATTCGGCAACGAGCACGGGGTTCGATTGGCGGCAGCAGCCGGTTCGGCATCGCGCAAACTCTTGTCGCACTCCAGGTCGCGCTCGCATTCATGCTCGTCGTCGGCGGCAGCCTGCTGGTGCGCAGCTTCGTGTCGATGACGTCACAGGTTCTCGGATTCAATCGACGGAACGTGGTGGTCGCGGTGCCGGACTTCAGCCGCAGCACTGTGGCGCGGCGCGAACGTGTCCCGGTGACCGATCGTATCCGCGAGCGGCTGCGCGCGTTCCCCGGCGTGCAGGATGTCGGGTTCGTCGAGTCCTCGCCGTTCGGATTCGGTACCGGCCAGGTGCCATTCGCGGTTGGGGCTCGCCAGCCAGGCGATGAACGCGTCGCGTTGAATCGCATCAGCGACGGGTATTTCCGCACGGTGGGCGTTGCGGTGACGGCGGGCCGTGACTTCGACTGGATCGGCCGAGAACCGAGACAGTCCGCCATTGTCAATGAAGCGTTTGCAGCGCAGCACTTCGGTGGGCAATCCGCGATCGGGCAAACGCTGCGCTTGAGCGTCCGAGGCCACCCCAGCGTAGAGATTGTCGGCATCGTCGCCAACTCACGCCACACGTCGTTGCGCAACGCCGTCGAGCCGACGGTATTGGTGCCGATGCTGCCGGAAGACGAGCCGTGGATCGAGCTCGACATTCGCAGCGAGATTCCAGAGCGGCAGGTGCATGCCGCGGTGCTCGACATCGTGTCCGCGCTTGCGCCGGGCGCGAGCGTCGAGTTCCGATCGATCGAGACCGGTTTCCGTTACGCCGCGGCGCGCGATCGCGTGATGGCATGGCTGGCCGGCGGCTTCGCGGCGCTGGCGCTGCTGCTGTCGGCAATCGGGCTGTACGGCGTGATGTCGCACCAGGTGTTGCGCCGCCGGCAGGAATTCGGCGTGCGCGTCGCGCTCGGCGCCGCGCCCGGATCGGTCACCGCGCTGATTCTGAAACAGGCGGGCTGGATCATCGGCATCGGCCTGATCGTCGGTCTGATCGGCGCGCTCGCATCAGGCAGACTGATCGCGGCATTGCTGTTCGAGATGACTCCCAGCGATCCGGTCTCGATCGCAATCGCCGCTGCATTCCTGGCCGGCGTCACGGTGCTCGCCGGGCTGATCCCCGCCCGCCGCGCGGCGCGGGTCGATCCGATGGTCGCGTTGCGAGAGGAATGATCGGGGATCGGGGATCAGGGATCGGGGTTCGGGGATCAGGGCAGAGCGCGGTACTTGAAGTTCCTGAAACGCACTTCCCCGCTCCCTGACGCGTAAAGCGCCGGACGCAAGCTCAGGAAATCGTAGGCGACGTTGTGGTGGTAGCCCGACACCTCGATCGCGCGATCGTAGCGCTCCCACTTGCTGCCGTCGGCGCTGAAATCGAGCGTGACAATGTGCTGATCGTTGCGAAGACGAAGCCACGCATGCTGCGTCAGATGCGGCGGCTTCGCTGACGTCCGATCCATGCCGTAGACATGCAGGCGCATGCTCTTGGCCGAGATACCAAGTCCCGCATACAGCTTGCGGCTGTAAAACACGAGCAACCCCGCGCTCGCGTCCGGATCGGCATCGACTTCGATTTCCAGCTCGTACGAATGATCGCCGTTGACGAACCACAACGGTGAACTGTCGGCCGGACTGGTGCCTTTCGCTTTCAGCACGAGCGCGCCGTTCTCGTAGCGGTAACGCTGCCGATCGCCGGCGTCACCCGCGTAGAAGCTCCACTGCACACCCATCTTCGACGTCGAGAAATCATCCGAGAAGGCAAAGCCGTGCGGTCCCGGCGTACCGGCCGGCTTTGCAATCGGCTGCGCCGGATCGCTGCCGGCGACGCGGAACCAGCCGTCGGCGGTCCACTCGATCGGCTCGAGCAGCGTCTGCCGGCCCAGCGTGTAATAGCCGTTCTCGTAGGCGTGATAGACCATCCACCATTTGCCGGAGCGGTCTTCGACCAGCGTGCCGTGGCCCTTCGACCACCAGCGCTCATCGCGCGATTCGGTCCGCAGGATCGGATTGAAGGGCGAGTTCTCCCATGGACCTTCGATCGTTTTCGATCGCGCCGCGACGATCATGTGCCCGGTCGGCGGGCCCGCGGTGCCGCCTTCGGCGAGCACCATGTAGTAGTAGCCGCCGCGTTTCAGAATCTTCGGGCCTTCCTGCGCAAAGGTCTCGACCACCCACTCCGCTGGATATTTCCACCCGTCATAAATCTTCTTCGGCGATCCGACCGTCGACAGGCCGTCGTCCGCCAACTGCACGAGCTCGCCCGCGCTGAGGAACAGATAACGCCTGCCGTCAGGCCCGACGGCGTGACCCGGATCGATGCGCGTCAACTTCAGATCGATCGGCTCGCTCCATGGGCCGCGAATGTTGTCCGCCCAGATCACATAATTCGATCGGTTCGGTGAGATGCCCGGGAAGTAAATGTAGTAACGGCCCTGGTGCCTGACAAGATCGGGCGCCCACACCGAGCCGACATTCTTGAAGAGCGCCGCACCGATCGGTTGCCAGTTCACGAGGTCACGCGAGTGCCAGATCACCAATCCCGGATAGGCATCAAACGACGAGAACGTCATGTAGTAGTCGTCGCCGTCTTTCAGGATCGACGGATCGGGATGATCGCCCTGCATGATCGGATTGAGGAATGTGCCGTTGCCGAGATCAGCTTTGCGCTGCCCTTCCACTCCGCGCGGCCACCCGCCTTCCACTGCGTCACTAAACATCGTCACGGAAGATCCAAAACAAACTCGACCGCATCGTCGAGTGATTGACCGGCCGCCATTACGACACCGCCGGTCTGGAGATCCCGCCAGCGCAGCGGACCATCGACCCCGATTACTGCCAGCACAACACGATCGCGCGATCGTTCAACACGCACTTCGACGAAACTCTGAAAGAACGGCGCGCGGTTGAAATCGAAGACGGCAGACAGCGCTTCAACCGAGAACGGCCACGCGCCGTAGCGCCGCACCCACCACCACGCCGGCCGCTTCCAGAACGGCGTTTCCTCGTCGAGCTTCTTCGAGATGGCGTCGGTCCTCGGATAGAACGCGTAGTCGGCAAGTGCCGCTCGATCGGGCCAATCGAGCGCCGTGCCGATGCTGAGGTACGCTCCCCCACCGCCGTTGACGAAGTAGTGCGTGCGCTCGTTGCGGTAATACTCGAAATCGTGCGTATCCCCCGCCATCATCACGCGCACGCCGTGGGCGCGCAGCAGATCGTGCACTTCCTGGAATGACTGATCACCGTCCTGCGATCGGCCCGCCGCATAGAACGGATGGCCGAGGATCGCCATCGTGAAGTCGTCTTTCGATCGCGCCAGCGCCGCTTTGAGCCACGCCAGCTGCAGGCGATCGACACGCTTCTCGATGCCGGTGTCGATGGCAATCAACGAGAAGCCGCCGGCATGCAGCTCGAAAAACGGTCCGTGCTGCAGGCCCGCCCGCACTCGATAGAGCGAGCGCAGCCGGGCGGCTGAGGCAATCAACTCGTCGATACGATCGTCGGTCGTGCTCGAGAGACTCAGATCGGCGCTGACGCGCGCGTCGATGGCGGCCCGCGCCGTGGCCGGGTCCATCAGGTTGGCTGCAAATCCGTCGAGCGCGTTGAACCAGTCATGATTGCCGGGGATCGCCAGCACCGGCTTGTCGACGCCCATCAGCGGCAGATAGAAATTCGGCTCGTAGTCTTTCATCGCGCCGACCGGATAAACCACGTCGGAGGCGATCACCAGGAACTTCACCGCGTCCTGGCGCGCCGATAACAGCAATCGATCGCGGAGCGCGTGCTGCGACGGATCGCCTTCACCGGGATCGCCGATGACGATGAACGAGAAGTCGCCCGAGCCCACGCCGTCGACGCCGACTGCGAAGACTCCTTCGGCGGTCACTGACGATCCCAGCCGCGATCGCACGGCGGCGTCGATCATCGCCTCGCGCCACTCATCGACACGCGTCTCGGCGATCTTCTGCCAGGCCGCGGTGGCCCAGTTCTCGCTGTTGAAGTACCAGCTGAAGCCCCAGATCGGATGGACCGCGATCAACACGGCGGTCAGCGGCAGGCCGGCGCGAATCAACTGCCGCAATGCGCCGTGCAGCGTGTTGTTCTCGAGATCGCGCGCCACCGATCGGCGCAGCCGCTGTTCGGCCCACCACCGCACGGCGCGCTCGCTCCACCGCTGTTCGGACTCCGGCGCGCGATCGTTGAGCATGCGATCCCACGCCGCCCTCTCGATGGGGCGGCTGATGCGGTGCCACAACACTTCCAGCGGAAACAGCACGACGATCGACAACACCAGCGCGGCGACGATGTCGCCGAGCGTCGCGGCGGCCGGCGTCACCATGCCGACAAAGGTCCATTCCGCATCGAGGCGGCCGACGTGGATCGCGAAGAACACGACCACGAAGACGACGCTCCAATAGAAATCAGCCGGCGTGCGCGAGCGCGCGTGCGCGACGGCTTCGCGATGAATGAAGCCGATGATCGGATGCGGCGGCAAGCCGAGCGCGCGATTGGGATGCTCGTCTTCCGGACGCGCGAATACGTCCCCGTCCTCCGCTGAGCGGACCGTCAGCGTCTGCCAGCCTGACGCCGCCATGCGCAGGCCGAGGAAGAAACCAAATCCCTGTGCGCCGATCGTGTCGCGCAGCCACCATACGATCAGCGCGAGCAGCATGTTGGCGGCGCCATTGAAGAAGTCCCACAGACGACTGCCGTCGCTGCGGCCGCGAATCGCCCGCACCACGTTGGTGCCGCCGTCGAGCAGCAACACGATGCTGGTCGCCACCATCAAGCCACTGAACGCGAACGCCGATTGAAACGAAATCAGCGCGCCCGCGGCGACCGAGAAAATGCCGCTGCTGTAATGCGTGCGGCTGCTGTCGGAATACCAGGCGTCGGCCAGCTCGACGATGCCCGAGAGAAAGATGGCGACGCCGACGATCGGCACGCCCCAGACCGATGAGAACAACGGCGCGATCATCGCGATCGCGCCCAGCGCGACCAGCAGGATGCCGTTCAACTTCGCGGTGAGCACTCTGAGGGATCCGCGGCCATCCTATCCGATTCGTTCGGTGCTTGACCTGCCGCGCACGCGGGAGCAGAATCGGCAGCGTCGAGGATCGCCATGACCCACAGCAGCAAAATCGCCCGCAACGACCTCTGCGCCTGCGGCAGCGGCAAGAAATACAAGAAGTGCCACGGCATGAAGAAGGCATCGACGAAGGGCAACACCCTGATGCTGATCCTCGTGGGACTGCTCGTCGCGGCCGGAGCGACCGCGGTGATCACCAGCTTCACCGCCGATCGCAGCCACGTCGGGCGCGCCGGCGGTGTGTGGTCGCCGGAGCACGGTCACTACCATTGATCAAGGTGCCTGGGTGCCCGGGTGCCTGCGGTGCCTGGGTGCTCGCGTTGCTCGCCGCGTCGTGCAGCGCCTCTAAAAATACCTCGCCATCACCGACCGGCCCGACAACTTCAACGCCGCCGCCGGTATCGACTCCCGCACTAACACCCGCACCGGCCCCGACGCCGGCGGCGGATCCGACGGCGACCGCCACCTGCTGATCGTCGATCGCGATCGCTGGCTGCTGTTCGAATTGTTCGCGACACGATGGACCGGCCAGCGATGGGAAGCGGGCTCAGGCGCAGTGTCGTGCGCTTAGGCTGGCGCTGACGCGAGCTCGCCGCCCATCAGCTTCATGATCTCGATATCGCGCGCCGCGCGCTGGCCGCTGTCGACCGCGCCGTTCATGTAGCCCTGCCACCTGCGGCTGGTGTGATCGCCGGCAAACGCAATGCGGCCGAACGCGCGCGACAGCTCGCCGCGCCACTCCGGCTTGAAGTCCGGCGTGAACACGGCGTAGCCGCCTTTCGCGTACGGATCCAGCTCCCAGCTGAAGCTGCGAAAGTCGCGCGCGTCTTCAGGCTCGCCAAGCCACGACAGCCGGCGAATGACGCGCTGTGGGCCGCCTTCTTCCAGCAAATCGCGGAGCGCGCGGCTGGCCCGCCCGCCGGCCAGCATCGTGAGCCCGGCGGGTCCGGTGCCGGATGTTTCCCAGATCGCGCCGGTGTCGAGATTCGATCCCCACGCGCGCGGCCGCCCGGGCCTCCGCCACCAGCCCTTGTCGAATCGCGCGTGCGCCTTCGTCGCCGGTCCCGAATCGAGCGCCTGCCACGCCTTGCGAAGGGTCGCGGGCACCGCCGGCGTGAATTCGAGCGCGCGCGCAATCGGCGCCGGCGTGGTCAGGACCAGGTAGTCGCCGGATACGATCGCGCCCTTCTTCGATCCGCCGGCGACGTGCACGCGCACGCCGCGATCGTCTTGATCGATCTTCGAGACGACCGCCTCGAGCGCGATCTTCAGTCCCTGTTGCTTCGCCAGTGCCTGCACGAGGCGGTCGTTGCCGCCTTTGATCCTCGATAACGTCACGTGACCGGGATCGCGTGGCTGCATCGCCAGCTCGACGCCGACGAGCGCCGACAGCCGATCGGCGTCGGCCAGAAAGAACCCGCGCAGGCCATCGAACATCGCGAGCACTTCACGCGACGCCCCGCGCGCCTCGAGCAAGGCACGCGCTGAATGCCGCGCCATCATCTGCGCCGTCGTCGAATTCCAGTCGCAGTCATCGGCGCGTAGTGATGCGGCGTCGCGCGACAGCGTCTGTTTGAAGTGGCTCCAGATCCGCTTCTGGCCGTTGAATAACTGGACGCGGCCGTTGACGTCGAGCGCGAGACCGAACCCGTCCTTCAGGATCGGCGACAGCGTCAGGCGCAGATCGTGGCACAGCGCGCGAATCGCCGCATGCCCGCCGTCGATGAACTCGCCGCCCAGCTCCAGCGGCACGTCGGAGAATTCCTTGTCGTGGACGGTCCAGACGCGGCCGCCGAGGCGCTCGCGCGCTTCGAGCAGATGCACGTCGGCGCCGCGCGCGATCAGATCTCGGGCGGCGACGAGACCGGCCAGGCCGCCGCCGACGACGACCACGCGCTGGCCCGTGAGCGAGGGCGTCAGCGGTTTGCGCACGACGCGTTCAGCAATTTGTACGATTCGACATCGAGGATCGGCGGCGAGGGACCCGGATCGCGGCCGACGCCGCGGCCATTCGGCATCACCGGCGTGATGCGCACCTTGCCGCCCGCGAGCCCGATGCCAGGCTGCGTGAGATCGGATCTCTTGATGAGGCCGGTCAGCTCGACCATCGATCCCTCGTGCGCTTTCACGTCGGCGAGGACTTTCTTGTCGCCCTCGAGCCGGATTTTGGTGCCGAGCTCCATGACGAAGCTCGACTCGTGCTCAGGATCGCGGCCGACCGTGAAGACGCGGCCGCGGGCGCAGCCGGATATCGACAATCGCGTCGAGTCTTTTGGCACCGGGCGTTCCTGCGCTGAGGGCAGGCTCGATGATGCCGCGGCGAGCGTGAGCACGAGCAGCGTCCGTCTCATGGCTCCAGCTTACTGCCACTCGTGTCGATGGATCGAGCCTGGGCGGCCGCGGCCCGCGCGGCCGAACGCCCGCGGTCAGCGGGCCGTATTCGAGCTCTTCACCGCTGGCGGCGCTTCTCAGCAGCAGGCCGCCGCGGCTCATGTCGCCGCGACCGACGAAAGCGACCGGATAGCGCAGGCGATCGCCGAGAATCGGCAGCAACACGTCCACATACTTCCCGCTCGCCACGCTGCCGAGCAGCACGACGGATGTTTTCCTGCCGATGCGATCCGCGAGCGCCATCACGTCGCGCTCGAGCGCGGAACGGTATTCGGGGTTGTCGAGGCTGACATCCCCGACGGCGAATTCACGCAGCAACGCGATCGTGAACTGGCGCTCGGGATCCTGCAGGCCACGCGTCGGCGTAATGACGAGCGCCTCGCCGAACCGCTTCGCGTAATTCAACTTGCCGCGGAAGTACAAGCCGCTCATGAACGCGAAGGCGCGCCCGAGCGACAGCCGGCCGGCGCGCAGCTCGCGCGTCGTCTCCGCCTGCGACTTCGGGTTGAGGAGGATCGACGCGCGGCGGCCGCCGCAATAGGCGGGCGAGAGAAGGAACACCGTGTTCACGCGCAGGAACGATTGTACCTATTTCCACTCGCCCTGGAGACTGAACGCCGCCCAGTAGTGCGGGCTCGACCAGCGCGGATCGTTCATCAGGGAGAGCTGCGCGTCGCGGAGCGCGGCGGCGGGCGCCAGCTGTTTGACGCGCATGGCGTCGTAGAAGCGCGACATCAGCAGCGCGCTGGCGCGGTCGTCGACGTTCCACACGCTCGAGACCACGCGCGAGGCGCCGGCATACATGAAGCCGCGGGTCAGGCCAATCAGGCCCTCGCCGTGCACTTCCCTGCCGAGCGCCGTGCGGCACGCGCTCAGCACGACCAGATCGGCGTTGAGATCGAGATTGTAGATTTCGTGGAGGCGCAGGAAGCCGTCGATCGGCTTGCCGTTCTTGTCGAAGAGCGACAGCACCAGACCTGACAACTCGGGATGTTCGGTGTTGAGCGAGCCGTGAGTCGCGAAGTGCAGCACGCTGTATTTCCGAAGATCGCGAGACACGACGGCCGACTTGGTGGCCGCAAAGTCGAGCGCCTGATACGCGCCCGGCGCGCGTTCACCGATCGCGTCGGCCTCGCGGCGCGAGAAGCGCAGCCGCGCGTAGAGTCCGTCCTGGCCGGCGCGCGAGTGCGCCCCGCTCGAATCGCTCGACGCCGCGAAGCGTGGATCGTTTTTCGAAAACACCGGGTCGGCAAACACCGCCGTGGACGCGTTGAGGGTGACGCGCTTGCTGCCGGCGCGCAGCGAGGCCAGCACCGCCGCCGAAGGCAGGTAGACGATCTCGTGCGACGCCAGCACCGACGTGCCGGCGCTGGTTGGCAACGCGGCAAACGGCACGTAGTGCAGCGCGCGATCGGCGACGATCAACAAGCGCCGGCCCTTGACCCTGGCTTCGATTGGCTTCCAGATCAGCGCGGCCAGCTCGCGGCCGGCCTTGGCCGCAGCGGTCGATGCGCCAGCTGCCTGTGCCGCGGCGAGTCCCTCGAGCTCGCGGCTCAACGCCTCGTGATACCGCCGCGCGACCGCGTCGATCACCGTCATCGCCGGCAGCGTTTCCACGGCGATCGAGTCCTTGTCGATGACGAACACGTAGCCGCGATCGCGCCCGAGGTGATACGCCACCATCGAGGTGCGCGCATCGAGCAACGAACCCTGCAGCTCTTTCAGATCGATTGGCTGCGGCTGCTGCAACGCGGCGTAGGCGGGGCTGGCCGTGCGCACCTGCGCGCGCACCGCCGTCCACTGTTCGAGCAACCGGTCGACATCGGCCGCGACGGCTTTCGCTGCGGCGCTCTGCTCGCCGTCGCGCTGCACCACCTCGGCGCGATAGGTTTCCTTCGCGTTCAGCTCGCGCTGGATCGCCCGCTGTTTCGCCAGCAGCGCGACATCGGCGCCCTTCTGGATCTTTGCGGCTGATTCCGCCAGCCCCTCGAGGAGGGCGCGGGCACGCGCGCGCTCACTGACTTCGAACGCACCCGCAGCGTCGCCGCGCTTCTGCAGCAGGTCAACGTAAAGGTCGTAATACGACCGGACGGCGGCGAGGTACGACGTCCGCAGATCGCTCCGCGCGATCGAGCCGCGCATGGCCTCGACGTTGTCGATGGCGCGGCGAATCGCCGCCACCGCCTCGTCGACGCGATCCGATCGCTGATACGCGACCGCGCGCAAATACTCCGCGCGGGTCTCGGTGTAGCGCCCCGCAATCGCGCGGCTCAACGCGGTCGCGTCGTCAAGCTTCGATAAAGCCGCCGCGTAGTCGCGGCGCTCGATGTCCACATCGGCCCAGGCCGTCAACAACGACGCTTCGCCGCCCTTGCTTTGCGCCTTCTGCAGGAGCGGGCGCGCCTCGGCGAACGTCGCCAGCGCGCGCTCGGTGTCGCCCGACGCATACATCATGCGCGCCGCCAGGCCGAGCGTTTCGGCGTAGCCGAGCCGATCTTCCGTCGTGCGATACAAGTCGAGGGACTTCTCGAGCGTTTCGTCGGCGAGCGCGAGGTCGCCGTTCTCGTAGTAGTGCGACGCAAGCATGAACAGCGACCGTGCCGTGCGGCGCGGCAGATTCAATCGCGCCACCGCCGGGAAGGACTCGCGCGCCTTTTCAATCGCCCGGTCGTACATGCCGAGACGCCGATAAGCCTCCGCCGTGTTATTCAGCAGCGCGACTTCGACGTTTGCGGAGTTGACCTCGCGCGCCAGCGGCAACGCGTTTTCGAGACGCTCGATCGCCTCCTCCGGGCGGCCGGTCGCGAGCAGCAGCAGTCCCGAATTGTTCAGGATGTCGGCCAGGCCGACCACGTCGCGGGTCTGTTCAGCGAGCGGTTGGGCCAGTGCGAAATACCGCTCCGCATCCGCGACCGCTCCGACTTTCCGCGACAGATCGCCAAGGCGATTCAACACGCGCGACTGGCGATCCTTCTGATCGATCTGCCTGAACAGCTCGAGCGCGCGGAGCTGCCATTCGATGGCGGCCGGCGTGTCGCCGAACTGATCGTGCATGCGCGCGAGCTGGTAGGTCGATTCCGCGGCGATCGACAGGTCGCCTGCCTTCAGCGCGAGGTCCCTGGCAGCGCCGTACAACTCGTGCGCGCGGCGGTAATCGTTCTTCCAGGAAAACTCGGAGGCGTCGTAGTGGAGCGCGTGCGCCGAAGCGATCGCGCGGTCGCGCTCGTCGGCCGGCGCCACTTCCACGGTGATCGTGTACTCGGCGCGCGGCGCGTGCGGCAGCTGGGAGCCGATGCGAATATCCCACGTCGAGGCGACGTCCAGCACGGGTGGATACTGCCGTTCGTCGCCGACCGGGCCGGAGACGAAGTCGAGGCCGTGCTCCGGCGTTGCCGAGCCGCGCCGCTTCAGCATCACGCCAACGTCGATGGCGCGCTGCTGCCGAATCTCCGTGTCCGAGGGCGTCGTGACCTTGAACGTTTCGCTATTTGCTACGCCGCTTGCCGCCATGTTTGGTCTCCTCTTTCTTTCCGGATCGTTTGTCCGCCGCTTTCATCTTTTGAAGGTAGAGCTCGAGGCTGTCGAAGTGCTGTTCCCAGATCTTCCGGTAGCGTTCGGTCCACTCGGCGATGGCCTTGAGCGGCGCCGCTTCGAGTCTGCACGGCCGCCACTGCGCTTGGCGGCCGCGGGCGATCAGCCCGGCCTGCTCGAGGACGCGCAGGTGCTTCGACTACGTGCATCCGGCGCTGAGGAAATAGCCGCTATCGCGGCGCGCGCGCGATGCGATAGAGCTTCGTCGCGGTGCGGATGATCACGCTGCCGTTGGCAACGGCCGGAGTGGCGAGCGTCATCTCGCCGAGCGAGTTGCGGCCCAGCACCTTGAATTCCCGGCCGGCCTGCATCACGAACGTGTCGCCGTCCTCGCTGATCGCGAAGAGCTTGCCGTTATAAGCCCATGGCGATGCGGAGAACGTGCCCGCATCAACCGCAATGCGCCGCCTTCCGTAGATCTCGTCGCCGGTCCTGGGATCGTTCGACGTGACGAAGCCACGGTCCATCAGCGTGTAGTACTGATCGCCGACCACGAGCGGCGATGGATACGCGGGCGCCAGCGTCGGATTCGACCATGCGATGAACTCGTTGCTGCGCTCCTCGCCTTTCAAACTGATGTCGCCCGACGCGCCCGGCTTGATCGCATACGTCGGCCGCTTGGAATCCGGAAAGTAACCGGAGCTCACGAACAGCAGGCCGTGACTTGCGAACGGCGTCACCGCGTGAATCGACGTCATGCCGGTGAGCTGCCACAGCAAGGTGCCTGACAGATCGTACGAGCGCACGCCTTTCGTGCCGGTCGTCACGATCTCAGTGCGCCGATCGTTCTGCCACACGAACGGCGTCGACCAGTTGGAGCCTTCATTCTCGCGGGCCGTGCGCCAGAGCTCTTTACCGGTGCGCGCATCGAAGGCCGCGATGAACGATCGCTCTTCGTTGTCGTTGACGATGTAGAGCCGGCCGTCGTGGAGGACCGGTGAAGACGCCGGGCCCCAGCCGGTGCGCATTTTCGGCGCGGACATCAGCTGCGACCACACCGGCTTGCCGCTCATGTCGAACGCGAACAGTCCGACGTAGCCGAGATACACGTAAACGCGCTGGCCGTCGGTGACCGGCGTCTCAGATGCATACGAATTCTTCTGGTGCACCGGCTGCAGCGGCACCGCGGCGTGTACGGTGCGCTCCCAGTTGATCTTTCCGGTATTGAAATCGACGTCGTACAGCACCCATCGGTGTGCATCGACCGGCCGGCTGATGTCGGCGCCGGTCATTGGCCCGCCGAGCGAGCGCGCGAGGTATGTGCCGACCGCATTCAACGTCTGCACCGGTTGTCTGGTGTTGATCGCGGTGACGACGAAGACGTGATTGCCCCACACCACCGGCGAGCTCCAGCTGCGGCCGGGCACATCGATTTTCCACGCAACGTTCTCGGTGGCGCTCCAGGTGTCGGGCAATCGCGGATCGTCGGTGGCGACGCCGGCGCGAGTGCCGCGAAATTGCGGCCAGTGCCTGTCCGCCGTAGCCTCGGCGGAGGTGGATTGCGCCGAAGCTGACGCGACCGAGACCAGCACAAAGATCGCCGTGAAGAGTGCCGCCATGGTGCCGGGATTCTCGCATAATGAGCGGCATGCGCAGCCAGAATGCCTTTCTCCTTTGCGGCGCGGCGGCGATCGTCCTCACCCTCGCCGATCTGCGCCTGCATCCCGAGCCGTCCGTCGCGGCTGCGGCCCGTTACGAAGAAGTGAAAGGATGGCCAAGCCTGCCGGGAATGGAGATGGGCGAAGCCGCCGGCGTCGCGGTTGATGCCAATGACCACGTCATGGTCTTCCATCGTCCGGGCCGCGGCTTCGATACGGCAGCGACCGAGCTTCTGAAAGATCCGGCCGTGCTCGAGATCGATCCGCAATCCGGCCGGCTGATTCGATCGTGGGGTGCCAACACATTCCTTGTGCCGCACGGCATCACCGTCGATCACGAGAACAACGTGTTTCTGACCGACGTCGCGCTGCAACAGGTCTTCAAGTTCTCGCACGACGGCAAGTTGCTGTTCGCCGTCGGCGAACCTCGCGCCGGCAAGTGGGACGCGACGCATTTCAATCAACCGACGGACATTGCCATTCGCGCGGACGGCTCGTTCTACGTCTCGGATGGTTACGTCAACAGCCGCGTCGCGATCTTCGATCGCCGCGGCACGTGGCTTCGCGAATGGGGGAAGAAGGGGGCGGGCCCCGGCGAATTCAGCAATCCGCACGGCCTGACGTTCGTGACGGGCAATACAGATGTGATCGTTGCCGATCGCGAGAATTCGCGTCTCCAGTTGTTCGATCGAGATGGCGCGTTTAAGCGTGAGTGGATCGGCGAGAAGGACGCCGCCACGACCGGTCGCGTGTTCAGCGTGGCGACGGACGCGGAAGGGGCGCTCTATGTCGGCATTCGCCGCGCCGACTACGACACGGCGCACACCGGCGTATTGAAGCTCGATCGCAACTGGCAGATGGTCGCGGCGATCGGGTTTGGCAAGCCCGGCGATCCGGTGTTCAACGCCGTGCATGACCTGGCAGTGGGTCGCGATGGTTCGATTTACGTCGCGGAAACGCGTACCAAGCGGGTCGTGAAGCTTCGTCCAGCCGCCGCTCGCTAGCCTTATACTGGCGACGGTCACATGGCCCCGCGCCTTGTCCGCACCGCCCTCTTCGCGCTGGCCTTGAGCGGATACGTCGCCGCGTCGGCGGCGCGTGTCGGGTCCGTCCCGCAACAGCCCTTAACGACACCGGCCGGGCCGGCGCCGGATCTTCGGGCGACGCTCGACACCTATTGCGTCACGTGCCACAACCAGCGGCTCAAGACCGCGGGGCTGACGCTCGATACTGTTGACGCCGCCTCGCCGCACGACAATCCTGAAGTCTTCGAAAAAGTGATCGCGCGGCTGCGCGCCGGATCCATGCCGCCCGCTGGACGGCCGAGGCCGGACGCCCAGACGACGCGATCGATCGTGGCGTGGATCGAATCGGACATCGATCGCGCATGGCTGGCGTCGCCACGCGCCGGACGGATCAGCGCGGTGCATCGCCTGAACCGCACCGAATACAGCAATGCCGTGCGTGATTTGCTGGCGCTCGATCCGCTCGCGTTCGACGTGACGGCGCTCCTGCCCGGCGACGACACCGCGGACGGCAGCTTCGACAATTTCGCCGACGTGCTCAGCATCTCGACAACGCATCTCGAGCGCTATCTCTCAGCCGCGCGACAAGTGACGCGGCTCGCGACCGGCATCGCGCCGTCGAAGCCGGGGCTCAAGACCTTCGAGATCCCACTGCATGTGGTGCAGGACGATCGACAGGACGAAGAGCTGCCGTTCGGCTCGCGCGGCGGCATTGCGGTGCGCTATCAGGTTCCGGTCGACGGCGAGTACTCAATCACCGTGCGGCTGCGCCGGCAGTATCAGGACTACCTGATGGGCATGGGCTGGCCGCAGCAGCTAGACGTGCGCGTCGACGGCAAGTTGATCAAGCGGTTCACTGTCGGCGGCAACGCGCCGGGCACACCGGCGGCGTCGAGTTACGCCGGTGATGGCGAGCCTGGATTCGCCGGTGCGCCCGAGTGGGAAACCTTCATGCAGTTGACGGGCGACCGCGGCCTCACCGTGCGCGTGCCGGTGAGCGCGGGCAACCGGGTCGTCGGCGTGTCGTTCGTTCGCGAGATGTGGGAGCCGGAGGGTTTGCCGCAGCCGCTGCAGCGCGGCCGCGTGCTCACGAACGATCAGGTTTACATGGGCTATGCCGCGGTCGGCGCGGTCGATATCGGCGGTCCGCATCGCGTCGACAAGACGATCCCGAGGACGGCGAGCCGCAAACAGATCTTCGTCTGCGAGCCGAAGTCGGCCTCCGATCGCGCGTGCGCGGAGCGAATCCTTGGTCGCATGGCGCGTCTCGCCTATCGCCGGCCGATCACCGCGGCCGATCGCACGACGCTGCTGACGTTCTTCGACCACGGACAGCGCGACGGCGGGTCGTTCGATGCCGGCATCCAGTTCGCGCTCGAGCGCATGCTCGTGGATCCGGATTTCCTGCTGCGTGTTCATGCCGATCGCGCCGATCATCGGGCCGGCGACATCGAGCTCGCGTCGCGCCTGTCGTTTTTCCTGTGGGCGAGCATCCCCGATGACGCGCTGCTTGCCGCGGCCGAGCGCGGCGAACTATCGAAGCCCGCGGTTCTCGATCAGCACGCCCGCCGCATGCTGGCGGATCCGCGCGCGGCAGCCTCACTGGTCGGCAATTTCGCATCGCAGTGGCTGAACCTCCGCCGCGTCGGCGAAGTCGTCGCGCATCCCGACTTCTACCCTGACTTCGACGACAACCTGCTGGCGGCGTTCACCGAGGAAACGCGGCTCTTCATCGACAGCATGCTGCGCGAGGATCGCAGCGTGTCCGATCTGCTGCGCGCCGATTACACGTTCGTGAACGAGCGGCTGGCGCGCCATTACCGTATTCCCGGGATCTACGGCCCACGCTTCCGCCGCGTCACGCTGCCCAACCCCGATCAGCGCGGCGGCCTGCTCGGGCAGGGCGCGATCCTGGCCACGACCTCGTATCCGGATCGTACGTCGCCGGTGCTGCGCGGCAAGTGGCTGCTCGACAACATCTTCGGCATCTACGTGCCGCCACCGCCGCCCGATGTCAACACCACGCTCGCCGAAGTCCGGCCGGGCACACTGCCGCCAACGATTCGCGAGCGGCTCGCGCAACACCGCACCAACCCGGTGTGCGCGAGCTGTCATGCTGTGATCGATCCTCCCGGCTTCGCCCTCGAGAGCTTCGACGCGATCGGCGGGTGGCGCAGCATTGACGAATCGGGCAAGCCGGTGGATGCGATCGGCACGACCGTCAGCGGCGCATCGATCAACGGCCTCAAGGGGCTCCGCGAGCTGCTGTTGAGCGATCCGGATCGTTTCCCGGCAACGCTGACGGAGAAGTTGCTGGCGTACGGGTTGGGACGTCGTCTCGAGTACTACGATCGGCCGGCGGTCCGGCAGATCGTTCGCACCGCGGCCGCGCAGGACTATCGCTGGTCGGCGTTGATTCTGGGAATCGTGAACAGTCCGCCTTTCCTGATGCGGGGATCTTCATGACGCTT
Source organism: Cyanobacteriota bacterium (assembly GCA_019752015.1). Taxonomy (GTDB): domain Bacteria; phylum Acidobacteriota; class Vicinamibacteria; order Vicinamibacterales; family UBA2999; genus 12-FULL-67-14b. The sequence goes on along the minus strand of JAIEMQ010000028.1, from coordinate 20,833 downwards.
CTGACTTCGAAACCACTCGCCCGTCGTACCGTGCTTCGCGGATTGGGTGCCGCCCTCTCGCTGCCGCTGCTCGATGCGATGACGCCGGCGGTCGCGCGAGCGGCCGCGCCGGTGCGCCGCTTCCAGACCTTCTACGTGCCGAACGGCATGGCGATGGAGTACTGGCTGCCGAAGACGACGGGCGCCGGCTTCGAAATGACGCCGATCCTCGAGCCGCTCGCGGCCTATCGCGACCAGATGCTGGTGCTGTCGGGGCTGAAGGCGAACTGGAACTACATCCACGCCGGCGCATCCGGATCGTTCCTCACCGGAACGACGCGCGGCGGGCGCAACGAAGTCGAGATCGTCGCCGACGTCTCGATGGATCAACTGCTGGCGCGGCAGTTCGCGCATCAGACACAGCTCGGGTCGCTCGAGCTCGCGATGGATCCGCCCAACAACGCCGGCGCCTGCACCGGGAATCTCAGCTGCGTCTACACGCACACGCTGTCGTGGCGCAGCAAGACGCAGCCGCTGCCGATGGAGTTCAACCCGCGCGCGGTGTTCGAGAAGCTGTTCGGCGACAGCGGCAGCACCGATCGCGCGGCGCGGGAAGCGCGCCTGCGCCAGCACAAGAGCATCCTCGATTCGGTGAACGACAAGCTGGCCGCGCTCCGGAAGGCGCTCGGTCCCCAGGACCTGACCAAGATCAACGAGTACGCCGAGTCGGTCCGCGACGTCGAGCGCCGCATCCAGAAGGCCGAGCAGCAGCGCGATCTGGATCTGCCGTTCATGGATCAACCGCAGGGCGTGCCGCCGGTTTTCGAGGATCATCTCGAGCTGATGCTCGATCTGCAGCTGCTTGCGCTGCAGTCCGACCTGACCCGCGTCGTCTCCTTCATGATCAGCAAGGAACAGAGCGCGCGCCCGTATCCGCAGATCGGCGTGCCGGAAGCGCATCACCCGCTGTCACATCATGGCGATCAGCCCGAGCTCGTCGCGCGGATGTCGAAGATCAATCGGTATCACACCGAGCTGTTCGCGAAATACCTCGAGCGCCTGCGCGCGACACCGGACGGCGACGGGTCGCTGCTCGATCACATGACCATCCTGTACGGCTCGGGCATCTCCAACAGCAACCGCCACTCCGGGGACAACCTGCCGATCCTGTTGCTCGGCGGCGGCGCCGGCCGGCTCAAGGGCGGGCGTCACATTGCCTACACCGACAAGCCGTCGATGGCGAACCTGCTCGTCACGCTGATGGACAAGATGGATGTCCCCGTCGAGCGATTGGGCGGCAGCACCGGCCCGCTGGCGATCGATACCGTGTCGATCTAGATGACGGCACGTCTCTCGATTGTGATCGCGCTCGCGATCGCGGCGACCGTGGCCGCGAACGAGCGGCCTGCGCTGATCGAGGCCGCGAAACAGGGCGACCGCGCCGCGCTGCGCTCGTTGATTCAGAAGAAGGCGGACGTCAACGCCGCCGAGGCCGACGGCACGACTGCATTGCATTGGGCGGCGTATCGCGACGATGTCGAAAGCGTCGACCTGTTGATTCGTGCCGGCGCCAATGTCAATGCCGCGAACGATCTCGGCGCAACGCCGCTCTGGAACGCGGGCATCAACGCCGGCGCGCCGGTGGCCAAGCGGCTGCTCGATGCCGGCGCCAATCCCAATCTCGCGCTGCTCGCCGGCGAAACGCCGCTGATGGTCGCATCGCGATCGGGCAAGGCCGACGTGGTGACGCTGCTGCTCGGTAAGGGCGCGAAGACGGATGCCCGCGCGTCACGACAACAGACCGCGCTGATGTGGGCCGTGTCGCAGAAGCATCCCGAGGTCGTGAAAGCCCTGCTCGCCCACGGCGCCGACGTGCACGCGCGATCGGCGGAATGGACCGAGATGATGGCCGTCCCGCCGCACGGCTTGAAGGAATACAACCGGATCATTCCACACGGACGCGACACCGCGCTGCTCTTCGCCGCCCGCGTCGGCGATCTCGACTCGTCGAAGCTGCTGGTCGCCGCCGGCGCCGACGTCAACGATGCGGACGCGTGGGGTGTCAGCGTTACCACGATGGCCGCGCATGCCGGCTTCACGGCCATGGTCGAGTGGCTGCTCGATCGCGGCGCCGATGCGAACGCGGCGGGGCCAGGCTTCACCGCGCTGCATGCGGCGATCATGCGACGCGATGCTCGCATGGTCAGCGCACTGCTCTCCCACGGCGCCGATGCCAACGCGCCGCTCAGGACCTGGACGCCGACGCGCCGATCGTCGCGTGATTTCAATTTCGCCCCCGAGCTCGTTGGCGCCACGCCCTTCTGGCTCGCCGCGCGCTTCAACGAGCCGGACGTGATGCGCCTGCTGTTGAAGCACGGCGCCAACGGCGCGTTCGTGCATCACGCGAACTATCACAACGAAGATCCGGTCGAACCGCGCACGCAAGTCACCAATGCCGTGATGGCCGCGGCGGGCATGGGCGGCGGTGTTGGCTGGGTGCAACCCGATCGACGGGAACGAGAGACGCTGATGCTCGAAAGCGTGAAGATCGCCGCCGAGCAGGGTGTCGATCTGAACGCGTACAACAGCGACGGCCGCACGGCTCTGGATGCGGCCAAAGCGCTCAAGTTCGAAAGCGTCGCCTCCTTTTTGGCCGAGCGCGGCGGTCGCAGCGGCACGGCGCGCCAATAGCCAATCTGATCTAAGCTTCCGCGCGGAGGCGTTGATACATGACTCGAGTTACCCGGATTCTTGCGGCGGCAATGTTGTGCGGTGCTCCCGCGCCGGCACTGGCGCAGGCGCCGGCGCCCGCGCCAACCGCCAGCGTCGTCGTGGCCAATCCGACCTACACTACGATCCCGCTGGAAATCGATGTGAACAAGCCAGCCGCCGAGGTCTGGGCGCGCGTCGGCAAGTACTGCGACATCGCCGAATGGCTGCCGGCCGTCAAGAGCTGCAAGATGCTGTCGGGAGTCGAGGGCGAGGTCGGCTCGGTGCGCTCGGTCGCCAACGAAGTGCTCGTCGCCAAGACCCAGTACTCGTACACCTATACGCAGACGCCGCGCGAGGTACGGCCCTACAACCTGTACCACGGCACCGTCGAAGTACGGCCGGTCACCGACAAGACCTCGAAGATCGTCTACACGCTGATGTACGACAACTCGATGCTGCCCGACGATGGCGCGCGTGAGAAGGATAAGGCGGCGCGCACGGCGATGTTTACCGGCGCCATCCAGAACATGAAGACGCTGGTCGAAAGCGGCAAGCCGCGGCCGTAACGCACTGGCACGGTGAATGCTTGAGCATCGGGCGGAGGGACGACCGATGTTTCGAGCACTCTTCCGGCTGGTGATCCTCTTTGTGATCGTGGCCGCGGCGGCAGCGTTTTTCCTCGGTTACCGGCTCGGCGGTGACGGCGTCGAAACGCCGGCGTCCGCGCGCCAGGCAACGCCGGGCGTCGACACTGAAAAGGCACGGCAGACTGGTGCCGCGATTGGGGAGAAGGTTGCCACTGGCGCCGCAGTTGCCGAGCAGGCGCTGAACGAAGGCGCGTTGACCGCGAAGATCAAATCGAAGATGGCGCTCGACGATACCGTCAAGGCGCTCTCGATCGATGTCGACACAAAGGGCACCGTTGTGACGCTGAGCGGCTCAGTCCATTCGGAAGCTGAACGGACCAAGGCGGTTCAGCTCGCGCGCGACACGGCCGGGGTGACTGCCGTCAACGACCGGCTCGTCATCCGGTAAGACCGGGGGCTAATCTAGCGGTGCACGGCGACCAGGTCGCCCACCTTCACGGCATCCGTCGTCGAATCGATCCGCAGTGTCGCCGAATCGGCGCGCACCGCGATGATCACGCCGTCGCCGACGGTGATCGGCGCGCCGTCGGCCTGCAGGCGCCGGAAGATCGTCAGCCGCTGGCCGCGCTGCACGCCCTGCATAATGCCGTGATCGATCACCATCAACATGCCGCGGGCCGCGAGGTTCTGGCCGTGCTCGCCGGTCGTGATCTTCGCCGGCTCATCGAATCGCGGCGGTCCGTCCACGACCGTGAAGAACGCGGGCTGCGCGATATAGGGCTCAACGGTGTCGCCCGCCAGCAACTCCCCGCAGATGTAGACGACCATTGCCTCCGACCATTCCGGATGCGTCTCGACGATCTGCACGAGTCCGACGCTCTGTTCGGCGAAGGTTGCGTATTTTTTGTCCGCGAACAGATCGCCGATCTGGAAGCGTCGCCGGGCGACGAGGTTCTGTCCCTTTTCCGCGCCCTTCGTCTCACCGACATCGACGCGGATCCGATCGCCGGGTCCGATCAACTGCCGGTTCGGATCGTCGCGATGCGACACGATCTTCCCGATCGCCTGGCTGAAATCCGTCGCCTGCCGCGGGCCGCAGACTGATGCGAGCAGCTCCTTGTCCACGGGCTTTGCTTGCGGACGCTGAGGCGCGAGACGCACGGGCGGAGCCGGCGGTGGCGGCGGCACCGGTGCCGGCGCGGTCACTTCAACCGTTTCGCTGAGCGCGGCGATCGGCAATTGCTGATCGAGGACCACCGTCTGTCCCGCGACGAGTTGCACGTTGCGGACGGTGCGCGTTTCGAAACCGGAGAGCGCGAACGTGATCGTGTAGGTGCCGGGCGCGAGCCACGGGGTGAGATAGCGCCCGACTTCGTCGGTCACCACCGATGCCGGCGCGCGGCTGCCGGATTGGATCGTTACCGTCACGCCGGGGAGTGCGCCACCTGAGCCGTCGGTGACCACGCCCATCATGCGCGATTGGTCGGTTTGCGCCGCAATGGGCGCCAAAAGAATCAGGAACCAGGCGGCAATCAGCGAAAAGCGTTTGGGCGTCATGGGGTTAAGAGCCGACGTTATACATATCGGCACGACCCCGCCGCTTCTACACCCTCTACTGCTTCCGCTCGGATGCGCGATAGCCGCGCATCATGTTGGTCAGCGAATAGTTGCCTTCGTGACACGCAAACTCGTAAATGCCGCCGGTGGCACGCGTCATCGTCAGCTCGCCTTTCCACGGCCGCGTGAACGCTGTCGGGTTGTCGATGTCAAACTGATAGAGCAGCGTGTCGGCGTCGAGCAGCCGGAAGCGCTCGATCAAATGCAGGTTCCGGTCCCAGCCGAAATTGCCGCCGGCATCGCCGTAGTAACCGCGCGCGTCGGTGAAGTTGGTGGTATCGACGACGAGCGTATCGCCCTCCCAGCGGCCGATTGAATCGCCGAGCGCCGAGCGCAGGTTGGCCGGCGCATGCGCTCGGCCGTCCATGTGAATGATGCGCGCGTCGTGAATCATCTCGGCATGGATCAGGATCTCACCCGGCGTCTGCACGATCTGGTAGTTGCTGTTGTAGGAATACGGCAGCATCGGCGGACCGGCGGTGAGAAACGCGACGCATTGATCCTGCAGCCCGAGCTCCTCGGGGTTCTCACCTTTTTGAATGCCTTGAAGCCGGCGCTTCCTGAATTCCTCGGCGGCCGGCGTCAACGGCGGGATGCGGCCATCGGGCGGATCGATCACGATCGACGTGCGGAGCGTCTTGACGACGCGAGTGCCCCACTCGCGATAGAACATGTTGTAAGTGCCGGTGCCGTTGCTCTTCGCCACCTGCTCCGGCGTCGGCTCGGCGTTGCGCTCCGTGTATTCGCGCTCCCACGCCGCGGCTTCCGCGGGCGTGAAGAACGGCTTGTCTTTCAGGCTCGCCGGCCGCTCGAGCGGCGTCGTGGTCGCGGAGTTCCAGATGCCTTCGAAATTGGGACGGCGCGGCGGCGCCTGGCCGGAGATCACTGCCGGCGTGAGGACCAGGACGGCAACCGCCGGAAGCGGTAAGATGCGCACGTCCTCATTTTAGACGCATGAACATCTACAAGATCGTGCCGGCGCCGCTCTGGGCGGATGCGACGAAGAGCGGCTCGTTCAGGGGCTCACCCGTCGACGTCGCTGACGGATTCATCCACTTTTCGACAGCGGCTCAGATCCACGAGACGGCGGCGAGGCATTTCACCGGGATCGCCGATCTTCTCCTCGTTGCGTTCCCCGCGTCCGCGTTCGGCGATGCGCTGAAGTGGGAGCGGTCGCGCGGCGGCGCATTGTTCCCACATCTCTATGAATCGTTGCCGGTGAATCTCGCGGTCTGGGAGAAGCCGATGCCGCTCGACGCGAGCGGCAAGCCGATCGTCCCGCCGTTATGACGCGCGCTACTCGGCTTTGATGGCCACCATTGGCGCGACCCGGGTCGCGCGCCGGGCAGCGGGAATACCGGCCAGCATCGAAGCGACAATCGCGATTGCCGACGCCCCGGCGTAGATCAATGGCTCCCTGACGCCGAGCGGATCCGGTCCCAGCGTCAGCGGCGTTCCGAGGACATCTTTCATCGTCCGAATCAGGACGGCGGCGAGCGTGAGGCCACCGAACACGCCGGGCACAACCAGCTTGATGATGCCGAACAGCGTCATGCGGAACACGGCCAGGCGCGAGGAGCCCAGCGCCATTCGAATGGCGAATTCCTTCGTGCGCGTCGCCACCATGAAACCGATGACACCGACAACGCCGAGGGTCGCGAGCACGAGCACCAGCCCACCGACGACGCCAACGGCCACCGACTCCGCGATCAAATCGCCGATGCTCTTCTCGGTCATCTCCTGACCGGTGACGATGCCGGGGAATGCGACCCCTGGCAGCGCTTCAACGCCCAGCTCGCGCAGCGCGCTCTCGAGCGCGGACTTCAACTGCGGCTCGCCGCCCGGGGCGCTCCGCACGATGAGGTACGCCGTCGGCGTGAGAGTCTCCGGCAGAGGCAGCAGCATCTGCAGGCGTGTCGTCGTCAACTGCGAGGTGGCGAAATCGTTGGTCACGCCGACAATCTCGGCTTCCTGCTCGCGGCTGTCGTCGAGCGTGAACTTGACCTTCCGGCCCAGTGCTTCCGCGCCGGGAAACAGCTGGGTGGCGAGCGCGTTGGAGACGACCACCACCGGCGCGGACATCAGGCCGTCCTCGGCATCGATGGTGCGGCCGCGCAGCAGCTTCGCGCCAGCGGTCTCCACGAAGTGCTCAGCCACGCGAGCGACGTGCGCGGTCGCAAACTGCGTCTGGTCCGCGCTGCCGACGCGGAACTCGCGATAGTCGAAGTCGATCGGCATGCCCTCGGCGACCGCAACGGACTGCACGCCGATCGCTTGCTTGAGATTGTCACGCACCGCGCGAATGGCGCCGGCGTCGCGAGGTTTGCCGGCCTCGGTGGCGGGAACGCGCGCACCGGCAATGCCCTCGAGCGGAAATCCGAAATCGGCGGTGCGCACGCGATCGAGCATCACGCCGCTGATGACAAGGAACGGCACGGCGATGCCAATCTGCACCATCGCCGCGAGGCGATGCACGCGGATGGTGTTGGTCCCACCGCCGCCGGCATCGTCCTTCATGGCCGTGATCAAATTCGGGTTGCTGAAACGGACCGCCGGCAGCAGTCCGAACATCACGCTGACTACCAAACACAATCCGGATGCGATCAACACGTTCATCGCATCGAGGTCGAACTCATCGGGCATCGGCGCGCCGTAATACCAGCCCGCAATGGCGCGGGAATGCCGAACAACACGAACCCGCTGATCGCTGCCGCCACGATCGCGAGCAACAACGCCTCGAAGAACAGATGCTGGATCAAACGCTGCTGGGCTGCGCCAAGCGACGCGTAGGGCTGGACGGCCGCCGCCTTGAATTCATTGGTCGACGGGTATTGCTTCGAGAGGCCGGAGACGATCGTCGCGACGAGCGCATCCGCGCGCTTGATGTCGACACCCGGATTCAACCGCGCGTGAATATGGATCCAGTCCATCGAACGATCGTCGCGAACGTTGGACGAAGGCTTGAGGCGCGAGTGGCGCTCGAGGGGTACGAAGACCACCGAGCCGGGCGCCGTAAAACGGTGGAAGTGACCGCGGAAGCCCTCTGGCGCAACACCGACCACGGTGTGCAGCACGCCGTCGAGCATGATCGACTTGCCCACCACGTCGGAATCGGAGTTCATCTGCAGGCGCCAGAACGCCTCGCCGAGCACGACCCGCGGCTCACCTGTCGGCGCATCGTCGATCGCCGGATCGAATCCGGGACCCTTGGCCAGCGTTACGCCGAAGGTGCTGAAGTAATTCGCCGAGACGTAAAGCGTGTCGACTCGCCGCATCTCCGTCTCGCCCGCAACCCTGCTGCCGAATTCGGCGGACTCCCTCACCCATCCGCTGACGGCCATGCCGGTGTCGGCTTCGCGCAGGGCACGGTAATCCGGGTACGACCACTGCTCGAGGGCCCATCCCCCGGCCTTGGCGCGAAGCGGGCCTTCCGGCAGGACGAGGACTTCAACCAGTCCATCGGTATTGATGCCGGCGCCGGGCGCGATCATGACGCGGCCGAAGATCGCGAGCGCAACGAGCGCGCCCATGCCAATGCCAAGCGAGAGGACGCAAACGAGGGTGAACACCCGGTCCTTGGACAACGATCGGGCCGCGTGAATGAAGTCTCGCTTGATGGAATTCAGGAAATCGGGCATATCGAAGGCAGATACGATGCTTTACAAAGCAAAGTTCCTGCGTCACGCCGGCGGAAGGCGAAGAATAAATGTGGAGCCGCCGCCCGTCCGCAATCTAAGTCTCCATAGAGCTGATTGTCGGCCTGTACGATGCCGTGCCGCCGAGTTGCGCGCCACCAACCGGCAGCGCGAGACCATGATCCAGGGGCGAGCAGACGATCCTCGCCGACAGCGCGCTCAGCCAGCTTCGTCTGCGTCCGCAAATCGCGAAGCAGATCGTCCGGGCGCGCGGCCGCGCGGATTTTCAACGCTGAACGCGTGGATCTATGCGGAGGTATTTCGAACACCGCGGGAGGATACGTGGCTTGGTCTGCTGCCCCGCAACGTCTCCACCGGCTTGCCGGGAGACGGCGTGGTCATGCGCTGAGACGCGTTAGTGAGACGGCGCCGCTGCGGACTCGGGAGTCACCTCTCGCGTTCGCAGCGGCTCGCGTTTCAGGAACACGTGCGGCACGACCGCGAACACCATCACGACCGCACCGACGAAGAACACTTCTTGAAGCCCGTGCAGCAAGGCGGTCTTCACCGACGCAATCACCGGCTGCACCATTGCCAGACCGCCAGGCGTCTTCATGAAGATCGCTGCGAGTTGAGGGCGCGACTGCACCAGCAGGATCGGATTCGTCAGGTAGGTCATCGCCTCCGCCGGCACACCTGCCGGCGCGAGCCGCAGGAACTCATCGTGATAGCGCGTCAGCATCACCGATCCAAACGCCGCTACGCCGACGGTGCTGCCAATCGAGCGAAAGAAGATCGTCGAAGACGTGGCGGCGCCCATGCGCTCGCGCGGCGCCACGTTCTGCACGGCGATCGTATAAACCGGCTGCAACAAACCCATACCGAGACCGGCAACGACCATCGCCATTGCGACGTAACCAGTGGTCGTGTCGCCCGTCATCCGCGAGAAGAGCATCATCCCGGCCGCGAGGAACAGCGATCCGATAATGCCAAGCAGCTTGTACTCGCCGGTCCGCGACACCGTTTGCCCGCCGACGATCGCGCCGGCGACCGCGCCCATCAGCAACGGCGTGAGCAGATTGCCCGACTGCGTGGCCGATGTACCGAGCACGCCCTGCATGAACAGCGGCAAATAGATGATCGCGCCGAACATGCCGACGCCGAGCACGAACGAACAGAGCGAGCAGACGGCAATGACCGGATGGCTGAATAGCGTGAGCGGAATGATCGGCTCCGGCGCGCGCGCTTCATTCGCCAGGAACCCGATCAGCATCACGGCGGACAGCACCAGCAGCGGCCACACGCGCAGCGCCGACCACCCGTATTGCGGCACCCACGTCAGCGCAAGCAACAGCGGCACGACGGTCGCGATCAGCAGTGCAAAGCCGTTCCAGTCGATCTGCGTGCCCGATCGCCGCGGCTTCATGTTGGGAAATTCGAAGTAAAGCGCGGTGATGGCAATGACGCCGACCGGCAGGTTCACGTAGAAGCAGGCGCGCCACGACCAGTGATCCGTCAGCCAGCCGCCGAGCGTCGGCCCGAAGATCGCCGACAGGCCCCACACCGCGGCGAAGATGCCCTGATACTTGCCGCGCTCCTGCGGCGAGAAGATGTCGCCGACGATGGCGAACAGCACGCCGGTGATCATGCCGGCGCCGATGCCCTGCAGGCCGCGGAACGCGATCAGCTGGCCCATGCCGTCGAACGGCAGAAACGTCAGATTGCCTGATGCGCCGCACAACGCCGACGCCAGCACGAACAGCATCACGCCGCCCATGAACAACGGTTTTCGTCCGAATCGATCGGACAGGCTCGCGAAGATGGGAACAGCGACCGTTGACGTGAGCAGATAGAGCGTCGCGACCCAGGGATAGCGATCGAATCCCGAGAGCGATGCGATGATCCGGGGCTCCGCGGTGCCGACAATGGTCTGATCGATGGCGGCGAGCAGGGCCGTCAACAGCATGCCTAGCATGGTGCCGATCAACTGCGGCCTGGTCAGGCGCAGTATGCCCGACGTCACATACTTCGGCTGCGCGCCCTCAACACTCATCCAGTCAGAGATTGTAGTGCTTCAGCGAACCACGACATGCGATTCAGCGGTGCGGCCGTCGCCATCGCGCGCAAGAATCCGGTGTTTGCCGGGTGTGAGCGGCCAGTCGACCTTTGCGTCCGCATCGGCAGCGCCGATCGGCTCGCCGTTGACGCTCCACTCGATGCGGCCGCGGCTCCCGGTCACCGCCCGCAGCGACAACGATTGAAATTCCCTCCGCAACGTCGGATCGATCAGATACGTCGACCCGTCGGCGGGACTGACAATCTGCAAGGTCTTGGCCGTTCGCGCGGACGCACGCACGTGCGGCCGGTTGATCGTCATCGGCTTCGCCGGCACGTGCTCTGCCGCCCAGGCGCGATACTCCGGCGGCCAGATCGTGATCAGGCCCTCGTCGGTGAGCTGGTGCCAGCTGCACGGCAACGGTGCGCGTTCGGTCGCGGTCCACTCCAGCCGGCGTGTTGGACACCATTTGTTCGCCGCCAGACCGGACAGCACGCAGATCTCCCGGCGCGACGAATCAGTCGAGGCCCCGGCAATGGTCGCATCGCTGAACACGTGCGTTCCGGTCGCGCGCCGCTCCGCTGCCAGCATCACCGCGTGAAAGATCGGCGCGGCGCCGGTGACACCGCTCGAGTTGCGCAGCGGCGTGCGATCGAAGTTGCCCACCCACACGCCGACGGTGACGTTGCGCGAATATCCAACCGTCCAGTTGTCGTGATATGCCTGCGACGTGCCGGTCTTCACGGCGACCGGGAACGGCAATTCGAGGCTGCCGCCACGGCCGAACGCGTACTCGCGCGCCTCCGCATCCGACAGGATGTCGGTGATCCAGAACGCGGAGCGTGTCGATACCAGCCGTCTCGTTTCACTGCTGCCATGCAGAAACGTGGGACGGATCCAATCCCCGCCACGCGCGAACGCGGCGTAGGCGCCGACCAGCTCGTCGAGCCTGACTTCCGCATTGCCGAGGGTCAAGCCGAGGCCGTAATAACTTGCCGGCCGAGCTGTGCTGCCAGCGACACCGCCTAGGCTGCTCATAGACCGAATTGCAAAAGTCGTCAGTCCGGTGTATGGTGAGTGTATGGCACGTCTGATTTCGACAACCGTTCGCCTGGATGAAGAGGATGTCCGTGCCCTCAAACGAGCGCGCGCTGCCGGACTCTCAACCTCTGACCTCGTTCGGAAAGGCTTGCGCGTGGTCGCCTCCCGATACTACAAGGGTCGCCGTCCACCAACCACCGGGCTCTTCGAATCGACCGACACTAAGCTCGGCGACGAGTCCGAGCTGTTCCGGAATCTTGAGGATTGAGCCAACCGCTCATTGCTGATACCGGCGGACTTCTTCGCGCGCTCGCCCGCAAGTCGAACGGGAAGCCGAGCTTTCCTGAGTACGAATCGGCGCTGACGTCGGCCGATCTCGTGATCGTGCCGGCGTTGGTCCTCGCGGAGGTCGACTACTTCCTTCGTAACGAACGCTCGGCGATGCGCAAGCTGATCGCCGAGCTGTTCGATCCACGCACTACATACGAATACGAGTTCGCTCTACCGGCCGACGTTGTTCGCGCTCTTGAGATCGACGCCAAATTCAAAGACCTTGAGTTGGGTCTGGTCGACGGAACCGTAGCCGCCGTGGCGGAGCGTCGGAAGCTGTATCGGGTATTAACGACAGACCGCAGGGACTTCAGCGCCATCCGCGTCGGCCCGCGATTTTCGCAACCTCTCGAACTCCTCCCGTAGCCGGAGCCACGATGCTCAACATTCCAGAGATTGCATCGGACCTCCGGCGCCTCTAGGGGGCGGCAGATCACGTTCAAGTATCGCCAACTCATGGCGAAGAAGTTTCACGTCTTGGTTCTCGTTAGGCTTTCGGGCGAAGACAGACGTCTCGATCTCGACGAATCGGACGTCTACCTGCTGCGGCGAGACGAGGTTACCAAGGGCTGTTTTCAACGGACAGAACTGGAACGATTCCGGCTGGGGCCCGAACGCATCGACGAACTGTTCCAGTAGGCGACCGGGAACTGGTCCGACGTCGCCCGACTTCATCACCGTCGTGTGCCCCCGGCCAAGCGTCATTCGCGGAAGGCGTGCCTTCATCTCTCCGAATCGCCACCGGTCCATGAGAGGCAGCGCGCTACAGCCTCGTCACCGTATTTCTTTCGAAGACGTCGCAGGAAGCTCGCCTCGACGGAGTTGACATACGCGAGCATTCCGCGAAGCCTCGATATCTCTGTTGCATCGAGTCGCCCAGTGACGAAGTGGTGCATCCATGCTCTGATCTTTCGTTTCGTGTCACGACCCAGAGACACCTTCCGGTCATTGGTTAACACGAGACCGGTCACTCGTCGTGATTCTCGCTTCGTGACCCTGACGGTTTTCGCGTCATTCACCACGAGGGTTGGGTGTTGGCTCTCACGTTAATCCGTAATCCCCCCAACCGATCTCCTCGGATTCTGCCATTCACGAAATAGCTGATCGCTGGGCGCAGAGTGACAAGCGTTCAGGGTGCGCGCGAGGGAGCCCGCGACGGCGGTCGCCGGCGCCCGGCGGCTCGCCTGTGGATGCCGCCGAGCGCACCTCTGATCGACGTCAACGACTTGTGCCGTTCCGCTCTCTTCTTCAAGACATCGAGAGGGATCGGCTTGTGGAAATGTGGAAATCTCGCGTTCTCTTGCGAGATTTCCAAGTCCCTGTGGGAAGCGCTCTTTGCTTTCCACAGGGACGCCATTTCCACAGCCGTCTTCAGCGTCGTGGGCGTGGTGCCACCGCACGCTGTGATAGAAAAGCGGTCGCTATCGATGGTGATGGCGAGGATGCGGGCCATCGAGGGGTCGTTCACGTCCTGGGTTCCGGGTGTCGCAGTCGTCGAGCCGATGAACGGCGTTCGCGGGCGGATTCCGCGGCGTCATGCGACGGAAACTGTTCCCGGAAAGCACGCGCGGTTTTGACTGTCCGAAACCTGATCGTGATCGTGTCGCGTGCGCGTGCATGTCGCGTGGCACGCAATGCGGTAGACGTGCCGCATGCGCACGTTCGGAATTCGATGCCGGCGGATGCTAAACTGCTCAGCAGACTCGCTTTTCGGGAGGCGGCAACATGACTCGTCTGCACGTGGACTTGAACATACCGGATACGGTCAGCGATGCCCTTCGCGAGGCGCTTCAACAGGAGGCCCGAGAGCAGACGGTGCTGGCGCTCTTTCGGCGCGGCGCGTGCTCTGCCGGAGTCGCCGCGGAACTGCTCGGACGCTCGTACGCCAACTTCCTCGAGTTCCTCAGAGAGCGAGGCGTCGACTATGCGCCCGGCAACGCTCAAGACACGGCTGCCGACGAAGCAGCGCTCCGCTGGATGGACAGACAAGCGGATGACGACCAGTCGGCATGAGGCTGGTTGTCGATACCGGTCCACTCATCGCGCTATCCAAGATCGGCCACCTCGATCTGCTTCCCGATCTGTTCGACGACATCGTGATCCCGGCAGCGGTCCTCAGGGAGATCGCGAAGCCTGGCGAGACGCGCTCTGGCTCAGAAATCGCGACGCGTCGCTGGTTCGCAACGCGCGCTGTCGCAGACGCTGCGCGAGTCGAGCTGCAGAGATCTTCTGACATCGCCGCCGGGGAGGCCGAGGCGATTCTGATCACCGCTGACGCGCCCGACTCGGCGATCCTTCTGATGGACGAACGTCGTGCCCGGCGGATCGCGATCGACCGCGGCCTTCAGACTTTGCGAACCGGAGCCCTGCTGGTCGCCGCTGCTGGGCGTGGCCTCCTGCAACCCGACGAAGTCCGACAGTCTTTGCAGACTCTCCAGCACGAGCGGTACTTGGATGCTCGTGCGGTTCGGGACATTCTCGCGCTCTTAACCATCAGGTAGTGGCTGACCGGAGCCGTCGCTCCGGCGTTCGATTCTGCGGGAGCGCACTGGGCGGGTCAAGGGTTCGTATCGCTCGCACGCTCGCCGCTCCACGACATGCTCGTCGCGCCCTTGACCCGCCCAGCGCGCTCCCTTGGACATGGCCTCTTATCGGAGCGACGGCGGGTGTTCGGTTCGATCCCTATCTGGCTACCGAACTCGGATGGTTTGATGCAGCCCAGCCGCCACGCCAGACTCCGACTGAGACGCTCCTTGGAGATAGTGCGTAACGTCAGACCGACAACCGCCTTCTGCAATTCACATTTCTGTTCAGTTTTGCATCTGGAGAGTTTACCTAGTACAGGAACTGGCTCGATCTTATAGACGGACATGGTTAGAATTCTTCTCCCCCCATGAGCAACCGAATTCGATCGAACTCTGTAAAAGCCAAGGCCAACATGATTGCTGATGCGCAATTGGCTCTCAAGCGAACACTTAAGACGTTAGAAGCTGAACGCGCCAAGACTGACAACCAAATCAGGCTTGTCCGTTCAGCACTGGCGGCAATGGGCGTGCAGAATCCTCAATTGGCTGACCGAACCAAGAGGAGTCCGATGACTGCCGCCGAACGTAAGAGCGTCAGCAAGCGAATGAAGGCTTATTGGGCGAAGAAACGCGCTCAGTAAGGCGGTCTTAATCGCGTTCCGAGATCGCCACGTCACGAGTTTCATTCGACTGCTGCGAGATTGCTCGAATCGGCTCGACGTTGTGTATGCGACGTCGAGCCTATTGCTGTCGGTTGAGTGCATTTGCCGGCAACGTCGTCGCTGCTCGCACAGCCGATCGGGCAATCGCTAAGACACACACCGTCGCGACAATCCCAATAGAAATGAGAATTGCCGGCTCAGCTGCGTCGGTGATGTTCGACCCAATGATGGCGCGAACCAGACTAAGGATTGCCATCGACGCAAATGCGCCGGCGATGATACCGGAGCCTAGTCCCAAGCCGACATTAGCGAGCATCCGTAGTACGGCACTCGGAGGAGATGCTCCAAGTGCGACGCGGATCGCGAGCTCGCGGGTCCGTGCGAGAAGCGATTGCTTCGCCATTACCATGACGCCGATCGCCATAACAGAGGTACTCATTAGGGATAGTAGAAGCAAAATTGCGCTGGTCACGGCCTTGGACCGCAGCTGCGCGCTCACCCGTTCGCTCAGTGAGTGCGCCTGTACAACTTTAATCGCAGGATCAACACGTGCCAACGCGGTCTCAATGTTGGTCGTGCCCCCAGGACTTGAACGGTGGGCTAAGAAAATCGGCAGCACTGGAAATTGGGCGAAAGGGAAATAGAACGCATAGTCGTTGCCGCCCCTCTCGTGGTCTACGACATCGTCAACAATGCCAACGATTGTTCGGAGTGGACCAAAATCAGGTCTGACCCTGACTTGGACAGGAAGAGACTCTGCCGAGATTCCAAGACGAGCCGCCAGAGAGCGGCTCAAGATTGCCACTGGTTCGTTTTGCGCAACATCCTCACTGGAGAACACTCGACCTGCGATCTTGGAGATTCCAAGAAGGCTAAAGTATCCGGGTGACACGCTTCGGCCGAAAGCGCTCGGTCCTTCGACAGTGGGATCAAGACTGACATTTACAGATCTGGTTCCGGTTACTACCGTAGGCAGATTGCCGGTCACAGCAAATTCTTTAACTCCATTGGAGTTGGCTTCCGCAATAAAGCGCTGTTCCAGTTGCGCGAGAGTGGCCATCGTGTTATAGGAGCGAAAGGGAACGCTCAACGCCACCGCGTCGACATTGGCCGGCTGAAATCCGAGATGCTGCTTCGCTTGAGCCCGGGCAGTGATAATGCTCATGACAGCAAGCGTGGCGATCACGACTGCTACGAGACACTGGACAAATGCAATCAGGCTAGTTGGCGCGGGCGACAACCGTGCGCCGGCTGTGCGGCGCAAAACGTCCGCTATACCGAACCGATCCGCGCCGCGAATCGTGACCAGGAGCAATAGGACCAAGGACAATAATGCTGACGCAATTCCGCCCACCAGAACCGGGACGGTTATGAGCGTAAACTGGGGCGCCGGGATAGTGCCTGTGCCCTTCACGGTGGCGAGAACCAAAGAAGCGAAGACCAAGGCGACCGGAATGGCGCCAAGGATCGCGAGCAGGTACACCTTAAGGAAGGGCCTGATGCTTTGGCTAGCTGTTGCGCCAAGCGCCTGTGTCACAGCGATCCGAGTTGCGTTAGTGCGCTTGACATGGAGGCCGAGCAGCGCCAGATTGACAAACGACGAGATCACCATCACCGCTAAGGCGAACACTAGCCAATTTACCGTGGCCCACATGGGGCCGTACCAAGATTCTTGAAGTGGCGCGAGGGCGACACGATTAAGAGTTGGATCGCTCCACGCAGCTGAGGCTGCGGTCATGTTCTGTTCAATTGCATCTTGGCGTGTCGTCGAGCCCGTCCGAAGAACTACATTCAGAATCTGCTGGACATTTCCGAGTCTTGAGGTCGAAGGATCAAGCGCAAGTGGCCTCCACACATCAACACGCTCCGGCCACCAAAAGGCTGCGGACGCTACACCAACCACCTGCAATTCAAAGCCATCAACGCTTACCTCGCTGCCAATAACTGACGGATCCGCGTTGAGATTCCGTCGCCAGAATTCCTCGCTCACCACGATCACACGGCCGAAAGTCTTGCGGAGGCTCTCGTGCTCTTCGAAAAACCGACCCATGAGCAATGGAGCACCGAAAAGCCGGAAGAAGCTCGGGGACACTGCCATGGTGCTGATGTATCGAGGCTCACCTGGAGGACCAAAAACTGCATCGCTAGATGGTGACCGATAGGCCGCGAAGGCACAGGCAGGGCAGGCTTCGCGCCAGGTAAAGTACGCGCCGGGCGACAATAACCAATCAGTCGTGTTCTCAGCTTTGCTAATGCTAGCTACTCGCCAAATCTCACTGCTGGAGGGATAAGGGAGGGATGAGGTCAGGAGCTGCGTGACCACGGCCAAGGCGACTGTCACCGCGGTAACAGCAATTGTGACCACTAGCCACACAACGGCGGCGATTGTGCGTATACTCACAGTCCCTCCGACACAGTTCCTCTGTCAGCAAACTTGCATCGCCAAAGCAGCTTGAGATCGATCTTGGACATTTCGAGGATCGGTTCTCTTCCTTGCATCCAATTCTTAGCCACAGCGTAACCGTCGATCGCGATCCTCCTAGAATTGTGATGCGACGACGACAGCAGTCTATAGCAATCCGCCCACTAACTGAGTGAATCAGGCGGCCACGAGCATGAGCCGGCGTCGGGGGAACGGAAGGAGGGGCAACGACATCAGATTAGCCGTTGCCCCAAGGCCGCGGGTCTACAGGCTGTTGCAGTAGGTGTTGCAGGAAGTGCAGTAGTCGTTGCAAGCATCCGGGTTGTTGTAGCAGATGTTGCCGCTGTTGCAGTTTTCGCGTGCCTTGACGGTCGTCGTTGAGACAGTGCCGATCACTGTCGCCAACATCACGCCGAACAGCAACGCCCGACAGATACCTGCGCGCGTGAGAATAGGCTTAGTCATTGTGCTCTCCTTTTGCTGAGTGAACTGACTTGCACGATCGCCGATGCCGAGAGATGCTGCATGATCGCCTCGATCGCCTCTTGGTCGAGTTGTCCCGTCTTCACGTACCTAACTACGCCAGCCCGATCGACGATTAACGTCTGAGGAGTAAGCGACAACTTGTACGTCGCCCTGTCAGCAGGATCGACTGTGTTCATGACGATTTGGTCGGCTATTCCACGTTCGATAAGAAAGGTCTCATCGATCTTGTCAGGAATCGAGGCGTTCACGAATCCGACCTGGACACGGTTCTTATCAACTCGCGAGAGAATGCTTTCCCACTGAGACCAATTGTTGTTGGAGAATACGCACTTCGGACCAAAGACCAGCAGTAGCGTGGCTCTGTCGACGTTGTATGCCAGTTCAAGTTGTTTGCCATCAGCAGTGGCACCGTGGAGGGTGGGCACGGCTGTACCCGGCGCCACTTCAAACGTCGTTCTGGTTACGCTCTCATTGACCGTCCGCAAGTGTTGATTCTGGTACACCGCATAGACATTGCTCGCGACTAAGGCCAATGCGAGAAGCGCGAAGGTGAGGACAGTGCTTCGGCTGAATGTATAAGTCATGCGTGCGTCATCCTTCCTGTCTTAGTTCCTCTGGCGAAACAAAGTCTCGTCACTCACCGTCGATTGGCGAGCGCCCTGGTCCTGATCAAAAAATGTATTCAGATTGGTGACCTGAATCTGGTCCACAGTGGTCAGCCTGACCAACACCAGGGTCTCGACTGCCTTCGGTCGGAAACGAGCTAACAGCACACGGACATTGGTCAGAGGACCGTCGATCTTGGTATTAAACGGTTCCAGCGGCAGCGGGTCCCACTTGCAGGGCGGAGCATCACCGCAGTCGGCAAGAACCTGCAGCTCAAGTCCAGTTTGAGTTGGCTTGATATTGTAAGTGGTCCGCTGGTCCTCCGTCTTCCAGGTGCCGACAAAGACACCTGGATAAGAGCCAGCCTGATCAGATTGATCACCGCAAGCCGCAGCAAGAGCGATAACAACCGCTCCAACAAGATAGGCCATCGTACGACACGAAAATCGGTTCATGGGCATCGTGTCCGTGTTGAGAGTGAAGTGTCGTCCTAGCGGTCGAGCATTGCAACAAGTAAATGTGGCTGGCGCTCTGGTGTCGCTAAGAAATGTGCAGTGGCTTCAAGCAGTGCACAAGGCGATAGAGTGCTCAATGGTCGTCTATATGATCTGATTGCAATATTGAGATCGGTCGCACGTTTCTGATCTGTCTCTTATTGGTTGATAGCCGAAGTAGCGAGCCTGGCTAGGCGTGTGCGAAGGTGAAAGGGACGTCCGTTTCGATGTTGGTGCGGCCGTCGTACCCTAGGCCAGCACGCGAGCGGTTGGCAACTGTTCGCGCGGGTGAAGCGTTTGCGGCCCGCGATTCGCACGAGGCGGGGCCAGCAGCTGGCTGCACGGTCCAATGTTCTGTCTCGGGATGTGACAGATTAACCGTCTCGGGATCGATGTTTTCCCGGGAGAGTCCCGCAGTAAGACCCCGAAAACAGGCGGGCGGGCCTTTAGGCTCGCCGGGCTACACAGTCACTGCAATCGCTCAGGTTGACAGGATTCTCGAACGCGCGTAGGTTGAATTCATCTCTCTGGTGGCGACTGGTCGCCACCCCCTCCACGGCCTCTTACAGCACGTGGAGCGCTTCGATCGCATCCCCACAGGTGGCATGCGATGCGCGAGCACCAGACCGGAATCGGTTGGCCCGATCGATGGGCGCCGCAGGGATTGGCCTCAGGTCAACCCATCGACTGGAACGTCGAGCGGCGGCTGATCGGCTCGAGACGGTGATCGCCTCAGGGAGGCGGCGCCAGTCAGTCGAAACAGCAACCGAGGGCCGGCAATCCTCCAGTTGGGCGACTGAGCGACCTCTTCTCAGGAGACGTCGCTGCAGCCCTCGTCGAGACGCGCGGCGTGCTCCGGAACATCCCCGAGCACGTCGCATGCGTCCAGACCCAGCCACGCATCGCGTTCGGGATGACCCCGGACGACAGAGCGGCTGACGACGCGAGCGCGGTCGGTGCCGAACATCCCGCACCGACCGACGACTCGCCATTCGCAGTCAACCTGTTTCGTCTGGAGGGAGCCATGAAGCGGAGCGAGCAACCCGAGTCCTTTCAGAATCAGATCGATCAGCAGTCTGTGGCGCAGGCACTACCAACGCACCGAGGATTGCCGAATCGTCTCCTCACCGCCTTGGAGGTCGCCGAGTTCATCGGCTGCCACGAAGAGACTGTGCGCCGGGCGTACTTGCGCGGTCTGTTAACCTCGCAGCGATTCGGCGTCAGAGGAAGGAGGTTTCATCCCGCCGACGTGATGGATTGGATTCGGCGCGGTGCGCCGACCAGAGTCTCGTAAACACTCACACCAAAGGAGTCCCATGAAGGAGGTCGTATGGCTATCTGGCGAAGATGTAGCAGACGAACGTGCGCGAACCCAAGACGCTGCCTCGAGCATCTATGGTTCGACGTGACGTATCGCGGGTCGCGCTTTCGCATCGCTGTCAACGAGTTCGCGATTCCGCGCATGGATCCGGACAAGCAGCGCCCGATCCAATCGCTTGAGGAAGCACGCGATTGGGAGCGCGTCTTCATCGGCGAGATCAAAGCTGGACGCGATCCTCGTCGCCCGAGGCCGGTGCAGAAGTCATCGAACATCGCACCGAAAGTGGCATTGATCCGATTCCGTGGACACTTTCCGGAAGGCGGATACGATGTCCAGAATGGGATCAAGCAAGACGGGAAA
>JAIEMQ010000016.1 GCA_019752015.1 Cyanobacteriota bacterium | reverse complement strand
TCGACATGATGCCCGGCGCGCCCGACGTACAACCGCAAGTACGCTCTCACGCACGCTTCGCTACGATACGCGATGCGCTGGCGGCATCTTCCGACGAGGGCGTCAGCGGCGGTGGTGGAGCGCCCGCTGCTCCGGCACCGGCTGCCGGCGCCGCACCGGCGACGGCGCCTCCGCCGCCGCCGATGCCGCCCGAGTTCGCGTTGACCGATGAACCGGTCTACGAAGGCGAACCGATTCTCGCGCTCGCCGCGGACACCGAAGAGCAGGCGTCCGACGCGATCGAAAAGATCGGTATCGACTGGGATCCGCTGCCGTTCGTGACGGACCCGATCGAAAGCCTCCGTCCCGGATCGCCCAATGGCCGCGAACAGGGCAACGTGTTCGTCGGCGCGAGCATGAAGACGCTCAAGTGGACGCCGGAACAGATGGCGCAGTACGACTCGGGCAAGTTCCCGCACGACGCGGAAGCGACCGAGACCGCCGTGTTCGGCGACGTCGAGAAAGGCTTCAAGGAAGCCGACCTGATCGTCGAGCGCGACATGCATCAGCAGACCACGCCGCACCAGCCGCTCGAGTCGCGGTCGTGCATGGCGTACTGGCAGAACGGCAAGTGCTACATGCACGTGTCGACGCAGTCGCTCGCGCGCACCGTCGCTTCGGTGGCCGGCTGGGTCGGCATCAAGCCGGAAGAGCTCGTGTTGATCAGCGAGTACACCGGCGGTGGATTCGGCAGCAAGATTCCGGGCGCGCAGTCGATGGCGATCCCGGCGCTGATGTCGAAGAAGCTCAATGGCCGGCCCGTCATGATGCGCATCTCGCGCGCCGAAGAAACCTACATCGGCCGCGTCCGCCCCGGTTACCAGGGCTGGATCAAGATGGGCTTCAAGAAGGACGGCCGCGTCACCGCGATCGACACCTTCATCGTCGAAGCCAGCGGTCCGTATCGCCGTCAGGGCGATCACTCGACGAGCGCGAACCTCGGCTCACTGCTGTTCCAGGCGCCCAACATGCGCTTCCGCGGCATCTCGGTCGCGACCAACACGCCGCCGGGCGTGTCGCAGCGCGCGCCGGGCGGGCTGCAGGCCTCGGTGTGGTTCGAGCCGCTCGTGCACGAAGCGGCGAAGAAGCTCGGCATCGATCAGGTCGCCATTCACAAGCTGAACGCACCGGAAGGCGAGGCGCTCTTCGGTCTGGTGCCGCCGAACACGCCGCCGGGACGTCCGCGCAACAAGCTGACCAGCTGCTTCGTCAAGGAAGCGCTCGATCAGGGCGCGGAGCTGTTTGGATGGGAAGCTCGCAAGCCGAACAGCGGCAGGCGCACCGGGAGCAAGGTGCGCGGCATCGGCTGCGGCCTCGGCGCTTATACCGCCGGATCGATCGGCGTCGATGGCCTCTGCATCCTGCGTCCTGACGGCAAGCTTGAAATCCACCAGGGCATCGGCAACCTCGGCACGCAGTCGTTCAGCGATACGGCGCGCGTCATCGCCGAAGTGTCCGGTGTGCCGTGGGAGCACTGCGAAGTGGTCTGGGGCAATACGTCGAAGGGTTTGCCGTGGTCTTCGATTCAGGCCGGCAGCCAGACGACCTACGCTCACACGCGCGCGAATTACGCGACGGGCCAGGACCTCAAGAAGAAGCTGCAGGAAGTGGCCGCGAAGACCAGGGGCGGCGCGCCGGCAGGCTACGACACCAGCGCACAAGGCGTGATCCGCAAGGGCGGCGGCCTGGTGATGACGTGGGCGCAGGCCGCTGAAGCCGCGATCAAGCTCGGTGGCATTTACGACGGCACCGAAACACCGAAGGAAATCAACGCGATGACCAAGGCGGCCGCGGCCGCGCACAAGGGCCGCGGGTTGATGGGCGTGGCGCGCGACAACCTGCCGCGCGACGGCCAGACCTACGGCTTCATGGCGGCGTTCGCGGAAGTCGAAGTTGATGTCGAGACCGGCGTGTGGACGATCGTGGATTTCGCCGGCGTCGCCGATGTCGGGACCGTGATTCACCCGAACTCACTGGGCGGCCAGATCAACGGCGGCAGCCTCCAGGGCATCAGCCACGTCCGCAGCCAGAAGCTGGTCTACGACCCGCACTACGGCGCGGGCCTCGCAACGCGCATGCACCACAACAAACCCCCGACGATTCTCGACGTGCCCATCAACGCAAAGTGGGCCGCCGTCGGTCTGCCCGATCCGACCAACCCGGTTGGCGCGAAGGGCATCGGCGAACCCTCGACGGTCGCGGCGGCTGGCGCCGTGCTGAATGCGCTGGCCGATGCGGTCGGCGACGACATCATCCGGCGCACTCCGGTGCAGCCGGAACACATTGCCACGGCGCTGGCGAGTGCCGATCGCAAGCCGCTGTTGAATCACCCGCTGCAGGCGTTCATCTAAGGGGAATTAACGATGCCACCGATTCGCGATGTAATGCCGGCATTCGAGCTCGTCCAGCCCGGGAGCGTCACCGACGCGCTCGGCGTGCTGAACCGCCACGGCGCAGACGCCTGGGTCATGGCGGGCGGCATGGATACCTTCGACTGGCTGAAGGATCGCATCAAGAAGCCCAGGGTCGTCGTCGACCTCGGGATGATCAACGACCTGCGCGGGATCAAGGATTCCGGCGGCGGCCTCGAGATCGGCGCCATGACGACGCTGACGACGATCGCCAACGATCCGATGGTCAAGCAGCGCTTCCCGCTGCTCGCGGAAGCGGCGTTGATCGTGGCCTCGCCGCAGATTCGCAACCAGGGCACGCTCGGCGGCAACGTGTCGCAGGACGCGCGCTGCTGGTACTACCGCGCCGGCTGGCCGTGTTACCGCGCCGGCGGCAACATCTGCTACGCCGACACGCCGACCGCGGTCAACCGCGAGCACGCGATCTTCAATGCCGATCGCTGCGTCGCGGTGAATCCGTCGGACACCGCGCCGGCGCTGATCGCGCTCGACGCGCAGTTCGTGATCAAGAACGGCGACAACGAGCGCGTCGTCGGCGCCGACGAGTTCTTCATCGGCCCCGGCATCGACATCACCCGGCTGACGTCGCTGCGGCCCGGCGATCTGCTCACCGCGATTCGCATCCCGGCGACGTTTGCCGGCAAGGCGCATTACTTCGAGAAGGTGCGCGATCGCCAGGTATGGGACTTCGCGCTCGTCAACATCGCCGCCTCGATGAACGTGTCGGGCCCGACGATCAGCGACGCGCGCATGGTCGTCAACGGCGTGTCCGCCACTCCGTATCGCCTCAACAACGTCGAGGCGTTCATCAAGGGCAAGGCGCGTGACAAGGCGACCGCCGACCAGGCCGCCGACATGGCCGTCGAAGGCGCGGTGACGCTGCGTCACAACGCCTACAAGGTGCCGCTGATGAAGGCGCTGGTGAAGCGGGCGATTCGCGGAGACGCTGCATGGACCTCTTAACGACGGCCCGCAGTCCATGGGGTGAGTCGATCTTCACTCACATTTCATGGAGCCTGTTCTGGGCGTCGCTCGTCGGCGGATTGCTGTTCCTGCTTGCGCATGGCGGATACATGCTGTTCTCGCAGCACCGCAAGCGTCCGTCCGAGGAAGTGGATCGGCTGGAACGGGAGCGCGCCGGGCTGCCGTCGCACCTGACGCGCCACGGCTTCGTGGCGCGCGCGTTCCACTGGGTGATGGCGGTGGCAATGCTGGCGCTGCTGTTCACGGGCTTCCTGCCGATCGTCGGCGTCCGGTTCGCATGGGTGCAGTGGCACTGGATGGCCGGCCTGCTGCTGACCGCGTCGATCCTCTTCCACACCGTGCACGCCACCGTCTTCCTGGATTTCTGGTCGATCTGGGTCGGCCCGAAAGATCTTCCCGAGATCAAGACGGAAATACTGCGTGAGATGGGCCGCGACGACCTGCCGGGGCCGCGCCCGGGCAAGTATCCGCTGGGCAACCGTCTCTATCACCTCGCCGTGATGGTCGCGGGACTGATCGTCATCGCTACCGGCATCATGATGATGTGGCGCGTCCGCACCGGTATCGTCGACCGCAACCCGTACCTGTTTTCCGACGTGACATGGGGCCTGACCTACGTCGGTCACGGGTTGATGGGTGTCGGTTTCGTCGGCCTGGTGATCGCCCACATTTACTTCGCGCTGCGGCCCGAGAAGCTGTGGATCACGAAAGCGATGATCTTCGGCACCATCACCCGCCGCGAATACCTCGAGAACCACGATCCGGATCGGTGGGTGCCCGACAACGCGCGTAATAAGAATGTCGCCTGAGGCGGCACGAGAAGAGCTGTCCCGGCGCGCCGACGCGATCGAGGGCGGCTACGAAATGATGCTGGCGTACGCGGCGCAGGGTCTGGCCTCGGATCAGGGCGCCGCGAACTCCGCCCAGCTTCGCGATCACCTCAAGAGATTCGATGCGGCACTGACGGGCCTCGCGCAGACGTATCGCGACTGCGCGGCGGCGCTGGGCGTTGGTCCGACAGACGCCGTCGATGCGTTCTTGAAAACGGTGGAGGCCGACGCGGCGACCACGCAGGCCGCGTTACGCCTGGTGCTGGGGCAGCCCGGCATCAGCTCGCAGATGATCGACAACGTCAACGCGTCGATTCACGTCCGCGCCCTGCTGACGGACGTGTTCATCATCGACGAAGTGTTGAAGTCCTCGAGGTCCTGAGGTCCTGAGGTCTTGAACGGCTTCAGAAGTTCAAATCCGCTACAGAGTCGATGATCGCCGTGTGCGGGGCGCGTTCGAGCGCCTCGCGCGTGTGCGCGCCGGACAGCACGCCGATGTTCCACCGCACCCCCGCGCGCGCCGCGGATTCCAGATCGCTGGTGGTGTCACCGACGTTGGCGACCTGCAGAGCATCCTCGACGCCTGTCAGCTTCATCGCCAGCAGGATCATGTCGGGAGCAGGACGGCCGTTCGACACGTCGTCGCCGCAGACGATCGCGTCGATCGAGCGCGGCGTCCAGCCGATCGTCGTGAGCAGCAGCGTGGCGATGTCGCGATCGAATCCGGTGGTCAGCGCGACCTTGACGCCGCAGCCGCGCAGCTTTCGAATTACGCCGTCGGCGCCGGGTACCGCTCGCGCGCCGCCGTTCCGATACGCATCGCCAAGGTTTTTCCGGAATTCTGCATAGATGCGGTCCGCTTCGGCTTCGAAAGCCTGCCTCGCCGAAGCGTCCTCGCGAAGGCGGGGCGGCAGCAGGTTTCTGATCGCCTGGCGTTTCGACGCGCCTCGCACGCGCGTGATCTCGTCAGCCCTGATCGTGATGTCGTGGGCCGCGAGCGTGGCGGCAAATGCGGTGGGGACCTGTCCGGAATCCTCGATCGTCGTTCCCGCCATATCGAAGACGACGAGCGCAGGATGGGTCATATCAAATCAGGCATCAGGAAGGTCCGCCTGGCAAGGTCGGACGCGAGCCACTCCTTCGAATAATAGCGCTGCAGAACCGGCGGTTTCCAGACCAGTAAGTCAGGATTTGCCGCAGCAAATGCCTCCCATGTCTCAGGGGATTCCCTGGCCTGACGCTCGGCGATGATCAGCAGGAAGACCCACGTCATCGTCTCGTGATACAGCCCGGTCGCGCCTTCGCATCGGCAAAACGCTTGATGGCGGTCGTGAATTCGGCCAGCGCCGCCGGCATGCCGTACTCGCTCGGCGATCCGAAACAGATCACGCCGGCGCTGATGGATGCGTGGTGCAAGGATTTCGACAACTGGGGCACGACCGACACCGTGTGCTTCAAGTTGTTCGACCGCTCACCGCACGCGTGGAAGATGCCGCCACGATGGGTCAAGCAGAAGGGTGAATTCCAGAAGCGCGCCGGCTTCGTGATGATGGCGTGCCTGGCGGCGCACGACAGGACGGCGCGCGACGCGGCGTTCATGAAATTCTTCCCGATGATCGAGAAAGGCGCGTCGGACCAACGGAACTTCGTCAAGAAGGGCGTGAGCTGGGCGCTTCGTCACCTCGGCCATCGCAGCCCGAAGCTGCATGCGACGGCCATGAAGACCGCAACGAAACTGTCGAAGAGCGAGAACGCGACCGAACGCTGGGTGGGGAAGGACGCGTTGCGCGACATCACTCGTCCCGCTGTTCGAAACAAGCTCCGGGCGAAACGCTGGGGCAGACGACGACGGCGCCGGAATAGATCGCGTTAGTCGCGGTCGTTGTACCAGTACGTTCGCGCGGTGGGGTGATCGCTTTTCCCCGGGAACAGTGTGCCGAGCGTCAGCGCCGGCATCATCCAAAGGTAATGCCAGTCGCCGTAGCGATCGAATTTTCTCACCGAGGCGATCGCCTTGGCGTGACGCAGCCGCCGCAACCGCTGACCGCGCGGCCGTCCGAGCCGCATCAGCTTCCACAGGAAGTCGACGTCTTCCGCGAAGTGCCGCGTCTCGCTGTACCCGCCCGCGGCGATGTAGTCGTCGCGCCGCATGAACACCACGCCGGTATCCATCCCCGTCAGCCAGACGAGCGGCAGCAGCATCGAGAACGTCAGCGCAATGCCGAGCGACCACCGCTCCATCGTCACGCCGGTGGCGCCGCCGAGGATGCGCCGATGGTCCAGCGCGCGCGCGATCGCGTTGAACGAGTCCGGATGCATCTGCATGTCGGCGTCGACGAAGCAGAGGATCGGCGCCGTGGCGATGGCAGCGCCGCCATTGCGGGCGGCCCCGATCAGGCGCTTGGTCACCGTGGCGACACGGCTGCCGCGGGCGGCGGCGATTGCCGCCGTGTCGTCGGTGGACATGTTGTCGGCGACGATGACTTCGATCTGATCGCGGCCGCCTGTAAATCGATCGCGGGCGGCGTCGATCGTGTCGAGCAGGCGCGGGAGATACTTCGCTTCGTTGTACGCGGGAACGACGATCGAGATCTTCATTTGGAGCAG
Organism: Cyanobacteriota bacterium; assembly: GCA_019752015.1. GTDB lineage: Bacteria > Acidobacteriota > Vicinamibacteria > Vicinamibacterales > UBA2999 > 12-FULL-67-14b. The sequence continues at coordinate 175,724 of JAIEMQ010000016.1, read as the reverse complement.
TCCGCCTGAAGGCGGACGCTACTTGCGGGCCTGGACGCCTCGCACCGCGCCCGCAATCATCCGGTTGAGCGCGGCGATCGACAGGCCGCCTTCGTCGGTGGGCGGGATGGTCGCCAAGCCGATCGCGGACGCCTTCGGATAGCGCGTGAAGATCTCTTCGAACAGCCGCTCCAGCTGCCGGCTCGACGGACCGTTCGGCACCTTGTTGCCGTGCGCCATCACCTCGCGCGGATCGAGGACGTCCATGTCGATGTGGATGTAGAGCTTGTCGCTGATGCGATTGAGGCGATCGAGCTGCTCCCAGACGGCGGGCGTCATGTTGCGCAGATCGTCGACGGAGAGTTGTTCGATGCGTGAATCATCGAGCAGGCGCTGCTCGAGCGGATCGATGAGGCGCACACCGCCCATCACGATGTTCTGATCCGACATCGGCGGATCGAGCTTCGCATCGCGGCGCATCACGTGGAGAGCGCGGCCCGTCGCGACCGACACCGGCATGCCGCCAAGTGACCCGCTGCGGGTTGTTTCCGGTGTGTTGAAATCCGGATGCGCGTCCAGCCAGAGCATGCCGACGCGAATCGGCTCGATGGTCGTCCCCGATCGCTGCAGCCCCGCCACGAGCCCCGGCATCGAGGGGCACGTCGCGAGCAGGCCCACCGTGAAGAACCCGTCGCGTTCATTGTTCGTCACGATGTCGGCGAAGTGGCCGAGACTCAGCCCGAGCTTCTTCCATCCGCCGTACTCGGTCTCCTCGAGTGCAGTGAGCTGCGCCTTCTCGACGCGCACGATGGCGCCGAGGTCGGCGGGAATTTTCTGGATGCCGCCGGCCGCCATGGTGTCGGGCCCTTGCGAGGGGCCGTTCGGGCCGAGCGGCTGTTGCGCGAGCGCTATTCGCAGCTTGCCGTCTCCGGCCTGGTAGCGATTCTGCGCGGCGGGCGCCGCGAGTGAAGCCGCGACCAACACAATCGTCAGGGCGTTGCGCATGGGGCGTAGCTTACACGGCCGGTGAGGCAGGGCGCCAGGATCTGCCGGCAACGAAGTAGCGGTAGCTGACCCATTCAGGGCCGGCGCGTCGATCTTCTTCGAGATAGGCGAGGCGCGCCCCGTGTCTGTTGATGATCTCCATCACTTGATCGCGATGAACGCCGTTCATCGGAAAGCGGGCTTTCGTCGGCGCGTCCGCGGGCGCGGCGGCCGGCCTCGGCACGGCGGTTTCGGGATACTCCGGAATAGGAAACTCTTTGATGGCGGCTGCTGTCGATGCGGGCCCCGTGGGGCCGGCGGCAGCGACTGCGATCGGGAAACGCACCGTGCGCGAACCTTTGTGCTCGAACCAGCTGATGCCTTCATGCACCAGATCGATCTCGGCCATATATCGGCCAGGCGATTGCGGCGCACGAATCGTCACGAGTACCGGCCACGACATACCAGGCGGGACGATCTGCAGCAGCGGGGCCCGGCCATCGTCTTGGGCCACCATCAGCTCCCCGCGCTCGTCGAGCCAGTGATTACCGAGTGCCAGCGGGCCGAAGCGCGGTTGACTCCACTCGTGATCGCTCGTGTTGCGGACGGTGAACGTCAGCGCGACTGGCGATCCCGCTGCGACCTGCGACGGCGCCGGCGCGGCTAGCTCGATCGATGCGCGGTAAGCGGCGTCTGGCATCGCCGTGATCTCGGCGTCGGCCTGCGCCTGCCGGTGCGACGGCAGTTGAAACACCAGCAATCCGCCGGGCGCCAGCAGCCGAAAGAACTCGTGCAGATAACGTACTGAGAGATCAGGCGCCACGTGTTGAAGGACGATGTTCGAGTAGATGCACTCGAAGGAACGCTCGGGCAGCAGCTCGAGGCCCGCGTCGGAGGTACAAATGTACTCGGCACGCTGCGGATAGCGATTGAGCGTCCGCGCCAGGTCGATCATGACGGGCGAGATGTCCGCGCCGACGACCCGGTCCATGCGGCGGACGAGCGCCTGCGTCAGCCGGCCGACGCCGCAGCCAAAATCGAGCCCGCGCCCCGTCGGCATCGGCAGCTGCAGCTCGGCGAAGCGATGAAAGAGCAGCGCAATCTCGCGTTCGCCGGTCTTCATGAATTCCGAAAGAGTCCATCGGCCGTCGCTCTTGTCGGGAAAGGCAAGCACCGCCCACAGGGGATCGGTCGCGGCGAATCCGTCCCAATAACGCTGGCTCTCGAGAACATCGTCGTTCATGGTGTGGAACTAATGTGGCAGCGTCAGTCGAGCCCGGCAGCCGCGCGCGTCCATGCGATTGTCGAGCGTCAGCGTGCCGCCGTGACCTTCGGCGATCTGCCGGCACAGCACCAGGCCGATGCCCGACCCGCCCTGTTTCGTCGTGAAGAACGGCACGAACAGGTTCGACGTGTTCGCCACGCCCGGCCCTTCGTCGTCAACCGCAATCTCGAGTCCGCCGCGGGTGCGGCGCCAGCCGACGGTGACCGATCCGCCCCCAACCTCGAGGCACGCGTCGGCGGCATTTCGCAGCAGGTTGATCAACAACTGCTCGAGCTGATCGGCGTCGGCGTCAATCGTGACGTCGGGTCCCGGTTTGACGACCATGGGCACGCGCGCATCGAATTGCGCGACGCGCTGAATCAACGGCTTCAGCACCACCGGCGCCAGTTTCGGCGCGGGCAGGCGGGCGAGCCGCGCCGAGGCGCCCGTGAATCGACTCAGGGAATCGGTGCGTGACTCGATCACTTGCAGGCCGCGACGCATGTCCTCGCGCCAGTCTTCAGGAGGCGGATCGCGCTGCAGCAATGTTTCGAGCGAGCCGGCGATCGACTTGATCGGGCCCAGCGAGTTGCCCAGCTCGTGGCCGATGACGCGAATCAGCCGCTGCCACGCCTGCCGCTCCTGCTCGCGCAGCGGCCGGCTGACGTCCGACAGCACCAGCAGATCGTGCGGCAGGCCGCCCAGGCGGACTGTCGTCTTTCTCACTTCCCATCGCCCGGGTCCGCCGCCGGCGGGCGTGATGTCGACGACGCGAGGCGCGTCGCCAAACCATTCGGTCAGTGACAGTTCCTCGGCGGTGCGGCCGAGCATGTGCTCCACGCTCTTGCCCATCAATCGCTCACCGGTGCGATTGACGATGCGAAGGCGATGTTCGGGATCGAAGGCGAACACCGCGACATCGATCTGCTCCATGACGGTGCGGAGCAATGCGGTGGCTTCGACGGCGCCAAGGCGCTGCTCGTGCAGCGTCTCCGCCAGCGCGTTGATCTCGATCAGCGCCGCGCCGAGCGGGTCGTCGGGGTTGGCGGTGCGGCCGCGGATCGAGAAGTCGTCTTCGCGGAGCGCGGCAAGGAGATTCGAAAGCGTCTGAAGCGGAACGACAACTCGTGTGCGCACGGACGCCGCCAAGCCGAAGAGAGTTGAGAGGATCAGCACCGACAAGGTCCACTGGACCTTCGGCGTGTACGGCTCAGACCAGAGAATCCACAGCGCGGTCACCGCACCGGGAACGCCGGCGCCGAGCGCGAGAAGGAAGACCTGCTGATCAAGCCGAAGGCCGCGCCACATTTGCTAGTTGGGGGTCAGACCCCGAATTCTAGCGTTTTGCTAAGCGGGGGACAGATCTTGACCAGGGTGACTTGTCCCCAATCATGCATTTTGCGTAAATTCAGGGTCTGACCCCTTTATAGCTTGTATCGCTCGAGGCGGCGGTAGAGGGCGGAGCGGGACAGGCCGAGCGCGCGGGCGGCGTGGCTGACGTTGCCGTAGCGCGCCATCGCCTTCTTGATCAGAAACGCCTCGACTTCCTCGAGGCTCATGTCTTCGAGGCGCGAGGTCGAGCCGCCGTCGACGCGCAGGCCGAGATCGTTCGATCGCACGGTCGGGCCCTGCGTCATCAACACGGCTCGCTCGACCGAGTGATCCATCTCGCGCACGTTGCCGGGCCAGCGATGGTCCATCAGGATTTGCATGGCGGCCGGATCGAAGCCGCTGAGCGGCTTGCGATATCGCTGCGCGTGCTGGCGAAGAAAATGCTTTGCGAGGAGCGGAATGTCCTCGCGGCGATCGCGCAGCGGCGGCAGGTGAATCTCGATCGTGTTCAAGCGGAAATACAGATCCTGGCGGAACCGGCCGGCCTCGACTTCGGCGTTGAGGTCCGCGTTGGTCGCGGAGATCAAACGCACGCTGACTTTGCGAGTCTTCGACGAGCCGAGCCGCTCGAACTCGCCGGTCTCGATCACGCGCAGCAGTTTCTGCTGTTGCGTCATCGGCACGTTGGCGATTTCGTCGAGGAACAGCGTGCTGCCGTCGGCGAGCTCGAAGCGTCCGACGCGATCGGTTTTCGCATCCGTGAACGCCCCCTTCAGATGTCCGAACAGCTCCGACTCGAACACGCCTTCGGCCATGCCGCCGGCGTTGACGGTCACCATCGGCCGGCCCGCGCGAGGGGACACGGCATGCAGCGCCTGCGCGACCAGGCTCTTGCCGGTCCCGTTCTCACCGGTGATCAGCACGTTGGCGTCGGACGGACCGACGCGCGCGATCATTTCCAGCACCGGCCGCATGGCCGCCGACTCCGCGAGGATCGGCGAACGGCCATCGGCCTGCAGCGCCTGGTTGGCCGCTTCGAGCTGGCGGCCTCGTCGAATGGCGCGGCCCAATTCGGTCTGCGTGCGCACGATCGACAGCAGCCGCTCGTTCTCCCACGGCTTCTGCACGAAGTCGCGCGCGCCGCGGCGCATCGCTTCAACCGCGACGTTCACCGAGCCCCACGCCGTCAACACCACCACCGGCAGCGATTCGTCCGCAGTGTGAATACGCTGCAGCAGGTCGAGGCCTTCTTCGCCCGAGGTCGTGTCGCGCGTGTAATTGAGATCCATCAGGACCACGTCGTAGTCCTTCAGCTCGAGTGCTCGCAGCAGTTGCTGCGGCGACGCCGCGGTGTCGATGATGAAGCCCTCAGGCTTCAACAACAGCCGCAACGCTTCGATGACGTCGGCCTGATCGTCCGCGAGGAGGATCCGGGCCGGATCAGTTTTCATCGACGATCCAGCCGTCCTTCAGATTGATGACGCGTTTGCCGTACGACGCGTTCTCCTTCGAGTGCGTCACCTGGACGATGGTCGTGCCGGCGTCGTTCAGCCGGCGGAACAATTCCATGATCTCCTTGCCCTGATCGGAGTGCAGGTTGCCGGTCGGCTCGTCGGCGAGGATCAGCGACGGCTTGGCAACCACGGCTCGCGCGATCGCGACGAGCTGCTGCTGGCCGCCCGACAGCTGATTCGGGAACAGATCCTTCTTGCCGACGATGTTGAAGCGGTCGAGGATGTCGGCGACCATGCCTTCGCGCTCGGCCTTCTTGACGTCGCGATACGACAGCGGCAGATCGATGTTCTCGTAGACCGTCAGGTTGTCGAGCAGGTGGTAGCTCTGGAAGACGAACCCGATGTGCTGCTTTTGCAGCCGCATCCGATCCTTCGCCGACAGCTGGTGGATCGGATCGTCGTGCAGCCAGTATTCGCCGGTCCAGGCGCTGTCGTGCATGCCGAGGATGTGCAGCAGCGTGCTCTTGCCGGCGCCCGACGGGCCCATGATGGAGACGAAGTCGCCCTGCTTGATCTCGGCGTTGACACGGCGCAGCACGAAGGTTTGCGAGAGCCCGTGCCGATAGGACTTTTCAATATTCTGCAGTCTGATCATTTTAGGGATCGGGGATCGGGGATCAGGGATCGGTAATTCGAAATTCACTCACTCCGCAGGGCGGTCATCGGATCGACGCGCATGGCGCGCCTAGCCGGAACATAACATGCCAGTGCGGCCATCGCCAGCAGCAATGCCGCCAGCGACCCGTAGACGACCGGGTCCGTCGCGCTGGTATTGAACAACAGGCCCCTGACGAGCGTCGTCGCCGCCGCCGCGGCGACGAGTCCAAGCACGACGCCGGTGGCGGCAAGCTTCAGGCCCTGGCCGATCACCTGCGTAAAGACCTGGCGCGGGCTGGCGCCGAGCGCCAGGCGGACGCCGATTTCCGGCACGCGCTGCGTGACGGTGAAGCTGATCACGCCATACACGCCGACCGCGGCGAGCAGCAAGGCCAGCACCGCGAAGCTGGCAATGAGAAACGATCGGAACCGGGGCTCGCCGGTCGACTCCTCGATGATCTGTTCCATCGTCTTGACGTCGCCGATCGGCAGATCGGGATCAATCTGCGCGACCGCGGTCTTCACTGCCGATGCCACCGCCGCGGCGCCGCGATCGCTACGGACGACGACACCCATATACGGCAGCACGAATTGCGTGTAGGGCAGATACAACGCGGGGCGCGGTTCCGCGTCCAGCGAGCGCCGGCGGGCGTCCGACACAATGCCAACGATCGTGATCGGGTCGCCCATGTCGAGCTGCTGGCCGATCGGATCCTTGCCGCCGAACTCCTTGATCGCGGATTCGCTGATCAACGCCGCCGCCGGCGACTTGGGGCCGTCATTGGCGTCGAAGTCGCGGCCGCGAAGCAGCCGGATGCCGGAGGCCTTGAGATAGCCCGGCGAGATCGAATTGAGCTCGGCGCTCACTTGCTGTTCGGGCGGCCGGTCGGGCTGGCCAATGACATCGAGGCTCGCCTGCGCGTTAGCGCCGCCGAAGGGAAACGGGAACAGCATGGCCGAATTCGCCGTGACCGGATTGGCCTGCAGGCGATCGAGCACGCTCATGTAGAAGTTCCGCTGCTGCTCGTCGTTGAAGCGCGCGAGCGGCAGCATCAGCTCAACGGTGACGACTTCGGTGACGCGGAAGCCCGGATCGACCGATCGCAGCCGCGAGAAACTCGTCAGCATGAGACCGGCGCCGATCAGCAGCACGAGCGCGAGCGCGACTTGCGCCACCACCATCACGTTGCGCAGGCCGGTGCGAGCGGTGCCGGTTCGGCCGCCGTCCTTCAGATCGGCGTTCAGCTCCGGACGCGATGATTGCAGCGCCGGCGTGATCCCGAACAGGATGCCGACCACAATCGTCGCCACGACCGCGAAGAAGGCAATGCGCCAGTCGAGCGTCACGTCAGCAAGGCGGGGCAGATTCTCCGGAGCGAGGCTGATCAAGAGCTGTTGCGTCCACGTGGCGACCAGCATGCCGGGCGCGCCACCGACCAGCGCCAGGACAACGCTCTCGGTCAGGAGCTGGCGCATCAAGCGGCCGCGTCCAGCGCCAAGTGCCGTTCGTACTGCGAGCTCGCGTCGCCGCGCGGCGCCGCGGGCGATCAACAGGCCGGCGACGTTGGCGCAGGCGATCAACAACACGAATCCGACGGCGCCGAGCAGCACGAACATGGCCGTCCGCACGTTGGCCACCATGCTGGATGCGAGGGGCTCTCCGCCAAACGTGCTGCCGGCATTGCCCTGGTGATCGCGGGCGATTTGATCGCCAATGGACTTCAGCTGCTGCTGGCCTTCAATCAGCGGCCGGCCGCGGGCGATGCGCGCGACGACGTTGAAATAATGAACGTCGCGGCTGCCGTCGATGTCGCCCATCCCGAACGGCGACGTGGGAATGTCGTAGGGCGACAACATCCAGACGTCGCTCTTCTGCGGGTGGCGGAGAAATTCGGGAACGACGCCGATGATCTCTGTCGGCGTGCCATTCAACCGGACTTGCGTGCCGATAACCGCCGGATTGGAGCCGAATTGCTGCTTCCAGACCGTCTCGTTGATCACGGCGAGGTTTGCGCCCGGCTTGTCGGTGGCCTCGTGGTAAGTGCGACCGAGCAGCGGCGCGGCGTCGAACACGTCGAAAAAGGCCGCCGTCGTTTGCATGCCGTTGATGCGGACCGGTTCACCGCGTCCGGTCATGTCGACGATGTCGGAGCGATACCCGGCGATCGCGGCGAAGCTCGTGGCGGCCTTCTTCAGGTCGCGATAGTCCGCGGCCGAGAACGAGTCGAGGCCGCCGTTGGCGCCGATGCGATTGATGCGGAGAATGCGGCCGGGGTCGGAGTAGGGAAGTGGACGCAGCAGCACGCCGTCGACGATCGAGAAGATCGCCGTGGTGCCGCCGATGCCGAGCGCGAGGGTGATGAGCGCGACGACCGTGAAGCCCGGCGCGCGCAGCAATGAGCGTAGGGCGTACCGAATATCCTGAACCAGCACGCCCTACCTTCTTTCCAGTCGCTAGACCGCAGTTCCGACGTTCTCTTCGACGACGCGGCCGTCGAACAGGTGAACGCCGCGATCGGCATGCGCCGCGTAGCGCGGATCGTGCGTGACCATGCAGATGGTGGCGCCGCCGCGATGCAGTTCGCGCAGCAGCTCCATCACGGCTTCGCCGTTCTTCGAGTCGAGGTTACCGGTCGGTTCGTCCGCCAGCAGGATCGAGGGCTGGCCGGCGACGGCGCGGGCCACGGCCACGCGCTGCTGCTGACCGCCTGAGAGCTGCGACGGCAGGTGCTTCGCGCGGTGGGCCATGCCGACGCGCTCGAGCGCGGCGTTGGCGCGCTCACGGCGCTCGGCGGCCTTCATGCCGCGATAGATCAGCGGCAGCTCGACGTTCTCGAACACCGTGAGATCGCCAATCAGGTTGAAGCTCTGGAAGATGAACCCGATCTCACGGTTGCGGACGCGCGCGCGCTCCGACAGCGACAGCTTGGCGACCTGGTTGCCGTTCAGCAGGTAGGTGCCTTCGGTGGCCGTATCCAGCAAGCCGAGGATCGCCAGCAGCGTCGACTTGCCGCAGCCCGACGGGCCGGCAATGGCGACGTACTCGCCCTGCTGGATTTCGAGATGGATACCGGCCAGGGCGTGGGTTTCTACTTCGTCCGTGTAGAACACCTTCTTGATGCCGTCGAGGCGAATCAGGGGCTGCGCGGAAGCGTTCATCGAAGACTCCTTAATGGTGACGTGCAACTATCGCAAACGAATTTTCTCGAACTGATCCCAGGCCGACATGTCCGAGAGCACGACCTGATCGCCCTCCGCCAGTCCGCCAAGAACTTCAATCGTGTTCACCGAGCTCCGGCCCAACTGCACCTGCGCTCGCGACGCTTCACCGGTCTCTGAATTCAGCTTGAACAGGCCGACCGTGCTCTGCTCCTGCCCGAACGCCGGGCGCCCGACAAACAAGACGTTATCGAGGCGCTCGAGTTCAATCGTGCCGTCGACGCTGAGGTCGGGCCGCGCACCGCGCGGCAGCTCGCCCTCGAGCGCGACGTCCACCGTGACCGTGCCGTTGACCGCGGCCGGATCGATACGCACGACCTTGCCGGGGATGAACCCGTTGCGCGTGTCGACGGAGGCGATCTGACCGATCGTGAGGTCGCGCGCCTGCGTTTCCGCGATGCGGAGTTCAGCCTTCAGGCGAGTCGGGTCCGCGACGCGCACGAGATTGGTTCCCGGCTGCACCTGTTGGCCGACTTCGACCGGCACCTGCTCGAGCACGCCCGCCATGCCGGCGCGCACGCGCAGTTGATCCACCTGTTGTCTGCGAAGGTTATAAGTCGAGCGGCGCTGATCGATGTTCGCCTGGGCCGACGCCAGCTGCGCCGCGGCGCTCGCTTCCGACACTTTGAGGCGATCGCCTTCGATGCGATTGCGAACCGTCAGCGACTCGGCGCGCGTCACTGCCTGGCTGAGAATCTGCTGCGAGACGAGGCCTTCCTTGGCGAGCGCCTCGTTCATCTTGCGATCGTTCTGCGCGATGTCGTGATCGGCGCGGACAATGGCGGCCTGCGCGCGCTGATTGAGCGTGTCGGCATCGAGACGCGCTTTCAAGCTGTTGTAGTCCGCTTCGGCGGCGCGCAGCTGCTGCTCGGCGTCGTTCAACGCCTGCTGCACGTTGGGATCGCTCAGCTCGAGGACGATGGTGTCGGGCGTGACCTGCACGCCGGGGCGCAGCACGATTTTTTCGACGCGGCCCTGCGTGGATGCCGGCACCCAGCGCCGCGCCTCATCCACGGGCACGAGCGTGCCGAGGCCGCGGACCTGCCGGACCATGGGTCCGCGCTTGACGGTGTCCACCCACACGGTGGCGCGCTCAACGGTCGGCGCCGCGGGCTCGAGGCCCGACAAGACGACTGAAACGATGACGATGACGACGACTGCGGCCGCGCCGATCATGTATTGCCGGCGCTTCTTCGCTTGCGCGACTGATGCGGGACGCTGAATGTCCATGTTCGAGTTGCCCTGGTTAGACGGTGATGTCAGGTTGTCAGGTTGGCAGGCCGTCAGGCAGTCAGGACATTCCTGACAACCCGACTACCTGTCCGCCTGACGACCTCAATTACAATCGCTGTGCCATTCTGCCCGAAGGGCACAACATATTGATTCAACGAGAGTTAGAGGCCAAAAGTTCCATTGCTGCCCGGCTTTGGTGTTCGGACGTGGGACGCGCCGGGCCGTCGATGGGACTTCCGCCAACCTACCGCCGCAAGCGCAACACTACGTCCAAACCCATCCGTTCATCAAACTGAGCCATGGGCTCCATATCGGGCCGCGCCAAGAGCGCTGCGGTCATATCCCCGAAGGCGTCGCGATCCATCAGTCCGCCGTGAATCACGAGGAAGTCCACGCCTCGCTGTTTCAGATAGGCGATCGAGGCGTCATCGGGGAATGACGTGGTGTGCTCGGCGAGTTCGATGAACGTTTTCGGAAAAAAACCGCTGTAGCCGTTGACGATCGGCTGCCAGTGGTAGGTGCTGTTGAACATGTAGAGGCCGTCGTAAATCGAATGCAGCGAGTCCGCCCTCGCGAACGGGACCTCGGCGACCACCGATCGCGGCTGCAGGGCCAGCCATCGATACACCTGCGGAGGTTCTTCCGGCAGCGTCAACCATCGATCGAGCGTGGTCCGGAATTCGACGAGCAGTGCGGCGGCCATGACGATGGTTGCGATCGCCGTTGTCGATTTCGATCGTCCCCGCATCAGGCGCGCCCACGCATACGCGCCAAGCGCGGCGATCGCCAGGAACACGAGAATCGATGCGCGCGCCGGCGCGCGCAAGCCGCGGTACGGAAAGAGGATCGCGCGCAGCGGCTCATACAACGGCGTGTTCAGGCCGAGCGAGATTACGAATCCGATCGCGCCGAGCGCCAGCACCGATACGCGGCGCTGATCGATCGCGAGCGCGCCGATGATCGCGAGCATCATTGCCAGCACGCCGGGGAAGAGGAACCGCTCGGGTTGGCCGAACCGCGCGCTCCAGTCGCCGTGGATCACGTTCGCGTCGGTCGTGGCCAGGTAATTCGACACAGTGGCGGAGTAGAGGCGGACATCAGAATCGCTGCGTTCCCCCAGCGTCTCGCGATTGAGCCCGTACGCGTACGCATACGGCGCAATCACGATGGCGGCAACGATCGCGGCCGGCGTCACCACTCGGACAACACGGCGACGTTGCTCGGGCGCCAGCCTCCACAGACGCGCGGCGGCGACCGGCAGCAGGGCAGTCGCGAGGAAGACCGAGTAGTAAATGCAGGAGTAGACCTGCGCGACGTAGCACGCAGCCATCAGCCACGCGTCGCGCCGCGAGCCGCGATCGATCGTGCGCTCGAAGTAGAGCAGCGTCAGCGGCAGGAAGATCGTCGCCTGCAGCTCGAGATGATGGAAGTGATCGAACCGGAATGGAACGAACGCGAACGTGATGCCGGCAAGGATCGCGGCCGCGGAGTGGCCGGTGAGATACAAGGCGTAGCGCCACATTGCCCACCCGGACAACGCCATGGACAACAGCAGCAGCAGGTTGTAGGTCGTGATCCGCGAGACGCCCGACCAGATGAGCGGGGCGCCGGCAATCCCCTCCAACAGCACGGAGTCCGAATACGCCAGTGTGCGCTTCTCCGGATGGAAGATGTTGCCGTTCAGCAAGTCCGCCGGAGACTTCGGCAGGATGTGCGCGATCCACGACACGCGCCAGATGCTGAGCAGCGGATCGTCGGAGTCGTACACCTCGGTCGACAGGTTCGCCGCTTGCGGCCACGTCATTGCCACCGTCAACACGACGAACAGCAGCGCGACGCCAAGGCCCCGCAGCGTGTCTCTGCTCACCGGCGTGCGGTCACCGCGGTCCAGAGCTCAGGATCGGTGGCGCCTTCGCTGACGATGGCGAGAACGCGCGATGCCGGTCCGAGCCCGAGCTGCTGCTTGAACGGCGTCATCGACGCATCGCGACAGAGCGCGAGCAGTCCGCCGAGCGCCGCCGCGCCTGATGCGCCGGCCGCGATTCGTCCGTCGCCTGTCACGGGATGGGCCAGCGCATGCATCGCCTGGTGCGCCCATTGATCGTCGATCGCCATGAAGAGGTCGACGTTCGGCAGCAAAGACATGAATGCGGGCGGCGACACTTCGCGGTTGCGAAGGCCGGCCATTGTCGTATTGAGGGGCCCGGTCACCGCGACCGGATGTCCGGCTCGCGCCGAGGCCTGCAAACACGCCGCGCCGGTGGGCTCGACGCTGATCACTTTGCACTCAGGACGATGAAACGCGCACCAGCTCGCCATTGCGCACAGCAATCCGCCGACGCCGCCCTGCACGAACACTGCGTCGAACCACGGCTCCCGGTTCCCGGCTCCCGGCTCCCGGATTTCATCGAGCATGCGCGTGTAACCGAGCATGATCAGGAACGGGATGCGTTCGTAGCCCGGCCACGCGGTGTCGGAGATGATCACAAAGCCGTGAGCGGCCGCATCGGACTGCAGGATGCGAACCGCGTCGTCATACGATCCGTCAACGCGAATCACTTCCGCGCCTTCACTCGCAATCGCCGCCGCGCGTGCCGGCGCCGCGTCGTGCGCCATGTAGACCCGCGCTGCGCATCCGGCTTCGCGCGCCGCCCGCGCCACTGCGCGCCCATGGTTGCCTTCACTCGCGCACGCCACAGTGTCTCCTGGCCGGAGCTCCGCTCCGGCCAGCAGCGTTTCGATCGCGAATCGCGCGCCCAGCAGTTTGAAGGCGTTCAGGCCGAAGCGGCCGGACTCATCCTTTGCCCTCAGCTCGCCGAGGCCGAGCCTCGCGGCGAGTCCCGGCAGCGCCCGCGCGGGGGTGGGCTCGAGCTCCGGCCGCGCGGCGAAAAATGCACGCATCTGCGCATAGTCGTCCGCCGAAAACAGGCCGCGCGTTCTCGTGAAACGAGGTGCAATTGCCGATACGGAGTTTGAGAGAGAAATAACCCAGCGATTATAGTGGCCCGCCAATGACCCCTCAGCGAATTCCCGCGCTCGTCTTCATGGCTGCGCTCGTTTCAGCGTGCAACACGCCGGAGCAGCGCTTTGATCTGATCATTCGCGGCGGCCAGGTGATCGACGGCAGCGGCCAGGCGCCGATCAGCGCCGACGTCGGCATCGCCGGCGATCGCATCGCGCGCATCGGCAATCTGGCGTCGGCATCGGCGGGCCGCGTCATTGACGCCGCCGGCCTGATCGTGGCGCCCGGATTCATCGACGTGCAGGGACAGTCGGGCACCACGCTGCTTGCCGACGGCAACGGCGAGAGTCACCTTCGACAGGGCATCACCACCGAAATCATCGGCGAGGGCGGATCGCCTGCGTTCTGGACACCCGGCAGCGACGATGGCGAGTCGCTGGCCCCGTTCGGCGTGACCTTCGACTGGAAGGACTTCAACGGCTATTTCGAAAAGCTGCGGCAGCGCGGTACCACGATCAACGTCGGCACCTTCGTACCGGCGACGATGGTGCGCCGCGCGATCATCGGCATGGACAATCGCCCGCCGACAGCGTCGGAGCTGTCGCGCATGGAGGCGATGGTCGATCAGGCGATGACAGACGGCGCGTTCGGATTGTCGAGCGCGTTGATCTACGTGCCGGGCACCTTCGCAAAGACCGACGAGCTCGTCGCGCTCGCCAGGGTGGCCGCGAAGCACAAGGGGATTTACATCTCGCACATCCGCGGCGAGAGCTTCAATCTGTTCAACGCGATCGACGAGGCGATCGCCATCGGGCGCGATGCGAAACTGCCGGTCGTGATCTATCACCTGAAGGTCGGCGCGAAAGCGAACTGGGGCCGCATGAATGAGGCCGTCGCGAAAATCGACAAGGCCAATGCTTCGGGCATGACGGTGTCGGCGACGATGTATCCGTACACTGCCGGCGGTACCGGTCTCGCCGCAACATTGCCGCTGTGGGTCCAGGAGGGCGGCCGCGAGAAAATGGTCGAGCGCCTCAAGGATCCGGCCACGCGCGCGAAAGCGCGGCAGGAAATCGAAACCACACTCGACGGCTGGGAAAACCTGCTGATGGCCGCCACCTTCGACGGCATCCAGGTCGCATCGGTGCCGCGCGAGTTCGACCAGACGGTCATCGGCAAACGCATCTCGCAAATCGCGGTCGAGCGAAAGGCCGATCCGTGGGACGTCTATTTCGCGCTGCTCGTCGACAGCGGCGGCCGCATCGGCGCGCTCTATCACATGATGAGCGAAGACGACGTCAAGACGGGATTGCGCGCGGGCTTCGTGACGATCGGCACCGACTCGTCGGCGCTGCGCAGCGAAGGCGTCCTCGCGCAGGGCTCGCCGCATCCGAGATCGTACGGCACCTTCCCACGCGTCCTCGGGAAGTACTCGCGCGACGAGAAGCTGTTCATGATGCAGACCGCGGTGCACCGCATGACCGGCGCGGCGGCGGTGCAGATGGGCATTCGCGACCGCGGCCTGCTGCGCGAGCGCTACATCGCCGATGTCGTGGTGTTCAATCCGAACACGATCGCGGACACCGCCACCTACGAACGCCCGCACCAATATCCAACGGGCATCGAGTACGTGGTCGTGAACGGCGTGCCCGTGCTCGATCAGAAGGGCCTCACCGGTGCGCGTCCGGGCCGCGCGTTGTTCGGGCCGGCACGCCAGCCATGACCCGTCTTCGCTGTCTTCGACAGCTTCGGCGAGGCGGGCTTCGCCCGGGCATCGCCTCGGCCGCCATCGCCGCAGCGCTGATCTGGTACGCCGGGTCCACATCGCCGCGGACGCAGTCGACAGGGCGTGTCACCGGCTCCGTCAAGCTGACGATGCCGAACCGTGCGCCGTCTTCGGCGAGTGCCTACGAACGGCGCTCGGTCGGCCCGCGGCCGAAAGCACAGCCCGAGCTGAAGAACGTGGTGATCTTCTTCAGCGATCTGACGGCGGCCGGCGCGGCGCCGATGCACGCGTCGATCGCGCAGAAGGACGAACAGTTCGCGCCGCATGTCGTGGCGGTGACCACGGGATCGAGCGTCGCCTTCCCGAACGAAGATCCGTTCTTTCACAACGTATTTTCGCTGTCGCGCGGCGCGACCTTCAATCTTGGGCGCTACCCGTCGGGCTCGAGCCGCTCGCAGACGTTCAACCAGCCCGGCATCGTCAAGGTGTTCTGCGAGATTCACTCGCACATGAGCGCGGTGATCCGCGTGTTCAATCACGGCTGGTTCACCGTGCCGAACGAAGACGGCACGTTCGTCATCGACGGCGTGCCGCCCGGCGATCACACCCTCGTCGCGTGGCACGAGCGCGTTGGTGAACGGCGCGATCGCGTCACGATTCGCGCCGGCGCGGCGACCTCGATCAGTTTCACGCTGCCGGTGTTGGAGCCGGGGCCATGAGAGCACCGCGGCTGCTGACGCGCGCGCTGGTGACGTCGTTTCTGACCGTCGCGCTGGTGCTCGGCGCGGTGTTCGGCGTGTTGAGCCTGCGCGTGCGCGATCAAGTGCGGCAGTCCGTGGCCGACAATCTCGCGTCGGCGCAGCAGGTGTTCACGAAAGTCGAGGCGCGACGGCAGCAGGACATGCGCGCGTCGGTGGCGGTGCTCGCGGAGAATCCGACGCTGAAAGCGGCGCTCGATACGTGGCTGACGGAGCGCGGCGGCGCGAACGAGGAAACCAGCGAGGAGCTGTTGGCTACCGTTCAGCGCGAGGCCGACAAGATTGCGGGTCGTGTCGGCGCGGATGTGCTCGCCGTCGCTGATGGATCGCGGCGCGTCGTCGCCGCCGGCGGCAAGCTGGCGTCGTCGTGGCCGCGCGGCGTGGTGATCGGCAACGCCGCCGACGCCAGCTCGCCATCCGATCGCGCGATTTCGGTCGGCAGCGGCATGTATCACGTGGTCTCGGTGCCGCTGCGACTGGCCGGCGCGCCGATCGGATCGCTGGAGCTCGGCACCGCGCTCGATGCGCGGTATGCGCGCGAGCTCGCTGACTTGTCGCGCGGTGAAGCGGCGATCGTGTCGAAGGGCACCGTGTTGGCCAGCACCGTGAGTGGGCCGGAAGCGCGCGACCTGGCGTCCTATTCGGCGGCGGGCGAGACCGGCGCGCGCACCATGACGCTGGCCGGCGAAGCCTGGGCGGTGCAGCCACTGTCGCGATTGGGCGACGTGACGTTTCTCGCGCTGGCGTCGATCGATCAGGCCGCGGCGGGACAGACGCGCGCCGCGCTGGAAGGACTGGCGTGGGTCGGCGCCGGCGCCATTGTCCTCGCGGTCATCGGCAGCGTCTGGCTGGCGCGAACCCTCTCTGAGCCGATCGATCATCTGTCGCAATCGCTGACTGCAATGACGACCGGCGCTCTGCCTCGCGAGGCCGTTCGAGTCTCGGGCACGAGCCGCGAGCTCGATCAATTGACGGAGACGTTCAACTCGCTGCTCGCCTCGGTGGCGTCAGCGGAGGCCGAAGCGGAGGCCACGTATCTGGGCGCGGTGCGCGCGCTCGCCGCCGCGCTCGACGCGCGCGATCCGTACACGGCCGGCCACTCGGAACGCGTCAGCATGTTCGCGGTGGCGATGGGCGAGGAGCTGAAGCTCGATTCCGACGCGATCGAGACGCTGCGCCTCGGCGCGCTGCTGCACGACATCGGCAAGATCGGCGTGCCCGACGAAGTGCTGCGGAAGTCGGGCGCGCTGTCGCCGGCGGAGTTCGAGGTGATCAAGACGCACCCGTCGGCGGGCGCGCGCATCCTGCGCAGCATTCCGTTTCTCGCGCCGCACATCCCGATCGTCGAGCTCCATCACGAGCGGCCCGACGGCCTCGGCTATCCGTACGGCCTGCGCGGCGACGACATCCCGCTGGCCGCGCGCATCGTTCATGTCGCCGATGCGTTCGACGCGATGACCAGCGCGCGTGCGTATCGCTCCGGACGCATTCCCGTCGAGGCGATCGCTGAGTTGCGGCGATGCGTCGCCACCGACTTCGACGGCCCGTCGGTAGAAGCGTTGATCGCCGCGCTGCCACGACTCGTGGCCGCGACTGAGCCTGTCGATCCGAAAGCATTTCAATGGGCACGCGCGCGCTCCGCGTAGTTGTTGTCGTGGCGGCGGCGTGCGTCGCAACCACTGCGCCTGCGTCGGCGCAGACGTCGCGCCTGGCCCTCGACGTGGTCGCGGCCGCGGACGTCGATCGCGGCTCGCAAGTGACCCGCAAGGCGACCGGCTGGTTCGATCTCTTCGGCGCTGTGCGCATCGCCGAGAACCTCGATTTTCGCGTCCGGCCGGTCGTGTTTCGGCGCACGTTCGACGGCTCGTGGAAGACGCAGCTCTACGAGCTGGCGCTGCGATACGAGCGGCCCGGCCGCGTCGGGCTGCGCGTCGACGCCGGTCAGTTCACCTCGCCGATCGGCCTGAGCCTTCTTGAAAACCGGCCGGACAAGAATCCGATCGTGTCGCAGCACTCGACGCTGTATTTGCCGATTCCGTTCTACGAGGGCGGGACGCCGTCGACCAACCTGCTGGCGGCCGCATATCCTCTCGGCGCCAGGCTCACCGTCTCGGGATCGAAGTGGGACGCACGCGTCGCGGTGATCGACAGCTCGCCGGTGCGTGGGCGTCCATTCTTCGGCGACAACAAACCGCCGCGCATGGCCAACGTGGTCGCGGGATTTGGCGTCACGCCGTATATCGGGTTGCGGTTCGGCGCGGCGTTTGGCGCCGGCGATTACGCCGCGGCCCGCGAAGTGCGCGACAAGACCCGCGGCGATCGGCGCGCGACGATCGGGCAGGTGGAAGGCGAGTGGGCGTTCCGCTACACGCGCATCGCCGGTGAGTTTCTGTGGACCCGCCGCGAGCTGGCGGCCGTCGATTCACGCGTCAACGGCGGATGGATCGAGGCCACGCAGACCGTCCACCCGCGAGTGTTCCTGGCGGCGCGCTATGACGATCAGTGGACGGATTGGCGGCAGGTGTCGGCGAACGTCGATCGCCACGAAACGTATCGCCGCATTGAAACCGGCGTCGGCGTGCGCGTCATGCCGGAAGTGACCCTGCGCGCCAGCTACATGACGCGCAAGGGTTACGTGGTCAGCTTCTGGGACGATCAGTTCCTTGCCTCGATCGTCTTCGCCAAACGGATCAAATAAATCAGTACGCCTTCTTGCCGTTGATCCAGACCGAGTCGATGCTCCGCATGTTGCGGATGTTCTCGAGCGGGTTGGTGTTCACGATCAACAAGTCTGCGGCTGCGCCCGCGGCGAGCGTGCCGATCTGACCGGTGCGGCCATGGCAGCGCGCGGCGTCACCGGTCGCCGATGTGATCACCTGCATCGGCGTCATGCCGGACTCGACCATCATCTCGAGCTCGAGGTGTTCAAAAAATCCCTGGAAGCGCGCCGGCGGGCCGGTGTCGGTGCCCATCGCAATACGCACGCCGCGATCGACGAGCGTCTTCAGGTTCTTCTTCGCGACTTCCAGGCTCGCCTTGTATTGCTGCCCGGACTTCCACGCCGGGCTGTTGCGAATCTGCTCCTGGCGTTTCGGATCCTTGAGCTGCTCGGGGACGCCCTGTTCCGCGCCCTTCAGGAAGAACGGATCATCGACCCACGGCGGCGTCGAATCGTAAATGAAGGTCGAGATCTCGCGCGTCAGCGTCGGCGAGTAACACACATCCCGGGACTTGAGCGCGTTGATGAACTGATCGTCGACCGGCCCATCACGCACGCTGTGCGCGATTAGATCGGCGCCGGCCATCAGCGTGGCTTTTGCGTCGGCCAGGTAGTACACGTGCACGGCCACCGGCAGCTTGCGCGCATCGCCTTCCGCAATGACGGCGCGCCACGCGGCCTCCGGCATCTTGCGCGTCGAGCCGAGGTTGTCGTCGACGCGAATCTTCAGCAGGTCGGGCTTGGTGGCGATCACCTTGGCCGTGTTGGCCAGCGCTTCCTCCGCCGTATTGCCGCCGATCACCGTGCCGGCCACGAAAATCCTGGCGCGGTCGACGGCGGTCGCGTTTTCGTCGCGCAGCGTGAAGCCGGCAGCCTGATCGTCGCCGAGGCTGAACACGCTGGTGATCCCGTACATCGCGTAGGTGCGCAACTGCCGCAGCAGGTTGTCGCGCGTGTACGACGCCGCATCGGTGCGCAGGCCGGTCGTCGCCGGCACGTGGCCGTGCGCGTTGATCAGGCCGGGCAGGATCGTCTTGCCTTTCAAATCCACACGGGTCGCGCCGGCCGGCACGGTGGTCGAGGCCGGGCCGACCGCCGTGATCTTCGCGCCGTTGATCACGACGGTGCCGTTTTCAATGACGCGGCCGTTGCCGTCGATGACGCGACCTCCGACGAACGCCGTGGACTGGGCGGCGGCGTTCAAAACAAGCGCGAGGGTCAGGACTGCGGTCAACGTGATGTAGCGCATGGCGCGGTAGCTTACCAGACAGCACTCGATGAGATACCATCTACCCATGGTTCCGTTGCAAGTGCTGGTGGCGGACGACGAAGCGGTGTCGCGCACCGTGGTCGGCGCCATGTTGAAGAAAGCGGGCTATCCCGTGATCTTTGCTCCGGATGGGCAGCAGGCGTTCCAGACGCTCGATACCGATGATCCACCCGCCATCGCGCTGCTCGATTGGGAAATGCCCGGCCTGCAGGGCCCGGAAGTCGTTCAGCGCATCCGCACCAAACAGACGCAGACGCCGACCTACATCATTCTGCTGACGTCTCGTGATTCGTCGGCCGACATCGTCCAGGGACTGCGGGCCGGCGCCGACGACTACGTCACCAAACCGGCGAACGAGGACGAGCTGATCGCGCGCGTCAGCGTCGGCACGCGCGTCGTGCAGCTGCAGGCCGCGCTCGCCGAGCGCGTCCGCAGCCTGGAAGAGGCGCTCGCCAACGTCAAGGCCCTGCAGACGCTGTTGCCGATGTGCGCGTACTGCAAGTCGATCCGCAACGATCAGAACTACTGGGAGAAGGTCGAGACCTACTTCACGCAGCACTCGAACGTCGCGTTCACGCACAGTTACTGCCCGAACTGCTACGAGCGTTTCGTACGGCCCGAGCTCGAAGCCCTCGAGGACGCGCGCGCCGCGCAGGATCGCTTGAAGCGCCGGTAATGATCGACGGACCGGTTCTCGACCCCGCGGTCCTCGACACGCTGCGCAAGCTCACCCCTCCTGGCGAGCCGGACGTGTTGGCGGAAGTGCTCAAGCTCTTCCTTGAAGAGGTGCCGCCGCGTATCACGCGATTGCGAAACGCCTGGGCATCGCGCGACATCGAAGAAGTGCATCGCGCGGCGCACTCGCTGAAGGGCAGCGCCGGCAACATCGGCGCGCGCCGCCTGTTTGCGGTGTGCAGCCAGCTCGACGAAACAAAGAGGTCAGGCGACCTCAACGCGATCGGCGCGCTCGTTGACGTGCTCGGGGTCGAGTTTGATAAGGTCGAGGGCGAGATTCGCCGCGTAATGGGCGCGGCGTCACAGGAGAGGGACTGACATGATCGTGCAGCGTTACCCGGAACCGTTCATCGCGCCGATGCGCGCCGAGCTGTCGCGCCTCGGATTCGAAGATCTCAAGACGCCGGAAGCGGTGGACCAGGCGGTCAAGCAGCCGGGAACAACGATGATCGTGGTGAATTCGGTGTGCGGCTGCGCCGCCGGCAAGGCCCGCCCCGGCATCGCGCTGGCGCTCAGCAAGGGCAAGCGCCCGGATCGTCTCGCGACGGTGTTTGCCGGTGCTGACGTTGAAGCCACGCAGACCGCGCGCGATCACTTCGCGCCGTACCCGCCCTCGTCGCCGTCGATTGCGATCATGAAGGACGGCAAGCTCGTTTACATGATGGAACGCCGCGAGATCGAAGGCCGCTCGGCCGACATGATCGCCGCCGAGTTGCAGAAGGCGTTCGATACGCACTGCTGAGAACGTAGAGCGTAGAGGCGGGACTTTAGTCCCGCCTGTGCCTACCCGCCTCGAGTATGCATCTCCAAGTGCGGATCCTTCTTTAGAGCTTTCAGCGGAATCAGCGGAGATCGCTCGCGTATGTCGAGACGATTCTCCGCCCCGCGCTCCGTGCGCGCGTGCCAGACGCTCGTAATCAAATCACGTAACGCTTCGTCACTCACCCCGCCACGCAGCGGCCCGCGCAAGTCCACGCCCCGCGCCGCATAGAGACACAGATACCAGACACCGTCCGCGGTCAGACGGCTGCGATCGCATGATCGGCAAAACGGCTCCGTCGTCGACGCAATGATGCCGAAGATGGTGCCGTCAGGCAGGCGATAACGATCGGCCGGCGCGGAGCTGTTCTCGCGCAGCGGTTCGACCGGTCCGTAATGCGCCGCAACCGTCTTCAGCATGTCGTCGCGCGACATGACCTGCGACATCGACCAGTTCGTGGCGCCGCCGACGTCCATGTATTCGATGAAACGCAGCTCCGCCCCGCGCGCCTTCGCGAACTCAATCAGCGGGATGATCTCGTCATCGTTGACGCCGCGAATGATCACCGAATCGATCTTGAAGCCGGGAAACGGATCGACGGCGGCGTCGATGCCGGCCAGGACGCGCGGCAGTTCGTCGTAGCGCGCCAGCTTGATGAAACGATCGCGCTGCAGGGTGTCGAGGCTGATCGTCAGCCGATGCAGACCGGCGCGTTTGAGATGGTGAACGTTCGGCGCCAGCAGCACCGCGTTTGTCGTCATCGCCAGATCGCGAATCGCCGTCTTTCGTGACAGCTGCTCGACCAGCGTCGGCAGATCGCGGCGCAGCAGCGGCTCGCCGCCAGTCAAACGAACCTTGTTGACGCCGAGAGACAGGAACTGATCGACGAGGCGCTCGATTTCCTCGAACTGCAGGATGTCCTCGCGCGGCAGCCAGAGATACTCCTCTTCCGGCATGCAGTACTGGCAGCGGAGATTGCAGCGATCGGTTACCGACAGCCGCAGATTGGCCAGCGGCCGCTGGTGTGCGTCAAGAACTGGCACTATCCGACGATCATACCGTGAGATAGAGGCGACGACGATGGAGCACCGCGAGCAAGGCGAACAGTAGCGCGAGGTTTGCAACCGCGTAAAGCAACGACGCCGGATAGGGCGGCGCAAAGCGCAGGAACGCAGACAGATAGATCCAGCGGCCCAGGGAGAGCTCGGGGTCCGGCCATTTCAGGTAGATGACCGTCTTCGCGAGCAGACCGGACAGGACGAAGAGCAGGATCGCGTTGCGTCCAAGCGCCACGAGCGGCTCGGTCACGCGCGTCGTGATCGATGACGCGCGTGCGTCGCAGATCCAGTAGCAGACCGCGAGCGAGGCGGCAGCGAGCCCGCCGGTGAAGAGCACGTGCGAGCTCGTCCAGAGATTCTTGTTGATCGGCAGCCACAGGCTTGCGAACAGCCCGATCAGCACCCCGAACAAGCCCCATGTTAAAAGTCCGCGCACGATCGCGCGAGGCGAGTGTGTCTCCGCAATGAACCAACCCGCAATCAGTCCGATCATCGTCGTGGCAATCGCCGGCATCGTGCTCAATAGTCGGTGGGCGTCCAGCCGTCCCACTCGGCGTGGAGCAGCGGCCGGTAGACCGTGGCCCAGTCGCCGGGGTTGTTCACGATCACCATGCCGGCAACGGTCAGCCCGGGAAAAACATCGAGCGATCGCAGTCTCATTGCTGCTGTTTGAGACGCTCGAGCAGCTCTCCAAGACGCTTGACCTCTTCGCCGTACTTGGCCCAATCCCCCGCTCGCTGTGCCTCGAGCGCGCGCTGATACACGTCGCGTGCTTCGCTCGCAAGCCGCTGCCATGTGGCGGGTGTGGCCGCGGGCGCCGCTGGTGCGGGCGGCGCAGGTGTTCCCGGCTTCACCGGCGCCGCGGCGCGATCGGTCTGGCCGAACAGCCGCGCCATCGCCTGGTCAAGCGTCGGCTCCATGACGATGCGGTTCTGGTAGGCGACGATGACGCGGTTCAACTCGGGGATGCGCCCGTTCTGCGCGCGCAGATACAGCGGGCGCACGTAGATCAGTGATTCTTCGATCGGAATCACCATCAGCGTGCCCTGGATCACTTGCGACCCCTGCTGGTTCCACAACGTGATCTGCGGCGAGATCACCTGGTCCTGGTTGATGCGCGCGACGACCTGCTGCGGGCCGAACACCAGCGTCTGCTTCGGGAACTGGAACACCTGCAGCTTGCCGTACTGCTCGCCGTCGCTGCGCGCGACCATCCACGACGCAAGGTTGTCGCGGCGCCGCGGCGTAAAGGGCAGCATCTGGATGAACTCCGCGGTCTGTTCGCCGGGAAGTTTCATCATCGTGTAGTACGGCGCCATGCGCCGGCTCTCGCCGCTGCTGTCCACGGCCGGCGCTTCCCATTGATCTTCCTTGTTGTAGAAGACCGCGGGATTGGTCATGTGGTAGGTCGCGTAGACCGAGGCTTGCGTCGCGAAGATCCCTTCCGGATAGCGCACGTGCGCGCGCAGTCCGGCCGGCATCTGCTCGAGCGGCTTCAGCAGATGGGGGAAGATCGCCGCGAGCGTCCGCGCGATCGGATCGGCCGTGTCGGCCGTGTAGAAATCCACCGACCCCTGATACGCATCGACGACCACCTTCACCGAATTGCGGATGTAGTTCACGCCGCCGGATGACGTCGAGTACGGATAACGATCGCTGACCGTGTACGCGTCCTGGATCCAGAAGATGCGCCCATCGCTGACGACCGGATACGGATCCTCGTCGAGCACCAGGAACGGCGCGATCTTCGAGACGCGCCGCCGCACCTGGCGATCGAACATCAACCGGCTCTCGCCGGTGATCCCGTCGTTGAGCAGAATCTGGTAGCTGCGAAAGTACGCGGCGAAGAGGAGCTTGCGCCAGAACGACCCCAGCTGCACGCCGCCGCTACCTGCGTAGGTCGAGTAAACGTTGTCTTCGCCCTTCGGATAGTCGAACTCCTGCGCGTCGGTGCGGACAATCACGTAGTCGTTGGCGAGCTCGCCGAAATAGATGCTCGGCTCGGTGATCTGGAGATCGACGGTCGTGACCGGCGGCAGATCGCGCACGAACAGCACCGGCAATCCTTCGCTGGTGACCTGGTTGACCGGGCCGAGCGTCAGGCCGTGTCCGTGCGTGAAGACCAGCCGCTCGTTGATCCAGGTGCGATTGGGCAGCGCGGCGGGATTGAGCTCGCGCACCGACAGCATCACCTGCCGGTTCTGTCCGTTGATCACGTAGCGATCGTTGTCGACGGACACGAAATCATAGTAGGTGCGGATCTCCTGGATCTGTCCGAACGTCTCGAGCAGCGGCTGGTGGTCCCACAGCCGGACGTTGTCGAGCGTGCCGCGATTGTTCTCGATATCCTGTTTCGACAGCGAGGCGTCGCCGGGCAGCTCCCGCTCTTCGACGCGATCGAGCGCAAAGGCGTCGCGCGTCGCGGCGATGTTGTATTCCATGAACGGCGTTTCGCGGACCTGCTCGTTCGGCGTCACCGCGAACCGCTGCAGGATGCTGGCGTACCCTTCGCCGCCGAGCAGCACGATCGCGTAGAGCGCGGCGCCGGCGATCGCGTGGCGGGTGGATCCCGTGACGGCGGTGGCGACCGCCAGGCCCGCCGCAACGATCGACGTCACCGTCAGCGCGAGCGCCGCGGGCATGCGGCCGTGCACATCCGCGTAGGAGGCGCCTTGAATGATGCCGGAGGCCGACACGATTTCCTGCAGGCGGCTCAACCACGCGCCGAGCGCGAGCACCACGAACAGCGCCGCCGCCAGCCACGCCAGGTGACGCCGCGCGCGAGTGTCGATGCGAAGACCGAACGGCGTCATCACCACCTGGCCGGAGGCGAAATACAACGCGAGCACGCCGATGGCGGCGAGCAGGACCAGGCCGAGCAGCACACCGCGCACGAGCTCGAGCATCGGCAGCGTGAACACGTACAGCGCCGCGTCGTGGCCGAGTACGGGATCGGCCTTGCCGAACGGTGTCTGGTTCCACCACAGCAACATCGTCATCCACTGGCTCGACACGAACGACGCGATCAGGAACGAGCCGATGGCCGCGAGGATCAGCACGAGCGGCCGCACCTGGTCGCGCGCCGGCAGCGCGACGCTGAACCCGTCGCGGGTCGTGAACGTCGTCGGCGACGGCGACATGGCCGCGAGCGCCAGGCGCGCATGCATCGTCAGCCAGGCCATCGCGATCACGAACGCGGCCGTCCCCGCCGTGGCCCGCGCGCCGATTTCGGTGGAGTAGACCTGGCGGTAGCCGACTTCGCCGAACCACAGCCAGTCGGCGAGGAAGTCCAGCGTGGCGGGCAGGACGAAGAAGATCGCCGCGCCGAGGAGGATGACGATCGCGCGGAAACGCACGACTGAGTCTACCGCGTGTTACTCGCCGCGTTTGAGACGCCGCAAGGTGCGCCGCATATCCCGGTCGGGCCGGGTTGGCGGCGTCGCCGCCGCGCGGTAGAGGCGTTCCATGCGGCGAATCGCGATTTCCTCAGGCGTCGGCCTGGGGCTGTGATCGTCGTAGAGCAGCCGCGCGTCGGCTTTCGGGATGTGGGTCCCGGCCATGCCCAGCACCGTGATCAGCTGCTTGCGCCCCATCGGCCGGCTGATCTCGATCTCATCGCCGATCTTGACCGTCCGGTGGGTCTTGGCGACGACGCCGTTGACGCTGACCTTGCCGTTCTTGCAGGCCTTCTGCGCTTCCGATCGCGTCTTGAAGAGACACGCGACGTCGAGCCAGGTATCGAGACGAACGTCCACATCTAAATGCAAACACGAAGGACACGAAGGTACGAAGAGATATTTTTTTCAAATACCAGTGCCGCTGAGCAGCACTGGCGTTTTGAAAATATGACTTCGTGCCCTTCGTGTCCTTCGTGTTGCATTTACAATCTGTCTCACATGTCCAAACGCCCTCATTCCTCGCTCGTACTCGATGGCCCGGAACGCGCGCCGGGGCGCGCCATGCTGCATGCGGTCGGCTTCACTCGCGCCGACTTTGCGAAGTCGCAGGTTGGTGTCTGCTCGACGTGGAGCCAGGTGACGCCGTGCAACGTGCACATCGACGCCCTCGCGCGCCACGCCGCGGACGGCGTGACGCACGCCGGCGCGAAGCCGGTGATCTTCAACACCATCACGGTCTCCGATGCGATCTCGATGGGCACCGAAGGCATGAAGTATTCGCTGGTGTCGCGCGAGGTGATCGCGGACTCGATCGAAACGGTCATGGGCGCCGAGGGTTTCGACGGCATTGTCGCCATCGGCGGCTGCGACAAGAACATGCCGGCGTGCGTGATCGCGATGGCGCGGCTCAATCGTCCGGCCGTATTCGTGTACGGCGGCACGATCCTGCCCGGCCGCTTTCAGGGCAAGGCCGTGGACATCGTGTCCGTGTTCGAAGCGGTGGGGCAGCACGCGGCCGGCAAGCTCTCCGACGCGGCGCTCGCCGACCTCGAGCAGCACGCGTGTCCGGGCGCCGGATCGTGCGGCGGCATGTACACCGCGAACACGATGGCGTCGGCGATCGAAGCGCTCGGCTTGAGCCTGCCGAACAGCTCCGCGCAGGCGGCGGTATCCGACGACAAGAAAGAGGACTGCGTCAACGCGGGCGCGGCGGTCGCGAACCTGATCGAGAAGAACATCCGCCCGCGCGACATCCTGACGAAGAAGGCCTTCGAAAATGCGATCGTCACGATCAGCGCGCTCGGCGGCTCGACCAACGCGGTGCTGCACCTGCTGGCCATCGCGCACGCCGCCGGCGTCAAGCTGTCGATCGACGATTTCACGCGCATCGGCAAGCGCGCGCCGGTCGTCGCCGATCTCAAGCCAAGCGGGAAATACGTGATGGCGGAGCTCGTCAAGATCGGCGGCCTGACGCCGCTGATGAAGCGCCTGCTCGATCACGGATTGCTGCACGGCGACGCCTTGACGGTGACGGGAAAAACGCTGGCTCAGAACCTCGAACACGTAAAGGACTACCCGGCCGGCCAGCAGATCATCAGATCACTAGATCAACCGATCAAGAGATTCAGCCACCTCGTGATCCTTCGCGGCAATCTGGCGCCCGATGGCGCGGTCGCGAAGATCAGCGGCAAGGAAGGCGAGTCGTTCAGCGGCAGAGCGCGCGTGTTCGATCGCGAAGAGGATGCGCTGTCCGCGATCCTCGCCGGCAAGATCAAGAAAGGCGACGTGATCGTGATCCGCTACGAAGGCCCGCGCGGCGGGCCCGGCATGCGCGAGATGTTGTCGCCAACGTCCGCGATCATGGGTCGCGGCCTCGGCAGCGACGTTGCGTTGATCACTGATGGACGGTTCAGCGGCGGCACGCACGGTTTTGTCGTCGGCCACATCACGCCCGAGGCGTTTGCCGGCGGACCACTCGCGCTCGTCAAGAACGGCGACGGCATCACCATCGACGCGAAGAAGAGAACACTTTCGCTTGACGTGTCGTCAAAGGAACTCACCGCCCGTCGTCGCTCATGGAAGCCCCGCACGCCGCGTTATGTGCGGGGCGTATTGGCCAAATATTCGAAGCACGTCTCGACCGCGAGCACGGGAGCCGTGACTGATGCCTGATGCCTGATCCCTGATCCCTGATCCCTGATCCCTGATCCAATAATTTGTAGTCCCGCGATCCATCCGGACTGTGCTTGCAAACGCTCAGCAGTACCGCGTAAACTCCGGCAACCTGTCATGGAAGTGGCGGTGTTTTCAGCCCGCGTTGTGCGGTAATGCGGGTCCTTCTCCTTTGGAGGCAAGCGAGTATGAGGAACCTTGTTTCGCGGTGGTGCTTCCTGGCACTGCTGTTTGTTCCACTAGCCACCGGTGCCGCGTGGGCACAAACGTTCACGGGCGGCTTGCGCGGCGCCGTGCGGGATGCCAACGGCGTGATTCCCGGCGTCACGGTGACGTTGCTCAACGAGGCCACCGGCGCCAGTCGCGACGCGGTCTCCAACGAGCAGGGACAATACAACTTTGCCGCGGTGCCCCCGGGCAATTATTCCGTCAAAGCGGAGCTCACCGGATTCAAGACCTACGAAAACAAGGGCCTCCGTATCGCGGCGCAGCAGTTCGTCACGCTCGACATTACGCTCGAAGTGGGCCAGCTGCAGGAAACCATCACCGTCACGGGCGCGGCGCCGTTGATCGACACCTCGAACGCCACTGGCGGCGGCGTGATCAGCACGCAGCAACTCGCCACGCTTCCGAGCGGCGGGCGTTCGGCGTTTCTGTTTGCCGTGACGCTGCCGACGGTCGTCGCCTCCGGCGATCCGCAGTTCAACCGGCAGCAGGATCAAACCAACGCCTCGCTGCTGTCGCTCGGCGGCGGCACCCGCCGGGGCAACAACTACCTGGTGGACGGCGTGCCGGTGACCGACATCCGCAACCGCGCCTCGGCGAACCCGACCATCGAGGCGCTCGACGATGTGGCCGTGCAGGTGCACCAGTACGACGCCGAAGCCGGCCGGACCGGCGGCGGCACGTTCAACGTGGCGACGCGTTCCGGCACCAACGACTGGCACGGCAGTGGCTTCTTCCAGAACCGTCCGCGTTGGGGCTCGGCCAACAATTACTTTTCGGAAATCGCGGGCGTGCCCAAGCCGAACACCTATTACAACCTCGGCGGCGGCGGGTTCGGCGGCCCGGTGGTAAGGAACCGCACGTTCTTCTGGTATGCGATGGAAGGCTACGGCTCGAATACGACCCGCAACGGCAATCAGCGGCTGCCGACCACGCTCGAACGAGGAGGCGATTTTTCGCAAAGCTTCGACGCCTCGGGCAATCTGGTGGTCATTTATGACCCGTTGACCGGAGATGCCAGCGGCAACGGACGCACGCCGTTCCCGGGGAATCGCATTCCGGCGGGCCGCCTGAATCCCATCGCGACCAAGATGCTCAGCTATCTGCCGGCCCCTCAGCGCGAGGTCAGCAACGGCTCGGCCAACTACGCCACGACGGCGCAGATCATCGATCGCGCCATGATGTACACGGGCAAGGTCGACCACCGCTTCAGCGACGGCGTGTCCCTGTCGGGGTTCTATCTGTACAACAAGACTGATGAACCCTGCGCCAACTACCTCGAGCCGGGCTTGAATGGCCCCAACCGCTTCGTCGACAACGGCGATTACCTGCTCAAGCGCCGCGTGCACACGCTGGCGTTGAACAACACCTGGCTGCCGAGCAGCAATACCGTGCTGACCCTGCGCTATGGCTGGACGCAGTTCCGCGACGACAACACGCTCTCGATCGCGTTCGATCCGTCGACGCTGGGTTTTGCCCCGGCATTCAGCAATGCGATCCAGGTCAAGAAGTTCCCGCAGGTCAGCATCACCGACTACTATCAGCTCGGCGCCATCGATCCGACCAACATCAATTACTACTCGTGGGCGGCCAACGGCACCTTGTCGAAGCTAGTGGGACGCCACACGTTCAAGGCCGGCATGGACTACCGGACCATCGGCATCGACACCCAGTCGTTCTCCGGCGGTGCCGGGAGTTTCAATTTCGATCGACGCTTTACCTCGTCGAACCCGAACGCCAACGGCACGGGCGGTGCGGCGCCGTCGGGCAACGCGCTGGCGAGCCTCCTGCTCGGCTATCCGTCGGGCGACCCCGGCAATCTCAGCCGCATTCTCGTCTCCCAGCCGGCGAATTACTACGTCCGCTATTACGGCGCCTACCTGCAGGACGACTTCCGCGTCAGTTCCAGGTTCACGCTCAATGCCGGCCTCCGCATCGAGCGTGAAGACGGCCTGCGCGAAGTCAACAATCAGTTCACCGTGGGCTTCGACCGCACAGTCAATCCCGGCGGCGCACTCGGCGCCGCGGGCGCCCGTGGCGGTTTGATGTATGCCGGCGTCAACGGCGCGCCCACGCAGCAGGGTGATCAGCCGGCGGCCAAGTTTTCGCCGCGGCTCGGGTTCGTATATTCCGCCAACTCGAAGACCGTGCTGCGCGGCGGCTACGGCATTTATCAGGCACCGTGGAACTATCAGGGCATTGGCGCCACCAACTACGGCCAGGTCGGCTACAGCCAGAACACGTTCATGGTGCAGGACCAGTACGTGCCGTCGACCAACCTGACCAATCCGTTCCCGGGCGGCGTCACGCAGCCGCGCGGCAATTCGCTCGGCTATCGGGAGGGCTACGGCACCAACATCGAGTTCATCGATCAGAACAAGAAGGCGCCGTACGTCCAGCAATACTCGATCGATCTGGTGCGTGAGCTGCCGGGCAATCTGGCCGTGGGGGCCGAGTATAACGGCGCGACCGGGCGTCAGCTCGGTCTCGGCGGATCGAACGACGGCGTCATCAACATCAATCAGCTCGATCCCCAATACCTGTCACTCGGCGCGGCGCTGAACGATCAGGTGCCGAATCCGTTCGCCGGGTTGCTGCCGGGAACGAACCTGAACGGCGCGACCATCTCGCGCGCCCAGTCGCTTCGTCCGTTCCCGCAGTTCGGCAACATCATCATGCGTCAGAATACGGGCGGCAAGAACCAGTATCACGCCGCCATTTTCAAGCTCGAAAAGCGCATGAGCAGGGGCTGGGGCGGGCGCCTCAACTACACCTACAGCCGTTTGAAAGATAATCAGTTCGGCGAGGGCAACGGCTACTCGGCGACCAACGGCAACATGCAGAACGCCTACGATCTGAATGCGGAGTACCAGATCAGCCTGCTGGATGTTCCGCACAAGCTGGTGTTCTCACCGATCATCGAATTGCCGTTCGGCCAAGGCAGGCGGTGGGCGCAGGGCGGCGTCGGTGCTGCCATCCTCGGTGACTGGACCATCTCGTCGATCATTGCGATCGAGAGCGGCTTCCCGATGTCGGTCGCCAACAACTCCAACACGCTCTCCGCTTACGGGTTCCTCGTCCAGCGTCCGAACCTGACCGGATCTTCCCTCGAGACGTCCGGGAACCGCGAAGATCGCCTCTACGCTCCGCCGCAGAGCACCAACACCTGGCTCGATCCTGCGGGATTTGCGCAGCCCTCGCAGTTCGCGCTCGGTACGGCGCCGCGAACCCTGGTCGGTGCCCGCACACCACACCGCAACAACTGGGACTTCGTTGCCGCGAAGGATGTGCGGTTGCGCGGGTCGATGCGCGGCCAGATCAAGCTCGAGGTGCTGAATATCACCAACACCGTGAAAGCGTGGGCGCCCAACACCAGCTTCGGTGCCGCCGCGTTCAGTCGCGTCGGAACGCAGCGCGGTTTCATGCGCACGACGCAGCTGATGTTCCGTCTCTCGTTCTGATATCGGCTTGGGGCTTGGGACTTGGGTCCTGGGCCGGTCACAAAATCGCAAAGGCCCGGAGGCGTACCCTCCGGGCCTTTTGTTTCACGTAGTAACCTCAGTGTGTGTTCCGCATCGCCGCTAGTCTGGTTTTCGCCGCGGCCTTGGTTGGCGTCCCCCAAGCCCCAAGCCCCAAGTCCCAAGCCCTGACGGCCGAGGCTGAATTTCAGCGAGGCGTCACTTGGCTCCATACCTTCATGTACGAGGACGCCATCGACGCGTTTCGCGCGGCGCAGAAAATCGATCCGAATTTCGCGATGGCGTACTGGGGCGAGGCGATGAGCTTCAGCCAGCCGCTGTGGTTTTTCGAGGAGCCCGACAAGGGCCGCGCCGCGCTGGCGAAGCTTGGCGCGACGCCGCAGGCGCGTCTTGCCAAGGCGAAGACGGCGCGCGAACAGGGATTCATGCGCGCGGTCGACGCGTTGTTCGGCCCGGGGTCGACGGCTCTGCGGGCCACCGCGCACGCCAAGGAGATGGCGAGGGTCGCGGCCGAGAACCCGGCTGATGATGATGCGCAGACGTTTTATGCGCTCGCCATTCTCGCCACGCTGCCGAGGGGCGATGCGGCGCTGCCGTTGCGTCGACAGGCCGGCGGAATTGCGGAGAAAGTGTTCGCGCGCAATCCAAGCCATCCCGGCGCCGCGCATTACATTCTCCACGCTTACGATCACGGCACGCTGGCCGCGAAGGCGCTGCCCGCCGCTCGCGGTTACGCGAAGATTGCGCCGCAGGCGAGTCACGCGCTGCATATGCCCGCGCACGCGTTTTTGCAACTCGGACTGTGGGATGAAGCGGCCGCGACCGACGAAGCATCGTGGAATGCCTCGATCGCGTGGGCGAAGCGCAGAGGATTACCAATATCGAGCCGCGATTATCACAGCCTGGCGTGGCTGCAGTACGAGTGGGCGCAGCAGGGCCGATTTTCGAAGACGAAAGAGGCCATCGCGTTTGTGGACCAAGCAATGCGAGCCCCAAGTCCCAAGTCCCAAGCCCCAAGCCCTCTCCATGCTGGTGGCCACGGATACGGCGAGGTGAGTGAAATAGGCCGAGGGAGTGACGAGGCCGCATTGAGGAACGATCGCGGCTCGATGCGCGCGCGCTACATCATCGAGAGCGAACGCTGGGAGGAGATGAAGGGCCAGTCGACGTTCGACAACATCGAGGAACTGTTCGCGGTTGGTTTGAGTGCCGTCAATCTTGGCGACGCGGCGCGCGTCCGAACGGTGATCGACGAATTCAGAAAGGCCTCGGCGCCCGCGCAGGCGCCGGCGCTTCGCGAGCAGGCGGAGATCATGCTGCGCGAAATGGAAGCGCTCGACACCTTTGCGCGCGGGCGGCACGCCGAGGCGTTCGCGCTGCTCGATCGAGCGGTGGTGCTGCAGAACAGGATGCCGAAACCGATCGGCCGCCCGATGCCGATCAAGGACGTCCACGAACTGTACGGCGAGTTGGAACTGCAGATCGGCCGCGCCCGGCAGGCCGCGGCGTGGTTCGAGCGCGCCCTGGCGCGCACGCCCAATCGCAGCCGCGCGCTGCTCGGACTCGCGCGCGCGTACCGAAATGCCGGTGACTCGGCAAAGGCGCGCGCGGCCTACCAGCGATTGCTGACGAATTACCGGCTGGCCGACCCGGGCCTGCCGGAGGTGATCGAAGCCAGGGAGGCGCTTCGCTGAGATGGCCGGCGGCGCTAAAATGCACGTATGAGGCCCGTCGAACCGCGCCGATCAATGAAGCGGTGGATCGATAACTGGAATGAAGTCGGGCCGATCCTCGAGCGCGAGCGTTGGGCACGCGTCAAGGCCTTGACCGATCAACAGGCGGCCAGCGCAGCGCTGATGCTGTTTGACACGTGGCAGCCGGACTGGCCGACGGACAACGGCGAGGAATTGTTGCTGCACCAACGTGTCTTTGCCCGGGCGCGCCGGCGTTGATGCCAGGGAGTTTGCGCTCAGGCACCGGGTCGTGCTCCTTTCCGAGAACGGCGTGGGGCTGGACATCGCGTTGGCTGCCTACCCATTCGAGATCGAAGCGCTCGACAGGTCGACGCCGTGGCCGCTTGGCACCGGCGTTACCTTGCGGACCTGCTCAGCCGAGCACTTGATTGTCTACAAACTCGTGGCTGCGCGTCCGCAGGACTTGATTGACGTTGACGGTGTCGTTCGCCGCCAGGGCGCGCGTCTCGACGTCGCGCTGATCCGCCGTTGGGGGAGGGAATTCGCCGAGCTCAAAGAAGATCCCGACCTCCTTCGCCCGTTCGAAAACTCCTGGCGCGAAGCGCAGAACTGATCTCGGCACGATCAGTGCCCGGCCACTCTCGCGCCCGACACCGCGGCGCGCCCGTCAGATCTCGTCGATCTTCACTTGCCGCATGTAATAGCCTGACTTGAGGCGCCGTTGCGGCACCGATTGGTCCGCGACCTCGAGGGCGATGTCGTAGGTGCCCGGCTTCTCCGGCTTCCAGCGGTACTCCCACAGCTGCCACATCGTGTGCGTCTTCGGAGCCGGGCAGATCTGAAACGGCGTGAACGGCTGATCGGCGCCGCCGAAGCGGATCTGCAATCGATCGACCACCGTCTTGCCGCCCCACACGATGCCGACGATTCGATACTCGAGGCCCTGTGGCGTCTTGCGCTTTTCGACGCGAATCGGTGTCGCCGCAGTCTGGATGTCGGCCGGCGCGTAATCGCGCGCGAACTTGAACGGCTCGGCCTGGTGGGTGCGATTGGCGAACTCCACCATCTGCGTCGTCGCCGGTTCGTCCGGGCCGACAAGACGGATTTCGTTGACCCACTTGATCCAGGTGCAGCCGTACCAACCCGGTACGACGAGACGCACCGGCCTGCCGTGATCGGCGGGCACTGGTTCGCCGTTCATGCGAATCGCGAGGAACGCGCCGAGCTTGTCGAGCGATGCCAGCGGGTAGACCCAGCTGGCGCCGACGATCGATCGCTGTGA
The DNA here is from genome assembly GCA_019752015.1 of Cyanobacteriota bacterium. Taxonomy (GTDB): domain Bacteria; phylum Acidobacteriota; class Vicinamibacteria; order Vicinamibacterales; family UBA2999; genus 12-FULL-67-14b. Next base: position 141,364 of record JAIEMQ010000016.1, on the reverse strand, counting down.
ATTCTGGCCGATGTGATCGAAGCCGCTGACGAGAACGCCGGCCGCGTCTTTCGCCGGCTTGAGCCGTGCGACGACGTCGACGAGCGGAATGCCTTCCCATTCGGCCACGCTCATCAGGCCGAAGTTCGCCGGATTGGCGTTGCCGGAACACTCGAAGAGGTATGGCCCCATCTGCTTCGACAGCGGCGTCAGATCGTCGAGCGTGAGCGTGGCGGGCTGCGGGATGAGGCCGCCGGCGTCCAACGTCCACGGTCCTTTCGCGAACGCTTCGGCCGCGGCCGCCGGCATCTCGGTGCGGATGTAGGCGAGGTCGTTCGGGGTGATTAGCTTGTGAGGTTCGAGTGTCGACAAATCGGTAACGAGCCGCGCATCGAGTCCGACGCCGCCGTACTTGATGCCGAATTCCTGCGGCTGCGGCCGGCCGCGGAACAGCGGCAACAGCCCCAGTAGTTCTCCCGGTGCCACCGCGCAGGGCCCGTCAGCCGCCAGCCTCGCGAGCACCTTCCCGGGGGCGACCAGCGTCGCCGCGCCGGCCGCGGCGACGGTGCCCAGAATCTCGCGTCGTGAAGGATTCATCACGCGCCATTATACTGGGGCCCATCATGAAGTCTTCGAAGTGGGCATTTACTTCTGCCTTCTGCCTTTTACCTTTTGCCTTTCTGATCGCGCAGCAACCGGCGTTTCGTGCCGGCGTCACGATGGTGACGACCGACGTGATTGTTCGCGACGACAAGGGCCAGTTCGTCTCGAACCTGACCAAGGATGATTTTCTCGTGCTCGAGGACGGCCAGCCTCAACGCGTGGAATCGTTCGTGCTGGTCCAGGGCGGGCGGACATTCACGATGCTCACGCCGCCGGAAGCGGCTGCACCCGACGGATTGGTGCTGCCACGGCGCCGATCGACGGCGGCGCCGGCCGCCGGCCGTGTCCTGCTGATCCTGGTCGACGATCTGCACTTCGAACCCGAACTGTCGCCGCACGTTCGCCGGCTGCTCCAGACCATCATCGACACCCTGGTCCACGAGGGCGACATGGCGGCGGTGGTGTCGACCGGCCCGTCGTTCATCGAAGTGGGCCCGACCTACGATCGCAAGCTGGTGGCGGAGGCCGCAAACAAGATTCGCGGCTCGGGTTACGTGCCGAGCGAAATCTTCAAGATGATGGAGGGCTCGCAGGGGCCCGGCGACATCCGCAACCGCGCGCAGCTCGCGTTTTATACCGCCTACAGCATGCTCTCGGAGCTGGAGAAAGTTGCGAATCAACGCAAGGCGGTGTTGTACATCAGCACGGGATATGACTTCGATCCGTTCGTCGAAGGCCGGACCAGCAGTGACCGCATCATGGGCGGGCGCTTTTCGGATCCGACCCGGTTCCTTGTCGATCAGACCAACCCGTACTTCACGTCCGCCAGGGCCACTGCCGACGTCGACCTGTTCCGGCTGTTGCGCGAGTTGACGCTGTCGGCCAACCGCGCCAATGCGACGGTGTACACCATCGATCCCCGCGGTCTCGCCGGCGTCATGGACGCGGGACAGTCCGTCGATCAGAGCTCGTGGCGCAGCTACATTCAGAAGACGACGGCGTCGCTCAAATATCTGGCCGAGGAAACCGGCGGATTTCCCATCGTCGACACCAATGACTTCGCGGCGGCGCTGAAACGCGTCGATGCCGAGACGAGCGACTATTACGTGATTGGCTTCGCGTCGACGAACGCCGATCCGATGAAGCGCACACGCCTGCTGGACGTCAAGGTGACGCGGCCCGGCGTCGTCGTGTCGTCGCGGCGCGCGTATTCGTTGAAGACCGAAGGCACACCGCCGAAACCGGCGCCCCAGAAGCCGGTCAAGCAGCCATGACCACCGTCAGCCACTCGCCGGCGAGTGCCGCGTGCAGGCCGCGCGCCTCGACGTAGCGGCGTAGCTCCGCGACGAGCCGATCGCGGTGGCGGCGATTGCCTCCGACCCAGTCGGCGTAGAGCGCGTGCACCAGCAGCCAGCGATCGCCGGGATCATCGGATCCGCCTGCCAGCGCCTGATCGATGATCGCGACCGCCTCGCTGGCGCGTTGCGCGGCGAGGCGTGTCGCCGCCACGAGCTTTGCCGATGCCACGCTGTCGGCAGCGCGCTCGTCAGGGATGGCCGCGGCGGCGCGCGCAAAATCCTTTTGCCGCAGGTAAGCCGCGGCAATGAGCGGGTCGACGACGGCTGGTGAGACGCCGTCGGCGCGGGCCCGAAGCCATGCCGCCACGGCGTCGCTGTCCCGGTTCTGAATGGCGCGCGCCGCGCCCAGCAGCACGTGGATGGCCGCAGTACCCTGAGCTGATTCCCGTAGCGCCCGTTCGAACTGCGCAGTCGCGCCGAGATCGCGCAACGACAGGAGCGCGATGCCGTGCATGACCGCGGCCACCCCGCCTTCACCCGCGCTCGAGGGTGGCGCAACGAGCAGTTCCGCATAGCGGCCGGCTCGCGCCGCTTCCAGCGCTTGCGTCAATCCTGGTGAGGACGCCGGCGGCGCCAGGTGGTCGAGGATTTTCGTCAATGTCGCGGGGGCAAGCACGGTCGCCGGATCGAAACGGCCGGCGAGGGGCGGGGCTTCCGCCAGCAGCGTTTCCGGTGTTCCCACGACGGTGAACTCCGTGGCGCCGGCGACCACCGTGTGGGCGATGCGGTCTTCGACGGCGATCAGCAATCGATAGTGACCGCGCGGAATCGTCGCCAGCGGCGCGGACATGGCGGCGAGCAGCGGATGTCCGAGACGAAGGTCGAAATCCGGCGGCACCGTCGAGGCATCGTAGGTCAGCGGCGACAGCGACGCGACGGCTTCCTCGCGCATGCCGGTGATCCGCACGATGCGAGGGCTGACGTGCACATCCGGCTTCCCCGACGCCGAGGGCTGGGCGTTGACAATCTGAAACGCCACCGCGATGTCGTCGACGGGCGTCAGAATCGTATCGCGAGCCGGAACGATCTCGGTCAGCCCGATGGCATAGGGATGCGCGCGCTGTTCGATCGGCGAGTACGCCGCAGGGCGTACGGCAATGCGATCCGCAACGATGATGGTGCTGAGGCTCAGCTCGGCCGCGATCGCCGGCCCAAGCCGCAGCGCGCGGCGTGCAACGTGAACCGCGGCCCTGGCCGCGGGTTGTGCGGCATCAGCCCACGCCAGCGTCAGGACGTATTCACCGGGGCCCGCCGTCAGCGCGCGGTGGATGGCGCGGGTGCCGTCGGCCTGGACGGCGCTCGGCACCACGTCGAAATCTTCGAAGGGCAGGCGATCCGATTCGCGGTCGCCGGCGCCTTCGAGCCGCGCTTTCCGCCGCCGCTCCTCGTCATCTCGCCGCTCGCGCGCGCGTTGGCGCTCGAGATCCATGGCCTGCAAATCCGGCGACCCGACCGAAGCTGCTCCCCGCACACCCATGGCGCCCGCGCCGAGGGCCGGCATGTCGCCGATGGCGACGCCACGCCGCTGCGGCTGCAGACGTGGATCGATGCTCGACCCGTTCAACCACTCCTGCACGGCGGACCGCTCGATTCTCGGCGCCGCGCCGGGCGTGGGCACAGTCGCCAGTCGTACGTAGACCATGACCGCACGCCCGGTGAGCATGTCGGGCGCCGGCTCCGCCGAAAACGCGATGTAGTGCGAGCCGTCCGATGCGCGCAGCACGTGGTGCTGCCATTTCAAATCGGCGGTCTCGCCCGGCGCCGCTGTATCAACCGCGCTGACGATCGCCTTGAGCAGATCGCGTTGCTGGCGCGTGAGGTTTGGCGCGGCGGTTTGCGCGCCTGCGGCGGTGCAAAGACAACTGAAGACAATCGTCGCGGCCAGCCGGCTGGTCATTGGTGTAAACTTTCGAGCGATTTCTATCATTCCAAACCAATGCATCGCAACAATTTCGCCTGTCCTTGTCCTGTCCGCTGTCTGGCCATTTTGCTCTCGGCGGTCCTGATTCCATCCACGCTTTTCGCCCAAACCCCCACAGTTCCCACGTTCTCGGCCGGCAAGCTCTCCGCCAACGCCGAAGGCCCGGTGATCGACGGCCGGGTGACGGACAGCGTGTGGCAGGGCGTCCAGCCGTACACCACCTTCACGCAACAGGATCCGAACCAGGGCGCGCCGGCCACCGAGCGGACGGAAGTCCGCGTGCTCGTCGGCAAGGGCAACGTCTACGTCGGCATCATCGCCTTCGACAGTGATCCGTCGAAGATCATCGTGTCGCAGGCGCGGCGCGATGCGTCATTGAGCGACACCGACTCGATCGTGATGGTGTTCGACACCTTCAACGATCGGCAGAACGCGTTCGTGTTCGGCACCAATCCGCTGGGCATCGAATACGACGGCCAGGTGGCGCGCGAGGGACAGACCAGCGGCGTGTCGGTCGGCGGCGGTGGCGGCGGCAACAGCAGCGGCACGGCGCGCGGCGGCATCAGCGCGTTCAATCCCAATTGGGACGGCGACTGGACCGTCAAGTCGCAAATCACCGAGCGCGGCTGGGAAGCCGAACTGGCGATTCCGTTGAAGACGCTGCGCTATCAGACCGGCGACAACCAGACGTGGGGCTTCAACCTGCTGCGCAATATCCGGCACAAGAACGAGCAGGTGTTTCTCGCGCCGATTCCACGCGGCTTCGACATCTATCGCGTGTCGCTGGCGGCGAAGATGACCGGCCTCGATCTGCCGGCGCGCCGCGACATCAAGCTGATTCCGTACGCGCTCGGTTCCGTCAACAAGGACTACACCATCGCCAGCGATCAGCTGACGACGAATCGCGATTTCGGCGTCGACGTGAAATGGGGAATCCGTCCGAATCTGACCCTCGACGCGACCTACAACACCGACTTCGCGCAGGTGGAGGCCGACGAAGAGCAGGTCAACCTGACGCGGTTCGACTTGTTCTTCCCTGAGAAGCGGCCGTTCTTCCTCGAGAACGCCTCGACGTTCCAGTTCGGCAACCCGCAGCAGATCGATCTGTTCTTCTCGCGCCGCATCGGCCTGTCGCCGTCGGCGTTGCCGATCGATATTCGCGGCGGCGCGCGACTCAGCGGCAAGGTCGCGGGGTGGAACGTCGGCCTGTTGAACATTCAGGCGGACGACATCAACGGGCCCGGCGGCGGCATTGTCGGTCCGGCGAACAACTTCGGCGTGCTGCGCCTGCAGCGAGAGGTGGGCCGATCGAGCTATGGCGGCATCTTCGTCAGCCGGCAGGGATTCGGGCCGGCGCGGATCCAGGACGACTGGAACCGTGCGTACGGGTTCGACGCCAACTGGCAGCTCTCGACCAACCAGCGAATTTCAGCGTTCATCGCCCGCACCGACACACCGGCGACGCGGACGACCGGCCCGCGCGGCAGCGACTACTCAGGGCGCGCGTTCTACAACTTCACCAATCAGTTGTGGCAGGTGTCTGGCGGATACTCGCAGGTCGGCGACAACTTCAATCCGGAAGTCGGCTTCCTGCCGCGGCGGGGCTATTGGCGGCCGGAGTTCCGCGCGTTCTTCCAGCCCCAGCCGAAGCGTTGGCCGTCGATCCGCCGGTTTGCGCCGCACGTGGCGTACACCTCGTTCCGCGACTTGCAGACCAGCGACATGCAGAGCGAAAACTGGCACATCCACCCGCTCGAAATCCAGCCGCGGCAGGGCGGACGGTTCGGGTGGTTCTTCGATTATCTGAAAGACGCGCCCACCGCGGCGTTCACCGTGTTCAATCGCGATGGGCGCAGGGTGATGATTCCGGCCGGCATCTACGGGTGGGGGCAGCACGGCTTCGAGTACTTCCACAACCCGGCCTCACGCGTGACGGCGACCGTCCGGGTGCGCATCGGTAATTACTACGACGGCGGATTCAGGAGCCTCGAGCTCACCAGCGATTATCGTATTACACCGAAGGCGACGGCGAGCGTCGGCTGGATACGCCAGGACATCGACCTGCCATATGGCAGCTTCATCAACAACCTGGTGCCGATCAGGGCCAACTATTCGTTTACGACACTCAGGAGCCTCTCGGCGCTGCTGCAGTACAACGGCCAGACCGGGCAGTTTTCGTCGAACGTGCGCTTCGCATGGTTGAACAGGAGCGGCACCGGTCTGTTTATCGTGCTCAACGATCGCCGGGACCTGTTGTCGTCGACGCCGCAGGATACGCTCGGCCGTTCGTTCGTTGTCAAGTACACGAGGCTCGTAGACTTTTAGAAACAGGAGGCGCCATGCTGTCTCGTCGCGGATTCCTTAGGGGAGTATCTGGCGGAGTAGTAGCGGGAGGTGTGGCGCTTCGAGCGCGCTGGACGGATGCGCAGGTCATTGCGCCGACTCTGACGAGCGGGGATCTGAAACCGACCGGGCCGCTCGACGAGGCCTACTGGTGGAAGGTCCGCAGCCAGTTCAACATCCTCGACGGCATGACCTTCATGAACAACGGCACCGAAGGCCCGGTGCCGCGTGTCGTCGTCGAAGCCAACGAGAAGTTCTTCCGCGAAATTGCGGAAAACCCATCCAACAATTACCGCCGCGAAGAAGTGGACGTGGTTCGCGGCCTCGTCGCGAAGTTCGTCAACGCCAACCCCGACGAGATCGCGCTGACCCGCAGCACCACCGAGGGCATGAACCTTTTCACGCACGGCCTGGACTGGAAGGCCGGCGATGAGGTCATCTACTGCAACCACGAGCACGGCGGCGGCATTGGCCCCTATACGACGCTGACCAAGCGCATCGGTATCAAGCCGGTGATCATCAGCATCCCGTCACCGCCGGAGAGCGTCGATCAGATTGTCGGCCGCTACGAAAAGGCGATCACCCCGCGCACGAAGGTGATCATGGTCAGTCACATGACGTACGTGACCGGCCTCGTGACTCCGGTCAAGGAGCTCGCCGACCTCGCGCAGCGGCGCGGCTTGTTGATCTCGGTCGACGGCGCGCACCCCCTCGGCATGATGGATCTCGACCTCAAGGCGATGAACGTTCATCACTACGCCGCGGCGGGACAGAAGTGGATGATGTGCGGCACCGGCACGGGCGTCTGCTACGTGCGCAGGGACGTCCAGGATCGGATCTGGCCGCTGATGGGGCCGCCGGGAGAGCCGAAGGACGGCGCGAAGCGCTACGAAGCGTTCGGTCAGCGCGACGTCCCGTCGGTCCTCGGCATGACCGCCGCCGTTGAGCTGCAGAATGCGATCGGCAAGCCGAACGTCGAGGCGCGCGTGCGCTACCTGAGCACGCGGCTCCGCGCGGGGCTGAAACAGATCCCGGGCGTGAAGCTGTGGACGTCGGAGGATCCGAAGTTCGCGGCCGGCCTGACGCTGTTCAGCATCCGCGACATCCCGATGGACAACATCCAGAAGGCGATCCTCGCGCGCGATCGGATCTACATCCGGACGATGACGACGGGGAACCTGAATGCGGTTCGGGCGGCCACGCATATCTACAACATGCCGGCCGAAGTCGATCACCTGATTGCGAGCGTCAAGCATGTCGCGGAGAACTCGAGCCGCTACATGAGCACCGCAGTCGCGCAGTAGCTAATCAAGCCGGCGGCGTCGGCCGAAACAACGATCGGCATGACGCCGCCGTCCTCCATCTTCATCGCACGGAAACCAAGCGCCCGGCGCGCCGTCGATCCCGACGTGCGCGCGTTACTGCGTGAATACCTCGACGACCTTCACCAGGGCACCGACACCGTCGTCCTCGAGGAGCTGGGTCTTTGCCAGGGCGACGTTCGCGTTGACGTGGCGTCGGTCAACGGCGAGCTGAGCGGCTACGAGATCAAGAGCCCGTCGGATACGCTGGCGCGCTTTCCGAATCAGTGCCGCATCTACTCGAAGGTCGTCGATCGCGCGTGGCTCGTGGCGACGGAGAAAACACTGGCGAAGGCCGCCGCTCCGGACTGGTGGGGACTGATCGCGGTATTCGACGCCGGCGATCGTCTTGGCCTGCGCGTCGTTCGTGCCGCTCAACTCAATCCAAAGCCCGATGCGATCTCGATCGCCAAGCTGTTGTGGCGGGATGAAGCGCTCGAGTGCCTGCGCAATGCCGGCCGCGCGCGCGGGGTCATGACGAAGTCGCGCAAAGTGATTTGGAAACGCCTGATTGAGTGCGTCGAGCTGGAGGATCTGCGCGCCGCCGTGCGAGATGCGTTGAAGCGACGGCCGGAGATGATTGAGCTGTGCGGACGGAAGTCAGGGTAGCCGGCGCACGGCGCGGCGATCGGGTCGAGCGAAGAGCGCGACCTCGGTTGGAGGCATCTCGATCATCCATTCATGACTGCAGGCACGGCACCGGAGGCTGACGCAGACTGAGCCGTTCGGCATGGTCTCCGCTTTATGGGGCAGGCCTTCTGCAGCCCGGCAATCCGGGCACGCCGCCGGAAACTGTTGTTGCGCCCTAATCACTTCCAATTACCCAAGCAAGATCAGAGCCGCAACGGCACCACTCTTGCTGGCTCGGACCATACATTGCCAACATCGTCCTCTCAAGAGACTCCGAACGGGGTGGTGCCGCTGGTGTGCGAACGTTGCGGCGCACCCGCAGCGCAGCGGACTGTCGACGCGTCACCGGGTGACGCGCGGCGCGCCATGCGCTGTGGCAACTGCAATCACGGCTGGTTTGTGCCACTGAATAGTCCGCCTCTCGCAGTGAGACGCAAAGCTGATCGGCGGAGCGGCGCTGGAGAGAATGACGAGTGAGTGGTGGCCAGGGACGGAATCGAACCGCCGACACTGCGATTTTCAGTCGCATGCTCTACCAACTGAGCTACCTGGCCGCTAGGAGAGACTTCCGAGTATATCGCGGGGCTTTTCTGCTGTGCAACTTGCGACGCATTCGCGAGCGCTGTGGGTAAAATATCAACGTGATTTACATGTTCGAGCGGGAGAGCGAATCCCTTCGCATCGAAACCCGCTACGTGAGCTCATCCAGGACCTACGAGATCATCTGGCGGCGCGACGACGGCACGACGACGCAGGAGAGCTTCAAGGGCGAGACGTCATTTCGAACCCGCCTCGACGAGATCTACACCGAGCTCGAAGAGCAGCAGTGGCACACCCTCGGGCCACCCAACCTGCTCGCCGACGGCTGGAAGATTTAGTTGGCTCGCCGTTTGCTCCACGAATCACGTGGAGCGAACAGATGAGCGATTTCAATCAACCAACCAGACGGCAGGATCGGCAAACCCCATCCGTGCCTGATTCACCCAACCAGACCCGCGAGACGCAGCACGGCTCGATCGAGCGCAATCCCGACGCGCCCAATCAACCTGAAGGCGAGGCGTTCGACACCGACGATTCGTCGGAAGTCGCGATTGGCGATGAGTCGAATCCTGACCGGTCGCGGAGCTAAAGGGGGCTGACATGGCGAAAAAGGCAAAGAGTCGAAAATCGGCGAAGAAGGCAAAGCGTTCGAGCGGGAAGCGCGATCTCGTGAAGGGCAAGAACGCGACGATGTTCGCGAAGCGCTCCGCGAAGGGCCGTTTCAAGGAGATCGACGAAGTCGGCCGTTCGCAGAAAGCGGATCGCCGCACCAAGGCCAAGCGCAAGGCCAAGTCCGGGTACGGCGATCGAGGCGATCGCTAGAAGCGGAAACCGAAGGCGCCGAGATACGTGCGGCCGCCGGTCAGGCCCGGGCGCGGACGCGGATAGCTCGCCGTGGACGTGCCCTGGCCGAAGCGGGCGCCCTTCAGGTAACCCGTCGGCAGACCGTCGGCATCGAGCGCGCTTGCGGGATCGACCGTAATGGTCGTGTCCCACGCGATCAGCTTGTCGTTGCCGAGCGCGTTCAGCACTTCAACCTTCAGCCACGGCTTGAGCGACTTCCACACCGGCACCTGGTAGGTGACGCCGAGATCGACCAGCCCATAGCCCGCGAACTCTTCGCTGCCGCGCTCGCCGAAGAACAGCGCCTGCGACGCCGGCACGCGCGAGTAGCCGGGATTGCGCGCGCGCTGCACGGCGCTGAGCGGAACGCTGTTCGCCACCAGGCTGTAGGTCAGCGCCGAGTTGTAGCGCCACATCGGCGTGATGTCGAACGAGCCGAATCGGCCGGCGCTCAGCTGATACGTCGACCACAGACGGACCTTGTGCTGCTGGTAGTCGTCGAAACGTCCCATCGGGAAGCTGCGCGCTTCGACGAGCAGCTCGGGATAATCGCCGAACAGCGTCGCGGCACCGGGCGAATTCGCCGCCTCGCCTTCGTAGTTCCCTTCGTTCTTCAATTGCAGTGTCCAGTGACCGGCGACGGACCAGTTCGAGCGCAGATGGTAGTTGCCCATCGTCTCGAGCGCCTGGTAGTTGCGAACCACATCGTCCGAGTTGCGGTATTCGACGTTGTCGAAGATGCCGAACATGGTGCCGTTCTGCGCGACCGTCGTCTTGCCGGCGGCCGTGGGATCATCGATGAACGATTCCACGAGGCCTGTCGCCTTGCGCCACACATACATCGCGCGCACCGCGCCGTTGCCGACCTGTTGCGCCGCGGTCAACGTGAACTCACGCGTCAAGGGCGACTTCAGATCGTCGGCCAGGAAGATGTTCGCCGTCGGGAACGATCCCGACGAGATCGTGTAGTTCGACAGATCGTAGGCAGGGGCGAAGTCATAGCCCTGGCCCGCAGGTCCGTTGTAGAGGCTGGTCACGCGGCCGGCGTTGGCCACCGGCGTATTGCGGCCGAATATGCTCGAGGTGTACCGGCCGGAGTAGTGCGCGTACGACGCGCCGACGATCGTCTTGCCGTCGTCGCGCAGCTGATACGACGCCGCGAGGCGGGGCACGATCGACTGCGCGTTGATGCTCGCCGCGCCGCCGGTCGCATCACTGCCGACGTGCTCGTAGCGAAGACCGAGATCGAGCGTCAGGCGGTCGAGCGTCCAGCGATCCTGCAGATAGAACGACGTGGTCGTGATGTCGAGCTCGGCGCCGCGCGTCGGCAGCGTGTTGCCGACAGTGGTCGAGCCGGGGATCCACACCGGAACGACGCGGCCGTTGGCATCCGTCAGCGGCCGGCCATTCACGGTCGCGTAGTCGGTGTTGAAGAGATATCCCGTCGACGACTGCGAATTGCCGCCGCGCAGGATCAACGAGAATATTTCGACGCCGGCCTTCACGTCGTGCGTGCCGAGGCCGGGACGCGATCCGAAATACGAGACGCTGCCGGTCAACTGGTTGTTGTCGCGATCCTCGGGATCGGTGCGATCGAAATACGCGGGGCCGAAGTGCAGACCGCCCGGTGAGACGCGGCCGATCGTCAGGAACGGAGAGTCCTGCAGGCGCGTGCTCGTATTGCCGAACCGCGGGTGATTGGTCTTGCGCGAGTACTGCGCGGTCGCGAAGAAGCGGTTCGCGAGCACGCCGTCCCAGTTGCCGACGAACAGGTTGCCGGGCGTGTCGGTGCGATCGCCCGCCGTCGGATCGATCGTGATCGGCAGCGACGGCGCGAATTTCTTCTGGCGGCGATCGAGATACTGGACCTGCACGGTCTGATTCGTCATCGGCTTCGCGGTGATCTTCAGATCCCAGCGATGCTGATCGTCGGTCTGCTGGAACGCCGCGGCCGTCTGGGCCAGCGTCAGGCTGGTCTCGCTCGACTGCGTGCGGCCGGTGAAGAAGAACCACGCGCGATCCTCTCGCAGCGGTCCGCCGAACGTGCCCTCGTAGTAGCGGTCCATCTTGCTCGAGCGTTTCTGGCCGGCGGCTTTTTCGAACGGCGTCTCGTCGGTCCACGCCGGGTTCGACAGGTTGCTGCGCACGCTGCCTGAGAACCGGTTGCCGCCGCGCTTGGTGACGGCGTTGACGACGCCACCGGAGAAGCGCCCGTACTCAGCCGACACCGCCGACGTGAGTACTTGCGTCTCCTGGATCGCTTCCTCGACGAACAGATCGTCGGGGCGCGCGAACAGGTTGTCGCCGATGTCGACGCCGTCGAGCAGAAACACGTTGTCGTAGGCGACCGCGCCTGAGATCGTGACCTGGTTGACGTTCGGCGTGTTGTTGGTCAGGCCGGGCGCAAGCTCGGCGACGAGCGAGGGCGTGCGGCCGGTCGGCAGCGATTCAATCTCGCTCGTGAGAATGTTCGAGCCGCCGCCGCGTCGCGTCAGCAGCGATGGCACCGGCGCCGGAACAGTCACCGCGTCGGACAGGGCGCCGACCGTCAGCGAGGCGTCGAGACGCTCGATCGATCCGAGGGCGATCGTCAACTCGCTGGCCGCCTTCTGAAAGCCGGGCAACTGGAAACTGATCGTGTAGCGGCCGGGAGGCAGTCCGACGAACCGATAAGCACCAGCCGCATCAGAGATGGTTTCGCGCGCGCCCTGAAGCACGGGGGACGTGGCTTATTGTAAGGACGAATGGTCAGTTCTGAGGCGAGAGCCGACGGCCGCCCAGGGCGAACCAGGCGCAGGCCAGGCCGACCAGGGCGCCGCCAATAACGTCCGAGGGCCAATGGACGCCCAGATACACGCGCGAAACCGACACGATCACCGCCAGGGGGTACCAAATCCAGGCGGACCCGGGAATCATCCGCGCGCCGGCCAGCGCGTACGCGACCGCCATCGCGGCGTGACCCGAGGGAAACGCTTCCGTGGTGGGCTTCGCATCGATGACGATGATCGTTGGGTCGACCTCGAACGGCCGCGGGGTATCGAAGGCGGGTTTCAACGCGTACTCGCTGACGCCCCAGGTCAAGAAACCCGCGAGCAGCATCCGCCACGCGGCCGCGCGTTTATTCGGGAAGACCATCGTGATGAGTGCCGTGACCCACCAAAGGAAACCGCCGGCGCCGAGCGCGCTGGCAAGAAGCATCACGTCATCCAGCCACGGGCGTCGCAGCTGAATGACGTAATGCAGGAGAGAACTGTCCAATCTGTTGATCTAGTGAGCTGTTGAGCTGTTGATCTGAGTTAGACGCCCACCGGTTCCGGCGCTTCCTTTGTCATCCCCAGCGCCCGACGGACCTTGTCTTCGATGGCGGTGCGGATGTCGATGTTCTCCTTCAGGAAGCTCTTGACGTTTTCGCGGCCCTGGCCGAGGCGCTCGCCGCCGTAGGCGAACCACGCGCCGCTCTTCTCGATGATCTTGTGCTCGACGGCGATGTCGATCAGATCGCCTTCGCGCGAAACGCCTTCGCCGTACATCACGTCGAACTCGGCCTCGCGGAAGGGTGGCGCGAGCTTGTTCTTGACGACCTTCACGCGGGTGCGGCCGCCCACCACATTCTCGCCGTCCTTGATGGCGCCGATGCGGCGGATGTCGATGCGGACCGACGAATAGAACTTGAGCGCGCGTCCGCCGGTCGTGGTTTCGGGATTGCCGAACATGACGCCGATCTTTTCGCGCAGCTGGTTGATGAAGATGAGCGACGTCTTCGACTTCGACACCGCGCCGGTGAGCTTGCGGAGCGCCTGCGACATGAGGCGAGCCTGCAGGCCCATTTGCGCTTCGCCCATCTCGCCCTCGATTTCCGCGCGGGGCACGAGCGCCGCCACCGAGTCAACGACGACGACATCGACGCTGTTGGAGCGGATGATCACTTCGACAATCTCGAGCGCCTGCTCGCCGTTGTCCGGCTGCGACACCAGGAGGTTGTCGAGATCGACGCCGAGCTTCTTGGCATACGCCGCATCGAGCGCATGTTCGGCGTCAACGAAAGCGGCCATGCCGCCCTTCTTCTGCGCCTCGGCGATGACCTGGAGCGCGAGGGTGGTTTTGCCCGAGGATTCCGGCCCGAAGATCTCAATGACGCGGCCGCGCGGCACGCCACCGATACCGAGCGCATAGTCGATGCTGATGGCGCCGGTGGAAATCACTTCGACGGGGGCGACGGCGTTGTTCTGCCCCAGCCGCATGATGGAGCCTTTGCCGAACTGCTTTTCGATCTGGCCGACGGCTGCGTCCAAGGCTTTCAACCGCTCTTGTCTTTCCCGTGTGTCTTCAAGTTGTGGCATGTGAATGGGTCCTTTCGGGACGCAACTGATCCTAGAAACGAGCCAAGCGAAAGTCAAGCGTAAATCCGTGCAGTGACAGGTGAGTTCACGCCTGTTTTCAGCACTTTAGGGGAATTGACCACTTTCGCCTCTTTCGGGCCAAGATCGCAGGTTTTGAGGCGTCATCGTTTGACCGGCACCGTCAAAACTGCGTACGGTGGGTGGTGCCCAGTCCCGTTGGCCACGCGCTGGGTGGCCTGATCGTTGGCGAAGTCCTCGCCCCCTCAGCCCTGATCCTTTGCGCCGTGGCCGGCGTGCTGCCGGACGTCGACTTCGCGTGGGGAGGACACAACCGTGAGACGCACAGCCTCGGCGCCGCGATCCTCACGGGTCTGATCGTGCTCGCATGGAAACGCAGCCCGCGGCTCGCCATCGCCGTGACGCTGTCGTGGGCGACGCACATCCTGTTTGACTGGCTGGGATCCGACGACACGCCACCACTCGGTGTGATGGCGTTGTGGCCGCTCAATTCGAATTTCTATTTCGCCGACGCGTTCGTGTTCGACGCGATCTCGAGGCGCTACTGGCTGGACAACTTCTTCACGCACAACGCGTGGGCGGTGGCTATGGAGATAGCGATTCTTGGGCCGCCCGCCGCCGTCCTGTGGCTCCGGCGGCGGCGCGCCGATCGTCCCCAAAGCTGATACTCTGTGCCATGCGCTCGCGCGCGTTTCTCAGGATCGTGACTGCCGATCACGTTGATCTGCTCGATCAGTTTCTCGCGATTCTTCGCCGCGAGTCGGTACGTTTCTGCGTCATCGGCGGCCAGGCTGTCAACGCCTACGTCGAACCGGTGGTCAGCCTCGATCTCGATGTCGCGGTCGCCGCGATCGATTTGAGAAAGTTACTCGCGGCACTGCCGGAAACGTTGACGGTGGAGACCTTCCCTCACAGCATCAACATCTCCCAGAGCGGGTCGGATCTACGCATCCAACTGCAGACGGATCCGCGCTACGACGCTTTTGTGGCGGGCGCATCGACTCGATCGGTGCTGGGTCTCAATCTGCCCGTCGCCATGGTGGAGGATGTTTTGCGCGGCAAGGTGTGGGCGGCTGAAGATGCCACTCGCCGCGGCAGCAAGCGGCAGAAGGATCTGGCCGACATCGCGCGGATCCTCGAATCGTTTCCGCATCTCCGCGGCCAGGTGCCGCCAGCCATTCTCGACCGGTTGCTGTGAACGGACGCCGCACCAGCCGGCGGATCATGGCCGCCGTAGCCCGAGCTTTCCAAATCCATCGTTGGTCGCGGCCTGAGCCGCCCATCCGGGCTTCCTGATTCTCGATGTGGATCAACAATGCGCGCAGCCGCGGGCGGAGCCGGCGATCGCAGCGGCCTGGCGCGGCGTCTGGCCATCGAGCGCCGGGATGCCGGTGTCGAGCCACTTGCGGTCCTGTTCCAGCAGCCAGGACTGTAACTCCGGAATGGCGCACGGATCGAGCGTTCCGGCTGGCGAACCCGCCATCGAGACCTCCTGATGCGCGAGTTCCCGGTGCTCCTCACGACGCACCGCGAGCGGTCCGGGGATCTCTTCCAACCGCCGCTGTCCGCGCCGCGCTGCACCGTCAAGACTTGGTACAACCGCAAGTTGCAGCGCTTCACCCGGATTATCGGTTGCCAGTCCCGCCCAGCCGACCGCGGCGTGTGCGACGATCGCGTCGAATGGTTCGCGACGGGAATATTTCAGGAGCGCTTCGAACGCGGTCGTTCGATGCGTCGGAGTGATGCCGGTGGCGGTCTGCGGCCGATCAAGGCAGCAGTGCTTGTATTTCTTGCCGCTGCCACACCGACAGAATCGTTGCGGCCGATCTTGGTCATGCGGCGGATCAGACCATTTCGATGGCGAGCGCGACGCCGTTCCCGCCGCCCAGGCACAGCGTAGCGATACCGCGCTTCAATCCGCGTTCCTTCAGCGCATAGATCAACGTCGTCAGGATGCGAGCGCCGGATGCGCCGATCGGATGGCCGAGCGCGACAGCGCCGCCGTTGACGTTCACCTTGTTCATGTCGAGGCCAAGCTCGTTGCCGACCGCAACAGCCTGCACCGCGAACGCTTCGTTGAGCTCGAGCAAGTCGACGTCGTTCATCGACCAGCCCGCCTTCTTCAGGACCCTGCGCGTGGCTTCGACCGGTGTCATCAGCAGCATCTTCGGCGCCAGGCCGCTCGTGGCTTGCGCGACAATGCGAGCCATCGGCGTCGCGTTCAGCGACTTCATCTTGTCTTCCGCCATCACGACGAGCGCGGCCGCGCCGTCGTTCACCGGCGGCGCGTTGCCGGCGGTCACCGAGCCATCCTTCTTGAAGGCGGGCTTCAGGGCGCGCAACGCGTCCGGCGTGGTATCGCCGCGCACCGATTCATCCTTGTTGAAGATGATCGGCTCGCCCTTCTTCTGAGGGATCGTGACCGGAAGAATCTCGGCATTGAATTTCCCGGCAGCCTGCGCCGCCGCGGCCTTCTTGTGGCTCTCGACTGAATACTGATCCTGCTGATCGCGCGTGACCTTGTAGGTGTCCGCCACCGTCTCGCCGGCGTTGCCCATGTGCCAGTTCTCGAACGGGCACCACAGCCCGTCGTGAATCATCAGATCGATGACCGAGCCGTGACCCATGCGCAAGCCTTCGCGCACCTTCGGGATGATGTACGGACAGTTGCTCATCGACTCCATGCCGCCCGCGACCGCAATGTCGATGTCGCCGGTCTGGATGCCTTGCTGCGCCAGCATCACTGCCTTGAGACCCGATCCACACACCTTGTTGATGGTGAGGGCCGCGACGTGATCCTTCAAGCCGCCCTTGAGCGCGGCCTGTCGCGCCGGTGCCTGCCCGACGCCGCCCGACACCACGTTGCCCATGATGCATTCGTCGACGATCGCGGGATCGATGCCGGCGCGCGCGACGGCCTCGCGCACGACCATCGCGCCAAGCTCGGGCGCGGCGAAGTCCTTCAGCGTGCCGAGAAATCTTCCGGTCGGAATACGGACCGCACTGACAATGAACGCGCTACGCATCGTCGTAAGACATCCTCTTGACCGCGTCGTCACCCAGGAAGTGGGCGAGTCTCGATCGGATCAGGCCGACCGACGCGCGGATGGAATCCACCCATGCTTTGGATTCCGCGCTCACATACAACGTTCCATCCGCCGCCAGCCGAACGGTCGTTGCTTTGGCAACGGCCGGACCGACCGCCAGCCGCCACGCGAACGCGACCTTTTCGTCGGTGAGAGGCGCCTTGCGGATGACGTCCGCCACCACGGCGGGCATGACCTGATTGGCCTTGATCACGGGTTCGATCGTAGCAGATGATTCCCCGCATGAAACCCTTCGACTCGCTGGCGCTCGCTCAGGGCAAGCTCGCCGTAACTGGAATCGGATTCGCGTTGGTGGTCGTCACACTATCGGGTGCACCGGCCGCGGGTCCGGTCAAGTTCGAAGCGCATGACATCGACCCGAAGCTGCCGGGTGCATATGCGGTGAACACCGCGGACTTCAACAACGACGGCAAGCTCGACGTGATCGCCAACTCGCTCGGCGCGCGGGACCTCGCCTGGTACGAAAATCCGGCATGGGAGCGCCACGTCATCGTGTCGGACACGATGCAGATCGTGAACCAGGCGCCGGCCGACATCAACGGCGACGGCATTCCCGAGCTTGCGTTCCAGAGCTCGTTCGCCATGCAGGCGGCGAAGAGCGAGGGCGTCAACTGGATCGCGCGATCGTCCGGGCCAGGCCAGCCGTGGAAGGCGGAGAAGTTCGACACGTTCCCCACGTCGCATCACATCGTGTGGGCGGACCTCGATGGCGACGGCAAGAAAGAACTGATCAACGCGCCGCTCATCGGCGCCGGCAGCCTTGCGCCCACCTACGATCAGGATAAGGCGCCGGTGTTCTGGTACGACCAGGGTGGGTGGAAACGCCACACGATGACCGATTCAGTGCCGGGCATCATCCACCGCGTGCGCCCGGTGAAATGGGACAGCGGCAATCGCGAACAGATCCTCGTCGCGAGCTTCGAGGGCATTGTCATGTATCGCGCCACCGGCAGCGGCGAGAACATGAAGTTCGAGAAGGTGGTGCTGTCGAAGGGGCATGAAGAGAAGGCGCCGCGTCTCGGCGCGAGCGATGTCGGCGTCGGCATGCAGGACGGCCGGCGCTTCTTCGCTTCCGTTGAGCCGTGGCACGGTAACGAAGTTGTCATCTATACCGGCAGCGGGACCAACTTTACCCGTCGCGTGATCTTCGACAAGATCGCCTCCGGCCACGAGATCGCCGTCGTCGATCTGAACGGCGACGGCCGTGACGACATCGTGGCCAACGACAACGCGCGCGGCGCGACGCAGAACAACCCCAACGCGCCGACGGGCGGAGTCCATGTGTTCTTCGCGCCGGACGATGCGGCGAAAGGTGAGTGGCAGTACCTCCGCCTCGAGGACAAGCTCGGCATGAACAGTTGCGTCGGTGTCGACATCAACAAGGACAAGAGGAACGATCTGGTGTGCGGTGGTGCCAGCGGCGTCGTTCGCTGGTACGAGAACAAAGGGAAATAGGTGCCTGGGTGCCTGGGTGCCTGGGTGCCTGGGTGCCTGGGTGCCGGGTGCCTGGGTGCCGGGTGCCTGGGTGCCGGGTGCCTGGGTGCCGGGTGCCTGGGTGCCTGAGGTGCCTGGGTGCAGTTAATCCTCGCCAGCCGCTCGCCGCGGCGATCGGCATTGCTCAAGGCCGCCGGCATCTCGTTCGAGGTGCTGGCGGCGGACATCGACGAAACTCCCCACGCCAACGAGGCGCCCGCCAAATACGTCGAGCGGCTCGCGATCGAGAAAGCGCGCGCCGTGTTCGCGTTGCGTCCCGACGCGCGCGTACTTGGCGCCGACACGACGGTCACGATCGACGGTGAGATTCTCGGCAAGCCCGTTGATGAGGCGGACGCGTTACGCATGTTGCGCCTCCTCAACGGCCGGCCTCACGAGGTTCACACCGGCGTCGCGCTCGTGAGCGCCGCGGGCGCTCGTTCGGCGGTCGACACGACGCGCGTGTGGTTCGCGGCAATGACAGACGAAGACATCTCGTGGTACGTCGCGACAGGGGAGCCGGTGGATCGCGCCGGCGCCTATGCAATCCAGGGGTTTGCGTCGCGTTTTATCCCGCGCATCGAGGGCTCGTACAGCAACGTTGTAGGGTTGCCGGTCGCTCTGGTCAGTAGTATCCTGAGCGAGGGTTAACTCCCACATTATGAAAAACAAAGGCTTGAAGATCGGTCTCACGAGTCTGGTGCTCGCCCTGACCTTCGGCGGTCTGCTCTACACGACCCTTGCCGAGGGCACCGAGTACTACAAGCACGTCGACGAAGTGATGACGCAGCCCGATCAGTGGTACGGCAAGAAGCTGCAGATGCATGGCTTCGTCGTGCCCAACTCGTGGGCCCGCAAGCCCAACACCCTCGACCACTGGTTCCAGGTGCAGAGTAACGGCAAGATCGTGAGCGCCACTTACACCGGCGTGATGCCCGACACGTTCAAAAGCGAATCCGAAGTCGTGCTCAAAGGCACGCTCTCCGCTGACGGCTTCAAAGTGCAGCCTAACGGCGTGATGGCGAAGTGCCCGTCGAAGTACGAAGCCAAGCCGGGGGCCACGTCGGCGCCCGCTGGAAAATACTAGGCGGCCGCCCATGGCCTCACTCGGCGCCCTCTTACTGCTGATCGCGTTCGTCACCGCGGCCTACACGGTCGCGGCCGCCGTTGCCGGCGCGCGCCGCCGCAACACCCGCCTGATTGAAAGCGCCATCGGCGCGTTTTACACCATCGCCGCGATCATGACCGTGGCGTCGGGCGTGATCATCTACGCGTTCGTCGCGGGCGATTATTCGATCCGCTACGTCCGCCGTTACTCCGACAGCGTCCAGCCGCTCTTCTACAAGATCACGTCGTACTGGGGCGGGCTCGACGGCTCGGTGATGTTCTGGGTCTTCCTGCTGTCGATCTTCGGCGCCGTGGCGGTGAAGGTGAATCGCGAGCGGCATCGCGAGCTGATTCCGTACGTGGTCGCGGTCATCGCATCAGTAGAGATGTTCTTCCTCTTCCTGATGGTGATTCACAACAACCCGTTCACTACTTACCTGACCGAGTTGCCGACCGACGGCCGCGGCCTCAATCCGCTGCTGCAGAACTTCTACATGGCGATCCATCCGCCGACCATGTATCTCGGCTTCGTCGGGCTGACCATTCCATTTGCGTTCGGCATGGCGGCGCTCTTCACGGGTCATCTCGATGATTCGTGGCTGCGCGCCGTTCGCCGCTGGACGATGTTCTCCTGGTTCTTCCTGTCGCTCGGCCTCACGCTCGGCATGATCTGGGCGTACGAAGAGCTCGGCTGGGGCGGCTACTGGGGATGGGATCCGGTCGAGAACGCCGGCATGCTGCCGTGGTTCACCGCCACCGCGTTCCTGCATTCGGTAATGGTCCAGGAGCGGCGCGGCATGCTGCGCGTCTGGAACGTCACGCTCGTCATCATCACGTTCCTGCTGACGATCGTCGGCACCTTCCTGACCAGATCGGGCGTGGTGCAGTCGATTCACGCGTTCGGTGAGGATCCCCAGCTGGCCCGCTACTTCGTCGGCTTCATGCTCTCGACGATCGTGTTCTGCTTCGGTTGGGTGATCTACCGCCTGCCGCTGCTCAAGGCGCGCCACGAGCTCGACTCGTGGATGTCGAAGGAAGCCGCGTTCCTCGCCAACAACTGGATCCTGTTGTTCTCGGCGCTGTTCGTGCTGTTCGCCACGGTGTTCCCGACGATCACCGAGGCGATCAACGGCGAGCGTCTGACGGTTGGTCCGCCGTTCTTCAACCGCTGGATGGTGCCGATCGGTCTCATCCTGCTGCTGCTGACGGGCGTCGGGCCGCTGCTCGCGTGGCGCAAGTCGACGGTGGCGAACCTCAAAGACCAGTTCATGTGGCCGGTGCTGTCAGGCCTGATCACCGCGGGCATTGTCGTGGCGATGGGCGTGCGCGTCTGGAGCTCGGGCCTTTGCTTCGCGCTCGCCGCATTCGTGTCGGGCACGCTGATCCAGGAACTGGTGCGCGGCGCCAACGTCCGCCGCGGCATGACCGGCACCGACATTGTCACCGCGATGATCGGTCTCGTGTCGCGCAACAAGCGGCGCTACGGCGGTTACGTGGTCCACGCCGGCATCGTGCTGATCTTCCTCGGCTTTGCCGGAGAGGGTTTCAGCCGCGATCAGCAAATGCTGCTGAAGCCTGGTGAAGAGCAGACCGTCGGCGACTACACCATCCATCTCGACGCGCTGCGCGTGACAGACGACGGGCAGAAGCAGATGATCACCGGCCACATCACGGTCAAGAACGCCAACGGTGAAGTGATCGATCAGATGCGGCCGGCGCGGTGGTACTTCCGCAAGCACGAGGACGCGCCGACGACGGAAGTCGCGATTCGTCGAACGTTTGCCGAAGACCTCTACATCGTGATGGCGGCGTTTGCGATCGACGAGCAGACCGCCAGCGTCGAGGTGCACATCAACCCGCTCGTCAACTGGGTGTGGTTTGGCTTCGGCATTCTCGCGATCGGCACCGGCATTGCGCTGCTGCCGGAGGCCTCGATGTCGTTCGCGCTGGCGAAGCTTCCTGCGGAAGCCGTCACCGCAACGGTATTGCTGCTCTCGATCCTGTTGTCGAGCGGATCCGCGTTCGCGCAGCACGTCGAGACCGGGCAGGATCCGCGGCTGCAGCTCGTCTCACCGCAGTCGCGGGACATCGCTCAGAAGCTCGCGTGCTGGTGCGGCGGCTGCTCTCGCTTGCCGATGGGGCAGTGTTCGTGCGCCATGTGCGCGATCAAGCGCTCCGAGATCGACGGCATGCTGAAGGAAGGCAAGAGCGAGGCGCAGATCCTCGATTATTACGTCACGACGTTCGGCGGCAACCAGGTGCTGAGCGAGCCGCCGAACAGCGGATCGGGTCGCGTGGTGTGGGCAATGCCGGTTGTCATCGGCGTCGGCGGCTTCCTGACGGTCGCCTACCTGGCGATGCGCTGGTCGCGCCGTCCGCAGCTCGCCGGCATGCCGGCCGGCATCGAAGATCCCGAGATGGCCGCCCGCCTTGACGACGAACTCCGCGATCTTGACTGACGACAAGGACCTGTCCTCCGAAGCGCGCCGCGCGGAGGAGGAGCCATTCCTTCAGCCCTGGCAGTTCTTTCTGCTGGGAGGAATGCTGGCGGCAACGGCGACGGTGATCGTCGCGACCGGGCAGTCGCCCGCCAACATCGTCATCCTCAGCCTGACCGTCGTGTCGGTGAGTTTCGTCGGTCTCGGCGCGTACCGCATCCTTTCTCCGCTGGTGTCCGATCAACCAGAAACGCCGATCACCTTCGGCGGCCGCACACGTGTTGCGCTCGAGCGCGAGAAGACGCTGGTGCTGCGCTCGATTAAAGAGCTCGAGTTCGATTTCGCAATGGGGAAGATCGCCAAGGCCGACTTCGACGAGATGTCGAACCGCCTGCGCGCCCGCGCGCTCGGCTTGATGAAACAGCTCGATGCGGGCGGGGGGTATCGAGAGCAGATCGCCAAGGAAGTTCAGGAAAGACTTGGTCGTTCGAACGATGAACGCGATAACGCGGGTTCAGCGACAGCTAAAGCTGTCGCTCTCCGAACGTCCTGCGCAGAATGCGAGACCGAGAACGACCCCGATGCGAAGTTCTGCAAGAACTGCGGAGCCAGGTTGTGAGACGACTCCTGTGTTTTGCCTTGTGCCTTCTGCCTTTTGCCTTTGCGGAAGCACAAGTCAACATGCCCGATCCATCCGCCATCGCAGGGACGCCTTTGCCCGCACCGGAGCTGCCTGATCGCACGGTGACGGTGCGTGTCGTCCGCGAGCGGATGGGCAACAACATCGCCGGACAGGAAGTCACGCTCACGGTCGGCACGACGACGCGCACCGGCAAGACCGATGCGCAAGGCCGCGCGCAGTTCGATGGCCTCACCGTCGGCACGCCGGTGCAGGCGACGACGACGGTTGATGGCGAGACCCTGACCTCGCAAGAGTTTCCGGTTCCGGCGACGGGCGGCGTACGCGTGGCGCTCATCGCCGGAATCGCGGCCGCGGCCGCCAAGGAGAAATCTGAAGCGGAGGCGGCGGCGAAACTGCCGGCGCGGCCGGGCGTCGTCGAGATCGGACCCGAGTCCCGCATCATCATCGAATACCAGGACGACAACCTGACGGTGTTCTACCTGCTCGAGGTGATCAACAACGCACGAACGCCGATCGACATCGGCGGCCCGCTGCTGATTCGTTTACCGACCGGCGCGGCCGGTGCGTCGGTGATGCAAGGCTCGTCGACGCACGCCAGCGCCAAGGGCGACATGCTGACCATCACCGGTCCGTTCCCGCCCGGCAAGACGGTGGCGCAGGTCGGCTTCTCGCTGCCGAACGCCGGCGCCAATTATGAATTGCGCCAGACCTGGCCGGCGGCGCTCGCGCAAGTGTTCGTCGGCATGGAGAAGATCGGCAACATGCAGATCGCGTCGCCGCAGCTGACCGACGTGCGCGAGATGAACTCCGCCGGCCAGCCGTTCATCATGGCGACCGGCCCGCGGCTGAATGCCGGCGACACCATGGTGCTGCGGTTGACCGGTCTGCCGGCGCACAGCAACACGCCTCGAAACGCCGGCCTGATCGCCGCAGTGCTGATCTTCGTGATCGGCGCATGGTTCGCGCTGTCGCCGGCGAAAGCCCACGCGGCAGAGGATGCGAAGCTCGTCGCCCGCCGCGAGAAGCTGATGAACGAACTGGTGGCGCTCGAGCGGAAGCGGCAAAGCAAGCCGCTGTCCGGCGCCGATGAAGCGCGGCTGCAGCGGGCGACGGCCGATCTCGAGCGGGTGCTCGCCGAGCTCGATCGAGGTGCGGCGGCGTGAACCACCTCTCCGTCGTCGATGTCGCAAGATATTACGGAAGACGGAAGGCCCTCTCGCAAATCTCATTCACCTGCGACGCCGGTGAGATCGTCGGCCTGCTCGGCCCGAACGGCGCCGGCAAGTCCACGCTGCTGAGCATTCTCGCGACCATCGTCACACCGTCTCGCGGCCAGGTCACATACGGCGATCGAGCCCCGGGTGAAAGCGGCGGTGCCGCGATCCGTGCGACGATCGGCATGCTCGGGCACGATCTGTTTCTCTACCCCGAGCTGACCGCGCGCGAGAACCTGACGTTCTTTGCTCACTTATATGGGGTCGCGGACGTCGCCGGCACCGTCTCATCCGCGCTAGCGCAGGCGAATCTCTCCGATCGCGCCGATGACTATGTGTCCAGCTTCTCGCGCGGCATGCGGCAGCGCGTCGCGCTCGAGCGCGCGCTGCTGCACGGCCCTCAATTGATCCTGCTCGACGAGCCGTTTACGGGACTCGATCAGACGTCGACCGCCGCGCTGGTGGCGCGTCTGCGCGAGCGGCAGCAGGCCGGCTGTCTGATCGTGTTGGCGACGCACGATCTGGACGTGGCCGAAGGGTTGCTGAGCCGTGCCATCTACCTCAAAGAGGGACGCATTGTCGGCAGCGATACCGACAGCCGCGGCCTCGTCGATCGTTACAGGCGGACGATTCGATCGTGAGCGGCTTCTTCCGCGTCGCGTGGCAGGTGGTGCGCAAGGACATGACGGTGGAGGTCCGTAGCAAGGAGATCGTGCTGACGACGCTGCTGTTCGCGGTGTCGGTGGTGCTGATCTTCTCGTTTGCGATCGTTCGCGAAGGCCGCGCGCCGGATGATGTCGCCGCCGGCATCCTGTGGGTGGCGATCTCGTTTGCCGGCACGCTCGCGATGGGGCGGACCTTCGAGCGCGAGCGCTACAACGACACCTTGCGCGCGCTGCTGCTGGCGCCGGCCGATCGCCCTGCGATTTATGCGGGGAAGCTCCTTGGGCTCCTGCTGTTGCTCGGACTCGTGGAGATCATCCTCGTGCCGCTGGTCGCGCTGCTGTTCAACGCCCCGATCCTGGCGTTTCCCGGGAAGCTGATCACGCTGCTGATCGCGGGGACGCTCGGCTTTGCCGCGGTCGGCACGCTGTTCGCGGCGATGCTGGTGCGCGTCCGCAGCCGCGACACGCTGCTGCCGGTCCTGCTGTATCCGATCACCGTCCCGGTGATGATCTGCGGCGTCCGCGGCACGGCCGCGCTGTTCCAGGCGACCCCTGACGAGCCGCTCGCGCGGCTGTGGATCGCGATTCTCATTGCCTGGGACGTGATCTTCGTGACGCTGTCGCTCTGGACGTTCGAGCCCGTCATGACGGAGTAGAATTTCAGCACGAGCCATGCGCAAGCTGACGACTCCATTCATCGGACTCTCCGCCGGCATGCTCTTCGTCGCGCCGTGGCTGATCAACATGGCGCCCTTTGAATCGACGATGGGCCTGGTGCAGAAGATCTTTTACTTCCACTTCCCGGCGGCGATCCTGTTTCTGGTCTCGGCGATCGTCTGCGGCATCGCCAGCATCCGGTTCCTGTTCTTCAAGAAGGCCTCGGCCGACGCGTGGGCGATCGCGAGCGCGGAGCTGGGCCTGCTGTTCGGCGCGCTGACGCTCGTGACCGGCCCGCTCTGGGCGCGCAAGGCATGGGGGGTGTGGTGGGTCTGGGATCCGCGCCTGACGATGAGCCTGGTGCTGTTCCTGATTTTCGCGGCCTACACGATCCTGCGGAAGTTCGGCGGGCCCGGGTCGGACAAGCTGGCCGCGGGCATGGCGCTATTCGGCATGCTCAACGTCCCGTTCATTTACGTGTCGGTGAACATCTGGCGCACGCTGCACCCGATGACGTCGGTGGTGCCGACGCTGCCGACTGAATTCGGCATTCCGCTGTGGTTTTGCTTTGCGGCGTTCACGATGCTGTTTATCGCGCTGTTGAACCTGCGCGCCACGCTGGCGCTGCAGCAGGCGCGCATCGAAGCGTTGTATCTCGACGAGGACGAAGCATGAGGCACTGGTTGCGCGTGTGCGTACTGATATTGGCGCTTGGCGCCGCGGCACCGGCACTGGCTCTCCAGCCCCAGCCGCCGAAGGAATTCGTTCCCGTTGACGAAGTGCCGCCCGGCGAGCAAATCCCCGCTATCAACATGGTCGCCGCCGCGTATGGCTTCGTCTGGGTCGCGGTGCTCGGCTATGTCTGGTCGATCGCGCGGCGCCTCAAGCACGTGGAAAGCGAGCTGAGCGATCTCGAATCAAGAAGGAAGTAGATGGAAATCGGCATTCCAACCGCGTCGCACTTCATCTTCATCCCCGCGGTGTTGTTGATTGGCGTCGTAATCGGCTGGATTCTCGGTTCGCGGGCCACGCAGGATGCTTTCGCCGCGCAGCTGAAGAAGGCAGAAGGCAGGACGCAAAAGGCAGAAGGCAAAAGGCAAAAGGCAGAACGTTAGCGGCCGAGCGCGAGCCGCTGCGCGAGCACGTCCGGCAATCCCTCTTCGATGATGCGGGCCTGCGCCTGCGCGATCGGATATTCCACGCGATAGATCGTCATCTCACGCGCGTCGATATCGACAATGCCGAAGCCGGCGCGCGGATCGCCGTCGCGCGGCTGGCCGACCGAGCCGGGATTCACCAGATAACGATTCGCTGCGTCGAGCGGAATGCCGAGCGGCCGTTGATCGTCGGCGGTCGCGAGGCCGAATTGATCGCGTGACAGATAGTGGCCCACCTGCACGTGAGTGTGGCCGAACAGGCAGAGCGGCCGCCGCGCCGCGTGCATCGCGCGCAGCGCGTCCAGATCGTCGAACACGTAGGCGTCTTCGTCGAACGGCGTGCCGTGGCAGATCTCGATCGTATCGTCGACGATCATCGGGCCGGCGGGCAGTCCCGCGAGCCACTCGCGGTTCTCCTTCGTCAGCGTTTCGTAAGTCCACTTGATGGCGCTCCGCGCGACCGCGTTGAAGCCTTCTGGACTTTCGACGCCCGAACCCACCTTGTCGTGATTGCCGCGGATCAGCGCGTCGGGCTTCAGCTCGCGAACCTTCTCGCAAATGGCGTTCGGATCGGCGCCGTAGCCGACCAGGTCGCCAAGCAGCAGCACCTTGTCGTAGCCGATCGTCTTGGCCTCGGCCATCACGGTCTCGAAGGCCTCGAGGTTCGCGTGTATGTCGCTGATTACCAGGTAGCGCATGCGGTCTAAGTGTCCAGCCACTCCATGATGAGATCGACGAGCTCCTCGACGGAGCCGCGTCCTGCGTCCACCCGGAGG
The DNA here is from genome assembly GCA_019752015.1 of Cyanobacteriota bacterium. Taxonomy (GTDB): domain Bacteria; phylum Acidobacteriota; class Vicinamibacteria; order Vicinamibacterales; family UBA2999; genus 12-FULL-67-14b. The sequence goes on along the minus strand of JAIEMQ010000016.1, from coordinate 114,191 downwards.
TGCGCCTGGCGGTAGGCCGCGAGGCGCTGATTATAAAGCTGTTCCATTCCCAGCCGATCCGCAGCCAGCGGACGCCGCCCATCCTGAGGCACGCGTTGCAGCACAGTTTGCAACGGCGCATCGAGCCAGACGACGGCGCCGTCCCTCAACATCAGTTCACGGTTTGACGCATCCGCGAAGGTGCCGCCGCCGGAAGCGACCACCGCGCCGCGTTCGGCGAGCAGGCCGACGAGCGTCTCGCGCTCGCGGGCGCGAAAGTACGGCTCGCCCTTCTCGCGGAAGATGGCGGGGATGTCGCGGCGCTCGGACTGCTCGATGCGCGTGTCGATGTCCTCGACTTTCCAGTCGAGGCGCTTGCCGAGCGCGCGCGCCACGCTCGATTTGCCGGCGCCCATGAAGCCCACGAGGTAAATCTTGTCGGTCTTCAATTCGGCCTTTGCGCGAGTCGATCGAGATCTTCAAAAAACGCGGGGTAGGAGACCGCGACCGCGTCGGCGCCTTCGATGCGCGTCGGTCCGGTGGCGCCAAGCGCGGCAATCGCGAAGGCCATCGCGAGGCGATGATCGTGGCGCGCGTGCACGGTGCCGCCCGTGAGACGCCGCCCCCCGCGCACCTGGAATCCATCGGGCCGCTCGTCGGCATCCGCGCCCATCGCGCGCAAGCCCGCCACGAGCTCCGCGATGCGATCGCTTTCCTTGACGCGCAGCTCGCCCGCGCCCGACACCGACACGCTGCCGCCGAAGGTGCCGAGCGTCGCGAGCACGGGCAGCTCGTCGATCACTTCGGGCACTTCATCCGGCGTGATGACGAGGTCCTTCATCGCGCCGTGCCTGACGCGCAGGCGGCCGACCGGCTCGCCGTTCCACTGACCCTCGACCGTCGCCTCGACCTCGGCGCCAAAACGCTTCAGCACATCGAGGAGCGCGGCGCGGCTGGGGTTCAGGCCGACGTTGGTGATCGACACGTCGGAGCCGGCGATGGCCGCCGCGGCGACGGCCACGAAGGCCGCCGATGAAATGTCGCCGGGTACATTCAGAGACACGCCGGACAGCCGCTGGCCGCCTTTTACCGTGATCAATCGGCCGTCCACGGTGACCCGGGCGCCGAACGCAACGAGCGCCCGTTCCGTATGATCACGAGTAGAAGCGGGCTCCAACACCGTGGTTTCCCCGCTCGCCTGCAGCCCTGCCAGCAGCACGGCCGATTTCACCTGCGCACTGGGTGTTTCGGGCGTGAAGTGAATGCCGGTCAGGTTTGCCCCCTGGATAGTTACTGGCGGCCGGTCCCCGGGACCGGCGGTCACGGTGGCCCCCATTTGCGACAGCGGGCCGATGATGCGGCGCATCGGCCGGCGCGACAGTGAAGCGTCGCCGATTAAGGTCGATATGAAGGGGTGTGCCGCGAGCACACCGCCCAGCATCCGCATGGTGCTGCCGGAATTGCCGCAATCGAGCGCCGCGCCGGGCGCGGCAAGGCCGCGCAAGCCGCGGCCGTCAATGGTGACGAGCGGCGGTTCACCGGGCGCCGCTGCTGGGGTTCGTGAGACGATAGCGCCGAGGGCGGCGACGCATGCGAGCGTCGATGCGCAGTCGGCGCCCGGCGCGTAGTTGGCAATCGTCGATCGTCCGTCGGCGATCGCGGCAAGCAGGGCGTAGCGATGCGAAATGGATTTGTCGCCGGGCACGCGGAGTGCGCCGGCGATCGACAGCGCGGGGGTGACAGTGACAGTGACGGTGTCGGCCGCTCGCATAACGTTCAACTATAACGTGCTTGACCGTGTTGAAAGCGCTATGGTACTTAACCAGCACATGCGGCGTCCGACTTCGCTACCTTCGGTAGCTACGTCGAGACAGGCTGCCTCCCATCGATGATCCCACCGCACACGGTCCGCATCGAATTCCACAGCGCCTTCGACATGCTCGACTTCGTGCAGGCGGTGTCCGATCACGTCGGCAAGGCGGCCGGCCTCGACGAAGACGAGCTGCACTGGGTCAGCGTCGCGGTGCGCGAGTCGGTCGTCAACGCGATCAAGCACGGCAACAAGAACGATCCGAACAAGCGCGTCATCGTCGAGTTCAGCCCGGTGCCGTCGACGGCGTCGGATGAACTTGTGATTCGCATCGAAGACCAGGGCGAGGGGTTCGTGCCGGAAGAAGTGGCCGATCCGCTCGCGCCCGAGAACATCCTCAAGTCGAGCGGCCGCGGCATCTTCCTGATCCGCAACTTCATGGACGAAACGGTGCTGAAGAAAGTCGCCGGCGGCATGGAGATTCGCATGGTCAAGAAGCTCCAACGCGCCGGCGCGTGATCCACCTTCGCCAAGGCTACGGTGGATAAAGCGAATCCACTATTCCTCGCAACCGCGATCGAAGCGGTCGTCCGCGCCGGCGATCTGCAGATGGCGAAATTCGGCACCGGCGTGCGTGTCGAAAAGAAAGGCGCCATCGATCTCGTCACCGAAGTCGATCTCGAAGTCGAGAAAATGTTCCGCGCGATGATCGCGGAGCGGTTTCCCGATCACGATGTGCTCGCCGAGGAGATGGATATCGCCTCGACCGGCGCGCGGCACCGCTGGGTCTTCGATCCGCTCGACGGCACCACCAACTTCGCGCACGGCGTGCCGATCTTCTGCGCTTCGCTCGCGCTCGAGATCGACGGCAAGGCCATCGTCGCGGCGGTGTACGATCCGAACCGCAAGGAGCTCTTCACCGCGGAAGCCGGCGTTGGCTCGTGGATGAACGGCCGGCGCTTGAAAGTATCGGGTAAGGCCACCGTGCTCGAGTCAATGCTGGTCACCGGCTTTCCCTACAACATTCACGAGAAGACGGACGAGTTCGTGAAAGTGTTCGCGCAGGTGCTGAAGCACGCGCGCGCCATTCGACGGCTCGGTTCAGCGGCGATCGATATCTGCTGGGTGGCCGCCGGGCGAATGGACGGTTTCTGGGAGGCGAGCCTCAAGGCGTGGGACATGCGAGCCGCCGCGCTAATCCTTGAAGAAGCCGGCGGCCGTGTGACGGGAATGGCTGGAGAAGCGTGGGATCCGTACGACGGCCACATCGTTGCGACCAACGGCCTGATTCACGACGAGGTGTTGGAGGTCTTAAGGTCTTGAGGTCTTGCGGTCTTGAGGTCTTGCGGTCTTGCGCTGGTAGAGCGCGACGTTTCCGCCTTCGCACACACGATCGTACGCGGCCAGGAATTGCGGCCAGGCCTTTTGTTTCTGCGCGAGCATGTCGCCGCCCTCAGCGGCCTCTTCAACGAGCACCCAGCCGGCAAAGAGCGACGGCTCGTAGTAATACGATCGCTGCCAGATCGGGCCGCTGCCCTCGTGGATGAAATCGTCGAGATCGAAACCCGCCAGCGACAGCTCCTGCATGTAGTGCGCGAGCGAACCCATGCTGGCCATGATCGTGGTGCCGTCGTACGACTGCCGCAGGCACTCCGTCACCGCGCGGCGGCCGATGCTGTTCTGCCGATCGAGCTGCGCCTCGACGATCATCGGCGCCTCGCGATCGAATGGCCGCGCCTGCATCGTGACGGCGATCAGTAATGGTATCGCCACCAGGGGCGCGGCAAACCGCAGCAGCGAAACGGCCGCGCCAATGCAGGCCGCGCCGCCGAGAATCAGCGGCACTTCGTAGCGGATTCGAAACGGGTGGCCGGAATAGAAGGCATAGAACGGCAACGCCATCGACGCCATCAACGCCGTGGGCAACAGCAGCCCCGACCAGTTGCGCCGAATCAGCGCCGCGATCGCGATAACAGGAATCGCATAGGTGGCCGCCGTCACGAATCGCGTGCCCGCAAGATCGATCAGGCCCTGACGGATCGCCCGATAGACTTCGCCGGCCTGGCCCTGGAGCTTCGGATCGGGCACATAGAAACCACCGGTGACGAACCATTCGCCGGTCGAAGCGAAGCTCATGCCCATGAAGAAGATCGCCGTGCCGATCGGATAGCCGGCCAGCCGCGCACCTTCATGGATCGCGGCGAAGCCTGGCAGACCGCGGCGCCATTTGAAATACGTGGCCGCCACGACTGCCGCGCCGACAACTGGCCACGCTTCATAACGAGTCAGGCACGCCAGCACCATCGTCCAGCCTGCCGCAGGACGCGGCGCCGGCAAGTCGGACTTCGCCCACTCGATCAACTGCAGCACGCTGAGCGACGTCAGCGCGAACAGCAGCGGTTCGGTCATCGGCGTGCTCTGCAGGTAGAGCACGTTCGGGTTCAGCGCGAACAGGGCAGCAGCAAGAAAGGCTCCCGTGCGCGATTTGGTGATCGCGCGCACGATCGCAGCGACACACGCGGTCGTGATCGCGAACGACACGATCGAGACCGCGATCGCGAACGCGCCGGTGCGATAGAAAAAATCGATCTGGACCGGGAGGGCGTTGATCACGTGGGGCAGCGGCAGCCACACGGCGCCAATTTGCTCCCAGCCCGGAGTCAGGCTGTCGAAAATACGGCGCGCGACCACCAGGTGCGCCTTCGCGTCGTAGTGGCTGAGCGAGAGCCCTGCACGCCAATACACGGCGGCGGCGAATGTGCCCAGAATGGCGGCGAGGACGCCGAGGGCACGCGAAAGTCGATCGAAGGAGGGCACCGTCTCGTTCTATAATGCCTTGATTCACTTCAATTGATGGCTCCAGAGCTTTCCATCGTCATTCCGGTCCAGAACGAGTCCCCGAACATCAAGCCCCTTTATGACGAGCTGACCCAGACGCTGGTTCAGTACGGGCGGAGCTACGAGCTGATCATTGTTGACGACGGCAGCACGGACGATTCGTTCGACCAGCTCTCGTCATTGCAGGCGCGCGATCCGCATCTTCGAGTCATTCGCTTCCGCCGCAACTTCGGCCAGACGGCGGCGTTTGCCGCCGGCTTCGCCCACGCGCGCGGCCGCCTGGTGGTGACCTCCGACGGCGATCTGCAGAACGATCCGCGTGACATTCCGGCCATGGTCAAGCTGATCGAAGACGGCAACGACATTGTCTGCGGCTGGCGCAAGGATCGAAAAGACACGTTCGTGAACCGGCGGCTGCCGAGCGTGCTCGCGAACAAGCTGATCTCGTGGGCGACCGGCGTCGAGCTGCACGACTACGGCTGCTCGCTGAAAGTGTTTCGCGCCGAAGTGGTGAAGCCGCTGCGCCTGTATGGCGAGATGCACCGTTTCATGCCGGCGATCGCAAGCCAGTTCGGCGTCAAGATCGCGGAGATGGTCGTCAATCACCGGCCGCGCCAGGCCGGCGAGACGAAGTACGGCATTGGCCGCACCATCCGCGTGCTGCTCGATCTCGCCACGGTGAAGTTCCTGCTCAGTTACTCCACGCGGCCGTTGCAGATCTTCGGCCTGATTGGCCTGCTCACCGGCGGCGTCGGGGCGCTGATTACCGCATACCTCGCATACATCCGCTTGTTCACCACACAGGGGATCGGCGATCGTCCGCTCTTGTTGCTGGGCGTGATGTTGATCTTCATTGGCGTGCAGCTGCTGACGTTCGGCTTGCTGGCCGAGGTCATGGCGCGCACGTACTACGAATCGCAGGACAAGCCCACCTACGTCATTCGCGAGGTCCGCGAGAGCACCGACCTCACCCCGGTCGGGCGATGACGGTCGAGCGACCGGTCCGCGAGCACGATCCGCGCATCACCGTCATCCAGTCCGAGCTGTTCAACGAGAAGCGATCGAAAGGCGACAAGTACCGCGAGCTGTTCGTCGGCAAGCCCGGTGTCTGGGCGCTCGTCAAATACGAACTGGCGATGGTGCTGGCGAGCTGGGTCCCCGGAGCGATCGGCCTGGTGCTGCGATCGCGTCTGTTTCCGATGGTGCTCGGCTCGGTGGGACGGAACGTCGTCTTCGGCGCGAACGTCACGCTCCGCCATCCGCACAAGATTCACATTGGCGACAACGTCGTGATCGACGATCTGTGCTGCCTCGACGCGAAGGGCACCGACAACAAGGGGATCACGATTGGCAACGGCGTGTTCGTCGGGCGCAATACGATCCTCAGCTGCAAGAACGGCGACATCATCATCGAGGACCGCGCCAACATCGGGTTCAACTGCGAAATCTTCTCGGCGTCGCGCGTGCGAGTTGGCAAGGACATTCTGATCGCCGCCTACACCTATCTCGTCGGCGGCGATCACCTCTACGATCGGATCGACATCCCGGTCCTGCAGCAGGGCAGGACCGCCAAGGGCATTGATGTTGGCGACGGCACCTGGCTCGGCACGCACGTTGTCGTTACTGATGGATCGACCATCGGCCGTGATGCCATCATTGGAGCAGGGGCGGTCGTGGTCGGCGAAATCCCTGAGTGTTCAGTCGCGACAGGCATACCGGCAAAGGTCACCCGCAACCGTAAAGATCAGTAATGTGCGGCATCGTCGGAATCATCGAGAGAGACCAGACGCGGCAAGTCGCTGCTGACGATCTCGCGCGCATGGTGGAGCAGCTGCACCATCGCGGCCCCGACGAAGAGGGGAGCATCACACTGCCCGGCGTCGGTCTTGGCATGCGCCGCCTGGCGATTGTCGATCTCGCCGGCGGACAGCAGCCAATCCTGAACGAGACCGGCGACATCAAAATCGTCGCCAACGGCGAAATCTACAATTTCCGCGAGCTGCAGTGCGAGCTCGAAGGCCACGGCCACCGGTTCCATTCGCGCAATTCGGACATCGAGGTCATGGTCCACGCCTATGAGCAATGGGGCGAGGACTTCCTGGTCCGGCTGCGCGGCATGTTTGCGCTCGCGATCTGGGACGGCCGCACGCGCACGCTGATTGCGGCGCGCGATCGTGCCGGAGAGAAGCCGCTCTATTGGACCGAGACGCCAAAGGGGCTGCTTCTCGCCTCAGAGGTCAAGGCGCTGCTCGTGCGTGCCGAAGTATCGCGAGAGATCGATCCGATCGCGCTCGATCAATTCCTCACCTACGAATACGTGCTCGCGCCGCGGACAATACTCAAGGGTGTGCACAAGGTGCCGCCGGCGCATTTCCTGAAATACCGCGACGGACAGGCGACGGTGCATCGCTACTGGGACGCCGCCGCTGTACCGCTGCGCGAATGGCGCGACGCCGAAGCTGCCGAGGCGCTAAGAGCGGCGCTGAAGACGTCGGTCGATCGCCAGCTGATGGCGGATGTGCCGCTCGGCGCGTTCCTGTCCGGCGGCATTGATTCGAGCTCGATCGTTGCGCTGATGAGCGCGTCTTCGTCGATGCCGATCAACACGTTCAGCATCGGGTTTTCGGACGGCACCTACAACGAGCTGCCGTATGCGCGCGAAGTCGCGGCGCTCTTCAAGACCAACCACCGCGAGCGGCAGGCGTCACCCGACCTCGGCGACATGTTCGAGCGGTTGATCGTCCATCTCGATGAGCCGTTTGCGGACGTGTCGATGTTCCCGACGTTCAGCGTGTCCGAGCTGGCGCGCGAACACGTGAAGTGCGTGTTGTCGGGCGACGGCGGCGATGAGCTGTTTGGCGGCTACGACGCCTATCAGGCGCAGGCGCTGGCGGCGAAGCTCGGATGGATGGGGGATGCACTCATGCCTGCGCTCGCAGGCGTGGCATCGGCGCTGCCGCCGACTGAGAAGAAGAAGGGCCTCGTCAACACGGTCAAGCGCTTCAGCGCCGGCGCGACCAGCGCGCCGCAGGATCTTGGGCACTATCGCTGGATGGTGTATCTCGGCGCCCGCGACAAGGCCCGCTTGTACAACGCGCGCTTGCGCGATGCCCTCGGCGCCACCGACGTCTACGCGCCCGTTCGAGAGGCGCTCGGCCGATTCGGCCAGGACGATGTGCTGAATCGGCAGTTGTATGCGGACTTGAGCCTGTATCTCGCCGACGACATCCTCGTGAAAGTCGATCGCATGAGCATGGCGACGTCACTCGAGACGCGCGCGCCGTTCCTCGACGGCGATCTGATGGAGCTGGCCTTCTCGATGCCCGGTCATCTCAAGATTCGCAACGGCGAGCGCAAGTGGATCCTGAAGCAGGCGATGCAGGACGTGCTGCCGGCCACGATCCGCAATCGCAAGAAGGAGGGCTTCAGCATCCCGATGAAGAACTGGCTGCGCCGCGAGCTGCAGCCGTTGATGCGCGACCTGCTGTCACGCGATCGCGTCGCGAGGCGCGGTCTCTTCGATCCTGATGTCGTGACCGAGCTGATGGACGAGCACACCGAGGGGCGCGAGAACTACGCGCACACGCTCTTCCCGCTGATGGTCTTCGAGCGCTGGGCGACGGAACATCTCCGAAGTTAAAAGTTAAAAGTTAAAAGTTAAAAGTTAAAAGTTAAAAGTGAAAAAAGAAGAGCGCGCGGTTGCCCGCGCGCCCGTGATCACCGTAACAGAGGGGTGTTGCGGCTTTTACGACAGGTGCTTGCTGACCAACTTCGTCATTTCGAACATGTTGACGGTGCCCTTCTTGAAGACCGCCTTCAAGTTGTCGTCGGCGTTGATCATCCGCTTGTTCTTCTTGTCCTGCAGGCCATTCTTCTTGATGTAGGCCCAAAGCTTCTTGGTGACCTCGGTACGCGGCATCGGCTTGCTGCCGACCACTTCTGCGAGAGTTGCGCTTGGCGTCACCGGCTTCATGAACGCGGCGTTTGCCTTGCGCGGCTTCGCGGCTTTCTTTGCTTTCTTGGCCATCTGATCTCCCTATAAAGCTGCCGGCTCACGGCAGCGTGCAGAGGGAGATTACTATAAATTCACACTTTCTCCCTATGAAAAAGCACGAATTCTCCTATGGGAATCCGCCTTCGCGTTTCGCGCTTCGGCGAGACAGGCTTCCACCTGTTAGTCCCGTGGAAGCCTGAAGAAGCTTTCGACCTCGCTGATCTCGTTCCGCGTGCGCCACTCATCCCACCCGTGCGCGCGCGCCATGATGGCCGCGGCGCGCTCGACGGCGTCGGCGCCCGGGTGCCCGGCGGCGCCCGCTTCGGTGCGGCGCACGAGGGCGTCGGAGAGTTTCAACGCCATTTCCTTCCGAGCCGCATAGAGGATTTCGGCCCCGATTACCTCGCAATCCCGCCCGAGAGGCCGTGCCAGCGCCGGAATGTCTCGCGCCATCTGGAGGACCTGGTCGTAGCCGGTGCCGTAGGTCGTGGCAATGCGCTTCAACGTGCCGGGAAGAATCCCGTCGACGTCCCGCTGCGTCACCGCTTTCAAAAATGTATCCATCCGGTGGATGCTGCCGCCCTGGAGCGGCGTTTCCGCCGTCCGGCACGGTGGCGGCGTTCCATGGCCAAGCACCCGGAACACGGCATCAACGGCTTCCTGCGCCGTGTGTCGAGCGGTCGTGTAGCGGACGCCGAACATCGACACCAGCCCCGGCAGGCCGTGTTTCGAGTGATCGACCACCTGGCTTTCCTTGACCAGGTTCACGTGCGTGCCGTCGCCGGAGACCATCGGCAGCAGCCCGCGATGGATCAATCTGACATCGGCGGTCGTCAGGTTCGCGTGCGGAAAGGCCTGGCGCGCGTCCTTCAGGAACGCCTCGAGATCCCATCGCGAGACCTTGAGCTCGTCGGGACCGCCCTCGTGCGCGTCGTGGCTGGTGCCCAGCATCGACACGTCACGCCACGGAATCATGAACAGGTAACGTCCGTTGGCGAGGCCGCCGCAGGCATGATCGTTCACGACCTTGCGCGTGATGATGTTCATGGCGCGCGAGAGTCGAGGCGGCGGCGCGCCTTGCGCCGCGGCCGGCAGATCCGACAGCAGGCTCGCCGCCCACGGGCCCGCCGCGTTGACGACAACGGAGCCGCGAATCGAGAAGGTTTCGTTCGTGATGCGGTCCTCGACCTTGACGCCGATAACGCGATTGTTCTGCTGCAGGAAGCGATTGACCTGGACGTAATTCGCAGCGCTGGCGCCGGCATCGACGGCGGAGAGCAGGAACGACAGCGTCACGCGATCCGTGCTGAGCATCTGGTAGTCGTACCAGACCGCGCCGCCGGTGACGCCATCCGGCGCGACGACAGGATTCAAACGCAGCGCTTCGTCGCGTGACACGATCGTGCTGTCGGGCAAGTGCGTGCCCGGATCGGGCAGCCCGAGGTTGCGATCGCGAGCGACCGCATCGCTGATCGCCATCGCAAGCCGCATCACCATCGCGCTCCGTCGCGGATTCCGCGTCGTCGGCACGACGAAGGGCAGCGGCCGGACCAGGTGGGGCAGGATGCGCGCCAGCGCCCGCCGCTCGCGGATGAACAGCCGCATCTGCGGGACGTTGAAGGCCTGCAGCGAGCGCAGCCCGCCGTGGAGCGTTTTCAGGTTGTTGAACGAGGTCGCCGCGCCGAAATCGTCCTTGTCGATGATCGCCACCGACAGTCCGCGCTGGGCGGCGTCCCACGCCGCCGTGACTCCGTAGAAGCCGGCGCCGACCACGACGACATCGAATTTCGTATCCGCCAGCCGGCGGAGATCGCGCTGCATCTGAGCGTTTCATTTTACGTTAGAGGCCTTGGGGAAACCGCGTCGGATGTTGCGCGCAAAAACCTCGAATTGCGTGCAGTCGAGCGGGCAGTCGCGAGGGCGATTGCGACGGGACGTCAGCGAACGACGCAGGTCGCGCTTCTGCTGATCAGATCGCGCGAGCAGATGGCGAGCCGCGCGCCGGCGGCAGTGCGCACCGTTACCGCCACGTTCATGCGAATTGACTGCGACAGCCTGTCGATCAAGTGTCTGAACGGCGCCATCACGTCCTCAGGCGACGTGCGCCACGCCGATTCCGCTTCCCGAGACAGATACACCTGCGCGATGTAGTTGCGGGTGTCGGTCCGGAGGCTGACCTTTGCCACCTGCGCATCGCTGCACCAGATCTGCCGGGTGTGTTCGCGATAGGCCGAGGGCGCGTCGACCACGCACGACTGGCTGGCGGTCGAGTGGCGCGGCAGCCCGGGCCTCGGTGTGATGCGCGCCGGGGCCGGCGAGCCTCCGAGCATCGCCAGTAGTGAAAGCAGGATGGCCAAGCGAGGCCCGACAATAGCGGGATCGCCGTGGCGCGCCAATTAAAATTGAGGAAAACCCTGGCGGACTTCGTATATCGAGATGGTCCCGTTCTTCCACGCGAGCGGCATCTGGTTGGGAATCGAATTGAATCGCTCTTCGACGCCCGGATGCGCTTTTCGCTCGGGCGGCCCGATCAATACGTAGTGCACCCCGGCGCGGATGCCGCGTTCGTAGGCGGCGAGCGGCGCTTCGTCGAAGATGGCGTTAATCGCGTTCGAGCCCTGTTCGTACTTGCGCAGCGGAATCATTGAGATGGGAAAGCCGACAGCCATTCGACGCTCGGCAAATGCGGGCAGATAGGCCCAGCCGTCCAGGAACCTGATCATCGGATCCACCTGGAACGTGGCGTCCAGCCGCGTGTTCTTCTTGATCCAGTCAAACGCCTGCAACTCGTCGGGACGCAACATCAACGTCCAATACGGCGCCTCGCCGTGCTCGCTGATGTCCTGCGTGTTGTAGATGTCGATGATCGTCGTCGGCAGCCCCGCGAGCAATGCCGCCACGATCACGCCCCACAACACCGGCTGCCAGGCCGAGGGCCTGGCGCTGAGGTATTCGAGCAACACGCCGATCACGACCGCTGCCGACATGAACATGAAGTGGCCGACTCGCCAACCGACGTAGACGTCCTGGTGATCGCGCACGTTGATGAAGAAGTAGAAGACGATCGATGTGACCGTCAGCGCGCCGAGGACGGCGAGGCCGCGGCGCTCCGCAATCAGCGCCGGAATCGCCAGCGCCGCGACGATCAGGATCGGCCCCATGCTCAGAAACGTCGTCCACCAGAATCGATGCACCGCGACCGGGTTGACGGTGAATTCCACGACACTGCCGCTGCGATCGACATAGCCCAGCCAGAAGACGACGCCGACCGACGCGAGCAATGGTATGGCCGCGGCAATCGCGTGTGTGATGACGCGCCTCCAGTCCAGCGTGCGCACCACGCCGACCAGCTCGTACAACATCGCGGCCGATGTGACCATCAGTCCGGCAAACGAACTGATCGCAATCGACAATCCGAGGCAGATGCCGCTGACGAAGAATGCCGCTGGATCCACGGCCCGCGCTCGCACCGCCAATGCGACCAGACCGATCAGCCCGATGCAGTAGCCGATGATGTGATGCGGTTGATAGAACAGCAGACGCTGCAGTCCGTCGATCGGGATGCCCTGGAAATACCAGCGGCTGATCGCGTCGATGTTCAAATCCCTGACGGCCGCGATCGAAACGTTCTTCGACGAAAAATCAAACAGCGCGTAGAGACCTTCGAAGCTGGTTGAGACGATGACGAAGGCAGTGCCGCAAGCGGCGGCCCATGGCTTGACGCGAAACAGCCGCGCCATGCCGTAAAGAAACAGGATGAAAAAGACGTCGATCGAGATTGATTGAATCAGCAGCAGCTCATCGAGCGAAGCCCACGCAGCGGCGAATCGATATTGAACGCCGGGCAGAATATGCGGCATCCAGTAGTAATGGAGCACGTCGCCGGCGAAATACGGATTGACCGGCAGCGGTGACGCACCCTTGGCGAGCTCAATGACCACCGCGCGGCGCCAGACGTAATCCGCGGTGAAATAGGCCCGATACGCCTGTCCCGCGGGCGTGATGTCGCCGACATGCGCGAAAGGCCACGCGACGACCAGCATGACGAGGACAATCAACAGCCCGGCGGCGATCGAGTCGCCTTTCGCCGTTGCAGGAAGCGTCCACCGGCCTTCAAGACGGCGCGCCAGTGGAATCAGCGCACCGACGATGATCGGCGCGGCGATGATCAGCCACGGGCCCCGCCCTCCGGCGACCCACAACAATGTCATGACGAGGGAGCCGAGGGCCTGGCCAATAAGCGGCCCGAAGGCGGCGATCGCCAGCCATCCTGTCGATGGCGCAATCGCGCGAACGATCAACAGGCCCGGCGCAACGAAAATCGCCTGCGAGAGCAGTCCAAATACCAGCGCGGCGGGGCCCGCCACCGCCAGATACGCGGCCAGGCACGCCATCACCGCGATGATTATCACCGCGTCGATCCTCGGCGATGATGCGCGACGACGATCGAGCGCGATTCGAACCGGACGCCATCCTGGCGCCACTTCTTGAGCAGCTCGCGCAGCGTTTCCAGCGCCGCACGCTCGACGTCCATGACCCGCTTGTCGTCGATGCGATCGATGACGATCAACTCGAGGTCGGCAACGCCCTTGCCGTGGTCCAGCGCCAGAAACGCGCGGCCGTCGGACAGCGGAATCAGCGACACGCCGGGCATCTCCTTGAACAACTCGGCGCGCACCAGGATCAGCGCGCGGTCGCCCGGAAAGCGCACCAGCTGCGCCACCTCGCCGCCTCCGTCACGCGTTTTTTTCGTGGACCGCTCGTGAAGCTTGACCATCGCCCAGCCGAGGTCATCGTCGATCGACGTCAGCCAGTCGATCACGTCCTGGGGCAGCGTCAGGCTGATGAGCTGTGCGGCGCGCCCGAATTTCTGCGGCCGGCCGCGTTTTCGGATGGGGTCACGCGCCATGCGCGCCGGCTATGCGGGATGGGCCGCGACCGGCTCGGCGCCGGTGCGGCGCTTTTCCATCGACGCGCGCACCAGGAAGCGCGCGTAGGGCACCACCTGCTTGATCGCCGCGACGTTCATCTGGCACGGGCTGAGGCAGGTCGGGCACTTGTGATCGCGGATGTCGCGACGATGCGTCTGCGCCGTTTCGCGGAAGTAAATCGCTTCCGGATCCTCCTTCGTCACGTTGCCGATGACGTCGCTGTTCTCGCAGAAGAACATGTCGCCGTTCGGGTTCAACATGATGCCCTGCGTCATGAACGGGCAGGGCGCCGTGCGGTGATAGCCGTTGGCGATCATGTCCGCGTAGTGCATGTAGATGTAGTTCTGGCCGTCGAGCAGCGGATCCTGGCGCACGCGATCGAGGAAGAACGTGCGCATCTTCTGTTCCTCGACGCCCATCGGCTTCAGGCCCTTCTCGAGCTCGGCGTTGCCCAGCATGGCGTCGGTGAAGCGCACCATGTTGAAGACAATGTCGAGTTTTTCCTTCTTCGCCCAGGCCAGGATGTTGTCGGCGTCCTCGAGGTTCTTCGAGAAGATCGTCGACGAGATGCCGAAGTTGAAGCGATGCGTCTTCTGCAGCTCCTTCATGGCGGCGATCGTCTTGCCGGCTTTTTCGAAGGCGTTGCGGACGTTCCTGACCGACCCGTGCATCTCGTTGACGCCGTCGATCGAGACGCGCGTCGAGAAGATCACGTTGCGCTCGTTGCAGAGCTGCACGATCTTCGTCAGCATCGGGATGGCGCGGTGATGCGTGATGCCGGTCGTGTTGAGCGTCAGCTTCCGCAGCTTCGGGAACTTGTCGATCATTACGCGCGCGATGTCGACCAGGTCGTTGCGCGTGGTCGGCTCGCCGCCGGAGATCGACGCGTTCTCGATGTCCTTCCAGAGATTCGAGCTGAACGCCTGCTCGATCTGCGCCAGCGTCATGTCTTCCTTACGGTTGCCGCGCGTCCAGTTGCTGCACATCTCGCAACGGGCGTCGCACACGAACGTGCAATGGAAGATGAAGACGGTCGGATGGAGCGGGGTGTACTTCGAGACCGCTGCCCGGACAAAATCCCTGGGCGCGCTCATCGCGGCTTTCGCGAGATACTTCGCGGCGTATGTTTGGGCCATTCGGTCTAAGTTATAGATTTTACAGGATTTCCCGGCGCTGCCGCAACCACAGCCACAATCCGGGAAGGTTTCCAGCCAGCCCTGTCAGGACGATCAGCGTCGATAGGGCAAATGACTGAGCATCCGGAACACCCACCGGACGCAGCAGCCAGACGATTGCTCCCTGAGGTACTCCGAAGCCGCTAATCGAAATAGGTAACAGCAGCATCAGCAAGCCCAGCGGCATGAACAGGAGGTAGTAGCTATAAGGCACCGCAATGCCGAGCCCCAACCCGAGGAAGTAGGCCTGGGTGATGCGGAGCAACTGCACGAACAGGGACCACGCCATGACATGCGCGAGGACCCCGCTGCGGCCGCGATAACGGCCGACCGCGTCGCTCAAACGCAGGACGCGGCGGGCAATGGAATGATCATGATGGGCGTCCGGGATGGCCCACCGCAGCCAGTCGCTGGCCCAGAACACGGCGCTGCACGCGATCGTGAGCGCCAGGATGGCCGCCGCAATGCGCCAGTCCTCACGGGCCGGCGCCCACGCCAGCACGCCGACCATCGACATCACGACGATCGAAAACACACCCAGGATGCGATCCACGGCGACTGATGCGAGTGCTTCGCTGGCGGGGGCTTGGGGCTTGGGGCTTGGGGCTTGCAAATCGGAAGACCCTCGCGACAAACCGTATGCGCGCGCCGCATCCGCGCCCACCCCGGCCGGCAAAAAACTGCCGACGAACGAACTGACCAGAAACAGGCGAGCCGCGTTGCCGGTGGAAATGGCAATGCCGCTGGCGCGCAGGAGCAGGATCCATCGCAGGATCATCACCATCCGATCGATCGCGACGAGGCCAAGCACGAGCGCGAGATAGCGGAGATCGATCGCCGCGATCGCGCGCGCCGATTCGCCCATGTCGATCCCCGTCGCGAGAATCGCGAGGATGATCGCCGTGATCGCGATGCGAACGATCATTACGCAGGCTTACGCGCGATAAAGGTGAGTGTTTCGAAAAGGTTCTTGCGGATCTTGAAGACGAGATCTTCCGTGTGGGTCCAGCGCGAGATCGCATCAACACCGGGAATGTTGATGAACACCGCGGCGGCCGCAAGCAGATCGCGCTTGATGCCCGTCGCCATTCCGATCCCGCGTTCCATGTGCAGGATCTCGAAGCCGCCGTCGTTGAACAGTTGCCGGATGCGGCGTTCGGTCGTGACGAAGTTATGCGTGTAGTCGACGTCCCAAAAAAATTTGCCTTCCTTCAGGTAATCAGGGACGACAACAAAAAAGATTCCGCCGGGCTTGAGCGATCTGAGCGCCTCCGCGGTGAACTGCCGGGCATCGTCGATACCACGCATGTGTTCGAGCACTTGATCGGCGTAGACGACGTCCGCGGCCCCATCCGTCATTGGCAGTGGCGGCGTCCACGCCTCGATCACGGTGAGTCCCTTCTTCCTGAGGACGTCCATGAGAAGCGGGCTCGCTTCGATGGCGGTGTATTGCCAGCCGGAAGCAACCGCGAGCTCGCCGAGCGTGCCGTGGCCGGGGCCAATCTCGAAGAACGCGCCTGGCGCCTTCTTGAAGCGCTCGAGCAGGCCGAGACGATGACGCTCGATTCGCGAGCGGCGTCCGGCGCCATAAGTGGTCAGGCTTTTTTCCGAGAAGGACTTGTAGAACGTGTCGTCGGCCACTTCGGGAAAGAAGGCGGCTGTCGGGGGGGGATCCCGGAGCCGGCGTCGGCCGGCCCCGGGTCATCGGAAACTTACGGTGTGCAGGGCCCGACGACGCGGCCCGGGCGCGGATAGGTCGTACGGCCTTCGGTGCCGGAGCTGTAGGTGATGTCCGTCACGTCGTTCCAGATGACCGACGGCGTCGGACCGCAGTGACCCGCAATGAGGTCGAAGATGTACACCTGGTTGCTGCCCTGGATATTGTTGCCTCCGCCCCAGTAGTAGCTGATGACGTCGACCGACGGATCGTTGCAGTTGCCCCGCTTGCAATTGTAGCCGTACCGGCCGTCCTTGGCGCGCAGCGCGTCGACTGAGCGATCCATGAATTCCCAGGTGCCGCCCGCATCCTGACATGAGCGCGCCAGCAAGGTCGGAAACTGCGAGTTCACCGCGCGGACGATCGCCGAGTCGTTCGGGCGCGGCTTGCGCGTTTCACCGGGACCGAGCGGCGAAATCGGCGCCGCGCAGCCACCTGCGATGGTGTTGCCAACCGGCACCACGGCCACCGGACGCGTCGGCGACAGAAAGCTCGCCCACGCCGACCACGGACCGTAGGTGTCTGGATTTCCGATGTGCGCGCGGGCGCGCCAGGAGTACACCGTGTCGTACTCCAGCTCCATGTCGATCAGGTGCGCGCCGACGTCGGGCGATTCGCCAACCGTCCGCGAGTACACGACTGTGGTCGGCGTACTGAGCTCGATGTCGTAGGCGACGCCAATGCCGCCGTACTTGCCGCTCGAGTTAAGCCAGATGAGTGTGGGGCGGCGATCCTCCGCGCGCTGCGAGTCGACCGGAGAGATCAGCGCGGGCGCCGTCACCTTCAGCGTCGATCCGTCGGCAGCGGCCGTTGCGGCGGTGGCACCGCCGGCGGCGGCTGTGGGACCTGTCAGGGCCTGGGGCGTCTGGCTGCACGCGGCGCCAGCCATCAACACGGCAAGGCACGAGCCAACTCGAAAAAACTTCATCAAACAAATCTCCAGATGTGGCCGGCGGAATGCTGTGAGGGTGCAAAGAGCTGGGGACCCGTGCACTCACTTGGCCGGCACGGATTGTAGCAGAATTTCACAGAGTGGTGGAATAACTCCGTATTTTCCATAGAATTATAGGACTTCGCGGTTTTTCTCATGCTAACATGGCCGTCCGGTAGGGCAACCCAGGCCCTGTTACAGAGTTATCGGAGCCCAAGGATTACGAATGAATAAATCAGTAGTGACGCTTTTGATCGTGTGTGGTGTGTTCGCAAGTACGGCCCGCCAGGCCTCAGCCCAGGGCGCGACCTGGGCGGACCGTGGCTACATCAACATCGGCTGGGGCGTGGAGTCTGGGTCTTCCGCCATGACGGATACACGATCCCTTTCGATCTACGAGGAAACGGGAACCCTCTCGTCGTCCAGCGACTTTACGTCCGGAAGCCTGTTCGACGTCGGCGTCGGCCTGCGCGTCTGGCGCAACCTGACTGTCGGCGCGGGGTACCACCAGGAACAAAACGATACCGAAGGCCGGTTGACCGGCTCGATTCCGAGCCCGGTGTTCTTCAATCGTCCGCGCACGCTCGCTCAGGCCGTGCCGGGCCTCAATCGCAAGGAGCAGGCGACGCACTTGCAAATTGGCTGGGTGATCCCGATCGGCAGCAAGTTCGACGTGATGGTCTACGGCGGCCCGTCGTTCTTCCGGTTGACGCAGGAGGCCGTCAGCGAAGTTCGCATCGGCGAGGAGGGCGGCGCCTTTACCACCGTCGTGACGACACCGACCATCACCGAGCGCAAGAAGAGCCAGACCGGCTACAACGCCGGGATGGACGCGACTTACATCGTGTGGTCGAACGACAGCGTGCGCGTCGGCGCGGGCGGATTCGTTCGCTTCACCCAGGCGGATATGAATGTCGAGATGTTGAGCGGCACCGGCGTGCCGACCAAGGTCGGCGGCGTGCAATTCGGCTTCGGCGGGCGCCTGCGCTTCTAGTCTCGACAAGGTGCCGATGCTGGATCGGCGCTCGCGAGTTGCGGCGTCGGTCCTGGCGCTCCTGACCGCCGTCTCGATCTGGCTGTCGCTCGGCATCCTCAGCGTTCCCGGCGGCGATACGTCCCGTATCGCCGCGCTTCCTTCATTCTGGATTCTCATCGGTCTCGCCGCGGTGCTTCCTGCCGCGGTGTGGTTCGCGAAGCTTGAGCTCGACGACGTGTGGCCGCTCGCGATCAGCATCGTCTTGTGGCTGCCGTTTCTTCCATTCGGGGTTCCTGCCGCGTTTCTGATTTGGGAAGGTCCGATCGAAGCGGTGGTGTGGGGCATCGTCATTGCCGGGCTGATTGCCGCGAACCGGCCGCGCCTGCCGGCGGCGTGTTCGAATCCCTCGATCGCGCCCTGGATTGCCGCCGCGATGCTGGGTCTCGCATCGCTCGCGGTGTTCAGCCACGTGCGCGAGGTTGTTCCCGGCGGTGACGAGCCGCATTACCTTGCCGCAACGCAAAGCATTCTCGAGGATGCCGATCTTCGCGTCGCCAACAATTACGCCAATGGCGACTATCTCGAGTACTTTCCAGGCCGTCTCGAACCGCATTTCCTGAAACGATCGACGAGCGGCGAGATCTATTCGATTCACGCGCCCGGCGTCTCGGTGATCGTGTTGCCGGCGTTTGCGATTGGCGGTTACGCCGCCGCCGCGATCACGATGATGCTGATCGCGGCGCTGACGGCGGCGCTCACCTGGCGAATCGCCTATCGCGTCTCAGCGAGCGCTGCCGGTGCCTGGGCGGGCGTCATCGCGGTGTTTGTGACGGCGCCGTATTTCTTTCACACCTTCACGATTTATCCGGAGATCATCGGCAGCCTGTGCGTGATGTGCGGGGTGTGGCTGCTGGTGGAGTTGAACGATGGCGGCGACGTTTCCACGCGTGCGTTGATCGCGATCGGATTCGCGCTCGCGGTGTTGCCCTGGCTGCACAGCAGGTTTGCGGTGCTTGCCGCGTTGCTGGGGATCTTCATCATTGCGCGACTGGCGGGTCGCCCGTCGGCGGTGCGAAACATCACGACGGTCCTCATCGTGCCCGCGGTCTTTGGCGCGGCGTGGTTTGCGTACTTCCATGTCATCTGGGGCAGCCCGAGTCCGGCGGCTCCTTACGGCGCGGATACCAGTACATCGGCGAGCTACATCGTCCGCGGCTTGATCGGCTTGTCGGTCGATCAACAGTTTGGTGTCGTGGCCACCGCGCCTGTCTACGCGATGGCGCTGATCGGTCTCCGGCCGTTTGCGAAGCGCAATCCTCGACTCACGATCGAACTCGTCGTGCTCGCCGTCGTGTATGCGGTCACGGTCGCGTCGTACGCGATGTGGTGGGCCGGGTCTGCCGCGCCGGCACGCTTCCTGGTCTCGATACTGCCGCTGGCAGCGCTGCCGATTGCGTTGGTGGTGTCGGACGACGAACGAGGAGCCTTCGCACCGCTCGTCGTCCTACTCCTCGTGGTGAGTGTCTCGCTCGTTTTGCCGCGCGCGATCGAGAACGGTGGGCGCTTCATCTTCAACAATCGCGGCGGCGTCGATCCGACCTTGCGTTGGCTGTCAGATCAGACCGATTTCGCGCGGGCTGTTCCGAGCGTGCATCAGTCGGGCGGCATGAAGGCGGGGCGCGATGCCATGGTGTGGCTGGCCAGCGTCGGTTTCTTCGGCGCGCTGTCGGTTCGAGTGGCCCGGGCACGTTCTCGCGGCACGGCATTCGCCATTACCGGGTTGTTCGGATCGATCGCCGTCATGCTGGCAGCGACCGGAGTGTGGCTGCGCCATCGGGGCGACGGCATCTTCACGCTTCGCTCGCAACACGCCGCGGTCGAACGCTTCCACCCAGGCTGGCAGCCGACGATTCTTGAATGGCCTGAACTGACCAGAAAGACGCCGCGCGATTTCCTGAACCGGCAGAGTATGTCCATGGCGGGGGACATGCGGCTCGATTACGTTCCCGCCGGAGAATATGAACTGTACGTGGAGCCGCCAATCGTCGCCGGCTCGCTGACCATGTTCGTCGGCCGCACCGATCCAGCTCTCGCGTCGCCCAATGTCGATGATCTTCGCGATCCTGCCCATCCGTTCCGCCTCCGCCTGCCGGTGATGTTGCGAACGCTCAACTTTGCTCTGCGCCCCGCGCCTCGGGACGAAATGGCCTCCTACACGCTTCGGCCCGTGGGCGTGGTCAGGGCTCCGGTCAGTCGACCCGCGTACCGCGCAGGGCGCTACGGCCATGCACGTGCGTTCTTCCTGGATGAACAGGCCTACCTGGAACCCGATGGTTTCTGGACACGCGCGAACAGCCGCGCGACCGTGGTCATCGATACCGACGAAGGCACGCGGCTATCGGGCCTGCCGATTTCGATTACCGCCGGCGCGGTGGCGACGACGGTGACGATCGAAGTTGGCCGATGGGAAGAAACCGTCACGCTGGCGGCGGGGCAGAAGTTCGACGTGATGTTGCCCCCGGCGACGAACGGCACCTGGGTGTTATCGATTCGATCGGGGGCCGGCTTCCGTCCATCGGAGCGCGATCCAGCCAGCCGCGATGTGCGGTCGCTGGCTGCGTGGATTGCGATCCATTGACCCGCCTTCGCCTGGCGGCTTCGGCGTGGCAAGAAGTGCTATCGTGCTTCTGATTCAATGACAGAGCTCCTGAACCGTCTGCTGGCCGAGCGCAAGGAGGCGCATCGCCGTTACAACGAAGCGCTGACGCTGCTCGATCGCGCCGTTCAAGCCGCTCCCGATTTTCCGAAAGCGCCGCCCGGATACGACGAGACGCTGCTGCCGAAGATCAATGACACGTGGCAGATCACGTCGGGAACCGCCGGCGACACGAAACAGTTGTTCGACAGGCAGATGGCGTTCAATGCCGCTGTCGTCGAACACTTGAATCGTAACGTCAACGCGCATCGCGAGGCGCATGTGGCGCTCGAGCGCGCGCTGCCGGCGCTCCGCGACGGCTTCGATTCGCTGGTCCGCTTCGAGTCGCTGCTCGTGCAGTTCCTCCAGACGATCACGCCGCTCTCCGACACGCACTATCGCGAAATCAGCGACGCGCTCACGCAGCTCCGATCAGTGACGGACGTCGCCCAGAAGACCGCCATGTTGGCCAAGCGCGAAGTCGAGCGTCGGGCCATGTCACCTGGAGCCGGGAGCCGGGAGCCGGGAGCCGCCAATGCGGATCTCCAAGTCGCGGCATCTGACCAGCAGTCGTTTCAATATGTGGGTTTTGAAGATCGTTTCCGCGGCTCTGAAGAGGAGATCGGCGCACGCCTGAAGGACTACGTGCCGTATTTCGCGGGTCAGTCGAACGTGCTCGATGTCGGCTGCGGGCGCGGTGAATTTCTCTCGCTGCTGAAGGCTAGCGGCATCAGCGCCAGAGGCATCGACCTGAATCCCGAGATGATCGACGTCTGTCGATCGCGCGGCCTGGATGCGGCTTCAGGCGACGCGAGAAGTTATTTGCAGGGGCTGCCGGACGAATCGCTCGGCGGCGTGATCGCGGTGCAGGTCGTTGAACATTTGCAGCCGCCGTATCTCACCGAGATGCTCGGCCTGGCGTTCGACAAGATCCGGCCCGGGGGCAGGATCATCCTCGAGACCATCAACCCGTCATGCTGGGTCGCGTTCTTCGAGAGCTTCATCCGCGACCTCACGCACGTGAAGCCAATCCATCCCGAGACGCTGCAGTACCTGCTGCAGGCGAGCGGCTTTTCGAATGTGGAGATTGTGTACCGGGCGCCGATCGCGCAGGAGGGACGCTTGCAGAAGGTGTCACCGCGTCCCGAACATTACGGTACGGCTCCGGATGGTCTCACGGAGCTCGTGTCGTCCTTCAATCGCAACGTCGATCGTCTGAACGATCGAATGTTCTCGTATCAGGACTTCGCCGCGATCGCGACGAAGCCCTGATCCCTGATCCCTAGAATCGCCCGCGGGAAATCCAGCGGCCGATCGTTCCGGACGACAGCGTGATCTGCGTCACGTCATTCCAGCTCGCCGAAGGCGTCGCGCCGCAATGGCCGCCGATGACGTCGATGATATAGACATCCGTCGAGTTCGCGTCCGGCCCCGGCCCGTAGTGATACGTCACGACGTCCAGCGACGGATTGTTCGCGTCGCCGCGCTTGCCGTTGTAGCCCCAGCGCGTGTCATACGTGCGCAGCGTGTCCACGACCTGGTCCATGAATTGCCAGCTGCCGCCATTCTCCTGGCAGGAATTCGCCAGGGCGCCCGGGTTCGCACGCGCCACCGCGGCGACCACACCGGCGCCATAGCTCGGGAGCGGGCCGTTGTCCGGAGCACGTCCACCGGGGCCCGTCGGTACGCCGACCGGCACGCCGCCGGGGCCACCAGATGGCGGCGCCGCCGGCGGATCCGGCGTCGTGAACGATTGCGTGTTCGAGTACGGCGATTCCTTGCTGCCGTCCGAGCCCTTCACGCGCCAGTAGTAAGTCGTCTTATACGGCAGCTCGCCGAGCGTCATCGTCGTCGAGCCGCTGCCGTTCGGGATCGCGGTAACGACCGCAATCATCGAGCTGAAGTCGGCGGCCCGCGAGACCTCGAAGCGGTAGACCACGCCGGTGGTTCCGGAGATGGCGCCGTTGGTGACGCGGAACTCAGGCTTGTTCGTATTGATCTTGCCTGACGGCGCGATCGCAGTCGGCGCATCGATCACCACCGGCGGTACGACTTCGAAGTTCGAGACGGCCGAGTACGGCCCCACGTTCGCGCCGTCAACCGCGCGCGTGCGCCAGTAGTAGGTGTAGCCGGCGCCGAGTGGTGAGGGCAGGCGATACGTCGTACGGCCGCCATCGCCGAGCGCGATCTGATCGGCCTGGTGCACCATGTTCGAGAACCCGGTATCGGTGCTCAGCTCGAGTTGCAGCCAGATGTTGCGCGCGCCGCTGGTGCCGGCGTTCTCGATCAGCAGCGTCGGCGGCTCGCCGTTGTAGACGAGTGTCGAGCCGGCGTACGGCTCGAGCGGACGCGGGGCGCTGATGTTCACGCCCGGGATCGGTCCGGCGACCGACGGCGCCGTCGGGTTCGAGCTCTTGACCGACTCACAGCCGGCCAGACACACAACAGCCACGAGAGCGCTCAGCCCTCGAAAGAGGTGGTTACTCGACAACATGGAATCCCTCAACATTTGGTATCGGCCATTACTTCTCACAGCTTTACAGGTCAGCACCCGCCCCCAGCTCCACGGCTTCGGCGAGGCAGGCTTAGAACCGCGGGATCCAATCCCACGCTCCACCGTAGCGGCCGAGGTCCACGGTGCGGTCGTACGAGCACAGCGGGACATCGGGCCGGTTCGCGATCGGGCAACCGGGCACGGGCAGGAAAATGCGGGGACGCATGTCGCCGCGCCAGCCGTTCTGGAAATCCGCGCCACGGGCGAGCAGGTCGCCACGCATTGCGCGCATGCCGGCGTCGGAGACGGTCGGTCCGCCCTTCGCCGCGACGAGCGAGAAGAAGTAGTCCTTCCACTGCGCGGTGGTCCACGCGGCGGAATCGCCGGGGACGGGATCCGGTCCGCCGGCCGGCGGCGCCACCGGCGCGGGAGGCTCCGGTGTCGTGAACGCCTGCGTGTTCGAGTAACCCGATTCAGTTGAGCCGTCGCTGCCTCTGACGCGCCAGAACAGCGTCGTCGAGTAGGGCAACGATCCGATCGACATCGTCGTGCTGCCGCTGCCGTTCAGGGGCACCGTGACGATCGCGAGGATCTGGTTGAAGCCGGCGTCGCGCGCCACTTCAAAGCGATAGGCGACGCCGCTCGTGCCCGAGACGGCGCCGTTGGTGACACGGAAGTCGGGATTGCTGGTGTTGACGCGGCCGCTCGGTGCCATGGCGATCGGTGCGTTGATCACGACCGGCGGCACGACGGTGAAGCTCGAAGCGGTCGAGTACGGCCCGCTGTTCGCGCCGTCGTTCGCCTTGGTGCGCCAGTAGTAGGTGTAGCCCGCGGGCAGCGCCTGCGGCAGCTGATACAGCGTGCGGCCGCCGTCACCGGGCACGACCGCGTCGTTGCGATGCACCAGCTGCGTGAAGGCCGCATCGGTCGCCACGTCGATCTCGAGCGTGATGGCGCGAGCGCCGGTCGTGCCGGGGTTTTCAATCAGCAGGGTCTGCGGCGAACCGGTGAACGTCAGCTTCTGGCCGGCGAACGGCTCGAGCGCGCGCGGCGCGGTGATGTTCACGCCGGGAATCGGACCGGCGACCGACGGTGCCGTGGGATTCGAGCTCTTGACGGATTCGCAGCCGACGAGCCACAACACACCGACGAGCACACCGATCCCGCGAATGGGGTAGCGCTTGATCATTCCTGGGTCCCCTCAAAAAACTTCGACTGCACACTTCCCGAAGCGTTTGCGCTCCGGACTGACGGCGCCTACCGTCGACGCAAAAAGAACAACCCGCCGACCAGCGAGAGCCCCATCACCATGCCGGTCGACACGAGGGAGAGTGCGACAGCAGCATCAGTTGGCAGCCCGAACCGGCGAAAGAAAAACGCGAACACTGCTTCACGGACACCGAACCCGTTGATCGAGACCGGCGCCATCTGGACGACCAGGCTCACCGGAATGAGCACCGCGCCCAGGAAGATCGGTAAAGGGACTGATAGTCCTTTAGCAGTCAGCAAATAAAAGGCCACAATTGTGATCTGCACCACCATTGCGCCGGCGAACGCGCCGGCCACTGCGGACGGCGCATTTCTGAACCGAATTACCGCATCTTCAAGGCGTTGCGCGCGTTCGCTCAGCCACGGCCTGTTTAACGCCCTCAACGGCATCAGCGCATGACCTACAGCGTTTCCTACTAAATGCGGCATCGCAATTACAGAAATCGCAGCGACTGTTCCAAGAGCCGATACCAGCCACAACCATCGTGCGCCGGGGATGTGTACTCCAGCGAGCGACGCAACCAGCGCACCCGAGCTGGCGATGATCACCAGCGCCGTCAACCCGAGCACGCGATCCATCAGGATCACGGTCATCGCCAGCGTTTTCGATCCCGCCGCCGGCGCCGTATCCGCAATCCGCACAACGTCGCCGCCGATGTTGCTCGGCAGGAAGTTGTTGAAAAACAGGCTGACCCAGATCGACTCGGTCAGCCGGCGCCGCTCCACGTCAATGTGTTGCGCGCGCAGCAATCGATTCCATCGCCACACCGCGATCGACTGCGTGAACGCGTAGGCCGCGAGCGCGAGCACCATCGACGCCGGGTTCATGCCTTTGACCCGCTCCCAGAACGCCGGGAGATCGATCGAACGCAGCACGAAATACAACAGGGCGGCGCTGATGCCAAGGCGTACAAGTGCTTTCAGCAGCGGGGGCATCGGCTCAGTTGGATATGCTTAGTAGATATAATACCTCGTGCGTATCCTGATGCTGGCGCCCGAGCCGTTCTTCGAGCCGCGCGGCACACCTTTCAGCGAGTACCACCGCATCAAGGCGCTGGTTGAGCTCGGCCATCACGTCGATCTCGTTACCTATCCGATCGGCGGCGACGTCGAGCTACTGAATCTCCGGATCTTCCGCAGCCTGCGTCCGCCGTTCGTCCGCAACGTCCGCATCGGTCCATCGATCACCAAAGTAATTCTGGATGTCCTTATGGTGCTGACGATTGCGCGGCGTGTCTGGTCTGAGCGCTACGACGCGATTCACTCGCATGAAGAAATGGGATTGGTTGGGGTGTGGTTGTCGAAGTGGCTGCGCATCCCGCATCTCTACGACATGCATTCGAGCCTGCCTCAGCAGCTGAGTAATTTCAAATACAGCCAATCATCGCTCCTGAAGAGCATGTTCGTGTGGGCGGAAGATCAGATGGTTCACAAGTCGGACGTCGTGATCACGA
Organism: Cyanobacteriota bacterium; assembly: GCA_019752015.1. Taxonomy (GTDB): domain Bacteria; phylum Acidobacteriota; class Vicinamibacteria; order Vicinamibacterales; family UBA2999; genus 12-FULL-67-14b. The sequence goes on along the minus strand of JAIEMQ010000016.1, from coordinate 87,928 downwards.
TCTGCCAGGAGCTGCAGGACACCGTCGCGGAAATGGGTGTGGCGGATCGCTCGCTGTTGATCGAAAACGTGATGGGCGGAGATGTGGATGAACCGCCGAGCCGCACGGCGACTGAGATCCGGAGCGCGTGGGGCATTTCATCAGATGCGCCGCTCGCTTTGTACACCGGGACGTTTGAGGCGTACCAAGGCGTCGACATGCTGATCGACGCAGTCGCGATCGTCGCGAGAGCGCGTCCCAACGCCCGCGTGCTGGTTGTCGGCGGCGAGCCCCGGCAGGTCGAAGCGGCGAAGGCGCGTGCGCAGGCAGCAGGCGCGTCGCCGGTGATGATCTTCACCGGGCAACAACCGGCGAAGGAGATTCCTGGATTCGTGCAAGCCGCGGATCTGCTGGTCTCACCGCGCATTCGCGGCACCAACACGCCGTTGAAGATCTATTCCTACCTGCGATCGGGCAAACCGATCGTGGCGACGAATCTGCTGACGCACACGCAGGTGCTGACGCCCGAGATTTCGAAGCTGGTCGATCCGCAACCGGAACCCTTTGCCGCGGCGATGGTCGCGTTGATCGATTCGCCCGAGGAGCGCCGGCGACTAGCCACAGCCGCGGCAGCGGTCGCGCAGGAAAAGTACTCGCGCGAGTCGTATCTCAAACGCACTGCGCACGCCTACGATCGACTAGCGAAGTCTCGCCGAAGCTCCGCTGGATGGAATGGAGCGAAGGCGGACGCCCGGTGAAAGTCCTCGTGACCGGCGCGACCGGTTTCACAGGTGGACATCTCGCGCAGTATCTGGCCGGACGTGGTGATGAAGTGCGGGCGCTGGTGCGTCCGAAAAGCCGTGCGAGATTTGATGCATCGCCGCTGCCTGCGAAAGGCGTGTCGGCGATCGACGGTGATCTCATCGACGCCGCGTCACTTCGCGCCGCGGTGGACGGTGTCGAGGTCGTCTATCACATCGCGGCGACGTATCGAGAAGCGGGGCAGCCGGATTCCGCCTACCGCGCCATCAACGTCGATGGCACCCGCAATCTTCTCGAAGCGGCGAAGGCCGCCGGCGTCAGGCGCGTCGTGCACTGCAGCACGGGCGGCGTGCACGGTCACATCGTGAATCCTCCGGCGAACGAGGACGCGCCGTTCAATCCCGGTGACGTCTACCAGGAAACGAAACTCGCCGCGGAGAAGCTGGCGCGCGAGTTCGGCAATTCGTCGGGCCTCGACGTCGTCGTGGCGCGGCCGATCGGGATCTATGGGCCCGGCGACACGCGCTTTCTCCGGATGTTCAGGGGCTTGGCGCGCGGGCGCTTTCCGATGATCGGCAGCGGCCAGGCGTTCTACCACCTGACGTACATCGACGATCTGATCGAAGGCTTCCGACTGTGCGGCACGGTGCCGGCGGCGAAGGGTCGTGCTTACATGCTGGCCGGTCCGCGGTACACGACGCTCGAGCAGCTCGTCCACCTCGTCGCCAAAGAGCTGAACGTCGCGCCGCCACGCGTCCACCTGCCCGTCTGGCCGTTCTGGACGGCGGGACTGCTGTGCGAAATGATCTGCGTGCCGCTGCGCATCGAGCCGCCGATCTATCGCCGCCGCGTGGACTTCTACACCAAGAGCCGCGCCTTCGATACGACGCGCGCGCGGAAGGAACTTGGATACTCACCGAAGGTAGATCTGGAAGAAGGAATCAAGCTGACCGCGGATTGGTATCGCACCGAGGGCTTGTTGTGACTTCCGGCTCCCGGCTCCCGGCTCCCGGCTCCCGGTTGAATGTCGTGCATATTTGCGATCACCTTGGTTGGGAGGGTTCTCGCATGCATGGCGTGAAGCGGCTCTTCGCGTGGATGATCCCGCGCTTCGACAAGTCGCGCTTCAACGTCTCGCTGATCAGCCTCCGTAAGAAAGATCTGTCGGCCGACACGCTCGAGGAATTCGGGATCGACGTCAGCTACATGGCGCGGCACAAGTTCGATCCCGCGACGTTTCCGGCCTTGCTGAAAGTGCTGCGCGAGAAGCGCGCCGATATCGTCCACCTGCATGGCTACGGCGCGACGACGTTTGGACGGATGTGCGCGTGGCGGATGGGGATTCCAGCGATCCTGCACGAGCACGCGAATCATGGCGACACGCCGTGGTTCCAGAAGATCGCGGATCGATTGCTGGCGCCGCATACGGATCTGGCGATCGCCGTGTCTGAATCCACCGGTGAGTTCACGACGCGCGCACGCTTGATGCCGGCGGAGCGCACCAAGGTCGTTTACCTCGGCGCGCCGCTCGATGAATTTGCGCGCGAGCGCAGCGAGCAGGAAATCGCCGCCGCGCGGCAGGCGATGGGGATCGCTCAGGGCACAATCGCGATCGGCACGATCACGCGATTGATGCCGTCGAAGGGCAATCAATACCTGATCGAGGCGGCGCCGAAAGTGCTCGCGAAGCATCCGGCGGTTCGCTTCTTCATGGTCGGCGAAGGCGAGCTGCAGGGGGAGCTCGAGGCCCAGGCGCGCGCGCTGCAACTTGGCGACAAGTTCGTCTTCAGCGGCTTCATGCGCGACGTTGCCGCCGCGCTCTCGGCCTTCGATATCGTGGTGTTCCCATCCCTGTGGGAAGGCACCCCGCTGACGGTCTTTGAGACGCTGGCGATGGGGAAGCCGATCGTCGCCACCGACGCGGACGGTCTCCTCGACGTGCTGACCGATCGCAAGGACGCGCTGATCGTGCCGAAGGCCGATGCCGGCGCCCTCGCGGATGCCATCTCGTATTTGCTCGAACGGCCGCACGCCGCGGCCGGCCTGGGCGAGCAGGCTCGCAAAGTCGGCCGGCGTTATGACATTGCCGCCTTCGTCCGAAAAATGGAGCGGCTGTATGAGCTCCTTCATGAGACCTCGCGGTCGACCGGGCGGGCAGGTATCCTGAAGTCGGATCTCTCATTTCTGACCACCGAGCGTAGATGACGATCGACACCCGCGTCGCGGACCGATTGAAGGGGCGTAGCCCAGCCTGGCGGCTTGGCGCGTCGACGACCGCCGCGATTGGCGTCGTGCTGACCGCGTGGGCGCTGTCGGTCGATTTCCCGAAAGCGTCCGGCGGCTTCGCCGGCGACGCGTCGACCTATTACACGCTCGGCCACAGCCTCGCGCACGACCTCGATTTCGAGTATCGCCGCGACGATCTCGTGCGCGTGTGGAAGGAGTTCCCGTCGGGGCCCGAGGGGATCTTCCTGAAGCGGGGCAGCGGTGGCCGAATCTATTACGCGAAGGCGTACATCTATCCGCTGGTCGCGGCGCCGTTCATCCGGCTGTTCGGCACCAACGGCTTCCTGGTGCTGCATGCGTTGCTGATGACGGCGTGCTTTGCGTGCGCATACGCGTTTGTCAGCGCCCGCGGTCATCCCGTCGCGGCGCTGATCTTCGCGTTCGCGTTTCTGTTCGTGTCGCTGGTGCCGATCTACATGGTCCAGATCGGCCCCGACTTCTTCATCTTTGCCATCGTCCTGATCGGCTTCTTCTTCTGGTGCTACAAGGAAGTCGGTGGACCGCCGGCCGATCGGCCCAACGCGCTGCGCACGCGCTGGCTGCTGGCACCGCGTTCGGATGCGATCGCGGCGATCTTGCTGGGCGTGGCCACGTTCGCGAAGCCGACCAACATCGGGCTGTTCATGCCGCTGTTCGTGTCGGCGGTGCTGCGAAAGCAGTGGGCGAGAGCCGCCAGGATGTCGGTGCTGTTTGTCGGGACGGCCGGCTTGCTCTTCGCGTTGAATGTTGCGTTCACCGGCGATTGGAATTACCAGGGCGGCGAGCGCAAGACTTTTCTTGGCGCCGGGGATGGCACGTTCGCCGGCGGATTCCCCTATCAGAACGACGCTGCGACGTTTGACTCCGTCGGCACGGCACGCGTCGGCGGCGGATCGTTCGGAGTCCTGTTCACTCGCGACGCGTTGCTGGAAGTCTTCCCGCACAACGTCGGCTACTTCCTGTTCGGCCGCCACACCGGCTTTGCCGTTTACTACTTGCCGGGGGTGATGGCGATCCTGCTGTTCATGCTGGCGACGCGCGATCGCGCGATGTGGCAATGGCTGACCCTCGCGGCCGGGGTGATCACCGCGGCGGTGTTGCTGATCTACATGCCCTTTACGTGGTCTGGCGGAGGCGGTCCGGTCGGCAATCGGTACTTCCTTGGCACCTACGGCGTGTTCCTGTTCCTCGCGCCCCCGATGCAAACCGCTGCCGGCGGCCTGCTGACGATGGCGCTGAGCGCGCTGTTCGTATCGCCGATTATTTCAGGCCCGTTTTTCGCCACGCGCAATGCCGCTGAACACTCCAAGACCGGTTTATTCCGCTGGCTCCCGACCGAGCTGACGATGGTCAACGATCTGCCGATCAACACGGGACCCAGCACGCGCTTTCGGCAGCCGCTTGGCGGCACGCCGCCAGTCCTCGCGTATTTCCTCGACGACAATGTTTTCAATCGTGAGAACGAGGCGTTCTGGGTGCGCGGCGAGTCGCGCGCCGACATCCTGCTGCGTGCGCGCATTCAGACAGAAGCGGACGCTGCCGGCGTCGAAGTCGCCCGATCGCTGCGCATCGCGAAGCTGACGGCGATCCTCGAAACCGGGCCGCGGCCCAATCGCGTCGTGATTTCCACCGGCGGCGATCGCCAGATCATCGACATGGCGCCGAGCTCGCAACAGACAGTCGAGCTCGCGATGCCCTACGGCATGCCCTACAAGTACGATCCGCGCTTTCCGACGAATTACGTTTACATGGTGTCGATCTCCTCGTCGACGGGATTCGTGCCGATGTTCGAGAACGGCGCGAACGACAGCCGCTTTCTCGGCGTGATGGTGCGGCTGATTCCGACTTACGGAGACGGCCGGTAGTGGCCACGATTTGCGTCGTCACGTCGAGTCCGCCGTTCGCGGAAGGCGGACACCTCGTGATGGCGCGCGAGCTGGTGCGCGCGCTGCGCGAAGAGGGACACGATACGGGCCTCGTCGTTACGCCGCAGAACCGATTCGGCCAGCAGGGTAGCGCCTACCTGGCGGCCTGGTGCACCGACGTTCAGCTCGCCCACGAGGAGCGCAAGGTGGATCGGGTAATCAGCCTTCGCTTTCCCGGTTATGCCGTCCAGCATCCGAATCACGTGTTGTGGCTGAATCACCGGATGCGCGAGTACTACGATCTCTGGGATCAGTTCCGCGTGCACCTGTCGTGGAAGGGCCGGATCAAGGAAGGCATGCGCCGCGCGCTGATTCATCGCGTCGACAACTACCTGATGCGCCGGATGCGGAAGCGCTTCGTGATTTCGGCGACAGTGCAGGCGCGCGAGCAGCGATTCGGCCGTATTCAAACCGACGTGCTGTATCCACCACCGCCGCAACGCGAATACCGCCACGATCGCTACGGCGATTATTTGTTCGGCGTGTCACGTCTCTCGCCACTGAAGCGATTCGATCTGATTCTCCGGGCGCTCGCCGAACCGGTCGCGGCCGGCATCAAGTTCGTGATCGCCGGCGAAGGCGCGGAGCTGCAGCGGCTGCGCGGACTCGCGACGCAGCTCGATGTCGAGCATCGCGTCCAGTTCGTCGGCAGGTTGACGGATGCGGAGATGATCGACCACCTGGCGCGCTGCCGCGCCGTCGTCTTCCCGCCGTTCAACGAGGACTTTGGCTTCGTGACGGTCGAAGCGTTCATGTGCGGCAAACCGGTGATCACGTGCGCGGACAGCGGCGGTCCAGCGGAGCTGGTGCGCGATGGACACAACGGCTACGTGACGGCGCCGACGCCCGAAGCGCTCGCGATGGCGATGCGGAAGGTGATGGACGATCGCAACCTCGCGCAAGGTCTCGGCGAGGAGGGGCACAAGCAGGCCGCGCAGATGACGTGGCCGAAAGCCATTCAGCAGCTACTCGCGTAGTTCGGCGTCGCGGGTCTTGGCGGACGGGCGAGCACTGCACAGCAATCCAATCAGCAGGAACGGGTAGTACCAGTTCACGTAGACGCCCGTGCCGTGAATCTTCGACCACTGCGCGATGATGCCGACCGTGGCGGTGATGAGCGCCAGCTGCCACGGCGCCGTGCGTCGCGCCATGAAGAACATCGCCGCCGCAAATCCGATCGTGATCAGGAACATCGGACTGGTGGTGAACTGACCCTCGACGAACGGTTCGCGGAACCAGTCGCGGAGGCCGCCTCGCTGTCCCCAAAAACCAAACGTGCTGAGGCCGTAGGTGTCCGTGCCCTGATGGTGGCCGACGGATTCCTTGAGCACCGTGGCGACCACGCTTTGCCCGGGTAGCGCCGTCGACAGCGCCACCACCGGAACGCCGAGCAGCACGGCGGCGATCACACAGCCGCCGACGAACCTGATCGCGTCAGGCCGGCGGTCCCAGTAATAGCCAAGCCACGCCGGGAAGAACAGCGCCGGGAAAAACACCGTTGCTGATGCCATCACCAGCAGCGCGCCGGCCGCGATTGGCCGGGCCAGGAATGCGAAGGCGACCATCGACGCCGCCGGTGGCGCGATGTGAGAGATGAAGGTCATGCCGCCAATCGTTTCGCGCGGCCCGCCGACACCCATCACGTAGGCGCTGCCGCAATACAACGCGGCGAGCGCCCAGGCGACGCTGGGGCTCGCGAGCTGCAGGCCGATCATCACCAGCGCCGCGAAGCCGATCAGATGAAACGTGATCGTCGTCAGCTTCGTCGCCAGCGCCGGCGGCAGCAGATAGTGCGCGCCCGCTTCGAGGTCCGCGCGCGTCGGCTGGGTCGAGTTGAGCGGCGTGGGGTCCAGCATGAACTGGAATGGCAGGTGCGCGAGGTAAAGCAGCGGGCCGTAGCCGGCGCCGGCGCTGTTGGTCAGCAGCGGATCGCCGTAGGGAAACTTGCCGCGCTCCCGCAGGCGCTGCGCGCCGAGATTCGTGTAGAAGCCCGCATCATCGGGCGGGCTGGCGAGGCCGGTGACGACGTTCATCGAGAGCAGCAGGATCGCCAGCGTCATCAATGGCCGCGTGGCAAGGTTCGGCTCCCACGGCGCATCATGCGGATGTGTGACGCGCCAGATTGCCACCGCGATCAGCGACAGGCTCACCGCCACGATGCCGGTGAACACGAGGTCCATCAGCCAGAAGTAGGTCGGATCTCCGAGCAGCTCGAAGAACCGCATCACGTTGAAGAGCAGAAAGCCGAGCGACAGCAGCAGGATCAGCTCGAAATTGCGGCCGGCTCGTGGACGCGCGTAGTCGAACGCCACCACAAGCATCACCGCCAGTGCGATCCACAGCACGCCGGCCTGGTTCGGCACCATCGCGCGCCAGAAGGCTTCACCGCTGTCGCTCCACAAATCGGCCCACAGGGTCGAGACGAAGGCGCCGGTTGATGGAGCCGGCGGCGGCGGATTGAAATGCGCGTTTTCCAGGTGGCGCGTGATCATCGCCTCGCGCGGCGTTGGATAGGCGCGCGCGATCACGATCGCGCCGGCGATCAGCGTCAGGAGTGCGATGCCGATCCCAATGACATGGCGGCGCATTACTTCGTCACCTCGCGCTGCCGCACCCATTCGATCACGTCGTCCATGTCCTGCTGCAATGTTCGCGTCGGCGAAAAGCCAAGCGCCCGTCGCGCCGCGCTGATGTCGGCAACCGAAAACCGCAGCTCACCGGCTTGCGCGGGCGCATGATTCGCTTGCTTGCCAGGTGCGAGCTTCGCCAGCACCATCGCCGCGAGCTGATTGAGGGACGTGCCGCGGCCGGTGCCCAAGTTGTAGCGGCCCGGCTCGCGGCCGGGTGCCGCCATCGCGCCGGCGACGATGTCCTTGACGTGGATGAAGTCGCGCTGCTGTTCGCCGTCTCCGAAGATGGTGATCGGTTCACCGCGCAACAGCCGCGTCACGAAGATCGTCAACACCCCGACATATGGCGTGAACGTCTGTCCGGGACCGTAGGTGTTGAAGAACCGCGTTGCAGTAAACGGAATGCCGCGCGCTTCGAGCACCTGTTGCGAGACATCCTCGGCGGCAAGCTTGCCGACGCCGTACGGAGAGATCGGCCGCTTCGGATGAGACTCGTCGATCGGCTTCGGCGAATCAGAATCGGAGTAGATCGCCATCGACGAAGCCAGCGTGAACCACTTGACGCGCGTGGGATCGACGGCGCGCAGCAGCCGAGCGGTGCCCATCACGTTGGTGTCGAGATCCTCGTGAAAGCGATCGAAGCTGCCGCGGATCGTGACCTGCGCGGCGAGATGGAAGACGCAGTCGACGCCGGCCAGCGCCTCGGCGACGGCCCGCTCATCGCGAATGTCGCCGTGAACGAAGCGCGCGCCATCGGGCACCACTTCGCGCCGGCCGACCGAAAGATTGTCGAGGACGGTGACGGCACGGCCGTCGGCCAGCAACGCGCGGGTGAGGTGTGATCCGATGAAGCCGGCGCCCCCGGTAACGAGAGCGTGCGACCACGAAATCATGCGGGCCTGTCCACCGTAGCGCTTTGCGCGAAGGTGGAACTCTGAAGCGCCGCCTGCGCCTGCGCGGCGACACCGGGGCAATACACGGTGTGTTCGCCGTCCATCACCACCGAATCAAGATCGGTGCTCGCCGCCACCGTCACGCCGGGCATGATCACCGTGTTGGTGATCCTGATCGGATGGGTGATGGTGACGCCCTTGCCGATCACGCTGCGATCGATGTGGGTCCCCGCGGGCATCTTCACCGATTCGTCCACCAGCTTCGCCATGCCGCTGCGCGCCAGCTCGATCAGGTTGATCGTCAGCAGATCCGCCGGCTTCGTGAGATTCAAGTCGCGCTCGGCGATCGGGTGGTGATGCGTCACGTAGCCGTCGTTGATCAGGATCTGGATGCTGTCGGTGATTTCGTATTCGTCGCGCATTGCCGTCCGCGGCGTGCGGCGAATCGCGTCGAAGATGTGCGGATCGAATACGTAAAGGCCGCAGCCCTTCAACTGGCTGTTCACGTAACGCGGCTTCTCGATCACCTTGTGCACGCGCCCGTTCTCGTCGGCCTGGATGACGAAGTTCCGCTTCACCATCTCGGGATCCGGCTCGTACATGCTGACGAGGTTGGCGTTGACCTCCCCGGACAGCACCTGCTCGCACAGCGGACGCAGCGGCGCCTTCAAGTGGAAATAGATGTCGCCGAGCATCAGCAGGAACGGCACCTGGATCCGCGATTCGAGCGCGCCAAGCGCATGCGCGAGTCCCAACGTGCTTTCCTGTTCGACGAAGTGAATGCGAACCCCGTAACTCGACCCGTCGCCGAAGAAGCTCGCAACCTGGTAGCCGAGGTGCCCGACGACAATGTGGATGTCGGAGATGCCGCAATCGCGCATCACCTCGATTTGATGGGCGAGCAGCGGCCGGTTCAGGATCGGCAGGATCGGCTTGGGGCTGCGCTCCGAGAACGGATACATCCGCGCGCCCTTGCCGGCCGCGAGGATGACGCCGACCATCGCGTTGTTGAGGCTAGCCATGCGCGCCCGCCGCCTTTTCGCCTTGCACCTTGCAGCGCAGCAGCTCGCGCATTACGCGCACCGCGTCGAAGGCGCGAATCTTCTTGCCTTCCTCGAACGTGCGTCCCGAGAAGCTGACCGGGACTTCGGTGAACCTGGCGCCGCGCTGCGCCAGTCGCGCCGTGAACTCGGCCTCGAAGTCGAAACCGTTCGCCTCGATGTGTACGTCGTTGATCAACGACGAGCGATACATCTTGTAGCAGGTCATCAGGTCGGACACCCTGACGCCATAGAGGACGCGCGCCGCCGCGGTCATGGTGAGGTTGCCCATCCGGTTGAGGAACCGCATGCCTTCGATCGAGCCTTTGAAGCGGCTGCCATAGACGACGTCGGCGCGATCGGCGATCAACGGCTCGAGCATCGGAATGTAGTCCTGGGGGTCGTATTCGAGATCCGCGTCCTGGTGCACGATCACGTCGCCGGTCGCCTGCTTCCACAGGTGCTTGATGACCCCGCCGCGGCCGACGTTCTCGTCCATGAAGATCACTTTTACGCCCGGCAGCGAGATCCTGGAAAGGATTTCGCGTGTACCGTCCGTCGATCCGTCGTCGCAGGCGAGCACCTCGACCGTGAGCCCGGTCTTGACGGCTACCACCTCGTTCAACAGCCGCTCGATCGTGGCTCGCTCGTTGAAAATAGGAACCAGGACGCTCAAGCTGGCCGGGGACCGCATGCGTTGCCCTTAACCATAGCACTTGGAAGTCCTGCTGCGGCGCAGATTTACGGCGAAAAGCTAACCTCAAATCAGCCAAGTTACGATAAAATAGGCGGCGGTTAACCCCGAGGCAACTCTCTTTATGAAGGATCGATTTCGAATGAAAAAGACGGCACTGGTGCTTTGCGCAGTGGTTACGGTGGCCTGCGAAAGCGGGATGCGTTCGCCGGTCTCGCCGAGCGCGGTGGTGGGCAGCGGCTCAGCACTGAACGCCGACGGTTCCAACCTCAAGGCGTCCTCGCCGCTGGCGATTTCGCCGCTGTTTGAGGCGACGAACATTTCGACGACTCCGACCCTGGCCGCCCGTGCCGGCGCGGGCCGCTATGAGCGAGCGAACTTCGCCCAGCGCTTCCAGGTGAGCGCCGATGACTTCGCGACCATCACGACCGAAGGCATGGGCTCGATTGATGCCTCCGGCGTTGCGCGTTTCACCGTCGACACCGCCCTGGCCGGCAACAAGCGATACGTCTGGCGCGTCCGCGCGGAATTGAACGACGCCACGGGTCCCTGGTCGAACACCATGGCCTTCACGACTGTTGGCGGTGGTGGGACCCCGACCAGTCCGACCGGCCCGGTTGCTTCGGGCCCGCGCCCGGCCGATCCGCCGCCCGGCGTTCGCCTGCCGCTTCCCGATTTCAGTGGATTGGTCGGACAACTCGGCGGCGATTTCTCGAACAGCCAGTCGTGCCCGCGCGGCCTGAAGTACGTCAACAACCCCTGGCAGGATCGCGTCATCGACGGGTTCCGTCAACGAGATTCCCGTTGGGGCTACAACGGGAAGCCGACCCGCACCGCCGCGGACAACAGCGGCGTGCCGGTCGTGGCTGCTGGTGACGAGGCCGCCTATCACTACAGCGCTGGGCCCGATCAGGGCTCGCCTGAGGTGCACCTGGTCGACATGCTGGGCGGTCACTGCGGCTCACCGTCGTTGACGTGGCGCGTGTTCACGGGTGAAGAGCCGGGCTTCTGGACAGGCGCGGGGCGTTTCTAGACAGAAGTTAGAAGTTTACAGTTTCAGGTTTCAAGTTATTGGGCCGCGTTGCCGCGAGGTGACGCGGCCCATTGTGTTGAATACGTGTCGAGAATTCTTTGCGCGGCGATCTCATTCGCCAGCGCGCTCGGGTGATGATCGAGCCGGTTGGCCCACAACAGCCGGTGATCCCTGACCTTCGAGAAATCATTTCGCAAGTCCAGGCAGGTGAGATTCTGCGCGCGGCAGACGTCGAGCACGCGCTCGTGCAAGTACGCGAACGGATACCCGGCGCCGAAATCAGTCCCCGCGGTGTCCGGGAACAGCACGATGCCGAGCGGCACACCGGCGCGCCGGCATCGGGCCACCAGATCGAGGAGCAGGTTGCGATCGAGCTGTGAGTCGCTGCTGTTTTCGTCGCCCAGTCTTCGCCGCAAGTAATCCGGATACGAAGCGGTCATGCCGAGTGCCACCTGCGTTTCCGCCCACTGCATGTTCGCCACCGTATAGAGCGCGGACGAATTGTTGAGCCAATTGTGAAGCGCGCGGATCGGCATCAGCGGATGGAACGTCGGGCGCCCGGATGAGTCGTCGTCTTCAACGTCGTTGACGTACCACTGCAACAAGACGAAGTCGGGATGAATCTCCGCAAGCAAGCGCTCGACGAGGCTGCGGTGCCCCGGAGTGTTGGCGCCGGCGGCGCCGAAATTCAGCACCTCGAAATGCTGCGGCAGGCGAGCCTGGAGGATTGCGGAGTAGCGCTCGTCCGCCCGGATGCCGTTGCCGAACGTGAATGAATCGCCGACGGCGACGATCCGGTAGACCCCGGCTGGTTTCTCCGCGGCGAACCCGCGCTCCCGGAAGCCCGCGCTATTCAGCTGCACCGCGCCTGTTCGAAACCAGCGTCTCGAGAAAAACCCGCCGTTATCCGAGCTCGTGGTGACGTCGCGGAAGATGATGCGCGTCACCGGCTCGGCGAGGCCCAACGACAGGGCGAGCGTAAACATCGTCAGGATGACGCGGTTGCGCAGGCGTGCGACGGCGGCGGCGTCGAGACGGTCGTGAAGCGACAGCGTCACCGCGGCGAGCCCCAGCGCGATCGTCAGCGCGAACTCGAGGTGATCTGGATCGACGTAGCGGTTTTCAGGAAGCCAGTCGGCGGCGGCGAGCAGGGTCGCCATGACGGTCAGGACCAGCGACCGTGCAACTGGCATCGACCTCAAGGAAAGGGAGACGTCGATCGGCAGACGCATGCCGGCCTCATTTTCCTCGAAATTATTGTGTGATAGAAATTCTCTATAGGAAAATCCGCTCGATGGCTGAAGCCAGTCCCTCGGCTCCGGATCGATCGGCAACACCAGCTTTGCGAACCACCAACACGTTCATGGCGATCGTTATCCTGCTGCTGCTCGGACAAGTGGCCTGGCAGGAAATGCGAATCAGCTCGCTCAAGGCCGACCTCGACCAGTCCAGGCGGGAGCTGACGACCCGCGTCGAGCGGATGGCCGACGAACGGCTGAAGAGTCACCGCGAGGAAGTCGTCAACGCCGTCGCGTTCGTCGACGACCTCTACCGATCGCCGGATGGATTGATGCGTCCGGACGGCCTCTACATCCCCGACGCGAAGCGGGTGGATGCCGAAGCCATCGGCACCTGGGTGCTTGACGTCTATCTCCAGGCGCGCATTGCTGGAAAATCGGACGCGGAAGCCCGCCAGTCGATTGCGGACGCGATCAAAGGCTCCGACGAATGGCGTCGGAAGCATCCCAGCAAATGACTTAAGGCAGCGAGAGCGAGTAGACCCGGCCCTCGCCCTCAACGTGCAGTAGACGTAGCTCGGGCGTCATGGCGATCCGATCTTCAATGCCGCGCCATCGATCACCATAGTCGCCGGTGTGAACGACGATGTGAGTCACGCCGACTGATTGCAGACTCGTAATACTCGTCGCGTCGGGAAACGCGGTGAGTTCCAGGTACAGCTGATCGTGCAACGGCCGTCTCAGGCTGCTGTAGCCATGAACGGTCTTCTGCCAGTGCGCCGTGGCGTGAAACATAGAGCGCGTCTGGTGCCGTTCGAGCGCGCCGAGATCTCCGATACTCGGCACTGGCACCTCGGCGACGACAAATGGCTTCGGCTGCGTATCGAGCCAGCGATCGATCGCCGGCGGGTTGACGGCAAACGGCACGCCGGTAAATGGATACGCGTGGAACTCGACCAGCATCAAGACGGCGAACACTGCGGTCGTCAGGGCAGACCGGCGCTTCGAAAGCCCGACGACTAGACCATCGATGGCGAAACCCGCCAGCACCGCCAGGGCCAGCACCGTCAGGATGATGAATCGCGACGGGATGCGGATGAAGTTCAGGCCCGGCAGCCAATAGACATAGCGCCACAATTCGAACGGCCACGACACGAACATCAACGTGGCCAGCACGGCCACCGCGACGTAGAACGCAATGTGGTTGTCGCGGAGCGGACGCCGCACCCACCGGCCGATCGTCAGGAGCGGCAACAACAGCAGGAAGATCCCCGGAAAGAGGAACGCATCCGGTTCCGATTCGAACGGTCCCCACAATCGCTCCTGCAGCGATTGATGCAGCCACGTCGGCGAGGCGAGGAAGCTTTCGATGGTCGGCTGCGCATCGCTCAGGTAGCCGCGGCGGAGGCCCGCGTCGGATTGCGCGATCCGATAGGGGAGCATGACCCAGACCGCGGGCGCCAGAAGGTACGCGCCGGCCGCGCCGAAATCATTCAGGCGCTGCCGGATCGTCAGCGGCGCGCCGAACGCGAATTGCCACGCAAGCAGCGCCACCGTCGCGATGACGAGGTATGCCGCGCCATGGCCGCTCGACAGCGCCTGCCAGGAGAAGAATCCTATCGCCAGCAGCAGATCGCGCCGGCGGCCGTGTTCGAAATACGAATGGAGGAACGCCAGCGAGAACGGGATCCACTGCACCGCGGTCATGTGCAGCTGGCCCATCCGCACAAACCGCGGCGGAGCAAACGCGAAGATCAGGCCGCAGATAAAGGCTGCGCCGATACTCATGTGCAGCCGCCGCGCGAGCAAGTACGCGCCAACGCCGCACAGCACGCATGACAGCAGCGCCGTCAGGTTGGTGGCGAGCAGGAGGTTGCCGGTCGCCCAGGTGATCGGCGCCGCAAAAAACGCGCTGCCGATCAGGTTTTCGGAATAGGCGAGCGTGTTGGCGTATGGATGGTAAATATTCGCATCGAAGAGGTGGAGGGGCTGGTTGAGAAATGCGTAGGCATTCCACGCCAGCGTCCACACATACATGTGCGCGTCGGGAACGTCGCCCAGGATGTGTGTGTGAGGCGAGATCGAAAACGGCAGCGCCATCACGAAGGTCAACGCCGCGTAGGCGAACGTGACGACGATCAGGTGTTTCGATTCGCGGCTGGGGACCACAACACGTCAGTATGTCACTGGCGGCGCGGCACCGTCTCATCCGTATTTGTGGTGTCAGGGCAGTAGTGAATAGACGCGGCCGGCGCCTTCGATATGTTCCAGGCGCAGTGCCGGTGTCCTGGCAATCTGTTCTTCGACGCGCGGCCATTGCTCGCCGTAGTCGTCGGTGTGCACGACGACGTAGGTGACGCCAAAATCGCGCAGGCTGTTGAGACTGGCCGCGTCGGGAAAGGCGGTGAGCTCGAGATAGAGCTGCTCGTGCTCCGGACGCCGGATGCCGCTGTAACCGTGGATGGTTTTCTGAAAATGCGCCGTCGAGTGCAGCATCGACTGCGTTTGCTCGCGCTCGAGCCTGCCGAGGTCTCCCGGGCTCGGCACCGGCATCTCCGCAACGACGAATGGCTTGGGCCGCGTATCGAGCCAGCGATCGATCGCGGGGACGTTCAGCCGGTAAGGCACGCCGGCGAACGGATAGCTCGAATACTCACCGAGGAGAAGGAGCGAGATCACCGCGAAGGCGAGTGCGCGGGCCTGCTGCGACCAGCGCAGCACGACACGATCGAAGCCGATCGCCGCCAGCACCGAGAGGGCCAGCATCGTCAGGATGATGAAACGCGACGGCACGCGGATGAAATTGAAGCCGGGCAGCCAATACACGTGCCGCCATAACTCGAACGGGCGCTCGATAAACATCAACGTCGAGAGCACGGCAATCAAGAGATAGAACGCCACCGGGTTGTCGCGAAGCTTTTGCTTCCACGGCCCTCCGCTGATCGCGATGAGCGCGAGGATCACGACCAGAATGCCCGGGAAGAGATACGCGTCGGCTTCTCTGGTAAACGGCTCCAGGAACTTCGCCTGCAGGAATAAATGAAAGCGGGACGGCGAGGCCAGAAAGCTCTCGATCCCCGGTTGCGAGTCGGACAGGTAGCCGCGGCGCAGGCCCGCTTCGCTCTGCGCGATGCGATACGGCAGCATCACCCAGACTGCCGGCGCGATCAGATACGCACCGGCGGCGCCAAAATCGCGCAGGCGCCGGCGCCAGGCGATCTCTCCGCCCGTGGCGACGTGCCACGTGAGGAGCGCCACGATCGTGACGAACAGATACGCTGCACCGTGCCCGCTCGAGAGCGCCTGTAGTGAAAAGCAGCCGATGGCGAGCAACAGGTCGCGCCGCTTGCCGCGTTCCAGATAGGAGTGGAGGAACGCGAGCGAAAACGGGATCCACTCGACCGCGGTGAGATGCAGCTGACCGAGCCGGAAAAACCGCGGCGGCGCGAACGCGAAGATCACGCCGCACACGAACGCGCCGAACACGCTGATGTGAAGCCGGCGCGCCAGCAGATAGGCGCCCGTGCCGCACAACACGCAGGTGATGAACGCGGTCAGGTTCATCGCCAGCACCATGTTGCCGGTCAGCCAGATGATCGGCGCCGCGAAAAATGCGCTGCCGATCAGGTTCTCCGAATAGGCGAGCGTGTTGGCGAACGGGTAGTAGATGTTCGCGTCGAAGATGTGCCACGGCTCGTGCAGGAACGCGTGCGCGTCCCAGGCCAGCGTCCAGATATACAGGTGTGTGTCGGGCACGTCGGCCACGACCTGGCTGCCCGGCGACAGAGAAAAGGGCAGCGCCATCAGGAAGGTCAGCACGGCATACGCCGCGGTGGCGACCGCCAGCTCTCTATTTTCCCCGCCGGTGCTCACGGATGCGCCTCAGTATAATCAGTCCGTGGGTTACCGGACGCCGCTCGAAGCGCGCATTGCCAAGAAGGCGACCAAGGCGATCACCGACTTCAACCTGGTCGAAGACGGCGATCGGATCATGGTCGGACTGTCGGGCGGCAAGGACAGCTGGGCGCTGATCCAGATTCTCGACGTGCTGCAGCAGCGCGCGCCGATCGACTTTTCGATCGTTGCGGTCAATGTCGACTCCGGCTACGAGGGGTATCAGCACACGCAGGTCGCGGCGGCGTGCCAGGAGCGCGGCTGGGATTTTCACAGCGAGCACACCACGATCGGCGCCGTGATCGACGACAAGCTGGAGAGCGACGACACGCCGTGCTCGTTGTGCGCCCGGCTGCGGCGCGGCGTGCTGTATCGGCTGGCCAAGCAGACCGGCGCCACCAAGATCGCGCTCGGGCATCATCTCGACGATTTCATCGAGACGGTCCTGCTCAATCTGTTTTTCGCCGGCGCGCTCAAAGCCATGCCGGCGCGGCTGACGTCCGACAACGGCCAGCACGTGGTGATCCGGCCGCTCGTCTACGTCACCGAGGAGGAAGCGCGCGCCTATTGCAAGGAGCGCGAGCTGCCCATCATCGGCTGCTGCTGTCCGGCCTGCGGTGATCTGAGCCTGCAGCGGCAGCGCGTCAAGCGGCTGATCGTCGAGCTCGAACGCGAGCATCCCAACGTCAAGGCGTCGATGATCAAGGCGCTCGGCAACGTGATGCCCCGCCATCTGCTCGATCGCCGGCTGAACCCGATCGGCGAGATCACCGCGTCGGTCGTCGCCGAGCCGTCCCTCATCCCTTTGACAGTCAGGTCTTGAGGTCGTGAGGTCTTGAGGTCGTGAGGTCTTGAGGTCGTGAGGTCTTGAAATAGCCTGTGCGCGCAGTCGTACAACGTGTGACTTCGGCGAGGGTCACGGTCGATGACCGCGTCACCGGCGAGATCGGCCCGGGCCTGCTCGTGCTCCTCGGCGTCGAGCAGGGCGATGGACCGTCGGACCTGCAATACATCACGGCCAAGATTCGCGATCTGCGAATCTTTTCCGACGACGCCGGGAAGATGAACCTCTCGGTGCAGGACACCAACGGCAGCGTGCTCGTGGTGTCGCAGTTCACGCTGTCGGGCGATGCGCGCAACGGACGGCGGCCGTCGTTCGCGTCGGCGGCGCCGCCGCAAATTGCCGAGGCGCTCTACGAAGATGTCGTGCGAGAATTGACGGCTGGTGGGCTGAACGTCGCGACCGGCGAGTTCCAGGCGATGATGCAGGTCGCGCTCGTCAACGACGGCCCCGTAACCATTCTTCTCGACAGCAGGAAAACGTTTTAATGATGCGCCGATTCTTTGTTCTTCGTTCTTTGCTCTTCGTTCTTTGCCAGTTGTGCCTCGCTGCCCCTTCTCTTGCGCAACAACGACCCCTCAAGACCGAAGACCCCGAGACGATCGGCTCCGGCCGCATCCTGATCGAAGCCGGCATCGACTACAACCGCGACGTGTTCCTGCCGGTGTCGGGGCTGCGCGGCAATCATTTCATCGTGCCGCCGTTCGGCATCAGCCTGGGCGTGAGCTCGATCGCCGAGATCCAGATCGATGCCGGGCTGTATCAGAAGCTCTACATCACCGGGATCACCCCGAACGCGCCGTTCTCGAATCTGCTGCGGCTCGATGGCGGCAGCACCGCCGACGTCGACGACATCCAGATCGGCGCCAAGGTGAAACTGATCAGCGAAACGGCGCGGCGGCCCGCGCTCGGCAGCTGGTTCAGCACGCGGCTGCCGAACGCCGGGAATGAATCAGGCCTCGGCAAGGACATGCAGGACTTCGCGTCCGCAGTGACGATCGGCAAGACCGTCCAGTCCGTTCGCGTGGTCGCGAACATCGGCATGCTGATGCTCGGCAACCCGACACGGCAGGCCGCGCAGGATGACCTGTTGATCTACAGCCTGTCGGTCGCGCGCGCCCTCACGCAGCGGGCCGAAGTGGTCGGCGAATTCGTGGGCCGCGCCAACTTCGCGAACATCATCACGCCAGGCGCCGAGGACCGCGGCCTGCTGAGGTTTGGCACGCGCTACACGATCAGCGGCGTGCGCTTCGACACCGGCGTCCTCGTCGGCCTGACCCCTCGCGATCCGCAGATTGGCTTCACCGGCGGGTTCACGTGGGTGTTCGACGCCATCAAGATTCCCTGATGCTGTCGGTCTCGAAGGCCCACGCGTACGGAAACGATTTCCTGTTCGTGCCAGCCGAGCAGGTCGAAGGCTTGCGTCGGGACCAGTTGTCCCGCCGTTTATGCGATCGCTATTCCGGTGTCGGCGGCGACGGCGTCATCTATTACACGATCGCGCCGGATGGAACGGCGCAAATGAAGTTGGTGAACGCCGATGGCAGCGCTTCGGAGCTGTCGGGCAACGGACTGCGCTGTCTTGCCGCGCTGGTGTTGTACCGCCGCGAGCAGCTGCGCAATCCGCCGATCACCGAAGTGCGAGTGGATACCGACGCCGGCTGGAAGACGCTATCGCTGATCAGCCGGCAGGGCGGCCGTTACATGTTTCGCGCGGCGATGGGTCTGCCGGAACGAGTCGCCGAGGAACGAATCACCGCGGCTGGTGAAACGCTGACGGTCACGACGCTTGCGATCGGCAATCCCCAATGTGTGGCGCTCATGAAAGAGCTGCCGGCGCTCGATCGCTTTCACCGCCTCGGCCCCGCGCTGTCCACGCATCAGAGATTTCCCGAGGGCACCAACGTCGAGTTCGCTGTCGTCGAAGCTCCGAATCGCGTGCGCATTCTGATCTGGGAGCGTGGTGTTGGACCGACGCATGCATCGGGCACTGGAGCCTGCGCGTCGGCGATTGCCGCGATCGCGCACGGCGGCGGCGATCGTGACGTCGAGGTGATTGCGCCGGGCGGCACCCAGCGAGTGGAGTGGCGTGACGACGGGATCTACCTCACCGGCTGGGCTGAAGTGGTGTTCGACGGCCACTGGGTGCCGTCGACGGCCGACCTCTCCTGATCATTTCTTGATCACCGCGGCGTCGATGGCGATCGCGAAAACCGCGATCCGCGGTCGAAGACCCTAGCGCTTGCGCGGTGCCGATCGCGGCGAGGTGGCCGCGTCGATCCCGGTCAAAGCGGCCTGAAGTTCGGCGGCAGCGCCATTCAAGGCCCTGGTGACCGCCGGATAGTCCTCGGTCTTCAGCGCTGCGCGAGCTTCTTGCAGCATCTTTTCAGCGCCGGCCGCCGTTGCGCGCGCGGTGTTGAGGGCCTTGCCATTCAACCGCGCGACGTCGGGAGCCTTCAACTGCGATTGCGCTCGAGAGAGCAGGGTGGCGACTTCCGCGATGGCGCGCTCGGCCTGGCCCCGCGCGTCGGCGCGGCCCTCGACCGCCATCTTGGCGGCGGCCTGGGCGCGCTCGCGGCTGTCGATCGCGTGGCTGAGCGCCTGCCGGTAATCGCCGGCGGCAACCGCTTCCTCCGATCGCGTGAGCGCATCGGTGGCGGCGGTGAACTCGCCGGCGGCGAACCTGTCGGCACCGGCGGCACGGGCGGCGTCGATCGCGCCCTGCGCCTGATTCATTTCCTTGCTGGGAGGCTCGGCGCAGCTGGCTGAGAGGATCGCGATGAAAAACGCCAGGCCACGAACCGAACGAAGCATGTCTGACGAGTATACGACAGCGATGAAACGCCGCCGGCGTGGCGGCGCGTCACAAGACGCGTCAATCAGCTACCATGGAGGGTCCGGCGCGATGGCAAAAGTGCCGGTCGTGGATCGGCCGCGCGAGAAGCTGGCGCGCGCTGGCGCGGCGGCGCTGGGCGACAACGAGCTGGTCGCGCTGGTGCTGGGATCGGGAACGCGATCGCGAGGTGCGTTGCAGGTGGCGCACGATGTGATCGCGGGTGCGGACGGCGTCGAAGGCCTGCTCAGGATCGGCCTCGACGAGTTGTGCCGCGTTCCGGGAGTGGGGCAGGCACGGGCGGCGCGATTGATGGCGGCGGTGGAGCTCGGGCGCCGCACCTTGTTCGGTGATCGGGACGAGCGGCCGCAGATGTTGACGACCCGGGATCTGGTCGCGTATCTGCTACCACGATATGGCGGCTTCAGCGTCGAGCGGTTCGGCGTGATGCTGCTGGATCAGAAACAGCGGGTGATTCGCAGCGAGATCCTGTCCAGCGGAACGATCGAGGGAAGCGTCTCGAGTCCCCGCGACATGTTTCGCGTCGCGATCCTGGCGCAGGCGTCGTTCGTGGTGGCGTTTCACAATCACCCGTCGGGCGATCCGAGGCCGAGCGTCACGGATCGATTGATGACGCGGCGCCTGCACTCGGCGGGCGAGCTGGTTGGCATTACGTTGATGGATCACATCATCCTGGGCGGGAAAGAGTTTTACAGCTTCAAGGCAGAGGGAGTCGAGTGAAGGTTCTGTACTTCGACTGTTTCGCGGGCGCGGCGGGCGACATGATCGTCGGCGCGCTGCTCGATGCGGGCCTGCCGCTCGAGGCGCTGAAGCACGCCCTCGGCAGCCTCGCGATCGAAGGCTGGGACGTGTCGGTCGATCGCGTCGTCAAGACGGGGGTTTCGGCAACGAGGTTCAGGGTGCATGAACATGCTCACATCCATTCCGCTGCCCATTCTCATCACGATCATGCTGGTGAGCCTCATCGCCATAGTCATGCGCCGCATCATTCGCTGAAAGAAATCGAAGCCGCGATCGGGCGTTCGGCATTGACCGATGCCGGCAAGGCCAGGGCGATCGCGATGTTCCGCCGTTTGGGCGAAGCGGAAGCGGCTATTCACGGCACCACGATCGACAAGGTTCACCTCCACGAAGTCGGCGCGCTCGATTCGATCATCGACATCGTTGGCGCGGTGTTCGCGATCGAATGGTTCAAGGCCGATCGCATCGTCGTGTCGCCGATCAACGTCGGCAGCGGCATGGTTCGCACCGAGCACGGCGTGTTTCCGGTGCCTGCGCCGGCGACCGTGTCGCTCGTAAGAAATGCGCCTGTGTACTCGACCGGCATCCAGTCTGAGCTGCTGACGCCGACCGGCGCGTTGATCCTGACGGAGTTCGCGACTGAGTACGGCCCCGTGCCGGCGATGAAGATCGAGCACGTCGGGTATGGAGCTGGTGATCGGGATCTAAAAGAGACTCCGAACGTGGTTCGTGTCCTCGTCGGCGAGGAAGACGTTCGGAGAGCGACGGCTTCAGCCGTCGATGAGGCAGAGGCCGCTAAAGCGGCCTCTCTCCGAACGTCGATGCGGGTCGTGGTCCTCGAGTGCGAGATCGACGACATGAACCCGCAGATCTTCGGCGTGCTGATGGAGAAGCTGTACGCGGCGGGCGCGCTCGAAGTGTTCTATTCCGCCGTGCAGATGAAGAAGAACCGGCCTGGCACGTTGATGACGATCGTCGCGACGCCCGAACAGCGCGACGCGATGACGGAGATAGTGTTCAGGGAATCGACGACCATCGGCATCCGTCACCAGGAGCTGTCGCGCGAGTGTCTCGACCGCGAAATGGTGACGATCTCAACCAGTCTCGGCCCGGTGCGATTCAAGGTGGCGCGGCGCGATGGCCGCATCCTGAACGCGCAGCCGGAATTCGAAGATCTGGCGAAACTTTCAGCGGAGCGCGGCATCCCAATCAAGGACATCCAGGCGCTCGCGCACAAGGCGTGGCTTGACAGGAAATAACGAATAACAAATTACCAATAACAAACGCATGCGCTATTTCCTTACAACCGCGATCGATTTCGTGAACAGCCGGCCGCACCTCGGCACGGCGTACGAAAAGATCACGGCCGACATCATTGCCCGTTACCGCAGGCTCGCCGGGTATGACACCCATTTCCTGATGGGCAACGACGAGCATTCGCAGAACGTGTTTCGCAAGGCGGCGGAGCAGGGGACGGATCCGCTCGCCTACTGCGACGGGATGGAGCAGGTCTTCCGCGACGTCTGGAAGCGGCTCGACCTGTCGTTCGACGATTTCATTCGCACCACCGATCGCAAGCGGCACTTCCCGGCGGTCCAGAAGATGGCGCAAGCCTGCCTGGACAACGGCGACATCTACGAGGGCGCGTACGAAGGGTGGTATTGCGAAAGCTGCGAGGCCTTCAAGCCAGAGAAGGATCTGGTCGAAGGGACGTGTCCGATCCACAAGACGACGCCCAAGTGGATCAAAGAGAAGAACTGGTTCTTCCGCCTCTCGAAATACCAGCAGCCGCTCCTCAAACATTACGCCGACCATCCGTCGTTCATCGAGCCGGAGATCCGCCGCAACGAAATCCTGCGGCTGGTCGAAGGCGGCCTCGAGGACATCTCGATGAGCCGCGCCGGGCAATCGTGGGGCATCCCCGTGCCGTTCGATCCGACGAGCGTGGTCTACGTGTGGTTCGACGCGTTGATCAACTACGCGGCCGCCGTTGGCTACGGCTGGGATGATGCGCTGTTCAAGAAATGGTGGCCGGCCAATCTCCACGTTGTCGGCAAGGACATCACGCGCTTTCACTGCGTGATCTGGCCGGCGATGCTGATGAGCGCGCGCGTGGCGCTGCCGGAGCAGGTGTTCGGTCACGGCTGGGTGTATTTCAAGGGCGAGCGCATGAGCAAGACGATGGGGAACATCGTCGATCCGCTCGATGCCGCGAACAAGTTCGGTCCGGATCCGTTGCGCCTGTATCTGGCGAAAGAGATTCCGTACGGCGGCGATGGCGATTTCACGTGGGAGCGTTTCGAGGAGAAATACAACGCCGACCTCGCGAACAACCTCGGCAACCTCGTGAATCGCGTCGCCTCGATGACGGAGCGATATCAGCAGGGGCGTATTCGTACGACCGGAGGCGGCGCGCTGGCGGCCATCGCGGCTGAGAACGTGGCGGCCTACAAGTCGGCCATGAACGTGCACGCGCTTCATGAGGGCGCGGCGGCGGCATTCAGGCTGGTCAGCGCCGCCAACAACTTCATTGCCGAGAAGCAGCCGTGGTCGCTCGCGAAGGATCCGGCGAATGCGGATCAGCTGAACGGCGTGCTGGCGGATTCGGCGGAAGCGGTGCGCATTGCCGCGACGCTGCTGTCGCCGATCATGCCCTCGTCGGCGAGGGAAGTGCTCCGTCGCCTCGGCGACGATCGACCGTCGAAAGATCGACGGCTGGATACCGATGCGTCCTGGCGCACGTCAGGCGAGAAACAGATTCTCAATGCGGGTGCGCTGTGGCCCCGCATCGAAGCAGAAAAGGGAGCAGTCAACGTGACCGACGAGACACCAAAACCGGCCGAAGCCGCGCCTGCAACGCAAGCCGGCCCGGCGCCGGTGGCCGCGACACCATCCATCATCACGATTGATGATTTCGCGAAGATCGAATTGAAGACCGCGAAAGTGCTCGAAGCGGAGAAAATGCCGAAGTCGCAGCGGCTGCTGAAGCTGAAGGTCGACGCCGGCGAAGCGGAGCCGCGTACGATCCTCGCCGGCATTGCCGAGTCGTACGAGCCGGAGCAGCTGATCGGCAAGTCGATCGTGATCGTCGCCAACCTGGCGCCGCGTAAAATGATGGGCCTCGAGTCGAACGGAATGGTGCTCGCCGCGAGTCCGGATGGCGGCAAGGCGTTCGTGCTGAATTCAGAACCGGCGCCGCCGGGCACGAAGGTTCGCTGATGGTGAGAGGAGTGGACATGCTGCGCGTGATGATTCGGTTCGTCGTGTTGGCGTTGGCGGTGATCACGTACGGCTGGCTGGCGATCGGCGCCACCGATAACCCCGATCACGCCGTGCGCTTCCAGGCCGAACATGACGGCAAGATCGTGTTTCCGATGTCGCTCAAAGGGCAGAAGGCCAGTGCCGAAGGCGTCTTCGTGAAGATTGGCGCCGGCGATCACGAGGCCAGGGAAGCGGCCGGTGAGCATGCGCACAGCCAGCCCGGCGCGGCCGAGTTCGGCAGCAAGTATCAGTTCCAGGTGACCGGCGCGATTGCGCCGTAAGCCTTGACAGACAGTCATTGCCACATCGCCGGCAAGGAATTCGCCGGCGATCTCGATGCGGTCGTTGAGCGGGCGCGCGCCGCTGGTGTGTCGCGCGCGCTCGTGATCCTCGCGGCCGAAGACGACGCCGAGATTGCGAGAGCGGCCACGGTGCTTGCCGCGTGGCCCGAATGCCGGTTTTCGGTCGGCGTTCATCCTCATCACGCCAGGGTGTTCGAGTCGAACCCGCAAGCGGCCGCGGACACGGTTGCGGCGCGCCTGGACGCGCTGCCGGCGGCCCGCGCGATTGGCGAGATCGGTCTCGACTATCACTATGATTTTTCGCCGCGATCCGTGCAGCACGACGTCTTTCGCGTGCAAATCCGTCTCGCGCTCGAGCGCGATCTGCCGATCGTGATTCACACCCGCGAGGCCGAGGACGACACGCTGCGCATCATCCGTGAAGAAGGGCAGGGGCGGCTGCGCGGCGTGTTTCACTGCTTCACCGGCGATCAGGCCGCTGCCGATCGCGCGCTGGCGACCGGCTTCTTCCTGTCGATTCCCGGCGTCGCGACATTTCCAAAGGCCGAAACGCTCCGGCAAGCCGCGGCGGCGGCGCCCGGGGACCGACTGCTGGTCGAGACCGACAGCCCGTACCTCGCCCCGATTCCGTATCGCGGCAAGCGCAACGAGCCCGCTTATGTCGCGAAGGTGGTAGAGCAGCTCGCCGCCGTGCGGGGTGTCACTGCCGGCGAGATCGGCGCCCAGACCGATCACAATTTCGACCGGCTCTTCCGCCCGCGACGGCGCTAAGGCTTTGCAGTTCAAAGCATTAACCGCCTCGCGCTCGTTGACAGTGCGCGGGCCGTATGGTGTGATCTACGCACGTGTCCAACGCCGCGCCCCGGACCCAGGCGGATTTACTTCAATTATTCGAGCCCGTCCGAGCGGATCTTGAGGCGGTGGAGCGCGAGTTTGCCCGCCAGGTCCAGTCGCAGATCCACGTCATCCCGGAAATCGGCAATTACGTGCTGAAGAGCGGCGGCAAGCGCGTGCGCCCGGCGGTGCTGCTGATGAGCGCGCGCCTGTGCGGCTACACCGGCTCTCGCGCGGTCCTCAACGCCGCGGTCGTGGAATTCATTCACACCGCCACGCTGGTGCACGACGACATCATTGACGACGCCGACGTGCGGCGCGGCCGCACAGCCGTGCACTCGCAGTGGGGCAACGACGTCACGGTGCTGGCCGGCGATTTCCTCTACATCAAGTCGATGGCGATGGCGCTGTCGCAGGACACCCTCGACATCGTCCGGCTGCTGTGCGACGTGACGCTGCGGATGATCGAAGGCGAGATCTACCAGCTCACCAAGAACGGCGTCGTCGATCTGACCGAGGATGAGCACTTCGAAATCATCCGCCGCAAGACGGCCTACCTGTTCGGCGGCTGCGCGCAGATTGGCGGCCTGCTCGGCGAGGTCGGCGCCGAAAAAGAGCAGGCGCTCCGCGAATACGGCTTCAGCCTCGGCATCATGTTCCAGCTCGTCGACGATCTGCTGGACTTTACCGGCGCCGCCGAAGCGCTCGGCAAGCCGATCGGCGGCGATCTGCGCGAAGGCAAGATCACGCTGCCGTTGATTCATCTCTTGCATCACGGCGGCCTCGAGACCAGCGATCTGATTCGCAACGCCGTGCGCGATCGCGACATCTCGCCGGAGAAGTGGGCGCGCCTCAAGGCGCTGCTGCACGAGCATCGCTCGATCGAATACGCCTACGGGCGCGCCGTTGAATTCGGCGAAACGGCGAAGCGCCAGCTGCGCCTGTTCGCGCCCAGCCAGGAACGCGAAGCCCTGATGGGCCTCGCCGACTACGTCCTCCTTCGCGATCGGTAAGATCGCGGCCGACGCGTGCCCTGAGCGAAGTCGAAGGGCGGCCCCCCAGCAATGAATCCCGCGCAGCGAGTCGAAGAGCTCCGCAACGAAATTCGACGCCACGAAGAGCTGTATTACGTCCAGGCCGCGCCTGAAATCAGCGACGAAGCATTCGACGCGTTGATGAATGAGCTGAAGGCGCTCGAAGCCGCGCATCCCGAGCTGCAGACCCCCGATTCGCCGACGCAGCGCGTCGGCGGACGTCCCGCCGAGGGATTCATGGAGGTCGAGCATCTGCAGCCGATGCTCAGTCTCGACAACGCCTATGACGAAGACGATCTGCGCGCCTTCGACGAGCGCGTGCGCAAAGGGCTGTCGCTCGAGCAGTCGCCGTCGTACGTGGCGGAGCTGAAGATCGACGGCCTGAGCATGGCGCTCACCTACGAGGACGGACGCCTGGTCCGCGGCGCTACGCGCGGCAACGGCGTGGCTGGTGAAGACGTCACGCAGAACGTCCGCACGGTTCGCGCGATTCCGCTGACGCTCAGGGGCGGTCCAAAGGGCCGCATCGAGATCCGCGGCGAGGTCTACCTGCCGAAGAAGAACTTCGAGCGCATCAACAACGACCAGGAAGCCGCCGGCGAGCCGCTCTACGCGAACCCGCGCAACACCGCGGCCGGGACCATGCGCAATCTCGATCCCGCGCTCGTTGCCAGGCGCGGCCTGGCGTCGTGGATGTACCAACTCGTCGTCGCGTCGAAAGACTCGCCTCTACAAGTCGAATCGCACGCCGAGATGTTGAAGGACCTGGCGAAGTGGGGCCTGCCGGTCGAGCCGCACTGGAAGAAGTGCGACGGCATCGACGAAGTGATCGCGTTTTGCGAAGAGTGGCGCGACCGGCGTCACGCGATGGCGTTCGAGACCGACGGCGTCGTGATCAAGTTGAACGATCCCGCGCTGCGCGCGAAACTTGGTTACACGTCGAAGTTCCCGCGCTGGGCCACGGCGTTCAAGTTTCCGGCCGAGCGCAAGATCGCGTTCCTGAGGGCGATCGAGATCAGCATCGGACGCACCGGCGCGGCGACACCGTTTGCGATGCTGGAGCCGACGGTCGTGGCCGGATCGACGATCTCGATGGCGACGCTGCACAACCCCGACGACATCCTTCGCAAGGACATTCGTCCGGGCGAGATGGTGATCATCGAAAAAGCCGGCGATGTGATTCCGCGCGTGGTTGGACCGGTCGATACCGATCCCGCGCGGCCCACGCCGATCTGGGTGATGCCGACAACCTGTCCGGTCTGCCACAGCGAACTGGTCAAGGCCGAGGACGAAGCGGTCTGGCGATGCGAGAACGGTTCGTGTCCCACCAAGCTGCGGCGCGGGCTCGAACACTTCGCGTCGCGCGGCGCGATGAACATCGAAGGCATGGGCGAATCGCTATGCGCCCTCCTCTGTGACCACGACCTGGTCCACAGCTACGCCGACATTTACTTTCTCGATGCCGCGAAGCTCGAAGCCTTGCCGCGCATGGGGAAAAAGTCCGCCGCCAAGGTGATGGCGCAGCTCGAACGATCGAAGTCGAACGACATCTGGCGTCTGCTCTATGGGCTCGGCATCCGCCACGTTGGTGAGCGTGGCGCGCAAGTCCTGGCCGACAACTTCGGATCGATCGACGCGATCCAGAACGCGACCATCGGGGAGCTCGAATCGGTGCGCGAGATCGGTCCGGTGCTCGCAGCCTCGGTCCGATCGTTTTTCGATCAACCCGCGAATCGCGAATTGATCGAAGGCTTCCGCAAGGCCGGCGTGAAGCTGATCGGCGAGAAGAAGGTGGCGCCGGTGGGGCCGCAACCACTGGCCGGGAAGACGTATGTGATCACCGGCGAGCTCGCGGCCATGTCGCGCGAGGCGGCCCAGGAGAAGCTCGAGGCGCTTGGCGCCAAAGTGACGGGCTCGGTGAGCAAGAAGACCACCGCGCTGATCGTCGGTACCGAGCCGGGCGCCAGCAAGTCCGAGAAAGCGCGCGCATTGGGCATCGCGACGCTCGATGAAGCCGGCTTTCTGGCACTTATAATGGACAAATGACGCGGCTGTTCGTGATGACGACGGCGACGCTGACCGGGATCATCGGTCTGCTGCTCGGCCTCCTGCTGTCTTTGCAGCCGGATCGCCCCGCGTCCGCGCCGGCTCCGGCAGCGGCGGTGACGGATCGCGACGGCGCGCCGCCGGTGACGGAAGTGGCCGATGTGCGTCCGCCATCGCCGACTTCGCTGAACTTCGCCGACATCGCGGCGCGGATGAACCCGGCGGTCGTCAACATCGATGCGACGGCGCGCTCGCGTCGCGCGCGGCGTTTGATTGAAGAGGGCACCCGTCGCGGGCCCGACGATCCGTTCGATCCGGGCCGCCGCGGAGCCGACACGCCGCGCCGCGGCACCGGCACCGGCTTCCTGATCGACGCCGCAGGGCACATTCTCACGAACCACCACGTGATCGAGGGCGCGGAGCGCCTCACCGTGAAGCTGGCGGACGGCCGCAACCTGCGCGCCGATGTGATCGGCTCCGATCCCGATACGGACATCGCCCTGATCAAGGTCGGGCCGGGGACGTTCCCGCACGCGATCCTTGGCGATTCGTCGAAGCTGCGCGTCGGCGAATGGGTCTGCGCGATCGGCAACCCGCTCGCCTACGAGCACACCGTCACGGTGGGCGTGATCAGTTTCCTCGGCCGCAAGCTGTTCGATCCGAGCCTCGACAACTACATCCAGACCGACGCGGCGATCAGCTTCGGCAACAGCGGCGGGCCGCTCATCAACTCGCGCGGACAGGTCATCGGGATCAACTCCGCGGTCAGCCGCCAGGCCAGCAACATCGGCTTCGCCGTACCGATCAACCAGGCGCGCAGCGTGATTCCGCAGTTGAAGAAGCAGGGCCGTGTCGAGCGCGGCTACATCGGCCTCACGCTTCGTGATGTCGATCCCGATCTGCAATCGTCGCTGAAGCTCGCCCGCGCCGACGGCGCGCTGGTGCAGGATGTGGCGCCGGGCTCACCTGGTGCGCGTGTTGGTCTGCGCCCCTACGACGTAATCGTGTCGGTCGACGGCACGGCGGTGCGGACGCAGGATCGCCTGACCCGCGACATCGCCGAGCGCCAGCCGGGCAGCAGCGCGCGTCTCGAATTCGTGCGCGACGGCAGGACGCATGTTGTGTCGGTCAAGCTCGCCGAGCGGCCGCGAGTCGCGGTCGATCGCGCGCCGGCGAGCGCCGAACGCTCGACGCAGCGAACCGGTCCCGGCGAGCTGGGCCTCAGCCTGATCGAGATCGACGACAGCAACGCACATCGCTTCGACATCCCCGCCGGCATGACCGGCTTGCTCGTGCAACGTGTCGAGCCGCTGTCGGTCGCTTATGACGGCGGCATCGAGCGCGGCTCGATCATTCTCGAAGTGAATCGCCAGCCCGTGAACTCGATTGCCGGCTGGCGCCGCATTGTCGGCGCCGCCAGGCCCGGCGACGTCCTTGCCGTCTTTCTCTACGAACCCGAGCTCGATCAGCGCGCCATCCGCACCGTCCGCACGGAGTCGCGGTGAAACCACGCGTCCTGGTGATCGACGACGAGTCGGCCATTCGCGACTCGTTCAGGATGATTCTTGAATATGAAGGCTATGACGTGAGCCTTGCTGCTACTGGCGAGGAAGGCGTCAAATTGCTCGAACGGGAAACACCGGATCTCGTGTTTCTCGACATCAAGATGCCCGGTATGGATGGCTTTGAGGTCCTGCAAAAGGTGCATCACCTCGTTGAAAGCATTCCATTCGTGGTGATCTCCGGTCACGAGGAGACGGCGGGGGCGGTGAAGGCCATCAAGCTCGGTGCCTTCGACTTCATCAACAAGCCCATAGAGCAGGACCGCGTGTTGTTAACGGTGCGCAACGCCGTCGATACGCGGCGCCTCAAGACCGAGAACAAGAGCTATCGGCGCGATGCGGAGAAGAAGTACCAGATTGTCGGCGATTCGCCGGCGCTGGCCGCGGTGCGAGGCGCCATCCAGAAGGCCGCCCCGACCAACGCCACGGTGTTGATCTGGGGAGAGAGCGGCGTCGGCAAGGAGCTCGTCGCGCGCGCCATCCATCGTGAAAGCCTGCGCCGCGACGGACCATTCGTGCAGGTCAATTGCGCCGCGATTCCCGACGAGCTGATCGAGTCCGAGTTGTTCGGCCACGAGAAAGGCTCGTTCACGGGAGCGACCGATCGCCAGATCGGCAAGTTCGAGCAGGCCGACAAGGGCACCATCTTCCTCGACGAGATCGGCGACATGAGCCTGAAGACGCAGGCCAAGGTGCTGCGCGTGCTGCAGGAGCAGGAGCTCGAGCGGCTCGGCAGCAACAAGGTGCTCAAGGTCGACGTTCGCGTGATTGCCGCCACCAACAAGAACCTCGAAGAAGAGATCGACAAGAACACCTTCCGCGAGGACCTGTTCTACCGGCTGAACGTGGTGCCGATTCACGTGCCGGCGTTGCGCGAGCGCCGCGACGACATTCCGGCGCTGGTCCGGCATTTCGCGGACCTGTTCGCGCGCGAAAACAATTTTCACCGGCGCACGTTCACCGCGGCCGCGATGGAGCGCTTGAAACAGCAGCACTGGCGCGGCAACATCCGCGAGCTGCGCAATTTCGTCGAGCGCCTGGTGATCATGACGGGCGCCGAGTCGATCGACGCGAAGGACGTTCCCGAAGGCGGCGTGATTCGCGGCGAACTGCCTGTTGCGGCAGCCACCAGCGAGATCAGCGCCAGTGTGGCCGAGCAATCGTGGATGCAGGCGCCGACGCTGCAGGAGTTCAAGTCGGGCTCCGAGCGCGCCTATCTCGTGGCCAAGCTGAGGGAAAACAGCTGGAATATCTCGAAGACCGCGGAAGTGATCGATACGCCGCGCAGCAATCTTTACAAGAAGCTCGAGCAGTACCAGATTTCCCAGGAACGAGACGGGTAGAATAGATAGTTGCTGTAGTGAGCCGGGCGATCGCTGTCCGCCTACGCCCCTTACGGGGCTACGGCGCGAGAGAGGAAAGTCCGAACTCCACAGGGCAATGCGCCGGGTAACACCCGGGCGGGGCGACCCGACGGAAAGTGGCACAGAAAACAAACCACCCGCCGTAGCTCGCAAGAGCGAAGGTGGGAACGGGTGAAAAGGTGGAGTAAAAGCCCACCGCGCGGCTGGCAACAGACGTGGCAGGCCAAACCCCGCATGGAGCAAGACCAAATAGGGAAGCTGATCGAACGGCCCGTTCGCGCTTCCGGGTAGGTTGCTGGATCCCGTCAGCAATGCCGGGACTAGAGGAATGATCGCTGTCCCCCGCCGCGCGCAAGCGCCAAGGGGGAACAGAATTCGGCTTACAGGCTCACTGCAGCACTTAACGATTTCGGATCTCGGATCGGGCGGATTTCAGATTGGCCAACTACCTCGTCACGGGCGGCGCCGGGTTCATCGGCTCGCACATCTCAGAAGCACTCGTCAAACGCGGCCATCGCGTGCGCGCCGCCGACAACTTCGTCACCGGCTACCGCCAGAACATCCGCGACGGCGTGGAATTCCTCGAAGGCGACTGCGCCGATCCGGCGTTCGCAAAGCAGATCGTCGCCGGCATGGATTACGTCGTTCACCAGGCCGCGATCCCATCCGTGCCGCGCTCCGTCGAGAAGCCGCTCGAGTCGCACCGCGCCAACGTGGACGGCATGCTGCAGATGCTGCTCGCCTCGCGCGATGCGGGCGTCAAGCGACTGGTCTTCGCGGGCTCTTCGTCGGTCTACGGCGATACCGAAGTGCTGCCCAAGACCGAGACCATGCCGACCAACCCGATGACGCCGTATGCGCTGCAGAAGCTGATGAGCGAGCAGTACGGCCAGATGTTCACGCGGCTCTACGGATTCGAGACCGTGACCACGCGCTACTTCAACGTGTTCGGGCCGCGGCAGGATCCGGGGTCGCCGTACTCCGGGGTGATCTCGCTCTTCATCAAGGCCCTGCATGAAGGCAGGCGTCCGACGATCTACGGTGATGGCGGCCAGACGCGCGACTTCACCTACGTCACCAACGTCGTCGACGGCGTGATCAGGGCGGCGGAGACGCCGGGTGTCGGCGGCCATGTGTTCAACGTCGCGACCAACAGCCGCATTTCCCTCAACCAGCTCCTGGCGACGCTGAACAAGATTTTCGGAACGACGCTCGACGCGATCTACAAGGAGGCGCGGCAGGGCGACGTGCGCGATTCGCAGGCGGACATCAGCAAGGCGGAGAAGCTGCTTGGCTACCAGCCGATCGTCGGTCTCGAGGAAGGCCTGCGCGAAACGGTGAAGTGGTTCAAGGCGTCGTAGCGAGCGTCACGCGGCCGTCTTCGTAGAGGGCCGTGAGCTTGTTGCCGTCGATTTCGAGCGCCGACGCGCGGCCTTTGTAGACGCTCGTCAACATTCCCGTATCGATCAGCAGCGCGCGGCCGCCGAACCGCATCGTGATCGATCGGCCCGCCTGCGGCGTGTGCCCGGTCACGAATCGCTTCGCCCCGTACTTCGTCAACAGCGCGGCGAACGGGCCGCCCGCCGGATCGTCCTTCTCGGTCGACAGGCCGCGATACCACAGCGCGCCCTCCGGCTGGATCGCCAGCCAGCCGTCGACTTTCATGATCTCCTGCGCTTCCATCAGCAGCGGGATGTTGAGCTTGCCGCGATCGGGTTCCTTGCCTTCGGCCTTCGCCGCGGCAATGCGCGCGTTGGCGAGGCCGATTTCGGCTGACGCGACCTGGAGAATTTCGCTCAACGAAAAGTCGCGCGTCGCCAGCTTGAGGCTGATCAGGCGATCGAGGAATTGATCGAGGCGCTTGATCTCGTCGCGGATCTGATCGTTGAGGTCGTCGAGCTTCGCGGGCGCGCTGGCCGGCGGAATGCCGGCATGCATGAAAATGTTGCCGTCGACCATCGTGACGATCGGCTTGCCGCGCAGCCACTGTCCGTACTTGCCCTTGGCGGAGAGCGCGTCCTTGTACTCCACGTAGCCCGGCGGGTGAGTCGTCAACCACGCTTCGCGCGTCTGTGCGTAGACGGTGGGCACCGGCTCGCCCTTTTCGGTCTTCGCCGCCGCGAGCTTGGCGTAGTCTTCCCACGCCTCGTTGCGCCGTTTCTCTGAGTTGCTGTCGGCGAAGGTCGCGAAAATGTCACGCGTGACATCGCGCGTCTCGCCAATCAGGTTCATGACCTCGTGATTGCCGAGCAGCGCGAACGCGCGGCCGCCCGCGCTCTTGGCCTGCGGCTCGAGGGCCATCAGTAAGTCGAGCACCGCGCGCGTGCCCTCGCCGCGATCGGTGTAATCGCCGGTCTGAATGAGCTGCGATCGACCGCCGGTCCACGTGCCGTTGGCATCGGCCAGGCCTGTGCTCCTGAGGATCGATTTGAAAGCGTCGATGCTGCCGTGGATGTCGCCGATGGCATAGATGCGCGCCGCGGCCTGCGCGGTCCGCGCGGGCGCGTTCGTGCACAACAGGAAAACGGCAACGAGGAGGGCAGCCGGCCGCATGCGTATACCTAATCGTAACTCAGGGATGCAAATGGCTATTGCACGAGATGTTGCGTGCCCGCCGCCGTCTGCCACGGCTGTGTCTCGATCAGACGCGCCGCCGTGCCGTTGTCGACGGCCTTCGAGAAGAAGTAGCCCTGCGCGTATTCGCAACCAAGGTTGCGAAGCGCCGTCGCCTGTTCGGCGGTCTCGACGCCTTCGGCGACGACGTCCATCCCGAGCGTGTGGGCGAGGCCGACAATCGCGCGGACCATTTCCGAGCCGCTGCCGCCCATGCCGATCTCGGCGACGAACGAGCGATCGACCTTGACGGTGGTGACCTGCAGCCGGTGGAGGAAGCTGAGCGACGAGAAGCCGGTGCCGAAATCGTCGAGACTCCAGCCGATGCCCATCGCCCGCGCGTGATTCAACGTCGATTGCGCCGACGGGACGTCGTTGATGAACGCGCTCTCGGTGATTTCGAGCTTGAGATTTTCGGCGAGCAGCCCGGTGGTGCGCAGCGTCGCCGCGATGTCGGTCATCAATCCCGCATACGCGAGCTGCTTGGTCGACACGTTCGCGCACATCACCTGCGGCGCGGCGGCGCCGAAGTCCGCCAGCCATGCCGCCATCTGCCGGCACGACTCGGCCAGCGTCAACCGGCCGATGTCGAGGATCATGCCGGTGTCCTCGGCGACCGCGATGAAATCCGCGGGCGGCACGAGCCCGCGCGCCGGATGACGCCAGCGCAACAACGCCTCGAATCCCGCGATGCGTCCCGACTTGAGTGCGATGATCGGCTGATAGTGCATCTCGAACGCCTGGTCGTCGATGGCGTTGCGAAGATCGGTCTCGAACTGCAGGCGCGTGATCGCCCGCTGCCGCATGGCCGGGTCGAAGATCTCATACGGCGCGGATGACACCGTCGCCCTCGTCAGGGCGATCGCGGCGTCGCGGAGGATGTCGTCGGCGCGCGTGTAGCCGCTGCTGCTGGCGGCAATGCCGATTCGCGCCGACGCAAACACCTGGTGGCCGTCGACGTCGAACGGATACTCGAGGCACTGCCGCAGGCGATCCGCGACGAGCGCGGCATCGCTCGCATCGGCAATGTCGTCGACCAGCACCATGAACTCATCGCCGCCGAGCCGGGCCAGCGTGAAGCCGGGCTCATCGCGGCTGACGATGTCGGTGGCGCGGAGACTCGATTGCAGGCGGCGTGCGACAGCGACGAGCAATTGATCCGCCGCGAGCGGCCCCAGGCTGTCGTGCACGACGCGGAAGCGGTCGAGCGACAACGCCAGGATCGCAAACGTATATTCCGCGCGCCGTTCGGTTCGCTTGAGCGCGCGGTCGACCAGATCGACGAACAGCAGCCGGTTGGGCAGGCCCGTCAGCGCGTCGGCGAGCTTGGCCTCGGTGATATCGGTCAGCGAGCCGGCGAGGCGGCTGGCCACGCCCGCTTCCGTGCGGACCGCGGCGCCACGGCAGCGCACCCATCGATAGGTCTCGTCACGATGGCGGACGCGATGCTCGCTTTCGAAGTGCACGCCCGCGCCGGCCAGATAATTGGTGAGCGCGGCGCGCACGCCCTCGATGTCTTCCGGATGAACGCGCAGCAGCCATTCATCGGCCGATGCGCCGACCTCTTCTTCGTTGAGACCCAGAATCGATCGCCAGCGCGGCGACCAGTAGACTTCGCCGGTGGTCAGGTTCCAGTCCCAGAGGCCGTCGTTGGCGCCCTGCACCGCCAGCGCGTAGCGCTCTTCGCTGTCGCGCAGATCGGCGACCGCCCACTTGTGCGCCAGGTGCGTGTCGATGCGTGCGACCGCGACGGGAAAATCGATCGGCTTGGTGACGTAATCATTGGCGCCGAGCCTGAGCGCCTCGACCACGTCGTCGCCCGACGAGCGCGCCGTCACCATGATGATCGGCAGCTGCGCATGCGTATATTGCTCGCGCAGGGTCGCCAGCACTTCGAGGCCGCTGATACCCGGCATTTCGACGTCGAGCAGGACCAGATCGAACGACCCCTGTTCGATTGCCGCCAGCGCTTCGGCGCCGTCGCACGCCATGCTGACCAGATAGCCGCCCTGACGCAGCCGCCGCGCCAGCACGTCGCGGTTGTTTTCGTTATCGTCGACGACGAGCAGTGAGGCCTGGCGCTTCACTGCCCGACCGCGCCTTTCGCGAGCAGCGTCTCGATCTTCTCGAGCAGCCGCTCGAAGTGAATCGGCTTCGAGTCGAAGTCGTTGCCGCCCGCGGCCATGGCCAGATCGCGATGCGTGGTCATCGCGTGCGCGCTCAGCACGATGATCGGAATGTGGCGGGTCGCATCGTCACTCTTCAGCTGCCGCGTGGCTTCCCACCCATCGATGACCGGCAGGCCGAGATCCATCAGGATCAAATTCGGATTCGCGGTGCGCGCGAGCGTCACCGCCTGGCCGCCGTCGATCGCCGGCACCACCTTGTAGCCACGCCGCTCGAGGCGGCGGCCGAGCGCGTCGCGGCTCGGTTCGCCGTCTTCCACACGCAGGATCGTCGTCATGATCGAATCAGGCCGCGCCCGCCGACTGGAAGAGCTCGGTCGTCATCGCGTTCGCCATTTCAGCTGGCAGCCGGACCGCGAATCGCGATCCGTGGCCGAGCTTGCTCTGGACGGCGATGGTGCCGCCCATCAACTCGCAGAAGCGCGACACGATCGCCAGGCCGAGGCCGGTGCCGCCGTACTTGCGTGTCGTCGTGACGTCCGCCTGCGTGAACGGCTCGAACACAATCCGGCTCTGCTCCTCGGTCATGCCGACGCCGGTATCGGCGACGCTGAACTCGATTTGGTCCGCGCCGCCGCGCTTGATGCGCTGCACTTCGATCGTGATCGAGCCCTCGGTCGTGAACTTGGCGGCATTGCTCAGGAGGTTGAGCAGGATCTGGCGCGTCTTGGTCAGGTCGCCGTGCATCATGCCGACGTTGGCGTGGCACTTCACCGTCAGGGTGTTGCAATTCTTCTGGACCAGCGACGACACGCTGTCGGCGAGCTCGTCGATCACTCGCTTGACGTCGAAGCGTCCGAGCTCCAGGCCCATCTTGCCCGCTTCGATCTTCGACAGATCGAGGATGCCGTTGATCAAGTCGAGCAGATGCTTGCCTGAGAACTGGATGCGCTGCAGATCCGGGATCGACGCCGCGTCGTTGCCCTTGGCTTCTTCCTGCAGCAGCTCGCTGTAGAGAATGATCGCGTTGAGCGGCGTGCGCAGCTCGTGGCTCATGCTGGCGAGGAACTCGCTCTTGGCGCGCGT
The DNA here is from genome assembly GCA_019752015.1 of Cyanobacteriota bacterium. Classification (GTDB taxonomy): domain Bacteria; phylum Acidobacteriota; class Vicinamibacteria; order Vicinamibacterales; family UBA2999; genus 12-FULL-67-14b. The sequence goes on along the minus strand of JAIEMQ010000016.1, from coordinate 50,911 downwards.
CGCGATCTCCGCCTGCCGCTGCGTGACCTTCAGCTCGTCGACGAGCTCCGCCATCTCGTCTTCGGCTTCCTGGCGCGTGCGCACCTCGTGCTCGAGCGCCGCGGTGCGTTCAGCGGTCTGCCGCAGCTCGGCGACGCTGCGCAGGCACGCCACGACGAGGAAGAGATCCTCGAACGCGACCCAGGCGGCGTGCTCGACCCAGCGCCATTCGCTGGCGACCAGGACACCGTAGACCGACTGCGGCCAGAACAGGCCGCGCAGCATGTGATCGAGGGCGACGACGATCGTCGCCGGAATCAGGACGCGCCAGTCGCGATAGAAGGCGAGAAACGCCAGCGAGCCGAACACGTGGAAGTGCGTTTCAATGCGGCCGCCGGTCAAGTGGATGAGCAGCGCGCCCATCAGCATCTGCGCGACGGCGATGACGTAGCGCGTCGACACCAGGCCGGGCCGGAACAGCCCGAGCATCGCCGGGAAAATGCTGATCACGCCGCCGAGAATGACCGCGGCCCGCACGTGCAGGTGCATGCTGCTTTCGGCGCCGGCCCACGTCAGCGGCGACACCCGCAGCGCGAAGACGATGCCGAGCAGCCACTGGAACGCCATCAGCCCCGCGAACAGGCGATCGGTGCGGCGATGGATGTCGTGCTGGTAGGCGCTGAACAGCTCGTCGGCGCGCCGCGAGATCGATCCGGCGAGTGCGGTCATGATGTCGCCTGCGCGACGAGCGAGCAGCCGTACACGTCAGTGGCGCTCGTCGCTGGAGTGGCGTGGTTGAGAAGATCCACGAGCGACGATCGCCCCGCGTTGTCGCCAGCGTGTCCGCGCGCGCTGGTGATGCCGCCGTTGAACACCAGGTGACCGTGCACGTCGTAGAGCAGCGTCTGTCCCGACGTGACCGTGCCGAATCGCTCGGCTTCGCGGCCGTCTTCGTCGCGAATCACGGTGGCGCCCGGAAGCTCCTGCGCCGACGTCCATAGCGCCGTCTTCTCCCAGCCATCAGGCATTGAAGAGGGCTTCAGGAATACGACGTAGGTTTTTGGCAGCGTCTTCGCGCGCGCGAGCGCTTCGGCCAGCTCGCCGAGACTCGCGGTGGTGCAGGAACACCGGGGGTGAGCCAGAAATATCAGTGTGGGCCGATCGGTCGCTGCGGTCAGCGTCGTACCCGCCGGCCATTGCGGACCGGCATGCGACGGAACGCCGGCGCCGTTCTCGTAGGCCCAGATCACGTACAGGCCGCCAACGGCGGTCGCCAGCCAGAAGGCGGCAATGCCGGCTACCCAAAACGACGTGAATTGGCGCTGTTTGGGCAGATCAGTAGCGTCCATGGGCATCAATGGACGTTAATGATGCAATATGTAAGCCGATCAACAGGATCGAATCTGATGCTTTTAAGCGGCTTTTCTATAGTGACTTACGGGTGTATATCGGGTAACCAGTCACGGCACTTTTGTAGCTGTATGCGCTTATTCGAGACACTGGACGAGACATAAATCGAATAAGTGCATAGATACCATTGAGATAGAAGGAATGTTCCGTTAGGGCACAGCGAGTCACTCGTAGAACACGAACTTCTCGCCGCTCTTCGCCACGAGCTGCTGAATGTTCTTCGCCATCAAGTCGCGGCGGAGCAGCAACGCCTTCTTCTCTCTGTCGCCGACCCATTTCGCCAGGCCGCGATCGAGATCCTGCATCGTCAGCGCCTGCATTTTTTCCCAGAGCTGGCGATCGACCCGGCCGAGCGGCGCGATGTTCTTCAGATCGTTCTTGTCGATGAACGCGCGCGAGTGATCGATCAGGATCAAGTGCCAGTCGGCGTCGTAGATCAGGTTGCCCTGGTTGCGATCGATGTTGGCGATCAGCAGATCGAACATCTTCATGCGCGTCAGCTGCTTGCTCCACATCGGCTCGGGCCCTTGCGGCGGCTTGGCGACGCTCCAGCCCTGCACGTTGTCCACCCAGAGAATCGCGGCGCCGGTGATGCCGTCGATCTTCCGCTCGACGATTGGCGGGACCATGTGCATGTCGAGCATGCGATCGAGCTTGTAGGCGGCGATCTCCGACTTGTAGCTCTCCATGAAGCCCTTGCTGTAGCCGGGGCGGATTGGCTTGAACGCGAACCGCGCCGCGGGGCCGCCCCCTTCGAGGTAGACGCGCCGCGGCTTGGTGACGCCGATCGGCACGTCTTCCGACTTCATCACCTTGCCGTCGATCATGAACTGCTCGATCGCCGGCTCGTTACCGGTCCAGTTGACGGCGCACTTCGCGGGATCCGGCGCCGGGATCGCGACCTGGCGCTCCTTCGCCAAGGCTTCGGAGCGCAAGCCTGACAGCGTGGCGGCCGAGAGTACGAGTGTGATGACGCCAAGGAGCGAGGGGGCACGGCGCATGGAGATTCCTTTCGAGCGCATTGTAGCCGGACTTGTCCCGCGCGACAGTGCAACCCGGGTTGCTCACGGCGCAACTCGGGTTCCCGAACCGTCGCGTGATTCCCGGCCGGTTTTGCCCGCATCGCACCGCCTGGCGCAACCGGGGTTGCCGTTTCCTTCTGGTACGCGCGCCGCCTGATGGCGGTTCCCGCGGCGCAAACATCATCCTGCGAACGAGTTGCGGCGATCGAACGGCCGCGGCGTTGCTCTTGCTGACCGGAGCCCGACTGCGCGCGAACTTTCTGACGGATTGCTCCCTGACTACGAGTGACCCAAACAGGTGATTCGCGCGCAGCAATCCACACATTCACAACGGAGGAACCCCATGCGTATCACTCTTGCCGCCGCGCTCGCGTTGAGCGCCACGGTCCTGATCTCCACGCCCGCCTTTGCACTCACACAGTCGGAGCAGGCGCCGGCCGCTTCGCCGGCCAAGCCCGCCGTCAACCTCAATACCGCAACGATCGATCAGCTCGAGACACTTCCGGGCATCGGCCGCAAGACGGCCGAGCGCATTCTCGAACACCGCACCAAGGTTGGCAGCTTCAAGCGGATCGAGGAGCTGATGAACGTCAAAGGCATCGGCGAAAAGAGCTTCCTGAAATTGAAGCCGCTCGTGATCGTGACGCCGCCCAGGCCCGACAAGGCCCCCGGTGACTGATGCGCGCGGCGCCGCGTTCATCGACATCATCGTCGCCGTGTCGTTGTGTTTCCTGATGGCGGCGATCGCGGTTCCCGTGATCGGCGGCACGCTCGACCGCGAGCGGACGATCGTCGGCGCGCAGTATCTTGCCGGACAACTGCAGCGCGCGCGTCTCGAGTCGCTGAAGCGATCGCGATCGGTCGCGGTGCGCCTCGAGGTGATCGGCGATCGAACCGCGCTGCGGTTGTACGCGGACGGCAACGGCAACGGCATGTTGCAGCGCGATATCGATCGCGGCACCGATACGCCGTTGACGCCGCCGGGCTGGCTGGATGATCAGGCCCCCGGCATTTCATTACGCATCAATCAGCCGGTCACCGACACGTCGGGCGCACGGCTCGAGCCCGGCGAAGACGCGCTGCGCATCGGCAATACGTCGCTGGTGACGTTCAGTCCGGTCGGCAGTGCGACCAGCGGCACGGTATACGTGGCGGCGCATCGGGGTCCACAGATGGCGATTCGCGTGTTCGGAGCGACCGGCCGTGTCCGCGTGCTGATGTTCGACGCGCCGACGCGGCAATGGCTCCCGTAGCCCTCGACCCGATTGAGCGGCGCCGCGAGCGACGCTCGTCCGGCGGCGGCGCGCTGTGGCGCGCGCACGCCGTGCTCCGTCCCGGTCAGCCGGTCACACTCCTCAATATCAGCAGTCGCGCGGCGCTCGTCGAATCCGCCGCGCGGCTGCGTCCAGGCGCCCGCACCGAGGTGCTGCTTGCCGGCGTGCACACGCGCGCAAGCGTGGGCGGCCGTCTCGATCGCTGCTACGTCGCGGCGATCGAGCCGATGCGTTATCGCGGCGTGCTCGTGTTCGACGAGCGCGTCGATGTTGGCGACGAGTAGCAGGTGCCCTGACTCCGCCGAAGTTCGGGCACTTGCTTCTCGCTTCGCACTGCTTCACGTTCGCCCCCCGAAAAGTTCCGCCTCAATTCAGCGACGCGTTATCGATCGCGCGCGGCATCGATCTTGTTATGGCTCACGCCGACATGGACGCCGGCCCCAACATCACCATTGCGACACCGCGGCAACTGCGCCGCGCCGATCGCCGGGCCGGGCTCGATCTGTTGTTGCGCTACGTCGCCGCGGATCTGATCGGCGCCACCGATCGCCGCGATCTGTCGCGCATCCTGACCGATCGTTTGCGTCACCTCGCGCGCGTGCGCAGCATCGGGTTGAAAGAGATTTCGAGCACGATGTCGCCGCGCTCGATTCAACCGGTGCGCGCCCGCGACTACGTCGCGTTCGCCGTGCCGGTAAAGGAAGCAGGGCGCCAGGTGATGCTCGAGGCGTCGTTCGACGCGCGCACCGGCCCGGACGACTGGACCTGCCAGTTGATTGAAGCGGCCGCCAGCATCGCCGCACTGCTGCTCGAAGCGGAGCGGCTCGCCTGCACGCCGGCGCCGTTGACCACGGCGGAGCGCGACGGCGCGGCGCCGCTGATCGGCTCGAGCGAAATCATGCGATTGCTGCGCGAGCGCGTGGAGCGCGTCGCCAATACCAACTTCACTGTGCTGATCGAAGGAGAGAGTGGTGTTGGCAAGGAGCTGGTGGCCCGGCAGATTCACGAGCTCGGGCCGCGCCGCCAGGGACCGTTCGTCGCCATCAATTGCGCGGCGCTCGTCGAGACCCTGATCGAAGCGGAATTGTTCGGCATCGAGGAGCGCACCGCCACGGGGGTGCGTGGACGCCGCGGCAAGTTCGAGCACGCCGACGGCGGCACGCTGTTCCTCGACGAGATCTCCGATCTGTCGCTCGCGGCGCAAGCCAAGTTGCTGCGCGTCATCCAGGACCTGACCGTTGAGCGCGTCGGCGGCATTGGTCCACGCCAGATCAATACGCGCATTGTCGCGGCAACCAATCGCCCGCTGTCCGGTCTGGTGGATCGGGGGCTGTTCCGCACCGACTTGTTCTACCGCTTGAGCGGTGTCGAGATCCGCGTGCCGCCGCTGCGCATGCGCAAGGCCGACATCCTCGAGCTGACGCAGTACTTCCTGTCGCGTCATGAAGGGCGCGGCCGGTTGACGATGACGCCGGCAGCGGTGGATGCGTTGATCGCCTATGACTGGCCTGGGAACGTGCGCGAGCTCGAGCGCATGATCGAAGGCGCGATTGCGACGGCGGAGTCGCGGCAGATTCGCATCGACGATCTGCCGGTCAGCCTGCGCGGCGGTTACGGCGAGCATCTCCTGCCGTCGTATCAGCTCGGCGACACCATGCGCGCGTGGGGCAGCCGTTATGCGCGGCTGGTCCTCGAAAAGAACGCCGGCAACAAGCGCCAGGCCTGCCGCGCGCTCGACATCAGCTATCACACGCTCAATTCCTATTTGCGATATCGGCCTGCGACGGCCGCCGGCGCGCGTCCGCCGCGCGAGCTGGTGAACTCGCAGAACTGATGGACTGGTTGCCGGAAGCCTCCGGCGTTGAAGACGGCGAGGCGGGGCGGAAGTGCCGCGTGGTCATGCGCCGGCTTCGGTGACAGGGGTATGGATATGCAGCAGACATCTCGTCGTCAGTTCGTGACCACTTCGCTCGCCGGCTTGCCAATGCTCGCTTACGCGGGCGCGGCGGCGCCGGCTGCGTTCGCGCCACAGGCGGCCGTCGCCACCGGCCAGGGCAAGGCCGTGCTCGTCGATCCGGTGCTCGAGCAAACCATCAACACGCTTCGCGCGCTGGTCGCCGAAGGCGACGCCAGACCAGCCTCGCGCAAGCAGAGCGCGCGCGCGATTGAAGCCACGCTCGATATCCAGGCCACGCACATCGCGCTGCACTACGACCCGCAAGTCCAACGTGGTCTGAAACGCCGTCAGGGACGTGCCGGGCGCGCCGCGTTGATCGACGACATCGTGAAGTCCGCGCGCGATCACCAGCGGCACACGGTCACCCACGAGCTCGTCGACGACGCACTGACCAGGCTCGAGCGCGGCGGCGTCTCGGACATCATGCGCGAGCTGCGTCGAGCGTTGCGGGCCGCCCGTCTGAATGCCCCGGATCAGTTCCAGGCGGCGATGGCCGGGACGGCCCAGTTCGATTTCTGCGCCGACGTCAAGCGGGCCATCGAGCTCGCGGAAATCGCCATGGGGATCATCTGCTGGATCGCGGTGCTCGAACCGACGCTGGCGCTGGAGCCGTTCTGCGCCGCCGCCGGCCTGGTGGTCGCCAGCTACAAGGCGATGCAGTGGTGGTGGTGCACCTAGTGCGCACCGTGGAGTATCCGCGGCGGTACCTGACGACCCGGCGGCAGCTCGCGATCCAGTGCGGTGCGTGCGCCGTGATCCTGCAGCCTCCGTTACTTTGGCGATTGAGCCACGAGCGCCTGGTGATCGCAATCGCGCTTGGCGGGCTCGCGGTCGCTGCGCTCTCGCTTTGCGTTCACGGCCTGCGCTTCCTCATGAAACAGGAAGTGGAGCACCAGACGCCGACACCGGAGATGACCTTTGTGTTCAGGCTGATCGCCGTCTATCCGCTGGCGATGACGGCATTCCTGCTGATCCTGCTGACGGAAATGTGAAAGTCCGGTTGCGCCCGGGCCATTGCGCATAGTACCTTTCGGGGGTTCACCTCACTCGAGGTGACCCCCTCGTTTAATGGCTGATTCCGACGGCGCACCACTCAAGAAAACCCCGCTGCACGCCTCACATATCGCGCTTGGCGCCCGCATGGTCCCGTTTGGCGGCTGGGACATGCCCGTCGAGTACTCCGGCATCACCGCCGAGCACATGGCGGTCCGCACGGCGGCGGGGCTGTTCGATGTGTCGCACATGGGCGAAGTCGAGATCGCCGGCAAGGGCGCGCTCGAAGCCGTGCAGCACATGACGTCGAACGACGCCTCGAAGCTGCAGGTCGGACAGATTCAATACTCGGGCCTGACGACGAAGGAAGGCACGTTCGTCGACGACCTGCTCGTCTATCGATTCGGACCGTCGCATTATCTGCTCGTGATCAACGCCGGCAACATCGACAAGGACGTGCCGTGGATCACGGCGCGTGCCAAAGAAGCCTCGCCGGACGTCGGCATCGTCAATTCTAGCGATCGCTATGCCTTGATCGCCGTCCAGGGTCCGAAAGCGGAGGAGATTCTCCAGACGCTCACCGCGATCGATCTGGCCGCTATCAAGTACTACTGGTTCGCGCATGGCGAGATCGCCGGCGTGCGCGGCACCGTGTCGCGCACCGGATATACCGGCGAAGACGGATTCGAAGTCATGATTCCGCCGGCGATGGCCGCGAAAGTGTGGGATGCATTGCTGGCGGCAGGGCAGCCGCACGGTTTGATCCCCGCCGGCCTCGGCGCGCGCGACACGCTCCGCCTTGAAGCGGCCATGCGGCTGCACGGCAACGACATCGACGAGCAGCACACCGTGGTCGAAGCCGACCTTGGGTGGATCGTCGGCTGGAAGAAGGACGCGTTCCTGGGCCGCGATGTCTTGCACGCGCAGAAGACCAACGGCACCGACAAGACGATGGTCGGCATCGAGATGGTCGATCGCGCCATCGCGCGTCACGGACATCCGGTGCTGCACAACGGCCAGCAGGTTGGCGTCGTCACCAGCGGGACGCAAACGCCCTTTTTGAAAAAGGCGATCGGCCTTGCGTACGTTCCGCCCGCCCTGAAGGCGCCGGGCACCGAGCTCGAGATTGATATCCGCGGCCGCAAGGCCAAAGCGGTGGTCGTACCACTACCGTTCTACAAGAGACCCAAGAAGTAACCCAAGACCCAGAACCCAAGACCCAGGACCCAAGTCCCAGGACCCCTATGGCCTATCCGACTGATCTGAAGTACACGAAAGAGCACGAGTGGATTCGCGTTGACGGCGGCACCGGCACCATTGGCATCACCGACTTCGCGCAGCAGCAGCTGGGCGACGTCGTTTACGTCGAGCTGCCGGAGGTCGGATCCACGATCACCGCGGGCAAGGTGTTCGGCACCATTGAATCCGTGAAGGCGGTGTCGGAGCTGTTCGCGCCGGTGACTGGAGAAGTGACTGAGGTCAACGGGTCGCTGAAGGATCGCCCCGATCACGTCAACAGCAAGCCGCACGACACGTGGATGGTCAAGGTGAAGCTCGCCGGCTCCGGAGAGCTCGGCTCGCTGATGGATGCGGCCGCGTACGAACAATTGATTCAAAAATGAAGCAGGCTCCATTTCCGCCGCTCGACACGTTCGCGAACAGACATATCGGCCCGCGCGGCGACGACATCGCCGCCATGCTCAAGGAGGTCGGCGCCGCATCGCTCGATGCGCTGATCGACGAAGCCATTCCGGCGAGCATCCGACTCAAGGCCCCGCTCAATTTGCCGGAGGCGGAGAGCGAGTCCACCTATCTCGCACGGCTCAAGACGATCGCGAAGAAGAACAAGGTCTTTCGCAGCTTCATCGGCCTTGGCTATTCCGACACGCTGACGCCGAGCGTGATTCGCCGGTGTGTGTTCGAGAATCCGGGCTGGTACACGCCCTACACGCCGTATCAGGCCGAGATTGCGCAGGGACGACTCGAGTCGCTGCTCAATTTCCAGACGATGGTGGTGGAGCTGACGGGCATGGCCGTCGCCAACGCTTCGCTGCTTGACGAAGGTACCGCGGCCGGCGAAGCGATGACGCTGCTGCATCGCGTCCAGGGCAAGAAGCTCGGTGATGCGAACGGCACGTTCCTCGTGTCGGATCGAGTGTTCCCGCAAACGGTCGCCGTGCTGCGCAGCCGGGCGGAACCTCTCGGCATCAAGCTCGAGATCGTCCGCAGCGACAAGATGAATTTCGACGCGCCGGACGTGTTCGGCGCTCTCGTGCAGTACCCGTGTGAAGCAGGCAGCCTGTACGATCTGAAGCCGTTCATCGACAAGGCGCATGCGGCCAACGTGAAGGTCGCGGTCGCCACCGATCTGCTGGCGCTCGCGCTGGCAACATCACCGGGTGAAGCAGGCGCGGATTGCGTGTTCGGCAACTCGCAGCGCTTCGGCGTGCCGCTCGGGTTCGGCGGTCCGCATGCCGCGTTCTTCGCGACCAGCCAGGAGTTCGTGCGCCACATGCCCGGCCGCGTCATTGGCGTGTCGATCGATGCGCACGGGCATCGCGCGTATCGCATGTCGCTGCAGACGCGCGAGCAGCACATCCGCCGCGAAAAGGCGACGTCCAACATCTGCACCGCGCAGGCGCTGCTCGCCAACATGGCGGCGATGTATGCCGTGTATCACGGCCCCGAGGGTATCAAGGCGATTGCGACGCGCGTCCACGCGCTGACGCGCTCGCTCGACGGCGCGCTGAAGTCGCTGGGCTATCAGCAAAGCAATACGCATTTCTTCGACACGCTGCGCATCAAGACCGCGGCCGCGCAGGCGCAGGCGATTCACAAGGAGGCCGAAGCGGCGGGCATCAATTTCCGCTACATCGGCGACTCGGAGATCGGCATCTCGTTCGACGAGACCGTGACGATGAGCGATCTGACAGCGGTGGTGCATGTCTTCACCGCGGCGGCGCAGAAGGGCGCCGGCGTCGTTGCCATCGACGCGAGCACCGACGGCCCGAAGTGGCCGGCGGCGTTGATCCGCAAGAGTGCGTTCCTCACGCACCCGGTGTTCAATTCGCATCGCTCCGAGAGCGAGATGATGCGCTACATCCGCACCCTCGAGCGCAAGGATGTGGGCCTCGACACGTCGATGATCCCGCTGGGCTCGTGCACGATGAAGCTGAACGCTGCGAGCGAGATGTATCCGGTGTCGTGGGAAGAGTTCTCGCGCATCCATCCGTTCGCGCCCGCGGATCAGACCGAAGGCTATCGCCAGATCACCACCGAGCTCGAACAGGCGCTGTGCGAGATTACGGGATTCGCCGCCGTGTCGCTGCAGCCGAATTCCGGTGCGCAGGGTGAGTTTGCCGGCCTCGAGGTGATGCGCGCGTATCACAAGTCCCGCGGCGAAGGCGCGCGCGACGTGGTGCTGATCCCGGCCTCCGCTCACGGCACCAACCCGGCGAGCGCGATCATGGCCGGTTTCAAGGTCGTGGTCGTGGCCACCGCGCCGAACGGCAACGTCGACGTCGACGATCTGAAGAAAAAGGCCGCCGAACACGCGAAGGATCTCGCCGGCCTGATGATCACGTATCCGTCCACGCACGGCGTGTTCGAGGATTCGATCAAGGACATCTGCGCGACGATCCATCAGTACGGCGGCCAGGTGTACATGGACGGCGCGAACATGAACGCGCAGGTCGGCCTGACCAGCCCGGCCACGATCGGCGCGGACGTCTGCCATCTCAACCTGCACAAGACGTTCGCCATTCCGCACGGCGGCGGCGGACCGGGCATGGGCCCGATTGGCGTTGCCAAGCATCTCGCGCCGTTCCTGCCCGGTCATCCGCTCGTTGACGTTCGGAGAGCGGACGCTTCAGCGTCCGCTGGAACGCAATCAATTCCGCCGGTGTCGGCGGCGCCGTGGGGCAGCGCCAGCATCCTGCTCATCTCGTACGGCTACATCCGCATGCTCGGCGGGCACGGCGTCACCGATGCGACGCGGTTTGCGATCCTCAACGCCAACTACATCAAGTCGCGTCTCGAAAAGCACTACGACGTGCTCTACACGCGCGAGAACGGCCGCGTCGCGCACGAGATGATCTTCGATCTGCGCGCGTTCAAGGCCAAGGGCGTCGAAGAAGGCGACGTCGCCAAGCGCCTGATGGATTTTGGATTCCACGCGCCGACAGTGTCGTTCCCGGTGCCGGGGACGCTGATGATCGAGCCGACCGAAAGCGAGCCGAAGGCGGAGCTCGACCGCTTCTGTGATGCGCTGATCGCGATTCGCCGTGAGATCGAGGACGTCGTGTCGGGCAAGGTTGATGCGAAGGACAACGTCCTCAAGAATGCGCCGCACACCGCCGCGGCGGTGACGATCAACGACTGGTCGCATCCGTACTCGCGCGAGCAGGCGGCCTATCCGCTGCCGTGGGTGCGCGCCAACAAGTTCTGGCCAAGCGTCGGCAGGATCGACAATCCCTACGGCGATCGCAATCTGATTTGCATCTGCCCGCCGATGGAGGCGTATGCATGAGGATCCTCAACGCCGAGCAGATGCGCGAAGCCGATCGTCGCACGATCCAGGACATCGGCATCGCATCGCTGGTGTTGATGGAGAACGCCGGCCGCCAGGTGGTGGCGGCGATCGAATCGCTCTATCCCGATCTGGCCGATCGCCGCATTGCGATCGTCTGCGGCAAGGGCAATAACGGCGGCGACGGCTTCGTCGTCGCCCGCACGCTGCAGCAGCGCGGCTTCGACGTGTCGGTGTTCGTCATCGGCCATCTCGGCGAAGTCAAAGGCGATGCCCGCACCAACCTGACGATTCTCGGCAACATCGGCCAGACCGTCGTCGAAGTCGCCGACGAAACGGCGTGGGAGCTGCACGGCGCCGAAATCACCGGGCACGATCTGATCGTCGACGCGATGTTCGGCACCGGCCTGTCGGCGCCGCTGACCGGGTTTTACGAAACGGTGGTCGCGGACATCAACGAGGCGGGCGTGCCGATCGTCGCGATCGACATCCCATCCGGCATGAGCGCGGACACGCCGGATCTGATCGGCGACGCGATCGAGGCCACGGTCACTGTCACGCTGGCGGCGCCGAAGTTGCCGCTGGTGTTGCCGCCGGCCGAAATGAAAGCCGGCGAAGTCGTCATCGCCGACATCGGCATTCCGGGCGACGTGATCGATCAGCTCGACGGCCCGGAACTCGAGCTGCTGACCCGCGAGCGGATGCGCGCCTTGATCCAGCCGCGCGCGCCCGATGCGCACAAGGGTGACTTCGGACGCGTGCTGGTGGTAGCTGGATCGATGGGCAAGGCGGGGGCGGCGGTGTTGTGCGCGCAGGGCGCAATGCGCGCGGGAGCCGGGCTCGTGACGGTGGCGGCGCCGAAGTCCTGTCAGCCGACCATCGCCGCGCACGCGTCGGAATACATGACCGAAGGCCTCGACGAAACACCGGAGGGCACCATTCACTGTTCCGCGGTCGATGCCGTCCTCGGCATCGACGCGGACGTCATCGTCGCCGGGCCCGGCCTCGGCCGCGGCGAAGCGGTGACCACCTTCGTGCGCGAGCTGCTCGACAAGTGCGAGGGACCGCTGGTGCTCGACGCCGACGCGCTCAACGCGTTCGCTGACGAGCCTGCGTTGCTGGTTGGACGCGAAGGCCGCGACCTGATCATCACGCCGCATCCGGGCGAGATGGCGCGCCTCGTTGGCTGCACTGTTGACGACCTGCAGGTCGATCGCATCGGGATCGCCTCCGACTTCGCAAAGCGCCACAAACTGTACGTCGTTCTCAAGGGCTATCGAAGTCTCGTCGTCACGCCCGATGAAAAGGTGTTCGTCAATCCCACCGGATGCCCCGGCATGGCGACCGGCGGCACCGGCGACGTCCTCGCCGGAATGCTTGGCGCCTGGCTCGCGCAGTTGCTCGACGCCGAGGCCGCTTGCAAGCTCGCGGTCTACCTGCACGGATCGGCCGGCGAGCTCGCCGACGCCGACAATGGCGAAGTTTCGATGACCGCCGGCGATCTCGTCGATCACATCGGCGACGCGATTCTCGAAGTGACGGCTCGCCGCCGTGTGGCGGCCAGCAAGAGCGAGTGAGCAGCGCCATCCCGTCCAACTCAGAGCAGGAAACGCGCGAGATTGCGTCCGCGTTGGCGCGCGATCTCGCGATGGGATCGGTGTTGTTGCTCTCCGGCGATCTGGGAGCAGGGAAGACCGCGTTCGTTCGCGGGCTCGCGGCGGGCCTCGGCATCAACCCGGACGATGTGACCAGCCCGACGTTCACGCTCGTGCATGAATACCGCGGCGGACGATTGCCGTTGATTCATGTCGACCTGTATCGACTGGATCGCGCCGACCTCGACGAGATCGGCCTCGATCAGGATCTTGCGGCGGCCGGTGTGATCGCGATCGAATGGTCCGAGCGGTTGTCGCGTTCGATCCCGGGCGCGATCGCCGTGACGGTCGCGGATCGCGGCGGCGACATCCGCGAGATCACGATTACTCAGCCCGCAGCGCTTTGACCGGATCGACGTTTGCCGCGCGGCGAGCCGGCAGCGTGCCGGCCATCACGCCAAGCACGATGAAAAACGTCGATACGGCGGCGAACGTCAATGGATCCGCTTCGCTGACACCGAACAGCATCGACCGAATCAGCCGCGCCGCCAAGTAGGCCGCGGGAAGACCGGTCGCAATGCCCAACGCCGTCAGGACCGCGCCCTCCCGGACGACGGCGCGAGCGACGGTGGCCGGATTGGCGCCAACCGCGACGCGCACGCCGATCTCGCGGGTGCGCTTCGACACCGAATACGCCAGCACGCCATGCACGCCGATCAGCGCGAGCACGACCGCCAAGCCGCCGACGATCATCGCGAGGATGGCGCTCATGCGCTCGCTCGTCGGCATCTGATCGAACCAGGCCTCGAGCTCCGACACCTGCTGCACGTATTCCTTGCCGGCGTCCTGCACGATGCGCCTGATCGACGCCATTGCCGCTTCCGGAGCGCCGGATGTGCGCACGATCACGTTCGCGGCCGAGAAGACGCGTGACTGCGGCATGGTGCGGTACAGGATCCTGGCGGCGTTTTCCTTCGGATCGCCGCGAGTCGCGCTCGCGACCACGCCGATGATGGTCAGGTTCTGCGAATCGCGCTGCGTGCTGATCTTGACCTGCCGTTCGAGGACGCCGATCAGCATCACGACCGACAGCGCGACCTGAGCCACGGCCAGCCCTCGCGCCCAGCGGTTGGTGCTGCCGGCGATGGTTCGGTCCCATGAGAAAGCGTTCCTTGATCGGCTCGATGCCGTTCAACTCGATCATCGCGCGGCGGCGTGCTTCGCGCGGCTCGACGCCCGCCGTGACCTTTGCGTCGATCAGGAGATCGAGCGTCGCCTTCAATTCCTCGTCGAGATCACGCTCGACCCGATCGCGATGGCGCAGGTTCCGCCACCACGCTGCGAGGCGGGAGAAGGGCATCACTACGTCTCCAACGCGTGGGCGATGGCGAGCGCCACGCGATTCCACTGGGCCGTCTCGTCGCCGAGCCGCCGGCGGCCGGCCTTGGTCAGCGAGTAGAACTTCGCGCGCCGGTTGTTCTCCGACGGCTGCCACGACGAGGACAGGGCGCCGGCCTCCTCGAGGCGGTGCAGGGCCGGGAACAGCGAGCCTGGCTGGACCGAGAAGGTGCCGCGCGTGATCTGTTCGATCCGGCGGGAGACACCCAGCCCGTGCAACTCACCGGCACTGAGGGCCTTCAGGATCAGCAAATCGAGGGTGCCTTGCAGGACGGTCGCGCGCGATTCAGCCATGGGACTCCTATCGTAATCCGATAGGAGTGTCGCCGAACTCCTATCGAACGTCAATACGACGGCCGCCGGCCGGCGGCCGGTTGGCTTTTCCGGGGGCTTGACAGCTCCACTGTTATTTTTATAACGTTTGCCGTTAGGAAAATAACGGTGAGCAAATCCCCGCACGCCACGCTGTCGCGCCGCGAGCGCCAGATCATGGACATCCTCTACCAGCTGGGGCGGGCGACCGCCGGCGACCTGATGAAAGCGCTGCCGGGCGAGCCGAGCGATTCGACCGTCCGCACGCAGCTGCGCGTGCTCGAGACCAAGGGCCACGTCCGTCACGAAGAGGACGGTGTCAAATACGTCTATTACCCGGTGGTGCCGCGCCGCGTCGTCCGCAAGTCCGCGCTCAAGCACGTGATGAACACCTTCTTCGACGGTTCCGCTGAGAAAGTCGTCGCCGCGCTCCTCGGTCCGGATGGCGGCAAGCTGAGCGACGAGGAGCTGGATCGCATCGCCGATATCGTGGCCAGGGCAAGAGCAGAGGAGTCGAAATGAATGTCTTCCTCGAAATGATGCTGCGATCGTCGCTGGTCATGGCGGTCGGCCTGGCGGGACTGTGGTTGTTGCGCCGGCAGCCCGCGGCGTTCCGCCACTGGGTGCTCGCCGCCGCTCTGGTCCTCGCGGCCGCGCAGCCGCTGCTGAATTCAATCGCGCCGGCATTGCGGATGCCTGCCACGGTGACGTCGGTCGAGATCGAAGGGCCGGTCTTCGACGCGAATTTCCACGCCGACGAGCTCGTTGTCGTGACCGCGCCGCGAGTCGCGGCCATTGATTGGCGCCGCATGCTGATGATCGGCTGGCTCGCCGGAACCGGCATCAGCCTGTCGGTCATGTTGCTCGGCGCGATATGGCTTTCGTGGCTGCGCGCTCAACTGGTTCAACCCGCTGTTCTGGATCGCGTGCGCGCGGCTGCGCCGCGAGAGCGAGCACGCGTGTGACGACATCGTCCTTGGCCTGGGCATCGGCGGCACATCGTACGCCTCGCATCTCGTCGATCTGGCGCGCACGTTCAGCATGCATGGCCGCACGTGGCTGCCGGCGCCGTCCATTGCACGACCGTCAACGCTTGAAAGGAGAGTTCGCGCCATGTTGAACCCACAGGTGAATCGTCGTCGCGTGTCCGTGTCGCGGCGGCTGGCGTTTGCCATGTTGCTAATCGCGATCGCGGTGCCGATCGCCGCGGCGGCGCGCGCGCAAAACACGCCGGGCGGCACCGTCGCCGATCCAAGCGGGCGTCCGCTTGGCGATGCCGCCGTGCGTCTGCAAGGCATGAACAGCGAGCAGGTGTTCGACACGAAGACGGATGCGAACGGCAACTTCCAATTGCCGGAAGTACCGGCCGGAGACTATCTGCTGTCGGTGAGATCCCCAGGATTCTCGACGCAGCGTCAGCGCATCCGCCTTGCGGGCGGAGCTGTGACGTTCACGATCAGGCTGCCTGTCGGGACGTTGCGCGAAACCGTCACGGTCAGGGGTCCCGGCCAGGATGGTCAGCGCTATGTGCAGACGGCGGCGCCGTATGCGCCGCCGACCTGCGGCTCGAATGTGGGTGGCCAGTTGTCACCGCCGGCGAAGATCCGCGACGTGCGTCCGCGCTACAAACAAGCCTGGAACGGACAGAATCTGAAGGGCAGCGTGATGATGCAAGCGACGATCGGCACCGACGGCAGGGTGCGGAACGTCGAGCTGATCTCGGGAACCGATTCCGCGGAGCTCGATGACGAGGCGATTGCGGCGGTGAGCTTGTGGGAGTTTTCGCCGACCTACTTGAATTGCGAGCCGGTGGAAGTGCGGATGTTCGTCACCGTGAATTTCACGGTGGAGTAGTTTCGGGTTGTGCGGTTCGGCGGCTACGGGGTGCCGTGGCCGCTGGCCGTGACCGTCGCCGCCTGCGTGACGCCCGCCGGGTCGTCCTGGAACTGCGCCGACGTATCGTCCTGGTAGAGGACCATCAGCAGCACCGTGAGGACCAGCGAGATCCCGATCACGACTCCGAGCCTCTGAAGAAGCTCACTCATACTTCCCTGATAGTGCATATCGAATGCCAGCGCGACCGCTGACGAAGTCTTATCGGCTCAGGCCGGAAATCGCGGTAGCCCCGGAGGACTGTCTTCCGGTGCCCGAAGTTTCTGCCCAGGTGGGAGTGTAAGAGTGAAATCCCTTACACACTGGCGTCCGCCTCCGCTCGTTCCGGGTTTCGGCGAGACCGGTTGGCGTTGACCAGCAGCAGGGCAACGCCGGCCATGATGGCGACGTCGGCCACGTTGAAGATGCCGGTCCGGACCGGCCCGACCCCGATATTCAGGAAGTCGATTACGCTCCCGAACGCCATGCGATCGATCAGGTTCGAGAGACCGCCCGCCAGAAAAATCACCAGGCCGACCGCGCCCAACCTCGACCATTTGTAGCGCACCGCCATGACGATCGTGACCAGTAGGAAGAAGCCATTGGCGATTTGAAAGACTGCCGCGCGAGTGGACGGACGCCAACCAGCGCCGGTGCTCAGAAAGCCGCCGGCATTCTCGTAGTAATCCAGCCGGACCATATCGCCGAGGTACGACTGCTCAGGTTGGCCCGCGAGCGTCGTGACGGCAAGGTGCTTCGTTATGCGATCGCAGCCCGCAGTGGCAGCGAGCAGGAGGCAGAGCAGTAGGCCTCTCCTGAAGATGTTCATGTAGCGCTTTCGGTTGTGAGGAACCGAAAGATAATAACACTTCCTTATCGCTGGAGCGGACGAAGGATCGGGCTGCCGGACTCGCCGGCAGGTGTGCGGGCCGTATTCAGGGTCATCGCCAGCATCGTGTAGTAGCCGGTGATGCCGATCGTGTCGACGACTCCGAGTTCGCCGAATGCCTTGAGCGCGCGCGCATAGGTGCCGTCACTCACTGCCTTGTCGTGATGCAATTCGTGGCAGAACTCATACAGAATTGTTTCCTCCTCCGACATTCCTGTCGGCCGGCGGCCTTCGGCAATCGCATCCAGGATGTCGCGCTTGACTCCCGCCTTCACCGCGATCGGATAGTGCGCGTTCCATTCGTACTGCTGCGTCCACTCGCGCGCGGTGAGCAGGATTACGAACTCGCTCAGCCGCGGCGGCAGGGCGCTCTTGTAACGTAGGTAATCGCCCATCGCGCGCGTGCGCGTCATCAACTCCGGGCTTCTCAAGAGTGGATAGAACGGTCCGCTGATCGCCGTGCCGCGCGCGATGCGGAAGGCCTCGACCGCCTCGCGCTGCGCCGGCGTCAGTTGATCCGCGGCAATTGGTGGCAGGCGATCGGCGGGAATCTGTTCCATCCCGACCTTCTTGATCGTGGCGGCATCCGTCGCGGCAAGCATGGTGATGAACTGCGTGGCCGCCGCTGATGCGCCGGGCTTCGCCGCTGCGGCGAATGTCGTGTAGACCTGCACTTCAGGCGGCAGGGGAGCGGCGAAGGTGGCGCCCGGCACGTTGAGGATCTCGCTGATCTGCGTGAATCCGAGCTCCGCCGTTTTCTCCGCGACCGCATGCGCCGCGCTGGCGGAGTAGACCGTCTTTGCGTTCATCAGCTCGGTGAGCCCCAGCTTCGCGAAGATCGACCGCAGGACGACGGCGGTCGCGCCCTGCTCGACGTAGGTGATCGATCGCGCCGTAATCAACGCGCCCTTCAACGTATCGAGCGAACTGATGTCGGGCTTCGTGGCCATCGGATGGATCGCCATGCCGACGCCGGCGCGCGCGACGTCCTTGCGGGACGCGGCCGCCAGCGTTCCCGACATCGCGAGATCGCTGATCAACGTGCTGGTCATCACCGCGACATCAAAGGCCTCGCCCTTGTCGATGCGCGCCCTGAGCGCCGCCGAGTTGTCGAACGTGACGTGCAGCTCGCAGGCGCACGCCTTCTTGAAGCGCGGCGCGAGCTCGTGAATCAGCTCGCTGGTCGCGTTCGAGCTGAGCACGGTGAGCGTTGGTTGAGCGGCCGCATCCACTGCGACCGCCAGGAAGAGGACCGCGATGAATGACCGCATAGCGCGTCATTCTACCGCCGCGGAGGGCGGCTATTCGACGCGGTAGTTTGGCGCTTCCTTCGTGATCGTCACGTCGTGGACGTGGCTCTCGCGGAAGCCGGCGTTGGTGATGCGAATGATCTCGGCGTCGCGCTGCAGATCGGGAATCGTCGGCGCGCCGCAGTAGCCCATGCCGGCGCGAAGGCCGCCCATCAGCTGGTGCACGACCATCGCCATGCTGCCCTTGTGCTGCACGCGTCCCTCGATGCCCTCGGGGACCAGCTTCTCCATGTTTGGCTTGCCGGCGGGGCTGGTGCCGCTCTCGAGCTCGAAGTCGTCCTGGAAATAACGATCGCGGCTGCCGCGCCGCATTGCGCCGATCGATCCCATGCCGCGATATTCCTTGAACGTGCGGCCCTGATACAGGATCAACTCGCCGGGGCTTTCGTCGGTGCCGGCGAACAGGTTGCCCGCCATCACCGCGTTCGCGCCGACCGCGAGCGCCTTGACCACGTCGCCCGAGGTGCGGATGCCGCCATCGGCAATCACCGGGATGCGGTGCTGCTGCGCGGCGGCCGCGCACTCCGCGATCGACGAGATCATCGGCATGCCGATGCCGGCGACAATGCGCGTCGTGCAGATCGATCCGGCGCCGATGCCGACCTTCACCGCGTCGACGCCAATACCAATCAGCGCTTCGGTGGCTTCGGCGGTCGCGACGTTCCCGGCGATCAGATCGAGCCCGGGAAACGCCTTGCGCAGCTGCTTGACCATGTCCATCACGCCCTGTGAATGGCCGTGGGCGGTATCGACGACGAGCACGTCGACGTGGGCGTTGACGAGCGCCGTCGCGCGCTCCATGGTGTCGCGCGCAATGCCGACCGCGGCGCCGCATCGCAGGCGTCCGAGCGAGTCCTTGCAGGCGTTCGGGTACTTGATCGCCTTCTGGATGTCCTTGACGGTGATCAGGCCCTTGAGCCGGAAGTCCTTGTCGACCACCAGCAGCTTTTCAACCTTGGCGCGATGCAGGATCTCGCGCGCTTCGTCGAGCGTCGTCCCAACCGGGACGGTGATCAGCCGCTCCTTGGTCATCAGCTCCGACACCGGCCGCGACGTGTTGGTCTCGAAGCGCAGGTCGCGATTGGTGAGGATGCCGACGAGGCGGCCTTCCTTGCTGCCGTCCTCGGTGATCGGCACGCCGGAGATGCGGTACTTCTGCATCAGGTCGAGCGCCTGGCGGATCAGTGCCGTCGGCGCAACCGTGATCGGATTGACGATCATGCCGCTCTCCGATCGCTTGACGCGATCGACTTCGAGCGCCTGATCCTCGATCGGCAGGTTCTTGTGGATGACGCCCATGCCGCCCTGCTGCGCCATGGCGATCGCCATCTCGGACTCGGTAACGGTGTCCATCGCCGCGCTGAGCAGCGGCACGTTCAACTTGATGTTCTTCGTGAGTCGTGTGGAAACGTCGACTTGCGCGGGCAGCACCGTGGAGTGGCGCGGCACGAGGAGGATGTCGTCGAACGTTAGTGCCGTTCGCAGGCCGGACTCCAGTGACGTTTTCTGTTTCGTTTCTGTCTCGGTCAATGGAGTCATCGTTCTGCCTTTTGCCTTTTGCCTTCTGCCTTCTGCCTTCTGCCTCAGGCCCCGTGGCACTTCTTGAACTTCTTGCCGCTGCCGCACCAGCACGGATCGTTGCGGCCGATCTTCGGTTCTTCGCGCTTCACCGTCTTGATCACGTCATCGCCGCCGACGCGCGCCGGCCTGCCCTGAGCGGAGTCGAAGGGCTGGCGATCCTGCACAAGGTCGTCCACGCCGTGCGGCGCCGCCGGCTGCGCCGGACCGGAGAAGATCGATGTCGGCTGCTCCTGCGGATTGTTGTAGCGGAGCGCCGCGGGCCGCTTCGGTTGCGCCCGCACGGGCGTGGCGACGCGCGCTTCGCCGCCGTCGCGCTCGACCACCGGCCGCAGGAACCACAGGTAACGGACGATCTCCTCCTCGATGCGGCCGCGCATGTCCTGGAAGAGCGCAAAGCTTTCCTTCTTGTACTCGACCAGCGGATCGCGCTGGCCGTAGCCGCGCAGGCCGATGCCTTCCTTGAGGTGATCGAGCGAGTAAAGGTGATCCTTCCACTGCTGATCGACGATCTGCAGCATGATGTCGCGCTCGACGCGCGTCAGGATCTCGCGCGGCACGAGCTTTTCCTTGTCCTCGTACTTCGCGACGACGCGCGCCCACAGGTGATCGCGCATCTCTTCGCTGCCCATCTCGTCCAGGCCGCGGAAGTCGGTGTCGTCGAGGGCAAACAGCTGCGCCAGATCGCGCTGCAGGGCCGGCAGGTCCCAGTCTTCCTGCTCGATGTCCTTGCCGATGAACAACTCGATGCGATCGTCGAAGATCTCCTCGGCGGTCGCCAGCACGTAGCCGCGCAGATCCGAGACCTCGTCCTCGCTCAGGTGAATCTTGCCTTCGAGGACTTCGCGGCGCAGCGTGTAGACACTCTCACGCTGCTTGTTCATGACGTCGTCGTATTCGAGCAGGTGCTTGCGGACCGCGAAGTTCTGCGCCTCGACCTGCTTCTGCGCGCGCTCGATGGCCCGCGACACCATGCCGTGCTCGATCGGCACGCCTTCTTCCATGCCGAGCCGCTGCATCAGTCCGGAGATGCGGTCCGAACCGAAAATGCGCATCAGGTCGTCTTCGAGCGACAGGAAGAAGCGCGACGAGCCAGGATCGCCCTGGCGTCCGGCGCGGCCGCGCAGCTGGTTGTCGATGCGCCGCGCTTCGTGGCGCTCGGTGCCGATGATGTGCAGGCCGCCGATGTTGACGACGTCCTTGTGCTCTTCGTCGGTCTGCCGCTTGAAGTGACTGAAGATGCGATCCCAGTCCGCCCGCTTGACGCGGTAGAACTGATCGACGTGAAAGAAGTTCACGTACTCGTCATCGTCGACGTACTTCTCTTCGCCCCTGGCGACCTGCTCGGCAACGCCCTCGTTGAGGCTCTGCTGGCGCGCCATGTATTCGGCGTTGCCGCCGAGCAGAATGTCGGTGCCGCGGCCCGCCATGTTGGTGGCAATGGTGACGCCGGCCTTGCGGCCGGCCTGCGCGACGATTTCCGCTTCCTGCGCGTGGTACTTGGCGTTGAGAACGATGTGCTTCAAGCCTTTGCGCTTGAGCATGTTCGACACGCGCTCTGATTTTTCAATCGAGACGGTGCCGACCAGGACCGGACGGCCTTCCTGGTTGGTCTTGATGATGTCGTCGACGATCGCGCTCCATTTCTCGCCTTCGGTGCGATAGACGAGATCGGGCATTTCAATGCGGACCAGCTCGCGGTTGGTCGGAATGGCAATGACGTCAAGGTTGTAGATCTTGGCGAACTCCGCGGCTTCCGTCACCGCGGTGCCGGTCATGCCGGCGAGCTTCTTGTATTTGCGGAAGTAGTTCTGGAAGGTAATCGTCGCGAGCGTCTGGTTCTCGCGCTCGATCTTGACGCCTTCCTTGGCCTCGACGGCCTGGTGCAGGCCGTCGCTCCAGCGGCGTCCCGGCATCAGGCGGCCGGTGAACTCGTCCACGATCACGACCTGGCCGTCCTTGATCATGTACTGCACGTCGAGCTGATAGTGGACGTGCGCCCGCAGCGCCTGCTGCACGTGGTGGAGCAGCGGCATGTTGGCGGGATCGTAGAGGCCGCCGGGCTGCAGCCGGTGCGCGAGCATCTGCTCGGCCTTAGCCATGCCGCTTTCGGTCAGCGTCGCGGTCTTGTTCTTTTCGTCGACGACGAAATCGCCCGACGCTTCGAGCCGGTCGCGATCCTCGCCCTTGACCTGGCCCTGGTGGACTTCGCCGCGCTTCAACTTTGGAATGATGCGATCGACTTCGTAATAGAGGTCGGTCGATTCTTCCGCCGGGCCCGAGATGATCAGCGGCGTGCGCGCTTCGTCGATCAGGATGCTGTCAACTTCGTCGACGATCGCGAAGTGGTGGCCGCGCTGCACCATCGCCGCGACGTCGAATTTCATGTTGTCGCGGAGATAGTCGAAGCCGAATTCGTTGTTGGTGCCGTAGGTGATGTCGCAGTTGTAGGCGGCCTGGCGCTGCTGATCGTTGAGATCGTGCTGGATGACGCCGACCGTCATGCCCAGGAAGCGATAGACACGGCCCATCCACTCCGAGTCGCGGCGCGCGAGGTAGTCGTTCACGGTCACGATGTGAACGCCCTTGCCGGCGAGCGCGTTGAGATACGCGGGAAGCGTCGCGACGAGCGTCTTGCCTTCGCCCGTCTTCATCTCCGCGAGCGTGCCGTTGTGGAGGACCATGCCGCCGATCAACTGCACGTCGTAATGCCGCATCTGCAGGACGCGGCGTCCGGCCTCGCGCACGACCGCGAAGGCTTCAGGGAGCAGGTCGTCGATGGTCTCGCCGTTGGCGAGGCGCGCGCGGAACTCCGCGGTCTTGCCGCGCAGTTGCCCGTCGCTGAGCAGCTTGATCGACTCCTCGAAGGCGTTGATTTCCGCGACGCGCGGCCGCAACCGCTTCAGTTCGCGGTCGTTCTGCGTGCCGACAATCTTTGTAAGGAGTTGACCAAGCATTAGAGGGAGACAGTCAGTATGACTATCTCCTCATTATACAGACTTGCGCCGAGGGTCTTTAGTTCCCGGCCGGGCGGCGCGGGGTGAGCAGGAGCTGCAACGGATTGAGAATGCGGCCGTTAGCCCGGACTTCGTAATGGAGATGCGCGCCGGTGGCGCGGCCGGTCGAGCCGACCAGCCCGAGCAGGTCGCCGCGTTTGACCGTCTGGCCGACCTTGACCTTGAACGCCGAGAGATGACCGTAGCGGGTTTCGATACCGTAGCCGTGGTCGATGATCACGAGGTTGCCGTAGTTGCCCGCCGCTGAGGCGTTGACGATCGTGCCGTCAGCCGTCGAATACACGGGGTCGCCCTTGTCGGCAGAAATATCGAGACCGGGGTGATAGTCCTTCTCGCCGGTAAACGGATCGGTCCGATTGCCGGTGCTCGACGACAGCCAGCCATGCGTCGGCCAGATCGACGGGGTCGCGGCGGCGAGCTGGTTGCGCTTGTTCACGTCGCTGCGGACCGTCTGCAGACGATCTTCGAGACCGGACAGCAGATCCTTCAGCAAGCCGAACGTGTTTTCCGGTGTGGTGAGGCCGGGCGTCACCAGCGCGAGCGTGGTGTTTGCCGTCGGGCCACCCATCGCGCGGCTCTTCACCACCGCCGGCAGTTTCTCCATGGAATTCTGCAGCGAGGGATCGAGCGCGGCCTTCGCGCCGAGATCCGACATCGCGGTCTGCAACGCCATGATCTGGCCGGCGAGTTCTTCAGTCGCTGTGCGGTAATTCGCGTTCTCGAGCTCGAGCGTCGCGTGCGAAGCGTAGAGGTTCTTGACGTCGTACTGGGCCTTGAGCGCCGCGCCCGTGCCGATCAGGATCGGCAGGGTCACGATCGTGAGGGCCGCGATCAGCACCGGTTTCACGCTGACCGTGAAACGGCGGACGACACCAGTGGTGCGATCGGCCAGAACGAGGGTGTAACGCTTCGAAAGCATCAAGTACCTGAACTAATTGAAATTGCCCCGTTAGTTGAGAGCTTCAAAGGCTAGCACTAAGGCTTTGGGATCCGGAAACGAAAAGTGCCGTACTCAGCTGGATTTTCGCCTTGTGATCGCTGGTATTACAGAAGAATTACGCAGTTCTGCGTTCGTGTATTTGACCGAATCACCAAACGGTCCGAACGTGTGCGTAATCGCGAAGGCGCGCGTCTTTTGTCACGAGCGTCGCAGACAGGGATCTGGTTGTCGAGACGATGATCTGATCGGCGGGATCGCCGTGAAACGGCTGCGGCAGCCGGCAACTGTCGACAAGTAACCTCCGGGTCACGTCGACGATCTGCAGGCCCTCGGCCGCGAGTGCGGCATCAAGCCACTCATCGAGAGGGCGGTCGAACCCGAGTTGACCCTTCTCGACTCTCTTCGCCACTTCCCAAACGGAGTAAAGGGAGAGGAAGAGTTCGCCGCGGGCCCCAGCGCGCTCGATCGTCGCGCGCGCGCGGCGGGACAGTCGGCGGTCGCCGTCGACCCACCAGATCCAGGCGTGGGTGTCAAGAACGCTCGGCATCCCAGACTTCGCCGGTGCTGAATGGATCGCCGGATTCATGGATGACGCTGCCGGCCAGCGACCGTGCGCGGGTCGGCGCCGTGATCGGCACGAGCTTCGCGACCGGCTTGCCACGTTTCGTGATCACGATCGGCCGGCGGCTGGCCGCCACTTCGTCCAGGGCCTGCAGGCAGACGTCCTTGAATTTTCCCGCGGCGAGGGTCTTCATCTGGTCATTATAGCCATAGCCATATGGCCATAACAACATCGCCGTGCCGCGGTCAATCTGCCTCGTCAGATCGTCGTTCACCATCACTGCCTCCTAGCACTAGTGCCTCTCCACGAATCGGTACTGCAGGGCCTCCGCCAGGTGATCGGTGGTCACGCTCGCAGCGCCGGCGAGATCGGCGATGGTGCGGGCCACGCGAACGACGCGATGAAAGCCGCGGGCGGACATGTGCAGGCGCGCGGCCGAGCGTTCGAGCAGCCGCCGCCCGGCCGCATCGAGTGGCGCAATGCGCTTCATCTCCGGTCCCGACAGCTGCGCGTTGACGCGGGCGCGAATCGCGCGCGCGGACTGCACGGCCCGAGCTGCGAGGATGCGCTCGCGCACCGTCGCCGACGTTTCGCCCGCAGGCCCCTCGGTCAGCTCGGTGATGGGTACCGCATCCACTTCAACGATTAGGTCGATGCGATCGCGGAGCGGCCCCGACAGCCGATTGTGGTACCGCGCAATCTGCGACGCCGCGCATCGACACGCGCGCTGCTTGTCGCCGTGATAGCCGCACGGACACTGCTGCGTTGCCGTGTTGAGGACAACCCTCCGAACTACCTGGAAACCGGCGAATTATCCCGAGAATCCGCAAACCATCGGCGAGCACATCCGCCGAAGGCGGATGGATCTTGGGCTTCAGGTCAAGCAGGTCGCAACCCAACTCGGTGCCGACGAACAGAGCGTGTCAGGCTGGGAACTCGGCCATCGGCAGCCGGGTCTTAGACATTTACCGCCTGTGATTCATTGGCTTGGATACGATCCGCGACCACAAAGTATTTCTATTGGTGCTTGGCATTCGCCGTTGGCGTGAGGGAAGAGGTGTGTCGCAGCGGGCTTTGGCCAAAGGTCTGAATGTTGATCCTGCCACGCTGGCCCGATGGGAAAGCGGGCTTTCTAGACCTTCCAAGCGCTGTTTGGTCGTTGTAGATAGTCTGTTTGCGCGAGAAACCAAGTAGGCCGAACTAATGGCGGCCTACTTGGTCTTTTCGCTAGCTCGACGTGGCGCTAGCTACCGATTTCTTCGATAACCCGACGAACCTCGGCGCTGACCTGATCGAGCAGTTCTTCAAACCGCTGTTCGCTGGCATCCATAGCGCGCAGCGCGCGATCGTACGCGCGACGTGAGTGGTCGCGTCGCATCTCGTCGGTGAGTCCCGGAATGTTCTCGATCCTTAGCGCGGAGCGGGAATAATTGTCGAGCAGACCGACGTGTGTCTGCTCGATGACCGCGGTCAAGCCGCGGTAGAGACCAGTGAACGTGTGCAGGATGAACGAGTGCGCGCGCACCGTGAGATCGCCGCGGTGCGCCGAGACGTAAGTGGCGATGCACTCGGCGAGGCCGTCGATCATCTTGGTTTTTGCGCGGATGGCGGCGGCATTCACTTCATGGAGTGCCGCGGCCTCACTTCGAGCCTCGCGCGAGATGAGCTGCTCGATCAAGCTCGGCTCGGGCCGGAAGCTCTGGCGCACCGTCTCGATGCGCCTGAAGATCTCTTCGGGCGAGAACGTCACTGGGCTATCGCTTGTGCGCGCGTCCCGAACGACGGCCGACCCCTTCGTTTGACCGTTCATGCTGCCTCCTTCTGTTTACGATGTATTCCGTGTGCCTGGAGTTCGTCGATATGCACGACGAGTTCCTTCTTCGCTTCCGGCGATAACTTGCTTCCGCCGATCTGGTCCTTCAAGTCGTTGAACATCTCGATGAGTTCGATTGCCCTGTCGTCCCGCATCCGCAGAATCACTGCTTCGTCGGCAAGATTCCCCCCGGTGCGCTGCGCGATCGCATATGCGGTTATGGCGGATTTCAACAGTTCTGCGAACGCCACGTGTTCTGCCACCGGACGTGCAGCGCCGATTTCCAACTCGCGGGTGAGATCGAAGACCGGCATCTCGGCACGCTCGATTCCTTTCGTGCAGATGAATCCGTAAGCGAGCACGGCAAGCGGAAACACTAGCGAAACCATCAGCGACAACAGCGCTTCAAATGACCAAAAGCTATCTGCAAGAAAGTCGCTGAATGGCGGAACCCCGACCGACGAGGACACGGTCTTGGGAGTCTCGAGGCTCGCGGCGCTTCTCGCGATCAGCTGCTCATCGATCTGGTTTCGAAGTCGTGTCTGTGATCTCAGTAGCTCATCCAGCCGCGACAGCTCCGCGGTGACAAATGGCGTCACCGCCCTACTGGAGCGCTGCAGCCGCGCGATCGCGTCACTGGCCTGCCTGATCTCGGAGGTAATGTTGGCTCGCTGCCCCTGAAGGCGGGCGAGATCATTGGCGCGGACAGCTACATCGGCAGCACGTCGCGTGTCTTCACGCGCGTTAGCGTCTTGAGCTTCACGGACACGGCCTTCAGCTTGCCGAACGAGCTGCTGATAGGCCGCTGCGCGCGTGCCGAGATATGTGGAGCTGGAAGGCAGAATCTGGAGCGCCGCGAAAAGCATCACGCTTATCACAGCGAGGCGCGTTGAGCTGCCGGACGCGTTCCAAAAGACCAGGGCCAGACGGAATGCAAACAGCTCCATGCTGCAGAGCAACACCGCGACGGACATCGGCAACACTTTCACGGCGGGCAGGCCGAGGATGTTGAAGTTGGCGACGATCGGCGCGTGGTCCAGGAAGAAGCGCGTGGTGAAAATCGCGGCGGTGGGCAGGTAGCCGACGATGAATAGCGCGCCCATTATCGGCAGCAGGCGTTTGAACGTCATGGCCGCCGCCGTTGATAGAGATCGAGCGCCATTCGAGCGATTACGCCGACGATCGTGCCAATCACCAGCGGCCCGAAGTGCAACAACAGGATCACCCAGCTAGCGGCGCCGATCACTACGCCAATGCCGGTGATGCCGGTCAAGATGCCAGTGGTGCCGGCGATCATGCCGGCGATCACCACGGATACGGTGAACAGCATCGCCGCGGCGATGGCGGGCGAGCGGCTCAACCAACCGCCAACCGAACCCGCAATGAATGGTCCCGCCGATGGCAACCAGACCAAGATCAGGAGGAGTACTGCTGTCGCACTGCACGCCGAGACGAATTGCTTCAGAGAGACGTCTTTGTTATGCACCATGGATCACTTTCTGTGCGCGGCGCGCTTCGCCGTTTTAAGCATCTCGTGCAGGCGCCCCTCAATGAAATCTGCGTCCGACTTTCGTCGCGCCAATGTTCCGACGGCGTAAACGTTCAACTCGTGTTCGTTGTCCGCCACTGCGATGCGGTACACACGTCGCAAACGCAAGAGGACGGAATCAAGTTGTTCGTAATTCTTCAGCCTGACTATTCCGGCAAACTCATCGCCACCGAACCGGGCCAGAAAATCCTTATCGCTCTTCAGCCGGCCGAATAGAAGATTGGCAAATCTCTGGAGGACCATGTTCGCGTATGCATGGCCAAACTTCTCGTTGAGCGCGCCGAACTGCTGAATGTCGATCAGGACGAGCGCGAAGGGGCCAGTTTGGCCGCGGCGAAATCGTGGAAGCAGACGCGCCAACTCGCGGCGGTAGCGTCGAAGGTTGAACAAACCGGTCAAGAAGTCGCGATCGGCGGCTTCAGCGGCGCGTCTGAGTCGCCGAAGCAACGTCGGGGAGATCATTACGCCGGATGGGTTCATGTGGAACCGTCCTCTCCGCCTGCAGGGTGCGAAAGTTGGTGCAGGGTCGAGGTAAGAATATCATACGGTGGT
Source organism: Cyanobacteriota bacterium (assembly GCA_019752015.1). Classification (GTDB taxonomy): domain Bacteria; phylum Acidobacteriota; class Vicinamibacteria; order Vicinamibacterales; family UBA2999; genus 12-FULL-67-14b. Next base: position 22,361 of record JAIEMQ010000016.1, on the reverse strand, counting down.
ATACCGAATAGATATAACGTCCGATATACAGGTAGCTATGGGCTGGACGTTCCAAACTACACAAATTTACAGCCCCGTTTGTGCCTGCTAAGATATTGATGGAGATGTGTTTACGGTCTATATACTTACAAGTTCGTGAGGGCCTTGATTGAGTGAGAAATTGATCGAGCGTCGAAAGGCGCTGGAATTGTCGCAGGCCGAAGTCGGCGTGAAGGTTCTGAGGGCCACCACTGGTGCCGATGCTCCCTCAGAATCGTACGCGCAAAAGATCGTCAGTTTATGGGAACGGCGTCACCTTGCGCCGAACGACCAGCAGCTCGCTGAGTACGCCAAAGTGCTCGAGCTGGACGAAGAAGTCGTTCGCGCGCTGGTGGCCGGCGCGAACTTCGCGGTCGAATTGTTCCAACAACTGAAAGTCGAACAGCATCCTTCGCTTGTGCTTGCCTGCTTCAGTTCAGCACCGAAAGCGCCGTCGGATCCTGCGCTTGTAGCAGCCGTCGTTGAGTTTGTTCAATCCGGTCATGGATGTTTTGGTCTCGTCGTCCCATACCCTAAGTCCGTTGACCTTCCTGAGATCCCCGGCGCAGAGCATCTTGAGAATATCTATCGAGGTGTCAGGTTATCCGTCGAAGCCTATGCCAAGGAACTCAAACGACGAGCGGGTCCTGAGGCACAAAACAACGTTGCGGTTTTCGTTCCTTGCCAGGATTTCGGAAAAACCTTGATACCGCCGTACTGGAGTCGCCAAGTGCTCGTCGTCCGCGCACTCGATGGTGTCTCAGAACAGACTGAATTGTTTCTGTGGGTGAGAACGAAAGATCTCGACGAGCTTAGACCTGCAGCGGTAGAGGCGCCCGAATATCCTGTGACGGAGCATGGATCGTGGACTGCCTATTTCCAAGCAATCACACTTGCTTGGCGCGAGGATGCTCACGAATTCAAGAGGGAGGAGCTTGGCTTTTGGCGGCGCTCACTGTGAACCACCGCCTCACACCGCAACTCTATTAGAACAAACATTTATGAAAAAACATTCGCTAGTAATAGTCGTCCTGTTGTCCCTGGCCACGATGGCACTGTGGGGATGCACCCGGCAAGAAAACGCGACGCCACGCGAAACCAATGTCATCCTACGTTTGGCGTATCGACCGCTCGCCCTGGCGGATGTTACGCCAGTCATCATGAAGGAATCTGGACGGATTGCCTCTGACGGTGTTCGTGTTGAACTTGTCGCGGTACCAAGCCCGCAAATTGCACTGCAGCGATTCGATGCCGGCGAGGTCGATGCCATTGCTGGCCTCACCATGGAATCTGTTCTACAACGAATCGCCGACCAAAAGGATCCCGGTTTCTTGGCGTTCTATTTCCAAGTTGACATACCCAATGAGGGCTGGGTGAGTTTGGTTGCGAATCGGCGCCTAGGAAATGTCTCGGTTAAGGATCTATCCGGCAAGACTGTCGCTAGCCTGCCCACCGATCAAGCCAGATGGCTAGTGCGACGAATCCTCCTGAGCTCGGGCATTCCCCCAGAACAGGTCAAGATATCTGACTACAATCCGAGCGCACCGCTGCTTGGTCTCGAATCAGGCGAACACGACGCGCTCTTTGGACTTGAACCAGCCATTTCGCGCGCCGCCGCGCAGGGTCATTCAGTAATCGCAAAAGGTCCGGTAAGCCAGTATTTATACAACGGCCAGCCAGTACCGCTCTCCGCATCTGTGATTCGGAAGTCTTTTGTTCGTGAACATCCAGATGCTTATAAGGCGTTCTTGGGACTCTACCGAGCGGCGCTCGACCATCAGAAAGCCCGCCCTGATGAAGTGCGAGCGTACTTTTCAAAGAATGATTACGGAGCCTTGGACGAAAACGTCAGAAAGACCTTGGCGTTCTCTAATCTTGTCGAGCCAGTCGCTCCAGGTGTTGTCGACACGCTAAAGAGATTTATCGCGGACTTGCGCCAAGCAGGTGTCCTTAAGAACGATATCGATGTCACAACACTCATTAGTCAGTGATCGCCGGCCGTCTGCCGACAGCCGCGATGTGATTATCCGTAGGCTGAGCGCCGGGTACGTGACAGGAACCTTGCGTGAACGCCGTATGATCGCACGTGAGCTTGACATCACTTTGCCAAGCGGGCGGATAGTTGCCCTGGTGGGGCCGAATGGGAGCGGAAAGTCAACGATTCTTCGAGCAATTGTTGATAGTCGTTTTCGACTAGAGGGTTCAGTTCAATGCGGGAATGCCCCGCTGCATCCAGCCGACATCGCCTTCATGCCGCAGGGTAGTGGCTCGACGCTATTCCCGTGGAGAACGGGTGCCCAGAATGTGACCTTATGGGATGAGATCCATGGCGCACCCAAGCGAGACTCCGCATCGACCTTAGCAACTCGATACGGCATCACCGTGCCCTTGGAACGCAGAGTGAGCGAACTATCCGGCGGGGAGCGCGTGCAAGTGGCCCTATTGCGCGCACTCAACGTCCCAAATCGAAAGTTGATCGTCCTCGACGAGCCTACCGAGGGACTAGATTCGCGAAATCGGTCCTTGCTGCTAGCGATCCTCGAGCGCTTGGCCTCAGAAGGAACACCTATAATCATCACAACACATAGAACGGATGACATAAAAGCGATAAGGGGAGTTGCGTTTTCGCTAGTTGGGAGCCCGATTCATTCCTTAAAGGAAGTGCAGTTGTCGTCGACCCCTCGCGACGAAAAAGATAATGGTGAAGATTTTGGTGGCTCCCGTTCCTTGTCAGATTCATTTGCCGATCAGAATGATACTCGCAAGGTTCTGATCGGCACTCTTGGAATCATGATGGGGCTGTTAGCGTGGGCGACCGCAAGTGTTTTAGTTGGTCGCCCTTCGTTGATTCCAGGACCATTTTCCGTACTACGTGAGATGTTGACGCTTGTGGCCGACGGCAGTCTTGTCCGAGATGTTTCGACTACAGTCCTTCGTGCGATGGGCGGATGGGTTCTTGGCCTCGCAGTCGCGATCCCTTTTGGAACTCTATTGGGGTACCATCGCGACGTGTATCGTTTTGTGTCGCCCTGGCTGTCTCTAGCGCGCGGTTTCCCAGTCTTCACACTGACCGGATTAGCGATTGGCCTTTTCGTTGGTGCCAATGAGCTGCAGAGACTCTTTTTGATTGTGTTAACGGTCTTACTGATTGCGCTGCAGATAGTGTCGTCGGCAGCTTATACGGCGCCGCGCAGGCGGGTGGAGCTGGCCCGTGTATTCGGTGCCGGCGAGTTGTTTTGTCTGATGCGCGTGATGTTTTTTGAGTCTATCGGCGGAATTCTGGCGGCCCTCGAAACCACCTTACCCTTAGCAATAGTGCTCACATTGGTCATCGAGTCATTTCTTATTCCGGACGTCGGGCTTGGCCGCTTCGTCTTGAACTCGCTTCAAGGGGCCTCGGTCGCTGTTACCATTGCCGCGGTGTTTTGGCCGGCCCTAGTTGCCGCGATTGGCGTTGCGGTAATTCGTCGCTTTGCGCGCCGGTGGCAGTTTGAGTTGTAGCGGGATGTCGACGCTTCAATTCCTCTAATTCTTGGTCTGATTCGGATCGCGATACCGGCCGATCCCGATGAGTAGAAGCTGTCCCAAAGCAGTAATTTGGTATTTGCGCTGTTGGCCAGGCGACTTGGAAATCTTGCAAAGACCGCAAGATTCCCACATTCCCACAAGCCGATCATCGTTGTTATCATGAGAACGAAGAAAGAACGACGAAGAACTCAAACAGCGTAACTAAACCGTCCACTGAATCGGATCAGGCCTAGGCTGTGCAGAGATATTGGTGAAGCCGCCAGATACAGCCAACAAAATGCGCCGATTTGAACGCAAGCGGCTGTACTTTTGCGGCACGTTGCCCTCCGCCATATAGCGGGCTACAAAACCCGTGCGAGGCAACCACATCGCATGCCCGATTTCCGCCTTCGTCCCATCAAGGAGCCGATAGGTCTCAAGCGCCGCACCGGCTGGCGCCTGAAAGGAAGTCTGACGATCGGAAAGCGTAAACGACGTGCGCAGTTGCGTCGCAGCGCTCGCCGTTGATGGGGCCAATGGCTTGAAAGTGGGTACGCCGGTTACCAGCACCACGACAATGGTCACAACGACTACAAGGATCCCTCCAGCGCCGAACGCGGGCACGCTGAACACGCGCCATGCAACGAACAGCACGATTGCGAAGGTGACGCAGAAAACTAGAATGACGCGAGAGTGTTGGATTAATTTATCGGTTGCGCGGGTGAAGAGGTATCCGAAGTTTCCACTTGTGATGGCAGTCCCTATCTTTGCGCCGGTGCTTTCCTCAAGAGCGACGTGGACCTTGTTTTTTTCCAGGCGCTCCAGCAGTGCGACGTTCTCGCGGTTGTTACGATCGAACGTTCGTGCCGCAATCTGCCGCTCGATCTCGCGGCCTACCGTCCCCAGCAGGAAGTAGCCGATGATGTGGTAGATGTCATCGGTGCCCGTTGAAAACTGCGGATGACGGGCTAGGTACTCTTCTGCGATTGCAGTTCGCGCGGTCAACGCTGACAGTGCGGGATCGACGGGATATTTCCGGACAAAGAAATTCCCGAGGTGATACAAAAACAGATCGCCGTCACCAAGTCGCTGGTACAAGAAGAGGCGATCCCGCTGGAGTTCCGCGAAATCAGTGAAGCGTGTTGTTTGCAGATACTGCTCAAACGGGAAATTGGCGACGAATACCTCCAGTGTCTGCGTAGAGCGAGTCGCGTAGTACGCCTGAAGATCGAACGCTGCTGACGGACGTGTAATCACCATCAGCAGGATCAACACCAACCCGCCAACAAGCGTCCTGCGTCGCGCTGGGAGGGTCGGGTTGTTAAGCATTGGCTTAATCCACGATTGCGAACATCGCGCTGAAGTTGCCGTCTAGATCCCTGCGCTCAAGTGCCGGCAGATACATGCGAGAAATGGCGCCGTCGAGATAGAGCGCATCGCTGCAGCCGAGCTTGGCGAACAGGGTGGCAAACTCGTGGAAGTTGACGAGTTCGTTTGAAATCGCGAAAACGACGGTGTGCTCATCGACAATGCCGACACCGCTCCGGATATAGCGACTGGTCGACGTCTTATTGAATGAGCTGTTGATCTTGCCTTTGACTAGCAAGAGGGGGCCGGACTGCGTTGCGTAAGTGATCGTCGTCTTTCCTGCCAAGTCCTTGAGGCGCGACGATTCAACGACGAAGGCCTTGGTTGGAGAAAGTGCGAAGACTCCATTGGGCTGTCGATAGAAATTAGACTGGTCCCCTTTCTTGGGCTTACCAAGGTCAATCGGGAACAGCTCCCGTCCGTCTTCAATATAGAGGCCCTGCGGTGCCAAGCCGGGCGCGAAGATGCCGGCGTTGGTTGCGAAAATCAATCGATGGTCTGACTCTTCGACGAACTGCTTCAGCTGCTCGATGCTTCCGAGCGGTCCACCAGAGGAATCTTGACGATATAGGCGAATCGGCGTCCTTAGGATGTCAACGGTGAGCGTATCGAACGACAGGTTTCCTTCAACGTGGCGCTTAGCGAGATCATGCTTGGCGTGAATGAGCTTCTTCTCGATTGGAAGAGGCGGTGGCGTTTGCGACGCCGCCGGCGCGGAGCGCGGCGGAAGGCGGCGAGAGACTGCGCTTGCGATACGAGTGGCCTGTTGGAAGAGCATGGCGAACGTCGGTGCAACGTCGTGGGGGCGGACGACCACCCACGCAGCGAATGCGATGGCTAGGGCGATTGCAACCTGGGAGAAGCGCGGACGTGGGACCACGACACCTCGACAAAGCAGCCGAAACTGGAAGTCACGCTTGGCAACGAGTGGACAGAAGCCGGAGCGGAGTTTAGCCCAACTGTTTGAGCAGCCGATAGCCTTTGTCGGTGCGCTTTCCGTGTCAGCAGACCCACGATTTCGCGAGAACGCAGTAACCGGATCATCGGCTGGTGACGCTGAAATCGAATAGCTTGCCGACCATTCCGCCTGTCTGCAGGGTCCCAACGCCTGCGGCATAGAACCAGCAAAATTCGCCAGCGCCGAGCGGCTCGGTCGGAACCACCTTGTAGACACCTTGCGCCAGACGTTCGATATTGACGGGGACGGTGTTTTCGGATTCAACGCCAGACGTCCGCGAATAGGCGTTGCCGCTACCGACCACGAGTTCGCGGCGGTCCCTTTCGACGTACATCTGCAAGAGCACGAACTCGTTTGGGCTGGACGCGGAGGCCAGCCAGCCCACGAACGGGCTGGACCCGAAATCTCCCGATGGCTGACCAAAGACGAAGTAAAAGGTCGGCGTCTCGATTGCGGTCCGGAGGGTAGCCCTACTGGCCCGGATCTCGGCGATCATGTCCGTCTTCGCGATGCCGCCGCTCAGCGCCGTGCCCCACCCGCCGCGCGATCGCAGGCGTGTGATCACGGTTGGCTCAAGTGGGGTCACGTTATCCATCGTTCCTGACGCGGACGCTAGGTAGATACCGGGGGCCAATCGTGACGCCGCAGGCGATCGCGTCTCGATCGAAGGTGATGGCGGCACAGCCGCCAGCCTAGAAACCCCTACACGCCTGCCGAGCATGGCCGCAAGCACCGCCTCCGGCACGCCGGCTTTCTTCAGCGCCAGCAGGCCGTCAGTTGAGGTGTCGAACGCCACCTGCGTCGCCTGCTCGATTGCCGCGAGGACGACACGCTCGCTCAAACCGGCGTTGACCATACGCACAACATCGTCGTTCCCGAATGGTCTGGTCGACTGCTGGGTCAACCCTGGTTCAATGGCTAACCCGACGATCAGCGCTAGGGCCAGCAACAGCGAGCGACTCGGTCTGGACATGGCGCCTGGTGTCAGAAGGCGATGCGGTGTGTCACACCGACGTGGCCCGGGCCGAACTGGATCGAGGGGCTCGGTTTCTTCATCAGGAGAAATCCACCGACGCCCATGGCGCCGAGGCCACCGAACAACAGGCCCTTGTTCGTCGTCGTACCGCAACTGACGTCGAAGAGTCCTCGACCGGTCTCCTGGCAGCTGACCCCGCTCGGCGCCAGGAAGGCGAGCAGCGTCAGGCCGGCACCGGCGCTCAAGAGAATGATGCCGGGCGTCTTGTACGGATTCTGCCCGCGAGCAGCCGGTCGCTGGGTCTGTGCCGCTTCCGTCGCAGCCTTGGTCGCGCTGGCCAACAAGTCCGACGCAAGTGCCGGCGTGGACGATAGGGCAAGGACGAGGGTGGTCGCAATCAGGGAACGCATTGTCACTTTCATCAAAGAGCCTCCATTGCCGAGCATCATCGACCACGGAAATCTCGAGCTGAAGGGAATCAACGTGTGCGCAAATGTCGCATGCAACATTGCATGTGACTCCACTCACGATTCGAAGCGAATGCGGATGGGCACCTTGAACCGATAGCCATCGCTCCCTCGCTCACTGACGATCGTGTACGGATCTGCTGCGATGCCCAGTTCCCGCTTCAGCGCAGCGTTGATGCGCGACATCGTGCCAGGCAATCCTGGTGAGGCGCCGCATGCGCGTTTGAGCAGCAGCGCGAACTCGTCAGCGGATGTCGGGAACAATGTCACGAAGAGTTGCTCCAACTGCCGCACCGCCGCCTCGGCCCGCGGCCGCGCGTCTGCGTCGGCCGTGATTGTCAGCCGGCCACTGCGATCCACGTCGAAGTTGCCGTACAACGCGCGAGTGGGCAGCACTCGTGGTGCGCAGCGTGCCGTGGCCCATACCCAATAGAAGGCGAGACGAGGCAGGCGGATCGCGGTACCGTCGATGGTGATGGTCCGTCGACGTGGACTGATGATCATGGGGCTCGGGTCCGCCAACCGCCGCCTTGCCCGCTGGCGCTCGACGGCGAGTTCCTGGTAAGAGACCGCTGACGGTCGCTCCTCGAGTACGACCGGGAACTCCATCAACCGCGATGTAGTTCGTGGCTGTGGCTTCGAAGACGGTCGCAGTCGCGCCGTTGTTGCCGGCTCCGACGCCGACGGCTCCGCTAGCAGATAGAAACGGTCACGCGGACGTCCGCCAATCTGTAAGGCGGCATGTGCGGCGACCGCCATCGCGCCAGCGTGCTGAGGGACGATGATCGTCAGGTCGGTCCGCGCTGTGCAAATCTCTCGGACGATGTCGAGCAACCCATTGGCCAGGTCCCAGTCGATTCCGCCTGTGAGCTTCACATCGACGACGCGGAGCGCTCGAGTTCCCAGCAACAGGCGGTGACGATCGATGCCGGCGGTCCGACACATCCGCGCAAAGGCGCTGGACTTCTTGAGCCAGGCGCACATCACGTCCCGAGCAGCCTCTTCAGCATCCGCGCTCACGACAACATAAAGATCATCGATGCCATGGCGGGCCCCTACGAACGCCGTGATGGCGTCGTCAAGTGATGCGACCGAGGACCCAACGACGAGAAGCAAGACATGGCGCACAGACGTAGTGAGGCTGGACGGCAGAGTGCCGGCATCGGAGTTGCCGGCGGGCGCTGCAGCCAGTGACCCTGAGTGAATACCTTCTCGAGGATCGCCAGTCGATTGAATCAAGGTTGCGCTCAATGCTGGCAACAACATCGCTTACTTCACGACATTCAACGGATTGATGGCGAGGACACGGGAAACCCTCGTCGAGGAAATCCAGAGCGGGCGGTCGTTCGCATGTGCCTACACATGGTTGGTTTCGACCGCGTCGTTACAGCGCGCGCCCGGTGAATCGCCAAGGTTTGGCACTGTCCTCGATGGAGATCCGTTCAAGCGTTCCAGCGATCTATGACAAAGCGCAACGCACGGCGGTAACGATCGCGGCCGAACGGCCATTTCCAAGAGATGGTGTCTGCCGGATTGCGCTGATGGGCGACGACCAGAGACGCGTTAGGGCGCTGTCGCTCGTAGCACTGACGTTGCTCGTGGCCGCGTGGGTCGCTACTCGCGTCGGGAGCGGGACGCGACCCTCCGATCGCGCCGCATCGCAACCGACTGCCCAAGGACGAGTGGTCCTCGCCTACAACCTGTCCGCCGCCGGAGAGAGAGGACCACGTTCGTCCAACGGCTTTGATCGGATCCGCGTTCCGGCGCAGACCACGGAGGTGCAGTTGTCTCTGATGACGTCGAAGCCCGGACCCGGCGAGCGATTCGATGCCGAGCTGCAATCTGTCGACGGCGGTGGCGCGATCCCACTCCCCAGCCCGACAGTCGACCCGTCCTCGCGCGGCGCGATGGTGAGTGTAACGATGCCCGCACCGGCGGATGGTGACTACGTCTTGCGATTGCGCCTGGTGGCAGGCGCGTCGTCACAAGTGGTGGTCACGAGCGCCTTCCGCGTCAGCCGGATTCCGTTGCGATAACGGTATCGGACGATCGGCTCCCTCGCTACTATCTGACCTGTAACGCCGCGACGTGTGCCGCCATGCGGGTCGAGGGCAAGGCGGGACCAGGGTGGTTTCCATCTATGACGGAACGCGACCACGAAGACACGACAGAACCGTTGGTGTCGCCGGTTCTCGCCACGGTCGACGAGCAGTTGTTCGACGCCTGGAGGTCCGGAGATCCCGCCGCTCGTGACGAAGCGTGGACGCGGTTGTGGAACTTGAACTGTTCGTGGGCAGTCCCGTTCTGCCGGACCATGGCGCCAGACGATCTGACCGCAGAAGCATGGGCAGCCGAGGCCTCGGACGCAGCGCTGTCGAACCTCGAAGCGAGGATCGCCGCCGAGGGGTTTTCCTGGCGCGGCGAATCACAGTTTGCTGGTTTGTTTGGGCAGTACCTCAAGAGGCGCTGCCTCGATCGTCGTCGTGCCGAACTCCGTGTGACCGCTCCGACTCGTCGGACTGCGGGCGTCACTGCGCAGGAGCTGGATGTGGTCCTGCCGCCCGTTCCAGCTGATGAGGAGCACCTGATCGAAGTGGCTCACACGCGCGCGGCCATCGAGGCCATGGTCGAGAGGTTGGGGGGATGCAAGGAAGTGTGCAGAGGGAGGCCGGCGCTGGAGGCCGTCTTCGACGCTAGAGAGGCGTACCTTCGCGAGTGTTGCGTGCGTGCCGTCGTTGGCGTGGCAAATGCGGAGTCACTCTCGCTCGATGAACTCGTGCCCCTGCTGGATCGTCACGCTGTCGAGGCATCGTCCGAGGAAATGAACAAGTTCACGATGGCACGGCTCAAGATCTCGCGGGGGACCCTCGACGTGCGGCTGCAGGAGTTCAGGAAGTTATGGCGCAGGGCTTTCGGTCCGGACGGCGGGTTGGCCCCGGTATAGGATGAATATGAGGACGTTCTTGAGCTCCGAGAATCCGCACGTGCCACCCCGCTGCGTTGAAGTCCGCAGGTCGCTCGCGGATTTTGCGGCGCGGCGACTGGGCCCATCCGCTCGCGGCGCGGTTGAAGCGCATCTGCTTACGTGTGATGACTGCAGCGACGTGTTGGCCGACATGCTGATGCAGCAAGTCGAAACGGGTGAGTTACCGCTGCTTACGCCGCCGAGCATTCCATCGCCTGCGATCTACGAGACCTACTTGCGTGCTCGAGAGCCCGAGGGGGCGTGGCGCAGGGTCATGGAGGGGATGTCCGACAGCAACGCCGCCGAATGGGTGGAGTCTCGTCTGAACGAAATTCGGGCCGGCTTTGCCGCTCTCGTGAATCCGGAAGGCGGCGCGCTTCGTGCCCGCGGAGCGGCAGTGCGCGCGTTGGCCGCAGACCTGTTGACGCCGACCGGCGATCCATCAGGCACGACAGTCAGCTTTCAGGTGTCCTCTCCCCCTGTGATCACCGCTGACCGGCGATTCCAGTTCGAAGTCACAACGAAGGACGTGGCGTGTCAGGGGCGGCGGCTCTTGTGCACGATCGCGTTGCCGACGGTGGCGCCCGTCGTCTTCGAAGCCTTGATTGTGGCCACTGCCGAGACCGGCAATCTCTCGGCACGCTTCGACGATGAAGCGCTGCCGGTCGAGAGCTGTTCACTCCCGATAGACAGCATCAGCCTGTCGATTTCCTAACGGCTCGCCCCCGAGTCGACCGGGTCGCCTGCGTCGTGTCACGCAAGTAGTCCTCGCGTCGATCGTCCGTACGTTCTCAGTCTTCTTAACTATTTCGGCTGCCAAGGCAACTGGCCGCCGGCGACCAGCGGTTCCGCCGTTGCCGTCGGGTGTCGCTGCATGACGTAGCCCGAGATCTCGCGCCCATCTTAGATCGCGATCGGCCGTGAGCGGTTCTCCAGCGAAAGGAGACCGTCACATGGAAATCGTGATTGTGTGGCCCCCGATCTTCGCGTAAGGTCGGCGCAACATTCGGCGTGAACTCCTCCGTCGGCCAGGCCCATGACAGCGGCCTGGCCGGCGACTTTTGGTTTCATGTCACCGCGGTTGATCTCCCTGCAACCCGAGGGGATACTTCGTGTGGCTCCGGTGGCGGAGTCTGAGGAGGTGGGCGGGGTTGTTGTCGCGGGCGCCGGTGAGCCGAAGCGCTGGCCAGTTGAGTGGACGGAACTGGGGCCTGCTCGGCGCCGGTTTGATCACCATTACCTCGATGGCCTGTGGCGAGGCGATGCTTGTACCGGGCGCCCCGGTGGAGGCCGAGTTGTCGGCCGACCGTCGCGGACGGTTCGAGGTTGCACTGCATCGGGGCACGGCGGTTCGTGTCTTGGTGGAGCAGTTTCAGACCGATCTGGTCCTGGCGATCACGCCGCCTGGCGGTGCCGTCTATAACCTCGACATGCGGGAGCGTGGCGTCGAGTCGGCGACGCTTATTGCCGAAAGCGATGACACGTTCCAGATCGCGATCGCCCCTAAAGGGCCACTCTCCGCGCGGATTCAGTACAAAATTTCGATCGACGGCGAGCCGCATCCCGTAACCCCAGCCGATCAACATTCCGCCGAGGCCGAGCGGCTTGAAAGCGATGGCAAGCGATTGGCGACCGGGGACCGTCCCGTGCCCGCTGAGGCACTGGTCGCTTTGCGTTCTGCGCTGTCTATCTGGCGTGAGGTAAACGACACTCGTGGTATCGCGACGACGCTGGCACGGACTGGTGACATGCTCCGAGTCACCAACAAGCCCAAGGAGGCTGAGGCCGCATACGCCAGCGCCTTGGAGTTGTTTCGATCATCGGGGCAGACATATCAGGTGGCCCTTCTAGAGAACAATCTCGGCGCCACGTTATACAACCGCGGTGTGCTTGACGAAGCCGGCAAGCACTATAAGAAGGCGCTCGAGCTGTGGTCGTCATTGCCTGGCGTCGAGATCGATCGGGCTGCGACGCTGTCCAACGAGGCCGCGATGCTGGTGGAGAGCGGCGACTACTACGCCGCACTCGAACGCCTGCTGCTGGCGGCCCCGGTACTGGAGCGGCATCCTCGGCTTGGACCGCCGCTCCTGAATCTGCTCGGCGTTGCGTATCGCGCGGTCGGCGATCTTGACGCCGCCGAACAGTACTTCGTGCGCGCGCGCGCCGCGCTGCCCCCGAACGATCCGCGAATCGCCAGATTGGGATTGCGGCTGGCGCAGATCGCGCTTGGCCGAGGCCACGTCGATGTTGCCGGCGCCGGCGTGCACGACGCGCTCGCGGCGATTCGGGGCGCGTCCACTCCCGATCGCCTCTTCGAAGCCGAGGCGCTCGACCTGCTCGGTCAAGTCGAGACAGCCATTGGTCGCTTCGCCGCGGCGTTGGCCAACCATGAGCAAGCCCTCGCGATCTATCGCCGTGCTGAGGTGCGTCGAGGTGTTGCCACCGCCCTGCATCACATTGGAGTGGCCAACCGGCATCTTGGCCGCGTCGATGCCGCGCGCGCTGTGCTGACCGAGGCGCTGGCCATGCGCCGCGAGATCGGACTGACCGACCCCGAGGCAGAGACCAGTTACGAACTCGGTGTGCTCGAGCGCGATGCGGGCGCGCTTCCCGTGGCGCGCCGGCATCTCGATGCCGCCATCACGCTCATTGAACATGTTCGTGGCCGAGTATCCGGCGAGTACTCGCGCACGTTGTACTTTGCGAATCGCCAGAAGTACTTCGCCGCGATGATCGATGTCTTGATGCGGCTGCATGCCGTCAGGCCCGCTAACGGTTACGCGATCGCGGCCTTCGAGATGGCGGAGCGCGAACGGGCCCGGTCGCTGATCGACCTCTTGCGCGAGTCCGGTACGGACGCGCGCCGAGGCGTGGATCCAGAGCTTCGAGAACAGCAACGTGAGCACCAGCGGCGACTGGACTTTTGGGCGAGCCGGCTTGCGCGTCTCTCCAATCAGCCGGGCTCTGCGGTCGACGCGAAGGCAGCGTTCGAGCAGATGAACGTGCACCTGACCGCGTATCGCACGCTTGACAGCCGGATTCGTGGGGCAGGCGTCGGCCCAACACCGGCAAGCCCGCCCATCTTTTCGTTGCGGGAGATCCAGCGCCACCTCCTGGATCCGACGACGCGCCTGCTGCGGATTGCGCTCGGTGAAAGTCAGAGCTACGCCTGGTTCGTGGCACCAGGGTCGATTACCGCAGTTACCCTGCCGCCAAGAGACGAGATCGATCGGTTAAGCGCGAGGATCGTGGAGTTGATGCGCACCGCACGTACGCCCACAACGGCGCTACAGTTGCGGGCAGAGATGCAGCGCGAGGCCGGTGCATTGAGCGAAATGCTGCTCGGCCAGTTCAGGGCTGACCTGCGCCAGCATCGTCTGCTGCTGATTTGCGACGGCCTGCTGCAGCTCGTGCCTTTTGCCGCAATGCCCGAGCCTGGACGCGAGACGGCGCTGATCGTTCAGCATGAGATAGCGATGCTGCCGTCGGCGTCGGCGGGAATCGAACTGAAGCAGCGCGCTGGTCGCACAGCGGCGCCCGGCTTGATCGCGGTCGTGGCGGATGCTGTCTACGAGGAAGACGATCCGCGTCTGACGCCGCTACGCCCGCTGCCAACAGAATCGCCGGATGGCGATTTCGCCGGCGACGAGTTCAGGGGCGGACGACTGATGCTGGCGCGGACCGAGGCGGACTCGATATTGGCGTATGCGAGGTCTGAACCGAGGTTCGCCGCATTTGATTTCGCCGCAAATCGTGACGCGATGCAGCGGATTGGTAGTTACCAAATCGTGCATCTCGCGGCCCATGCGGTTTCCGACGGTCTCAGGCCTGAGTTGTCGGCAGTGATTCTCTCCCAGTACGATGCCGAGGGTCGTCGGCGGCGAGGCCGCGTCCGGCTTAACGAGATCACCACCGACATCACGCTGCAGGCGGATGTCGTCGTCCTGAGTGCGTGCAGTTCAGTGGACGGGCCGGATCTGCCTGGAGAGGGCGTCATGGGCCTGGCCAGAGGTTTCCTCGCCGCGGGCGCTGCGTCTGTGATCGGCTCGCTCAACAATGTGCATGAGGAGCCAACCGTGGAGTTGATGAAGGCGATGTACGGCGAGCTGCTTGGTCCTCGCCGGCGGCGTCCCGCAGCGGCGCTCCGTGAGGCGCAATTGAGCATGCTGCGCAACCGGCGCTTCAACGATCCATTCTACTGGAGCGCGTTCGTGTTTGTCGGCGATCCGAGATGAGCCTATCGCCGAAGAAGCGGAGGCCGCTTACGGAGGGCGCGGACGAGCACGATCAGGCCGATCCGGTGACTCGAACCGGAGACGTTGTACCGGACCTGATGGACTTCATCGGTCCTGATCCTGTCGTTGCTGATCAGAAGATCGAGAAGCTGCTGAAGCATCTCGCGCGATCCCTCGAAATGCATGGCTGTCAGGATCCCGATGAGGTCGCCGCGGAAGCTCTCCACCGTGCTCTGAAGAAGCTAGATAAGGTCACCGACATCAGTACCTCCGGATTTCGTGCCTACGTGTTTGGCTTTGCGAAGAACGTCTTACGGGAGGGCTGGAAGCACGTACCACGGTCACAGCAATTGGACGAGACTGCGTGGCAAGCCAAGTCGTCTAGTTACGACGAAACGGCACAAATTGAAGCACGGTTGATGCTGCGCGAGATGCAGCGATTGCTGACTCCCGAGAAATGGGAGACTCTGTGCAGGTATAGCGAAGAAGACAATCACGAAGCTCATGCGACGGAATTGAACATGTCGGTCGGGCATTTGCGGGTAAGAGTGCATCGCATTCGGGAGGAGCTGAAGGAGAAGGCTTTACCTGAGTGCAATCGCCGGCCCCGCAAAGCCACCGGACACATGAAACGCAAGGCCCTGTAAGAGCATGTCTGAAGAGGCCACGGTGTCGGACGCCAACGAAGAACGCGTGATGACGGATTACCTGCTTGGGGGGTTGGACGCGACGACTCGCGACCAGATTCTGGACCGGCTCGCGGAAGATCCGGATTACTACGAGCGTATGGCCGCGTTGGATGACGACCTGATTCTTCGTTGGCACCGTGGCGGGCTGACGCCGGAGCAACGCGCGTCCTTTGCAGTCTCGTACGCAACACCTGCGCGACGAGCTCGAGTCGAGGAAGCATTGAACGTGCTGCGCGCTGCAGAGGCCTCGCGGGCAGTACCGCGCAAGTCACCCGGCTTTCTGTCCCATCTGCGAGCCTGGATACTGACGTCGGGATCGTTGCCTCGCTATGCCTTTGTTGCCAGTGCCGTGTTGGTAGCTGGATTGTTTCTCTGGCAACGAAACAGCGGAATTCTGTCGCCAGGTGCCTCCACACTCACAGCGACACTTGGGGCACAGGGTGAGCGCGGGGCGCCGCGCGCCAGTTTTGACCGGTTGGAAGTTGCATCGACTCACACTCGAGTCGAGCTGACCGTAAGAGGGCTGACAGTGCCGGAAGGAGCCGGGCTGTCCGCCGAGTTGCAGGCGCGAGATGGCGGCGCACGACTGCCGGTCACTCCTCCGGTGATGACGCGTTCCAACGGCGCGACGGACGCGACCGTGATCGTGGATGCACCTTTACTGGTGCCGGGCGACTATGTGCTCACTCTGCGCGTCGCGGGTAGCCCCGACGGCGAGACGGTGGCGACACAATCGTTCCGTGTTGCCCGGCGTCAGTGACACGAGGATTCGATCATGGCTTCGGGGAAGGAAGCCACTCCGAGAAGCCCTGCATCAGCCGTTTGGCTTCGCTGACGCCCACCAGGCCGGCCAATTCCAGTTCATTCGTCGCACCTTGATATAGGGAAGGTGCGCCCTGGCCGCGTGCGCCATGCACGGCCACGACCGACAGGCTCCCGCCCTGCGACGAATCGGTCAGGAGGAACACCATGCCGTCCCTGGGAAGCGCGCTCACGTCGCGGATATAGACAGGGACGATCGCCCTTCCATCGCGCAGTTCCGGGTCGCCCGCCGTGCCTACTCGAATACCGGCAAGGTACACGCCATCGCCTGCTTCGAGTCCACTCGCGTCCCGAAACGACACCTCGATGCGATCGCCGAAGATGTGGTCGCGAAGAACGCAGGCCGTGCAGACCATCGCCGCCAGCACGAGCAGGGAGATTCTTAAACTGACGATGCTCATGCGGCCTTTACCGAAATGGCACGAGGCCGCATTGCGTTACGAATACTTCATCCGTAGATGTCCGAACAGCACGTCTGGGGCTTGTGACAGAATCGCCCGACCGGGTGCTCACACCCTCGCGAGATTGCACTTGGAAACAGGTCATCCACGATGATTTGGCTGTATTGTGCTCCACACCGGCTAGTCACTGATGCACCGTCCAACCGGCAAGTCTGGCGTCGCGCGTGGTTGCTCAGCGGATTGACAGCGCTGGCGGCTTTGGCGGGCCTGGGCGTGGTCGCCACAGTCTGGGGCCATTCCTTGGTCATTCTGGTCAGTCACGCGTTGGTGCCCATTTCGCCGTTGATGTTCTTCGTCGGCATCGCGGTGGGGGCGACTGGCCACGCGCGGCTGTGGTTCCTGTACCTCTGCGCACCACCTGCAACGCTTGTCGGAGTGTTATCGGGCATCGGGGTCGTGTTGCCGGCCGCCAGGGCCCTCAGCTGGCTGATCGGAGCTCCGCTGCTGATTGGGATGCTGCTTTCTTCTGCCTGCGCCGTGTGGGTTTTCAACAGGGCAAGGACGATCACACGCGAGCATTCCCGCCAGCGCTCCCCCGGCCCCTTGTCCGATTTGCCGGTGCTGCGATGGCAGAACCGGGCGCGCATGGTCCGACTGACAGCCGCATCAAGCTGCGCTTTGCTCGCCATCGCTGGCCTAACACTCGTACGGCCGATCGGGCTTGGCGTGGTGATCGCGGTGGCGTTGCTGGTCGGCGGGCTGGCTTGCCTGCGGTTCGAAGCAGCTGTCATGTGCTGGGTGAGACGTCCGCTAGTGGTGTTCGAGGACCAGAGCGCTCGGGCGACCTACGCCGGACGCTGGGCACTTTCTGCGCCAATCACATCGCTCCTGTCACTGATGACCAACGAGCAGTGCGCTGCACGATCGAGCGTCGCCCTCATGGCCCTACTGCGCGACGGTAGCCTCGGGCCGATCGTGCGTAGCGCCAGCTCGCGCCTGACACTGGATCAGACCCAGCGCCTGACCCTGAGCCTGAGCCTGCAGCCGGGGGGAGCCGGCGCCATTCGCTACTTATCGCCAGCATTTCCCGAGCAGATGCGGCCTATCGCTTCGACCTACGCCAGGCTCGCAGAGGAGGCCGTGATCCCTCCCGACCTCCAGCGTTGGCTGGCGGCGCTGACCGACCATTCGGGGATCGCCACATTGGCCGAGACCGGTCTGGCTCCGGAACTCGCTCAGACCCTGTCTGACGCCAGGGATGCGTTGCTAGATTCTTCCTACAGTCCGACGATCACGCATGCCGTAACCGGTCTACAACACACGATCGTTGCCCTCTATGGAACGATAGGCCGGACACCGGAGAGCGGTTCAGAGGCAAACTGGCCCGATGTGCTGCTGGCGCGCATTGCGGCGCACGCGCGGTTGCTCGGCGCCCTTCGGATGGCCGGGAGCGAGACAGAACTAACGCAGTGAGACACCCTCAGGCGCCGATCGAAAACGTGGTGGTCCGTTTTTCGCGGCAAAGCCACCATCCGGATCAGGTCATCTACCAGGCTGAGGTTCGTGACTCTCCGATCCTGCTGCGAGGCGGTCTATTCCAGGCCGATATCGAGAAGCGGCTCGAAGCATTTCGGCAACTCTACGCCAATCGCCTGATGGCCGGCCGCGGTGACGATCGCGCGCCGGACGACGCAGATCCCGCGACAACGGCAGCCGTCCGGGATCTAGGGGTTCAGCTCTACGAACTGTTGCCCGACGCGCTGCGGGAGGCCTTGCCCCGCCTGCTCCAGCACGTGTTCGACAGGGAGCGCAACGTCCGGCTGGTGTTCGAGGCCAAAGCGGGCGATCACGCCGACCAGCTGCTGAGTATGCCTTGGGAAATTGCCTATCTCAAGCAGCTGAAAATGCACCTCGGTCTCATGCAGCGGGTGAGCATCACGCGCCGCTTGCTGGATACGGTGCGGCAGGGATCCCTCTTCGTGTCGGCGCCGTTTCGTATCGCTCACGTGGTGGCCCAACCCAAGCAGTACGTCAAGATCCCGCCCGCGATCTGGCAGGCAGAGCGTGACGCCATTCGTCAGGCCGCTGGGCAGGATGACTTCTATACTCTTGTGGCCCAACCCGGCTCAGTTCAACGGCTGCAGGAGACCTTGACAGCACGAGATCATCAGGTTGTCCATTTTCTCGGCCACGGCGAAATCGCGATGGACTCCCGCCATCACAGTTACTTGGTGTTTGCCGATGAGGACGGCAGGGCCCAGGCAGTAGCCGGCGAACGCCTCCTGCACCTCCTCAACACCACTCAGAGTGTTCAACTCGTCGTCCTGAACTCATGCCACGGAGCCAGTGTCACAGCGACGAGCTCCATCGCGATGCAGCTGGTTTACGGCGGCGTTCCGTACGTTGTTGCGATGCAGGACGAGATTCAGCAGGATGCCGCCGTCATTTTCGCGCGGACGTTCTATGGCGCGGTACAACTGGGAGCCACTATCGAGGAGGCGCTGGCCCATACGCGACTAAAGATCGCTGCGGAGATGCACGGGGAGATCGATTGGAGCTTGCCGACGCTGTACACCAGCCTTGGCACCCCGCAGGAACAACCGATCGCTCGGGCTGGTAGTCGCATCGAGCACTGGATGCGCCAGCCAGAAGGCCAGCGGCAGCTTAGCAGGATCAGCCTGGGATTTGGAGGTGTCCATTTGCTGGTCGCGATGCTGCTGGTTCTGAGCGGAGCTTCGCCTGCGGCGCCTGCGGCGGAGCAGGTTGTCTGGGTGATTGCCGCGATGGCGGCGTTGCCGCCACTGATGGCCGTTGCCGCACGCCTGTTTGGACATGTATCAATACCCGCGGGGCCAGGTTGGTCCCCGTCAGCTCGAGCCGCGCTGCTGCTTCGAATGCTCGGCGCCGCCGCGATGGGGATAGCGCTGCCGGCGTGCTATGCCTGGCAGCTGCTGCTGCTACTCGTGGCGTTCAATTTCTGGGGCACGCTGGTGCCGGCCGCCCAGATCTTGCTGCTCGCAACATTGTTTGTGCCGGCCGGCCTACTGAGCTGGCAGGTGGCGGTCGGTCACGGCGTCGCGCTTATTTCCGACGCCCGCGTCGCGGCGCCTGTATGGGACTGGGCTGACACGATGGTTATCGCGGCCGGCTATATCATGCTGTGCGGGCCGGTGGCGCTGTTGTGGTTGGCGCCCGCGTCGGTCACTCCGCCTCGGGGCAATCTGTACGCCGGTCTCATTCTGACCGCGCTCGGCTATGTATTGCACCGGCTCGCGGCAGGTCGACCAGTGCAGTTTCAGTAGAGAACAGGCTCTCTGTGCCCAGCCGCGCGTTGATCATTGGAATCGATGATTACCCGCCCGCCAGCGGTCAGGAGCGGCTCGAGAGCGCCGCGAAGGACGCGCGCCGCATAGCGGCCTGGCTAAGCCAACAGGGTTGGGCTCAACACGTCTCGCTGCTCTGCGCTCCTCACATCCCAGAGCGGGGTGAGCGCCCAGCGACTCGAGCAGAGATCGGCGATGCCCTGTTGCAACTGGAGGTGGCGGGCCGTCAGGCTGGACCAGACGACCGCCTTTACCTGTTCTACGCTGGTCACGGCATCGGCTATTTCGACAATCAACTGCTGCTGTTGCCCCAGGATACGAGGGCCGGAGCTTACGGGGAAAGCGCGATCCCCTGGCCCAAACTGGAGTTATGGCTGGGGACCACTGGCTTCCGAACGCAGCTTTGTTTTCTCGACACGTGTCGTCACGAAGACGAGCAACTGTTCGAAAAGATAGTCAGTGCCCGGCTGCCATTCGATCGATCGAGGGCCGCACCGGCCGATGTCGCGCAGTATGTGCTGTACGCGACCGGTTACGGAAAGCGCGCCTTCGAGATGAACGATGCAGGCGTGTTCACTCAGGTGTTGCTCGAGGGGCTGGAAGGTGCCGCCGACGCGACCGTCGACTACGACGCCGGCGAGCGTGTCGTGCACTTCGAGGCGTTGCGCGCCTACTTGGAGCGCGAGGTGCCAAAACGTACCAATCACCGCCAGCGGTGCGTGGCCGGCGGACAAATTCCGAGCAATCCGATTGTGGCGCGGCTCGGTCCTGCCGGCCAGGGAGAGTTGCGCGTCGATGTCAGACCGCCCGCTGCGGCGCACTCATCGACGGTCGAGATCTACCGCGACAGCCCTCTCACAACAGTGGCGACGCGCACCGGACCCCCATTCCGCTTCGATCTGCTCCAGGACGAGCTCTATAGGATCGTTGCGCATGCGCCTGGGTACGTTGAGCACTATGGCTATAGCCGTGTGCGGCCGTCACCCCACATCGTGCAGCTTTGGTTGCAACGACCCGGCGAGGGCACGCTCAGCGGTCGTGACGCTGCGCTTGTCGAACTGTCGATCGAGCCTTGCGACCCGCATTTGCCTGTCCACCTGTATAACGGCGGTGGTCAACCGGTCGACCTTCCGGCCAGGAGTCGGGGTGGCTACCGTCTCCAAGTACCGCCGGATCGCTACCGAGCCGTGATGGCCACACCGGAAGGCAATTTCGAGCGGGAATTCGAATTGCGGGCAGACCAGACAGAGCTGGTCGTTCCGATGTCATTTGACCGGCCGCAGAATCCACTCGATCGCCTGCTGGACAGCCTTGACCGCGGGGAGAGTCTTCGAATGGACCTGAACCCTGGCCAGGCAGGGCTCCTAGTGCTGGCCGAAGGGATCCAACCAACCGTCGAAGCGGTGGACCCAAGGGAACTTCAGTCAGCCACGCCGCCTAGCGGTATTGCGGAGTTGGTGCATGGCAGCTACGTTGGGAGGCCAGGAGTAGCGCAGCTACGACTTGTAGCTGACGACGGGCAGCCGTGCCAGCTGCTGCTGCCATTGCTGGCGGGGAGAATGACGATCGTTGGCATCGATCGCACCGGCTACAGACATCCCTCGATCGAATTGTTGCTGGCCCCAAACCCGCTACGTCGCCGTCATCACGCCTCGCAGAAACGGATCATCTGGGCACAACGCTTCTTCAAGACCGAGGGGCGCACCCATGTAGTCTCTCTCCTCGACGGACTTGATGACGAGCCTCTGGCTCTGGCGTTAGCCGGCTACGCTGCTTTGGGCAATCAGGATGCGAGCCAGGCGGGGAAATATGCAGGTCTGCTTCGGACGAACGCGCCAGATCTGGACGACGGTTACATTCTCTTCGCGGCTACCGAGCGGATGCTCGGGCGATCGTTCGTAGACCCTGTCGCGCGACCTCGCGTGCCAGTCATGCTCGCCGGTTTGCAGTCTCAGGTCTCGGCTGAAGGAGACTCGCTTGCTGTTCCTTCGCTCGCGTTGGAGCTGTTTTCGCGTGCGGTTTTCAGCCAGATCTGGCTACTGATCCAGGGTAACGGGGATATTGCTGAACCCCGGTGATTTCGAATCCGATCCTCATTCTCGAATGAACCCCTGAACCGTAAGTGTAACGACTCGCAAGCGGACGCCATGTTACTGTGAGCGCTTCCATCGCTTCAGGAGGACCGCATGGCAGTCGGCGACAGTCCGGAGTCCGTTCTCGAGCGCACCGGTTCCGGCTTGAGAGCCGCGACCCGTAGTCGTGAGGAATCCACGGACATCGGGCCATCGCCGACGCCTATCGAAATGCTCCTGAAGACTCGTCTTCCGGATTGGCAGGCGCTGCTGGCTGCCGCGGGCCGGGCGAGACAGGACGCGCCGATGACAACGGTGGCATGGGCGCAGACCAACACGCTTCGCTCAAACCGCGGACTGCGAAAGGGAGACGACTGCGATATCTGGGCCGTCAACGGTGGCCTCTGTCTGTATCGACACCCCGGTCTTCTCGAGCGCCTTCTCGGTTGGCTGTATGGTCTTGTCGCCAGGCTGTTCGTGCCACTAGTCCCAGTACAAGCGCGTTTGCGGCTCGGCGTGTAAACGAAACGCTCGAAATGCCCGTACCTCATAGCAGAGTG
>JAIEMQ010000007.1 GCA_019752015.1 Cyanobacteriota bacterium | reverse complement strand
CGTGAGCTCTTCCCATCTCAGGCGGCCGAGCCGGCAGCCAGACTATTGCAATCCATACGTTTCTGCCTCATGAGCCGAACCTGCGCATCCGTGACCATTGATCACAGGCTGACACAGCCGGCCGGCCGACCCCATGCGGCAGATCTAGTTGTCGCTATGCGGCAGATTTAATTGTCGCCGCGCAGCATGACCGAGTTCATGGGCCAGGGTGCTCTTCGACGCGCTGCGATAGAGCAGCACGACATCTTTGTACGGCGATTCGCCATTGCCACACCACGCCCCTCGATAGTGCGGCCGCTCCCGTAACAGGTAGACGTTGACGCCTCCGCGTGTCCGGCCTGCGGACGCGTATAGATCGTCCGCCTCATCGCAGCCGGAGCTTTCGAGACGAACCCGGCTGCCCGGCGGCAGGAGCGGCGTTTCGTACACCGCGTCAAACGCGATGCCGCAGCGCTCGAATACTTGATTGGCGGCCATAAAGTGCAGCGGCATGCCGTCGGTCAATGCACCATCGATCACCCGAACCACGACGCGCAGATGACGTGCCCCGCTCAACGGCGCGCGCAGAGTGACACGGTCTTGCGGGCCCGCAGTGAGACCCTCAATCGGGTGGATCTGCATCGCATGTCCGCGCGCTGACACAATTGCTTCGGCGGGACACTGTGGTGATGGGACCAGGTTGGGCAACGAAATTGGCGCTGAACTGTTTCCTGCGAATGCCTTCCAGCCGCAGCCGTCTTCAAATCCTCCCTTGATTAAGAGCGCAAATGACGCATGTGCGCCGGTGTTCACCGTGATCCAGTCGGTCGACGACAAGAACACCAACGCAAACAGCGCCGTTATTCGCATGATCAGAGGCTTCTGAGAGCTGAAGCTACGTCGGATTGCGAGGCACGCCTCGCCGGTTCCCACGCCGATGCGAGGCCGACAACGCCGATCACCGCGGCAAGGGAGACCAGAATCAATGTGCTGAACGTCGGCACTCCAAACACCAGCTGCTGAAACGTTTTCTCGAGCGCCAGCGATGCGCCGAGTCCGAGAACCAAGCCGGCGGACCAGAGGACCAGTGCCTCGCGCAGGATCCGCGTGCGCACGTGGGAGGCCGCTTCGCCGAGGGCCATTCTGATTGCCGTCTCCTGCTGCCGCTGCTCGACGGAATACGCCACGATGCCGTAAACGCCTACGAAAGCGAGCACGAGTGCGGTGACACCGAACAGTGTCATAACGAGCGCGTTGCCGTCTCGAGCCGCGGTGGACTGCGCGAGAACATCGCGCATCGAGCGTATTCTGCTGACGTCCTGCCCTGTGGCGGCGCGCAATCGCGACTCCAGGTCGCGGATGGCGACACCTTCCCGGGTTCTTATTAGCCACTGCTGCGTCATGACACGATTATTAGATGCGTTTAGCGCATCCGGCAGCTGCGCGCTCGGTACGTAGAGGATGGCGCGCGGCGCCTGTTCGAGATTGACGTCCCTGACATCGCCGACCACGCCGACAATCTCGCGCGGCACATCTTTGAATTCAGGCCCAGCGGCTCCGCCAATGATTACGCGCTGGCCAACTGCGCTTCCATCTGGCCAGAAGGTGTCAGCCAGAGTCTTGTTCACGATTACAGTCGCAGCTGCGCCAGCCGAGTCCGACTGGCTGAAGACGCGGCCGCGGAGCAGTGGAATGCGAAGAGTGGCGAAGAACGCGTCGGACACTGTTACCCATCCGGCGACTCCGTGCGCCTCGGCCGTCAACGGCCGGTCGACAATGACGAACGGCAGGTTCAGAAAACGGTCGAGCGGCAGGCAGCATGTGATGGCGGTTGCCTCGACGCCTGCGACGGAGTTTGCAGCGGAGATCCCCTTCTGAATCGCCGCCGCCATGTCTCGGGATGCCGCAAACCGTGGTCCACTGAATGACATCCGCATAGCGGTGACGTTAGACGCGTCGAATCCCTCGTCGACGCTCCGCAACGCGATGAAGGTGCCGATCAGGACGGTGGTCCCATAAAGCAGCAGGACGCACGCGGCAGTCTGGAAAACTACGGACAGCGCCCGGACGTAACCGACTCGAGGTGAGCCTCCGGCCCCGCGTACCATCGGCGACGTTCTCGAGAAACCGCGTCGCGAAATCGTGATGAATGTCGTAGTCGCTGGGACAACGACCGCAATGCCCCACAGCAGCACCGCGAAGACGAGCACATCCGTCCAGGTTGCCGGGGCACTCGCGATGCGCGGAATTGATCCGCGATCAACGATCGTAATGAAGCGGCCTATCAAAAGGCCCACCGTCGCTCCGAGCGAGACGCCAAGGGAGGCGATCACGAAGTGGTCCCTCGTCATTCGCGCCATTAACTGCGTTCCATTCGCACCGAGCGCGGCCCTCAACCGCAGGTCGCGCTCCACGACGATCGTGCGAACCACGGCAAGGTTCGTGACGTTGATCACGGCAATCAACAGCACGAATAAGGCGGTTGCGGAAAGGATGTACAAACGCAGTCGCGCCGCGCCGAGCGCCACATCGAGGTAAGAATCGATCGTAAAGCCGTCGGTCGGCCCGAGTTCTTTGTGGTCGGCCCGGAATTGAGCGGCAAGGACGTCCAGCGCGTTTCTCGCACCAGAAAACGACATCGACGGCTTCAGTTTCGCGAAGGTTACGAAGTATCCCGCCAGTGCGCGACTGGCAGGATTGATCGTGAACGGTACCCACGCATCGGGTTGACCTCCGGAGAACGCGGCTGCCGTGGGGTTGAATTCCTCCCGATCGAATTCGCTGGCCAGGACACCGATGACGGTGCATGCCTTGCCATCGAGCCGGACGGTGGTGCCGATGACATTTGGATCCGACTGAAATGCCCTCACCCAAAACGTATGGCCAAGGACAACCGTCGGCTGCGCTGCCGCCGCTTCGTCCTCCGCGACGAATGTGCGACCGAGCCTTGGCGGCGCGCCGAACACCGTGAAAAACGAAGCGCTGACCCGGCCGACGGTGATGTCGCGCTTCTCGTCGGCATGCTCGAGCTTCCAGACGACGCGGCGAAATGCCGCAACATGATCGAACAGCTCGCTGTGTGACCTCCAGAAATTGAAATGCGCCTCCGAGGCTTGTGGACCGGAGGCGCTACCCGACTTGAGAATGAACGTGCCGATTCGCTCAGCTTCCGGATACGGCAATGGCCGCAACAGCGAGGGAAAGACAAGCAGGAATACCGATAATGCCAGTCCCACGCCGGCTGTCAGGCCTCCGACCGCCGGGGCCCAGCCCGTCGATACACCAACCCAACGCCGCCACAACGCGCTGACTCCCATTAGCCGCACCTTATAACCTAAACGAAGGATGGCGTGGGATTCCCCATCAGGGGCACGCCATCCTGGTCAGTGCAGGTAATTTGACTATTGTTCGAACGACCACGTGAACTGTGGCGGGTCTCCACTGCAGTAGAAACCCGGACTTGCGGCAGTATTCGTGGCCGGATACGGGACCAAGGCAGTCGGGATTACAGGAGTCTTTGTGGGTGTCGCGAGTAGATCGTAGTAGGCAAAGAAGTGCACGCCTTCCCGCGGCATCTCACCATCCATCATCGTGTCCATCGTTGTGTGATTGGAAATGCTGATCGGTGTCTTTTCGCCCGTGGCCCGGAGTTCGATTCTCCTAACAGTTCCGTCCGATCCACGCAACACGATGGCAAAGCTCTGAGCTTTACTCGGCGTGTAGAGTAGCGACTGTGTTACGGCTTGCTGCATCGGCTGGCCTGCAGTCAGTCCCTTGAGCACCAGGAATCGAACCTCGCTCCGATTGAACGGCTCCGGCGGCCGTACCGCCTCGATGGTGCCGGCACTGAGAGTTACGCGCGCATTGAGCCCCGCGCTACTGAGATCGGCCGCAGTCATGACACTCGGACGGATCTCACTCGTTCCAGCGAGCGACTTCATGTCGGCTATCCACTTCACGTCCCGCCAATCCTCGATCGTGCGTGGATGCGTGACGTCCGCCGCCGTTCGAACCGGACGAAGCGAGCCCGTCGCGGAAGATTCGAATTCGATACGCGTATTCGCGAGTTCCCAGACGCCGATCGTTTTCGTCGAATCCGTGAACGAATCCGGCGTTCCTGATCTCACGGCTGACATTGGTATCGTGAGCATCGCGTGGTGCGACGGAAGATGCGGCTGGTAAGCGGACCGCGTCGGATCGACCAGCACGACAGCACCACGATCGAAATTCGGAGAGCGTACCAGTGCGACCAGCCCTTCGAAGCTAATCGCGGCGCGGATCATCTGCCCCTCGTTCATCGCCGTTCCCGTCCCGCCCGCCACGACGATACCGGTGGCCAGTGCGGCCGCGAACCCCATCAAACCAAGTCTGCGTGTCATGGAGCCTCCATTCAGACAGGCGCGGATTATGCGCGCTCCGCAACGGCAAGTTCGCTCGCTATCCAACGGAAAAACGGTCGGAAATCCGGTACGGTCCTATAATGGACAGGGAGCCTGTATGGATTGGCGCAACCGGATCGTCGCCCACCCGGACGTCCTCGTCGGTAAGCCCGTCATCAAGGGCACGCGGATCAGCGTTGAGCTCGTGATGGACCTGCTCGCGGCCGGTTACACTCCCGACCAAATCATCGAGCAGTACGACCACCTGACGCGCGAAGATATCTCCGCATGCCTCGCCTACGCGAAGGACATTGTTCAGAGCGAACGCGTTTACGCTGTCAAAGCCTAAGCCTTCGATCGCAGATGCGTTTTCTCGCAAATGAGAACATTCCGGGGCCAATCGTCCGCGCCCTGCGTGAGTTGGGCCATGACGTGGTGTCGGCCAAGGAGCAGCACGCAGGAGAAGCTGATCGCGTGCTGCTGGAGGTCGCGCAAAATGAGCGGCGGGTTACCGTCACGTGCGATACTGATTTCGGTGAGCTCGCATTTCGATTGGGCCTTCCCGCGTCGTTCGGCGTGGTGCTGGTTCGAATTGACTGGTCAGACCCTGCTACGGACAACGCCTTTATCATCTCGGCGCTGACGAGTCGAGAGGACTGGACGGGCGTTTTCGGGGTCGTCGAGCGTGACAGAATTCGGATCCGCCCGCTTCCACCCTAGACAATCGGTCGTGCGGCTATACTTTGGCCACTCATGACCGCGTCGCGTTTGACTCCCCTGCAATGGCTGATCTGCGCCATTGCCGCTCTCGGCTTCGCCTTCGACATCTACGAAATCCTGATGGCCCCGCTCGTCGTCGGGCCGGCCATCGGCGAGCTCACCGGCAACAAGCCCGGCACGCCCGCCTTCAATTACTGGGTCGGGATGTTCTTCTGGATCCCGGCGCTCGTCGGCGGCGCCTTCGGCCTGGTCGGCGGTTACCTGACCGATCGATTCGGCCGGCGGCGCGTCCTGGTCTACAGCATCCTGCTCTATGCGTTCTCCGCAATGGCGGCTGGCTTTTCCACCAACATCTACATGCTGCTGGTGCTGCGCTCCACGACCTACATCGGCGTGTTCGTCGAGTTCGTCGCGGCGGTCGCGTGGATCGCGGAGATCTTCCCCGATGCGAAGCAGCGCGAGAAGGCGCTCGGCTACACGCAGGCGTTCTCGTCGATCGGCGGATTGATGGTGACGGGCGCGTATTACATTGCCGTCACCTACGGTCCCTCATTCCCGGCGATCGCCGGCAGTCACGCACCGTGGCGCTACACGTTGATCTCCGGCGTCATTCCGGCGCTGCCGTTGATCCTGATCCGTCCGTTCCTCCCCGAGTCGCCCGCGTGGCAGCAGAAAAAAGCCGCCGGCACGTTACGCCGTCCGTCGATCGCCGAGTTGTTCACGCCGGAGTTGCGCCGCACGACGATCGTGACGACGTTGATGTTTGCGTTTGCGTATGGCGCGGCGTTCGGCGCCATCCAGCAGATGCCGCGCATTGTCCCCGGCATCGAGGAAGTGCGCACGCTGCCCCAGCCGCAGATTCAACAGACCGCGAGCCAGGTGCAGGCCTACCAGGAATTCGGCGGCCTCGCCGGGCGGTTCCTGCTCGCGATCCTCGCGCTGTGGATCGTGTCGCGGCGCCAGTTGATTCGCGTGTTCCAGATCCCCGGCTTGATCGTGATGCCGCTCGTGTTCTACTACGGACCCACGCACAGCCTCGAGCTGACCAGGTGGGGCATGTTCTTCGCCGGCGTGTTCACCGTCGGCCAGCTGAGTTTCTGGGGCAACTATCTACCGCGCGTGTATCCCACGCACCTGCGCGGCACGGGTGAAGGCTTCGCTGCGAATATCGGCGGCCGCATGCTCGGCACCGGCTTCGCGTTCGTGACGACGACGCTCACCAACTACGTGCCTGGCGCCACGCCGCCATTGCGTCTCGCAGTGGCGGCAACGATCGTGGGCACGTCCGTCTACGCACTGGGTCTCGTTTGCAGCTTCTTCTTGCCCGAACCCCAAGGTGAAGATCTCCCGGAATAGCCTCGTCGTCGTTGCACTCATCGCGAGTGGACAGCTTGCCCTGAGCGAGATTCGCGCCGATCAACAGAGCGGCGCGAATCGAGTCGAAGGGTGGCCGCAGTTTCGCGGACCGGGCGCGGCGGGACTCGCTGAAGGCGCCAATCTTCCCGACACGTGGAGCACCACTCAGAACGTGAAATGGAAGACGGCCATTCCCGGCCAGGGCTGGTCGTCGCCGATTGCCTGGGGCGATCGGATTTTCGTGACGTCGGTGATTCCCGTCGGCGAGATCGAAACCCCGAAGCGCGGCTTGTATCTGCAAGGAGAAAGACCGGCGCCGGCGATCGATCACCGCTACATGGTCTACGCGATCGATTTCGGCGGCGGCAGGATCGCGTGGGAGCGCGAAGTACACCGCGGCTTCCCTCCCGGCGCGCGGCACTTGAAAAACACCTTCGCGTCGGAGACGCCCGTCACCGACGGCACGCGTGTGTATGCGGCGTTCGGCAACGTCGGCATCTTCGCATTTGATTTCAACGGCAACCCGGTGTGGTCGAAGAGACTCGATGCGAACCCGACGCGCAACGGCTGGGGCACCGGCGCGTCGCCGGCGCTGCATGACGGCCGGTTGTATTACACCAACGACAACGAGAGCGCAGCGGCACTGATCGCCATCGACGCGGCGACCGGCAAGACGATCTGGACGGTTGAGCGTCCGAAGGAAACGAACTGGTCAACGCCGTTCGTGTGGCGGAATGCGTCGCGCACCGAAATCATCACCAACGGCACGAGCGCGATTCGCTCGTACGCGCTGGACGGCAAGCCGCTGTGGCACCTCGGTCCCTCATCAACGCACGTCATTCCCACGCCGTTTGCGGCCGGCGATCTGCTCTATGCGTCGTCGGGCTACGTCGGCGATCCGACGCGCCCCGTCTACGCGATTCGCGCCGGCGGCAGCGGCGACATTTCGCTGAAGGCCGGAGAAACATCGAACGGATCGATCGCGTGGTCGCTGCCGCAGGGCGGCACGTACAACGTGTCGCCGATCGTTTACGGCGGGCGCTTCTACACGCTGTTCGATCGCGGCTTCTTCACCTGTCACGATGCCGCAACCGGCAAGGAGATCTACACCAAAGTACGTCTCGATCCGACCGCGAGCGGCTTTACCGCATCGCCATGGGCGTACAACGACAGGATCTTCGCGATGAGCGAAGACGGCACGACCTACGTGATCCAGGCGGGACCTGAGTTCAAGGTCGTCGGACAAAACGTGCTCGACGAATTCACGATGGCATCGCCTGCGATCCATCGCAACAGCCTGATGATCAGGACCGCGGGGGCGTTGTACCGGATCGCCGGTTGAGACGGGCGCGGTTGAAGGTTATATTTTGATACAATTATGGTCATGAAAAGGATCTCTATTCAGGACCTGAAAGCAGGTCTTTCCGCGGCGGTTGCCGCAGCCGAGAGCGGCCGGACCATCCTGGTCACGCGTCATAACGAGCCGGTCGCCCAGCTCGGCCCGGCCCGGCCGCCGTCTGTGCATCGCGGCGGCCGCCTGACGCGTCTCACGCCCGCCATCTCGCGCGGCTCCAGGGGGCGTTATCTGAAGATCCTGCTCGACGATCGAGGCGACCGGTGACGCGGTTGTACGTCGACACGTCGGCGTACCTGTGCGTGCTGCTGGGTGAGGAAGGCTCGGAACAGATCTCCGCAGCAACCGACGGGGCGGAATTGCTGTCGAGCGTCCTGCTGGTCCTCGAGTCCAAGCGCAACCTGGTTCGCCTCGCGCGCGACGGCGTGCTCTCGGCGGCGCACTACCAGACCTGCATCGACCGGCTCGACGCCGATCGCGATCGGTTCATGTTGAGGGACCTGACCCTCGACTTGTGCGCGTCGAACCTGGTGCCGGCGATCGCGACGCCGCGGTCGCTCGATCTCGCGCACCTGCGAACGGCCTTGTGGTTCCACGCGGACGAACCGGTCGAGCGCTTCATGACGATGGATCGCACCCAGCGCCAGGCGGCGCAGGAACTGGGGCTTCCGGTATGACTCGATCACTGAGAGTCGCGTTCGCGGCGTCGACGCTCGCCGCCGCGGCCGTCTCGGCGCAACAGCGCCCGGCATTGTCGAACGCGGTCCGCGCTTACGTGTCCGTCGACGCGCCGGTCATCGCGCTCACGCACGCTCGTGTGATCGATGGCACCGGCGCGGCGCCGCGTGAGAATCAGACGCTGATTCTCAACAACGGCATCATCTCGGCGATCGGCAGTTCAGCGAGCACCGGCGTTCCCGCCGGCGCGCGGACGATCGATCTCACCGGCAAGAGCGTGATCCCCGGCCTCGTGATGGTGCACGAGCACCTCTATTACCCGAACGGCCCGGGCGTCTACGGACAGCTCGGCGAGTCGTTCTCGCGTCTGTATCTCTCCGGCGGCGTGACGACGATGAGGACGGGCGGCAATGTGAACGGGTTCATGGACCTGAACATGATGCGGCTCGTCGACGCGGGTCAGAAGCCCGGCCCGGCAATCGATGCGACGGCGCCGTATCTGAATGGCCCGAACACGTTCATCCAGATGCGCACGCTGAAGGGACCGGAAGACGCGCGCAGGCAGGTTCAATACTGGACCGACGAGGGCGCCACGTCGCTCAAGACCTACATGCAGATCACGCGCGGCGAGCTCGCCGCCGCGATCAACGAAGCGCATCGCCGCGGCATCAAGGTCACCGGCCACCTCTGCTCGGTGACGTACACCGAGGCCGCGAATCTCGGCATCGACAATCTCGAGCACGGATTTTTCGCCGCCACCGACTTCGTCGCCGACAAACAGCCCGACGAGTGTCCCGGCCAGGGCGTCGGACAGAAGACGATCGCCGCGCTCGACGAGAACGGCGCGCCGTTCAGGAATCTCGTCGAGCTGCTGATCGAAAAACATGTCGCGATCACGTCGACGCTCACGGTGTTCGAGACCTTCACGCCCGGCCGCCCCAGGCCGCCGGGCATCGAAGTGCTGACGCCGCAGCTGAAAGAGCAATTCGATCAGAACTACGCGCGTACGGCGCAGAACCAGGAATCGATCTACACGACGCTGTTCCCGAAGGGGATGGCGCTCGAGCGCGCGTTCGCGAAGGCCGGCGGGTTGCTGATCGCCGGCACCGATCCGACCGGCGGCGGCGGCGTGATTCCCGGCTTCGCGAATCAGCGGCAGGTCGAGTTGCTGGTCGATGCCGGCTTTACGCCGCTCGAGGCGATCTCGATCTCGACGCTGAACGGCGCGAAGTATCTCAGGCGCGACAAGACCGTCGGCAGCATTGCCGTGATGAAGCAGGCCGACCTCGTCGTGATCAACGGCAACCCGGCAGCGAACATCGCCGACATCCGCAGGGTCGAGACGGTGTTCAAGCAAGGCATCGGCTATGACCCCGCGAAGCTGATCGCGTCGGTACAAGGCAAGGCAGGAATCTGGTAGACGTCGCAGTTTTTGCAACATCGCTCGCATCGCCCGCGTCGAGCGAAAAAAGGCTTGCGCAAACGCTCCGACGATGAGACCGTCGTCGTCAGTGGAAGGTTATGTCACCCCGCATTGCCCTGGAGAGTCCGATGGCCGATCGCGAGCATGATCAGTTGCTGGCCACGGCGGCCGACCGCTTCGAGCGGCGTCTGTCTGAGGAAATCGGCGATCTCCGCGTCACGATGATCGAACAGGACACCGCAACGCGCCAGTCGGTTGCGAAAGACATCGCGGACCTGCGCGGTGAAATGATCGAGCAGGACGCCGCGACACGACTGTCGGTCGCCAAAGACATCGCGGACCTGCGCGTCGAGATGTCGGATCGCTTCGCCGATGCCAGGGTCCGCACCGAGGCCCAGCATCGCGAGTTGATCAAATGGGCGTTCGTGTTCTGGGTCGGCCAGGCCGCCGCCGTCGCCGGCATCGTCAGCGCGTTGACGTAGCGCGGGCGCCGCGCGAAGGTAAAATAGTGCTGTGCGCGCACTGCTGTCATTCACGACATTCCTGCTAATCCTCTCAATCGGCATCTCCGCTCAGCTCAAGAAAGAAGCCACCGCCATCGACAAGGCCGATCCGAACGCGGTCGCGATTGCCAAAGGCGTCGACTACCTCAAGGTCGAGGTCCCGAAGTGGAAGGCCGAGCATCCCTGTTATTCCTGCCATAACAACGGCGACGCAACGCGCGCGCTCTTGATCGCCGCATCGAAGGGCTACGACATCGGCACGTCGCTCGACGACACGCTGACGTTCCTCAAGCAGCCGGCGAAGTGGGATCAGAACAAGGCGCCGAGCGGCTTCGACGACAAGACGCTCGCCAAGATTCAATTCGCCAGCGCGCTCGCCGTTGCCGAGCGTCACGGCAAGGCGGCATCGACCGATCTCGAGGCGGCGGCAAAGCTGCTCGTCGCCGAGCAGAAGCCCGACGGTTCATGGGAGCTCGATAACTCGCAGAGCCTCGGCTCGCCCGCAACGTACGGCACGCTGATCGCCACGTGGTCCGCGCGCACGTCGCTTATCGCATCCGGCATGCAGCCCGACAACTTCACGATCGTGCAGGCGGACCGGTGGATCCGCAGCGGCACCCCCGAGAACGTGCTCGATGCGTCAGGGACGATCCTCGCACTCGAGTTGTCAGGCGACGTGATGGCGGAAAACCTGCGCCGCACGTCCTTGAGCATTCTTCGCACCGGGCAGGCACCGACGGGTGGATGGGGACCGTACGTCACCGCTGCTCCACAGGTGTTCGATACCGCGTTGGCGGTACTCGCGCTGAGCTCGCTCGTCGCCGAGCCGCGACTCGCGCGATCGGCGTATCGTCCGGAAGAACTGAAGGAAGCGATCGCGAACGGCAAGAAGTTCATCGTCTCGCAACAGCGTCCCGACGGCAGCTGGCCAGAAACGACGAGGCCGGCGAATCAAGAGAGCTACGCGCAGCGAATCTCAACCACTGGTTGGGCAATGCTCGCGTTGCTCACGCCTTAGATCATCCACAGATTACACAGATTACACAGAAGGCGGCCCCGCGAACGGCCTTCGGCCGCGCGGTGAAACGACGAGACAGGATCGAGAGAGCAGAACGCGAGCCAATGCTCTCTCGATCCTGTCTCGTCGTTCACCGCGTAGCGCCGGGCGAAGCCCGGCGGCGCGGGGCCTCGGCAATCTGTGCAATCTGTGAAATCTGTGGATAGAGAGATCAGCGCACGACGAACGCGATGAAGGTCTTTTCGGGCTCGCCGCTCTTATCTGTGCGATCGAACTGATCGACTTCGAAAGCGCGCCCGATGCGATTGCCTGCCAGGTCCTCGAGCATCGCGAACGCGACAATGTTGTAGGCGCCTGCAGCCCAGGGCGACTTCGGCGTGAACGACCAGGTCAGTTCCTGCTCGCCGATCACGACCTCACCGGGTAGCGGCTTGCCCTCGGGGGACACCACGCCCAGCGCGCGCAGCAACAGTCCGTGATCGAGCGGCTCCGGAAACGCGACCGCCAGCGGTCCGGTGGTGCCGGCGGCCGGCGCCAGCACCTTCCACGTCTTCGGATCGAGCGGCTTCTCGTCGGGCGGTCCCACCTTGAAGGTGCGCTTGAACTGCTGCGTCAGCGGCAGCCCGTTGCCGTCGCGCCACTCGGAATCGACGACCAGCGTGTACGACTTGCCTGCCGTCAACGATCGGCCCATGTCGGCGATCGGCGCAATGCCGCGCTTCTGCCGGCCCGGATCGAAGAACACGGTGTAGCGCGTGCGGTCGTCGTTGAAGAATTCCGCGTCGAGCGGCAGGAACGGATCGACGACTTCGGCGCCGTCATCCGCAAACAGGTGCACGTAGCTGAGGCCGCCCTTCGATCCCATCGGCGCGGAGAAGTGAATGTACAGCCGCAGCTGGTTTTCGGGGACGACCTCCGACGTCGGATACACCTGCGTGACCATGGTCGCCGGCGTCATGTTCCTCGCCGGCAGCGACACGATCGACGTGATCGGCGCCGCGCCTGGCGGTGAATACGTGACGTGATACTGCCGCCCGTGATCGAGCGGAAACATCGGCTCGAACACAATGCGGCCGTCCCCGATCTGATAGGTGCCGATGGTGGCCGGTTGATCGGGGCCGACGGAAATCTTCAGCACCGCATTCCACGCTTCGCGGGATTCGGTGCCCTGCAGGGCGCTCAGCTGACTGGCCGGCACGTCGACCACGTCGATGGTCGGACGCGGCTTGTCGGCGTTCAGCACGATCCTCGGCTGCCCGGTCCCGGCGCCGGTCGAGGAGGATGAGCACGCCGCAAAGAAAAAGAGCGCGGCCACGACGACCGCGCTCTTTGACGGCAAGATGAACACGAAATCTAGGGTAACGCTACCACATCGAGATTCAAAACCCCGGCGTCCGAGCGGGCGAGGACGATGGTGTTGTTGGCGTCGAGCAGATCGAGCTGCTCCACTCCGCGCATCGAGGTGACGGTCTCGTATCCGACGCCGCCTCGTTCCGTCGTCACCGGTTTGGTGATGCTCGACGCGTCGCCGAAGTTGGCGGTCGGGATCTTCATCACGCCGCGGCTGTTGTTCGACATCAGGAGGAATTCCTTGCCGCCCTTCTGGTACACGATCATGTCGAGCGGGCGGTTGCGGTTGCCGAGCTCGGCGATTGTCGTGCCCCTCACCTTGGCGCCGGACTTGAGGCTTCCGACCGGGAACTTCACGAGCGGCGTGCACAGGTAGCCGGCGATCAGGTTGGTCTCGCCCTTCACCTTGTAGGGCACGAACGTGTAGACCGGCGAGCGCGTCTCGAACTGGCCGTGGTTGCCGTGATAGATCTCGACGCTCGTGCCGTTGTCGACGGTGTTGAACGGATAGCTCACCGAGCGCAGTTTCGACGAGAACTCTTCGTTCGACAGGCCCGCCACATAGAGGCGGCCGTCAACGAACGCCATGTCGGTGATCGACGAGGTGCGCGCGTTGTTGTTCGTGCCGGGCACCGCCGCGGGCGCGTTCGGCAGGTCGACCTTGCTGTACTTGACGTCGCCGAAGGCGACGACGTCGATTTTGCCGGCGCCGTCGATGCGCAACAACGCGGGCTGCGCGTTGGCGCCCTGGCCGCGCATCACCGACGCGAAGGCGTTGCGCGTCTTCGGATGCACCGCGAGGTCGGTCACCGCGATCTCGCGCACGTCGGTGCCGAGCAGCGCCGCGACTTTCTGATCGAACGCGGCGATCGCCTTGGCGCCCGGCGCGCCGCCGGTCGCGGCCTTGCCGAGGTCGAGCGCGAAAATCGCCGCCGACTGCGTGTCGCCGGCAAAGAGGACACCGTCGGGGCTGAACGCCAGCGGGCCGATCGTCTTGAACGCGGGGTTCGTGCCGTTGGCGGCATCGGTCCGCTCCGCTTTCGGAACGCCCGACCAGGACAGTACTACGGTGAGGATCAACGCCGATTTCAGGAACATGGATCGCATCCGTGAGACTCCTTCCAAGGCCAGCTAGTATATCCGCGTGCTGACGTTCCTGCCGCTGCTCCAGATTCAGCGCGAGCTCTACGCCATGCCGCGTGGGAGGGAGCGGTTTCGTGAATACATCCGGACGATGACCGACCCGGACACGGGCGATCTCGCCCTGCCGCTCGTGGCCATGAATCCGATGGGCAAGGAACACGTCCCGGCCTTGATCGACCACTACATTGCGCTGGGAGCGGAACAGATTGCTTCCGACGCCATAGCGACGGCTAAAGCCATCGCTCTCCAAACGTCTCAGCGCGAATTCAAAGTTGCTGTTGTCGTCTCAGACGATCTCAAGGGCGGCTGGACCAATCGGTGGTCCAGCGAATACGGCCACCGCATCGAAGGCCAGGCGTTTTTGAAACGCGGTTTCATCACCGCGATTCTCTGGACCAGCGAGCCGGCATCCGCCGATCGCGTGCGCGAAGCCGTGGTCACGTCGATCTACCGCGCGGAATACCTGCAGACGCATCCGGCGCCAAAGACGTTGGGGGAGATGCTGGACCAGGAAGGCTACGCGATGGCACGCGCCGGTTGCGCGACGCCGTCACTCGATGAGGACGATCTCGCTTACACGCGCACGGTGATCGCGCGCCGCATCTGAAGGCGACCGATCGCGCCACCGTGATGGCGTGCTTGTTTGGAGACACCGCCGCAAACGCACTCGGCTACCCGCCGCAGGGCCTCACGGACCGCGCCGGGTTTGCACTCGCACTAAATCACCAAATCACTAAATCACTAAATCACTAAATCACTAAATCACTAAATCACTAGATCACTAAATCACTAGATCACTAGATTCAAGGGTTCCCCCCTTCCCACCACAGACGTGAATAGAGCGTTCCCGCCTGCAGCAGCGATGCGTGGGTCCCGTCTTCACGAGCCTGCCGTCCTGCAGCACCAGGACGCGATCCGCTTCAGCGGCAAGGGCGCGGCGATGCGTGACGGCGATCACGGTGCGGCCGCGCGAGACGTGCTCGATCGCGAGCCGCACGATGCGATCGGAATATGGATCGAGCGCCGAGGTCGGCTCGTCGAGCAGCAGGATCGACGGATCGCGCAGCACGGCGCGGGCGATCGCGACGAGCTGCCGCTGACCGCCGGACAATCGCTCGCCGCGCGGACCGACCGTCGTGTCGTAGCCGCGCGGCAGCCGTTCGATCAGATCGTGCAGGCCGACGAGCGACGACACCGCTCCACCTCTGAGTCGGTCGCGCCGCTCTTCCCCAGCCGGATGTTCTCGCGAATCGTGTCGTCGAGCAGCATGCCGTCCTGGAACACGACGCCGATCTGGCGCCGCAGCGATTCCTGTGTCCCGTCGCGAATGTCGTGGCCGTCGAGCAGGATGCGGCCGCCGCTCGGATCGGCAAACCGCGCGATCATGCGAAGGACCGTGCTCTTGCCGGCGCCGATCGGTCCGACGATCGCGACGCGCTCACCGGCGCGCAGCGATAGATCGAGACCGCGCAGAATCGGCGGCATCCCGTCGAATGCGTAAACGACGGATTCGAATTGAATGTCGCGCACGCACCACCTGCAGCAACAGGATGCCGATGCCGGCCGACCGCTCCACCAGCGCGCCGAGAAAACCGGTGCGCGTGCTGCCGGCCACGAGGTGATCGACGCGGCCGATGAAACGCGCGCGCATCAGCGCTTCGAGACGAAAGGCGCGGATCATCTGGCGGGCGCTGATGTTTTCCTGCACGTCGCGCAGCACCGCTGCTTCCTGATCCTTGCGCTCGCGGCTGGCGCGCGTGGCGCGCGGCGCCACGATGCGCGGCCCGATCAGCGCCAGCGGAAACACCAGCGCGGCGATCACGGCCAGCCGCCACTCGAGCATGAACAGCAGCGTCGTGCCGATCGCCACGTCGAGCGCCGGCAACAGCGCCCACGGCACCGCCGACACGAGAGCGTGCTCGATCGCGGCGAGGTCGGTCGAAAAGTGTGCGGTCTCGCCGGCGTTGTCCTCGCTCCCCGAGGAGCTCGGCGTCAGGCGATGCAGCTGATCGAAGATCTCGGCGCGCAAGTCGCGCAGCATCAGGCTGCACACACGCGCATACAGGTAGTCGCGCCACAGGCCGGCCGCGGCGACAATCGCCACGCCGATCGTCATGGCCACGATCAGCGTCATCAGCAGATCGGTATCGCGCGGCGCAATCGCGCGATCAGCATCCTGAAAGCCAGGGGAACCGAAGCGGTGAACGCCGCCTCGAGGATCAGGCCGAGCGCGATCACCGCGGCGAGGCCGCGGTAGGGCCGCACCCACGCGGCGCTGCGGGCCACGAAGCGGACGATGGGACCGAGCGTCACGTCTAGATCTAGATCCGGCGCGCGAGCGACGGATGATCACTCAGTCGGTATCGGGATGAATCACGGCCGAGGTTGATTCTATGCGCAACCGCCGGGCTGGCACGGCCGCCGGGCGGTCCGCGTAGTACGATTGCACGATGATTGCCGCCTTGTTGCTGACCGTCCTGCAGGCGGCGACGCCCCCCGCCACTGCGAAGCCGCAAACGCAGCCGGCGCCGGCCGCCGCGACTCAGGCGCCGCGGCCGCGGCCGTCGGGCTCCGCCACGACGACGGCCTTGCTGTTCATCACCGACGGCGCGGGCCGCGCGATCGAGAACGTCACGGTCAACGTGATGGGACCGGTCGATCGCGAAGTGAAGAGTCCGTCGAGCGGACCGACGCGCATCGAAGGGCTGCGCGCCGGCACCTATCGCGTGCGCTTCACGCACGAGAAGTTCATCACGTTCGAGAAAGAGATTTCGTGGCGCGCCGGAACGGCGCAGCCGGAAATGTCGATCATGCTGAATGCCGCGCCCGTGAAACCCGAACCGGCACCGGCCCCCGTGGTCGCGGCGCCGCCGCCCAAGCCATCGCCCGCATTGCCGCCGCCCGGCGTGCCGAAAACGGTGTCGCTGCCTGACTACATCGAGAAGAATTTCATTTCGGGCCGCGAGCCGCAGAAGCAGAGCGAGATCGGCTGCAGCGGCGCGGAGAAGGCGATGCTCTGGCAGGTGCGCGAGCCGTGGAACGGCCGCCAGCATGAAGACGCCGATGGCATGTTGTACGTCGTCGGCGGCGACGGCCGCTTGAAGCTCGGCGAGCGGGAGTTCACCATTGCCGCCGGTGCATTCATCGTCGTGCCGCGCGGCACGACCTACAGCCTGTCGCGCAGCGGCCGCAATCCCGTAATCGTGCTCGCCGTCCTCTCCGGCGCCCCCTGCGCAGTGGAGTGACCGTCTGATAAGCTGATCGTTTGAGACCGATGTCAGACGCAGATACAGCTGCACCTGCGCAGCCGCAGGACTTTATTCGCGAGATCGTCGCCGCTGACGTGGCCGCCGGAAAGAACGGCGGGCGTGTCGTCACGCGCTTTCCTCCGGAGCCCAACGGCTACCTGCACATCGGCCACGCCAAGGCGATCTGTCTCGATTTCGGCGTCGCCGGCGAGTTCGGCGGCTACTGCAACCTCCGCTTCGACGACACCAATCCGGTCAAGGAAGACGTCGAGTACGTCGATTCGATCAAGGACGACGTGAAGTGGCTCGGGTTTGAGTGGCACGAGCGCGAATACTACGCGTCGGATTACTACGAGCAGCTGTACGGCTTTGCCGAGACGTTGATCCGCAAGGGCCTCGCCTACGTCGATTCGCTGTCGGCGGATGACATCCGCGAGCATCGCGGCACGCTGACCGAACCTGGCAAGGACTCGCCGTATCGCACGCGCAGCGTCGACGAGAATCTCGATCTGTTCAGGCGCATGCGCGGCGGCGAATTCCCCGACGGCGCGCACGTGCTGCGCGCGAAGATCGACATGCGCTCGCCGAACATCACCTTGCGCGACCCGGTGCTCTACCGAATTCGCCATGCCGAGCACCATCGCACCGGCAACGCGTGGTGCGTCTACCCGATGTACGACTTCGCGCATCCGCTGTCGGACGCAATCGAAGGCGTCACGCATTCGCTGTGCACGCTCGAGTACGTCGATCACCGGCCGCTCTACGACTGGGCCATCGAGCACACGCGCACCGAGGCAAGACCGCGCCAGTACGAGTTCGCGCGCCTCAACCTGAATTACACGGTGATGAGCAAGCGCAAGCTGCTGCAGCTCGTCGAGCAGAAGCACGTCAACGGCTGGGACGATCCGCGCATGCCCACGGTGTCGGGATTGCGCCGCCGGGGCTACACGCCGGAGTCGATTCGCGACTTCTGCGCGCGCGTCGGCGTGGCGAAAAAGGAAAACGTCATCGACGTCGGCCTGCTCGAGCACTGCGTGCGCGAGGATCTCAACCGCCGCGCGCCGCGCGCAATGGCGGTGTTGCGGCCGCTCAAGCTGGTGCTGACGAATTATCCGGAAGGCCAGTCAGAGGAATTCGCGGTCGCCAATCATCCGGACAATGCGTCGCTCGGTTCGCGCCGCGTGCCATTCTCGCGGGAGATCTACATCGAGCGCGACGACTTCATGGAAGATCCGCCGAAGAAGTTCTTCCGCCTCGCGCCGGGGCGTGAAGTGCGCCTCCGCAATGCCTACCTGGTGACGTGCACCGGCGTGATCAAGAACGCCGCCGGCGAGATCGTCGAGCTGCGAGGCACTTACGATCCGGCGACGCGCGGCGGCGACGCGCCCGATGGCCGCAAGGTGAAGGCGACGCTGCACTGGGTATCGGCGGCCAACGCGATCGATGCCGAGATTCGCCTTTACGATCGACTGTTCACGACGGAGGATCCCGACGGCTCGGCCGCAAAGACCGGCGCCGACTTTACGTCGCTGATTAATCCGCAATCGCTGGAAGCCTTGAAGGGCTGCAAGATCGAGCCGTCACTGGCGAACGCCGCGTCCGGAAGCCGTTACCAATTCGAGCGGCAAGGTTATTTCTGCGCCGATCCGGATTCGTCCGCGGGCAAGCCGGTGTTCAATCGCACCGTCTCTCTCAAAGACAGCTGGGCAAAAGCAAGTTAGTCGCCGCCACCGCTCCCGACGAACTTATCGTCGTCATTCGCAAACAGCACGTTGAAACTGGTCAGAGATCCGTAGCAGGCGGTGATGTATCCCTGCAGCTTCAGCTTTTGATCGTCGGGCATTTCAGACGCATTCACCTGCTGCTCGAGCGTGCGCAGACGGTTCCTCAGCATCACGACCTTGTTGAAGAACGAATCGATCGGCATCGCCTTTTCTTGAACGCCGGGCCTGCCGGGTCGCAGCACCAGCTGCCCGCCGCGCCATTTCTCGGCCGGCGCGACCGGAGTGAGTCCGGTCTCCTCGCGAATAATTCGTCGGATCGTCGCTTCGAGTTCGTTATCGATTGGTGCCATGGCGGTTTGTGGTGGAGGCGAAGTGACTGGCCGACTCGGAACCTGATGAACCGGGCGTTTGAAGTCTGAGCCTTCTGAGCCTTCTGTGGCCCTGGTAATTGGCGGCGCATTCCGCGGCCCGCCTCTAAAGTTGTGTTCGCTGCCGCAGAAGTCACACGTCACACGTAGCGGCTGCGCATGCGCATCGACCACGATCACGGTGTGAATGCGATCTTCCTTGCACTGCCGGCAGTAGTCCTCGACGGACTGTCCGGCCCGGTACTGGCGTGGCGCCGTCATCGAAGAGTACGATCATAGTCCACACGGCTTATTCGATCCGGCCCGCCACCCTCGCCGACATCCCGCACATCGTCGAGCATCGCGAGCTGATGTTTCGCGAAATGGGTATTCCCGCCGAGTTCGACGACATGTCGGCCGCGACCGATCTCTGGCTGCGCCATGCGCTGCCTTCGCATACGTATCGTGGCTGGGTGGCGACGACGCACACTGGAGAGGTTGTGGCCGGCGGCGGATTGCTCGTGATCCCGTGGCCGCCCGGTCCGATGACGATGGATCCGCGATGCGGGTTCGTGTTCAACGTCTACACGAAGCCTGAACACCGCAAGCAGGGCCTTGGGCGTCGCCTGATGGACGCGATGCACGAGTGGTCGCGCAACGAAGGA
Organism: Cyanobacteriota bacterium; assembly: GCA_019752015.1. Classification (GTDB taxonomy): domain Bacteria; phylum Acidobacteriota; class Vicinamibacteria; order Vicinamibacterales; family UBA2999; genus 12-FULL-67-14b. The sequence goes on along the minus strand of JAIEMQ010000007.1, from coordinate 167,555 downwards.
CTCGAGCGCGTCGTCCTCAACGCGAGCCCGTTCGGCAAGCCGCTCTACGACGCGATGGGTTATGTCGTCGCGGAAGAGCCGATGATGCGGCTCCGCTTATGAGCGAAAGAGCTCGGCGAACAATTCGCTGACCGACAGCGCAAAGCCCGGGAGCAGCGGCGATTCGAGATGGTCATCTGCTGCCGCGCTCAATGTCGACACGACCGGGAACGAGCCGTCGGCGGCCCGCCGGCAAACCGAAACCCGTTCGTGCTTCGGATCGACCAGCCAGTACTCCCGGACGCCTTTCTCATCGAACAGCTTTCTCTTCAGGCCTTCGTCGCGGCGACGCGTACTCGGCGACAACACCTCCACGACGAGCGCCGGCGCGCCCTGCACGTTGGCTTCGGTGAGGATCGATTGCTGATCGCCGGCAAGAAACAGGAGGTCCGGCTCGACAACGTCGTAATCCGACAACACGACGTCGAACCGCGCCAGAATGATGCGCCCGAGGTGCCGCCGAGTGGTCAGAAAATTCGCGATCGCTACGTACAGGCGTCCAACGATCTCCTGGTGACTGAATTTCGGCGACGGAGTCACGTAGTGGACTCCGCCAATGAGCTCTTGATGCCTGCCGTCGTCCGGCCACGTAAGGAATTCCGCCGCGGTGATTTTCTTGTGCGGTCGCGACATAACAGGCATCGCCGCCTCCTCGCCGCGACCATCCTACCGTCGTCCATGACGACGATAAAGTGCTAACGGGATGCCGCCGTGTTTTGGGCGCGATCACGCGATCTTAGGGTGTTAAGTACGCAGTTTCTGCAACACCGCTCGAGCGAAACGACTTCGATTATTGCGACATCGCCGCGTCGACGAGCGCCGGCGAGAGCGCGCGGATCAAATCTGCCGGCGTGAGTGAGATCAGAAACCCGCGGCGGCCGCCGTTGATGTAGATGCGATCCAGATCGGCGATCGTCCGCTCGAGAAACACCGGCATCGGCTTGCGGGTGCCGAACGGCGACGTGCCGCCGACCAGATAGCCGGTATGTTTCTGCGCGACGTCTGGTGCGCACGGCGCCACGCTCTTTCGACCGGCCTGCCGCGCCAGGTTCTTCGTCGATACTTCCCTGTCGCCGTGCATCAGCACGATCAGCGGCTGCTTCCGCTCATCTTCCATGATGAGGGTCTTGATCACCGCGTGCTCATCGACGCCCAGTTCCCTTGACGACACCGCGGTCCCGCCGCGTTCCTCGTAGCGATATTCGTGCTCGGTAAACGTCACGCCCTGCTGCCGCAGAAAGTGGATCGCCGGTGTTGCAGACATCGAAAATCAGTATAGATTGTGCGCATGCGAACCACGCTTGCCCTCGCGACCATCGCTTGCCTGTTGCTCGAAATCCCGTCGGCTGCGCGGCAACCGGCGTGGAAAATGAGCGCGACCGTCGCCGAGAGCTGCAGCTGCACGGTGTCGTGCCCATGCAACTTCGGCGGCGAGCCGTCGCGGATGCCGTGCGAGGGCAATCGCATCATCTCGATCGACTCCGGCAACTACGACGGCGTCGATCTCGCCGGCGTGCAGCTGCTCGTCACCTTCAACATGCGCAACTGGTCGAAGATCTACGTCAGCGACAAGGTCAGCGATCGCCAGATGAAAGCCGTCGAGGCGTTGCTGCCGCTCGCATTCGCGGGGTTCCACAAGGGCATGCTGTCGTTTACGAAGGCGCCGATCACAATGGAAGCCACCGAGACGCGCGTGAAGTTCTCGGGACCGGAATCATCCGTCGAAATGGAAGTGCTGAAAGGCTTCAACGGCAAGGCCGTCAAGGTCTCGAACCTGCCGAGCGCGGTGTTTCAGGACTACACGCAGTTCAAGTCGGTGTCGCACACGCATACGAGCGCGGCGCATTCGTGGAGCCACAAAGGCACCAACGGCTTCACGTCGAAATGGGAAGCCGGCAGCACCAGATAATCATTCCGATCGCAACAGCGAGACCGGGTCGAGCTTTCGGACGCGCAACGCCGGCATTACGCTCGCCGCAATCGCGACGGTCAGCAGCGCCGCGACCACTGCGATGAACGTCATCGGGTCGTTTTCCTTCACGCCCCACAACAGGCTGCGGATGTAGCCCGACACGCCGTAGGCGATCGCGCAGCCGATCACCAGTCCGGTGATCGCCATGCCGATGCCGGGCAGCGCCGCGTCGCGGATCGTCTGACCGACGGTAGCGCCGAGCGCCATGCGGATGCCGAGCTCGCGCGTGCGCTCGGTGACGCCGCTCGAAATCAGCGCGTGGATGCCGGTCGCCGCCAGGAACAAGGCCAGGCCGCCAAGCGCGCCGACCAGCATCATCAGGATGCGCTGACGCGACAAGGTGACGGCGCGCACCGCATCGACACCGCGAACCGCCGACACCGCGAGCTGCGGATCGATCTCCGACATGACGCGTCGCATGATCGGCTCGTTGACAGCACCGTCATACGACTGCCGGACGATGAACGCTGTCGAGAACCAGCCGTGAATCGTGCGCAGGCCGCCGCCAGGAAATTGTGAGAACGGCACGTAGAAACCCGGCAGCGCATCAATCGGTCCGAAGTTCTGGAAGCCGCCGCGCTGCTGCAGGTTGCCGACGACGCCAATCACCTCGCGCGTCGCGCCGCTCGAGAAGATGTACTGCCCGATCGGATCGCGATCCTTGAAATATCTTTTCGCGAACGCCTCGTTGATGATCGCCGCGGGCGCGGACGTCATGGTGTCGGTGTCGCGGAACGTGCGGCCGCCGAGCAGCGGCACGCGCAGCGTCTCGAAGTAACCGGGCGTGACGTAGGTCGCGGTGGTAAACACGAAATCGCTGCGGGTGTTGCCGTTCACGATTCGTGCGCCCATGTTGAGGATGTGCTCGTACGGCAGCCCGAGCGAGATCGCCGCGGACTCGACACCCGGCATCGCGCGCAGCCGTTCGAGGCTGCGGGCGAACAACTGCTCAACGTTTTCGTGCTTCTCGTAGCGCGCATCCTCGAGAGATGCGGACGCGGCCACGACATTCGTCGCATCGAAGCCGGCGGGAATCGTTTCCAGATACATGAACGTCCGAATCAGCAGGCCCGCTCCGACCAGCAGGATGACGCCGAGCGCAACTTCGGCGACGACGAGCAATCGCCGCGGCCAGCCCTTCGCGCCGCCGGCCACCGACCGCGTGCCGCCTTCTGCCAGCGCGGCCTGCACGTCGAGCCGCGTCGCCTGGATCGCCGGAACCAGGCCGAACAGGATCGCCGTCAGGATCGTCAGGCCGAGCGTCACCGCCAGCACGCGCGCGTCAAGCGCGACCTCGCCCCACGGCGTCAGCAGCAGGCTCGTCGCGGTGGCTTTCAGTCCTTCGAGGGCCGCGGCGCCAATTGCGAGCCCGAACAGTCCGCCGCACATCGCGAGCAGCACACTCTCGATCAGCAATTGCCGCATGACCGCTCTGCGATCGCCGCCAATGGCCAGGCGCGTGGCGATCTCCCTCGTGCGACGGCCGGCGCGGGCCAGCAGCAGGCCGGCAAGATTCACGCACGCGACGAGCAGGACGACACCAACCGCTGCCGACAACAGCAGGAGCGGCGTCCGGACGCCCCGGGTCATCTGCTCTTGCAGCGGCATCAGGATGTGCGTGCGCGTCACTCCGCTGTCCGACGTGCGGCGCTGCACCGTCGCATCAACGGCCGCACCGGCTTCAGCGGAGGCCTGCGGCCAGCCGACGCCCTCCCTGAGACGCGCGACCACGCCGTAGTTGTTGCCGCCGCCCTCGCCCGTCCTCGACGGCCGCAGCGGTGTCCACAGATCCGCTTCGTAGTTGCTCCTGAATGCGGGCGGCATGACGCCGACCACCACGTGCGGTTCGCCCTTGAGCAGAATGCTCTTGCCGACGACGGCGGGATCACCGTTGAACACCGATCGCCAGAGCTGATCGCTGAGGATCGCCAGCGCGGGACCACCGGGGACATCTTCATCCGCCGTGAACTCGCGTCCGATGGCCGGCAGCACGCCGAGCACTCGAAAGTAGTCCGTGCTGACGCGCTGCGGCTCCACACTGGTCGTGCCCGACGGCCCAACCAGGCTGACCTGCGACGACAATCCGGAAAACAGCGCCGCCTCCACGCTCGTGGCCTGGCCCTTGAGCGCTTCCCAGCCTTGGCCGTCGAGCGCCATGTCGCCGCGCTCGATCTCGACGTTGTCGCGCGTGTAGACCGCGCCCATCGTGCCGAGCCGCTCGGGCTGCGGATACGGAATCGACTTCACGAGCACGGCATCGACGAGCGAGAACACCGCGGTGTTCGCGCCGATGGCGAGACCAAGCGTCAGGATTGCCGTGATCGAAAATCCCGGCGCCTTGATCAGCTGCCGCCATCCGAATTTGAAGTCGTCTGCGATCATTTATTCGGTCCTCAGGGCGATCAGCGGACTCACCCTGGTGGCGCGATACGCGGGGATCGCGCTCGCCAGGATCGCGACGCCCACGAGCGCCAGCGACACGAGGATAAACGTTTCCGGGTCGCTCGGCCGCACCTGATACAGCAACGATAGCATCAGACGGGTCAACGCCAGCGCCGCCGCCAGCCCGGCCACGATGCCGATGCCCGCGAGCGCGAATCCCTGCTTCAACACCATCGTCAGCACCTGCATGCGATCGGCGCCAACCGCGAGGCGGATGCCAATCTCGTGCCTACGCCGCGCCACGAGGTACGACAGCACGCCGTAGATGCCGACCGCGGCGAGCGTCAGCGCGATCGCGGCAAATGTGCCCATCAGGAAGCCCGTCAGCCGCGGCGTTGCGAGCGACGTCGATACGACTTCAGTCATGGGACGAATGTTGGCGACGGGAATGTTCGGATCGAGCGCCCGGATCTGCGAGCGTACCGATCCGGCAACGCTCATCGGATCGCCGGTCGTGCGCACGACGAGGAAGCCGCCGCGCGTCAAGATGCCGCCGGTGGCGATGTGCCATTGGCTGTGCGGAATGTAGAACTTTTCTTTGACGATGCCGGTCACACCGTTGTGCCGCTCATCGGCGACCATGCCGACAACAGTGGCCCACGGATTTTTCATCGAGCCAACGCGGATGCGGCCGCCAACCGCCTCCTCTGGATTCTTCCAGTAGGTGCGCGCCATTGTCTCGTTGATGACCGCAACCGGCTGCGAGCCCGTGGTGTCGGTCGGCGCGAACCAGCGGCCGCGCAGCAATCGCGAGCTCATGGCCTCGAACGATCCGTCGGTCGCGACCTGCCAGTCGCCTTTCGCATTGCGGCCCGGCGACTCTTCGAATCCTTCGACGTCGAGACCGAAGTCACCAATCGTGGTCGCCAGCGGCAGCACGCGCACGAATCCCGCCGACTGCACACCGGGAAGTGCGCGCACCTTCTCGTTCAGATCGCGATAGAAATTCACGACCTTTTCCGGAGTGTCGTATCGAGCGGTCGGCACCGACACGCGCATGGTCAGCACGTGATCGACCTTGAATCCGAGATCGATGCGGCCGAGCGCCGCCAGGCTCTTGACCATCAGCGCCGCACCGATGACGAGCACGACCGCGAGCGTCACTTCGGCCACCACGAGCAGGCTGCGCAGCCGCTGACGATGGCCGCCGACCGTGGCTTGGCCGCCTTCGCGCAGCGACTCGACGAGATTCAGGCGCAGCGTGCGAAGCGCGGGCGCGAGTCCGAACACGATCGTCGTCGGCACGCCGAGCGCGAGCGTGAACGAGACCACCGTCCAATCGAGACGCACCGGAGCCAGCGGCGGCAGGCTGGTGGGATCGATCGCCATCAACACGCGAAGGCCGATCGAGGCGAACGCGAGGCCAAGCACCGCTCCGCTCAGCGCCAGCACAATGCTCTCGGTGAGCAACTGGCGAACGAGGCGATCCGGCGCGGCGCCGATCGCGGTGCGGACCGCCATTTCCCTCAATCGCGCGTCGCCGCGAACCAGCAACAGGTTCGCCACGTTCGCGCACGCGATCAGCAGCAGGAAGCCGACCGCGCCGATCAACAGATACATCGCGGGCTTGATGCCGCCGCGAATTTCATCTTCGAGCGGCACCGCGAATGCCGTGAACTGCATCGCCGCCGGATAGAAGCCGTGCTCGCTCCAGCGCCTGGTGATGGCGCGCATTTCCTCGGTGGCCGTCGCCGCGGTCTGCCCCGGCGCGAGCGACGCAACACCGTAGTAACCGTGACTGCGACTGAGCTGCGTCATGTCCCATCCGAGCGGCCGCCACAACTGCGTCGGCTCGGCCGCATCGTCCGAGAAATCCGTCGGCAAGCGGAAGCCTTCGGGCATCACGCCGATCACCTGCACGGGCACGTCGTTGATCAACAACGTCTTGCCGATCACCTTGGCATCGCCGCCGTATCGCGATTGCCAGAGCGGATAGCCGAGCACCGCGACCTGCGGGCCATTCGGCACATCTTCTTCAACCGTGAAACCGCGGCCGAGCAGCGGCCGGGCGCCCAGCACATCGAACAGGTTCGCGGTAACGGAGCCGACGCCAATGCGCACCGGCTCGCCGTCACCGGTCAGGTTCTGCTGGCCGGGACTCCACGCGCCGATCGCCGTCATCGTTTTGGACTCGCGGCGAAAATCCACGACCTCCTGATCCGCCAGCCACGTCTTCTCGAACGCGGTCCATCGGGTGAAGAGCTGCACGGTGCGCTCGGGCTGCGAGTACGCCAGCGGCGTCATCAGCACGGCCTTGACGACACTGAAGATGGCTGAGGTGGCGCCGATGCCCAACGCCAGCGTGATGAGTGATGCGGCCGCGAAGTCCGGGCTCTTGATCAGGCCGCGAATGGCGTGGGTAATGTCCTGCCGAAGGGTGTCAAACATGGAATGTTTGACGGTCTGCGTACCTCCAGGGTTGGCAGTACGCAGCCAGTGCGTCAAAACTGCGTGTTAAGGGGTCAGTCCCCGTTACAATTCGAGCGATCCATGAAAACCGCGACCAATCCGGCTCTTTCTTCGCTCGTACGCGATCAGATCAACCGCCCTTCGCCGATCCGGCAGATCATGAAGATGGCGGAGCGCCAGAACATCCTGGCGATGGGCCTCGATCCCGCGAACGTGATCTCGTTTGGCGGCGGTTGGGTCAACCACTCCGCGCCGGATGAGTTTCGGCAGGCCTACGAATCGGTCGTGAAGGACGCGGACCTCTTCCACAAGAGCGGCGGCTACACCGCGACGCTCGGCGATATGGAGTGCCGCGAGCAGATCGCGCGATTCGAGGAGCACCTCTTTGGCGTGCCGCGGCTCGGCGCCGGGCACATTGCCATCGGCATGGGCAGCACGCAGCTGACGCACGATCTCTTCCGCACGCTGCTCGATCCCGGCGACACCGTTATGCTGCTCGACCCGACCTACGCGAACTACGAAGGGCAGCTCGCCTTCTCGGTTCCCGGAGTGAAGATCGTGCGGCTGCGCGTGCTCGATCCGGCAACGTGGTCGTACCTCCCTGAAACGGATCCGGCCGGCATTGCCAAAGAATTCTCGCGCCTGTTCGATCAGCATCGTCCGCGCATGGTGTTGTTCGGCGCGCCGGACAACCCAACGAGCCAGGTCGTACCGCAGGCGCTCGCCGATGTGATGCTGGCGAAGACGTCGGAAGCCGGCGCGTGGCTCGCGATCGATTTCGCATACAAGGCGCAGTACTTCCAGGCGCCGCCGGCGTACTACGCATGGTCGCCCGCCGACCATCCGAACATCGTCGGCATTCATTCGAATTCAAAGTGGGCGCGCGGCCTCGGACGGCGTCTCGGCTGGATCGAAGCGCATCCGTCAGTGGTCGAAGCGATCGAGCGTGTGCAGCAGTGCAGTATTCTCTGCCCCGACACGTTGTCGCAGATGACGATGGCGAAATACCTGAAGGGCGCGATCGCGGACGGATCGCTGAGGAAATACGTGGCGAACGCGAATGCGCTTTACAAGAACGCGGCGGACGTCACGCTCAAAGCGGTCGACACGCACTTGCAGCGGCCGCGGCTGAAACCGTTCGGCGGCCTTTACACCGTCGTCGACATTGGCACCAACGCCGACGAGTTCGTGCCGAAGGCGCTGAAGGCGACCGGCGTGCTGGTCGTGCCCGGCGCCGGCTTCGGCGAGTCGCTCAAGAACGGCGTGCGCATTTCGTTCGGCCCGCTCGTCAAGGACACGCCGCAGATCGACGAAGGCCTCGCGCGCCTCGGCCGCTGGATGCGATCGTACGCCTGCGACACGTAGGTCTCGGCGTTTTCCCAGCGCAGGACCAGCTGCGTGAACATGAACTGGATCGACATGCGCTGATCCGCCATGCGGGAGATCTGGATCTGCTGCTGCATCCGCACGTGCCAGTCGTAGACGTCGAAGAAGATGCTGGTGCCGATGTCGATATATTCCGGAAACTTGCCGCTCTGCTTCAGGTAGCGCATCAGCTCGTTCTTGACCAGTGCCACGCCGCCCGAATTCATCGAGTTGCCGCGCAATCCCGAATCCACCGTCGACTTGAATTCGTCGATGCTGGTATCGAGCTTGCCGAGGCCGTCCCGGAGAATAACGTCGCTCTGGTCTTGCGTCTCGGCGCCGCCGTCGGCGGGTGCCATTGAACCCAGCAGGCCCGTGGCCAGCATGTCGCGTCGATTCATCATCGTTCCTCCTCCACTAGAATGGTCGCCATTATGCGCGTACTTCCGGTCGCCATCGGCCTCGCCTTTTTCGCCGCCGCCGCGTCGGCGCAGACCATGACGCCCGAAGCGGGCGTCCCGCTCGAGGTCGCCACGCGCCGCGCGGCTGCCGTCAGCAATCTGCGATACGACCTGTCGCTGTCGATCCCTGACACGCTTGCCAGTCCGTTGACGGGCTCGACGACCATCCGGTTCGACTTAAAGGATGCGTCGGCGCCGCTGGTGCTGGATTTTGAGACGAGCCGCGACCACATAAGGTCGGTGGACGCCAACGGCAAGCCGGTCCCAATCAATTACGTCAACGGCCACATTGTCATCCCGGCCGCAGCGCTCGCGGCAGGTGCGAACAGTATCCGCATCGCGTTTAACGCGGGCGATGCGTCGCTCAATCGCAACAACGATTTCCTCTACACGCTGTTCGTGCCGGCGCGCGCGCGGCTCGCCTTTCCCGTGTTCGATCAGCCCGACCTGAAGGGCCGCTGGACCGTGACGCTCGAGCATCCAGCGAAGTGGCAATCGGCGGCCAACGGAGCGGAGACGTCGCGCACCACGACTGGCGATCGCACCACTGTGAAGTTTATGGAGACGCAGCCGTTGCCGACCTATCTGGTCGCGTTCATCGCCGGCGATTTCAAGGTCGAGACGGCGGAGCGCAACGGCCGCACGTTCCGGATGTTTCATCGCGAGACCGACGCCGCCAAGGTCGCGCGCAATCGCGATGCGATCTTCGATCTGCACGCGCGTGCGCTCGAATTTCTCGAGCGCTACACATCCATTCCGTATGCGTTCGGCAAGTTCGACTTCGTTGCGGTCCCGGCGTTTCAGTTCGGCGGCATGGAGCACGCCGGCAAGATCCTCTACAACGCTTCGGGTTTGATGCTGGACGAATCGGCCACGCAGAACCAGCTGCTCGGGCGCGCGTCGGTGATTTCGCACGAGACCGCGCACATGTGGTTCGGCGATCTCGTGACCATGCGATGGTTCAACGATGTGTGGATGAAGGAAGTGTTCGCCAATTTCATGGCGGCGAAGATCGTCAATCCCTCGTTTCCGAACGTGAACCACGATCTGCGGTTCCTGCTGTCGAACTATCCGTCGGCCTACGAGGTCGATCGCACGCCTGGCGCCAATCCAATCCGCCAGGTCCTCGACAACCTCAACGAAGCCGGCAGCATGTACGGCGCGATCATTTATCAGAAGGCGCCGATCGTCATGCGTCATCTCGAGGCGCTGCTCGGCGAGGACAACTTCCGCGACGGTCTCCGCGAATACCTGAAGGCCCACGCGTTCGCGAACGCGACGTGGCCGGATCTGATCGACGTGCTCGATCGCCGGACGCCGCTCGATCTGCAGCAGTGGAGCCGCAGCTGGGTGGACATGCCGGGCCGCCCGTCGATCGAGACGATCCTCGAGACGAAGAACGGCACAATCACGCGGCTCGCGTTCAGGCAGAAGGACACCTGGAACCGCAACCTGATCTGGCCGCAACAGCTGCGAGTGGCGATTGGCGGCCACGCGCCTGAAAAGATCGTCAACGTCGAGATGACCGGCCGCGAAGTCGAAGTGAAGGAAGCGGCCGGATGGCCGGCGCCGCGTTACGTGCTGCCGAACGGCAAGGGCTGGGGCTACGGCGACTTTGCGCTCGACAAGACCACGCTGGCCTACCTGATGGCGAACCTGCCGGATATTGCCGATCCGCTGACGCGCGGCAGCGCGTGGGTCGCGTTGTGGGATGCGCTGCTCGACGGAGAAGTGAAGCCGGATGCCTTCCTCGATCTGACGTTCCGATCGCTGCCTCGCGAAACCGACGAGCAACTGACCTCGCGGGTGCTCGGTTATGCCTCCAACACGTGGTGGCGCTTCCTCGGTCAGCCACAGCGCATGACGCGGGCGGCGCGGTTCGAATCGCTGTTGCGTGAAGGACTGGCGCAGGCTGGCACGCCGAGCCAGAAGGCATCGTGGTTCGGCGCGTTACGCAACAACGCGCTGACACCCGCCACCGTGAACTGGCTGCGGCAGGTGTGGGAGAAGAAGGAAAACGTCAACGGCCTGCCGCTCGCCGAGGCCGACTACACCTCGCTCGCGCTGGAGCTCGCGGTCAGGCAGGTCGACGGCTGGAGCGAGATCCTGAAGACGCAGTTGTCGCGCATCGAGAATCCCGATCGCCGCGGCCGCTTTCAGTTCGTGATGCCGTCACTCTCCGCTGATCCGGCCGAGCGGGAGAAGTGGTTCCTGTCGCTTCGCGACGTCAACAATCGCCGCCGCGAGCCGTGGGTCCTCGAGGGGTTGAGCTACCTGCATCACCCGCTGCGCGCCGAGGCGTCGAAGAAATATGTGCAGCCGAGTCTCGAGATGCTCTGGGAGATCCAGAAGACCGGCGACATTTTCTTCCCGAAACGCTGGCTCGACTCGACGCTCGGCGGCCACCAGACGAAAGAAGCCGCCGAGATCGTTCGCGCGTTCCTGAAGAATCTGCCCGCGAATTATCCGGAGCGCTTGCGTAATATCACGCTGCAGTCGGCGGATGAACTGTATCGGGCGGCGGAGGTGGTGAAGAAATGAAGCGCATCCTAATCGTTGTCGTTCTCGCGGCCGCTAGCCTGAGCGCCCAACAAAGCGGCGTCGCGACCACGATTCGCGCCGCGCGCGTCATCGATGGCCGCGGCGGTGTCACGCAAAACGCGACGGTGTCGGTCGTGAACGGCAAGATCGCGAGCGTCGGCAACGCGAGCGGCACGCCGGCGATCGACCTCGGCAACCTCACGCTGCTGCCCGGCTTCATCGACACGCACGTGCACATCGGCTGGCACTTCGACGACAAGGGCCGCTATCACTCCGGCCCGGAGCCCGCCGAGCAGGCCGCGCTTTACGGCGCCGAGAACGCGTTCGTGACGCTGATGGCGGGCTTCACGACCGTGCAGAGCGTGGGCGCGATGTCGGACAAGCCGCTGCGCGATGCGATCAACCGCGGCGTGCTGCCGGGGCCGCGCATCCTGTCGTCGCTCGGCCAGATCTCGAATGCGAAGTGGACGCCGGATCAGATCCGCGAGAACATCCGCCGGCTCAAGGGCGAAGGCGCCGACCTGATCAAGATCTTCGCGTCGGCGAGCATTCGCGACGGCGGCGTGCCGACGCTATCGCAGGAACAGGTGGACGCCGCGTGCGGTGAAGCGCGCGCGCAGGGATTGCGCAGCATGGTGCATGCGCACAGCCCCGAATCCATGCTGCGATCGGCGCGCGCGAAATGCACGGTGGTCGAGCACGGTGGTCTGGCCAACGCCGAGGCGTTGCAGGCGCTTGCCGACGGCGGCGTGTATTTCGATCCCAACATCGGCCTCGTCACGCAGAACTATCTCGAGAACAAGGCGCGCTTCCTCGGGATCGGCAACTACACCGAGGAGGGCTTCGCAACAATGGAGAAGGCGCTCGGCCTGCGTGGTCCCATGTTCACGACGGCGCTCAAGACGCCGGGCCTCAAGATCGTGATGGGCACCGATGCCGTCGCCGGCGCGCACGGCCAGAACGCGCGCGAGCCGATCGAGCGCGTCAAGACCGGGCAGAAGCCGATGGACGCGATTGTCGGCATGACGTCGCTCGCCGCTGAATCGATGGGACTCGGCAAGGAGATCGGCGCGATCGCGGCCGGGCTCAACGCGGATCTGGTCGCAATCGAAGGCGATCCCCTGCAAGACATTACTGCGCTGCAACGCGTTCGTTTCGTCATGAGGAATGGGAAGGTTTACAAGCGATGAAGAGAATTCTGCTGTCAATCAGTGCGATCGCCGCGCTCACGGCGATCGTCAGCGCGCAATCGGTCACCGTCTTCGAAGGCGGCCGCGTCGTCGTTGGCGACGGCCAGGTCATCGACAACGCCAGCGTCGTCGTCACCGGCGATCGCATTACGCAGGTTGCCCCGGCGGCATCGATCAAGGCGCCGGCGGGGGCCACGCGCGTCAGTCTCAGCGGCAAGACGCTGATGCCGGCGATCGTCGACACGCACGTGCACACGAGCACGACCGCACCGGAGCTCGAGAACGATCTCAAACAGCGCGCCCACTTTGGCGTCAGCGCCGCATTGAGCATGGGGCTGGACGGCACCGACGCGCCATTCGCGCGTCGGGCGACGACCACGCCTGGCCTCGCGCGCCTGTTCCTTGCGGGGCGCGGCATCACCGCGCCGGAAAAAGGCCGCACGGAAGTGCCGTTCTGGATCACGACGCCTGAGGAAGGCCGCAAGGCCGTCCAGGAAAACGCCGCGAAGAACGTCGACATCATCAAGATCTGGGTCGACGATCGCGACGGCAAGTTCCCGAAGCTGACGCCGCCGCTCTACAGCGCGGTGATCGACGAGGCCCACAGGAACAAGCTGCGCGTCACCGCGCATATCTTTTCGCTGGAAGACGCCAGGGGGTTGTTGAAGGCCGGCGTCGACAGCTTCGCGCACGGCATCCGCGATCGCGACATGGACGATGAAGCGGCGGCGCTGCTCAAGGCGCGTCCGAATTTCGTGCTGATCCCGAATATGCCGGACCGCGGCGTGGTCGCGGATTACAGCTGGCTGAAGGGACACATTCCCGACGGCGAGGTGCAGAAGATCCAGGCTGCCGCGACCGATCGGCCGCAGGTGGCCGCGACGTGGGCGATCCAGGCCCGCAACCTCAAGCGGATGTCCGACGCCGGCGTGAAGATCACGGTCGGCACCGACGGCAACACGCCGTGGGCGCCGCACGTGGAGATGGCGGACATGGTGGCGGCGGGCATGACGCCGGCGCAGGTGATTGTTTCCGCAACGCGCAACGGCGCGGAGTTCCTGCGCATTGCGAACACCGGGACGATCGCCAACGGGATGATCGCCGATCTGATCGTGCTCGATGCCAATCCGATCGAGAACATCACCAACACGCGGAAGATCAACGCCGTTTACTTGCGCGGTGCGGCCGTGCCGCGCTAGCCGGCATCTGGTTGCGAATGACGCGGGCGACGGCGTCGAGGGGCCGCTTCATCGCGGAGCCGCGGCGCCACGCCAGCACCAGGGAGCGCCGCGGCGCCGGCGATTTGAACGGGCGCACGGCGAGCTGTCCGCGCCGATTCTCAACCGCCACCGCCAGCCGCGGCAGCAGCGTCACGCCGCTGCCGCCGCCCACCATCTGCACGAGCGTCGCCAGTCCGGTCGCCTTGAGCTCCGCCTCCTTCGCGCCGGTGGCGCCGCACAACGCCAGCGCCTGATCGCGAAAGCAGTGGCCGTCCTCCAGCAGGAAGACGGTCTCCCCTTGCAGCACCTCGGCTGACGCCGGCCCCGTCCGCTTCGCCAGCGGATGATCGCGCGCGGCCGCAAGCACGAACGGATCGTCGCCGATCGCCGCGTGCTCGAGATGCTCGACGCGCGGATCGAGCGCCAGAATCGCGCCGTCGAGCGCGGCGGCGTCGACCTGATCGACGAGCGCCCGCGTCTTGTCTTCGCTCCACACGACATGCAGGTTCGGCAGCTGCGCCTTCAGGGCGGACGCGACCTCGGGCAGAAGGTACGGACACACGGTCGGAATCACGCCGATCCGCACCGTACCGCTCAGCGGATCGCTGTGCTGCCGCGCGATGTCGGAGAAATCGCGCGCGGCCAGCAGCACCGCGCGGGCGCGATCGATCACCGCCGCGCCGGCGGCGGTGACGCGCACGCCGCGGGCGCCGCGCTCGAAGACCTGCACGGCAATGGCCTGCTCGACCTGCGCGATCTGCGCGCTCATCGACGGCTGGGCGACGCCGCAGGCGGCGGCCGCGCGCCGGAAGCCGCCGAGATCGGCGACCGCGACCAGATATTGCAGCTGGCGCAGCGAGTACGGAACGGTGTTCCAGAGAGCCATAGCCTCAGACTATCACTTCGATAGAAACGATATCTTGGAATCGCGTAGCGGCGCTCCCTATACTGCGTCGGTCATGACCACCGAAGCCAAGTGCCCGTTCAACCATGCCTCCGGCGCCGGCCGCGCCAATCGCGACTGGTGGCCGAATCAACTGCGCCTCGACATCCTGCACCAGCACTCCGAGAAATCCGATCCGATGGGTCGCGACTTCGATTACGCCGCCGCGTTCGCGACGCTCGATCTCGCGTCGCTGAAGCGTGACCTCGCGGCGGTGATGACCGACTCGAAGCCGTGGTGGCCGGCGGACTTCGGGCACTACGGGCCGCTGTTCATCCGCATGGCGTGGCATGCCGCGGGCACCTATCGCATCGGCGACGGGCGCGGCGGCGGCGGGCGCGGCCAGCAGCGCTACGCGCCGCTCAACAGCTGGCCCGACAACGGCAACCTCGATAAGGCGCGCCGCCTGCTGTGGCCGATCAAGCAGAAGTACGGCAAGCAGATCTCGTGGGCGGACCTGTTGATCCTGACCGGCAACGTCGCGCTCGAATCAATGGGCTTCAAGACCTTCGGCTTTGGCGGCGGCCGCGCCGATGTGTGGGAGCCGGACAACGACGTCTACTGGGGCGAGGAGACCGCGTGGCTCGGCGGCGACAAGCGCTATTCGGGCGATCGCGATCTCGCCAATCCGCTGGCGGCCGTGCAGATGGGCCTCATCTACGTCAATCCCGAAGGCCCTGACGGCAAGCCCGATCCGATCGCTGCAGCGAAGGACATTCGCGAGACCTTTCGCCGCATGGGCATGAACGACGAGGAGACCGTGGCACTGATCGCCGGCGGCCACACCTTCGGCAAGACGCACGGCGCCGGCACCGCCGATCACGTCGGCGTGGATCCGGAAGGCGCCGGCATCGAGGCGATGGGCCTCGGCTGGACCAGCACCTTCGGCTCGGGCCTCGCCGGCGACGCGATCACCAGCGGCCTCGAAGTCACCTGGACGACGGCGCCGGTCAAGTGGAACCACGATTTCTTCAAGCACTTGTTCGAGTACGAGTGGGAGCTGACCAAGAGCCCGGCCGGCGCGCATCAGTGGAAGCCGAAGAACAACGCCGGCGCCGGTACGGTGCCGAACGCACATGACCCGTCGAAGAAGATCGCGCCGAACATGCTGACGACGGACCTGTCGCTGCGATTGGATCCGGCCTACGAGAAGATCTCGCGCCGCTTTTACGAGCATCCCGGGCAGTTTGCCGATGCGTTCGCGCGCGCGTGGTTCAAGCTGATGCATCGCGACATGGGGCCGAAGTCACGCTATCTCGGACCCGAGGTACCGAAGGAGGATCTGATCTGGCAGGATCCGATACCCGCCGTCGATCATGAGCTGATCGACGATCGGGACGCCGCGGCCCTCAAGGCCGAGATCATCAAGTCAGGATTGACGGTATCCGAGCTGGTCTCGACCGCGTGGGCGTCGGCGTCGACGTTCCGTGGCTCGGACAAGCGCGGCGGCGCCAACGGCGCGCGCATCCGGCTGGCGCCGCAAAAGGACTGGGCCGCCAACAAACCGGCGCAGCTCGCGAAAGTACTGATGCGGCTCGAGAGCATTCAGGCCAACTTCAATAACGCGCAGCCGGCCGGCCGCAGCGCAGGCGGAAAAGGCGGTAAGCAGATCTCGCTCGCCGATCTGATCGTCCTCGGCGGATGCGCCGGCGTCGAGCAGGCCGCGAAGAACGCCGGGCACACCATCACCGTCCCGTTCACGCCGGGACGTATGGACGCGTCGCCGGAGCAGACCGACGTCGAGTCCTTCGCGGTCCTCGAGCCGGTCGCCGACGGCTTCCGTAATTTTCAGAAAGCGCGCTACCAGATCTCAGCCGAAGCGCTGCTGCTCGACAAGGCGCAGTTGCTGACGCTGACCGCGCCGGAGATGACCGTGCTCGTGGGCGGCATGCGCGTGCTCGGCACCAACGTCGACGGATCGCAGCATGGCGTCTTCACCAGGCGCAAGGAGTCGCTGACCAACGATTTCTTCGTCCACCTGCTCGACATGCGGACCGCATGGAAGGCCGCCTCCGACCGGGCGGAGATCTTCGAGGCGCGCGATGCCGCGACCGGCGAGCTCGAATGGACCGCCACCCGTGCCGATCTCGTGTTCGGCTCGAACGCGCAGCTGCGCGCCATCGCCGAGGTCTACGGCAGCGCCGACGCGCAGCAGAAGTTCGTGACGGATTTTGTCGCGGCGTGGGACAAGGTGATGAACCTCGATCGCTTCGATCTGAGGTAGCACCGCGGACTATCGCAGCGGCGGCGTGCTGGCGGGCGGCTTGCGGACGTGAGTCGCCTGCTCGTACGCGAACGCCAGCTTGAACAACACCGGCTCGCTCCACTCGGGCCCGAGGATCTCGAGACCGACCGGCACGCCGATCGGCGCCGTCGCTGTCGGCGCCGAGAATCCACCGGGGAACGTCAGTGCTGGAAATCCCGTGCTGTTCGACAGCACGCCGTTGCGATCGGCCTGGTCCTCTCCGATCGGTACGACCAATCGTTTCTGGTGTGGGTAGAGGATCGCATCGAGCTTGTTGGCGGCAATCACGTTCATGAGGGCCTGCCGCAACGCCTCGCGCCTGCGGTACATCTGCTGATGTTCCGGTGATCCCGGTCCGGTGGTGACCGCGAGATCCGCGTCGAGCCCGCGTTTCATCGACTCGTGCACTTCCCCGCGCGCGACGAACTCCGCGAGATTCTTCACCGGCGAAATCGAGCCGAGGCCGGCAAGGTAGCTGTCGAACGCCGCCTTGAACTCGAGGTTCATCAGGTTCAATCCGCGCGTCAGTTCGTCCAGCTTCGGAATGCTGACGCGGACGACGGTCGCGCCCTGCGCTGTCATCTTCGCCACGGCGGCATCGAGCACTTGATTGACCTCGCGATGGATCGGCTCGGTGCCAATCACGTCGGTCAGCAGTCCGATCCGCGCGCCCTTGAGACCGTTGCGATCGAGCGTCGACGTGTACGAGCGTGGAATGTGGCCGGCGCTGAATGCCGTGATCGGATCGTCCGGATCGTAACCGGCCATGACGTCGAGCATCCGCGCCGCATCCTCGACGCTCCTGACGATCGGGCCCGCTTCGTCCTGGGTCGTGCTGAACGGCATCACGCCGGCGCGGCTGACCAGTCCGCGTGTTGCGCGGACGCCGACCAGCGAGTTCGCGGACGACGGTGATCGGATCGACTGACCGGTGTCGCTGCCGGTGCCGAGCACGCCGAAGTTGGCGGCGATTGCCGCGCCGGTGCCGCCGCTCGATCCGCCGGGCGTGCGTGTCAGGTCGTAGGGATTTTTCGTCTGCCCGCCGAGCGAGCTGACCGTCGTCCCCGCGCGCGCCAGCTCATGCAGATTCGCCTTCGCAACGATGATGGCGCCCGCATCGCGCAGCTTCTTTACGACGAAGCCGTCTTCCTTCATCTGCAGGTTCTTGAACGTCACCGAGCCGCCGGTCGTCGGCATGTCGGCGGTGTGGAAGTTGTCCTTGAGGACGACGGGGATGCAGTGCAATGGCCGCCTGGCACGCGCCGCTCGATCGAGGCGATCCATCTCCGCCGCCGTCTCGAGCGCGTGGGCGTTGACGGTGATGATCGCGTTCAGCGCCGGGCCGTTGTCGTCGTAGGCCTCGATGCGATCGAGATAGTGCTGCACCACCTGGACACACGTGACCTTGCGCGCCTCGATCGCCTCGTGAATGCTGCGCACCGACGCCTCGTCGAGCAGCAACGCCAGTACCGCCGCCTGAATCATGGTCCGCTAAATGTAACCGGGACTGACACCTTTACATGGCGTTTTGATGCAATTTCTGCTCGTACGCAGGAACTGCGACAATTTGGCATGTTAAGGTGCCAGACCCGGTTACAAGTCAGTCGCAGCGCAGGGCGGTGGCGGGGTCGACGACAGAGGCCTGCCGCGCGGGAATGACGGCCGCGATGCAGGCGACGAGCGTCAGCAGGGCGGCGGCGCCGGCGATGATCCACGGATCGCTGGCGCTGACGCCATACAATCGCGACGCGACGAGACGCGACAGCGACACCGCCGCGATCGCGCCGGCGATCACGCCGGCGATCACGAGGCGGCTGCTCTCCCTGAGCACCAGCGCCAGCACTGACGCCCTCGTCGCGCCAAACGCCAGCCGCACGCCGATCTCGTTGGTGCGGCGGGCGACGCGATACGACAGCAACCCGAACATCCCCAGCGACGCCAGCACCATTGCCGTGGCGCCCAGCGCCGTGGACAGCGAGGCGACGATCCGATCCTGCGCCAGCAGCCCCTCGAGCTGTTGATCCGGCGTGTTGATGCTCAATACCGGCAGCAGCGGATCGATCGCGCGGATCTCACGGCGCACATCATCAGCAATCGTCAATGGCGGGACGCTGGTCCTGATCGCGACGAGCATCACCCGCAGGCGCGACGATTGTCCGCGGTTGATCGCGTCGGCATGGCGATACGGGTAATACGTGCTGAAGTAATCGAGCGTGTGACGCGGCGTGGTGCGAACGTAGTCGTTGATCACGCCGACGATCTCGTGCGGCTGCTTCGACGGTCCGGGGAACTGCACGATCCGGCCGACCGCGGCCGTTTCCGATCCGAAATAGAACCGCGCCATCGACGCGTTCATCATCACCACGGACGACTGCTCACCCGCGTCGCGCCCGGTGAACTCGCGGCCGGCCACGACGCGAATGCCCGAGGCCGCAAAGAATCCAGGAGTGACGAACGAGCGCCCGGCGCTTTTCGTCGTCAATTGCCGTGGCTCGCCTGGAATGATAATCGCCACCGACGGCACACCCATGCCGACATCGCCGCCGTTCAGCACCGCCTGGTTGCTGGCGCCGACCGCGGCAACGCCGGGGATCGCCGACAGGCGTTCCATCATCGTGTGCCACAAGTCGACCATCGCATCATCTTTCCGCCCGGTCTGCCCGGGGACGATCCAGGCGAGCAGCTGGTTGTCGCGCGCGAGGCCGAGGTCTTGCGCGCGCAGGTTGTGGAGGGATCTGATGAACAGCCCCGCGCCGATCAGCAGGACCAGCGACACCGCCACCTGCGCGATCAGCAGCGCCGAGCTCGGGCCGGCGAAGCGTCCGAGGCCGAGCGTGCGGGCGGCGCGAAGCGCGGACGCCGGGGCCACGCGCTGCGCCGCGATCGCCGGCACGAGTCCGCTCAAAGCCGCAGTGATACCGCAGAGCGTCGTCGCAAACAGCAGCACCCGGGGATCGATGCGCAAGTCGAGCACGATTCCCGTTGTCTGTGTGTTCAGCGTTGCTGGAGCCACGGCGAGCAGCGAGGACAACAGGCTCGTCGCCCACATCGCCAGCGCGAGTCCTGACAGCCCGCCGAGCGCCGCGATCATCGCGCTCTCAGCCAGCATCTGCCGCGCGATGCGTCCGCGGCCGGCGCCGACCGCCAGCCGCACCGCCAGCTCGCGTTGCCGCACCGATGAGCGCGCCAGCAGCAGGTTCGCGACGTTCGCGCAGCCGACGACGACGAGCAAACCGACAAACGCCATCAGCGTCAGCAGCGAGGCCCTGAACGAGCGGCGCTGCGGCGAGATGCCACGCGACATATCCGGCAGATCGAGCTCGATCTTGCCAAGCACGGATTCGCTGAGCTTGACGTTGAATTTCGCAGCCTCCTCGAACTCCGCCTGCCGGAGTACGGGCAGCGTCGCGGCCGCAGCCTGCGTCGCCGGCACGTCTGACGCAAGGCGGGCGATGATTCGTACCACGAACCCGCCCGTGCCCGACGTAATTTCCGGCACCACTTGCTTGACCAGCGTGAACGGCACCCAGAGATCGGCCGGCGTGCCCACCAGCTCGCCCGAGAACCCGGGCGGCGTCACGCCCACCACATCGAACGCGCTGCCGTTCAAGTGCACGGTGTGCGCTCGCAAATCGCGATCCGCGTTCATGCGCGATCGCCAGAACGCATCGCTCACGACCGCGACGGGCCGCTCGGTCTGGTCGGAGGCGCCGAGCACACGCCCAATCGCCGCGTTGACGCCAAGCGTCTCGAAGTAACCCGACGTCACCAGTCCCACGCGTGTCATCGGTGCCGTCGGGTTATCGCCGGCCGGCGCATCGACGGTGAGGTTGGCGCGTTCCATCGGCCACACGCCGGCCATCGACGCAAACGACGTCGAGCTCTCGCGCAGCCGCTCGTACATCCGGTACGGCACATCGTCGCGCCGGTACGGCGGCTCCGTCATGATTTGGAAATACACCAGGCCATCGGGTTGCGGCACCGGCAGCTTCTTCAGCAGCAGCGCGTCGACGACGGAGAACATCGCAACGTTGGAGCCAATCCCGATGCCGA
Organism: Cyanobacteriota bacterium; assembly: GCA_019752015.1. Taxonomy (GTDB): domain Bacteria; phylum Acidobacteriota; class Vicinamibacteria; order Vicinamibacterales; family UBA2999; genus 12-FULL-67-14b. Next base: position 146,675 of record JAIEMQ010000007.1, on the reverse strand, counting down.
GCGACAGCACGGCCGCGATCGCAAACACTGGACTACGCGCCAGCAACCTCAGTGCATGACGGCCGTCACGGACCGCATCGAGCAGCCAGCTCACGCGGCGCGTATCGCGACACTCCTCTTTCCGTTGCTCGGCTCCGCCGAACGAGCGCAACGCGGCCAGCCGCGCCTCGTCGCGTGTCATGCCGTTGCCGATATTCAGCTCGGTCTGTCGATCAATGTGGAACTGCAGTTCCTCATCGAGCTCGCGATCCACGGATTCTCCGGACAACAGGGAGCGCAGACGCAGCCGGATCACCTGCCACATGCGATCAATGGCCATCTCACACCTCTGGGAGCGTCACCACCATCGAGATCGCGCCGGCGAGGCGCGACCACGATTCAGTTTCCTTTGCGAGCTGCCGCTTCCCCGATCGCGTCAGCGAATAGAACTTTGCCCGTCGATTGTTTTCCGACGGCTTCCACTCCGCCTCGATCCAGCCTTGTTGTTCGAGCTTGTGCAGCGCGGGATACAACGAGCCGTCGCTCACCTGCAGGATGTCGTTCGAGATCGTCTTGAGCCGCTGACTGATCGCCCAGCCATGCAGCGGCTCGAGGGCGAGCATCTTGAGAATCAGCAGGTCGAGCGTGCCCTGGACGAGATCAGGGGGTTTACTCATGGCTGCGCTTTCTGCGCTTTCTGTGGCTCATCTCGTTAACCGAGGGGAGCATAAATCAGCCCCTCTCGGTAAGCAAGAGGAGCACTGAAAGCAACAAAAACAAGGGGTGCGATGTCAGTCTTCGTTACAACTGCCAGTAATATCGATCTTGGTACGCATGAAACGAACGGCAGATGTGGTCATTGCCGGCGGCGGCTGCATGGGGTGCAGCGTGGCATGGCACCTCGCCCAGCGCGGCATGACCAACGTCGTCCTCCTCGAACGCGAGCCGCAGCTGGGCACCGGGTCCACCGGCAAAAATGCCGGCGGCTTCCGTCATCAGTTCTCGAACTCCGCGAACATCGCGCTGTCGATCGAGTCGATCGAGCTGATGAAGAACTTCGAGGCGATTGTCGGCACGCCGATCGATTTTCACCAGGACGGCTATCTCTTCCTGCTCTCCAGGTCCGCGAACGTCGACACGTTCAAGAAGAACGTCGCGTTGCAGCAGCAGCATGGCGTCGACGTGCGGTGGGTGTCGAACGGCGAAGCGCGTGAGCTCTCACCCGGCCTCGATCTCACCGGCGTACAAGGCGCGACGTATTGCCCGTCGGACGGCGTCGCCGATCCGAACGGCGTGACGATGGGATTTGCGAAGGGCGCGCAGGCCAAAGGCGTCGAGATCGTGCGCGGCTGCGAGGTCACCGGCGCGAAGCTGAATGGCCACCGTCTCACCGACGTGCGCACGTCGCAAGGCGACATCTCGACCCCAATCCTCATCAACGCCGCCGGCCCATGGGCGAAGTCGATCGGCAGGTTCCTCGGCGTCGACGTCCCCGTCGAGCCCGAGCGCCGCCACATTTTCATCGCCTCCGCTCCCGGAGGCGGATCGTGGGACGATGCGCGCCACGCCGGCCGCGTGCCGAGGTCGAAGATTCTCGTGATCGATTTCGAGAGCACCTTCTACTTTCACCGCGAAGGCGGCGGACTGCTGTTCGGCATGGGCGATCCGGGCGAGCAGCCGGGATTCGACATCACCGTGCGCTGGGATTTCCTGCCGAAGGTGATCGAGGTCGCGATGCAGCGATTGCCGGCGCTGTCCGATGCCGCCGTGTCGCACGCGTGGGCGGGGCTCTACGAGATGACGCCCGATCACAATCCGATCATCGGGCCATCGAGCGATGTTGACGGCTTCTACACGATCGCCGGTTTCAGCGGCCACGGCTTCCAGCACTCACCCGCCGCGGGAAGAATCCTCGCCGACGTGATCGCTGGTCGCGATCCGAAATTCGATCTCACGCCGTTCGAGCTCGATCGTTTCGCCCGCAAGTCGATGGCGGGCGAAGCCAACGTCGTCTAAGCGGTCCGGCTTTAGCCGGACCTAGCTTGGAGGGCGGACTCCCTGCAGCGGCGTCCAGTCGGTGCTTCGTCTCGTCGGTTTCCGCGTCTTCATGTCGAACCGATCGCCCGCACCCATGAAATAGAAGCGGCCGCTCGCCCCGGCGACGGGTTTGTTGCTGTAAATCACGGCGTAACTCTGCCCGATCACATCGAACTGATCGCCTTCGACGACGATGGCGGTGTTTTCATCGAGGCCGATGCCGAGCATGTCGGGATACTTGTCGATGACTTCGAGCATGTCGAACTGGCGGTTGCGGCGCAGCAGGTGCTGATCGACCGCGGCGTTCTTCAGGAACCCGAGGCCCACGGTGTGATCGCCGATCATCTTCTCGTTGCTCTTGGTGTCGCCGCGCACCATGAACGACGTCAGGATCGACGCGCCCGCGGATGATCCGCCGATCACGCCGCCGCGGTTGAGCAGCGCCGTCAGCTCCTTGTGCGTCAGCGTGTTGAGATAGGAATCCGCGAGCCGCCACTGGCGCCCGCCGCCGAAGAACACTCCGCGCGCGGCGCGGATTGGCTTTACGAACGCCTCCGAGTCGGCAACTTTGCGATCGCGCGTGTGGATCACCGTCAGGTTCTTCGCGCCGTTCTCTCGCCACTGCTTCAATCCCGGCCAGTAGTTGTCGTACTCATCGTCCGCTTCACCGGCCGTGGGAATGATCACGATCGGCGCATCGGGACCGCCGGCGAGATCGATGAAGCGCTTCACGATCGCCGGGTCCTGCATGTTGCCGCCGACGATCACGAGCGTCCCTTTGTCGGGACCGTGAACTGCGGCGGAAAGAGAGACGCCGGCGAATAAAACGATCGCGAGAACAATGCGCCGCATGACTACTCCTTGAAAATCCTTCCGCCCTTCATCACGAACTTCACCTGCCGCAGCTGCGTGATGTTCGCGGCAGGATCGCCGTCAACGGCGATCAGATCGGCGAGCAGCCCTGGCTTGACGCGGCCAATGCGCTCGCCCTGGCGGAAGAACGACGCGTTGCCCGATGTTGCCGCGATCAGCGCGGCCGCCGGCGTCATGCCGTAGTTCACCATCAGCTCGAGCTCGCGCACGTTGTCACCGTGCGCGTAGACGCCGACGTCGCCGCCAAAGCACATCTTCACGCCGGCATCGAGCGCGGCCTTGAACGACTGCCGCTTCCGCTGCAATCGTGCCGGCTCGGGATCGACACCCTTCTTCCACCCGGCATATTGCGAGGTCGAGTCACCGGCAGCCAGCGTCGGGCAGAACGCCACGTTCTTCTCCACCATCAGCTTCCAGATCTCCGCCGTCCCCTCATCGCCATGCTCGATCGTCTCGACGCCCGCCATGATCGCGCGGCGCATGCCCTCGACTGACGACGCGTGCGCGACGACCGGGCGGCCGCTGCTGTTCGCCGCTTCCACAATGCGGCGCGTCTCGTCGAGCGTGAAGCCCGGCCGCGTCTCGCCGTTCGGGCCCCATCGATAATCCGCGTAGATCTTGATCAGATCCACACCGTGGGCGATCTGTCCGCGCGCGACACGGACCACGCCGTCGAGGCCGTCCGCCTCTTCGGCGCCTTGCGGCACGGCGACTTCCGGCGCAAAGCCTTTGGGCGCGTAACTACCAGTCACCACCATTGCCGGTCCGGCAACGAGCATGCGCGGCCCGGGAATGATGCCCTCGTTGATCGCCTGCCGCAGCCCGACGTCCGCATAGGCGGCGCCTTCGGTGCCGAGATCGCGCACCGTGGTGATGCCGGCCATCAACGTCGCCCGCGCGTGATTGACCGCGCGAGCCACACGCAACGCGAGCGGCTCGCGCAGCACCTGGTCGTTCCACACCGTTTCGTTGTACGGATGCAGGAGCAGGTGCGAGTGCCCTTCGATCATGCCAGGCATCAGCGTCGTGCCCTTCAGGACGATCGTCCGCGCTCCCGCCGGCGCGACGACGGAGACGGACGGGCCCGCCACGTCGATCCCCTCGCCGCGCACGACGACGCTCCATCCGGTGCGCATGGTCTCGCCGTCGAAGACGCGATCGGGCTGCAGCACGACGATCGAAGGAGCGGGCTGCGCCGAGATCGTCGCGGACAGCAACAGGCAGGTGAACGCCGCCAAAGTGAATCGCATGGGGTCGAAGTATATTCCTAGATGCGTGAGCCATCAGTCGCGAAACATCCTGCTCGTCGCCGGCGCTCACACGCTCGTCTGCCTCGCCTTTCTTGACTACGTCTGTCGATCGTTCGGACTCAGTGAATGGCTGTTGCTGGTCCATGCCCCGCTGGTGGTCGCGGCATTACTTGCCGCGCTGATTGTTGCCGGCACGGTGACGCACCTGGCGCCTCACCGGCGCGGCGCGCTATACATCGCGGCGTTTTTTCCGTCCATCGTCGTAACGGCGTTGTTCGCCATCGACATCGTCAGCTTCGCGACCAATCGATGGCTGGCCGTCGGCCTCACCCACTCGCTCGTCAAGCTCTGGATGCAAGCCTTGTGGAATGGCGAGCAACTGCTCCCCGTATCAGGCGGCGTGCTGACCGGCGCCGCGATCGTGGTCGCCGCGGCGGTGATACTGGAAATCCTGATCTGGGCGAAGGCGCTGAAAGAGTTTCGTCTGACGATGCCGCAACGTCCGGCCGCCATCGCCGCTGTGCTCCTGCTGACCTGCGGCTACGCGGTGTTCTTTCAGCAGGTGGCGTCGCGATCGGGTCGCAGTGAGCTGATCGGCGCCGATCCGATCGTTGCGTTCCTCGGCTCGAACTGGACCGTCGTTGACGCCAATCAGCAGGAAATCTTCGACCGGTTCCGCAGGGATGGGCCGCGGCGCCGTGCCGCCTACGGACGGCACACCGCGTTCGATCGCAAGAACGTCATCGTCATCACGATCGACTCGCTGCGCGCGGACCACCTGCCGCTCTACGGCTACACGCGCCCGACGACGCCGTTCCTCTCCCAACTTCATGACGACGGCAAACTGCGTCGTGTGGAATTTGCGACGTCGACCTGCGCCGAATCCAATTGCGGCATCCTCAGCACGCTGTTCTCGAAGACCCTCCGGCACCAGGTGGCCGAGGACTTCAGCCTGTTCGCGTTGCTCAAGGACCAGGGTTACGACACCCACTTCGTGCTCTCGGGCAATCACGACTGGATGGGGCAGCGCGCGATGTACGGCGACGAGCACACGTCCTATTTCGATGGGCAGAGTTCCACCCGCTATGGCTGGTCCGACGACCGCGTGCTCGTCGAGGGTCTCGAACGGATCGGCGCATATCAGCGGCCGGCGTTCTTCTTCTTTCACCTGATGTCGCCGCACATCATCGGCCACAAGGACGAGCGCTATCGGCTCTACCAGCCGGCCGTCGCCACGCTCAACATGCGGGCGCTGTTCCGCGGGGAATACGATCGCACGAGCGTCGTCAACAGCTACGATAACGGCATCGTCGAAGCGGATGCGACGATCCGCGATCTGTTCAGCGTGCTCGATCGCAAGGGCTACCTGCGCAACAGCATCGTCGTGATCCTCGCCGATCATGGTGAAGCGCTCGGTGAACGCGCCGACAACATGTACGGACACGTCAATTGGCTCTACCAGGAGACGCTCAGGATCCCGATGCTGATCTACGATGACTCGGCAACCGTCTACCAGGGCGTGGCATTCGGGACGCAACTGGATGTCGCGCCGACACTGGTCGATCGGCTTGGGCTGACGATTCCCGCAGACTGGGAGGGCGTATCGCTGCTGCGCGCGCCGGCGCCGCGGCAAACGCTGCACCAGACCAAGCTCACCAAACCGTGTTTCGCGATCATCGATTACGAGTCGGATCGGATGCTCAAATACATGCAATGCCGGGGCGGCGCTCGTGAGGAACTGTACGACCTGACGCGCGATGCCGCTGAACGTCACGATCTCGCTCCGACCGAGCCGGCGTTGATTGCCGGTTATCGGACGGTGCTCGACCGCTGGCGCAACTGGTGACCCCGTGGATGCCGCCGACCTGTCGCCGGTCCCGGAGGCGCAGCGCACGCAACCCACGTTCGATCTGTTCCTGATTTTCATCGCCGCCAACGTCGTCGCGACCACGCTGCAGACCGGTGCGGTGCTCGGCTCGCGATACGGCGGCAACATCGCCCTTGGTCTGACGGTGGTGGGCGCTGCGTTCGGCGCGTTGCTCGTGGCGCTGCTTGCGCCGGTGGGATCGCGATGGGGCGTGCCGTCGATGATCGCGGCACGGCTGCCGCTCGGTTATCGCGGCGCGCAGCTCGTATCGCTCGTGCTGTTCATCACGAACTTCGCGTGGATTGCCCTCAACAACCAGATCGCGGCGTCGGCATGCGCCGCGGTCCTCGGCGGACCGTCGACGCTCATCTTGTGGTCCGCCGCGCTCGGGGTTGCATCGACCGCCGTCGTGGCCGCCGGGCCACGCGCCGTCGGCTTTGCGGATCGCTTCGCTGTTCCGGTGATGGCAATCGCCGGCGCCGCCTTGACGTATTCCGCCGTGACGCTCGCACGGCCGGCGCCATCGGCTTCCCCATCATCGGCAGATTTGGTGTGGGGCCTTGATGTCGTCATCGGCTACCAGGTGTCGTGGCTGCTGATGTTCGCCGACTACTCTCGATACACGCGCTCAGCCGCGCGCGCCGGCATCGCGGTATGGGCGGGCTTGGCGTTACCGGCATTCTGGTTGATGCCGCTCGGACTGACACTCGCACAGATCGCCGGCAGCGATGATCCGGGACGCATGCTGGCGTCGCTGGGCCAGGGCTGGTGGACGGCCGTGCTGATCACGCTGGCTTCGGTGACGACGAACTTCGTCAACATCTACATGTCGTCGCTGGCGTGGCGGACGATTGCGTCGCGATCGACCGGCGCGGGAACAGTGTGGACGATCGGCCTGATCGGAACCGCGATTGGGCTGCTTTCAACCGGGCTGCTGGCGCAATTTGGATCGTTGATGACGCTGCTCGGCTCGATCCTCGTCCCGGTCGGCGGCGTGTTCCTCGCCCACTTTGTGGTGCTGAAGAAACCGATCGATATCGCGAAGGTCTACGACACGACCGCGCTGGAGGCTGTCAACATCGCCGGCATCGTCGCGTGGATTGCGGGAGACATCGTCTACCGCGTCGCCGCGCCCATCGGCGCAACGCTACCGGCTCTCGCGTCTTCGATGATCGTCTATCTCGTGTTACACAGCTTTAACATTGCCGTAACACGTGTAAAACCTTGACTACGTACGCTCGGGACATGACACGTTACGCGGTCCTGATCGCGTTCGCCCTCATGCCCTCGATGAGCTGGGCCCAGACTACTCAAAAGCCGGCCACCCCACCGCCATCGACCTACGACAAAGTCTGGGCGAAGTTCACCAACTGGTACGACGACAAGAACAACCCGGTCGTGCAGCGCGTCGTCTTCACCGGCCGCTGGCAGCACGACCTGGCGATCGTCGATACCGACGCGACGACCTACAAGGAATCCAACATCCGCCGCGTGCGCTTCGGTCCGCGCATCACGTTTTTCAGGGACTACCTGTTTCACGCCGAGCTCGAAGTCAACCCGCAGGAGCGCAATCCGTTCTACGTGCGCTTCACCGATCTCTACGTGGCGTGGCAGAAGAATCCGAAGTCCGTGCTCCAGGTCGGCAAGCAGAGCATCCCCTTCACACAGGAAGGGGCGACGTCCTCGAAAGAGCTGATCACGATCGACCGCAGCAACCTCGCCAACAACATCTGGTTCACGCAGGAATACATGCCCGGCGTCAGCCTGTCGGGCCGCGCCGCGCCGTGGACGTATCGCGCGGGCGTCTACTCATCCGGCGAGCGCAATCGCGAGCTCGGCGAATTCAACGGCGGCCTGTTCACGCTCCTGCTGGTGGGGTACGACTTCGGCAAGAAGCTCGGCGTGAGAGAAGCCACGCTGACCGCGAATTATATCTATCAAAATCCCGATCGCGACCTGACGGCAGCGCAGTTGAACAACCTGTTTACGAAGAAGGTCGATCACACGGCGACGGTTCACTTCAAACTCGAGCAGCCGAAGTGGGGATTTCGCGGCGACGTGTCGAAGACCAACGGCTATGCGAATCAGCCGGACATTCTCGGCATGATGGCGATGCCGTACTACAACTTCACCGACAAATGGCAGGCGGTGCTGCGCTACACCTTTCTCGACAGCGAGGCGAACGGGCTGATTCTCAACACCTATGAAAACAAGATCCTGAGCGGCCGCGGCGATGAGTATCGCGAGACATACCTCGGCCTCAACTATTTCCTCTACGGCCACCGGCTGAAGATCCAGACCGGCGTGCAGTTCGTGGACATGAAGGACGTGGCCAACGACGGCGGTGCATTTTCGGGAACCTCCTGGACCACCGGTTTCAGAGTCGGTTGGTAGTACGATGAGGCGTGCCTTTTACTGAGCCGCCCAAGCGTCTGATCGTCGGCATCACCGGCGCGAGCGGCACGATCTTCGGCGTTCGCCTGTTGCAGCGCCTGCGAGGCACCGGCATCGAGACGCACCTCGTCATGAGCCGCTGGGCGGCGCGCACACTGGTCCACGAAACGCCGTACACTCCCGAACAAGTTCAGAAGCTTGCCGACGTCGTTCACCCGATCGGCGATCAGGGCGCGTCGATTTCGAGCGGCTCGTTCATCACCATGGGCATGGTGGTGGTGCCCTGCAGCGCGCGCACACTCGCCGCGATCGCGCACGGACTTGGCGACAACCTGATCCACCGCGCCGCCGACGTCGTCTTGAAAGAGCGCCGCAGGCTGGTGCTCGCAGTCCGCGAATCGCCGTTCAGCGAAATTCATCTCGAGAACATGCTGAAGCTGTCACGGATGGGCGTGGTGATCGCGCCGCCGCTGCCGGCGTTCTACGCGCGGCCCGCGTCGATCGACGAGATGGTCGATTACTCGGTCTCGCGCATCCTCGATCAGCTGGGCATCCACCTGGATACCGATCGATGGAGCGGCGAGATGGAGGCGGCGGCGAGAGAAACGGATTAGCCCTACGCGCCTTTACGCAGTGCGAACAGCAGCCGTCGCGAGCACCGTCTCGCGTTCGCGCGCCGTCTTCAACGCGATCGCCATGCCCGCCGCAATCAACGCCATCGCGGCGCTGCCGTAGAACGGCAGATTCCAGTTGCCGAGCTTTTCAAACAACGACGCGCCGAAGTACGCGCCGATGATCGACGCCACGCCCTTGGCCGAGTACAACACCGCGTAGTTCGAGGTCGCGTGCTTCGAGCCGAAGTAATCGCCCGAGACCGCGGGGAACAGCGAATAGATCTGCCCCCAGGTGAAATACACGAGCACGAGCGTGAACGCGAACCATCCGCCCGATTGCTTGCCGAGCATCACGACGAGCATCAGCGAGATCGCCTGCAGGATGAACGTCAGCACCATGGTGTTCTCGCGCCCGAGGCGATCCGATGCCCAACCCCACGTCACGCGCGCCGCGCCATTCGCCAGCGGACTCAGCGTTGACGCCAGCGTCAGCGCCGCCATCGACATCCACAGGAAGTGCACGTTGGTCGTGTTCAGGCCCCACGCTCTCACGATCGGTCCGGCATTGGCCGTGACCAGCAACCCGCCGGTCGCCATCAACACGAACATCACGTAGAGCATGTAGAAGCGCGGTGTCCGCAGTACTTCCATCGTCGTGTAGTGCCGCACGCCGGCCTTCGCCGTGGTCACGCCCTTCGGCGCCTCCTCGTGCGGCGGATGACGCAGGAACTGCGCGACGATCAGGATCACCGCGCCCTGCAGCAGGCCGGTCGTGAGGAATGCCTGCTGATAGCCGCTCGACGAGATGATCGACGTGATCCACGGAATGAACAGCGCCGTGCCGCCGCCGAAGCCCGCCGCCATGATGCCCGCCGCGAGCCCGCGCTTTTCCTTGAACCATTTCAGCGCCGAGCCGATCGAGCCGCTGTAGACGAACGCCGCGCCCATGCCGGCCAGGCAATACAACGTGTAGAGCGCCGGCAGCGACTTCGCGTAGCCCATGCCCGCCCACCCGAGACCGCACAACACGCCGGCGGCGCTGATGAACCAGCGCGGGCCGAGGCGATCGATCAGCCAGCCATCGAGCGGCTGAATCCACGTCTGAAACAGGATGAACAATGTGAACGCGAACTGGATGTCCGACAGCTTCCAGCCCGTCGAGGTTTGCAGCGGCCCGACGAACAGCGTCCAGGAATACTGCAGGTTGGCGATCATGATCATCGCCAGCAGCGACGCGACCAGCTGGAACCATCGGTTGTTGATGTGCACGCGTGCAATATACGATAGTTCTTCCGCCAAGGGGCCCGGAGGATTAATGTCTGACGCTACCGCTGTAAAACCCGCGCAGGCCGCAACGACCACGGCCGACGACACGCTCAAGGAAAAAAGCCGGGACATCAACGTGATCTCGGGCGGGCATCTGGTGGCCAAGGCCCTCAAGGCCGAGGGCGTCGACACCATCTTCACCCTCTGTGGTGGACACATCATCGACATCTATGACGGCTGCATCGACGAAGGCATCAAGATCGTCGACGTCCGTCACGAACAGACCGCGGCACACGCCGCGGACGGTTACGCTCGGCAGACCGGCAAGCTCGGCTGTGTCGTGACCACGGCGGGTCCTGGCTGCACGAACGCGGTCACGGGCATTGCGACCGCATTCCGTTCGGAGAGTCCGGTGCTCCACATCGGCGGCCAGAGCGCGCTCGGCCAGTGGCGCATGGGCGGCCTGCAGGATCTGCCGCACGTCGACATGATGCGGCCGATCACCAAGTTCGCCTCCACCGTGATGTCGACCGAACGCGTCGCCGACATGATTACTATGGCGGCGCGTGAATGTTTCAACGGCGCCTACGGTCCGTCGTATCTCGAAATTCCGCGCGACGTGCTCGACCGGGAGGTCGACATCACCAAAGCCGTGCTGCCGCAGCCAGGGAAGTACCGCGCCTCCACCAAATCGATTGGCGATCCCGCGGACATCGAGCGGCTCGCCGACATCCTCGTCAATGCCGAACGGCCGGCGATTCTGTTCGGTCAGCAAGTCTGGGCGGCCCGCGGTCACAACGAAGCCGTCGCGCTGCTGCGCGGTCTCGACATTCCCGGATATTTCAACGGCGCCGCGCGCGGTTTCCTGCCCCCAGGCGATCCGCATCACTTCGATCGCACGCGCTCGCTCGCCTTCGACAAGGCCGACGTCGTCGTGATCGTCGGCACGCCGTTCGACTTCCGCATGGGTTACGGCAAGCGCATCAAAGTACCGACGCTGGTGCAGATCGATCTCGGCTACAACATCGTCGGCAAGAACCGGAACGTCGATCTCGGCATCGCCGGCGATCCGGGCGCGGTGTGCCGCGCCGTGCTGCAGGCGGCGGGCGGACGGCTGAAGAACGACAAGCGCCAGGCGCGCAAGGAATGGATGAAGCAGCTGACCGAGGCGGAAGACGCGGCGCTGCAAAAGCTGATGCCGATGTTCACGTCGGCTCAGTCGCCCATTCATCCGTATCGCGTCGCTTACGAGATCAACGAGTTCCTGACCGACGACACGATCTACGTCGGCGACGGCGGCGACGTCGTGACGATCTCGGCGCAGGCGGTGCGTCCGCGCGGACCCGGCAACTGGATGGACCCGGGAGCGCTCGGCTCGCTCGGCGTCGGCACCGGCTTCGCGATGGCCGCCAAGCTCGCGCACCCGAAGAAAGAAGTGCTCTGCTACTACGGCGACGGCGCCTTCGGCATGACGGCGTTCGACATGGAGACCGCCGATCGTTTTGGCGCCCCGTACATCGCGGTGATCGGCAATAACTCGGCGATGAACCAGATCCGCTACGGCCAGATGGCGAAGTACGGCCCCGAGCGCGGCAACGTCGGCAACAAGCTCGGTGACATGAACTTCTCGGTGTTCCCGCAAATGTGGGGCGGCTGGGGCGTGGAAGTGCGCGAGGCGTCGAAGATCGCGCCGGCGCTCAAACAGGCGCGCGAGATGGTGGCCAGGACCGGCAAGTCGGCGGTGATCAACATCTGGGTGGATCCGAACGAGTACGCCCCCGGCACCAAGAATCAGACGATGTACAAGTGATGGCTAAGAAAACGTCAAAGACACAGACAAGGCAGAAGGCAGAAGGCAAAAGGCAAAAGGCAGAAGGCAGAAGGCAGAAGCCGAACGCTGAAAAGCCGTGGGGCAGGATGGGCAAGGCGCTCGACGGCGTCCGCATTCTCGATTTCACGCACGTGCAGTCGGGTCCCACTTGCACGCAGTTGCTCGGCTACCTCGGCGCCGACTGCATCAAGGTCGAGCGGCCCGGCGTCGGCGACATTACGCGCACGCAGCTCCGCGACGTGAAGGGCGCCGACTCGCTCTACTTCACGATGCTGAACGGCAACAAACGATCGATCACGATCGATTCGAAGCATCCGAAGGGCAAGGAGATCATCGAGCGGCTCGTGAAGACGTGCGACGTGCTGGTCGAAAACTTTGCGCCCGGCACGCTCGATCGCATGGGCTTCACCTGGGAACACGTGCACAAGCTCAACCCGCGCATGATCATGGCGTCGGTGAAGGGCTTCGGCCCGGGCCCGTACGAAGAGTGCAAGGTCTACGAGAACATCGCGCAGTGCGCCGGCGGCGCGGCATCGACGACGGGATTCCGCGAAGGTCCGCCGCTGGTGACCGGCGCGCAGATCGGCGATTCCGGCACCGGCCTCCACCTCGCCTTCGGCATCGTCGCGGCGCTCTTCCAGCGCAACCGCACCGGGCGCGGACAGCGCGTGCTGTGCGCCATGCAGGACGGCGTGCTCAACCTCGCGCGCGTCAAGCTGCGCGATCAACAACGCCTCAAGCACGGTCCGCTCGAGGAGTACAGCCAGTTTGGCGAGGGCGTGCCGTTCGGCAAGGCCGTGCCGCGCGCCGGCAACGATTCAGGCGGCGGCCAGCCGGGCTGGATTCTCAAGTGCAAGGGCTGGGAAACCGATCCCGACGCCTACATTTACTTCATCACGCAGGCGCCGGTGTGGGAAGCGATCTGCGATCTGATTGGCAAGCCGGAATGGAAAACGCATCCCGACTACGCGAAACCGCCGGCACGGTTGCCGCGATTGAAGCAGATCTTCGCGACCATCGAAGCGTGGACCATGACCAAGACGAAGTTCGAAGTCATGGAGTTGTGTAACGCGCACGACATTCCCGTCGGTCCGATCCTGTCGATGAAAGAGATCGCTGAAGAGCCGTCGCTGCGCGCGACTGGTACCGTCGTTGAAGTCGACCACCCGGTTCGCGGCAAGTACCTGACGGTGGGTAACCCGGTGAAGCTGTCGGATTCGATCTGCGACGTCAAGCGCGCGCCGCTGCTCGGCGAGCACACCGAAGAAATCCTGACGAAGGTGTTGGGCTACAGCAAGAAAGAGGTCGCCGGCATCAAGAGCTCCGGCGCCATCACACCCGAAGAAAAAGGCTCCTAGGAGCGCAGACACATGCGGATCGTCGTTCACGGCCAGCAGGCCTTCGGCAAGGCCGTGCTCGAGGCGCTCCTCAAGCGCGGCGACAACGTGGTTGCCGTCTACGTCGCGCCCGAGAAACCCGGGCAGAAACCGGATCCGCTGAAAGAAGCGGCGGTCGCAGCGAAGCTGCCGGTCTACCAGCCGGCGTCGTATCGGAAACCTGAAGTCTGGGATGAATTCCGCGCGCTGAAGCCGGACCTGCAGGTGATGGCGTTTGTCACCTTGTTCGTGCCGGAAGATTTTCTCAACATCCCGACCCACGGTTCGATTCAGTACCACCCTTCCCTGCTTCCTCTGCATCGCGGCGCTTCATCGATCAACTGGCCGATCATTCTCGGTGCGAAGGAAACCGGCCTGTCGATCTTCTGGCCCGACAACGGTCTCGATACGGGTCCGGTCCTGCTGCAGAAGAAGACGCCGATCTCCAACACCGACACGCTCGGCACGGTGTATTTCGATCGGCTGTTCCCGATGGGCGTCGATGCGATGCTCGAAGCGGTCGATCTCGTGAAAGCCGGCAAGGCGCCGCGCATCGTCCAGGACGAGAGCCTCGCCACGTACGAAGGCAAGTGCACCGCCGAGACCGCGCGGATCGACTGGGGCAAGTCGTGGCGGCAGATCGATCCGCTGATCCGCGGCTGCAGCCCGGCGCCCGGCGCGTGGACGACGATCAACGGCGCGACGCTGCAGATCTTCGAGGCGAAGCCGATCCCTGCCAGCGATCCGAAAGGCATCGGCGGCAAGATCGGCGAGATCGTCGACGCCGGCGATGCCGGCTTCACGGTCGTGTGCGCGGACGGCCGCTTCCAAATCCTGCGCGTCAAACCCGCCGACGGTGGAAAGATCACCGCGGGAGAATTCGTCAAGTCCGCTAACGTCGCTGTCGGTACGCGACTGGTGTAAACATGCCTGCTTCGCAGCATCAGAATCCCAAGAGCGACATCGAAATTTCGCAAGCGGCGGCGATGACGCCGATCCTCGAGATTGCCGGCAAGCGGCTCGGCATCAAGGCGCAGGACCTGGTCCCGTACGGCCACTACAAGGCCAAGCTGTCGATGGACTACGTCAAGTCGCTCAAAGGGAAACCCGACGGCAAGTTGATCCTGGTCTCGGCGATCACGCCGACTCCTGCCGGCGAAGGCAAGACCACGACGACGGTCGGATTGACCGACGCGCTCAACGTCATCGGCAAGAAGGCGATGCTGTGCCTGCGCGAGCCGTCGCTGGGACCCTCGTTCGGCATGAAAGGCGGCGCCGCCGGCGGCGGCTACGCGCAGGTCGTGCCGATGGAAGACATCAACCTGCACTTCACCGGCGACTTCCACGCCATCACGTCGGCCAACAACCTGCTGGCCGCGTTGCTCGACAACCATATTTACTGGGGCAATCCGCTCGGCATCGATCCGCGCCGCGTGACGTGGCGGCGCGTGATGGACATGAACGATCGCGCGCTGCGCGAGATCGTCGGCTCGCTCGGCGGCAGCGCCAACGGCTTCCCGCGCGAAGACGGCTTCGACATCACGGTCGCATCCGAAGTGATGGCAATCTTCTGCCTCGCCTCAGATCTCGACGATCTGCGGCGCCGGCTCGGCAGCATCATCGTCGGCTACACGCGGGACAAGAAACCGGTTCGCGCCAGCGATCTGAAAGCGCAAGGCGCAATGACGGCGCTGCTGAAGGACGCGCTCGCACCCAACCTGGTGCAGACGCTCGAAGGCACGCCGGCGTTCATTCACGGCGGGCCGTTCGCCAACATCGCACACGGCTGCAATTCGGTGCTCGCGACGACGACGGCGTTGAAGCTGGCGGATTATGTGGTCACCGAGGCGGGCTTCGGCGCCGATCTTGGCGGCGAGAAGTTCCTCGACATCAAGTGCCGCAAGGCCGGCATCGAGCCGTCGTGCGTCGTGCTGGTCGCCACCATCCGCGCGCTGAAGATGCACGGCGGCGTCAAGAAGGACGATCTGAAGAAGGAAGATCTGAAAGCGCTCGCGACCGGTATGAGCAACCTGCGCCGCCACGTCGAGAACGTGCGCAAGTTCGGACTCGAGCCGGTGATCTCGATCAACCGCTTCAGCGCCGACACCGACGCGGAGATTGCGCTCGTCAAGTCGGAGTGCGGCAAGCTCGGCGTCGAATGCCACATGGCCGATCACTGGGCGATGGGCGGGCAGGGCGCGACCGAGCTCGCGCACGCGGTCGCCAAGGTCTGCGACAGCGGCAAGAGCAAGCTGAAGTTCCTCTATCCCGACGAGATGCCGTTGTTCGAGAAGATCCGCACCATCGCGCGCGAGATTTACCGCGCCAGCGATGTCACGGCCGACAAGGCAGTGAAGGACCAACTCGCGGCGTTCGAGGCGATGGGCTACGGCAAGGCGCCGATCTGCGTCGCCAAGACGCAGTACAGCTTCTCGACCAATCCCGACGCCAAGGGCGCGCCGGTCGATCACATCATCAACGTGCGCGAGGTCCGGCTCTCCGCGGGCGCGGAGTTCGTGGTCGCGATCTGCGGTGAGATCATGACCATGCCTGGCCTTCCGAAGGTGCCGGCGGCCGACGCTATCGACGTGGGGGCGGACGGTCGTATCGTCGGATTGTTCTAGACCCGCGTGAGGGAGCGACGCGATGCGCGTCTTCGGTATCCTCGCCGTCATCATCGTGCTCGGTGCCGGGTTCTGGTTTTATCAGCGCTCGCTTGAAGATCTTCCGGAAGGCTCTCCACAGGAGCAGATCGACACGGTCGCGATCCGGCAGCGGCTGCTGACGATCGCCAAGACCGAGCAGCAATACCAGGCGAGCAACGGCAAGTACGCGACGCTCGAGCAGCTCGCGAATGAGAACCTGCTGCCCGGCGGCACCGAGCAGCGTGGTTACACCTTCACCGCGTCGATCACGGCGACGGGTTTCACGATCACCGCGACGCCGACCGACGAAGGCAAAGAGGAGTGGCCGACGCTCGAAGTCAACGAGCGGCTGCAGGTCACCGAGAAATGACCCGCGCGGTCATCGTCGTCGCAGCAACGCTCGGCATCGGCGCGACACAAGGCGCGCCGCGAAACGATCTGCCGCAGCCGTATCAGACGACGCGCAATTGGGGTGAGCTGCCCGCGGGCGTGAAGTGGGCGGCCGTCACGGCGATCGAGCCGGCGCCGGACGGATCGATCTACGTGATTCATCGCTGCTTGGCGAACTCGTGCGCGAATCGAGCGGAAGCGCCGATCCTCAAGTACAACGCCGCCGGCAAGCTGCTCGCGCAGTGGGGCGCGAAGATGTTCATCTTCCCGCACGGCGCGACGGTCGATCGCGGCGGCAACCTGTGGGTCACCGATGCGCGCGGCGAGAACGGCATTGGCCACCAGGTCTTCAAGTTCAGCCCCGAGGGCAAAGTGCTGATGACGCTCGGCAAGGCCGGCGTCAGCGGCTCCACGCCCGATCTCTTCGACCAGCCGACCGACGTGCTGATCGCTCCGAGCGGCGACATCTTCGTCACCGACAGCCATCGCAACGGCAAGAACAACCGCGTGGTGCGATTTACCAAAGACGGCAAGTACATCAAGGAATGGGGCAAGAAAGGGTCAGGCCGCGGCGAGCTCAGTGAGCCGCACACGATCGCGATGGACTCACGCGGCCGGCTCTTCGTCGGCGATCGCGAGAACAATCGCATCCAGATCTTCGATCAGGACGGACGCTATCTCGATGAATGGCGGCAGTTCGGCCGGCCGAGCGGCATCTTCATCACCACAGACGACACGATCTACGTCGCCGACTCCGAATCGGGACCCGACACCGGCGCCCACGAGCTGATGGGGATCAAGAAGGGCATCCGCATCGGCAGTGCGAAGGACGGCTCGGTGACGGCGTTCATCGAGGACATGGAATCAACGACCGGCGATCACTCCGGTGCCGAAGGTGTCGGCGTCGATGCGCAAGGCAACGTCTATGGCGGCGTGGTGAGAAGGCAGATGCTGGAGAGGCACGTAAGGAAATAGGCTAGCATTCGCGCATGCCCAAATACCTGACCGAGTTCATCGGCACGTTCTTCCTCGTCGCAACGATTGGATTTACGGTGCTCGCGCCCGGCGCCGGCGACATGGCGCCGCTGGCGATCGGCGCCGCGCTGATGGTGATGATCTCTGCCGGCGGTCACGTCTCTGGCGCGCACTACAACCCCGCGGTCACTCTGGCGGTATTCCTGCGCGGGCGCTGCAACGCGGCAGATCTGCTTCCCTACTGGATCGCGCAGATCCTCGGCGGCGCGGCGGCCGTGATGATCGTGTTGTTCATGAAGGGCAACCCGACGGTCGTGGCGATGCAGCCGGACGTGACCCGCGCGCTGATTGCGGAGTTCCTCTACACGTTCGCGCTGTGTTACGTCGTGCTGAACGTGGCGACGGCAAAAGGCACCAGCGGCAATCCCACCTACGGGCTCGCGATCGGATTCACCGTCCTCGCCGGCGCCTACTCGGTCGGTGCCATCTCGGGAGGCGCGTTCAATCCGGCCGTCGCCGTCGGCATCACGATGATGGGACTGTCGACGATTGGCAATATCTGGATCTACCTGGTCGCGAATCCCGCGGCCGGTGCGGCCGCGGCGATGGTGTTCCGGGTGATGCACCCGCAGGATCGTTAGTTACTGAAGGGCCACATGGCCCGCAACACCCGGCGCATTCTGCCGTTCGAGGCCGGGCGCGCGCCGCAGAAGTCGTGCTCCGTCAGCGCTTCGGTCGTAAACGGCGGTGCGGGGCTGGCCGCGAGCTCCGCCGAGCGCGCGCTCTCGCCGCCGGGGTTATACGCCGTGACCTTGTAGTAATAGACCGCGCCGTTCATCACCCTGGTGTCGATGAAGCGCGTGGCCTCGAGGCCGACAGCAATCGGCGCCGCTGCCTGCTTGCTGCCGACCGTGCCGCGATAAACGTTGTAGGCGACGGCGCCGTCGATCGGCGACCACGTCAGCGTCAGATAGTTGTCCCCAATGGCGGCGTTGAGGTTCTTCGGCGTTCCTGGAGGCGCAACCGGCACCGCAGGCACCGCGGCGGCGCGCGGTCCTTCACCGCCCATGTTCCGCGCCGCAACCGTATAGAAATAGGTGGTGTCGTTGACCAGGCCGGTGCTCGTGAACGCCGTTTCCGTCGTCGATCCGATCGCCGGCCCGCGGAACACGCCGGTCGTGCTGCGATAGACGTTGTAGCCGGGCGCGCCGGGAATCGCCTCCCACGACAGCGTCACTTTCGCGTTGCCGGGCGCGGCGTTCAGCACCGGCGCGGATGCGGGCACGGGCGGGAGCGGCACCGCGGAGACCTTTGCCGACAGCTCGCTCTCAGCCGCCGCGGTCACCGCCCGCACCTGGTATTGATGACGCATCGCATTCGTGAGTCCGGGATCCACGAACGGCGGCGCCAGCACGCCGGTGGCGAGCTCCGTGTACGCCGCTTCGTTTTCGAACTTGCGATAGATCGTGTACGACGTTGCGCCCGCCGACTTCATCCAGTTCAGCGTGACGCGTCCGTCGCCGGCCAGCGCCGTCAGTCCCTGCGGCGGCGACAACGGCATCGCGCTGACGGTCAACGACAGCGGACCGTTGCCGCTCTTCGAATACGCGGCGACCGTGAACGAATACATCGTCCCGTTCTCGAGTCCGTAACTGGTGTGGGTGGTGCCGGTGGTGCGGCCGACGGGCGTCGGCATCCAGACGCCGTTGACGCCGCGATAGATGCGATAGCCGTCCGCGCCCGCGACGGGCGACCAGGCGATCGTGACCTTGGCATCGCCCGCGACGACGCTAACGGTGGACGGCGCCGACCGCGGCTTCGTGGGCGTCGGCACGTCGGCGGAAACTGCCGCCGACATGACGAGCGCCGAGCAGGCGATCAGCGATGCAAACCTGTGAACATGCATGGTCTAGACGGGCGTAAATTCGCAAGTCCCGTTCCGGGCAGGATCGGCCCGGAAACCGAACAAATCGACGTCCCAACCAGCCGATCCGTATCAGAACGGGACAGCCCGCTAACGAAGTTGGCGCGAGCCGCGACGCTATACTTTTGGGTCATGCGAACTTCAAAGTTGCTGCAAGCGGCCGGCGCCATCGCGTTGACTGCCCTGGTCCTGACCGTCTCCCCTGCCCTTCGCGTCTCGGCGCAAGGCGATGCGAATCAGCTCGTCCCGGCCAACGCGTTCAAGGATCTCAAGTGGCGCAGCGTCGGCGCGACTCGCGGTGGACGAGTGACGGCGTATTCCGGCGTGCGGCAGCAGCCGCACACGTTTTATTTCGGCGGCGTCGGCGGCGGCGTGTGGAAGACGGACGATGCCGGGATCACGTGGGTCCCGGTCAGCGACGGACAGATCACGTCGACCGGATCGATCGGATCGATCGACGTCGCGCCTTCGAATCCGAATCATGTGTGGGTGGGCACCGGGAGCGCGGCGATTCGATCGAACGTGATCATCGGCCGCGGCGTTTACAAGTCGACCGACGCCGGCAAGACCTGGGCGTTCGCCGGCCTCAGGGACTCGGGACAGATCGGCGGCATCAAGGTGCATCCGTTCAACACCAACACCGTGTGGCTCGCCGCGCTCGGATCGCCGTTTGGTCCGAACGACGAGCGCGGCATTTTCAAGACCACCGACGGCGGCAAGACGTGGAAGAAGACGCTGTTCGTCAACAACGAGACCGGCGGCCGCGACATTGAAGTCGACTGGGAGAATCCGGACATCCTCTACGCGGCGATGTACAAGGGCTTCCGCAAGGGCTGGGACATCATCAGCGGCGGCCCCGCCAGCGAAGGTGGCATTTACAAGTCCACCGACGGCGGCGAGACGTGGAAGCACATCACCAACGGCTTGCCAAAGGATCTGATTGGCAAGATCGACATCGACATCGCGCGCAGCAATTCGCGCGTGCTGTATGCAATGGTCGAGGCGCTCGGCAATCAGGGCGGCCTGTATCGATCGAGTGATGCCGGCGAGTCGTGGACGCTCGTCAACAGCAGCCAGGCGATTCGCGCGCGGCCGTTCTACTTCCACTACGTCACCGTCAATCCGAAGAATGAGAACGAGGTGTGGGTCAACGAGCTGAACCTGCGCAAATCGATCGACGGCGGCAAGACCTTCCCTGCCACCGTTGAGACGCCGCACGGCGACAACCACGGCATGTGGTTCAACCCGGACAACCCCGACATCATTCTGCAGGTGAACGACGGCGGCGCCAACGTCAGCCTGAATGGCGGACGCAGCTGGTCATCGATCCTCAATCAACCGACGGCCGAGTACTACATGGTCGCCGTCGACGAGCAGTATCCGTATCGCCTTTACATGCCGCAGCAGGACAACAGCACGCTGATCATTCCGAGCGTGCCGCCGGTATCGTGGGGCTTCGAGCATCCCGCGCAGGCGTGGCTGCAGGCGTCGGGCTGCGAGACCGGGCAAATCTGGCCGAAGAAGAACGGCAAGGTCGTGTGGGGCGCGTGCAAGGGCGAGGTCGGCCGCTTCAACACCGAGACCGGACAGGAAAAACACTATTGGGTGTATCCGCAGAATCGCTACGGCCACGATCCGGATGACATCAAGTACCGCTTCCCTCGACAGACGGTCGTCTACGTGTCGCCGCACGACGAGCGCGTCATCTACCAGGCGTCGCACGTCCTGCATCGCTCGATCGACGAAGGGATTTCGTGGGACATCATCAGTCCCGATCTCACGGCGAAAGAGCCGCAGTATCAGATCGTGTCGGGCAATCCAATCACGCGCGATGTCACTGGTGAGGAGGTGTACTCCACGATCTACTCGATGATCGAGTCGCGCCTCGAGCGCGGTGTGATCTGGGTCGGCGCCAACGACGGTCCGGTGAGCGTGACGCGCGACAACGGCAAGACGTGGAAGAACGTGACGCCGAAAGATCTGGTCGGCGCGCGCATCCAGACCGTGGAGGACTCGCCGCACATGAAAGGCCGGGCCTACATTGCGGCCTATCGCTTCATGCGCGAGCACGACTTCAAGCCGTATATCTATCGCACCGACAACTACGGCGAAACGTGGACGCTGCTCACCGACGGCAAGAACGGCATCCCCGACGACTACGCCACGCGCGTGATTCGCGAGGATCCGAAGCAGCCCGGCCTGCTCTACGCCGGCACCGAGTTCGGCTTCTACGTCTCGTTCAACGCCGGCAGGAACTGGCAGCCGCTCCAGCAGAATCTCCCGACGACGCCGATCACCGACATCAAGGTCCATCGCAACGATCTCGTCATCTCGACGATGGGCCGATCGGCGTGGATCATGGACAACGTCACGCCGCTGCAGGAGCTCGCGCGCATCGTCAATGGCACGCCAACGTCGGCGACAGGGGCCGTGCTGATCGGCGCCCTCAGTGGAGCATCCGGCTTTGGCCGGATTGTTCTCGAACAGCAATCGAAGCTGCCGGCGATCGCATTGTTCCAGCCGCGCGAAACGATTCGCATGCGGAACAGCGGCGCGCCTGCATCGACGGCCGAGCCCGAGTACCCGACCATGGGCGCGCACTTCGATCTGTATTTCGCGACCGCGCCCGGCGCGGAGACCAGGCTCGAAGTGCTCGACGCGAAAGGCGGCGCGTTAAAGACGTGGGGCGTGATCGCGCCGGGAGGCTCAGGGCCCGCAGCAGGCGGTGGTGGCGGCGGCGGATTCCGCCGCGGTGGTGGCGGGTCGGCGGGCATTCGCGCCGAAGCCGGCATGCAGCGCATCACGTGGGATCTTCGATATCCGGGCCCATGGGCGCCGAACACTCCGGAAGGCGGATTTGGTGGACCCGTCGTGCCTCCCGGCAAGTACAGCGTGCGGCTGACTTCAGGAGGCCAGACCATCACGCGATCGTTCGACGTGAAGTCGGATCCTCGCGTCGCCGCTGATGGGGTCACGGACGGCGACATCGCGGAGCAGGTCAAATTCCAGCTGCAGCTTCGCGATGCAATGAGCGACGCAAGAAAGCTGCAGCAGTCGATCGAGCAGGCGATGCAGAAGGCCGGCATCAAGCCGGGGCTCGAAGCCGGCGGTCCGGGCCATACGCCGGCGGCAGCGAAGTACGATCACCCGCTACGGCAGCTCTACGCGCGCGTCGTGACGACGCCCGGCATCTACACGCAGGGCATGCTGATCGATCAGCTGAGCAACATCCAGCGCATGGTCACGCAGGCCGATCAGAAGATCGGCAAGGACGCCTACGATCGCTACGCCGATCTCGTCAAGGAGATGCAGGCGATCGAAGCGCAGTTGAAGAAGCTCTCATCCTGACGGTGTCAATCGGGGCTTGCTGGTATCGAAATCAGCACGTCCGACATACTCGCAGGTCCCCACGCTGACGAAGAAGCTATGGTTCCGGAATGCCGAGGTCTTTGCAGATCTTCCTTGAAAGGTCGTCGTTGATTTCGGTGTGTCGAGGAACACTCGATGTTGTGCCGGTCGAACTGACGTAGATCGAATGGTTGCCGCCTTCGCGGAGCAACCGACAGCCGTTCTGTTCCAGATGACGGACCAGCGCGCGGCGCTTCACGCACTGACCTTGAGCGGCTCGCGGATGACCGGTCCCTTGCCGGCCGCCTGCTGCGCCAACTCTCGGTTCGCGTCGAGGAGCATGGCGACAGCTTCTTGGAGGTTGGCGCGCGCTTCGTCGAGAGTTGCCCCCTGTGTGTTAGCTCCGGGTAGCTCCTCGACAAAGCCGATGTACCCCTCTGGGACTTGGCGAAAGACGGCTGTGAAGTGAAGTTCCATCCCGCTATGATACGCCTCGGGAGCAGTGATGCCCATCCGGATCATTCAATTGGGAAGCAATCGCCGGCGTGGCGAGGGTCTGCGAATCGGAACGGTCCGTCGTCCCCCTCGGGGTGTGCGGAAGTCTCAACACGCGAAGCGGAATTGGTACGACGTCTGGCTGCCGAATCTTGCTCCCAGCACTTCACTGATGCGCCAGACCTCGATCCGAGACGATGGCACGGGTTGGGCGACGTTTGAGAAGCGATACCGAGCCGAATTGAAGCGCCCCGACCAGTTAGGATGAGGCATGTGTGATTTCGGGCAGCATCGCAACGGTGACACCAACGGCTTCGGCTTCATCGTCGATGTGCCCGAAATCCGCTCACTGATTTTCGAGACGCGCCGCCTCACCGAAGAGATCGCCGATCCGAAGGCGCGCGTCGACGCGCTGCGTCCGGCCTTCGCGACATTGCTGGCTGCGGATGGCTGGCTGCCCGAGGAATATGCCAAGCCGGATTCGAAGAGCGCAATGGGTGGCGGCATCGGGCAGTACGCGCTGTATCGCGCGGAAAACGGATCGCTCTGCCTGTTCTCGCTCGTGATTCCCGCGGGCGCGCAAACACCGATTCACGATCACCTGGCGTGGGGACTGATCGGCGTCTATCGCGGCGTCCAGGATGAAACCGTCTATCACCGCAGCGATGACGGCGGCGACGAGTCGCGCGCGACGCTCGAGATCGCCCGGCGCCAGACGGTGAAGCACGGGGAGTTCTACACGCTGCTGCCGCCCATCGACGACATTCACTACGTGAAAACCGTCAGCGACTTCCCATCAATCTCGATTCACCTGCTCGCCAACGACACCGGATGCCTCACGCGTCACCGCTTCGACGCCACGACAGGCGTGGTCACGCCATTCCGATCCGGTTACAGCAACGCAAAATGTGAGAAGGCCCTCTAGGAACTGCAGTACGCAAATCTTGCCTCTTGCGTCATCCCTTCGACGATGAGACCGTCGTCGTCAGGAGTCACAGATGGGAGGCAAAGCCATGAGCGAACGGCCAACGGTATGGGGAGAGCTGCCGCCGGACGGCACCGTGCTGAGCACCGCGGAATACCTGCAGACCGCGGAGTCACTGCGAATCAATGAGTTGATCTACGGCAAGCTGATGGTGGTTGAAGAATCACCGACGTTCCGCCACCAGGATCTGCTGCTGGAATTGGCCGTGCTGATGCGCGTGTTCGTCGGGCAGCACAAGCTCGGTGTTGTCTGCATCGCGCCTCAGGATGTGATTCTCGACCCGGCACGCGCGCTGATCCTGCAACCCGATCTGCTGTTCGTCTCGATGGCCCGCCGCGCGATCATCAGCGACCACATCTGGGGCGCGCCCGATCTCGTCGTCGAGGTGATGTCGCCGAAGCCGCGCATCGGCAAGCTCGAGGACCGGATCCGCTACTTCGCGCAGTACGGCGTCAAAGAATGCTGGCTCCTGCACCAGCTGTCCCGCGAGATCGAGGTATTGAGGCTGAACACGTACGGCGCGGACACGCGGCAGACGTTCCGCGGTGTTCAGAAGATCGAGTCGGATGTGTTGCCGGAATTCGGACTGGCGCCGGAGGTGCTCGGACACTGGTGAACTAGAATGGAACGGTGCGTCTCCACGACAACATCCTGCAGACCATTGGCAACACGCCAATGGTGCGCCTGAACCGCATCCCGAAAGGCATTATCGCTGCCGACGTCTACGCGAAGATCGAGACGACCAACCCGGGCAACTCGATCAAGGACCGCATGGCGGTGAAGATGATCGAGGACGCGGAAAAGGCCGGCAAGCTGAAGCCGGGGGGCACGATCATCGAAGGCACGTCGGGCAACACCGGCATGGGTCTCGCCATTGCCGCCGTCGTCAAAGGCTACAAGTGCATCTTCACGACCACGGATAAGCAGTCGAAGGAGAAGGTGGATGCCTTGCGCGCCTTCGGCGCCGAGGTGATCGTGTGCCCCACCGATGTCGATCCGGAGGATCCGCGGTCCTATTACTCGGTGTCGTCGCGTCTCGAGCGCGAAACGCCGAATTCGTGGAAGGCGAATCAGTACGACAACCCGTCGAACGCGCAGGCGCATTACGAGACCACCGGCCCGGAGATCTGGGACCAGACCGGCGGCAAGGTCGATCATCTCGTGGTCGGTGTCGGCACTGGAGGCACGATCTGCGGCGTGGCGAAATACCTGAAGGAGAAAAAGCCTTCGGTCAAGGCCTGGGGCGTTGACACCTATGGCTCGGTCTTCAAGAAATACAAGGAGACCGGCATCTTCGACAAGAACGAGATTTATCCGTACATCACCGAAGGTATTGGTGAAGATTTCCTGCCGCAGAACGTCGACTTCAGCCTGATCGATCATTTCGAGAAGGTCACCGACCGCGATGCGGCGATCATGACCGGACGGATCGCGCGCGAGGAAGGCATTTTCGCCGGCAACTCCGCGGGCTCGGCCATGGCCGGCCTGATCCAGCTGGCCGATCGGTTCAAGCCGGGCGAGACCGTGGTCGTGATCTTCCACGATCACGGCACGCGTTATCTCGGCAAGATGTACAACCCCGACTGGATGCGCGAGAAAGGCTTCCTCGATCGCAAGGGCCTCACGGCGCGCGATCTGGTCGTCAATCGCGAGAAGGCGCCGCTCGTCACGATCGATCGCAACGAGACCGTTGAGAAGGCGGCGCACATCATGACCGAGAACGCCTACTCGCAGATCCCGATCACCACCAACGGCCGGTTGATCGGCACGGTCAACGAAGGCTATTTGTATTCGGAGATCGTGAAGAATCCCGACGTGCTGCACGGACCGGTTGAAGCGATCATGCAGCCGGCGCTCCCCTTCGCGGATATTTCGACGAGCGTCGATGCGCTCGCGCAGATGCTGACGCCGGAAAGCCCCGCGGTGCTGGTCCGCGATTTCAAACTCGACGCGACCTACATCATCACGCGCTGGGACATCATCAAGGCGCTGTCATAGCTGTTTACCGCGCGTTTCAGGACCCAGCCACAGCAGGGTGACGACGAAAATTCCGCCGGCGACGATGCACCACGCCATGGCGGTCTGCAGCTGGGTGCCGCCATCCTGGAGCACGCCGATCAAATACGGCGCGAACGCGCCGATGCCCACACCAACGTGGTACGAGAAGCCGGTGCCGACGCCGCGCACTTCGGTTGGGAATCGCTCCGACAGATAGCCCGGCACGATGCCCCATGCGCCCGAGGCGCAAAAACCGATCAGCCATGCGCCGAGCATCAGCATGCCGGCCGTCTCCGAAAACAGATACAGCGGCACCGAGAGAATGCCGGCGACCATCCCCAGCGTCGCGGAGCCGCGGCGCCCGCCCCATTTTTCAGACAGCCATCCGAAGGCGATCGATCCGATCATGCCGCCCGCGTTCAGTAACAGCAGAAACGCCAGCGGCCGGGTGTAGCCGAGGGCCGAAAGCAGCCGCGGGTACCAGATCGTCGTCGACTGATACATCCACACGAACGCGCCCATCAGCAGCGAGGTATGAATCGTGACCTCGAGCAGGTCGCGATCGAACATGCGCGCAATCGACAGGCGCGCGGGCTTGCCGGCGCGTTGCCGCTGCTGCTCGAGCCACATCGGGCTCTCGCTGACGCGCGTCATCAGGAAAAAGATCGCGATCGCCGGGATGACGCCGGCCCACAGCATCAACCGCCAGGCCCAGTCGGGGTTGTCGTCGATGACGGGGTATCCGAGTTGATACACGAGCGACGACAGCAGGAAGCCTGTCGAGTAGCCGCCCTGCAGGATGCCTGACGCAATGCCACGATGTTTTGCCGGCCACTGCTCGAGCGCGAGCGGCATGCCCGCCGCCCACATGCCGCCCATGCCGATGCCGAACAGGCCGCGGAACGTGAACAGCATCACGTAACTGGTGGACAGGCCGCTCAGGAACGCGAAGCCGGTATACCAGGCGATCGAAAACAGGATCGGGCCTTTGCGGCCGTAGCGATCGGCGAGGGTCCCGGCGCCGATGCCGCCGATCATGCGGAAAAACAGCGTCACGGTGGCGAGCGCGCCGGCCAACGCGGCGTTGACCTCGAAGCTGCGCTGGATGTCGGTGAAGACGAACGTGATGATGGTGAAGTCGAAGGCGTCGAGGGTCCAGGCCGCGAACGTCGTCAGGAAGGTCTTCCACTCCTGGCGGGAGACCTCTTTGTACCAAGGCATTAGGGGAGATTCTAGTCCGGGAGCCGGGACCCGGGAACCGGGAGCCGGACCGGATGCCGGCTCCCGGCCAACGGATTCGACTGTTATACCGTCTGATATAACGCGTCCATGAAGACCCGCGAATACCTGATCCTGCTGGCCCTTGCCGAGGCCGATCTCCACGGTCTCGCGATCGCCCGCGCCGTCGAGGAGCTGTCCGAGGGCCAGACCCGGCTGTGGCCGGTGTCGCTCTACGGCACGCTCGAATCGCTCGAGGGCCTTGGCTTGATCGAGGAGCTCGACGATCCGCGCCACCGCCCCGCCGACGAGAGCGAGAAGAAGCGCTTCTATCGGCTGACGCGGCCCGGCCATCGCGCGCTGGCGGTGGAGACCAATCGCCTCGGCGCGCTGGTGAAAATCGCGCGGTCGCGCCTCAAGCCGCGTCCGGGACGCGCCGCGTGAACATCTACCGCCTGCTGTTGCGCTTGGCGCCGCGCCATCTTCGCCACAAACACGGCAGGGAGATGGAGGCGATGTTTCGCGAGCAGCTCGCTGACGCGCGTCGGCGTGGCATCGGCGCCGCAGCCGCCGTGTGGCTTCATGCGCTGACGGACATCGCCGCCGCAATTCCCCGCAATCTCCTCGATCGCTGGCGCCGGCGCGGACGCGTCGGTGTGCCGCAGGAAAGGCAGTCGCTCATGATCGGCTCCGATTTCCGTTACGCCTGGCGCTCGCTCAATCACCAGCGCTTTGCCTCTCTGCTCGTCATCGGCATGCTCGCGCTCGGCATTGGCTCGACCGTCGCCGTGTTCTCGCTGGTCAACGGATTGTTCCTGCGTCCGTTCCCCTTCCCGAAGCCGGAACGCATTGTCTACGTCAACGAGACCGCGCCGAAGTGGAACCTCGACGAGACCGGCGTCAACTATCACGACTACGCGCAGTGGCGCCGCGATCAAAAGGTCTTCGAGGCGATTGCGCTCTACGATCAACGCGCGTTCAACCTCGCGACCGACGGCGGCGCCGATCGCATGCAGGGCGCGTCCGTGACGACGGATTTCATGAAGGTCGTGGGACTGCAGCCGATCATCGGCCGCAACTTTACGCAGGAGGAAGACGCGCCGAAAGGCCCGCTCGTGACGCTGATCGGCGAAGCGGTGTGGAAAGAGCGCTTTGGCGGGCGCTCCGATGTGCTGGGCAAGGAGCTCAAACTCAACAGCCGCGTCTACACGATCGTCGGCGTGCTGCCAAAGGCGGCGGAATTTCCCGGCGGCGTGCGGTTGTGGGTGCCGATGCAAGGCGATCCCAACACCAACGCGCAGAGTTACGGCGCGACCGGGCTGGCGCGCCTCAAACCCGGCGTGACGATCGAGCAGGCGAACGCCGACCTGGTGCGTACGCAGCAGGTGATCTTCGACACGCGCGACAAGGAGAAAGTGGTCACGCCGTTCGCGCGCGATCTGCGCGAGCAATTCACTCGCGACTTCGGCACCGTGGCGTCGACCCTCGGCGCGGCGGTGTCGTTGTTGTTGATCGTTGCCTGCGCGAACGTCGCGGCGCTGATGCTGGCGCGCGCGCTCGCCCGCCGCCGCGAAATGGGCATCCGCCTCGCCGTCGGCGCCAGCCGCGCGCGCGGGCTGCGCCAGCTGCTCGTCGAGAACGTCATGCTGTCGATCGCCGGCGCGGCGGCCGGCCTCGCGATCGGCCAGTGGGCGATCCAGTTGCTGATCACCTCGTTGCCCGACCAGGCGCCGTCGTGGACGACGTTCACGCTCGATGGCCGGATGGTGGTCTTCACGATCGCCACCTCGGTGGCGACGGCGATTCTGTTCGGCTGGGCACCCGCGCTGCATGCGATGAACAAGGACGTCCGCGGCGCGATCGCGACCGCGACGGCGAGCTCGACGGCGCCGATTCGCGGCCGCCGCACGTTGTGGGCGCTCGTCGTTGCCGAGTTCGCGCTCGCGTCGTTGATGTTCGTGTGCGGCGGATTGCTGGTGCGCGCCTACGATCGCGTGCGCAATACGGATCCCGGATTCGATCCGTCGAACGTACTGACGTTCACCGTCGCCGTGCCCGGCGTGAAGACGCCCGACGACGCGTCGGGCCTGGCGTTTCGCAAACGGCTCGTCGATCGCATGCGCGAGCTTGCCGGCGTCACGGAAGTCGGACTGATCTCCTGCGCGCCGGTCAGCAACTGTCACTGGGGCACGTTCTATACCCAGGAGAACGCGCCGCCGCGCGGCCCCAACGATGCGAGCCCGGTCATCCTGAATCGCATCGCATCACCCGAATATTTCACCGCGATGGGCATTCGATTGAAGGAAGGGCGCTTCTTCAACAGCAGCGACGGCAGCGGCGGCCCCGATAACGACAGCTCGATCATCGTCAACGAGTCGTTCGCGAAATTGATGTGGCCCGGCGACGGCAGTGCGGTCGGCAAGCGGGTCCACGCCGGCAGCGGTCCGCCGGCGCCGAACCGGCGAATCCGCTGGCTCACCGTTGTCGGCGTCACCAGGGATCTCAAGCATTACGGCCTCGAGCGGCCGGTGCGTCCCGGGGTGTATCTGCCGCTGCCGCTTGGCCCGCGATCCGCCAACACCGTGGTGTTGAAGACCGCCGGCGATCCGGCGCTGGTGGCCGCAGCAGCACACGCTGCGGTGCGCGAAGTCGATCCTGAGATCCCGGCCTACGACATGAAGACCATGGATGAGCGGCTGACGCTCTCGCGATCGTTGCGCGCCGCCTACTCGTGGATGCTGGGCGTGTTCGCGGTGATGGCGCTGGTGCTGGCGCTTGGCGGCAGCTACGGCGTGACATCGTACCTGGTTTCGCAGCGCACGCGCGAGCTCGGCATCCGCGTCGCGCTCGGCGCGAAGCGCAGTGATATTTCACGGACCGTGCTCAAGGGCAGCCTGGCAGTGGTGTCGATCGGCGTGGTCCTTGGCATCGCCGGCGCCATCGGCGCCGGCCGGCTGCTCGCGTCGCTGCTGTTCGGCGTTCCGCCGTACGACGCGCCGATCCTGACGATCGCGGCCGCATCGCTGGCGGCGACCGGGTTCCTCGCGAACTGGCTGCCGGCGCGGCGGGCGGCGCGCGTCGATCCGATGGTCTCGCTCAGATCCGAATAGCGCTCGGGCTGTCACACGCCGGGACGGGCGGCTCCTATGTGAGTTAAGGAGCCGTCATGTCATTTCGTTTCGTTGCCGCCGCACTCATCGCGCTTGTTCTCGGCTTGCCTCACGCCGCCGCCGCACAGCGCCCGCATCCGTCGTTCAGTGCGACCGTATCGGGCCGCGGACCGGCCATCATCCTGATTCCCGGCTTGATGTCGACCGGAGACGTCTGGACCTCGACGGTCGCCCGCTACCAGGATCGCTACACGCTTCACACGGTCACGCTCGCGGGTTTCGGCGGTCCCCCGCCGATCGGCGCGCCGTTCCTGTCGCGCGTGCGCGACGAGCTGATCGCCTACATCCGCGACGAGAAACTACAGAAGCCGATCCTGATCGGCCATAGCCTCGGCGGCTTCCTGGCCTTCTGGATCGGAGCCACCGCGCCCGATCTGATCGGCGGCATCGTCGCGGTCGACGGCGTGCCGTTCCTGCCGGCGCTCGGCAATCCGTCGGCGACCGCGGAAGCGATGTCGGCGCAGGCGCAGCAGATCTCCACGTTGTACGGCTCGTTCTCCAAAGAGCAACTGGCCGCGCAGAGCCGGATGGCGATGGCGGCGCTGATCACCGCGCCCGCGGACGTCGAGCGCGCGCTGACCTGGGTGGCGCAATCGGATCCGAAAACGACGGGAATGGCGGCCGGTGAAATGATGACGACCGATCTCCGCGGCGATATCTCGAACATCACGGCGCCGGTCCTGCTGATTGGCGCGACCGGCGGCGCGCCGGAAGCCATGCGACCGACGATGGAAAAGGCCTATGCGGCCCAGGTTGCAAAACTGCCGTCGGCTCGTGTCAAGATAGCCGCCGCTTCGCGGCACTTCATCATGTTCGACGACCCGCAGCTGCTGTTCTCGTCGATCGATGAATTCCTGGCGGCACGATGATGGCTGACGCCCACTCGATCGCGTTGACGACGACCTATGTGCCGGCCGCGGCGCGCGGCGATCGCGACGCCTTCGAGGTGGTCGTCGATGAAACGCGATCGCTGGTCAGCTCGATCGCGCTGGCGATTGTCCGCGACGCCGATCTCAGCCGCGATGTGGCGCAGGACGTCTACCTCGCCGCCTGGCGCGACCTGTCGCAGCTGCGCGATCACAGCAGCTTCCTGCCGTGGCTGCGGCAGTTGACCCGCAACCGCGCCTATCACGTGCTGCGCTCGAAGCGCCGCCGCGCCAGGCACCTCGACGATCGCGACGTCGATACGCTGGTCGGCACCACCGCTGATCCACGGCCTCACGCCGGCGACGTCATGCTGGCCGATGAGGAGCGCCGCCTGCTCGCTGCCGTGCTCGACGAGCTGCCCGACGAAGCGCGCGAAGTCGTCACGTTGTATTACCGCGAGGGTCAATCCACCGCCCACGTCGCCGCGCTGCTCGGCCTGAGCGAGGCCAACGTCCGGCAGCGGCTGGCCCGCGCTCGTGTCACCCTGCGGCGCGGACTGCTCGATCGCTACGGTGTCGCCGCTGCGAAGAGCGCGCCCGATGCACGGTTCACCGCCGCTGTCCTGGTTGCGGTCACGGCGGCAGCACCGAGCGCGGCGTCCGCGGCCACAATGACGGCGGTGTCGTCCGGCGCGCCGTGGCTGGCCAAGGTCCTCGCCGCCGGTGCCGGCGCCTTGCTCGGAGCCGCGGGCGGCATTGCCGGCATCCTGATCAGCTCGCGACAGCTGAAGAAGAAAGCTCGCTCGATCGAAGAGCTCGATGCGATTAAGCGATTCGAGTTCTACTCGATCTTCCTCGTCGTTTTCGCAGCGGTAATGTTCCCGCTGTCGTGGGCCGCCACGCGAATGCCGATCTCGCAGGCGATTGTCTTCCTGGGCTTCATCACCGGCCTGGCGGGTCTGCACGCCTTCTGGCTGCCGCGGATTCTGCGCGACCGCCACGTGCTGGAGGCGCTCGAGGATCCGGTGCGCGCGGCGCGGGCGCGAAAGATGGAACGGCGCGCCGCCATCCTCGGCTGGTCCCTCGGACTCCTGTTCGGCAGCCTCGGGATGATCATCGGCATCCTCGCCGCAAGCTAATCGTCGTATTCACGTCGCCCGTGGCCTAGAATGCGCGGATGCGCGTTACACAAAGGTTCGGCACGTCCGTTCGTTCCATCGGTTCAGCACTCTCGTTCGTCACAATCGTTCTTGGCGCCGTCGGCGCCGCGCAATCGCCGAAGACGCATCGCCTCGAAGCGACGCCGACCACGGTGGCCTACGGCCATTACTGGGCCGAGACCAAACCGGCGCTGACGATCGAGTCGGGCGACATCATCGACGTCGACACGATGCTGACCAACACGCCGGATCGGCTCGAGCGATCGGGAGTGCCGGCCTCTGAGATCCAGCCGCAGCTGCGCGCCATCGTCGACCAGGTCAAGGATCGCGGGCCAGGCGGGCACATCCTGACCGGTCCTGTTTACGTCAATGGCGCCGAGCCCGGCGATGCGCTCGAAGTGAAAGTGATCTCGATCGATCTGCCGATCGCGTACGGTTACAACGGCTGCAGCGGCTACGTGCGCGAGAACTGCGAGCCGGGCCGCCCGCAAACGATCGTCCGTCTCGACCGCAAGAACATGACCGCGACCTTCCTGCCGGGCGTCGTCATTCCGCTCAGGCCGTTCTTCGGCAGCATGGGCGTGGCGCCGGCCGCGGAAGTCGGACGCATCAGCAGCAACCCGCCGAGCACGCACGCCGGCAATCTCGATAACAAGGAGCTGGTCGCCGGAACGACGCTGTTCATTCCGGTCCACGTCAAAGGCGCGCTGTTCGAAGTCGGCGACGGCCATGCGGCGCAGGGCGACGGCGAGGTCGATCAGACCGGGATCGAAACGTCGCTGCGCGGCAAGCTGCAGCTCACCGTCCGCAAGGGCATGAAGCTGACGTGGCCGCGCGCGGAGACGAGCCAGTACTTCATTTCGATGGGCACCGACGTCGACTTGCGAATCGCCACGCGGATCGCCATCCAGGAGATGGTCGACTTCCTCGCATCGACGAAGAAGATGGACAAGCATCAGGCGTATCAACTGACCAGCCTCCAGGGTGATGTCGCCATCACGCAGCTTGTCGACGGCACGATGGGCGTGCACGTAAAGATGCCGAAATCCATTTTCAAATGAAGCGATTCGCAATTACGGCGCTGTTGCTCGGTGCCGCCTGCTCGAACATGCCGGCGGAGCCGCCGCCTGCCGCGACTGCCAGGCCAAACGACGCGCAGCACGCCGCCATCACGACGCCGCACGGTGATCACTCGCCGCACCACGGCGGCCTGGTGATGATGAACGGCGAAGTGCACTACGAAGTCGTCTTCGATTCGAAGGGCAAGCATCGTGTCTGGTTCAGCGATGCGGTGCGCGAAGATCTGCCGGCGTCGGTCGCGGCCAGTGTCGTCATGACGATCACGCCAAGGATGGGCGCGGTGGAAACGCTCGCGCTCAAAATCGACGACAGCGGCGAGAGCTGGGTCGCCGACGGCAACCCGCTTGCGAGCGGCGACATGGTGAAGCTCAGCTATGCGCTGCGCGGCGCGCCGTTCGAGATTGAAATACCTGTTCCCTGAATGGGGTGTGTACACTGTTTTAGAGCATGGTCGCCCCCAACGAGATCCTCAACGCCCACATCCTCGTGGTCGACGATGTTGAGGACAACGTCATGCTGCTGGAGCAACTGCTCCACGGTGCAGGCTATACCTCGGTATCTTCGACACGAGTTCCGCAAGAGGTCTGCGAGCTGCAGCGCCGCTATCGGTTCAGCCTGATCCTGCTCGACCTGCAGATGCCTGGCATGGACGGCTTCCAGGTGATCGAGCAGCTGAAGCAGCTCGAACCCGACGATTACGTGCCCGTGCTGGTCATCACCGCGCAACCGATGCACAAGTTGCGCGCCTTGCGTGACGGCGCCAAGGACTTCATCAGCAAGCCGTTCGATCCGCGAGAGCTCTTGATCCGCATCCACAACATGCTCGAGGTGCGCCTGCTCCACGAAGCGGCGCGCGATCAAAGCAAGACGCTGGAATCACTGGCGCTCAGCGACCCGTTGACCGGGCTCGCTAATCGCAGACTGCTGGTCGATCGCCTGTCGATGGGCATCGCGCAGGCGCGGCGCGAACCGGCGGATATGGCGCTGCTCTATCTCGACCTCGACGGGTTCAAGGCCGTCAACAACACGTTGGGGCACCCTGCCGGCGATGCGTTGTTGAAGATGGTCGCCGGCCGGCTGCAGTCGGCCGTCCGCGAACAGGATACGGTGGCGCGGCTCGGCGGCGATGAATTCGTGATCGTGCTCGGCGGGGCCGGGGGCGACGAGGCGGTACAGGTCGCCGAGAAAGTGATCGAGTCGGTGTCCCAGCCGTATGCGATCGAGGGCGCGCCGGCGCGTGTCACCGTCAGCGTCGGCATCAGCCTGTATCCGGTCCACGGCGACGAAGCCGAGACGCTGATGAAAAGCGCGGACCTTGCACTGTATGAGGCGAAACGGTCAGGCAAGAACGCGTTTCGCGTCGCGGCGGGCTATTCGTAGCGCAGCGAATCGATTGGATCGAGGCGCGACGCTCGCCGCGCGGGGTAGTAGCCAAACAGGATACCGACGGCGGCGGCGATACCGAATGCCGACGCCAGCGTGCTCGCGGAAATTTGTGTCGGCCAGTCGAGGACCGCGGTCAGCGTGCGGGCCGTGATCAAGCCGACACCGACGCCGATCAACCCGCCGATCAGGCTCATCACCATTGCTTCGACCAGGAACTGCAGCATCACGTCGCGGCGGCGCGCGCCCACGGCCAGGCGCAGGCCGATCTCCTTGGTGCGCTCCGTCACCGACACCAGCATGATGTTCATGATGCCGATGCCGCCGACGATCAGCGAGATGGCGGCAATGCTGCCGAGCAGCGCCGTCATGGTCGATCCGGCGCGGCTCAGCGTGCTCGACATTTCCTGCAGCGTGATCTCGTCGAGCTTTGGCATGTTCGCGAGCGCGAACGCCGCGACGGACGTGTAAAGACCTTTCGTCACGTTCGCCGCGGCCTGCGTCTTGACGGTGAAGTCGTCCACCGCCGACACCGATGACGACGGCATCTGGTTGCCGCCGAGACCGCCGGCGCTCGCCGCCTGGCGGCCGCGGCCGTGGCGCTCACGCAGGATCGCCGTGATCTCTTCGGCGATGCGGCTCGCCTGTCCCGCTTCGTCAATCGACACGGTGATCGTCTGCAGGTGGCGCGCGTCGATCATCTGCTGCCCGGCCGCCAGCGGTACGAACACCGTTTCGTCCATGTCGGCATCGAGCGTGCGGAAGTATCCGGTCACCGCGAACGAGCGATCGCCGATCGTGATGCGCTCGCCGACCGGATCGAAACCCTCGCCGAACAATTCGCGCGCCGCGGCGCGGCCCATCACCGCGGCATCCGCCGCGGTCCCGAAATTCCCGCCAAGCCATTCCCACCCATGAATGTCGGCAAGGGCCGGCTCGGTGCCTCGAATCTGCGTGAAGAACTGCCGATGCGCCGATGTCACGAAGGCGCGGTTCCTGACGCCGCTCGCCACGTGCTGCACGCCGCCGATCAGCTTGATCGCTTCCGCGTCCTCGACGGTCAGCGTTCTCGCCGCGCCAAGGCCGCTGGCGATGTTCATGCTTTCGCCGCCGCGCGTGAAGTTGCCGGCGCTGACCTGGATGATGTTGGTGCCCGCTGACTTGAGCGACGTTTCGACCGAGCCGCGCGCGCCGGCGCCGAGCGCGACCATCGCGATCACGGCGGCGACGCCGATGATCACGCCGAGCATGGTCAACACGGTGCGTAAGCGATTACGTCCGAGCGCGCGCACGGCGATTTGTGAGCTGACGTAGATGAACCGCAGCATGCTATTCGCGGCGCAACGCTACGATCGGATCGAGCCGCGACGCTTGTCGGGCGGGATACCACCCGAAGAACACGCCGACTGCGGCGGCCACACCGAAGGCCAGCAACACTGATCCCGGAGAGACCACGGTCGCCCACTGCAGCGATCGCGCGATGCCCGCCGACGCGATCACACCCACGATGATGCCGAGCAGGCCGCCGAGGGCGCTGATCACCACGGCCTCGAACAGGAACTGGCGCATCACGTCCTTGCCGCGCGCGCCGACGGCCATGCGGAGACCGATCTCTTTGGTCCGCTCGGTGACGGACAGCAGGGTGATGTTCATGATGCCGATGCCGCCAACCAGCAGCGATACCGCCGCCACGGCGGCGAGCAGCCACGTCATCGTCCGGCTCGCGCGCTCCATCGTCAACGCCAGTTGTTCGAGCGTCACCTTCTCCAGCTCGGCGACGTTGGCGGACACCGCTCGCGCCACGCCCGGCGGCAATCCGCCGGTCGTCAGCGCCTTCGCGGCCTGCGTGACGATCGTGAAGTCGTCGGGATCCTCGTCGCCGATCCCGTGGCGGACGCGCAACAGCTTCGTGATTTCGCGAGACAGCCGCGACACGTCACCCGATGACTCCGCCGTCACCGTAATGTCGTTCAGCTTCGACAGATTCAGCAGCCGCTGCGTCGTCGTGTACGGCATGTAGACGGCGTCGAATTGATCGTCGCCCGGCGCCGGTTGCACCACCCAGGTGGCGCTGGTGACGATGCCGACGACCTCGAACTGCTGGTTCCACAGCGTCACCGACTGCCCGACCGGGTTGACGCCGGCACCAAAGAGACGATCGACCACGACCTGCCCGAGCACGATCACCTGGTCGGCGCGGTTCTGTTCGCGCTCGGAGAAGAAACGTCCACCGTTGAACGTCCACGCGCGCTTGATCGAGGGCATCATCACGTCGGTGCCGTGCATGCGCGTGAACCAGCGTTTCTGACCGGAGTGGACGCGCACGTTCTCGTGGATGCCGCCGGCGACGTACTGCACGCCGTCCATCTTGCGGATCGCATCCGCATCCGAAAACGTCATCGTCGCCGCCGAGCCGAGACCGGCCTCGAGGTCGCCGAGCCGCTGCCGCGCCGTGGGATGATCGTGTTTCTCCATCGGATCATCTTCCGGGTGATACGCGATCTTTATGACGTCGCCAGTCAAAGGGCGTGCATCAGCCTGGTGCGCGATTGCTTCGTCGCTGTCGGTGACCTTCGGCCGCCAGTTGCCGGCGCGGATGGTGATTTGATTGAGACCGGCGGCGCGCACCTGCTGCTCGATCGATCGCTGCGCGCCGGCGCCGACGGCCATCATCGCGAGGACGGTCGCCACGCCGACAGTGATGCCAAGCATGGTCAGGCCGGTCTGCAGCCGGTTGCGGCCCAGCGCCTTGACCGCGACGTCCACCATCGGGTGTTTCAAGAGACGCTTCATTGATTCACCACGGCCCGCCGTTCGTTGGCTCGATCGGAGACGATCAAACCATCACGGAAGTCGACAGTTCTCGTTCCATACGCGGCGATATCGCGTTCGTGCGTAATCACCACGATCGTGATGCCGCGCGTGGCGCAGAGGTCGGCGAAAATCTCCATGACCTCGTGACTGGTCGTGCTATCGAGGTTGCCGGTTGGCTCGTCGGCGAGTAACAGCGACGGCTGCGTGACCAGCGCGCGAGCGATCGCGACGCGTTGTTGCTGGCCGCCTGACAACTGATTCGGATGATGGTCGGCGCGATCGGTGAGGCCGACCGCCTCGAGGGCCGCCATCGCACGATCGCGCCGCTCGCTGGCCTTCACCACGCCCTTGCGCGTGTAGAGCAACGGCAGCTCGACGTTCTCGAGCGCCGACGTGCGCGCCAGCAGGTTGAATCCCTGGAACACGAATCCGATCGTCTCGTTCCGCACACGCGCCAGTTCGTCTGACGGCAGCGTCGACACATCGCGTCCATTGAGCACATAGCGCCCGGTCGTCGGCCGATCGAGACAGCCGAGGATGTGCATGAACGTCGACTTGCCCGAGCCCGACGGTCCGACGATGGTGACGAACTCACCCGCGGCGACCGACATGGTGACGCCGCGCAGGGCATGCACCACGTGATCGCCGAGGTGATACTGCTTGGCGAGATCGTGAACCGCGATCATTTTGTTTTTCGTTTTTCGTTTTTCGTTCTTAGTTATTCGTTCGTGTATTCGCCGCCGGCTTCGCGGGCGCCGGTGGAATCTTCCCGGCAAACGCGTACATCACGGTGGCGACGGCCTTCTCCGCGCCGGCCAGCCCGTACACTTTCCCGGCGCCCTCGATCACATAGTACTCGTTGGCCGCGTGCGCCCGGCCGCCCACGCCGGCGCCGCCCGCGGCGATTGGAATGCCGGGGAGCGACGGCACGATGTCTTCGCCAAGCTCGCCGTTGCCGAACATATACGCCGGCCAGTAGCCGCCGGCCGCCGCGCCCGCGCCGCCGATCTCGAATTCTTTGTTGAGCTCGCCGTGCGGGATGTTCATCACTTCATACGTGCGCTTGAGCGCCTGGCCGATCGAGTTGTCCGAATTCATCTTC
Organism: Cyanobacteriota bacterium; assembly: GCA_019752015.1. GTDB lineage: Bacteria > Acidobacteriota > Vicinamibacteria > Vicinamibacterales > UBA2999 > 12-FULL-67-14b. Next base: position 107,635 of record JAIEMQ010000007.1, on the reverse strand, counting down.
GCCCACGGTACGTCGCCGATCAGTTTCACCTCGACGTCGGCAAAGCCGTTCTTGTCGAGCTGCGCGCGCAGCTTCTTGACGATGTCCGGGCCCTTCATGTTGGGGACGTAGCGGAAGTTGTGCTTCGAGGTGATCTTGTTGGGCAGCGTCGCGCCGGCGCCGCCGGCGAACATGTTGCCGCCCCAGATGCCGTCGAGATTGAACGACGTGCCGAAGTTCTGCACCTTCAGCAGCTCGTAGGCGTTGTCGGTCATGAAGCGCGCCACGCCGAGGTTCTCGGCGGCGACCTTCATGTCCACGTTCTTCGCGCGGCGCTGCAGATCGGCTTCCTGATCCTTGCTGAGCGGCTGGATGCCTTCGTAGAAGCCGGCGATCTTCGGCGTGTTGCCGTCGTCCGACACCAGTGAGGCCAGCATTTTGATGTGACGCCACGCCGGGCTGTCGACCCCGCGCTTGTTGGCGCCGTGAATGTCGGAGACCGTCGGGCCGCGTCCCCACTTCGTGCCGCTCGTCGTCAACTCGACGTAGACGCAGCCTTCCGATCCGCCGCCGTAGCCGCCGCTGCCGCTGTTCGACTGGCCGCCGAAGCGATACATCGCATCGGCGCCGGCGATGAGCTCCGGATGATCCTTCACGAACTTCCGCAGGCCGATGTCCATGCGCTCTTCATCGCCTTCAGCAACGAAGATGAGATTTACCGGCAGCTTGCCGTGTACCGCCTTGATGGCGCGGAACGCGTTCAGCTGCGCCATTTGCGGGCCCTTGGAGTTGGTGGCGCCCCGGCCGATCAACACCTTCTTGTACGGCGCCTGCTCGACGAGCCGCGCTTCGAACGGCGGCGACGACCACGCATCGGGCTGCGTGATCGGCATCGTGTCGTACATCCAGTAGATCAACACCGTCTTCTCGGCGCCCTCGTCGCACTTTGCGTAGACGACGGGATTGCCCGGCGATCCGTATTCGGTCACGCCGACGTCGTAGACGCGCGTCTGCTGGCAGCCGAGCTCGTCGAAGAACCCCTTCACCATTTCCGCCGATTCGGGAATGCCTTCGCCCGAATTCGAGATGCTCGGCTGGCGAATCCACTTCTGCAGGTTCTCGACGTGCGCATCGATGTTCTCGTCGATGTGCGCGTAGACCTTCTGCAGCTCCGGAGGCACCTGGCTGAGATCGGGCTTGATCTCGGTGTCGCCGTCGGGGCGGATGCCGAGCTTCTTGGCGGCCGGCGCGGTGGACGCAGCCGGAGGCGGCGCCGCCTGGTTGCAGGCAGCGGCAATAACGATCGCGCAAAGCGTGATGACCCGACGCATGGAATAGCCTCCTGTGATGGAATGTGCATTCTATGATGCGTTCGCCCTGGATGCCATTCGCGCTCGCCGCGATTGTGACGCTGCTGCTCGGGACCGCCTTGGCACTGGAACCGTATTTCGCCGGCGACGTGGCGCTGACGCGAATGGTCCAGTCGGTCTCCCCCGACCCGCAATCCTGGGCCACGCCGGTCAGCAGCCTGGCGCCGGCGCCCGGCAAGTATTACGTGATGGCGATCGTCCTGACCGCGTCGCTGTTCGTCGGCGGGTGGCGCGGCCTCGCGCTGGTGCGCCGTCAGTCGCCGATGCGCGTGGTGGTGATGTCGATCGGCTTCGGGATGGTGGTACTTGGCTGCCTGGCGCGGATCGCGCTGGGCCTGCACTGGCCGAGCGATGTCTTCCTGACCAGCCTGATTGGCATGCTGTGGATCTGGGCGGCGGCCCGCGGCGTCTTAGGAAAGGCTTGATGCTTTTCCGCACTGCACCCTGGGTTCTCGCCTGCTCGCTGCTCGCGGCCACGGCCGCGGCGCACCCGGCTCCGTTCAGTTATCTCGATCTGCACCTCGACGCCAACGGGCTGACCGGCACGCTCGTCGTCCACGATCTCGACGCGGCGCACGATCTGGGCGTCGCCAACGCGGACACGCTGCTCGATCCGGCAACGGCCGCCCGCTACCGCGATGCGCTGGTCGCGCTGCTCGGCCCGCGCGTTAGCCTGATGCTCGACAATCGTCCCGCCACGATCACATGGGGGGAGATCGACGTCGTACCCGATCGACAGAGCCTGCGGCTCGCGTTCACGGTCAGCAATGCCAGACCGGGCCACGTCGGCATTCACGCCTACGTCTTCCCGTACGATCCGATCCACCAGACGTTCATCAACATCTACGAGGACTCGGCGCTGAAGCTGCAGGCGATCCTCGACGTGTCTCACCAGGACACCTCGTACTACTCCGGCAGCACGCAAGGCCGCTGGGCCGTCGTGAAGACATTCGTGATGTCGGGAATCGAGCACATCCTGATCGGTCCCGATCACATCCTGTTCCTGATCGGATTGCTGTTGCTGGGCGGGACGTTCCGCCGGCTCGCGCTGATCGTGACCGCGTTCACGATTGGCCACAGCATCACGCTGTCACTGGCCGCGCTCGATGTGGTCTCGCCGCCGGCGAGATTTATCGAACCGTTGATCGCGCTGACGATCGTCGTCGTAGGTGCGGACAACCTGCTGGTGCTGCGTGGCAAACCGACGGACGCGGACAAAGCAAAGGACATCCGTGCATACCTGGCGGTTGCGTTCGGCCTGATTCACGGCTTCGGCTTTGCTTACGTTTTGAAGGAATTCGGATTGCCGCAGGCGGCGCTCGGCTGGTCGCTGTTCGCGTTCAATCTCGGCGTCGAGATCGGTCAGTTGCTGATCGTGGCAGTGGTGGCGGGATTGTTGCTGGCCGTGCGAGCGCGCAGTGAGACGTTGGCGCGCCGGCTCGCGCTACTCGGATCGATCGCGGTGATCCTCGCCGGCACGTATTGGTTCGTGCAGCGCGTGTTCTTCCCCGCGTAGCCCGCACATTCTCAGCGCGGCGAGGGCGCCGATGATCGTCGACATGATCACGGCCGCCAGGTGCGCGGACAACACATGCGATGGCTCGCTGAAATGGCAGAAGATGCGCCATCCGGCGTCGGCGATCAGCCCCGCGCCCAATCCAAACAGCGCGCCGGCCACGGCCGGACGTGTGGGATACGCGCGCGCCGCGAGGATGCTCGCGAATGCGACCACGGGTAAGGCGGTCGCGGCGGAGCCCGCGAAACACACGCCCGCGACCAGCCACCAGTCTTCGCGGAGAAACACCGGGCTCGCCTGCCAGCTGACGACAGTGACCGCAACGATCGTCGCGATCGGAATCGACAGCCACATCGCGATCGCCCCGGAACTCCAGTCGCGCCCGGGAATCGATTCGCGCAGCGCCGCGCCGACAACGATCACACCAAGCAGCGATTGCGCGATCGACAGCCCCCATACTCCAAGCCAGCCCAGGTTCGGCGCATCGGGGCGGACGTTGAAGGCGAACTGCGCCCCGGTCAGCGCGACGATCGCAATCGGCACGACCGCAAGCGCGCGCATCCACGGCGATCGCAGCGCGCGGATCGGCTGATAGTCGGCGGCCAGCCTCGCGCGCAACTCGGCGGGCGTGCTCATTTGCTCTCCCGGCCCTTGAGCAGTGCGCGCAACTGCGCCATGCCCCGGCTCGATCGCAATTTCGCCGCGGTCTCGGCAATGCCGGCGCGTTCGGCGATCTCCTTGAAGCTGAATCCGAGCATGTGATGTTGAATCACCGCGCTGCGCCGCGCCGGCGCGACTTTGCCGAGCGCGCGCCGCACTTCAACGCGATCCGCATACGACGCTGCATCGCCCTTGACCGGCAACTCCATCGCCGTGACGTCGTCCGGCGCCCACGGCCGCCGCGACAAGGTGCGCCGATCCATCAGCCACACATGCCGCGCGATCGCCATCGTCCACGGCATCAGCGGATAGGCGGGGTCGTAGGTGTGCCGGGCCCGATGCATCTGCAGGAACGTCTCCTGGACCAGGTCGTCCGCCTTCGCGCCGTTGCGGGCCTGCGACAGCAGGTAGCGGCGCACCGCCGGCGCGATCGACGCGTAGATCTCATCGAACGCCTCGAAGCGGCCGGACTGATACTCGCGCATCAGCTCGCGAAGACGACCCTCGCCCTGAGCGAGTTGGCGGCCGGCGTGGCCGGTCGCCAGCGAGTCGAACGGGTCTGCCATTCAGTTTGCCGCGCCTGACCGGATCGTATCAGCGGACGGCGGCAGTGAAGTGCCGAGCTACTTGCCGTTTACAAACGGCGTCAGAATCGTGGTGATGAACTGGTGGATGGGCGTCGGCACGCCCACTTCCTTGCCGATGCGCACCACCGCGCCGCTCAGCCAGGGCAGCTCGAGACGACGGCCGCGCTCGAGATCTTCGAGCATCGACGATTTCGACGTGGCGGGGAAGTTCGGAATCATCGCGAGCGTACTCTCGACGATATCGGCCGGAAGGGCGACGCCGCGCGCTCTGCCGACCGCGATTGCCTCGTCCGTCGCCTTCATCATCATTTCGAAGAGCGCCGGGTTGTCACGAATCACACCCATCGGCGATCGCGTCGCCGTAGTGACCGCGGCCCACGCCGACAGCCGCACGAACTTAATCCAGAGTTCGGTCTCGACCTCGTTGCTCGCTTTGGCCCCGAACCCGGCGCGCTGCCCCGCTGCCTCGAACGCCGCCAGGCGATCGGATCGGCGGCCGTCACGCTCGCCGAATACGAGATTCTGTCCGCCGGTATGATGCAAATGGCCAGGCCGGTCGAGGACGACCACGATGTAGGCGGCGCCCCCGGCCACGTGATCGCTGCCGACATATTTCGCAACCATGTCCATCGCATCGACGCCGTTCTGCAGCGTGATGACGACGGTGTTCGGCCCGATCAGCGGCAACAGCGTCGCCGCAGCGGCGTCAACGTCGTACAACTTGACGGTAAAGAGCACGACATCAACAGGCCCGATCGCCTGTGGCCGATCCGCGGCCTGAACTTTCGGCACGTGCACCTCGCCAAGCGGGCTCGTGATGTGCAGGCCGCTCGTCTGCATCGCGGCGAGATGCGCGCCGCGCGCGAGGAACGTGACGTCTTCACCTGCGGCCGCAAGCTTGCCGCCGAAGTAGCCGCCGACGCCGCCGGATCCGAAAATCGCAATCTTCATAATTTCACGGCGTCAAGGCTGACGACGGGCTCATCGCCCATCACGGCGGCGTTGTGCACCGTGCCGCGCGGGATTTCGATCCATTGGCCCGGGCCGAGCACTTTCATGTGGCCGCGCACCACCATGCGGAAGCGCCCCGACAGCACCGCATCGATCTTGTCGACTTCGTGTTTGTGATCGGGGAACACCGTGCCGGGCTCGTAGACGTATTTCGCGACGCGATACCCGAGCGATTCGAGCTTGGCGCGAAGGGCCGCCTCCGTCAGCGGCCCTTCGGCGGGATTCCAACTATGGGGTTTCATTCGGCACAGGGGAGCCTAAAGGCTCCCCTTTACATTTACTGCGCGGCGTCGGTCGGCGACGGCGGCATGCCGGGCACTTTGCCGGTCGCCAGCTCCTGATCGATCATCAGCAGGCCGACGCCGGTGTTGCCGGCGAGCTTGATGCGGCCGAGCACCGCGCGGGCCGCGGCCTCTTCCTCCATCTGCTCGGTGACGAACCACTGCAGCATCACGACGCCCGGACGATCCTTGGCTTTTTCCGCCATGGCGTAGAGCTCGTTGATCGACGCGGTCACTTCCCGCTCGTTCTTGAGCACGTGCTCGCACAGCGCCTCCGCCGATTTCCACGACAGCGGCGGCGCCGCGATCGCCGGCAGCACCACCTTCTGATCGCGCTCGACGAGATGATCGATGATCCGCTGCGCGTGCAGCAGCTCGTCGCCCGACTGCTTGCGCATCCACGTCGCGAAGCCCGGCAGATCGTGCTCGTTCAGCCAGATCGACATCGCCAGGTATTCATGCGACGCGCGGAACTCCAGCTTGAGGTGCTCGTTGAGGCCTTTCAACAGGTCCTTCGTCATGCGTCTATCTGTCCTCGGCAATGAGTTGCGGAGCAACTACGGGGTGATAGTGAATTTCTGGGTCGGCGACGTCGCAAGCACCTCGCTACCCTTGCGCGCCGAGACCGACCATGTGTGCACCTCGGGTTCGAGAGCGACGGTCGCCGGCAGCTTCGCTTCCGTCGCCGTCATCGGCTGGCTCTCCCACACCACGCGATCGCCGGTGACCGCGACGATCTTGATCACGTAGCCATCGGCGCCGGCCACCGGTGACCAGCGAAAGGTGTCGATGTGACCGCCCATCGCGCCTTCGATCGGCTCGAGCAGCGCGACCACGCCGGCCGGCTTCGGCGCTTCGGCGGGCTTCGCGGCTGATGATGACGGCGTTGCCGTCGCGGACGGCGCAGGAGATGGAGTCTGGCTGCCGCCGCACGCGGCGGCGACCGTGAGGACAACAGGAATGGCACTGACGAAAACGAATCGACGAATCATGAGCGGCGACGCGCGAGCTCGAAACCCACGCCTCCAAGAATGACGAACAACACGGCTCCGGTCATTGCCAGGGGCAATTGGCCGTTGCCACCGAAATACACACCGGCTGCCATCGACAGCGCGGCCAGGATCAGAACGGCCGTGACCGCGGCGGCCGGCGGCTTGCGGGTACCCATCTCCTGATTTTAGTCCAAGCGATCCGAAAGCAGGCCGACGGCGAGCGCATAGGCGTGCGCGCAGTTGTAGCCGAGCAAAGAATCGTAATTCGAGTAGACCAGATAGTTCTTCGACCCGGCCCGGAGCAGCGACGCGTCGCGATCGACCCTGGGCAGCGCGCCGCCGGCCGCGGTGCGGACGCCCAGCTTCTGCCATTGCTCGAGCGGCAGGCGCACGGTGAGCTCGCGCTCGGCGCGGCAGCCGGTCTGCCGGAACCCGACCTTCGCCGCCAGTTTGGTGCCGCCGCCGGCCGGCACTTTGACCTCGCGGCCCCACAGCTGATCGTCCTTCCAGCCGTAGGCGATCATGTATTTCGCGGTCGATGCGAATACGTCGGGCAGCGACTGCCAGATGTCCCGCTTGCCGTCGCCGTCGTAATCCTCGGCGTGCGCCAGGTAACTGGACGGCATGAACTGCGTCTGCCCCATCGCGCCGGCCCACGATCCCTTCATCCGATCGAGCTCGATGTAGCCCTTGTCGATGATCTGGAGCGCGTTCACCAGTTCCCTGGTGAACAGCTCGCGCCGTCGCCCTTCCCACGCCAGGGTCGCCAGCGCCTGAATGGTCGGCCGCGTGCCGGTGAAGCGTCCGAAGTTCGACTCCATCCCCCAGATCGCGACGAGCACGCTGCTCGACACGCCGTACTTTTTCGCGATCTCGGCAAGCATCGCCCGATGCTCGCGCTTCTTGGCGACCGCCGTTCTGACAAACGACCGCGTCAGCCGGCGCGACACGTATTGATCGATCGACAGCACGACCTCGGCCTGCGATCGATCGCGCTCGACCACGACTTCGAGCGGCTCGAGACGGTCGAGCGCCGCATCGGCAGTAGCCTGCGAGACGCCCGCCGCGATGGCTTGTTCCTTGAGTTGCGCGACGAACGCCGAGAACTCGGGACGAGGTTCATCGGTCGGCGCGGGGACAGCGACCTGTCCGCCGTCGCCAGACAACGGCTTCGGCGAGACAGGCTCTGTCTGGATCAGGACAACGCAGATGGCGAGTGCGCTACAGCGCAGTGCCAGCCGCGCCGTCAACGGTGATCGCCTGACCGGTGATGTAGCTGCCTTTTTCCGACGCCAGGAACACGACAAGATTTGCCAGCTCCTCCGGCCGGCCGAGGCGTCCAAGCGGAATCGTGCCCACCGACGCCTTGCGTACATCTTCCACCGATTTGCCGCTCTTTTGCGCGTTGGCCGCGTCCAGCTCGGCGATGCGTTCGGTGTCGATCCGGCCCGGAGCAATGACATTGACGAGAATGCCCTGCGGCGCCAGCTCGCGCGACAGCGTTTTCGCAATGCCCCACACGCCGGCGCGCAGCGCGTTCGACAATGCGAGATTCGGGATCGGCTGTTTGATTGAAGACGATGCAATCGTCAGCACGCGGCCGTAGCCGGCCTTCTTCATTTCCGGCGCGGCGGCGCCGACCATGCGCGTGAAGCTGAGGAGGTTCTGCTCGAACGCCTTCTGCCACTGCTCGTCGGTCATCTGCAGCGTTTCACCCGCGGGCGGTCCGCCGGCGTTGTGCACGACGATCTCGAGCCCGCCGTACGCGGACACGGCCGCATCCACAAGACGTTTTGCCTCGCTGCCGCTGCTGACATCGGCCACGAGCGCCTTCACCTCGGCGCCGGTTTCTTTCGTGATGGCCGCAGCAGCCGCCTCGATGCGCGCCTGATCGCGACTGCAGATGATCAACTTGCAACCCTCGCGCGCTAATCCGAGCGCCGATGCGTATCCGAGTCCGCGACTCGCCGCCATGACGATCGCTCTTTTGCCTTTGAGTCCGAGCTCCATGTTTTCCTGTCTGCCTGTCTGCCTGTCTGCCTGTCTAAACTTTCGCGGTGAGTAAGGCCAGCCGCGACAAAATGTCGTCGAGATCCGCCAGCGTGTCGGCATCGACCGCGGTGAATGGTGAACGCACGCGCGATGAGGCGATCACGCCGCGCAGGTGATAGATGTGCTTGCGCAGCGCCAGGTTGATGCGTGGCTGGTTCTCGAAACGAATGATCGGCAGATATTTGTAGAAGACGTCCGTCGCGCCATCGCGATCGCCGGCAGTGAACTTCGTGAAGATCTCGACGAGGATTTCCGGAAACGCGAAGCCGGTCATCGTGCCGATCGCGCCGTGGCGCAGCTCCTCGAGGAACATCATGCCGCCGAGCCCGCCGAAGATCTTGACGTCCCTGGACACGGCGCGAATCTGCGTGATCTTCATCGGCGCCGGATCGTCTTCCAGCTTGAGGAACGCCAGCCGCGGCGACGCCGCCGCCAGCTTCGCGATCAGCTCGACGCTCATCGTGATGCCGCCGACAGCGGGTGGGAAGTCCTGCACCACCACCGGAATGTCGATGGCGTCGGCGACGGCGCGATAGTGTTTCTCGAGCGCCGCGTCGTTGGTGCGCGCCAGCTTCGGCGGCGCCACCATCACCGCCTTCGCGCCCTGCTGCTGCGCGCGCCGGCTGTACTCGATGCAGCCATCCGTGCCCGCATGCGTGGTCCCAACGCAGATCGGGAAGGCATCGCCGGCCGTTTCGATGACGATCTCGGTGACGCGCTCGCGTTCGCGCTCGGTCAGCTTGTCGGCCTCGCCGAGCACGCCCAGGATGGTCATGCCGTTGACGCGCGTCCCGCGCGTGAATTCCGTCAGCTTCCGCAGGCTTGGTTCATCAAGGGAGCCGTCCGCCTTGAACGGCGTCGGCGTGATGTTGTAAATCCCCGTTAGGTAATCAAACATTCAAGACCTCAAGACCTCAGGACCTCAAGACCTCACTTCGCGTCGGGAAATTTTTCGACTCGATTCGTCACCGGCTTCAACGTCCGCAGATACGCGTAAATCGCCGCCAGGTCGTCGCGCGTCATGCCGGCGTAGGCGGTAATCGGCATCACGGTGTTGTTGGCGCGCTCGTATTCCGCGAGCGTGGTGTTGGTGGCCGTTTCGAAGCCCTTGAACTTGTCGATGAACTGCATTTCGGTCCACGAGCCGATGCCGGTATTTGCATCCGGAGTGATGTTCGCGGCGCGGACCCGGTAGCCAGTCTCGACGAACTGCCAGTTGTCCGCGCCCTCGACGCTGCCGGCGAACTCCATACCCGGCATCGGTGTGCCGCTGACACTCGCAGTATGGCAGTCGCCGCAAAGCGCGGCCTTCGTCATGTACTGGCCGTAGGCAACCTTGTCTGCCCGCGGCGGCCGCTTGCCGAAGGTATTCGACTTCGGGATCGTGCGCACGATCAGGTTCAGCGGAAAACTCAACTTCCCTGCCGGCGGCGTGTTCTCGATCGCCTTCAGCGATCGGATATACGCCAGCACGGCGTGGACGTCCTCCTGGTCCATCGCGCCGAAATGCGGGTACGGCATCAGCGGAAACATCGCCGTGCCGTCCTTCGACACGCCCTGCGTCACGGCGCGCAGCAAGTCGCCGTCGCTCCACGATCCGATCGCCGCCGGCGTGATGTTCTTCGAATACAACATCCCCGCCGGGCCGAGATTGAACGACTCGCCGCCGGAGCCGAGCCGATCTTCCATCACCGGCCCGGAAAACTTCGTCCAGTCGCGCCTGGTGTGGCAGGTCGTGCAGCCGACGACGTGATCGTTCAGATACTTGCCGCGCGCCAGCCGCTCGGGCGTCGCCTCGATCTCGAACGCGGTCGGCGGTGGCACCGCGGGGTACGCGAACATCAGGTACCCATAGCCGCATGCCACACAAAACAGCAGCAGGACGATAATCCCGCCGAGAATCTTCAACAATATTTTCATCGTTTATTTCTGTCCCGCCGACGTCGATGGCTTGGCGCGCTTCGCGCGCTCGACAATGCCCGCGACATCCGCGGCCAGCTTCTTGGCATCGTAGACAATGCCGTCTTTGATCGTGTACTTGATGCCGCCGACGCGCGACGGGCGATTCTGATCGTCGAGCTTCACCGCGCCGGTCGCGTACAACACCTTGAAGTTCTCGAGCGGGTTCTGATCGACGATCACCATGTCGGCGAGCAGGCCCGGACGGATGATGCCGAAGTCGATCGGCTTGCCCTTCGGCTCGTGCAGCGTCAGCGCGCCGTTGAGGGTGGCCGAGCGCACCACTTCGAGCGGATGGAAGCCCGCCTCCTGCAGCATTTCGAGCTCGAGGATGTAGCCGAAGCCGTAGGTCTGGTAGATGAAGCCCGAGTCGGAGCCCGTCGTGACGCGGCCGCCGGCGTTCTTGAAGTCGTTCAGGAACGACATCCACACCTGGTAGAAGCGCTTCCACTGGATTTCATCTTCCGTCGTCCAGTAGAACCAGTACGAGCCGTGCGCGTTGCGATTGGGCTGATAGAAGTCCCACAGCGACGGCAGCGTGTACTTGTCGTGCCAGTCGGCATTGCGCATGCGCATCACATCGCGCCCCGCCGAATAAATCGTCATCGTCGGATCGATCACGAATTTCCGATCGACCCATTCCTTGATCAGGGCGTTCCACTGTTCGCTGCCGCGCGGATGAATCTTGTCGTAGAGCCGCGCCACCTGGCCGAAGCGATGCTGCTCGTCGTTGTAGTTCTGGTTCACCGGGTACGGCTGGATCGAATAGTCCTTCAGGAGCGATTCGAACAGGCCGTAGTAATGCGTCAGCGTGCCGAGGCCGAGCCGCGACGCATCGCGGGCGTTCATGCGCACGACGCCCATCTGATCGAGATGCGCCGTGGACCCGAGGTTGAACTTCTTCGCCTCGTCGAGCAGCGCCGCCATGATTTCCGGATCCTGCGCGCCGAACTTGATGCCGTCGACGCCCTTCTTCGCCGCGAAGCGCACCCACTCGCGCGCGGTCTCCGGCGTCTGCGGCTTGTTGCGATCCCAGCCTTCTCCGCTGAACGGGCGGTGATACGCGAAAATGCGCGGCGCCACGATCTGGTTCTTCGCCGACAGCTCGCGCTGGCCGAGATCCCAGTCCATCGATCCGCACGGCACGCCGCGCACCGTGGTGACGCCGTGCATCAGCCACAGCTTGTAGACGTACTCAGGGTCGCGCGCCTGCCCGCCGCCGCAGTGCACGTGCGCGTCGACGAAACCGGGCATCAGATACATGCCGGTCGCGTCGATTTCCTTGCCGCCCTTCTGCGGCCGGCCGCGCTCGTTGATCGGCACGCCGGGGAAGCCGACGCTCGACACGTCGGTGATGCGATTGTTCTGGACGACGATGTCGATCGGCCCGCGCGGCGGCGCGCCGGTGCCGTCGATGACGGTGACGCCACGGATCACGAGCCGCTCGAACGGCCCTTCGCCGTCGCCGGCGCCGCGGTTCGGCGTCGGGTTCATCTGCTGGGCGGACAGCGATATCGCGGCCGCGGCGCAAACAGCTGTGGAGAGAAGGAGCGAGCGCAAGTTACGCGACATCATGGGCCTCCAAAGAGAGGAAGTATATCAACGGCCGCATGATGCCGGTTACCCCGGCTGGCAACTACTCCGTGCGTAGGGCGTTCATGGGATCGACACGCATGGCGCGGCGCGCGGGAACGAAATTCGCCAGGCCGGCGGCCACGATCATGGCCGTGAGCGCGAGGCCCCACGCGATTGGATCGAATGGCGTGATCCCGTAGAGCAGTCCGCGCAGCGCCGACGCCGCGGCGCCTGCGAGCACGCCGCCGGCGATCAACCCGATCGCGACGATCGTAAAGCCCTGCCGCATTACCATCGACAACACCGAACCGGGGTTGGCGCCGAGCGCCATGCGCACGCCGATCTCGCGCGTGCGCCGCGCGACCGAGAACGCGATCACTCCATACAGACCAATCGCGGCCAGCAGCGTGCCGGGCCCGCCGAACGCCATCGCGAGCACTGCACCAACGCGCGCCGGCATCAGGCTCATCCCCATGCTCTGCTCCAGCGTCGAGTTGCCCATGAAGACAAGGCCCGATTCCATGGCGAGCAGCTCTCGACGCATGCCGGCGAGCAGCGCCTCTGCGCTGCCGTTCGTGCGGGCGACGATGAACTTGTCGGTCGGATTGGGACGCTGACTATCCGCAAAGTAGGCGAACGGGTACGGCCGCTCGAGCACGCCATGCTGCTTGTGGTCGCGATGCACCGGACAATGCGATAGCTGCGCGTCTGCGATCCGTTCAGCACCTGCACCGTGTGGCCCACCGCGGATTCTTTCGGCCAGAACGTCCGCGCCATCGTTTCGTTGATCACGGCAACGGCAGGACTGCCCACGGTGTCGGTCTCCGCGATGCCGCGGCCGTCGATGATCGGTACTCCAAGCGTCGACAGAAAGGTCGGCGACGCCATGGTGTGGCCGAGGGCAATGCGCGATCGATCGCCGAGACTGAGCGGCGCCATCATCGGGCTGTAGCCGAGCATTCGCTGAAGACGGTGTTCTGCGCCTTGAGGTCGAGGAAATCCTGATACGAGGTGGTGGCGTATTCAACCCGTCGCCGCCGCCAGTGAAGACGTCGACGAGTGTGTCTGGCGCGGTGACTGGCAGCGGCCGGAACAGGAGCGAGTCGACCAGCGAGAACATCGCTGTGTTGACGCCAACGCCGAGGCCGAGCGAGAGGATGGCCACCGCGGAGAAGCCGGGACTACGCCGCATCCACCGCAGCGCATAGCGAACGTCCTTCAGCAGCGTCTCGACCATGCGGGGTGGATACGGACGCCCGAGGTCAGGTGTTCCGCGTCAGACTTTTCGGTATCTGCGGCCGGCGAATTTCGAGACCACGTTTGCGAGGCTGCGCGGCATCGCGCCGTTCAGCCACACCAGGAACTTGTAGATTCCACCGTTCACCACGACGGCACGGCCGTTCATCACCGCGGCATAGCCCTCACGCGCCACGTCATCGGCCTTGAGCCAGAGGAAGCCAGGCATTTTGTTCATGCGATCGCGAGTGCCGGTCACGTCGTGAAACTCGCTCCACGTGAAGCCGGGACACACCGCCGTCGCGTGCACGCCCTTCGGGCCGTTCTCCGCCTGCAGCGCCTCGGAGAACCGGATCACAAACGCCTTCGATGCGCCATACAACGTGTGTCCGGCGGGCGCCGGCACCATGCCTGCGACCGACGCGATGTTGATGATGCGGCCCCAGCCGCGCTCGAGCATGCCCGGCAGCAATCGATATGTCAGATCGAGAACGGCGGTGACCATCACCTGCATGAAACGCTCGTGATCCTCCCACGGCACGTTGACGTAACTGCCGGGGACGCCGTAGCCCGCGTTGTTCACGAGTACGTCGATCGTCAGCTGCTTTGCCGTGAGCTCGTTGGCGATCTGCTCGGAGGCGTTCGGCTGCGCCAGATCAGCGACTACGCAATGGGTCGCGACGCCGAATTTCTGCCGCAGCTCCGCCGCGAGGGTTTCCAGGCGGTCGCCGCGCCGCGCCGTCAGCACGACCGCATAACCGCGTTCCGCAAGCAATTCCGCGAACGCCTTGCCGATCCCGGACGAGGCGCCGGTCACCAGGGCGGTCTTCCCTGAACCTTCTTTCATGATTGCCGTAAGATTAGATTACCTGCCCCGGAGGACCTAGAGATGCGTGTTTTTCGACTCCTCGCCGTACTGATCGCCACCACCGGCCTGACGGCGTGCCTGAACGCGACGACGCTCGTCAAGGTGAAGCCCGATGGCAGCGGCACCGTGGAACAGACCACGCTCGTCAACATGGCCGCGCTCAAAGGCATGATGGGCGCCAACAGCAACGGGCAGATGAACGGCCCGATGATGAACAAGGCCGACCTCGAGCGCATGGCCACGCGCATGGGCGAGGGTGTTCGCCTCGTCTCGACCGAACCGGTCAAGGGCGAGAACGGCTTCGAAGGCGTGAAGGCCATCTTCGCCTTCGATGACATCAACAAGATTCAGGTCAGCCAGGGCCCAAGCATGGGCGGCGGCACCGGCAGCGCGCCCCGGTCGTCGGAGCCGACGCAGGATGATCCGGTGCGCTTCAAGCTGACGCGCAGCGGCGCGACCTCGACGCTCAGCATCAACTTCGTCGATCGCCCCGCCGTTGGCAAACCCGACGCCACGCCGGCGCCGCAGCCGAACGAAATGCCCGATCTGAGCAACCCGATGATCATGAACATGATCAAGGCGATGTTCCAGGGCTTCAAGATCAACATCGGCCTCGAGGTCGTCGGCAGGATCGTCAAGACCAACGCGGAGTACGTCACGGGTCCGCGGCTCACGCTGCTGGAGCTGGATGTGGCGTCGCTGCTCGCCGATGAAGCGAAGTTCAAGGCGCTCCAGGGCAAGATCGGCCCGGACGCGTCGCTGAGTGAAGTAAAGCCTTACCTGAAGGACATCAAGGGCATCAAGATCGACGGCCCTTCGATCACGGTCGAATTCAGGTAGATCGTAGAGGCGGGTCTTTAGACCCGCCTATGCAAAGCACAACAGTCGGCCTTCAGTCGAGCCGACGACGATACGACCACTGGCGAGGGCAGGCGATGCGGTAATCGCCGCGCCCTCGTCGTGCTGCCACGCCACTTTCCCGCTCGCCAGGTCCAGCGCGTAGAACCGGCCGTCGTTCGAGCCGACGTAGACACGGCCGCCGCACACCGCCGGCGACGAGTCGATGCGCGCGCGCGTCATGTAGGTCCAGCGCGCCTTGCCGGTCTTCGCGTCCAGCGCGTGCACCATGCGATCGCGGCCGCCGAGAACGACCGTGCCGTCGATCACCGCGGCCGACGAATAGAACGGGAACTTGCGATCGGGATGCTCGTATCGCCACAGCACTTTGCGCGATCCCAGATCGAGCGCCAGCACCTCGTTGTCGAACGTGCCGAAATACGCGACGTTGTTCACGATCGCGACCGAGGCGCCGGTGTAGGCCGTGGCCGACGTCGCGATCCGTTCCTTGCCGGTCTTGATGTCGACGCCATGAAACACTTCGTCGCAGCCGGCGAAGTGCGCGACGCCGTTGACCACGCACGGCGTGCCGTGCACGTAGTTCTCGGTCGAGTAGGCCCACAGCTGCTTGCCGGTGGCGGCGTCGAGGCCGTACAACTTGCCGTCGTACGATCCCATCAGCACGATGTCCCCGGCGACGACGGGAGACGACTTGATCTCCGATTGCGTCTGGAACGTCCACGCCGGCTTGCCGTCGGCGATATTCACCGCGTGCGCGACGCCGAGCAGATCGCCGACGAAGACGCGGCCGTTGGCGACCGCCGGCGACGATTCGCCGATCGCTTCGCCGGCCTTGTAGCGCCAGCGTAATTTGCCGTCCGTCAGGCCAACGGCGATCAATTCGCCGGTTGCGGTGCCGGCGTAAACGACGTCATCGGCAATCGCGGGCGAAGAGTCGAACGCCTCGCCGCCTTCCCAGGTCCACGCCAGCTTGGGCGCCGGCGCGATCGTCGTCGACGAAATTCCGGTGAGCGCGTACGAGCCGCGGAATTGGGTCCACGCATTTGCAGGCGCGGCGGACACGGCCGGCGGTTGCGCAAACAAATCCCGCGGCACAAAGTTCAGTGCCGCGCACGTTAAAAGAAAGTCTCTGCGTCTCATTGCACAATGCACCCAGGCACCCGGGCACCCGGGCACCCAGGCACCCAGGCACCCAGGCACCCAGGCACTCATTTCTTCAGCTGAGCGCCTTCTTGCAGTGCGTAAAGCTGATTCCGATTCATCACGAACAGCTTGCCGTTCGCCGGCACCACCGTCGCGTAAACCGAGCTGCCCATGTTCTGCTCCGAGATGACCTTGAGCTCCTTGCCATGCTGGAGCACCGCGATATCGCCGTCTTCATCGCCGATATACACCTTGTCGTCGATCAGCATCGGCGATCCCCAAATCGCCGCGAACAGGTCGTGCGTCCAGTAGGGCCTACCGGTCTTGACATCGAGGCAGTGCAGGAAGCCGCTGAAGTCGGCGAGATAAATCAGCCCGTCCTTGATCGCGGCCGTCGAGATCGATCGGCGGATCTTGTCGAAGTGCCAGATCATGCCGCTCTTGGTGACGTCGCCGCGCTTGGTCGCATCAATCGCGTACGAATGCCCGACGCCCTCGCCGTGCTCCGGATCCTGGCCGTTCGAAATGTAGACGACGTTCTCGTAGATCACCGGCGTGCTGATCACTTCGTTGCGCGTCTTCGGCCAGACGGCGTCCTTCGGATTGGTGTCGAACTCCCACAGCTTCTTGCCGCTCAGCGCTTCGTAGCCGCGCACCCAGCCGTCGCCCTGCGCGTGCACGACCTGGCGCACGCCGCCAATGTCGCCGACCGCCGGGGTCGACCACTGGCCGTGGAGGATCCGATCGCCCACCGAGTTGTCTTCCCACTTCAACTTGCCGCTTTCGATCTCGACCGCGATGATCGACGGCGCCTTCGGCGACGGAATGTTGACGTGGCTTTCATCCTGGCCGTTGCCGGTACTGCAGTACAACAGCCCGCCATCGATCACCGGCGAGCAGTTGGCGAGGTTGTGCGGGAACGAGCCGACCTCCTCCATCATGTCGAAGATCCAGATGATGTCGATGTCGGTCTTGCCGGTGAACTTCTCGTCCTTGTAGGGACCGTCGTTCTCGCCGTCGTGGAAGCCCCTGAGATCGGCGGCGATGATCTGCCCGCGATTCGACGTGAAGTAGGCAACGCCGCGCAGGATCGTCGGCGAGCTGGCGATGCCCTGATAGGGCCAGTCGTTGGCGCGGCCCGACGACAGTTTTTCGAACGTCGCCTGCCAGAGGTACTCGCCGGTGTCCTCGTTGAACGCCATCAGCACGCCGCGATCGCCGCCCTGTTTCGGGTCGCGCATCGCTTCGTTGTTGGTGCCGATCAGAACGACGCCTTCGCCGACGGTGGGATTGCCGTACGACTGCGAGCCGAGCTCCGCCACCCACTTCACGTTCTTCCCGGTCTTGATGTCCCACGTGGTCGGCAGGCCCTTCATGTCCGACACCATGTTGCGGCTCGGCGTCCCGCCCCACATCGGCCAGTCCGCCGAGACGGCCACCGTCGTCGCGGCGACCAGTGCAGCAATCATCACGCTTCGAAACATCGCTCGTCTTTCTGTGCTATCTGCGCCTTCTGTGGCCATTATTGATTCCTGTAGACCTTCACGTTGTCGAAATAGATTTCGGAGATGCCGTCGGCGTAGAGCCCCGGGCTGCCCATCTTGTGCGGAATGGTGTCGACCTTCTCGATCGTCCATGCCGCGGGCTCCGGATCGGCAGACGGCCACACCTTGCCGCGGACACGCGCGCTGCCGTTCGGCAGCTGATCGACGCGCAGCTTCATGCGGTACCACTTGTCGGCGTCCCAGGCGAACGGCACGCGCACCGTCATTTCATCGGCGGCCTGCCACGGATGCAGTTCCAGCTTCTGACCGTTGCCGAAGAGCACGAGCCCGTAGCGTTCGTTGATCAAGCCGGCGTCACCGCGCGAGCGGCGCTGTTCGCGGCCGCGCACGTCGGCTTCGACCGTGTAGGCCGTGAGGTTGGGCGGGCCCAGGAAGACCTTGGCGCGCCGTCCGACGGTGTCGTCGCGCGGACGGACCAGCACCTTGCCGGCGCCTTCAACGGTCCGCTGGAACACCTTGCCCGGCGCACCGGTCCACCACGATGCCGGCGCTTCCGCCGTGGCGTTGTCGAAATCAAACGACCAGGGCAGCGGCTCGATCACGCGCACGCGCGCCGTGCCGCTGATGGCGCCGACCGTCGCCTTCACGAAACCCGCGCTCGATCCCTGCGCGGCCGCCGTGTAGACACCCTTCGCATCAACCGCGCCGCTCAACTGATCGACCGACCATGTCGCCGCCGGCTCTTCGCGAATGAAATTCCCCTTCGCATCGAACAACCGCGCCTTCAACGTCACGGTCTGCCCCGGCGCGACGATCGATTCGTACGGGAACACTTGAACCACTGTGGGAGTGCCGTTGGAACCGCTGGAACCGTTGGAGCCCGTGGAACGGCCAGCGGCCGGGCGCGGAACGCGCCGGCCGATGGCATACGTGGCCTCCATCGACGTCACATACACGCGACCATCAGCAACGATGGGCGACGCGACGATGGGCTCTGGCGTCTGCTCGGTGCCGAGCAAATCCTCATCGAGCACTTCGGCGCCGGTCGCCGTCGGACGCAGGATGAAGAACTTGCCGTTCTCGGTGCCGACGTAAAGCTTCCCGTCGGCCAGCACCGGTGATCCTTTCTGCAGCGTGCCGAGCGTCTTCTCCCACAGCTTCGCGCCGGTCTTGAGATCGAACGCGCCCACAATGGCGCTGTTGTCCATCGTGTAGAGTCGCTCGTCGTCCATGACCGGCGACGCGAACGACGGCAGGAAGCCGCGCGTGCGCCACTTGAACGCGTCGGCGGCCAGCGTGCCGGTCTTCGTCGCGTCCACGGCGGCGATCATGCCCATCTCCGTCGTGTCCATGTTCTCTTCGCCGTGCGTGATGTAGGCGACGTTGTCCTTGAAGAGCGCGCTGTTGAGAATGGCGCGCTTGCTGACTTCGATCGACCAGATCTTCTCGCCGGTGTTGACCTTCAGCGCGTGATACACGCCGTCGGTGCCGCCGACGATCAGCGCGCGCGTGCCGTCGATCGTCGCCACGATCGGCGTCGAATAATTCGTGTCGTAATGACGCGCCTGCGGCGACGCGATCCACACCGTCTGCCCGGTCTTCTTGTCGAACGCGAAGTAGCGGTTGCCGGTGCGATTGAGATCGCCCCACGCCAGGATCAGCGCATTCAGGATCACCTTGTCGCCGTCGATGATCGGCGACGTCGTGCGCCCGCCGTGCGTCGTCACCGCGCCGTATTCGTCGGGCAGCGATCGATCCCACAGGATCTTGCCATCGGGCGCGACGCAAATCAGCTGCGCCGCGACGGTGAACATGTAGATGTTGCCGGTCTCCGGATCAACGGCGGGCGACGCCCACGAGGCGCGATGCTGCGGCACGTCGCTGAGGTATTGGCTGAAGCGTTTCTCCCACACCACTTTGCCGCTCTCGGCGTCGATAGCGACCAGGCGCTCCTGCGTGTTCGTGAGATCGCCGACCGGCGCGTTGAGGTAGAGGCGATTGCCGAACGCGACCGGCGAGGATCGGCTGCCGATTGGAATGCGCCAGGCGAGGTTTTCACCCTTCGGCGACCACTTCGACGGCAGGTTGGTCTCCGTCGATCGTCCATCGCGCGACGGACCACGCCATTCGGGCCAGTCGGAGGCCGACACCGTGATGGCCGACATCGCGAGCAGGGCCGCCAGGGCGGACCAGCGCAGAACTCGTTGAAAAATTGCGGGGTACATGACTGGCTTACGTGATCCTTTCCCGGGCCGTTTACGGATTGTCGCTTTTGAATGCTACCCGCTGGAAGCGGACGGTTTCCGCAATTTTTCCCACCGGTTGGGCTGGATAACGGGCCGAAAACTCAACAATTTCGGACAGTTCGTGCAAGTATAGACATTTTGGACGTTATTGTCGTATACTGTCATATAGACTACTGAGATATAGAGGGCGTCCGATAATATGAAGGTCACCTAATATTGTGTAGTGAGGAGCGCCCCTGGATAGAGGGACTGCTATGGGTACGCACAAAAGCCTGATCGTCGTCGCGCTGTTGATCGCGTCGGTCGCGGGACTCGGCGCGCAGGGCACGGCTACGCTCGTCCGGCAGCGTCAGGGCGTCAATTTCGCGGAGTCGTGGCGCCCGATCGGCAACAAGGGCGACACCAGAATCATCGGCCAGGTCGTTGACATCCGGCAGATGCCGGTCCCGCACGCGCGCGTGCAGCTCCGCAACCTGACCAACGGCAACGTGCAGCAGCAGAGTGATACCGACGACAACGGCGAGTATCAGTTCCTCGTCGACAACCCCGGCACCTACGTTGTCGAGATGATCATGGTCGACGGCTACATTGTCGCGCTCAGCAACGCCGGCGCGCTCGCCCGTTACGAAACGCTGAACACCGTGGTGCAGCTCCCCGGACGCTGGGAGAGCCGCCGCCTGGTGATGCCGCAAAGCATGACGAACTTCTTCGGCATGAGCGCGGCGACCTCGATGACGGCGCAGACGGTGGCCATCGCGCTCGAGCAGAGCATTCAGCCGGTCGACTCCGGAGAGCCGGTCTCACCCTTCAAGCCGCAATAGAGACTCGCGCTGATGTCGACGACCACGCCCGACTCACCATCGACGACGACGCTGCCGCCGGCCACCGGGCCGACCGGGGCCGATCCGCATCTGTTCGATCGGCTGTCGGTGCTCTACAAGTACCGCTGGGCCACGATTGCCGTCTTCGTGCTCGTCGTCAGCTGGGTGATGGTCGACAGCTACACGCGCGTGCCGGCGTATCGCGCCGTCGCCCGGGTGCTCGTCGAGGATCCGAACGCCGACATTGCCACGCCTTCCGAAATCGCGCGCAACCTGCCGAGCGGCGATCCGGAAATGTACATGCAGACGCAGCTGCGCATCATGAAGGGCCGCGACCTCGCGCAGCGCGTCGCGTCGAAGATCGACATGACCAAGGTGGCCGAGTTCAACGGCCAGGGTCCCAAGCCGACGCAGCTCGCGATGACCATCGCGTGGATCAAGTACTACGCCGGGTGGCCGTATCGCATCATCACGTCGAAGACGGCGGAGCCGCCGGCCACTGCCAAGAGCTTCACCGCGGTTGATGCCTCGACGGTTCCCGACGTGCTGCTGGCGCGCTTCAACGTGGCGCAAATCCGCGGCAGCCAGCTGGTCGACATGATCTTCGAGTCCGCCGATCCGCAGTTTGCCGCGCTCGCCGCCAACACCTTTGCGAACGAGTACGTCACGCACAACCTCGAGTTGAAGGTGTCGACGCTCAACGCCAGCGCCGATTGGCTGACGGGCGAAGTGCAAAAACAGGGTGAGCTCGTCAAGGAAAGCGATCTCAAGCTGGCGCAGTACAAGGAAACGCAGGATGCCGGCGCGCTCGACAGCAACCAGAACATCGTCGTCGCGCGGCTGACGGCGACCAACGACTCCGCGATGAAAGCGCGGATGGACCGCATCGCCAAGGAAGGCTTGTGGCGGCAGATCGAGGCGGCCGGCGACGATGTCGAGTCGATTTCGTCGGTCCTCAACAACGTCAGCATCCAGAACCTGCGCGTCCAGCTGAACGCGCTGGCGCAGGCCAGGTCGAGCGCGACCGAGCGCTACGGCGAGCGCCACCCCGAATATCAGAAGGCGGTCATGGCGTACAACAACGCCGAGGCGCAGCTGAAGGAAGAGATTCGCAAGGCCCGGAACAACGCCAGGAGCGAATACGAGAACGCCGTGCAGCAGGAGCGCGAGATGACGGCGCAGCTCGGCGAGTCCAAGAAGCAGGCCACCGCGCTCGGCCGCAAGGGCGTTGATTACGCCGTGCTGCTGCGCGAAGCGGAATCCAACCACACCATTTACAACCAGCTCGTGACGCGCGAGAAGGAACTGCGCGTTGTCGCCAACAGCCGCACCAACAACGTGCGCCTCGTCGACAAGGCGGAAATCCCCGGAGAGCCGTTCACGCCCAACCATCGCCGTGACTGGGCCTACGCGATCGCCCTCGGCATCGCGCTCGGACTCGGTCTCGCCTTCGGCATCGATTACCTCGACGACACGGTCAAGACGCCGGACGACATCTCGCGCCGGCTGAAGCTGAAGTTCCTCGGCCTGGTGCCGATCGTCTCCGGCGATCGGCATCCGCTGATCTCCGGCCCCGTGCCGCACGACTTCGGCGAAGCGTATCGATCGATTCGTACCGCGCTCGCGGCGCAGCTGCCCGGCACCGGCCCGCGTATTGTCGCCGTCGCCAGCTCGCAGCCGCTCGAAGGCAAGACCACGACCGCGGTGAACATCGCGATGGCGCTGGCCGTCGGCGGCGCGCGCGTGTTGCTGATCGACGCGGATATGCGCCGCCCCAGTGTGCACAAAGCGCTGCGGATGAACAACGATCGCGGCCTGTCACAGCTGCTGGCCGGCCAGGCCCGCATGCGCGAAGTGGTGCAGCGCACCCACGATCCGAACCTGCTGACCATCACCGCCGGCCGCACGCCCGCGAATCCGTCGGAGCTGCTCGCGTCGGATCGCATGCGCGCACTGCTGTCGGGTCTCGAGACCGGTCCGTTCGACTGGATCATCATCGACACGCCGCCGGTGCTCGCCGTGACCGACGCCGTGATCCTCGCGCCGCTCGTCGCCGCGGTGACGTTCGTGATCGGCGCGGAGATGACGCGCTGGAGACTCGCGGAGCGCGCCGTGGAAACCCTGCTCGGCAGCAACCCGCGCAACGTGCTGGCGGTGCTGAACAAGGTGAACTTCGGCCGCAATAAGTACTACTACTCGCGCTACTACGGCCACCAGTACAAGAACTACTACGCGGAATCCCCGGCAGCCTGATCTGTGCAGCGGCTGCTGCTCGTCCTCCTCGTCGCCGCTTCTTACCTGCTCTTCGCGGGCGGCACGCCGTGGAGTTTGTGGGTGCTGCTGGCCCTCGCCCTCGGCGCCGCACTGATCTCACCTCGACGAACCTTTGCGATCACGGGACGGTGGCGCTCGCTCGATCTCGGCCTGGTCGCGCTGCTCGCCGCGATCGCTCTTCAAGCGCTGCCGCTGCCCGTATCGATCGTGCAGACGTTGTCACCGCATCGCTCGCGCATCGCTGAAGCCACGCAGCTCGATCCTTTCGGCGGCACCGCACCAGGTTGGGCGTCGCTGTCCGTCGATCCGGAAGCCACGCTGATCGCGCTCGCCACCGTCGCGCTCGGCGTGCTGACGTTCTGGACGTCGCGAGCCACGTTCAGCGCCGGCGGCAGCACGCGATCGTTCTGCCGCGCGCTGACGTTCATGGCGACGGCGTTCGCCGTCGCGGCGCTCATTCAAAAGGCGGTGTCGCCGCGCAGCGTGCTGTTCATGCTCGAGCCCGAGGTGCGGAGCGCCAGCCCGATGGGCGCCTTCGTCAATCGCAACCACTTTGGCGGCTGGCTGCTGATGGTGGCGCCGCCGGTCGCCGGCTACTTCGTGGCGCGCTCCAAGATCCATCCGATGCGTCGCGGCCGGTGGCGCGAATCAATCGGCCAGGTGATGAGCTCGGGGATCGTGTTCACCGCCGTGGCGGTGATGCTGATCGTCGGCGTCCTGCTGTTGACGCTGTCGCGCTCCGCGCTCGCCGGTCTTGGCGTCGCCGCGGTGGTCGCGTGGCGGCTCGGGCGGCCCCGCATGAACACCGAGCGCACCAACCTGCCCGGAACGCTGGCGGTGATTGGCGGCGTGCTGTTGATTGTGGTGCTGTTCGTCGATGTCGATCGATGGGCGACTCGCATCACCCAGAGTTTCGACACCACCACCACGGCCACCAGCCGCACGGCGATCTGGCGCGAGTCGATGCCGATCGCGAAAGACTTCTGGCTGACCGGCACCGGCGCCGGGACGTTCTCGGACGCGATGATCGTCTACCAGGAGTCGCGCGTCTGGGTCGGCGCCATGCGGCGCTGGGCGCATTTCAACAACGCGCACTCGCACTATCTCCAGGTGCTGTGCGAAGGCGGGTTGCTGGTCGCGCTGCCCGCACTGTGGTCGCTGATTGCGCTCGCGCTGCTGGGGTATCGGGCGGTTCACTCCGATAAAGGAGAAATGTTCTGGGTCCGCGTCGGCGCCGCCGGGGGCCTTGCGGGCATGGCGGCGCAAAGCGTCTGGGAGATTTCGCTGATCATGCCGGCCAACGCCGTGCTCGCGGGCGTGGCGGGCGGCCTGCTGCTCTATCGCCGCGAGCACAAGCCGGGCGCGGCGCCGGTGACGCCGGAACTGCTGACGCCGCCGCCGGTGCGCGTCAGGATGGCGTAGGCGGATGCTGATCGTCGGACTCAACGCGTATCACGGTGACGTCGCCGCGGCCGTGCTGCGCGACGGCCAACTCGTCGCCGCGCTCGAAGAAGAGCGATTCTGCCGCATCAAGCACGTCGCTGGTTTTCCTCAAAACGCGATCAGGCGCGGTCTGGAGATGGCCGGTGCCACGCCGGCCGATGTCGATGTCTGGGCGATCGCGCGCGGCCGCCGCGTGCACCTCGTGCAGAAGGCATGGTTCGGCCTGACGCATCGGCCAGGGCCGCGGCTGCTCGGCCAGTACCGCAATACGGCGACAACGCAGGCGAGCATTCCCGATGTCATCGCCAGGACGTTCAATCTCGATTCATCACGGATCGTCGCGCGTTTCGTCGAGCATCATCCCGCGCACCTGGCGAGCGCCTATTACACCAGCGGCATGACCGACGCGGCATGCGTTGCGATCGACGGCTTCGGCGATTTCGTCAGCGTGTCGCTGGCGCGCGGCCAGCGCGGACGGCTTGAAGTGATCGATCGCGTCTACTTTCCGCATTCGCTCGGCCTGTTCTATCTCGCCATCACGCAGTATCTCGGCTTCAAGAAATACGGCGACGAGTTCAAGGTGATGGGCCTCGCGCCCTACGGCACGCCGACGCACGTTGATGCGTTATCGAAGCTGGTGCGGCTCGAGCCCGAGGGTGGATTCACGCTCAATCTCGATTACTTCCGGCACTGGACCGGCGAGATCACGATGCGCTGGGATTCGGGCGAGCCGAACGTGCCTGATGTCTACAGCGATCGCCTGATCGAGCTGCTCGGTCCGGGACGCCGCCCCGATGATACCGTCGGCAGCGTTCACGAAAACATCGCGGCGTCCGTGCAGAAAGTCTACGAGCAGGCGGCGTTCCACATCCTGCGCGGCGCCCACGCGCGTGTGCCGTCCGATGCGCTGTGCTTTGCCGGCGGCTGCGCCATGAACAGCGTCGCCAACGGCAAGATCCGGCAGAATACGCCGTTCAAGAGCGTCTTCATTCAACCCGCGGCCGGCGACAACGGCACCGCGCTTGGCGCGGCACTCGATGCCTGGCATGCGAGCGGCACGTACGAAATCCCGCGCATGGAGCATTCATACTGGGGCACCGAGTACGACGCCGATGCGATCGCCGTGGTGATCCGCAACAGCCGCGTGGTGGAACAGGGCCGCTCGTCGTTGACCACGCTTCCTGACGAAGCGGCATTGTGTGAGACCACCGCCGCTGCCCTCGCCGAAGGGAACATCGTCGGCTGGTTCCAGGGCCGCATGGAATGGGGCGCGCGCGCCCTTGGCAATCGCAGCATCCTCGCCGATCCGCGGCGCAAGGACATGCGCGACATCATCAACCAGAAGATCAAGTTCCGCGAGCGCTTCCGTCCGTTCGCGCCGTCGATCCTTGCGGAATCGATCGACGAGTACTTCGTCGACGCCGTGCACGATCCGTTCATGATCCAGGTCTACCCGGTGCGGCCCGAGAAGCGCGACGTGATTCCCGCGGTCACGCACGTCGACGGCTCCGGACGGCTGCAGTCGGTCACGCAGATCAGCAACGCGCGCTACTGGGCGTTGATTCGCGCGTTCCAGAAGCAGACCGGCGTGCCGGTGCTGCTCAACACGTCGTTCAACGAAAACGAGCCGATCGTCGAGCGGCCGGAGCAGGCGCTCGACTGCTTCCTGCGAACCGACATGGACGTGCTCGTGATGGGCCCGCACCTGCTGCGCAAGCGACGCTGATGGATGGCGGCAGCGCCCCGTTGCGCGTGTGCTATTTCAACCGGTCGTACTGGCCGGACACCGGCGCGACCGGGCAGCTGCTGACCGAGCTCGCCGAAGATCTCGTCGCGAAGCACGGCCTCGACGTAACCGTGGTGACCGGCTATCCGGTCAGCAGCACCGAAGCATTGCCGGCAAGGCAGGTCCGCAACGGCGTGACCATTATCCGCGCACGAGGCACCACCTTTTCGCCGCGGCGGTTCGCGGGTCGCGCCATGAATTACGTCACCTACTTCTGCTCGGCGGTGTGTGCGGCGGTGCGATTGCCGCGCCAGGACGTGACGATTGCGCTGACCGACCCGCCGATCATCGGGCTGGCGGCGCTCGCCGCGCGGCCGCGTCACGGCGTGATCTTCTTCTGCCAGGATATTTTTCCGGAGGTCGCCGGGCTGCTCGAGGATTTTCACAGTCCGGTGATCAACGCGCTGCTCGAGCGGCTGAATCGTTTCATGGTGGCGCGCGCGCGGCGCATCGTCGCGCTCGGCGACACAATGGCGTCGCGCCTGATTCACGGCAAGGGCGCGGAGCCCGCCAAGATCACTGTGATCCACAACTGGGCCGACACGTCTGCGATCATCCCGTCCGACAAGCGAAACGATTTTTCGACGGCCCATCAACTCGATTCGAAATTTGTCGTGCTGCACGCGGGCAACATCGGCCTCTCGCAAAACCTTGACGTCGTCATTGAAGCCGCGGGTTTGTTGAAGGCGCGCCCCGACATCCTCATCTTGTTCATTGGCGACGGCAATCGGCGTGCTGCACTTGAAGCCGCGGCTCAATCACGAGGGCTCGACAACGTCAGGTTCCTGCCGTTCCAGCCGCGTGATCAACTGCGCTGGACCTACGCGTCGAGCGATGTGTGCCTCGTCTCGCTCAAGCCCGGACTCGCGGGCTACATCGTGCCCAGCAAGCTGTATCCGATTCTGGCCGCCGGCCGGCCCTACATCGCGGCGGTCGAAGGCGTGTCCGAAGTGGCCGCGCTGACCGAGCGTCATCGCTGCGGCGTTCTCGTCGAGCCCGGCGATGCCGCGCAGCTCGCCGACACGATCATGCGGCTCGCCGATCAATCGTCGGAGCGATCTTCGATGGGCGTCCGCGCGCGCGTCGCGTCGGAGCTGTTCGCGCGCGATCGCCAGGTCGCGGCGCACGCCCAGGTGATCGAGGAAGTGGCCGCGCCATGATCAAGCGGCTCTTCGACATCATCGTGTCGGGCGCGGGCTTGATGGTGTTTGCGCCGGTCGCGGCGGTGATCGCGGCGGCGATCAAGCTGGAAGACGGCGGGCCGGTGCTGTTCATCCAGGATCGCGTCGGCAAGGACTGCCGCGTGTTCCCGGCGTTCAAGTTCCGCTCGATGATCGTGGATGCGGAGAAGCATACGGGCGCCGTTCAAGCCACCGTCAACGATCCGCGCATCACGCGCGTCGGCCGACTGCTGCGCGCTACTGCGTTCGATGAATTGCCGCAGTTGTGGAACATCTTCCGCGGCGACATGAGCATTGTCGGTCCGCGGCCGCTGCGGCCCGGCGAAGCGGACACGACCGCGGATGGCTCAATGCTGCCGCTCAGTGCGATTCGCGGTTACGAGGCGCGCCACACCGTCAGGCCGGGGCTGACGGGCGTCGCGCAGGTCCATGCGCCTCGCGACCTGCCGCGCAATGGAAAGTTTCGCTACGACCTGCTTTACATCCGCCGCGCCGGACTGTGCGTCGACCTCGTGCTGATCTTTCAGTCGTTCTGGATCACCGCGCGCGGCCGCTGGGAGCATCGCGGCAGGAAGGTGTGAGGAGTAGAATTCTAACGTGGCTGGAATCGAAGTCCCGGATAGCGGCGCAGTTCATCCCGAAGCTGCCGACGGTGATGCTTTCAACGGCCCCATTGGTCTCGGCGTCGCGAAGACATTGCTCGAGATCGTCAGCGAACAAAAAGACGTCAGCTCAATATGCGATCTCGGCTGTGGGCACGGGTATCTTGCCGGCCAACTCGGCTCGCGCGGCTATGCCGTCGTCGGCGTGGATGCGTCGGACACTTATCTCCAGTTCGCGAGGGAGCATCACGGCGCTAACCCTCGGGTGACGTTCGTAAAAGCGCTGATCAATGGTGTCAGCCGGCTTCGCGGAGCCAAGCTTTCAGTATTACGGCCGCTTTCCCGGCTTCTGGAAGAACATGTTCGCTCAAGCGATGAGCTCTCGGGAACGACGATGTGATCGTCGCCGCCGTCGAAGTTGAGCCCCTTCCCGATGCGGCCCGGGCCCCATGTGGGACCATCATTGAGAGTGCCGGTGTGGAGAATGTCGATGAACGACTGCCTTTGTGACTTACCCAAGGTCGGCGCCCTGCTTTTGATGGGAACAATAACTGCATCATGCGGCGCAACCACATTCGCACCAGAAGTAACTTGCGATGGAATTCGGAGTTTGCGCCGCAGTATGTCTGAGTCACAGGTGCTGACGGCAATAGGAGAGCCGCTGACAAAGACTCCAGGGGCCGAGTGCTCTTACACCCATGCGGATACCTATCGTGCGTGCTGGACCTATTCGAAAGGACGCATCCGATTCTCCGCTCGATTTGACAACCGCGGACTCGTAGACGCCACCGCCTACTCCAAAGGCCCGTTCGATGAAAAGGATACACCGGTATTTGATCTCGGTGAGCGTGGCGTCGAGGAACGGGAGGCCTTTGCGAGAGAGATTGACTGCGTAGCTCTCAGACGCGGAATTAAGCGGCGGCAGGAAGCCAACTAGCCGCTCTTCTGATGGTCAGTACTCCTATGGAAACCAAACGCCATTCAGCATGTTTCCGCCAGCTGAAATGTCTTTGCCGGCCATCAGAAGGAACTTACGCCAATGAAGTTGCTCACTAAGACTCTCGTGGCCCTGTTGGCCTCGTACGCCATCGTCATGATTCCACGAGGAATGCGCGTGACAATGCCCGAGTTTTGGATCACACCATGGCTGTATGGAGCGCCATTGCTTTTACTCGCGTGGCCAATCTATTTTCCGACCTTCAAGAAGCTTCGCAAAGTTGGACGGTGGACATTACCCTTGGCCGGAGTGTTGATCGCGCCGCTTCCCTTTCTTGTTTTGATTGGGGTCGATGTCGTGTTGGGAAACGAACGCTCGCTGAATGCCTACGTTCCGACGAATAGCATCTTCGGTGTCTGGTACGCCGTTTTCGGGGCCGTTCTGGGAGGTTTGGTCGGCTGGGGTCGCAATCACGCTGCTCATCAATCAAATTTGCTTCCATATCCTTCCGACGATTTCTGAAGTGACGAGCCGCGACACCGTTCCACGACGCCATTCGGCCTGCTCTGCGCGCCCACGACGGCGCAGCCCGCGGCTTGGCCGACCGACGCACTAGCGAGCCCATGATCCGGGCTCGCGGCCGGCAGCCTCGGCTCGGCATGGAGAAGACGATGCAGACGATGGACGCAGTCCGCAGCCGTCAACTCAGCGCCTGAACTTCAACAGCCGAGGGTCCTTCTGGCTTGGCGCGAACACTTTCTATATTCCGAATGCTTGGATTGCTTCTAACAACGTCGACGGGATCTGGACTGATGCGAGCCCGTAAGCCATCTCAAGAGCGTGTCCCCAGCACCATTAGTAACGCCAAGTAACGCGGCACTCCGTTCCAGAATTTCGAGCACTCGCCTGTATAATCGTGCCCACATGCTCGATGCAGCGATCGTCGGCGGCGGCCCTGGCGGGCTGTCGGCCGCTCGTCGTCTGGCCGCCGGCGGCTGGTCGGTGACCGTCTTCGAAGAGCACGATCGAGTCGGCACGCCGGTCCATTGCACGGGCGTCCTCGCCGAGGACGTCATCGCGTCGATGGACCTGCCCGCGGAATCCATCCTGAATCCCCTGGCGACGGTGCGCTTCGTGGCGCCGGCCGGACATTCTTTCGACTACACCACCGCCACGACCGAAGCGGTCGTGATCGATCGCGAAACGTTTGATTCAGCCCTCGCGCGCCGCGCCGAAAGCGCCGGCGCCACACTGGTCCGCGGCGCCCGGGTCATCGCGATCGAACCGTCGGACGACGGCGTCACCATCTCGCTGCACGATCGTGAGCCGGTCCGAGCGCGATCGGTGATTCTCGCGTGCGGCGCGAACTACGCATTCCAGAAACGCCTCGGGCTCGGCATGCCGTCGACCTTCCTGCAGTCCGCGCAGCTCGAGCTGCCCGCCGATCGGCCGGGCGACGTCGAGATTCATTTCGGATCGGAGATCGCGCCGAAAGGATTTGCGTGGGCGGTACCGGTAAAGCGGTCCTCCGGCAACTACGCGCGCATCGGCGTCATGGCCGATGCCGACGCCGGTGTGTATTTTTCGCGGATGCTCGCGCGCGTGCGCGATCGGTGGGCGGTGGCGGTGTCGGACGCAATGACGCCGCGGCGGCGGATGTTACCGCTCGCCAGCGTGAAGCGGACTTATGCGGATCGCGTGCTGGCGGTGGGAGACGCGGCGGGACTGGTGAAGCCGACGACGGGCGGCGGGATCTACTACAGCGTCGTCAGCGGCGAGATTGCCGCGGAAGTGCTGGGCCGGCGGCTGGCGGTCAACGATCTATCGGCCGGCGCCCTGAGGGAATACGAGGAGAGCTGGCGGGAACGATTCCAGTCCGAGTTCACCGCGCAGCTGGCATTGCGATTCGTGGCGCAGCGGATGCGCGATACGGATATCGACGCACTTTTCACGCTCGCCACCACCGACGGCATCCTGCCGCTCGTGCGCCAGAAAGCCCGCTTCAACCGGCATCGCGATTTCATTCTCGCCTTGTTGAAGCATCAACCGGCGCGGCGCGCGTTGTTCGGACGCCTCGCCAGCTCGGCTTAGCAGGTTGCTAGCGCAACCTGAAGGCAAAAGGCAAAAGGCAGAAGGCAGGCTCGCGTTTGTCAGCAGTCTGCTAGCGCCGCCCGAGCACGCGGCGTTCGACCAGACTCAACGACAAAATTAATTCGGCGGTCGCGCGCTGCAACGCGTAGAACAGTCCTGGCCAGCCGTCGAACATGCCGCCCTCGATGACCAGGCAGCGGAGAAACACCAGCGGCGGCGCCATCACGATCAGTTTCCGCACCCGATCGGGATATCCCAGTGATGAAGACGGCGCGGTGGTGAGTTTGTCGGCCTCGAGCCGCATGTAGCGAACCTGCGACGCAATCCAGTGCGACAGCGGTTTGCGATCGTCGTGAAGAATCCGCGCCGATAGCGGCAGCACGGTGCCCTCGACGCGCACCCGCTGCGTGTGGCCGTCCTGCAGGTACCGGGCGACCGCGCGGCGGATCAGCACGGTGACTGGCGGATAGACGCCGCTCCTCAGCGGTTTTCCATCAATGCAATAGGTGAACGACGCGCGATAACCGCTGACCGCCGGCGGCGGTAACAGCGTCTCGAGCTCGCGCACGGCTTCGCCGGTCAACACAAAGTCCGCGTCGAGCGCGAGCACCCAGGGCGTCGTGATCCCCGTCAGCTCGAGGCCGTAGTTCCACTGCTCCGCGTGCGTCGTGAATGGCCGCTCGAAGAACCGGACGTTCGGATAGCGCGACGCAATCGCGCGCGTGTCGTCGGTGCTCAGGCTGTCGACGACAACGATGTCCCTGGCCCAGGTGAGGCGATCGAGCGTCCGCGCGATGTTCGGCGCCTCGTTGAACGTGAGGATCAGCGGCGTGATCTGATTCAGCATGCGCGCGTCATCACAGGACGGATTCGTAAAGTGTTTCCATGCGCGCCGCGACGCTATCCCACGAATACTGTTCGGCGGCGGCGCGCCCGCGCCGGCCCATTGCTTCGCCGGCCGCGGCGTCTTTCGAGAGCCGCGCGATGGCCGCGCCGAGATGATCCGGCGCGCCGCTCGTCACCACACCGCTGCCGGTTTCGGCGACGAGGTCGGCGAGACCGACGTCTTTCGACACGATCACCGGCCGTCCCGCCGCCATGGCTTCGAGGACGACGTTGCCGAAGTTTTCGGAATAGGACGACAGAATCAGCGCGCGGGCGCCGTCGATCAGTGCGGTCTTGTCGGCGCCGTGCACCGCGCCCGTGAAGATCACGCGATCGCTCGTGCCGGTCCGGCGCGCGATCGCTTCAAGCGCCGGCTGGTAATGATCTTCATCGTTGCCGGCGACGATCAAGCGGATGCCGGGCGCGTGCGCCATCGCCTCGATCAGGCGATCGAGGCCCTTCTTCCAGTTGATGCGTCCGAGAAACAATACATACGGCGTCCCGCGAATGCGCTGCGCGATCGCCGGCGACGCGCCGGCGCCATTGCGATCGAAATCCACGCCATTCGGGATTTCGGCGATTCGCCGCAGCCGGAATCCGAACGCCTCGGCTTCGTCCGCCTCGCGGGCGCTCGTGACATGAATCGCGGCCGCGCCCTCGAGGTTGTCCTTCTCGACGAACCCGATCAGGGCCGCTTTCCAGATGGCGCTTTTCCTCTCGATCAGTTCTTTCTCGAGCATGCCGCGCGGCGAGACGACGTACGGGACGCCGGCGCGCCGCGCCTCGCGGGCGGCCGCCCACAGCGGCCACAGGTAGATCGCATGCGTGTGAATCACGTCGAAGTCACCAGCCGTGCGGCGCAGCGCGTCGCGCAATGGCGCGGCGTAATACAAGCGCCGAAATGATTCCGATCGGAAGTACCAGACATTGACGCCGTCAACGTTGACCGCTTCGCCGTGCGGCACGCTCGAATCGCCTGGACCGTCGACGCTCGTGGTGTAGACATGGACGTCGTGTCCGCGGGCCGCCAGCGCCCGGCACAAGCCGTGGACCGACACGATCGTGCCGCCGTACCGGGTTGCCGGCCAGTACGACGCCACGACGTGCAGCAGCTTCACCGGGTTCCGACGACTCGCCGGCGGGTCAGGCGGTTGGCGGCCCACCACGCCACCAGCGCGTAGCTCATGATCACCAGGTCCTGCATCGAGCGCATGCCCGACACCAGCACCATGACCGCGAGGCCGTAGACGATCGGATTGGTCCGGTAGGCTTCCACTTCGCGCAGCTGATTGGCGGTTCGCGCCAGCCGGCCGTGCAGCCAGGCGCCGAACACGACCGTGATCCAGCCGAACGTGATGTACCACTCGCCGATGATCGATGTGGACAGGCTGAGGCCTTTCAGGCCGACGATCGACGGCAGGTCGAAGCCGGGATCGACGGGCTTCCCCGGCCAGAACACGCGTGGCACCGGCCGCACCAGCGTGAACCAGATCTGCCGGAACTCGACGTAGGGATGTTCCGCCGGCACGATCTGAATGACCTGCGCGAGACGCAGGTAGTTGTCGTCGACGTGGAGGTAGTCGTATTCACTCTCGCCCCGGGACACGAATTCCTCGTAACCGAGACTGCGGATGTTGAGCATGAACTGCATCGCCGCCAGCAGGCCGACGACCGCCGCGGCGGCGATCGTGAGACGCCGTACTTTCAAATCGCGCTGCGACTGGATCCACACGATGATCGCCGCACCGACCGTCACACCGATGATGCGGCGGCCGCCGCCCTGCGACAGGAACGCGAGCATGACGCCCGACAGCCCAATCGAAATCCACACGAACAACGTGAAGCCGCGCCGCGCTATCAGCAGCGCCGTCAGGCTGGGCAGCACGTAGCCGAAGTATTGCATCTGATCCAGGAAGGCATCCCACCCACCGAGCTGACCGCGTCCCCACGGCGCCGCCCACCGTGATTCGCCGACATAGGAAAACATCAGCGGCAGATTGAACCCGGTCGCGAATGCGAAGTTGAACATCCCCAGGAAAAAACACGCCGGCACCAGCCTGGCGACCGTCCTGGTGTCCATCGACTTCGACGCGATCTCCGCCAGCCAGTTCGGGAGCTTCCACGGCTTGCCGGCCACGCCGATCCACATGGTGGCGGCAGATACGCCAATGGCGATGAACGCATCGCGGATCGCCCAGTCCGCCGCCTCGCGCAAATCGTAGGCGCCCTGGATCAGGTCGAGCAGCAGCCAGAACACGAAGCCGAAGGCGACGAGGTTTTCGGCATTGAGCAGGGTCGGCGCTCGCCTGATGCCGCGCGAGATCGGCACCAGCATGATGCCGGCGGACAGGATGACAGCCGGGAGCACCAGGGCGCCCTGCGGGCTCGGTTCTGCCGGGAACACGGCGAGCGCGATCAGCAGGCCCGCCGCGGTCGCGGCGAACCCGACGCCGGCTTCGGATTTTCCGCCGAACGGTTCACTCATTGACCACCGCCACATGGTGCCGCCACCGCTCGAACGCGAGCACCGCCCATTTCCGGTACCAGGTTTCCATCTTCACGCCGGCCAATCCTTCTATCGGCGCGAGCTGTTGCGACCACGACCCATCGAGCCAGTCCGCCATCGGCAGCAGGAACCCGCGTTTCGGACGGTTCGCGATCCACTCCGGCACTTCGGGCACCGCGCTCAACAACAGGCCCTTGCCTCGTTGAAGGCGCGTCGCGGCGGGAATTTTCGATACAGTCGAGAACAGGGCCGAGTCGAGAAACGGCACGCGGAGCTCGACGCCCCAGGCCATGCTCATCACGTCGGTGTCGCGCAGCAACTGGTTGCGCATATAGCGCGTCAACTCGAGGCGGCTGATCGTGTCTTCCGGCGTCGGATCGATTCGCGTGCCGGCCGACACCGGTTCGACGACGTCGTCGCTGCCGCCGGTAAAATGCTCGGTCAAGGCAAAGGCTTCACCGCGCGTGAAGATGCCGCGAAATACGGAGTAGGCATTCTGCAGATCCGTGCGTTCGGTCAGCAGACCCTGCGCGCGCTTCAACCGGCTGCCGCCAAGCTCGCCGGCGATCCAGGTCGCCGCGGATCCAAGCGGCCCTGCCAGGCGCGCGCGCTGGCCCCATTTCGCAAGCCGGGGCACTTCGCGGAACGACGGATAGCCGCCGAACAATTCGTCGCCGCCGAGGCCGGACAGAACGACCTTGGTTTCGTACTGCTTCGCCATGCGGCTGATCGTGTAGGTGTTGAGACCGTCGATGCTCGGTTGATCCGCCGCCGCCAGGAAGTCATCGACGAGCGAGCGTGCCGTGGCTGCATCGACCGCCCACTCCTGGTGATCCGTGCCGAAGTGCTGCGCCGTGCGGCGCGCATCGGGCCCTTCATCGAGCTGCGAGCCGGGAAACGTCAGGGAGAATGTCCGCAGCCGTGCCTGCTGCGTTTTCACGGACAGCGCGACGATCGCCGTCGAATCGATGCCGCCGCTGAGAAACACACCGACCGGCACGTCGCTGACGAAATGATGGCGCACCGAATCGATCAACGCCTCGCGCGTCACACCAACGGGATCCGCCGGAGCCACATCGTCCGGGAACGCGATGTCCCAATAGCGCGTCAACGTTGCGTCGCCGTTGCGCCAGGTCATGTGATGCCCGGCTTCGAGCGCGCGCACGCCCTTGATGAGCGTCAGCGGCTCGGGCACGGATCCGGTGCGGAAGTACTCGAACAGCGCCTGCGAATCGACGGTGGGCGGCACCACGCCGGAGGCGACGAGCGCCCGCACTTCCGATGCGAATGCAAGCACGCCGCCGGACTCGTGGTAGTAGAGCGGCTTGATGCCAAAGCGATCGCGCGCGAGGAGGCACGTTTGCTCGCGCTCGTCCCAGATCGCGAACGCGAACATGCCGCGCAGCTGCTCTACGAATGCAGGGCCGTCGGCCTGGTAAAGACGCAGCAACACTTCCGTATCGCTGTTCGATCGAAAGGTCACGCCCGATTTGCTCAATCGATCGCGCAGCGCGGCAAAGTTGTAGATCTCGCCGTTGTACGAGATCGTGAAGCGGCCGTTCTCGATCTGCATCGGCTGATGCCCCGCGGGCGACGGGTCGATGATCGACAGCCGCGTATGCGCGTAGAGCGCCTGTCCGCCCGGCGATCGCCAGACCCCGCGATCGTCGGGGCCGCGGTGGCCGATCGCCTTGTGCATCCGCTCCAGCGGACGGCACATGTCGACCGAAACGTCGCGGCGCACGAATCCGGCGATGCCGCACATGTCAGCGAACGCCTTCCATCGCGGGGACGGCGGCATCCACGCCGTGCAGGAATCTTGACGCGCCGCGCGACAGCGAATGATCGGCGACGCTCGCGCGCCCATGACGGCTCATCGCGCGCCAGTCGGTCTCGCTGACCGTGGCCGCCTGCGCCATGGCTCGATAGAGCGCGTCCGCATCCTCCGCCGGCACCAGCCAGCCGTTGCGATGCGTTTCGATCAAGTCGAGCGCCGCGCCCGTTCGATTCGTTGCGATGGTCGGTAACCCTGATGCGAGACCCTCGGGCACGACCAGCCCCCACCCGTCGTGACGGGACGGCACGCACAGGAACTGCGCCGATGCATACACGGCCGGCAGCTCATCCCAGTCCTTGAAGCCGACCCACTCCACCGCATCGGTCGCGGCGAATTCGCGTCGCAGGCGCGGCGCCATTGGACCTTCGCCCATCAGCTTCAATCGCACGTTCGGATGACGGTGGACCAGTCGCAGGAACGCGGTCGCGAGCAGATCGACGCCTTTGCGATGCGACAACGAACCCGAACACAGGAAGGTGACCGGATTGCTGTTGAACACCGGTCGCGATATTTCAAAGCGGCTCAGGTTCGAATAGTACGGCAGGTTCAAATACTTGCGGTCCTCGCCGAATTCTTCCCGATAGGCATCGACAGCCCACCGGCCGATACCCCAAATCGGATGATCGAGCGATCGCAGCGATGCGAGCCGGCCGATCCTGGCGAAGCGCGCCAGCCATGGAAATCGATACCCCGGCTTCTCCCCCCAGAAACACCAGGGGCGCCCGGTGCGTTCACGAAAGCGGATCAACTGCGCGGCCCGCGCGTCGTTGTAGTAGTTGAAGACGACGAACGGCGCCTGCTCGAATGCATTTCGGATCGTGGCAACCGGAGTCTCTTCAAGATGCACGTGATCGTGCGCGATCGGGACACCGGCCCACCGCCGCGACGCGACTTTCCGGAACAGGTAGTAAACGCGGAGGCACCCAGGCCGTTGCCGTTCGATCTCATTGAACAACTCGACCTGGTAGGGCGACGGGAAATGCGTCAGGACCGCGATGCGCGAGTCGACGGCGCCGGTCATGTGCGTTTGACCGACAGCACGTAAACGCTGTCCGCGAAATTGATCAGCCACCGCATGCGCGCGCTCGCCGCCGTCATCAACGACGAGGCACGGAGCACCAGGCGACGGAACGGCGTCATCAACTGTTTGTCCGATTGCTGCAGGCCGATACCGAAGTATCCGTCAACTTCGAAGGCGCTCGGGCCGATGCGCTCGCTGAACAGGCGCCGCAGGTCGCGCAGCAGCCAGTAACGGACGTCGAAACCGGAGCCGTCGCCGAAGCCGCGCCGCATCTGGTGATAGAGGCAACGCACGCCGAATCTGGTCGGCATTTGCACGCGGGCCACGCCGTCACGATCGAGGACGCGGCCGATTTCCTTCACCGCCTGCGCCGCGTCCTCTCTCGAGAAATGCTGAATCACGCTGTAGGAGAACACGGTCGCAAACGTGCCGCCGGCAAACGGCAGCTGACGCGCGTCGCCGACGACGAATCGTGCCGGAATGCCGAGCTGACGGGCGACTCGCCGCGCCGCCATCACCGCGCCGAGCGACGGATCGATGCCGACCGCTTCGTAACCACGTGATGCCGCCGCCAGCGTCCATCGGCCCCAGCTGCAGCCAACATCGAGCAGCGCGCGGCCATGGCCCGGCGGAAGCGCGACCTCTGGAATCGGATACGTCGTCAACTTCCCGATCAAGTGCCGATACAGAATGCCGTTGGTCGCGGCCACCAGGTAAGCCACGACTGGATCGATCGCGGAAGTGCGTGACGACAGCTCGATCACGCCGCGCTTCTCGTCGTCGCTGATCTCGACCGATTCGAGATACAGATCAGGCGCGCGGTCGTCGGCGTGTTCGCCCCTCGCCCGGGCCAGCGAGCTGGCGGCGGCCCCAAACGTCTGAGCGACATCGTCGCGCAACATGATCGGCACGCCGTCGACGATCGGGTAGCGGTGACCCTGGCGGCATTGCAATGCGGACTCCGACAGCGACAGCTCCGCTCCGTCGCGTGGACAAACAAGATGATCGATAAACCACGGATCGATCGTGGCGGTCGTCATTGCCGTTCCAGCGCGATCAGTCCGGCAGCCAGCGCGTCGATGCCGGGCGCAGACGTGCTTTCCGAATTGCGCGCGAATCGATCGAGCGTTTGCGGCTCGCCCATGACGCGGCGAAGGGCCGCCGCAATCGCGTCGGGGGTCACTTCATCGAGCACGAGTCCGTTTTCACCTTCGCGAACCACCCGGCCGCAGTGGCGCGACGCCACGATCGGCAGTCCCCAACCCTGCGCTTCGATCTGCGCCATGCCGAAGCCATCGGAATGGGATGGGAACATCAGCAGGTCATCTGCGCGATAGTGCTGCATGACGCCGGCCCGGTCTACCCGCCCGACCCAGTGGATGCGCGGATGATGGAGAAACCGCTCCGGCACCTCCATGGCGCGATCGCCGACGATGTGCAGCTCGATCGGCGCGTCGCCGAGGCGATCGAATGCCAGCAGCAGATCCGCGACGCCCTTCGCGACCGACGCCGTCCCGACGAACAGCACGCGCAGCGGACGTTCGCTCGTAAACGCAGGCGGATACGCGCGTGTAAATGCCTCGTGCGGCTCGCGCTCGTAGGGCAGCGGGATCGTGCGCAACTTCCGCTCGTCGACGCCCGCGCGAATCAGCGACTCGCGCGACCAGTCAGAGTTAACGATGATCCAGTCGGCCAGCTCGCATTCGTTGCGCCACTTGTCGAAATACCGGTATGGCGGCGCCTCGGGGGGCGCGCCGAATTCCGGCCGCTCACCCGACAAACGGTCCTGGGTGAGAATGTGCTCCGGACCCGGATCGATCTGGCCCAGCACCGTCGTCCAGTTCCGGCGCTTCCCTTCGGTGAAGATGGCCTCAGCCGAATAACTGTGGGCGAACAGCATGGTTCGTTCGCCCGTGATCTTCGGCAGGATCGCGGCCGCTTCCTGCTGGAACCAGTCGTTCCTCGCCATCAACAGATCCCAGCCTTCACGCCGCTGCAGCCGCCATTGCATCTCGTGAGCGAGCAGCGATCGCGACAGCGCCCGCACGTTGGCGCCCGCGAGATCGGGATGGAAGCGCTGGCTGAATCGTGTCGACACCGACGCGGCGATCGAGGCCTTGATGGTCCGCGGCTCCGACCACGCATCGGTGATCAGCTGTCCGAGCCGGCGCGACTGGTGCAACGCCCGCGGCACCACGTAATGCTCGCGCGCGCCGAGGTGACAGCAAACCCACGATGCAGGCGCAGCGCTCACGCCGGCCGTGGCGCCCGCCTGAGTGCGAGAAACGAGCGCACGGCCCTGCGTGGCAACGGATCGCGCTCGCGGCGATGCTCCGCGATCGCCGACGGGATCGACACCAGGCCGCTCCACACGCCGCGCCGCCGGCCGTGCCGCAGCAGCCACTGAATGCGATTCGCGCACTGCGCGGCGCCGATCGCCCACATCGACAGCGGGTATCGCAAGTAGGTCAGCAACGCGAGATTGACGATGCTCGCCGATGTGATTGCAGGGTCGGCATGATGCGACAGGTCGGTGTTGTGAAAGACGCGCAGCCGGCCCGAGCGGAGGACGCGGCCACCAAGCGCATGCAGACGCAGGCCGAAATCAACTTCTTCCATGCCGTAGGCCGTCGGCAACGGCACGTAACCGCCGGTCTGCAAATAGCGCTCGCGGCGGTACGCGCAGCCGCCGCCTGAAAAATCAGCGACCCACTCGGATGCCGTCGTATCCGGCTCGATCGCCTCGTTGAGGTGAAACACGTGCGAGTCCACCACCCAGGCGCCGGGAAAATCCCGGAAGGCCTGCGCGATGCGACCGAAATAGTCGCGATCGATCGGATACGAATCGTCATCGAAGCTGGCGACGAAGCCGTGAGACGCCGCCGCGACCATCTTGTTGCGGCCGCCGCCGGGCCCGACGCGGTCCTCGCTGACGAGCACCTGCAGATCGGCGAATTCGCGCGTCACCGCCGCCGCGGTGTCCCGCTGCGCCGCATCGATGTGCACGATGATTTCCGCCGGCGCAGGCTCGCAGCCGCGCAGAATGCGAATCGTCTTGAGCAGATCGTCGACGCGCCGATAGCCGGTGACGATCGCGGTGATCGGCACGGTCACTGGAGCCGCCACCCGGTGCGGCGGACGAAGTCCGCGGGATCCTTGACGCCGACGATTTCGTGGCCGCCCGGTTCCATGAATGACGCATCGATCGCGCGCAACGCGCGGTCCTCGGTGGTGACGTAGGTCTGGAAAGCGGCCGCGCGAAGGAACGCGATCAGATCCTTCATGCCGTATCCGTAGCGGCGATAGTGGTCCTCGCCCATCTCGCAGTTCACGCACGCGGTCCGCGACAGTGTGTGCCGCGCGCCTTCGAGCACGCGGAGCTCGCTGCCCTCGACATCGATCTTGAGAAAGGCGACGGCGCGATCCGGCACGGCGGCATCAAGCGTCGTGCACGTCACTTCGATGTGGCCGTCATCGATCACGCGATTCATGTCGTCGTACTTTTCGTCCGACATGCGCACCGTTCCTGGCGCGGCGCCGACGGCCAGGTTCGCGGGCGTAACGTTGCCGCACTGATTGAGCGTGAGGTTGCCGACCAGATACCGGTAGATTCGCGGATTGGGCTCGAACGAATAGACGTGCCCCGATGCTCCGGCACGACGGCTGAGGATGACGCTCACTTCACCGACATTGGCGCCGACGTCGACCGCCACATCTCCGGCCTTGCAGTAATCCTTGAACAGCGCCAGCCCGTGGACCCGCGTCTCAGCGTTAATCCAGAGATTCGCGGAAACATTCGTCGGATAGAAACGCAGCCGGTAGCCATCGAGCTTGACGGTAAAGAGCGGCGACAGGCCGGTCCACTCCAGGAACCGCGCGGCGACGAGGCGCGCCGGCCGCGGATGTTTCTGTAAGACGCTGAGCCAATGGGCCACGCCCATCAGCGGTGCGCGATCACGATCGGGCGCGCTCCTGCCACTCGATCTCGGCGGCATCAGGCTGGCGATGCCCGAGGACAATGCGGCAGACTGTCGCCGCCACGCCGGTCTGCAGATACTCAGGCGGCGGCGTCCACTTCCGCCCGCTCTGCGTGGCCAGTGCGACCGCGGGCAGGATGCGATCCGCCGTCGCCCCGGCGAGGATGTTCGAGCCGCACTCGATCGTCTCGGGCCGCTCGGTGACGTCGCGGATCGTCACGTTCGGCACGCCCATGATGCAGGCTTCCTCCTGCACGGTGCCGCTGTCGCTGAGCGTGCAGAACGCCTGGCCCTCGAGGCTCAGGAAGTCGGCGAAGCCGAACGGCGGCGAGAAGCGAATCCCATCGCCAACGGACAGGCCGAACGCTTCGATCTTCGCCTTGGTTCGTGGATGCAGCGAGCAGACGATCGGCTTGCCATGGCGCGCGTGGAGCTGCGCAAACGCATCGAGCAGCGAACGCAGGCGCCCTTCGTGATCGACGTTCTCGGCGCGATGGAAGGTGGCGAGGAAATATCCGCGCGGCGTCAACTGCAGCTCCGCAAGCGCGCGGCTGGCTTTGACTCGATCGCCGTGCGCATCCATCACGTCCTTGATCGGATTGCCGGTGACGAAAATGCGGGCGCCGTCGATGCCTTCGGCGAGCAGGTTGGCGCGGCTGCGCTCCGTATACGGCATCAGCACCGTGCTGCAATGATCGATGACGCGGCGATTCACTTCCTCCGGCACGCGATCGTCGAAGCAGCGGTTGCCCGCTTCCATGTGATACACGGGAATGCCGAGGCGGCGCGCGATGATCGCGGAGAGACCGCTGTTGGTGTCGCCGAGGATCAACAGCCGATCCGGCCGATGCTTGCGGAACAGGGCTTCGGACGCTTCGAGAATGCGCCCGATCTGCACCGCCATGCCGGACTCGCGGATCGCCATGTGCTCGTCCGGGCGGCGCACGTGCAGCTCTTCGAAGAATTGATCGCTGAGCCTCGCGTCGTAATTCTGGCCGGTGTGGACGAGGACGTGGCTGCTCGCGTGCCGATCGAGAATTTCGATCACCTGCGCCAGGCGGATAATCTCCGGCCGCGTGCCGAGAATCGTCAGGATCTTCATCGCAGCAGCTC
Organism: Cyanobacteriota bacterium; assembly: GCA_019752015.1. Classification (GTDB taxonomy): domain Bacteria; phylum Acidobacteriota; class Vicinamibacteria; order Vicinamibacterales; family UBA2999; genus 12-FULL-67-14b. Next base: position 65,323 of record JAIEMQ010000007.1, on the reverse strand, counting down.
GCCTGCCTCGCTGTTGACGTCGCCGACCATCAGCTTGTGCCCGACCAGCAGATCGCGCAGCGCCGGCTCGCTGAGCAGCTCGTCGCCCGAGCTGTATTCCTTCTTCAGGACGCTGGCCGTGGCGCCTTGCGCGGTGACTTCGGGCAGCAGCGATCGAATCGCATAGAAGCGGCCGCGATCTTCGACGCGCTGAGCCTCTTCCTCGCTGATCAGGATCTCGTGCACCTTTTCGCCCGGGCGGATGCCGGTGATCACCGTCTTGATCGGCCGGTCGCCGATCAGCACCTTCGCCAGGTCGGTCATGCGCGCCGCGGGCGCGCGCGGAATATAGGTATCGCCCGGCTTGCCGTCGCGGACCGCCGCAAAGATCGCGTCGACCGCATCATCCAGGCTCAGGAGGAAGCGCGTCATCTCCGGCGTCGTGATCGTCAGCGGGCCGCCGCGGCGAATCTGCTCGTGGAAGAGCGGGATGACCGAGCCGCGCGACGCCAGCACGTTCCCGTAGCGAACGCACACGATCCGTGTCTGGCCGCAGCGCATGTTGCCCTGGATCAGCACCCGCTCCTGGATCGCCTTGGTCATGCCCATCACGTTGACCGGCTTGCAGGCCTTGTCCGTGGACACGCCGACGACCACCTTCACCGGGAGCTTTTCGGTCTCGATGATCGAAACGATGTTTTCCGGCCCGAGGATGTTGGTGCGGACCGCCTCGGTCGGGAAGTACTCGCATGTCGGCACCTGCTTCAACGCGGCCGCGTTGATCACCACGTCCGCGTTCGACAGCACCGACGCCAGGCTCCACCGATCGCGCACGTCGCCGATGTGGAACTCGAGCGCGTCCTTGGCATTGCGGTAGATGACTTCGTCGGTCGCCGCGGCCACGTTCTGATGCTGCAGCCGCATGAAGTGCTGCTTGGCCTCGTCGCGCGAGAAGATCACGACCTTCGCGGGCCTTCCCATTTCGCCGCTCAAGACGCGCCGCGTGAGCACCTGCCCCAGCGAGCCGGTGCCGCCGGTGATCAGGATGCGCTGGTTGTCAAACGGTCGATCTGCGCTCATGTCTTCTTTCCGCGGATGATGTCGAGCCACTCCGCATACGGAGTATCGTCCGATGCGAGGGCCGCGACGAGGTCTGGCCACTTCGGCGCCACGTAGCCGGTCGCCGCCGTGAACCTGGCGCCGGAGAACGAGCGATCGCTGAACGGTTCGCCGGTGGGAACAATGCGAACGTCCAGACGGAACGCGCCGGCCACGAGGCGCAGCAGATCGTGCTTGCTGATCGGCTCGCTGGCCACCTGGTAGAGCCCGGACAGCTCCGGATGGCGCGTGATGATGCGGTTGACCACCGCACTGAACTCATTGGTCGTCAACCCGGAATAGATCACGCGCGTGAAGCCCTTGACCTCGCGATGATTGTTCGACAGGAACCAGTCGAGCAGCGACTGGTGATGCTGCAGCTCGCGCCCGATGATCGAGCTGCGCAGCGTGACGGCGTTCGCCGCGCCCGTCACCTCGCCGAGGAACTTGCTGCGGCCGTAGAGATCGTCGGCGTCGCAGTTGTCGGCTTCGGTGTAGTTGCCGCGATCGCCGCTGAACACGCAGTCGCTCGAGAAGTGAATCAGGCGGCCGTTCCAGGCCGACAGCGTTTCGGCGAGTTGATGTGGCAACAACGCGTTGATCTGAATCGACGGGATGGCGGACGTCGCCAGCTGCCGCTGCTTGATGATGCCGACGGCATTGATCACCACGTCGGGCTGATGGGCCCGCAGCAGCGCGCGCAGCGACGGCCAGTCGATCACGTCGATCCCCCAGAACACGTGCGACGCGAACAGCGGCAGCCGCGAGAGCGGCGATGGCTGCGTCTCGCGAACCGTGCAGCTCACCTCGTGCCCCGCTTTGCGCAGCCCCTGCAGCAGCTTGTGGCCGAGCATGCCCGAACCGCCGAGGATCAGGACGCGCATGTAAAGCAGGCCTCTCGCAGGCGGCGCCGCAACGCCAGCTGATCGAATTCAGCCGCCAGCAGCGCCGCCGCCTTGTTGCGATATGCGGCGGCATCGAACCCGCCGCTGCGAAGCGTGTCGAAGAACGCGGCGATCGCATCCGCATCGACCGTCGTCAACGTCAGCGGCAGTCCCTGCTGCGCGGCGAGTGCATGGACCTCGGATTCGCGCGGCACATGGAAGATCGTCGGACGCCCGGAGGCGAGATATTCGGAGAACTTCGTCGGCATCGCGAGGTTGGCAATCCGATCGAGCCTCCGTTCGAACGACAGCGGCAGATACAACAGGTCGGCCTTCGCCATCCGCCGCTGGCACGCCTCGTTGTCGACCCACGGCTCGGTCTTGATGAACGGGTACGGAGCCAGCGCCGTCGCGTATTCACGATCGGGCTCCGGGCCAAGCAGCGTCAGCGTGACGTCATGGCCGCTCCTGGCGCGATAGCGGTGCAGCCCCTCGGCAAACGCCAGCACCGCGTCGAACCGGAACATGTTCATCGCACCGGTGTAGAGAATGTTGTCGATGCGTAACGGCGTCGCGGCCGGCAGCGGTACGCCGGCATCGACGCCTTTGTGCAGCACGTCCCACTGATTGTGGAATCGCTGCTCGTAGTCCTGCTCCATCAAGTGCGAGCAGGCGAATCGCGCGTCGCTCGTCTCGACGATTTCCGACAACGCCGCGCGGCGCTTTGCGGTGAACGGCAGGCCAAAGCACGTGTGATGGCCCTCCCAGTCGTCCATCACGTAAAACACGAATCGGACTTTCGGGAAGGCGCGCCGCAATCGCACCACGGCGAACAATACCCACGGCGTGACCGGATACGACAGCACCGCTTCGATCCGTTCGCGTTCGATCAGCGCGGATGCCGTGCTGAATAACTCGTCTTCCGCGGCCGACTGCCGCAATTTCAGAATGGGTTGATACCAACGCGACGCCCAGCCGGGCCAGGCCTCCGGACGGCGCGGTACCGTGAACGTCACCGCGCGGCCTCTGGCCTGACCGTCGAGTGGCCGCAGGTGGTCCGGATGCGATTGAAACAGCGTCGCGTCCGGGTGATCCGCGAGCAGATTCGAAAGCGTCTCGCCGATGCCGTTCGCATAGTTGATCGGATAGTCGCCGATCACGAGCAGACGGCCCTCACGCGACATGCGTGTCATGCCACTCGGGAAACTGCTCCGCCGTCGGATCCCAGCCGGCGCACGACCAGGCGCCGCGGATGCGTCCGCCGATCGCGGCAAGAAAATCGCGGCGCAGGCGGCCGCGCCTGATCTGGCTCAGCTCGCTGGCGGTCTGAAACAGCGCCCACAACGTGATGTGCCAGAGCGATCGCAGCGTCCCCATCCCCGCGCTGGCACGGCAGAACGCGAACCGCGATCGCATCGAGAGGTACTGATGACGTCCGATGTTCTCTCTGCCCGATCGCGACTGGTGATGGAGACAGCGCGCCGAGGGCACGTAGTAGACCTTCCACCGCCGGCTGATGCGATAGCCCAAATCGACATCCTCGCCCGGCGAGCTGCCGCGAAAATGCGGCGCGAAGCCGTTCACCGACAAATACGCGTCTTTCCGCAGCAGCGTGATGCAGCCGCCAACCCATTCGGCCGGAATCGGCGCCGCCGCATCCTCGGGAAAGCCGTTCGGCACGAGCGCGCCAATCACCGCGCCGGGCACGAAGCCCCGAGCCGCGCTCGCCACGAGACGACGATAGAAACGCCACAAAGCAGTCGGCACCGCGATCGTCTGGTTCATGATCCGGCCCATCGTCGCGCCGATGCCCGGCTCCTTGATCAGCTCCCGCAGCAATTGTTCGACCCAGTCACGCTCGAACTCCATGTCGTCGTCGGCGAACATGATCAGCGGCTGGCGCGTGCGGCGAACCGCGAAGTCACGCTGCAGCGCGGCGCTCTTGTGCGGATAGGCGAAGTACTCGACGTGGAGTCCTCGAGACGCCCAGTCCTCTTCGCAAAGCGCGCGCGTCTCCGGATCGGAGCCGCTGTGCACCACCACGATCTCCGCGGGACGCATCGTTTGCTTCGCGAGGCTGTCGAGGCACACGCGCAAAGCGCCGGCGCGGCCAATCGTCGCGATGACGACGGCAATTCCGCTATCGAGGGATGCGGCCTCAGGCAACGCGGGTCATCCAGAAACTGGCCGGGCCCTGCGGGCCGGCGGCATCGACGATCGCCGCAGGCCACTGCTTGCGCAGCTCATCGCGATGATCCGACCACAGCCAATGCAGAGCGATCGCCGGCGCGAACGACGAGTTGAAGGCGAGAAACGCCTCGAGCAGATACTGTTCATTCCAGGCCCGGCGCAGTTTCGTCACCCAGTCTGCCGGGTAATCGTGCGGAAAGAAGATGTCGTGGACGTGAATCCACACGCCGCGCTTCAGGCGCGGCAGGATGTCCAGGAATTCCCGGCACACATCGCCGCCAAACGTCGCGACGTGGCTGGAGTCGATGAACAGCACGTCGTTGGCCTGCAGCTCGTCGAACCGCTCGAGGCCGATCCGCTCGACGCGCTCGCGCACCAGCGTCATCGGCAGTTTCGCATCCGTCAGGCGCGGCTGCGGGAACGGCTCGATGCAAATCAGCTCGGCCGCGACGCCGCCGGCGTGATTGTGCTCGACCGCCCGGGCGGCGATGCGCGTTGAAAAGCCCGAGCCGATTTCGATGATGCGCCGGGGTTTGAGATCACGAATCAGCGAGTAATAGATCGCGGCATCCAGGCCGTCGAAATAGCCGTTGCGAAAGTCGAAGCCGTCCGACTGAAGCGCCTGCAACTCAGATCCGTATTCAGCACCAAGGCGTGACACGAGCGCGCGCTGCTCCTGGACGGCGAAGTTGATCGATACCGGTTCGCGTCGACGATTGGCCTCCTCCGTCGCGATCTGGCGAAAGTCGGGCAGCGGCTCATAGTAATGAATCGGCCGGACGTGATGCCCCCAGCGATCCGTGATCGCCGGATTCGATCGCAGCAGGAACATCATGTGCCGCGCCAGCGGCGCCGGCACCGCGTTGAGCGCCGCCGTCAACAATCGATCTCTCACGACGCCGCCGCCACGCGCGCGTCGGCGGCCTGCAGGAATTCGAATACTTCCGCGAAGCGCTCGCGCGCCGCAAACAGCTTCGCGAAGCGGCGCGGATTCAGAATCGCCCACGCAGCGACGACCGCGAGCTCACCCGGCGCCGCGGATGTCAGCACGCGCCAAAACCGGCCGGCCATCGCGCCGGCGACGACGAGGCTGCGCTGGCTGTGTCCACGAGAGCCGGAACACGCGGCCCACATGCGCGAATAAAAATCGGCGGTGTCCGGACAGCGCCTCATCAACGTCAGCGCCAGCAACACCAGCAGCTGCATGTTTTCGTCGGCGGTGTCGGTGCGCCACGACTCGCGGGTGATCGCGAAGTTGGCGAGCGGCTCACGAACCAGCAACAGCGGGCCCGGATACGCGCGCTCACGCACCGGCTCGATCACGACAATCGGCATCGAGCGCGGCGACGGAATCATCGTGTCGGGCGTGACACGCAGCACCATCGCGCCGTGTGAATGCACGGCGCGGCAGGCCTGGCGCGGATCTGGAAGATGGAAAATGGTGACGGGCTCCTGGCCCTCGACCGGCCAGATCGTGCCGGCGCGTTCCCAGTCGCGGGTCTCGGTCTCGCGCCACAAGTGACTGTTGGCCCACGCGACGTTGATCGAGGGGTGCGGCCGAATTGCCTCGAGAAGAGCGGCCAGCAGTCCGGGCTCCCACCAGTTGTCGTCCTCGAGCAGGCTGACGAACGGTTCGCGCACCGGCCTGAACGCGTGATTGAAGTTCTCGGTCGGGCCGAGGTTGCGTTCGTGCGGGACGTAGATCAGCCGCGGATCGTTCGCCTGCGCGACGAGCGTCCGCGGAAACGGGTCCGCGGGATCGTCATTGTGGACCTCGCAGATCCAGTTGGTGTGCGTCTGCGCGAGCAGGCTGTTCAACGCGCGCGGCAGCAGGTGATTGCGCCGGTACGTGAACAGGTAGACGCGGACGTCGGCCAGGCCCGGCATCACGCGTGCCCGGCGGCGAGGGCCGCCGACAGCGACGCGCGCGCGCCCGACGCATCGAAACACTGCCGCCCAATCGCCGCGGCACGGGCCGCCAGCGCCGCTCGCCGATCGCGATCGGCGGCAAGCCGCGCGATCGCCGATCGCAACGCGTCGATGCCTTCGCGATCGACGATCTCGGCGGCGTCGTCGAAGCTGCGCGCCCAGCGCACCGCCGACGAGTAGTCCGGTCCGTAGATCAACAGCGGCAAGCCGGTCGCGGTGTAGTCGGCAAGCTTGCTGGGGAACGACACGGTTTGATTGTCGCGATCCGCCGCCGCGAACGTCATCGGTACGAACAATACGTCGGCGATGTCGCGAAGCTCGCGAATCATCTGGCGAAACGGTACGAAGCCGTGAAACGCGATCGCCGGCGACAGCGCGAGCAATTCGCGTTGCGCCTCGTCGGCGAAGGGTCCGAAGATCGCCAGGCGGGCGCCAGTCTCAGGCAGCGACGCTGCCAGCGTTCGCAGGCACGCCATCATCTCGGGGCCGCTGTTGCCGCCATAGCCGATCACGATCTCGCCGCCGGCAATCGACCGCGCCGCTTTCGGCTCGAACACCGGGCAGTCCTTCGATCGCGACGGATACATCACCGATCCGGCGGCGCCATAGCGGCGCGCGTATTCCTCCGCCATGAACGGCGACACGCACAGCCGCGAGGCGGCGTTGCGATAGATGCGGCCGAACCGGCGTTCGAGCCATGGCCGCAGTGCGCCGCTGATCGCCGACAGCCTTGGCCAGTCGTCGTGCACGATCACGTGCAGCGGCACACGCAGCCGTGTCGCGACTTCCGCGGCGGTGATCCAGCCGAACCCGTGTCCGACCGTGGCGACGGCATCGACCTCGAATCCCGCGAGCGACGCCAACACGTGACTGGCGCGATCTCCGGCCGTCCACGTCAGCCACGCCGAATAGATCCCGTGCAGCCGTGAATCAAGCCAGCGCCGGCGGCCGATCGGCAAACTCGCGTAGGCGACGCCGGCCAGGCGCCGCTCCGGTTGTGACGGCCATCCGGTTTCAATGATTCGCAGACGATCGGCCGGATAGGTCTCGAGCGCGCGGAACATCAGCGCCGAGCCGTGTTGCGATGACTCGACCGGCACATCCGCCACATACAGCAATCGCGGCATGACCGCATCAACCATGCGCGCGCGTCAGCTGCCAGGCGTCCACGATCTCACGCATCGTCTGCGTCAGCGACCTGGTGATGTCCCAGTCCGGATAGTGGCTCCGCATTTTGCGGAGATCGGAGTAGTAGCAGATGTGGTCGCCGGCGCGATTCTGATCGACGTAGCTGTAGACCTGCTTCTGCCCCGTCATCTCCCCGGCAATCGCGAACGCCTCGAGGATCGAGCACGAGTTCTGCTTGCCGCCGCCGAGGTTGTAGACCTCGCCGATGCGCGGCGCCGATGCAAAGGCGGCAATGAAGCGCGCCACATCAAGCGCGTGAATGTTGTCGCGCACCTGCTTGCCCTTGTAGCCGAACACGGTGTACTGCCGCCGCTCGACGTTGCACTTCACCAGGTACGAGAGAAAGCCGTGCAGCTCCACGCCCGAGTGATTCGGGCCCGTGAGGCAGCCACCGCGCAGGCAACACGTCGGCATGTTGAAATACCGGCCGTACTCCTGGACCATCACGTCCGAGGCGACCTTGGATGCGCCGAACAGCGAATGCTTTGACTGATCGATGGTGAACGTTTCGGGAATGCCGTGCGCGAACGCCGGATCGGCGTAGTCCCACCGCGTCTCGAGCTCTGTCAATGGAATCAGGTTCGGCGCATCGCCATAGACCTTGTTGGTCGACATGTGGATGAACGGCGATTCGGGACAGGCTCGTCGCGCCGCTTCGAGCAGGTTCAGCGTGCCGACGGCGTTGGTATCGAAGTCGTCGAAGGGAATCGCCGCCGCGCGATCGTGGCTCGGTTGCGCCGCGGCGTGGACAATGACTTTCGGCTTCAGCGAAGCGACCAGCTCGATGATGCCGGTGCGATCCCTGACATCGAGCTCGTGATGCGTGAAGCCCTTGAGCTCGCGCTGCAGGCGCTGCTGATTCCAGCGCGTGTCGCCCTGCTCGCCGAAGAACACCGCGCGCTGGTTGTTGTCGACACCGTGAACGTTGCAGCCAAGCTCGCGCGCGAAGTAGGTGCAGACTTCGGAGCCGATCAACCCCGACGATCCCGTGACGAGTATGGTCTGTGCGCTCATGGTCACTGTTGGTTACGGCCGGCCGGCGAGCAGCTGCCGATCGACATATCGCAGCGCCGCGGCGACCGGCGCCGGCACGCCCAGCCGCTCGAGCCGGCCGATCGGCAGGCGCTTGTTCAGTCGCGTTTCGCACTCTTTCCGGACCGCATCGAACGTCGGCACATCGACGGCGCTTCGCACCATTTGCAGATACATCAGGCGGTCGCGATCGGTCGGCGCCTGGCAGATGTGATCGATCCAGAACTGCATCACGTCGATGTCGTTCGCGGCACACCACGCGCGAACTTCACCGCTCGCCTTGTGGAACTCGCTCATGTCGGTCTGCCAGATCAGCCCGCTCAGCTGCCAGTCGCCCGTGCGATAGGTGCCGGCAATCCACGGCAGCGTCATCACGCTTCCATGCAGTCCCATTTCGGCCACCATCAGGCGATCGTGCCAGATCGCGTACGACGTCCAGATACGGCATTTGCGAAACGCGTCGGTGCGCAGCAGCGAGCCGACCAGCGAGCTTGGCGTCTCGACCATCGACAACGCCATCCATTCGGCGCGGCCCCAGCGATACGGCTGCATCCACGACGCATCGCGAGAGCGCAGCAGCACACCCTGTTGATGCGTCTTGAGCGCGCCCGGATGGTTCTGACACAGCACCAGCGACGACAGCAGCACCACGTCGTCGTCCTGTCCCTCGAGCGCCGCCAACGCTCGAGCGAAATGCCCCGGCGCCACGACGTCGTCGTGCGAAAGAAACGACACGAACGGAACATCCACGAGCTGCCACGCGGTGTCCCAGTTCACGAGGTGTCCGACGTTCCGCTCTTGACGGTGGAACACGATCTGCAGCCGGTCGCGGAATTCGTCAATCACGTAGGTCAGCGGCGTCGGCGACGCGTCGTCACAGATCGCGACGACGTACTCCTCGCGCTTCAGGCCTTGATCGCAAAGGCTCGTCAGGGCTTCACGCAGGAACGCCGGCTGGTTGTAGGCCGGGATGACGACCGCGAATCGAGGGTTGCTCATAATTGATGCATCGCGAACTCGACCTCGACGTAGCCGCGATCGACCGCTGCATACGGCACGACGCCGCCGAGCGGAGGACGCGCCGCGACGGTCAGCGCGAACAGATTCAGCTTGTCGCCCACGTAGTCGGTGCTGTTGATGCCGAAGCCGCAGTCGTACTCGCCTTCAACGAGCGGCAGGGACTTGATCACGCCGCGAAGCGTGCGTCGCTCGTTCGCCGCCAGCGCCAATGGAAAACCGCTCGGCCGCAGGTCGACGAGGCCGACACGGACTTCGAGCGGCGAGTAGATCATCAAGGCGAGCTCGCTGATCCTGGTGGCCGATCGCGCCTGGAACTCGATCGTGAAATCGACCGGGCCGCCGCTCGTCACCGGGTTGGGCGACAACTCGAACCGCAACAGGTCGAGCGCCGGACCCAGCGAAAGCGGTCCGTTGCTGGTCGCCGATCGATCGCTGGACGACGCGAGATAACGGCGAATGCTGTCGGCGGCGGTGCCGTCGGCAGAGACCGACCCGCGATCGAGCCAGATGCCGCGGCTGCAGAGCGCCTGGATTGCCGCCATGTTGTGGCTGACGAACAGGACGGTGCGGCCGCCGCGGCTCACCTCGTGCATCTTGCCGAGGCAGCGCTTCTGGAATTCGGCATCGCCGACGGCGAGAACCTCGTCGACGACGAGGATTTCGGGTTCGAGGTGCGCCGCAACCGCGAACGCCAGCCTCACATACATGCCCGACGAGTAGCGCTTGACCGGCGTGTCGAGAAATCGATCGACCTCCGCGAACGCCACGATCTCGTCGAACTTGCGCGTCGTCTCGGCTCGCGACATGCCGAGAATCGCGGCGTTCAGGAAAATGTTCTCGCGCCCGGAGAGCTCGGGGTGAAAGCCCGTTCCGACTTCGAGCAGGCTCGCCACTCGCCCGCCCAGCGTGACGCGGCCTCTCGTCGGCTCCGTGATGCGGCTGAGAATCTTGAGCAGCGTGCTCTTGCCCGCGCCGTTGCGGCCAATGATGCCGACCACCTCGCCGGCCGCAACGTCGAAGCTGACGTCGCGCAGCGCCCAGAACTCGTCGAAGGACACCGCCGGCCGCCGTGTGCCGCGCAACCATTGCAGCGGCGCCGCCGCGGCGCCGGCGATCGTGTCGCGCAGCGTCGCGTACGCCGCGTCGTCTTCGCGATGACGCAGCCGGTACTGCTTGGCCAGCCGCTCCACTGAGAGAACCGGTGTGCCCATCACACGCGATCAGATCGCATCGGCAAAGCCCCGCTCGGTACGCCTGAAGTACCACACGCCGGCGACGAGCGACAGCACCGTCATGACCATCGAGGCGACGACGACGTTTGCTTCGAGCGGCGCGCCGAGCAGCGACCAGCGAAATCCATCGATGATGCCGGCGACGGGATTGAGCGAGTAGGCCGCGCGCCAGCGTTCGGGCACCTGCGCCGTCTCGAATCCCACCGGCGAGACGAACAGTCCGAGCTGGATGCCGAATGGCACGACGTATCGGAAGTCCCGATACTTCACCGTCAGCGCAGCCAGCAGCGTACCGAGGCCGAGCGCCAGCAGCGCGCATTGCGCGACGAACAGCGGCAGCGCCAGCACGCGGGCATCGAGCGGCGTCGAGTACCACACCATCACCGCCGCCAGCAGCACCAGCGTGATCAGGAAGTCGACGAGCGCCGTCGCCACGGCCGAGAGCGGAACGATCAGCCGCGGGAAGTAGACCTTCGAGATCAGGCTGGTGTTGCCGATCAGGCTCGTCGATGCGTCAGACAGCGCCGACGAGAACAACTGCCACGGCAGCACCGCCGCGAGGACCAGCACCACGTCGTCGGTGCCGTCCTGCCGCAATCCGGCCATCCGCCGGAACGCGACGAACACCAGCAGCGTCAGCGCCGGCCGGAGGATCGCCCACAGCACGCCGATGGCGGTCTGCTTGTAGCGGACGGCGATGTCGCGCCACGCGAGAAACGACATCAGCTCGCGGTAGCGCCACAGATCGCGCCAGTAATGCGCGGCCGATCGGCCAGGCTCGATGATGAGTGGAGCGTTCAGATCAGGCGCTGGCGGACGCGGATGGTGTCGTTGGGACGGACCGGATCCGACATCTTCGCGTTGACCTCGATTTCGCGGCCCTTGGCATCCTTGCGGATGATCTTGATGCCGCGCGTCGAGCCGCGCTCGGTCAGCCCGCCGGCTTCGGTGATGGCCTGGCGCACCGTCATGCCGGGACGCAGCACGAACGACCCCGGCGTCTTGACCGCGCCGCTGACATAGATGCGCTCGGCCTGCGGCACGACGATCATGTCGCTGTCCTGCAGCAGCAGGTTCGCGGACAGCTTGCCTTCACGCAGGTCGTCAAGATTGACGCGCATGACTTCAGCAAAGCGCTTGTCGTCGGGCCCGACCGGCGCCGACACCGCGGCGGCCAGGCCGTCCTTGTAGCGCTGCACGATGATCGTGTTGCTCGCCGCCGACGTCGTCGAGCCGGCGTTGGCGATCACTTCGAGCAGCGTCATCGGTCCCTCGATGTTGTAGCGGCCCGGCGTGCGCACTTCACCGAGCACGTAGATCGAACGGCTGCGGTACTGCGCGATCTCGACCGAGACCTGCGCGCGCTTCAACCAGTCGGGCTCGAGCGCCCTGGTCAGATCCTGCTCGATCTGGCGCGTCGTCTTGCCGCCGACCTGGAAGCGCCCGATCAACGGGAACGTGATGCTGCCGTCGGTGTCGACGGTGTACTTGTCGGTCAGCTGGTCCTCGTTGAACACCCTGATCGCCAGCACGTCGGACACGCCGATGCGATAGGTGGCGTTGAAGGACGCGGCCGGCGGCTGCGCAACGGGGGCGGGCGCCTGTGCGGGCGCCGCGGTCTGCGCGGTGATGAGCACGACGAGCGAGAGCAGTGTGGTAAGCATGATCAGAACGCAAACAGCCACGACAGATAAATGCGCCGGCGATCGTAATTACGCCGCGGAATTTCAGGCGACCGCCGCCTGGAGTATTCGTAATTGACTGCGATGCGCGTCCGATTACGAAGATTATAGCCGAGGCTGCCGGCGGCCACGTCGAGCGTGTCTTTGTGCGCAGCACTGTCCGGCCTCGCGCTGTAGTCGAACAGCGACCGGCCGAGCCGCACTTGCGCGTCGGCCGCTCTGAACAGGCGGTTGGTGTAGGTCAGCATCGCGGAATTCTCCACGTAATACGCCTCCGCCGCGTCGAACGAGTACTCCGTGCCGCGGTTCGCCGTCAGCGTGAAGCGGCCGAACTCGAGGAACGGATACGTGATCGCGGCGCTGCCGGTCAGGCCGCGGAACCGCTTCAACGTGGGATCGACCGGGCGCATGTCCTTGTAGCCAACCGTCACCGCGCCGGTGACCACGGCGGCGGCGTCGATGCGGAAAGTCGCGACGCCGAGCGTGCTCCGGGTGTTGCGCAGCGGCTCGAACTCGAAGACGTCCTCCTGCTGGCCGCCGTGCAGTTGCAGCGACAGGAGCGGCGTCAGATCGGTCTTGAAGCCGGCCTGATAATCGTCGCGTGAGCGCGTCAGCACCCGGCTCAGGTCGACGCCGTCCTGCACGGAGTTCTGATAGGCGGTACGGCTGCGCGACCACGAGCCGTAGACCAGCGAATGCGCCGACAAATCAAACGCCAGGCCGCTCGACCATTCGTCCTGGATGCGGTCGGCGCGCACGTCGATCTCGCCGTTCGGACGCGTCCGGGTCTTGGTGCGTCCGCCGCCGAAGAACGGCCGCACGCGGCTCAACAACACGTCGACGCGCGCGCGGCCGGCATACCCGGCCGACCGCTCGCTCTCGTATTTCTGGTAGTAGGTGAGCTCGGATCCGCCATACGCAGAAATCCGGAAGAACCTCAGCCGCGCGAACAGCGACAGATCAGGATTGACCGCGGCGACATAGTCCTCCTTCGGCGATTTCTCAGGCGGTTCGTTGAAGACGTTGGAGTCGTAGCCGAGCTCGCGGACCGTGATGCCCGGCGCAAAACGAACCGGCCCGGCGATCAACACGCCCGTCGTCGGCTCCGTCTCGCCCAGCGCGGCCGTCAGCGGACCGGTGCCGACCGCCGACTGCGCGCCGGCCGCGCGCGGCACGCCCATCAGGCCCATACAGATCAGGACGACCGTGGTCGCCAGTCGGACTGGATTACGCATCATCTCTTCAGGCTCCAGGTGGATCGGGCGGCTTCGGCGCGCCGCCGTCCACACGAACGAACTTGCCGTCACCATCGGGATCTTCCTCGACCAGCACGAACCGGCCCTTCTCGTCGTACTGAACGCGGCGGTCGGCGCGGCCGCGCGTGAACGAGGTATCGAACGCCGCCTCACGCAACACCGCGCCGTCGTAACGCTCCCACTTGTCGATCCGCCCGTCGTTGTTGGTGTCGTCTTCCGAACGCACCAGCGTTTGCCCGCGATAAAACTCGCGATGGTCGAACGCGCGATCGCGATGCCGTGAGGTCACCACCATGGTTTCGCCATCCGCCGACGGCGCCGGAGTCGTCCACGTGTCCTCGATGCCGTCGCCGCGGCTCGACGTGCCGACCAGCGTCAGCGTGGCCGCCTTGTCGAAGTACTCCCAGCGATCGATCCGCCCATCACCATCCGTATCGGCTTCACCTCGTATCGGCTGATTACCCTCGATGTAGGTCCACTGGTCGATGCGGCCGTCGCCGTTCTGATCGGCGTTCAACTGGATCAACTTGCCCGTGAAATCGTCGTAGCTCGGCACCGCACGGCGCTGCTGTGGAGCCTCGACGCACCCTGCGACGACCGCGATGCAGCCGGTGGCGATCAGTTCTCTAAGTTGCGGGCCCATGCACAGCTTCGCCCTGTCGATTACACACAGAACCGTAATCGAACGGGAAAATAGACGACTCAATATGACTCTTTAGGTCATGTTAACACGGTCGTCCGGCTATTTTCTTCGATTGGTCTTATCGGTCGGTTGGGCGATGCCGGTTAACTACTAGGCACGACAGGAGTTTAGAGACGGTCATCCGAAGCGGCGGGCGGCGTCTGGGGGCGAACCACGAGGCTTCGCGCGACGAACGCGCCGCCAAGAATCGCAATCGCGCCGCCCACGCCGATGCCGACTTCGGGAGCCTCGGCGGCCACGCTGATGATCGTCATGATCGCCAGGCCAAGTCCCACTGTGATGATGCCGATCGACAGCGACCGCGATGACCGCGCGGCGCCGCTGACAATCGGACTGCGCTCGTGAAAATGAGACGACGGCTCGTCGAGGGGAATCTGCCCCTTCTCGATCATCGCCATGCGCTCGCGATGGTGCATCTCGAGCTGCTGCGAGCGCTGCTTGAGGCCGAGGTAAATGATGAACACCCCGAGAAACATGCCCAGACAGAAGACGGCCGCGAACAGTTCACCTGACATGTGGGAGTTAGACTCTGATCGAAGCGATCGCCGATGGATCGCACGTGATGTCCGCGGAGCACGCGGCGCACGTGGCCTCGTGCGGGCGATGCAGCGCGCGGCTCGAGCGCGCGCGATCGATCGACAGCCTGCTCTCGATGCGCGAGATCGCCGCGCCGCCGCCGGCCTGGCGTGGTCGCTCGGGTTCCTCGACATCACGATCGATCTCGCCGCCGTCTGGCAGGCGCTCGATACCGACGTCACCGGCCGCGTGCTGTCGCAAGTGCAGACGATCGCGATGTCCGCAGTGTTGCTCACGATGGCACTCGTTCTCTGGTGGTGGGCGGAAGCGGCCACCGATTAAACAGGATCCACAGACACACAGACAAAAAACGTTCATCTGTGTTTAATCTGTGGATCTGTGTGTAATCTGTGGCCGTGAAGTTGCGGCCGTTTCTCAAGTGGGTCGGGGGCAAGCGACAGCTGCTGCCTGAGCTGCGCCGCTACTATCCCGCCTCCATCGGCCGCTACTTCGAGCCCTTCGTCGGCAGCGGCGCGGTTTTTTTCGATCTGCTCAATCGCGATCGGATCAACGGCCACGGCGCGGTGCTCGGCGACGACAACGCCGATCTGATCGGCTGCTATCGCCGCGTCGGCCACTCGCTTGCTGAAGTGCTCGCCGCGCTCGAGCCGCTCGCCGAAGAGCATGCCCGCCGCGGCCGCGAGTGCTACCTGGAGGTCCGCGATCGGCGCTTCAACCCGATGCGCGCGGCCTGGCGCGATCGCGGCGCGAACCTCGACGAGTATCCGGCGGAGCTCGCCGCGATGCTGATCTATCTCAATCGCACCGGTTACAACGGGCTGTTCCGCGTCAACGCCTCCGGTGAATTCAACGTGCCGCCCGGACGGTATGACAAGCCGAAGATCCTCGATCGCGCGCTGCTGACCGCGGCCTCACAGGCGCTGGCGTCGCCGGGCGTGACGCTGCGGCACTGGGCCTTCGATCGCGTCCTCGACGAGGCGCGCGAAGGCGACTTCGTCTATTTCGATCCGCCGTACGCGCCGGTCAGCGCGACGGCGAATTTTCGCGCCTACACCGGCCGCGGCTTTTCGGATCGCGATCAGGAAACGCTGCAGCGCGTCGTGATCGAGCTGGCGCGGCGCGGCGTGAACGTGTTGTTGAGCAATTCGACGGCGGCGTCGGTCGCCGGCTTGTACGAAAACAATCGCGACGCGCGGGACGCCGGACTCGGCGCGGTGCGCGTCCCGGCACGCCGCTCGATCAACTCGAACGCCACTCGCCGCGGCGCCGTCGAGGAGCTGGTCGTCTCGAACGTCGAGCCGCCGGAGGCCGCCGGAATCCTCTAGCCATGGCGCATTTCCAGCAGCTGCAGTTCGTCTCGATGGCCGCGCGCCACCTTGCCGGCAGTTGGATCGGACTGTCGATCGTCGAGATCGGATCCGCCAACGTCAACGGCTCGATTCGGCCGTTCTTCACCGGCAGCCATTACACCGGCGTCGATCTCGCGCCGGGCCCGGACGTCGACCTGATCGCGTCGGGGCACGAAGTCGCGCTGCCCCCCGACAGCGTCGACCTCGCGATTTCGTGCGAGTGCTTCGAGCACAACCCGATGTGGCGCGAGACGTTCGTGAACATGCATCGCATGACGAAGCCGGGCGGCATCGTGATCATGACATGCGCATCGCGCGGCCGGCTCGAACATGGCACGACACGCACGCGGCCGTTCGATTCACCCGGCAGCCTGTCGATCGGCTGGGACTACTACCGCAACCTGAATCGCGAAGACTTCGAGCGGCAACTGCCGCTCGCCTCGATGTTCGAGAGCCACGCCTTTTACCGGAACGACGTGTCGAAGGATTTGTATTTCATCGGCCGAAAGCCCGGCGGCGCGAACCGGCCGCTGCGGCTCGATCTGCCCGCGTTGTGGACCGAGCTCGCCGGGGCCAACACGCTCGTCGCCGCCGACCAGGCCTCGCCAACGTTGCTGCGGCGGATGATCAACCGGCCGAGGAAATGGGCCGAACGCCTGCCGGATCCGATGTTCCAGAATTTCGTGATCCGCTGGGCCGGCCTCGAGAAGTCGCTGCGCCGCGTCTTCGGCGGCAAGTGACCGGCCGTGCTAACCTTGACAGGTTAGTCCGCGCGCGAAAGTGGCGGAACTGGCAGACGCGCCGGTCTTAGGAGCCGGTGGCCGAAAGGCCGTAGGGGTTCAAGTCCCCTCTTTCGCATGCCTCGCCTGCGGCGAGGATCATGAACACACGATTCCACGACTCATGAAAGCAGAACTCGTCGACGTCAACGAAACCCGCCGCGACCTTTCGATCGAGGTCCCGAGCGATGTGGTAGATGAAGCCATCGGCCATGCCGCCGCGAAGCTGGGCAAGCAGGCGCGCATCCCCGGCTTCCGTCCCGGCAAGGTGCCGGTGACCGTGATCCGCCAGCGCTTCAAGCCGCAGATCATGCAGGACGTTGCCGAGCACCTCGTCTCGAAGGCGGTCGGCGACGCGCTCGTCGAAAAAGGCGTCGAGCCGATCGCGACGCCCGACATCAAGGATCTCGTCCTCGAAGAAGGCAAGCCGCTCACCTTCAAGGCGTCGTTCGACGTCGTCCCCAGCTTCGATCCGGGCGACCTCTCGACGATCGAAGCGACCGAGCCGTCGCGCGCGATCGAGGATGAGGCCGTCAACCAGTCACTCGAGCGTCTCCGTGATCGCAACGCGCGCTACGAAGCCGTTGAAAGCGGCGCCGTCGAAGCCGGCCATACCGTCGTCGTCGGCCTCGAGCGCCGCGGCACCGACAAGGACGGCAAGCAGGGCGAGCTCGACAGGCACGAGCAGGTCAACATCGAGCTCGGCGCGCCGTCGAATCCGCCCGGCTTCGACGCCGAAGTGATCGGCATGACGCCCGGCGCGAGCAAGAGCTTCACGATCACGTATCCAGCGGACTACGCGATCCCCGAGCTCGCCGGCGGCACGGTCGACTACACGGTCAACCTCAAGGAGATCAAGAAGCGCGTCGTCCCCGCGCTCGACGATGAGCTCGCGAAGGACCTCGGCGATTTCTCGTCGCTCGAAGAATTACGGAAGCGCGTGCGCGACGATCTCGAGCACGAGGCCCTGCATGCGGCGGAGCGCCAGCTGCGGCAGGACGTGATGAAACAACTCGCGACGCGCGTGCCGTTCGCCGTGCCGCCGTCACTGGTCGAGCGGGAGATCGATCGGCGGCTGGAAGACTTCGCGCGGCGCCTGATGGAACAGCGCATCGATCCGCGCCAGGCCAACATCGACTGGAACGCGTTCCGCGAAGGCCAGCGCGCCGGCGCGACGGAAGCCGTCGCCTCGGCGATCGTGCTCGACGAAATCGCGAAGCGCGATCAGATCGAAGTCACCGACGAGGATCTCGACGCCGAGCTGCAGCGCTACGCCGAACAGACCGGCCACAGCGTCGCGAGTATCCGGGCGCGGCTGCAGAAAGACGGCGAGCTCGGCCGGCTCGCGGCGGGATTGCGCCGCGAGAAGGCGGTGACGCACGTGATGTCGAAGGCGAACATCAAGAAGGGTTGAGCGGCAGCAGCGCTTTGATCCGCTCGTAGATCAGTCCAGCGACAAAACGATTCCCCGCGGCGGTGTAGTGCCCCGCGCTGCCGGGGTAATCGATCTCACCTTCCTTGATGAACATCGCCGCCGCGTCACGCGGCGGCAGGGCATCGAAGGCATCGATCAGCGTCACCATCGGCACGCCAAGACGGCGCGCCTCGCCGTCGATGAACTCCACCCACGGATCGGTCTGGCGCGCGCGCAGCTCGCCTTCGATCGGCAGGTGCACGAGGATCAACTTGCTCGATCGCTCGTCGTTGATCTTCTTGAGGTCGGTGAGAATCGCCGTCACCAGCCGGCGCGCAGCGTCCTGCCCTTCAAGCCACGGCTGCAGCTGCGCACCCGGCTCGGCGAAGCCGAGCCTCAGCGCGATCTCGTGCAGCGCGCCAACGGTGTGAAGGCGCGGCAGCTCACGCTGCAGGCGACGCGACACGGGTACCGGCACGTTCTTCGCGACGATCGCGCCGTTCTCGACGGTGAGAAACGGCTTGTAGCCCTCGCCGGGTTCGATCGCGCGCTGGATGTCGGGAGTGATGAACGCGAACAGTTGCGCGTTGTGTTTGAGCGCCGCCGCGTCGCGTTGATACCAGAGGTACGCCTGATCGATGCCGTAGCCGCCCTGGCCCATGTTGACCGTCTCGAGGCGCGGATCGAGCGCCTCCAGTTGACGGCACCATGGGTCGGCATCGCCGACACCGTAGCCGATCGTGAACGAATCGCCGGAGCAGATGACGCGCACGCGGCCGGCCGGCACGCCGGGCGTAAAGTCGTGGTCGTTCCTGAACCGCTGGCCGTTGGTCGTGAGCGATCGCCCCGCGCCGTACATGTTCGGCACGTTGGCGTGCGGCAGGTTCACATAACCAAGCAGCGGGTCGTATTCGGTATGGCGGCGCTCGGCGAGATCGCTGCCGCGTGCGTAGTGACGGTAGAACGAGGCAAAACTGGCGGCGCCCTCGGCGAGGCTCAGGAGGCCCGCCAGCACGACCAGGTTGATCACGACCAGCTTGAGTCGGCCCACGCCGCCGCAATCTACCACGGGGCCAACAACTTAGCCGCCGTGCAGACCCACCCATTCGGCTATTGCACTTTCCGGCGCGTCAGCCGATAAAGAGAGGAGCGGTGCTGGCGTGGTACACTGAGCGTGTTCGTTCCTCACAGTTCAGCGGGCCTCCCCAACACCAACGACAGTCACTTATGAGCGTCTACCCCCAGAACCAGCTGGTCCCGATGGTGGTCGAACAGACCAACCGCGGCGAGCGTGCGTACGACATTTTTTCGCGCCTTCTCAAAGACAACATCATCTTCATTGGCACTCCGATCGATGACGGAGTTGCAAATCTTGCGATTGCGCAAATGTTGTTTTTGGAAGCCGAGGATCCTGACAAGGACATCCAGCTCTATCTCAACAGCCCCGGCGGATCGATTACGGCTGGGTTTGCGATCTACGACACGATGCAATTCATTCGTCCCGACGTGCAGACGATCTGCATCGGCCAGGCCGCCTCGATCGCCGCAGTTTTGTTAGCCGCCGGCGCAAAGGGTAAGCGGTTTTCGCTCCCCAATTCGCGCATCCTCATCCATCAGCCGTGGATGTCGGGTCTTGGTGGTCAAGCGACCGATATCGATCTGGCGGCGAAAGAAATCCTGCGCATGCGCGAGCGGATCAACGAGATTTTCGTGAAGCATACGGGCCAGGACTTGAAGCGGATCCAGCAGGATACGGAACGCGATTACATCATGTCGCCCGAGCAGGCCGTGCAGTACGGAATTCTTGACGACGTCATTCGGAAACGGGTGTAACCTAGGTATACGGGACAAATGGTCAAGAAAAGCGGGGACGGCGGTGAGATTCTTCGCTGCTCGTTCTGCAATAAAGATCAGAACGACGTCCGCAAGTTAATCGCGGGCCCGACGGTCTTCATCTGCGACGAGTGTGTCGAGGTCTGCAACGACATCATCGCCGACGACAACCGCTTTGACTCGCGCGGCACGCGCACGTCGCTGCCGTCGCCTCCCGAAATCAAGAAGTTCCTCGACGAGTACGTGATCGGCCAGGAGCTGACCAAGAAGAAGCTCGCGGTCGCCGTCTACAACCATTACAAGCGTCTGGAAATCCAGAAGCAGCCGCGCAGCCGCCACGATGTCGAGCTGACCAAATCCAATATTCTGCTGATTGGCCCGACCGGCACCGGCAAAACCCTGTTAGCACAGACGCTCGCCAAGCTGCTGTCGGTGCCCTTCACGATCGTCGACGCGACGACGCTGACCGAAGCCGGCTATGTGGGCGAGGACGTCGAGAACATCATCCTCAAACTGCTGCAGGCGTCGGGCGGAGATATCGAGAAGTGCCAGCAGGGCATCGTCTATATCGACGAGATCGACAAGATCGGCCGCAAGGACGAGAACCCGTCGATCACGCGCGACGTGTCGGGTGAGGGCGTCCAGCAGGCGCTGCTCAAGATTCTCGAAGGCACGGTGGCCAACGTTCCGCCGCAGGGCGGGCGCAAGCATCCGCACCAGGAATTTTTCCAGATCGACACGACCAATATCCTGTTCATTTGCGGCGGCGCGTTCGTCGGACTCGATAAGGTCGTCGAGCGCCGCGTCGGCAAGAAGACGCTGGGCTTCAAGGCCGACATCAAGTCTCAAAAGGGACGCGACGTCGGCGTGATGCTCGAGCAGACCGAGCCGCAGGACCTGATCAAGTTTGGCCTGATCCCGGAGTTCGTCGGCCGCCTGCCCGTCATGGGCACGCTCCACGAGCTCGATCGGCCCGCGCTGGTGCAGATTCTGACGCAGCCGCGCAACGCCATTACCCGCCAGTATCAGAAGCTCTTCGAGTACGAGAACGTGAAGCTGCGCTTTACGGATGACTCACTCGACGCGATCGCGGAGATGGCGCTCGCCCGCAAGATCGGCGCGCGCGGCCTCAGGATGATCATCGAAGACCTGATGCTTGACTTGATGTACCAGATCCCCGGACAGAAGAAGGCGCGCGAGTGCGTCATCACGAGAGAAATGGTGGTCAGCAAGTCGGCCGGGCTTGAAGTGATTGAGAAAGCCGGTTAGTAGTCGGCACTCAGGCACTCCAGGCACCTAGGCACCCTAGGCACCTTATATAAATATGGTCGAAGTTTACGAGACCCTCCCCATCGTTCCGTTACGGGACGTCGTTGTCTTCCCGCACATGATGATGCCGTTCGTGATCGGGCGGCCCTCGTCGATCCGGGCACTGGAACACGCGCTCGGCAAAGACAAGCGCGTGTTCCTCGCGGCGCAGCACGACGCGTCGACCGACGACCCGAAGGCCGAAGACATCTTCACGATGGGCTGCGTGGCCAACGTCGTGCAGAGCCTGAAGCTGCCGGACAGCAACATCAAGGTCCTCGTCGAGGGCGTCGATCGCGCCCGCGTCATCGAGTGGAAGGAAGACAAGGGCTTCTATCGCGTCGTCGTCAAGGTGTTGCAGCGGCAGAAGGACGCCGCCGGCGACGTCGAGCAGACGATGAGCCGCGTCGTGACGCTGTTCGAGCAGTACGTCAAGCTGTCGAACAACCTGCACTACGACGCGATGATCGCCGCGGTCCGCGTCGACGACCCGGGCAAGCTGGCCGACACCATTTCGGCGCACCTGCTGGTCGGCATCGACGAGAAGCAGAACCTGCTCGAAATCGTTTCGCCGCTCGAACGCCTCAACCGCATCGCCGGCATCCTCGAAGCTGAAGTCGACAAGCTCCAGGTCGACCGCCGCATCCAGTCTCGCGTCAAGAAGCAGATGGAGAAGGCGCAGAAGGAGTACTACCTCAACGAGAAGATGAAGGCGATCCAGAAGGAACTGGGCCGCAAGGACGACAAGGGCAACGAAGCCGAGGACCTGAAGAAGAAGATCGAACAGGCGCGGATGCCGAAGGACGTCGAGGAAAAGGCGATCCAGGAATTGAAGCGCCTCGAGGCGATGCCGCCGATGTCGGCGGAAGCGACCGTGTCGCGCAATTACCTCGACTGGCTGATCGCGGTGCCGTGGCACAAGAAGACCAAGGAGAACCGCGACCTCAAGAACGCCGAAGTGGTGCTCAACGAGGATCACTACGGCCTCGACAAGATCAAGGACCGCATCCTCGAGTTCCTCGCGGTGCGCGCCCTCGTCAAGAAGCCGAAGGCGACCATCCTCACCTTCGTTGGTCCCCCGGGCGTCGGCAAGACCTCGCTGGCCAAGTCGATCGCGCGCGCCATGAACCGCAAGTTCGTGCGCCTGTCGCTCGGCGGCGTGCGCGACGAAGCCGAAATCCGCGGCCACCGCCGCACCTACATCGGCGCGTTCCCCGGCCAGATCATCCAGATGATGAAGAAGGCCACGTCGCTCAACCCGGTGTTTCTGCTGGATGAAATCGACAAGATGTCGATGGACTTCCGCGGCGACCCGTCGGCGGCGCTGCTCGAGGTGCTCGACCCCGAGCAGAACAACACCTTCCTCGATCACTACCTCGACGTCGAATACGACCTGTCGAACGTGATGTTCATCTGCACCGCCAACGTGCTGCACACCATCCCGCAGGCGCTGCGCGATCGCATGGAAGTGCTGCAGCTCGCCGGCTACACCGAGCAGGAAAAGATCGAGATCGCCAAGCGCTTCCTCGTCGCCAAGGCGATCGAGGGGTCGGGTCTCACCGGCAAGAACATCGTCTTCCAGGACGATGCGATTCAGAGCGTGATCCAGCGCTACACGCGCGAAGCCGGCGTGCGCAACCTCGAGCGCGAGATCAACTCGATCTGCCGCAAGGTCGCGCGCAAGGTCGTCGTCGAGGGCACCGAGACGTTCGAGACGATCAGCGCCGAGAAGGTCACCGAGTTCCTCGGCGTGCCGCGCTACCGCCCGAGCGTCGCCGAAGAGCAGAACGAAATCGGCGTCGCCACCGGCCTGGCGTGGACCGAAGTCGGCGGCGAGATTCTCGTCACCGAGTGCACGCTGATGCCCGGCCGCGGCCGCCTGATGCTGACCGGCAAGCTCGGCGACGTGATGCAGGAATCGGCGCAGGCGGCGATGAGCTTCGTCCGCACGCGCGCCGAAGAGTTCGGCATCCAGAAAGACTTCAACCGCAAGGTCGACGTGCACGTGCACATCCCCGAAGGCGCGATTCCGAAGGACGGTCCGTCAGCCGGTATCACGCTCGCCACCGCGCTCATCTCCGCCCTGGCGCGCGTCCCCGCGCGCCGTGATGTGGCGATGACCGGTGAAATCACGCTGCGCGGCAAGGTGTTGCCGATCGGCGGCGTCAAGGAGAAGCTGCTCGCCGCGCACCGCGCCGGCGTGAAGACGATCATCGTCCCGAAGGACAACGAGAAGGATCTCGCGGACATCCCGAAGAACGTGCTCGACGTGCTCAACATCCACATGGTCAGCCACATGGATGAAGTGCTGAAGATCGCGCTCGAGGGGCCGTTGACGCCGATTCCGCCGTCGCCGGACTCGGACTTCGACGAAATGTCGGATGATCCCCGGACGCACTAACGTAGAGGCGGGACTTTAGTCCCGCCTGGAGTGTTTTGAAGGTAGTCGCAGAGTTTGTCACTAGCGCCGCTGGAGCCGAAGGGCTTCCCAAGGACGGTCTGCCAGAGCTCGCGATGGTGGGCCGATCCAACGTCGGCAAGTCGTCCCTGATTAACGCGCTCGTCCGGAAGACAGTTGCCCGCACGAGCGCCGCGCCCGGCAAGACACGCCTGGCCAATTTTTATCGGGTCGTCGTCGAGCCGCGTCCGCCGTTTTACCTGGTGGACCTCCCCGGTTTTGGATATGCACGCGGGGGTGACAAAGCGCGCGAGGAGTTTGACGCGCTGGCGGCGGATTATTTCGGCGCGCGCGTGAACGATCCGCGATTTCGCGGCGTGTTCGTCCTGGTCGACAGCCGGCATCCCGGCCTCGACAGCGATCGCCGCACGTGGAACTGGCTGGACAGCCACGGCGTAGTACGTCACGTCGTGGCGACGAAGGTGGACAAACTGACGCGGTCAGAAAGGCAGCGTCATCTCGGGGAACTCGAACGGCTTTACTCAGGCCCGGTTACGCCAGTCTCGGCGGAAACCGGCGAAGGATTGGATGAACTGTGGAAGAAGATCGCAAGTCTGACAAAACCAACGGCGCCGTAGCGGCACCCCAGGCACCTGAAGCACCCCAGGCACCTCAGGCACCCCAGGCACCCGAAACCCAGACCCTGGACCTCTCGACGCTGAAAGAAATGGCGACGACCGCGCTGACCAAGATCGCGCGCGACCTCGAGATACCGGGCGCGACCGGCATGCGCAAGCAGGAGCTGATCTTCGAGATCCTCCGCGCCCGCGCCGAGAAGGCGGGGTTGATCTTCTCCGAAGGCGTGCTCGAAGTGCTGCCGGACGGATTCGGGTTCTTACGAGCGCCCGACTACAACTACCTCGCCGGCCCCGACGACATCTACGTCTCCCCTTCGCAAATTCGCAAGTTCGACCTGCACACCGGCGACACCATCTCCGGCCAGATTCGATCGCCGAAGGAAGGCGAACGCTACTTCGCGCTGATCAAGGTCGAGGCGATCAACTTCGAGCCGCCGGCCCGCGGCAAGGAGCGCGTGTTCTTCGAGAACCTGACGCCGCTCTATCCGCAGGAGCACATCCGCCTCGAAGCCGACCCGGAAAACCTGTCGACGCGCGTCATGGACCTGATGACGCCGCTCGGCAAGGGCCAGCGCGGCCTGATCGTCGCGCCGCCGCGCACCGGCAAGACCATGCTGCTGCAGTCGATCGCCAACGCCATCACGACCAATCACCCCGAGGTGTATCTGATCGTGCTGCTGATCGACGAGCGCCCGGAAGAAGTCACCGACATGCAGCGCTCGGTCAAGGGCGAGGTCGTGTCGTCGACGTTCGACGAGCCGGCGCAGCGCCACGTCCAGGTCGCCGAGATGGTGATCGAGAAGGCCAAGCGCCTGGTCGAGCACAAGAAGGACGTCGTCATCCTGCTCGACTCGATCACGCGCCTCGCGCGCGCCTACAACACGATCGTGCCGACGTCGGGCAAGGTGCTGTCGGGCGGTGTGGACAGTAACGCCCTGCAGCGCCCGAAGCGCTTCTTCGGAGCGGCCCGCAACATCGAGCAGGGCGGCTCGCTGACCATTGTCGCCACGGCGCTGATCGATACCGGCTCGCGCATGGACGAAGTGATCTTCGAAGAGTTCAAGGGCACCGGCAACAGCGAAGTCCACCTCGATCGCAAGCTCGCCGATCGCCGCGTCTTCCCGACCATCGACATCCAGAAGAGCGGCACCCGCAAGGAAGAGCTGCTGCTCGAGAAGGAGGACCTCAACCGCGTCTACGTGCTGCGCCGCGTGCTGACGCCGCTGTCGGCGGTGGAAGCGATGGAGCTCTTGCTGTCGAAGATGAGCAAGACGAAGACGAACAACGAATTTCTTTCGGCGATGCAGCAAGGCAAGTAACGTCTTGAGGTCCTGAGGTCTTGAGGTCTTGAAAACGCCTTCCACGGTCGTCAAAGTCGGTCTGTCACAAATGGCGTGCGGCGAGGATCCGAAGCGGAACCTCGCCAATCAACTCGCGCTCGCCGAGCAGGCGCTCAAGAAGGGCGCCAGGATCTTCTGCACGCAGGAGCTGTTTCGCTCCCAGTATTTCTGCCAGGTCGAGGACCATCGCTTCTTCGCGCTCGCGGAAACGATCCCCGGTCCTTCGACCGACGCGTTTGCGAAGCTCGCGAAGAAATACAAGGCGGTGATCATCGCGTCGCTGTTCGAGAAGCGCGCCGCGGGCGTCTACCACAACACCGCGGCGATCATCGACGCGGATGGATCGCTGATGGGCGTCTATCGCAAGATGCACATCCCCGACGATCCGCTCTTCTACGAGAAGTTCTACTTCACGCCGGGCGACACCGGCTTCATTGCGTGGAAGACGAAGGTGACGACGATCGGAACGCTGGTCTGCTGGGATCAGTGGTTCCCCGAAGGCGCGCGGCTGACGGCGATGCAGGGGGCCGAGATTCTGTTCTATCCCACCGCGATTGGCTGGCATCCGTCGGAGCGCAAGCAGTACGGCGCGGCGCAGCACGATTCGTGGGAAGTCATGATGCGCAGCCACGCCATCTCCAACGGTTGTTTCGTGTGCGCGCCGAATCGCATCGGCCGCGAGATCATCAAGGATACGAAGGGCCAGCCGGTCGACAAGGACGGCATCGTGTTCTGGGGGCAGTCGTTGGTCGCCTCACCCGACGGCCAGGTCGTGCAGCGCGCGCCCGTCAACAAGGAAGCGGTCCTGGTCGTCGACTGCGACCTGGCAAAGGTCGAATTCAGCCGCACCCACTGGCCGTTCCTGCGCGATCGGCGCATCGACGCGTACGGGCCGCTGACGAAGCGCTTCCACGACTGATGCCGCAGAAGGCAACGAGAATACCAGGGCCGCAGAAGGCAACGAGAATACCAGGGCCGCAGAAGGCGCAGATTCTCAAGGGTACACCGCTCAGCCGGGGTTTTTCTTTTCCACCCGAGTGGTATCCGCGTCGAGGGACCTGGATGTCGTGGCCTCGTCCGGAGGGCATTTCGTTTCCGGGCAAATACAACGAAGCGATCGAAGACATCGCCGGCCTGATCAAGACGCTGGTGGCGCTCGAGGAAGTGCACCTCAACGTTCCCAACGAGAACTACCGGCGCATCGTCAGGGATTTCCTGAAGGCTCGCCGCGTCAACATGCGCCGCGTTTTCTTCCATTTCATTCCGACCAACGAAGCCTGGGCGCGCGATCATGGCCCGGCGTTCGTGTTGAGAAAGCGTCGCGGCAAGGCGCAGGCGGCGATCGTCGACTGGGGCTTCAATGCGTGGGGCGACAAGTATCCCCCATGGGATGCGGACGACAACGTTCCGACCCGGATCGCGGAGGAATTAAAGCTGCCGGTCTTCTATCCAGGCATCGTCATGGAAGGCGGCGCCGTGGATTTCAACGGCGCCGGCACCGTGATGACGACGACGTCGTGCCTGTTGAACAGGAATCGCAACCGAGGGTTGTCGAAGGCCCGCATCGAGAAGTATCTGCGCGACTACTACGGACAGCAGCACGTCATCTGGCTGGGCGAAGGCATCGAGGGCGACGACACCGACGGCCATATCGATGACCTGGCGCGTTTCATCGACGAGCGCACCATCGCGATCGGTATCGAGACCAACGGGCGCGACCCGAATTACGCAATTCTTCAGAAGACCCGCCGCGCGCTCGACAAGGTGCGCGATCAGGACGGCAATCCGTTCGAGATCGTCGAGCTGCCGATGCCGCGGCCGATCGCCTACCACGGCCAGCGGGTGCCCGCGACCTACGTCAATTTCTATTTCGCGAACCGCTCACTGCTGGTGCCGACGTTCGGCCAGCGCGACCGCGATCGGAAGGCGATCGCGGTCCTGCAGGAGCACCTGCCAAAACGAAGGGTGACCGGTGTCGACTGCCGCAAATTGATCTGGGGCCTCGGCGCGATTCACTGCTTCACGCAACAACAGCCGCTGTTCTGAACCCAGCGCGTCACAGCGGCGGCTTGACATGATAAAGAGATGAAAATATCCTTTTATCATGCCCATCACGATGGTCCAGATCCGCAACGTGCCGATCGACTTCCACCGGCGCCTGAAGGCGCGGGCGGCCATTGAGGGGATGTCGATGTCGGATTACATCCTGCGCGAAGTCGGCAAGGCGCTGGACCGCCCGACGCGCGCGGAAGTCCTCGAGCGGCTGCGCGGGCCGGCGCCACGCAAGCTGCGCCGCAAGGCCGCGGACGTGATTCGCGAGGAACGCGACGCCCGATGATCGTGCTCGACGCCTCCGCCGTCGTCGAGCTCTTGCTCGACACGGTCGCCGGCCGCAGGATCGCGATTTTGATCGGCGACGCCGGCATGGGACTGCATGTCCCTCATCTGCTCGATGTCGAAGCCGTCAGCACGCTGCGGCGCTTCGCGCGCGAGCGTATCGTCGAAGAGGACGAAGCCGCGGCGGCGATCGAAAATCTGCTCGCGCTCGACCTCCACCGGCACTCGCACGAAGGGCTGCTCGAACGCGTCTGGGCGCTGCGTCAGAGCGTCAGCGCCTACGACGCGGTGTATGTAGCGCTCGCGGAGGCACTCGACGCGACCTTGGTGACCTGCGACGGCCGCCTGGCCCGAGGCACCGCTACGACGGTCCGAATCGAAGTCGTGAAGTAACGACCTCAGCAGTCAACCGGCGGGTACCCTGTTTGCAAGTTCTAAGTGCTGCATGACGCGGCAGTTCCAGTTGCTTGCGGATCAGGCCTTTTCCCGGACCGCCGGCGCGCCACTTGTGGGCGGAAATGCCGTACGTCTGCTCAAGGACGGCTGCGAGAATTACCCTAGCTGGCTCGACGCCATCAAGTCAGCTCAGCATTGGATCCACTTCGAGACCTACATCCTCCACGAAGACAAAATCGGCAAGGTCTTCGCCGAGGCGTTGTGCGAGCGCGCCCGGGCCGGCGTCAAGGTGCGGCTGCTCATCGACTGGCTCGGCAACATCATGAAGACGTCGCCGAAGTTCTGGCGGATGCTGCGGAACGCCGGCGTCGAGGCGAGAAGCTTCGGTTATCCGACCATCGATTCGCCGCTCGGCTGGGTCTCGCGCGATCACCGCAAGTCGCTGATCATCGACGGCCGCGTCGCGTTCGTCAGCGGCCTGTGCGTCGGTGACGACTGGACCGACGACGGCCACGAGGCGCAGCGCGACACCGGCGTGATGATCCAGGGACCCGCGGTCGCGGATGTCGAAGCCGCGTTCGCCGAATCGTGGGCGACCAGCGGCGCCCCGGTGCCGCTCGAGGAGCTGCCCGCCGCCAACCTGATCCCGCCGGCCGGCGATGTGGCAATGCGCGTCATCGCGACGATGCCGTCGACGATGGGTGTGTTCAAGCTCGATCAGCTGGTGGCATCGGTGGCGCGCGAAACCCTGTGGGTCACGGACGCCTATTTCGTCGGCGTGTCGGCCTATGTCAACGCGCTGATCGCCGCCGCGAAAGACGGCGTCGATGTCCGGCTGCTGGTGCCCGGCACGGTCGACGTGTTCGGCGTCGGCGGCATGAGCCGCGCCGGCTTCCGCGCCCTGCTCGATGGCGGCGTGCGCATCTTCGAATGGAACGGCGTGATGCTCCACGCCAAGACCGCCGTCGCCGACGGCAAGTGGGCGCGCGTCGGATCGACCAACGCCAACATCACCAGCTGGTTCGGCAACTGGGAGCTCGACGTCGCGATCGAAGACGAACCGTTCGGCCGCCAGATGATGGAGATGTACGAGCGCGATCTCCAGAACTCCACCGAGGTCGTGGCGCGATCGCGGCGGATGTTTTCATGGCGGGGCGTCGAAGGGCTGCCGCTCGACAGCAGCGGGCAGCCGGTCGAACGGCGCCGCACGCCACGCACGCGCATCGCCGAATGGCGCAGCCGCGGGCGCACCACGAGGCGAGCGGCGGCCGCAGGCGCGATCCGCATCGGCCGCACGCTGGGCGCGGCCATCACCAAACGCCGCGAAGTGGGCGCCGCCGAGGCCTATAGCCTGTTCTGGAGCTCGCTCATCTTCCTGGCCCTCGGGTTGCTCTGGTTGAAATGGCCGAAGTCGATCGCGTTCCCGCTCGGCGTCCTGGCCGTCTGGTTCGCCGTCTCGGGGCTCTGCCAGGCGTGGCGGCTGTATCGCCGGGCCACGCTCGAAACTGTTGAGAAGACTGAAGATACGACTGAGGCGGTCAACACGAGGTCGCATCGGCACGCGTGATATGATCGAGGTTTCGTAAGACTGCCGGTAAGCAGGCCTAGAGCCTCGGATCCGGCGAAAGGACCCGATCGTGAAGCCGAACATTCATCCGGAATACAAAGAGATCACTGTCCACTGCGCGTGTGGCGCGTCGTGGCAGACCCGCAGCACCAGCAAGGAGCTGCACCTCGACATCTGCTCCAACTGCCATCCGTTTTTCACGGGCCGCCAGAAGCTGATCGACACCGAAGGCCGCGTCGATCGCTTCACCAAGAAGTTCGGCGCGCAGACCGTGGAGAAGCGCAAGGTCGCCGCCAAGGCCGAGAAGGACGCCAAGGCCAAGAAGGCGCCCGCGAAGAAGAAATCTGCTTGACGGCCGGCCGAGTGAAGCCGGCCGCTACAGCGGGTACGGCAGCGTTGCGCCGAGCAACGTGACCAGCAGGATCACCAGCGGAAACAGCGCCAGCGCGACGATGAAGGTGTAGCCCATCACGTCGCGCGCGCGCAGCCCCAGCATCCCGAGCGTCGGCAGCATCCAGAACGGCTGCAGCAGGTTCGCGATCGCCTCGCCGAGATCGTACGACGCCACCACCCAGCCAAGATGCACCTTGAGCTCGTGCGCCGCCGCCATCACGTACGGCGCCTCGATCACCCACTTCGATCCGCCCGACGGCACGAACACGCCCAGCACCGCTGAATAGATCGCGACGACCGCCGGAAAACTGTACGGCGACGAAATGCTGACGAAGGCATTCGCCAGCCGCTCATTGAGATGCGTCGTCGTGATGATCGCGGCAATGCCGGCGTAGAAGGGAAACTGCAGGATCACGCCCCACGCCGCGGGCGTGGCCGCGGCGACCGCGTGCATCAACCGCGCGGGGGTGCGATGCAACAGGATGCCGATCATCAGGAACGAGAAGTTGATGATGTTGACGCTGAGCGCGTTGAGCGGCTCGGCCGCACGATCGAAGTAACGAAACAGGAAGACCGCGCCCATCGCGACGATCAGGATGTTGAGCAGCGGCGAATGCTCCAGCCAGGCACCAGGAGGTATGGGACCTGGGGCTTGGGACTTGGGGCTTGGGGTACTACCTCCCTCATCCGCGAGATTCACACCCAGCATCGGCGCCGTCTTCGCCTTGGCGGCAGGCGGGGTCGCGAGCCACATCACGACCACCACGACGATGATCTCGATCGCGACCGACGCGAGGCTTTGCCAGAGGAAGATGGTGTCGCGGAACGGGATCATGCCGCCGGGAACCACACCGCCGGCTGCGACGATCTCGCGGATCTGCGGCTGCAGCGCCCCGGGCGTCGCCATTTGCAGCGCCGCCGATCCGCTGAGGCCCTGCGCCCAGATGCTGCCGATGCCGAGCAGGCTGGCAGCGGCGAGCGCCCGGTAATCGACGCCGGCGACCCGGCGCGCGACTTCGCGGGCGAGGACCGCGGAGAAGATCAGGCTGAAGCCCCAGTTGAACCACGACGTCACGAGCGCGAAGAAGGTGACGAGCGCCACCGCGCCGCGCGGCGTTTTCGCCCAGCCCGCGATCGCGCGAATCGCGGCGCGCATCGGACCCGATGTCGCCAGCACGTGGCCGGTGATGATGATCAGCGACATCTGCAGCGTGAACGGGATCAGGTCCCAGAAGCCGCCGCCCCACGCATCGATCACCTGGCCGGGTGTGGACGGCGTCCAGACGAGCGCGGCAATGAAGATGAGGACGGTCGCGAGCAGCGCGAAGATGAAGGCGTCGGGAATCCAGCGCTCGGTCCACACGGTCAGGCGCAGCGCGGCGCGAGCGACCAAACCGGGCTCGTCGTTCACGCGCGGATCTTAATTCAACGGCAGGCGGGCTTCGGAATACCTCGCCAGCTTACGCTCGAGGCGATCGAGACGATGCTGGACGCGGCCGCGATTGCTGACGCCGTCGGCCAGCAGGTCAAGCGCGTGCTCGCGCGCCGTGATCAGATCCTTCAGCCGGTGCTCGTGATGGATCGCCAGCGCCTCCCTGGCTTCGCGCCGCAGCGCCGCCGCGCATCGCGGCAAAATCGCGAGCTCATTCCACGCTTGCGCGGCTTCATGCGGGCGGCGATCGCGACGCCGAATCCACGCCAGGCGCCGCAACGCTTCGCCGTGCACTTCGGGCTCGGCGCCGACGCGCTTCGCGAATTCGATCGTCCGAAGCAGCGAGGCTTCGGCGTTCTCGTACGCGCCGCCGCGCTCGTAGACGCGCGCCAGTCCGTACGCTTCCTGCGCCGTCATCGCCGCGGACGGTCCGCGCGTGATCAGCACGATCGCGCGCGCCAGGACGGCCGCCAGCGAGAGCAGATCGAGCCGGTTGTGCTCCATCACCGCCTCGAGCGGCCGCGCATCCCCGGTGCGGACGAACTTGAAGAAGCGCGACGGAATCTCGTAACCGGGGACATCGCCCACCCGATGCAGGCCGGCAAGCTGTTTCTCGAGCACCGCGAGCGAGCAGCTCGAATCATCGGGATCGGGGGTGCCGGCCGCGAGCGGCCGCTGCCGCCACATCCGCCGCGCCGGGTGGAGCATGTCGAGATGCGGGACGCCGTCGAGCGGGCACGGCACGCGGTGGAACATGAAGCGCGTCTCGATCAGCGGCACATCGAAAGTGCGGCCGTTGTAAGTGCACAACGCGCCGTGCGAGTTCGCCCACGCCTGCAACTCGGCGAGAACGATCCGCTCGTGCTCGAAGCCCGGCATCAGGAATTGGCGCACGCGGATCGACGTGCCCTCGATCGAGGCGCAGCCGACCAGGAACGCCTGCGTGCCGGCGCCGCCGAACAGACCCGTCGTTTCGAGATCGAGGAACAGCAGCCGTCCGCCGATGCCCTTTGACGACGGCCAGGCTTTCGCCATCAGCTGCATCGCGTCTTCGCCGTCGGCGATCGTCGAGACGATCTCGCCGATCGGCATGCGGCCATGGAGATCGCCGGCGCGATACTCGCGATCGACCACGATCACGGCGCCATCGGAATGCTCGACCAGCGCTCCGCCAAGCTCCAAGGCGGCAGTCGTGATCGTTTGGAGGGCGGGGGCTTCAGCCCCTCCGGCAACGCCCGCCGATTCGATATGGCGACGGCTAAAGCCATCGCCCTCCAAACGAACGTCGTCTGCAACCACCGGCACGGCAGACGGCCGGTGATGCTTGACGATCTCGCGAAGTCGATCGAGCGTGGCCATGTTAGAACGGCACTTCTTCTTCGCGCACAATCGCCTGCGTGCCCGTAAGGAGATGTTCGAGGATACGCAGCGCCACGGTCTTCGCGAGCGGACCGGTCTCGCCGATCGGGCCGACGCACATCGGGCAGCCGTTGTCGCAATCGCAGCTGGCGACGAGCACGCTGGTCTTCGACAGTAGTTCCGCCTGCATGCCCCACAACGGCGCGCTGAAGCCAATGCCGCCCGGATACGCATCGTAGAGGAAGATGCGCGGCGTATCGTCGCCGTCGCTTTCTCCGGCGTTGACCGACAAGCCAATGTCGCGGGCGTCGCACATCAACAGGAGCTGTGCGACCTGCTTCATCGCGAACGCCAGCCCGATCACGCCGTCGCGCCGATCGTCGGTCGCATACGGCAGCGCGTTGATGATCGACAGCGGAATCTCGAGCCAGTAGGCCGTGGTGTGCATCTGCTGCTCGGGCAGATCGAGCTCACCGGAGCCGACGTTCTCGTTGGTCTGGAAGCGAATCTTCTTGAAGCCGACCACGCGAGAAACGACGTGGACTTCGCCGTGCAGCGCGACTTTCGGCGCATCTTCCGCAAAGCGATCGAGGATGGTGACCTTCGTATACGTGATCGCGGTCGTGTAGTAATCGCAGTCGACTTCGCGGACGTGCGCCTTGCGGCCGACAAAATCCAGCTCTTCGACCTGGTAGATCTTCCCTTCGACCATGTAGATGGCTTTGGGATGCAGCATCGATAGCGCGCTGGTGAAATCCGTTTCGGCGATCACCCGCGCACCGCTCGTGTGATCGGCCACGACGAAGTTGTCGGACGAGACCGATCGCAAGCTCACCGCATTCGCGGGATACGACTCGCTGGTCCAGTGCCACTGGCCGGCCGCATCCTCACCGCCCGATCGATGCACGAGGCCGGATTCCTGCAACACGCCCAGCACTTCCTGGACGTTCACCTGTCCGTAGCTCTCTTCAGTCGTGAACGGCAGCTCGAACGCCGCGCACTTCACGTGATCGACGAGGATGTGCAGGTTGTCCGGATTGACGAGCGCGTGCTCCGGCGACGCGTCGAAGAAGTACGACGGGTGCCGCGCCACAAACTGATCGATCGGCGAGCTCGACGCCACCATGACCGCGGCCGACTGGCCGGTGCGGCGCCCGGCGCGGCCGGCGCGCTGCCACGTGGAGGCGATCGTGCCCGGATATCCCGCCATCACGCACACATCCAGCGCGCCGATGTCGATGCCGAGCTCGAGCGCGTTGGTCGAAATCACGCCGCGCACCTGGCCCGCGCGCAAGCCCTTCTCGATCTCGCGGCGCCGCAGCGGCAGATATCCGCCGCGATAGCCGCGAATGCGCTCGGGCATGCCGGGCACATCCTCGAAATCCTCCTTGAGATACGTGGTGAGGATTTCCGTTGAGAGACGGCTTTGCGCGAAGACGATCACCTGCAGGTTGCGGCGCAGGAATTCGCCCGCGACGCGTCGCGATTCCGCGATGTATGAACGCCGGATGCCCAGCTCACGATTGACGACGGGCGGATTCACGAACACGAAAAACTTCTCGCCGCTCGGCGCGCCGCTCTTCTGCACCAGCGAGAACGGTTCTTCCGCCAGCCGCTCGGCGAGCTCGGCCGGATTCGCGATCGTCGCTGAGGAGCAAATGAATTGCGGATGCGATCCGTAGTGCCGGCAGATGCGCTGCAGTCGCCGCAGCACGTTCGTCAGGTGACTGCCGAACACGCCGCGATACGCGTGCAGCTCGTCGATCACGACGAAGTCGAGGTTCTCGAACAGCTTCGCCCATCGCGGATGGTGCGGCAGGATCCCGGAGTGCACCATGTCGGGATTGCTGAGGACGATGTGGGCGCGCGTGCGGATCGTGCGGCGCGCATCCTGCGGCGTGTCGCCGTCGTAGGTGTGCACGCCAATCGCGTCGCCGCCGACGTCGCTGATCGACCTGGTGAGCTCGTGCAGCTCCGCCATCTGATCCTGCGCGAGTGCTTTGGCCGGAAACAGATACAGCGCGCGCGCCGAAGGCTTCTTCAGAATGCGATCGAGGACCGGCAGGTTGTAGCAGAGCGTCTTGCCCGAAGCGGTCGGCGTCGTGATGACGACGTGACGGCCGCCGAGGACGTGCTCGAAGGCCTCGGCCTGGTGCGTGTAGAGCTGCGTAATTCCGCGCGACTCGAACGCGGCGCGCAGTCGCGGGTCGATGTCGGCCGGAAACGGCGCGTAGGCCGCCTCAATCGCCGGCAGGCGGCGGACGGCGGTGACGACCTCGTCGGGCGTGTCCGGGCGGTCCAGGGCCTCACCGGAGTTCAGCACCTGCAGTGCGGACTGCAGCGCGACCTGCTTATGTTCTGAAGGGCGCAGAGCAGGCAGAGCCATGAGTAATCGTGTGAAATGCTACACGATCATCAGCCGAAAGCGAAAATTCATCAAAACCAAGGGCGCGGGCGCTAAAGGCAAACAACCGCTGGGGTTATCGGGATAGTATCCACGCCAATGGCGACCCTCGTGCGCAGGCTCGGGCTGTTGAGCTCGATCGGTCTCGTGATCGGCATCACCATCGGCGGCGGCATCTTCCGCACGCCGGCGCGCATCGCGGAGCGTGTGCCGGACCCGGTGTTCATGCTCGGCGTCTGGGTCCTCGGCGGCCTGATCGTGCTGTGCGGCGCGCTGGCGTTCGCCGAGTTGTCGGCATCGATGCCCGAGACCGGCGGCATGTACGTCTACCTGCGTGAAGGCTGGGGCCGGCCGTTTGGTTTTCTCTATGGCTGGGCGCAGCTGGTCCTGATTCGCGCCGCCGCGCTCGGCGGCATCTCGTCGGTCTTCGGCGAATATTTCCTGCGCGTCATCGGCCAGGATCCGTCGGTGCAGCCACGACTGGCCGACGCGCTCGCTGCGGGCGCGATCATCGTCGCCGCCGTCACCAACATCGTCGGCGTGCAGTTCGGCGCGCTCTTCGCCGGCATCTCGACGATCGCCAAATTCGGCGCGCTCGCCCTGCTGGTGCTGGCGTCGTTCGCCATGGGCGGCAGCGTCGGCGGGTCGTTCGACAACTTCGCCTCGACCGGTGGATCGGTCGATGCGGGGCTGTTCGGCCTCGCGCTCATCTCGGTGATGTGGGCCTACGACGGCTTCGCCGACCTGACCTTCGCGAGCGGCGAAGTCAAGGATCCGCAGCGCAACCTGCCGCGCGCGATCATCATCGGCACGCTGCTGATCATCGCGATCTATCTCACCGCCAACGCCGCGTATCTCTACATCAATCCGATCGGCCTGATGGCGAAGTCGCGGCTGATTTCCGCCGACACCATGGGCGCGCTGTTCGGGCAGATCGGCGTGTCGTTCGTGTCGGTGATCGTGATGATCTCGACGTTCGGATCGCTGATGGGCAGCATGCTCGCCTCGCCGCGCATCTTCTTCGCCATGGCCGACGACCAGCTGCTCTACGAGCCGATCGCGCGCGTGCACCCGAAGTGGAAGACGCCGTATGTCGCCATCTCGCTGGCCTGCGTGCTCGGCGTGGCGATGACCATGACGCAGACCTTCGAGGAGCTCACCGATACCTTCGTGCTGGCGATGTGGCCGTTCTACGCGCTCAGCGTCGCCGCCATTTACACGCTGCGGCGCTCACAGCCGAACTTGAGCCGCCCGTATAAGGTCGTTGGGTATCCGGTCGTGCCGGCGGTGTTCATCGCCGCGGCGATCTATCTGGTGGTCAATTCGCTGATGGCGGATCCGACGTGGCGCACGATCGGAACCTTCGGCGTCGTGTTGCTGGGACTGCCGGTCTATTACCTGTTCTTTAGAACATCCGCGACTGGCAGCCGTCCACAACCACAGTAGTGCCGCTGATCCAGCTCGCTTTCGGCGACGCCAGAAACGCAATCGCCGCGCCGACTTCTTCGGGCTTCCCGAACCGCCCGAACGGCAGCTCCTGCTTGACGAACTTCGCAATGCCTTCCGGATCCGACTGCTGCCGCTTCCACCACGATCCACCTTCGAACAGGATCGATCCGGGCGCGACCGAGACCACGCGAATCTGATCCTTTGCCAGTTGCTGCGCCAGCGACTTCGTCAGGCTGATCTCCGCGGCCTTCACGGCGTTGTAGGTCATGCGGCCGCCTGATTCGCGTCCGAAGATTGACGACACGATCACGATCGCGCCGCCGCCGCGCTTGCGGATGTGCGGCACGGCGAGCCGCGACATCCGGATCGCGGGGAACAGGGTCTGATCGAACGCCTCCTGCCAGTCGGCGTCCGTGGTCGCTTCGAGATCGGCGCCCTTCGCCAGGCCGACGTTGTTGACCACGACATCGATGCCGCCGAACTCGCGAACCGCCGTATCGACGACGGCGGTGACGCCGGCCTCGGTGGATACGTCAGCCACCGCGTGCGCGACGCGTGCGCCGGACGCGGCGGATTTCCGTAGCGACCGAGCGGCGATCTGGAGCGCGTCTTCACCGCGCGCGCACACCACCACGTTCGCGCCTTCCGCGATCAACGCGTGCGCGGCGGCACGGCCCAATCCACGACTGCCGCCGGTGACGATTGCGACCTTGCCTGCTAATCCGAGATCCATCCCCTATCGCCCTGTCAGGTCGTTGAGTTTCCAGTCGAAGTCGTGGAACGCCATGTGGAAGGTGTTCTTGCGGAGAAACTCTGCCTCGTTCGGCACGAGCAGCGGATCGATCAGGGCCAGCACGCTGCGCTCGATCGGGCTGCGCGCCGCATACACGGCCGGCGCGCGGTCGGCCAGCGACTTGGTGAAGATCGGCTCGCGCCACGAGAAGATCGGATTGACCGACAGCCGCTCGTTGGCGATATCGACGAACACCAGCTCGCGGCTTTCGACCAGCTCAGTGGCCATCCGCTGTAATTGCGAATCGAGTCGCGCCGTCACATACGACTCGCTCTTCAGCCGCGGCCCGCCCATCGCGCCGCGGCCGAGCGCCAGCAGCGCGCGCGCGTCGTTGAACTCGCCGATCACATCCTTCTCGATCGCATCGAGCGTCAGCATCCGTCCGCCGGCGCGGAATTGCCGCCGCTCGAACGAGCCCGGGATCTGCCGGATGCTGTTCGCCGGGTAGTCGGGCGACTTGCCGCGGATCGGATAGTTGTCGATCACCGTCCGCAGCACGAACGCGTTGTAGGCGTTGATCCAGTAGGCCAGCTGGCGATCGGGCGGCCAGCTCTTGAGCGTGTCGGCGCTGACCTCGCCGAGCGCCGTCACGTAGCGATCGAACTTGGCGCGCTCGATGCGGAGCGCGTTGTAATACACCAGGCCATCGCGCACGTACGTGTCGAGGATCTCGTCGTACGGGCGGTGCAGCGCGTCGACATCGGCGGGCGTTGGGCCGGACAGCTGCGCGGCGGGTGCGGAAAAGACCGCGGCGTTCACGGCCAGCGCGATCAACAGGGTGGGAACAAACAGTTTCATCAATTACAGCGCGGCCAGGAATTCGTTGAGCGCTTTGTTGAATGCTTCAGGCTGCTCGAGGTTGGCGAGATGTCCGGCGCCGGGAATGATGACCAGCTTGGCGCCCGTGATCCCGCCGGCGATCCGGCGCGACTCCTCCACTGGAATCATCTCATCTTCCGCGCCCGTGACGACAAGAGCCGGCACCGACACTTGAGCTAGCAGCGCCGTGGAATCGGGGCGATGCATCATGCGGTGAATCGCGCTGCGGATCGCGATCGGCGACTGCTGCTTGATCAGCCGGCGCACCGTCGCCTCCGCGTCGGGCTTGGTCTCGTGCGTCGTCTTGCCGAGGAGCTTCGGCATCATCTCGCGCGCGACGCCCGACGGACCTTCGCGATCGACCAGCGCGAGCATGTTGCGGCGATTGGCTCTTGATTCAGGCGAGTCCGCTCCGGCGCGCGTATTCGCCAGCACCAGGCCGTCGAAGATCTCCGGCCTCGACTGATACAGCGCCAGCGATGCGTAGCCGCCCATCGAGCAGCCGCCGATCACCGCGCGCGTCACGCCGAGGTCCTGCAGCAGATCGACGACGTCCTCGGCGTAATCGGCCATCGAGAGCGCGCTCAGTGAATCGAGCTCGGTGCTGCCGCCGAAGCCGCGCAAGTCCGGCGTGATCAGCCGCCAGCCTTTCGGAATGCTCTTGATCTGCGGCTCCCAGAGGTTCGCTCCAATCGGGAAGGCGTGCAGCAGTACCAGCGTGCGCAGATCGTGATGGCCGGGGGCCGAATCGAGATACGCGATGGTGCGGGAGCCGATGTGCGTGTACTGGCGCGTCATGCGGGGCGGACGGCATTGTACTGAACTTAAAACTTGAAACTTACAACTTTAAATTTCTATAGCACCGCCGAACGTTTTCAAGTGATCGCGGAAGGTGTAGTTGGGATCCGCGTTGCGTTTGGACACGTAACTCTCGAGATCGAACTGGGTGCGGAGCAATTCGCCCTTGAGCAGCCGCACTGCCTGCGCGCCTTCGCGCGTGGCGATGTCCCGCGCGGTATCCGCGATTTTCCCGAGGTCGGCGCTCGCCACCACCACGACGCCATCGTCGTCCGCGAAGATGTAATCGTCGTGCGTCACCGTGATCTTGCCGAGATTGGCGGCTTCGAGCGCCGTCGCTACACGTCGCCGCAGCTCGAGCGGACCATTCGGGCAGGTGCCGAGGCTCCAGACACGCGCGCCCATCGCATGGATTGCCGCGGTATCGCGATGCGTGCCCCAGCAAATCGTGCCGGCAATCCCGCTCATGAAGGCTTCGCCGACCACGAGATCGCCGATGCATCCCTCGTCGGTGCGGCCGCCGTTGTCGATCACGAGCATATCACCCGTGTCGGGGGCGGCGATCGCCTCGAGGAAGACGTCGGTGCTGCCGGCGTGCCGCGCCGGACGTGCCACGCCGCTGACCTTGCTGCCCGGGAAGTTGCAGCGCATGCCCGGCGGACCAACGCGCACCGGCAGCGACAACTGGACGCAGGCATCGGCGATGAACGGAGTGGTCCAGTCGAAATCAGCAAGGATGTCGGTCATGCGTCAATCATGACGGAGCGCCGCGAGCGGATCAATGCGCGACGCGCGGCGCGCCGGAATCCAGGGGGCGACGAGCGCCACGATCAACGGCCCGATACCCATCATGTCGATCCTCCAACGGTCGCAGCGCAGCCACGCGGCGTGCGCGATCGCGCCGAGCGCGCGCATCAGCGACGCGATCGGCAGCGGCTTGTTGGGCCGCGCGGCTCGCGCGGCGGTATAGGCAAACTCCGCGCGCCATTCGCGCAGCCAGTCGCGGCGGATGTCGAACGGCACCATTGGCGCCGCTGCGCGAAGGACGAGATCGCACCAGCGCAGCATGGCTATCCGCGCACCGTTCGCGGCTTGCCCGCGGGCAGGAGCGATCGATAAAACGCCGCCGACTCCGACAGCGACTTCACGCCTGGCGCGGTCAGCTTGTAATAGCGCCGAGCCGGGCGGCCCTCGGCGTGCGCGTCCTGATCGTTTTCCCACGCCGACTTGACGAGCCCATCTCGCTCGAGCCGGCTGAGCGCCGGATACACCGTGCCGCTCGGCAGCCCGGTGTGGTCGATGATGTCGAAGCCGTACTGAAAGCCGTCGGCAACGGCCTGCAGCACGCAAACGGCGGTAATGGACATTCGCCTCATGGCTATACAGTAATACTACATAGGGCGTGGTTGGTGCTAAGCACCAACGACGACCGTGGCAGGAATTGCCGAAAAGAGGTGGCAGAATCTGCCACCTCATGCACGCGAAGGCCTGTTTGTGGGTCGTTTTGGTCGCAAGCCTCGG
The DNA here is from genome assembly GCA_019752015.1 of Cyanobacteriota bacterium. GTDB lineage: Bacteria > Acidobacteriota > Vicinamibacteria > Vicinamibacterales > UBA2999 > 12-FULL-67-14b. The sequence goes on along the minus strand of JAIEMQ010000007.1, from coordinate 24,266 downwards.
TCGGGGCCCTGCTGTTCACGGTCTTCCCGAGGGTTGAAGTTGGTGCCAGGCACCAACTTCAATGTTTCGACCAGGCTCAGCGAAGAAAACCGGATTCGGGCCGGCGGTGACAGTGTGGCTGCAGATCGTGAACGCGACGGACGGGAACAAATACCTGTTCGCGTTCACGCATGGCCGCGGCACGTGGCGCGTGCGACTGCGTTAGTTCTTCGAGACGACCGCCAACACCAGGTCGCCGAGATCCTCGGCCTTGCGATCGCCCACACCGTACACATGTCGAAGCTGCTCCTTGGTCTTCGGCTTCGAGCGCGCGATCTCACGCAGCGTCGTGTCGTGAAAAATCACGTAGGGAGGCACGCGGCGGCGGCGAGCGATCTCGAGGCGAAGCACGCGCAACTCTTCGAACAGCTCGCGATCGACGCCCTCCCACCCTTCGGTCTCGACCCTCGCGCGCTTCGGCATCCGGCGATCCGGACGCTTCTGCCTGGCCAGCGACAGATCCGGCGCAGCGCCCGCGTCCTTCAGCAGCGCGTGACCGTCGCTCGTGATCTGCAGGATCGGATACTCATCGCCGCCTTGCTGCAGCAAGCCATTCGCGAGCAGCTGATCAACATAGCCACGCAGCTCGTCGATCGTCGCGTCCTTCATCAGGCCGAATACGGACAGCTGGTGATGTCCGCGCGAGCGCACCTGCTCGCTGTCGCTGCCGCGCAGCACGTTGGTCACGTGGGCGGCGCCGAAGCGCTGGCCGACGCGGGCCACGCACGACAGGATCTTGCGCGCGATCGTGACGGGGTCGGCGACGCGTTCGAGCTCGCCGAGGCAATAGTCACACGCACCGCAATCGTCTTTCGTAAAGGTCTCGCCGAAATAGCCGACCAGGCGCTTGTGGCGGCAGCCGACGCTGGCCGCGTAGCGTTCCATGTCGCGCAGCAATCCGCGGCGCGCGTCCGACAGCTCGCCGTTTTTCTCGAGCATCATGCGCCACTTGAGAAAATCCGCGCCTGACGCGATCAGCACGCACTCGGCGTCGAGGCCGTCTCGCCCCGCCCGGCCCGACTCCTGCTGATAATGCTCGAGCGATTGCGGCGCGCCGGCGTGAATCACGAAGCGCACGTCGGATCGATCGATCCCCATCCCGAACGCGACCGTGGCGACGATCAGATCGATCTCTTCGTTCAGGAACGCATCCTGGTTGGCGTGCCGCTCGTCGTCTGCCATGCCGGCGTGATACGGACGCGCGCGCCACCCGGTGTCCTGCAGCCATTGCGCGATCGCATCCACTTCCTTGCGAGATGAGCAATAGATGATGCCGGCCTGGCCGCGATGCCGCTCGAGCACTTCGAGGATCTGCGTCTTCAGCGCCGATCGTGCCAGCACGCGGTAGACGAGATTCGGACGATCGAACGACCCGACCAGCTCCGTCGCGTTGCGAAGCCCCAGCTGCGCGACGATGTCGCGCCGGACGCGCGCGGTTGCCGTGGCGGTGTAGGCGTGCAGGCCGATGTCCGGCCAGCGATCGCGCAGCCGCGCCAGCTGCCGGTATTCGGGACGGAAGTCATGGCCCCACTGGCTGATGCAATGCGCCTCGTCGACGGCGATGAAGCTGATCGGACGGGAAGAGAGCATGTCAAGGAACCCGTCGCCGCCGTCGCCGACCAGGCGCTCGGGAGCGACGTAAAGCAATCGATACTTGCCGTCGCCCACACCGCGCGCCACTTCGCTCTTCTGCTCCGACGGCATCGAGCTGTTGTAGCAGGCCGCCGCCACGCCGTTGCCGACCAGCGTGTCGACCTGGTCCTTCATCAACGAGATGAGCGGGGAGACGACGATGGCCAGCCCGTCGCGCGCGATCGCGGGCGCCTGGAAGCACAGCGACTTGCCGCCGCCGGTGGGCAGGACGAGCAGCGAGTCGCCGCCCGACAACACCGCTTCCATCGCTTCGCGCTGCAGCGGGCGAAAGGAGTGGTAGCCCCAATAGCGTTCGAGGATTGCCGATAGGGAGTCGATTGCAGATCTCAGAAGTTAGATTTTAGATTTATTTTTGGAATCAGAAAATAAATCTGAAATCTGAAATCTGAGATCCCGATTGTCAGTGACAAACGTTCAGGCCGCGATCGAGCACATTGCCGTTGATGTCCATGAACTGCCACTCGTAGAGCGCGGGATCGAGCTTCAGGCGGAGCACGCCGAAGTTCGCGGCAAAGAATTCAGAGTTGAGCGCCTGGCGGACCTTGTTGTAGAGCGGCGCGCCGCCGGTGCCGACCGTGAACTGGCGGACGCCCTTCGCGTCGTCACGGCGCTGATCGGCGTTGACCGGCGCGTGGCGCTCATACAAGTGATCGTGGCCGGCGATGACGACGTCACCGCCCAGGTTGTAGATCAGCTCCCAGATGTCGCGCAGCGACGGCGTCGGCCCGTTGATGCCGGAGCTGTCGAAGGGATGGTGCAGCACCGCCATCGTGCAGCGCGTCGGCGTCTGCTGCATCGTGGTGCGCACGAACTGGTACTGCGCCGAGTTCCGGCCGATCGGCACGTTCGAGTTCAGCATCAGCACCGTCCACTCCGCCGCCTTGACGCTGTAGTAACCGAGACGGTTCGGACCGCTGCGATCGCCGAAATAATCAAAGTACGAGTTCGCGCTGACCGACGCGACGTAATCGTGATTGCCCGGTGACGCGCGCATCCGCGACTTGAACCTGCCGAAGCTCGGCTCGAAGCAGTTGCGGAATTCCTCCATCGTGCCGCTCGGATACGCGAGGTCCCCGGCCAGCAGGATGTCGCCATCGAAGCGCTCGAACATGCGCGCGAGCGGCGCCAGCGCGGGAGAGCCGCACCAGCCCGTATCGCCCAGCACGTTCACGGACGTGGAGCTCGTGCCGGGCGCGGGAATTACCGGCGGCGCCGTCGGCACGACCGGATCGGGATCCGGAGTCGACGACACCGGCGGCTGCGTCACCGGTGTATTCGGGTCGACCGTGACCACCGGCGCGGGCGACGTGGGCGAACCCCCGCCACCGCATTGCGACAATGCCATCGCACTCCCCAGCAGGAGGGCTACGCCGAGCGCCGGCCGGACGCGAAGTGACATTTCGGTAAATTATCGGTCCTACCTGATGGGGGCTTGACGTCCGATAAGACCCTATAGGCATTATTGATCGTCGTGACCAGCTCGAGCACACGTGCCCTACGGGCCGGCATCCTGTGTCTGCTCGCTTTTGCAGCGGTCCCCGCCGCCGCTCAAACGACGACCGAGGAGTTATTCAGCAAATCCTCGCTCCAGCGCGTTGACCTGGAATTGCACAGCGCCGACTGGGCCAAGCTCAAGGAAAACTTCCAGACCAACACGTTCTACCCGGCCGACTTCAAGATCAACGGCCAGACGGTCTACAACGCCGGCATCCGGTCGCGCGGCCGCGGCTCGCGCAACGCGAACAAGCCGGGCCTCAAGATCGACTTCGACAAATATTCGTCCAACCAGAAATTCCTCGGGCTGAAGTCGCTGGTGCTCGACAACCTGGCGCAGGATCCGTCCGGCATTCACGAGACGGTGTCGATGGCGTTTTACGAGCGGCTCGGCATTCCCGCGCCGCGCGAAACGCACGTCCGGTTATACGTCCGCGGCGAATACATCGGCCTCTACGCGCTGATCGAATCGATCGACAAGAGTTTTCTCGCGCGCACCTACGGCGTCATCGAGAACGACACGCAGAACGACGGCTGGCTCTACGAATTCGTCTGGCAGGATCACTACCTGTTCACGGATTTCGGCACCGACCTCGCCGAATACAAGCTGCGCTTCGACGCGACGACGCACGAATCGAAGTCGGATGAGGATAAATATCGTCCGATCCAGGAATTGATCTCGCTCGCCAACAGCACACCGGAGAATCGCTACAACGAAGTGATCGGGCCGCGATTCGACATCCCGGGATTCATCCGCTTCGTCGCCGCGCAGGCGTATCTCGGCGACACCGACGGCTTCCTCGGCGCGTTCGGCATGAACAATTTTTACCTGTATCGCCTCGAAAACCAGATCAAGCACGTGCTGATCGCGTGGGACACCGACAACACGTTCTGGGGATCGACGTTCCCGGTGCGGCCGCCGACGGACAACGTGCTGATGGCGAAGTTGATGCGCATCCCGGAATACGAAGCGCTCTGGTATGCCGAGCTCGCGCGCACGAACCAGATCGCGGAGGCCGACGGCTGGCTCGATACGGAGATCATCCGCCAGATTCAAACGATCGACGGCGCGATGAGGGAAGACGTCTATAAGCCATACTCGACGAACAGCTACGAAGGCGAGGCCGGGATGATGCTTTCGTTCGCCCGCGAGCGAATCGCCTACGTCAAGTGCGCGCTGGCGCAGGGCGATCGCGCCTGCGGAGGATAAAGAAAAGGGCCGGGATTTCTCCCGGCGCTCCCCTAGTCAGCCTCTAACAAAGGCGGGACTACAGTCCCGCCTCTACAGTCCCGCCTCTACGTTACGCACAACCACTCGTTGTCCCGCAGTTGCTGCACTTGTAGCAGGCACCGCTGCGGACCATGATCGAGCCGCACGTCGTGCACGGCGGCGCGTCTTCCTGGTTCTTGATCGCGGCGAACTGGTTCGGTGACGGCACGATCACGCCGGTCGCGCTGACCGTCGCGGTCGTCGTCGTCGACGGGATCACTTTCGGAGCCGGCACGGCGGCCGGTTCCGGCGCGTCCATCGCTTCGTCGCGGTTGTTGACGCCGGCGCGGTACTGCGCCTCCGGCGACAGGAACTTCGACGCCATCCAGCGGAAGATGTAGTCGACGATCGACTTCGCGAAGCGCACGTCGGCGTTCCTGGTCATGCCCGACGGCTCGAAGCGGACGTGGCTGAACTTGTCGACCAGCGCCTGCAGCGGCACGCCGTACTGGAGCGCGTAGCTGATCGCCTGCGCGAAGGCATCGGCGAAGCCCGAGATCGTCGAGCCTTCCTTCGCCATCACCAGGAAGATCTCGCCCGGCATCCCGTCCTCGAAGAGGCCCACCGTGATGTAGCCCTCGTGACCCGAGATGTCGAACTTGTGCGTGATCGCCTGGCGCTCGTCCGGGAGCTTGCGGCGCATCGGCGTGCGCGCGGCCAGCGCCGCGGCCACCGCCGCCTTCACCGCCTCGGCCGTCGACTCGTTCGACACCACGCCCTTGGCCTCGATCGCGGCCTTCGACGTGTTGAGCGGCTGCGTGCGCTTCGAGCCGTCGCGGTAGATTGAGATAGCCTTGGCGCCGAGACGCCACGATTCGAGATACGCCTGCTCGATGTCCTCGACGCTGGCGTCCTTCGGCACGTTGACGGTCTTGCTGATCGCCCCCGAGATGAACGGCTGGGTGGCGCCCATCATCTTGATGTGGCCCATGTAATGGATCGAGCGCTCGCCCTTCTGCGCCTTGAAGGCGCAGTCGAACACGGCGAGGTCGCGCTCCATCAGGTGCGGCGCGCCTTCGATGGTTTCCTGCTCGTCGATGAACTTGATGATGTCGTCGATCTGCGCGGCGGGGTAGCCGAGCTTCTTGAGCGCCATCGGCACCGTCTGGTTGACGATCTTCATCATGCCGCCGCCGACCAGCTTCTTGTATTTGACGAGCGCGATGTCGGGCTCAACACCCGTCGTATCGCAATCCATCATGAAGCCGATGGTGCCGGTCGGCGCGAGCACGGTGGCCTGCGCGTTGCGGAAGCCGAAGTCTTCACCAAGCTCCACCGCATCGTCCCACGCCTGCTTCGCGCCCTCGTAAAGATCCGACGGCACGTGCTTCTGGTTGATGCCCTTGATCGCGTCGCGATGCTTGCGCATCACGCGGAGGAACGGCTCGCGGTTGATGTCGTAGCCGGCGAACGGACCGCCGTGATCGCGGGCAATGCGCGCGGACTGCGCGTATGCCTCGCCGGTCATCACCGCGGTGATGGCGCCGGAGAAATCGCGGCCGGCGTCGCTGTCGTAGGGCAGGCCGCGCGACATCAGCAGCGCGCCGAGGTTCGCATAGCCGAGGCCGAGCGGGCGGAACGCGTGGCTGTTCTTCTCGATCGCCCTGGTCGGATAGCTCGAGTTGTCGACGAGGATTTCCTGCGCGGTGATCAGCACGCGGCACGCGGCGCGGAACGCGTCGGTGTCGAACTCGCCGTCCTCCTTCACGAACGTCATGAGGTTCAGCGACGCGAGATTGCAGGCCGAGTCGTCGAGGAACATGTATTCCGAGCACGGGTTGCTGGCGTTGATGCGGGCCGTGTTCGGGCTGGTGTGCCACTCGTTGACGGTGGTGTCGAACTGCATGCCCGGATCGCCGCACACCCAGGTGCCTTCGGCGATCGCGCGCATCAGGTCGCGGGCGCGATAGGTGTCCACGACTTCGCCGTTGGTGACCGCCCTGGTCTGCCACAGGCCGTCGTCGAGGACCGCGCGCATGAATTCGTCGGTGACGCGGACCGAGTTGTTCGAGTTCTGGAAGAACACCGAGCCGTAGGCCGTGCCGGTGAACGAGCCGTCATAGCCGGCGTCGATCAGCGCCCACGCCTTCTTCTCTTCTTCAACCTTGCAGTTGATGAATTCGAGGACGTCGGGATGCTCGGCGTTGAGGATGACCATCTTCGCGGCGCGGCGCGTCTTGCCGCCCGACTTGATCACGCCCGCGAAGGCATCGAAGCCCTTCATGAACGACACCGGACCGGAAGCGGTGCCGCCGCCGGCAAGCAGTTCCTTCGACGAACGAATCGCCGACAGGTTGCTGCCGGTCCCCGATCCGAACTTGAAGAGCATGCCTTCGGTCTTGGCCAGGCCGAGGATCGATTCCATCGTGTCGTCGACGGAATTGATGAAGCACGCCGAGCACTGCGGCGCTTTTTCGAAGCCGCAGTTGAACCACACCGGGCTGTTGAAGGCCGCCTTCTGGTTGACGAGCAGGTACTTCAAGTCGTCGCTGAACGCCGACAGCGCGGCGTCCGACGCGAAGTACTTCTGCTTGCGCGCCCATTCGGTGATCGTGTTGACCACGCGGCCGATGAGCTGCTTCACCGAGCGTTCGCGCTCGGGCGATCCAACGTGCCCCCGGAAATATTTTGAGACAACGATGTTGGTGGCCTGCTGCGACCACGTCTTCGGGATTTCGACCTGGCGTTGTTCGAAAACGACGGTGCCCTTTTCGTTGCCGATGATGGCGTCGCGCACATCCCATTCGACCTGATCGAAGGGATCGACGCCGGCCGTCGAGAAGAATCGCGGAAATTCCAAGCCGGGGGAGGCTTGCGACGTCCGTTTCGCTGCAGCTTCCGAAGTTTCGGTAGTACCTGACGATGAACTCACGGTTTGTCCGGCCGGTGCCGCCGACAAGCCCTTCTGAGAAGCGCCTTCACGCATGCTTCTTCCTCCGCATAGCGACACCCCTCCCCTAACGGGCAATCGCCCTGAACTAAACGGGACTTACTAAAATTTTGTGATACGCGCGGTCCGACTTCGTCCTGAATCGCTGCTCTACTGTTGTTTGGTGCTTGCGATCCGGCTCAATCGCCCGGCAACTGGGAGTGCCTGACGATCGAAGAGTCGTTTTCGCGCGCGACGCCCAATATGAACTTGTAACCATTTGTTGTCAAGCACTTAGAACACTACATGTTGCGTTTTTCTTTTAGGTCGTCCGCAATATGTCGGTGTTTTTGGCCAAAATGGAACCATTCGCCCTATTTTCGTTTAACAACAATTTTTCGGCAAGGTAACGCACCTCGACCGTGCAGTCGCGTGCATCCGCGGCAACACTGATTATTAGATGTCGGATCGCGGATCACCGATTTCGGAATGTGCGGGGACGCTGTAATCCTTGCTGACTGCGATCAAATCGCGTTGTCGTCAAGCCTGCCGACGCGGTGGGTGCGCGTAATACCGCGCTTGAGGATGCACGGCGGTTCGCATTTCGCCATGGAGCCCATGGATGCGGTGCGCGGTTCCTTGCGACGGTCGCGCTTCGGCCGAAAATGCGGTGGCTCACGCTCGATCTGCCAACGCTGTCGGCAGCTCTGACATTCCAGAAAGAGCACCAACGGGTATGAGCGAGCAGCGACGTGCGTCACGCGCACATCCGAGGCTGCACACTTCACGCACGCCATCTGGGACATCAGGGGCCCTCCTGTTTCTCGAAAACCGAATGAATGCGGCTCTCGCGCTTCCGTTCGGTTGTGATGGGCATGTCGTAGTGCCACTCGTGATCGCAATTCTGGCAGCGCATCCCCACCTTGATTGCTCCACTTTGTAGCTGCGTTCCAGCCATGAACGGCATCCCGGCCACGCGATGACAGGCGGGACAAGCCATCGGGAACCTCTGTCCGTCCGAAATCGATTGAGACATTTCGGGGGTCCTTCACGGTACTGCCTTGGAAAGGAACCCACCGGACCTGGCGGGAGGCTTAGAAAGGTGACGCCAGACTACAGCCGACGACTTCACTTCTCAATGGGGATGATCCCTGTCGCCTAAACGTAAACCACAACGGCTCCAACGGCCGGGAACCGGGAGCCGGATATTAACGAACCAGAACAGCGGCCATCGTCGCCGCTTTATCTGCGAGCTTGCCGGCGAAAACGATATTGCGCGCGCGCAGCGCGTCTTCCGCCTGCTGAATGAAGCGGCGCGCGGTGTCGTATTGCGCGCGGCCGTCGGTGTTGAGCGTGGCGGAATTCACGCGCGCGAGATCGCGTGTCGCGCGGCCGAGGAGATCGCGGATCGCCGCCACGGTTTGCGACTCTGAGCCTGCTGTCGGAGTGAGCGTGAGCGACGGCCCGGGAGACGGACGCGTAGCCGACTCCACCGGCTCCGTCGTCGTCGACGGCTCTGGCCGCTGCTCCGGCCGCGGTGGGCGCGCCGGCGGCCGCACGGGCGTCGCGGGCTCCACGGCAGGAGTCAGCGGAAGCGGTTCAGGCTCCGGCGCGTAGATCGCCACCACACGCGGTGGCGGCGGCGGCGGATCCAGCAGCGGCACTTCGATCTCGGTGCGCACCTGTGCCTTCGCGGCGCACGCGCCGAGTGACACCGACAGGAGCACGATCGCCACCGCGCGCATCCGCATCATTCTATGCCGCTGCCGCGGGGAGGACGACGATAAACGTGGTGCCAACCCCGACCGTCGATTCCACGTCGATCTCGCCGTTGTGGATCTGGATCGTGCGGTAAACCATCGACAAACCCACACCCGTGCCGCGTTCCTTGGTCGTGTAATACAGCTCGAAAATCTTCGTCAGGTTCTCCGGGGCAATGCCGACCCCTGTATCTTCGACGCGCACGCGGACGCGGCGGTCTGGGAGCGCGGCGCACGTCACGGTGAGGCGTCCGCCCCTGGGCATCGCCTGGATCGCGTTCTGCGCAAGGTTGAGAAAGACGTCACGCAGCTGCGCCGCGTCGCCGACGACCTGGATCGAATCATCGGTGCAGCCGCGATCGATGGCGACGCCGGCGCGCTGGGCTTCCGGCGCCATCGCTTCGAGGACGCTGCCGGCGAGCGGCGCGATCGCCACCGGGCCGAACTTCGCTTCATCGGGACGGACGAACTTCAGGAATCCCTGGATGCGCTCGTCGAGCCGCCGAATCTCCTGTTCGATGATCTCGACGTGCTGTGTCGCCGGCCTCCCCGCCGCGAGCTTCTGCTTCAGCAGCTCGAGATGAATGGTCATCGCGTTCAACGGGTTCTTCATCTCGTGCGCGACACCGGCAGTCAGGCGGCCGACCATTGAAATTCGCCGCGACAGCTCCGCGAGCTGCGCCGGCTTGATCCCTTCGGGCGTCGCCGCCCGCAGCTGCGCGCTGACCTGATCGAAGACGTCGCCGAGCTCGCGGAACTCGGCGTCGTCGCGGAGATCGAGCGTCGCGCCGAGATCGCCGCGGCCGAGGCGCGACAGGCTGCTGCGGATCACGTGCATGGGCCGCAACACCACCTGCGCGAGCAGCAACGACGTGGCGACGGCGACGAGCAGCGCAATGCCGGCGGCGAACATCGCCGGCCACAGCGATTCGTAGAGATCTTCACGCACCAGCGCCATGGTCAGGCCGATGCGAATCTCGCCGAACGGCGTCTCGCCGAGCGCCATCGGCTGGGTCCATTCGATGTTGTTGTTGCTCGAATAGATCGCACGGAGGCGGGCGAAACCGTTCTGCGCGATCAGATCGTTCAGCTGGGGCCGCCGCGGGACCGTCGTGCCGATTTGCTCCGGATCGCTCGATGCGATGACCACGCCGGCCGGATCGACGATCGACGCATCGAGCGTGTCCTGTGAATACAGGGCGGACTGCAGCGCCGACTGGACGAACTTACTGGTGCGAACGTCGTTGTAGGCGGATTCCTGGGTGGTGATCGCCGCGGCGGTTTGCGAATACACGGCGCTCGCAAACAGCTCGAACCGATCGCGGCTTTCGTCGAGCAGCATTCCGGCGGTGTTGCTGAGGTGCAGCAGGCTGAGCGCGATGACAATCAGCGTCACCATCAGCGTGACGCCGAGCACCTGCTTGTGCTTGAGTGACAGGCGCATAGGAGTTCAAAGTTCAAAGTGAAAAGTTGAAAACATCGCTTTTAACTTTTCATTTTTTACTTTTAACTCTCAGACGCTTCCGTCTTGAAGCGATTCAGTTTGTTATGAAGCGTTTTCAAAGAGATGCCGAGCATTTCGGCGGCGCGCGTCTTGTTGCCGCCGGCCGAATCGAGCGTCGCCATGATCAGTTTCTGTTCGGCTTCGTCGACGGTCATGCCGGGCGCGATCGTGACGCCGTTGGCGGGCGCGGCCGCGGATGCCGCGGCGGGCGCGGGCGCGGCCGCAAACGAGCCGTGCCCGAACACCGGCAGATGCGCCGGCTCGATCTGATTGCCGCGCGCCAGGATGGTCGCCCGCTCGATGACGTTGCGAAGCTCGCGGACGTTGCCGGGCCACTCGTACTGCTCGAGCTGGCGCATCGCCGGCGGCGAGACGCTCTTGACGTTGCGATTGTCGCGCGAGTTGAACTCCTCGATGAACGCCTGGATCAGCAGCGGCAGATCGTCGCGGCGCTCGCGCAGCGGCGGCAGCGAGATCGAGAAAACGTTGAGGCGATAGTAAAGGTCCTCGCGAAGTTTGCCCTCGCGGATCGCCGTCACCGGATCGATGTTGGTGGCGGCGAGGACGCGCACGTCGACTTCCTGTTCGGTGCGCCCGCCGAGCCGGCGGAACTTCCGTTCCTGAAGAACGCGCAGCAGCTTGACCTGCGTCGCCGGCGTCATCTCCGCGATTTCGTCGAGGAACAAGGTGCCGCGATCGGCGAGCTCGAAACATCCGGCGCGGCGATCGGTCGCGCCCGTGAACGCGCCTTTCTCGTGGCCGAAGATTTCACTCTCGAGCAGCGTGTCGGGGATCGCGGCGCAGTTGATGGCGACAAACGGCGCGTGCGCGCGAGGGCTGAGCTGGTGGATGGTCTGCGCGACCAGCTCCTTGCCGGTGCCCGACTCGCCGAGAATCAGCATCGACGCGGGCGTTGGCGCCGCCTGCTCGAGCACCTGATACAGCAAGCGCATCGCGGGGCTGTGCCCGATGATGCGGCCGAAGCGGCCGCGATCGTTCAGCTGCCGGCGCAGCGCCTGGTTCTCGCGCTTCTGCCGGTTGATCTCCGCGAGCCGCTCGAGCAGCCGCTGCAGCTTGTTTGGATCGAGCGGCTTGGTGAGGTAGTCCTCCGCGCCGGCCTTCACCGCCTCGACCGCGGTGTCAACGGTACCCTGCGCGGTCAGCAGGATGACCTTGATGTTTTCGATCTCGGGCTGCAGCGCTTTCAACAGCTCGATGCCGCTCATGTTCGGCATCACGAGATCGGTTACGACGATCGACGGGCGGAAGGCGGTGACCTTCTCCAGGGCCTCGGCGCCATCCGCGGCCTCGTCCGCGGTAAATCCCCAGGTGCGAACGAGCTCGGTCAGCCCGCTGCGGGTCGCGGGATCGTCTTCAACGATGAGAACGCGTTCGGCGGAGTGTGACGGTTCGGCCACTTTTTTTAGCCTATCATCGGATATCGACCCGTCCACGAGCATTCCGCCCGGTTACGCTCCACCAGATTCGCCGCCGCCGACGCGGCCGCGGCCCACCTGGCCGGCCTGGGTCGAAATCCTCCTCTGTTCCGGCTATCCGACGCAGCTGCTGATCGGCGCCGTCCTGGTTGGCGTGGGCTTCGACCTGTCGTCGGGAACCAGTTTGCCGCCGCGGTTCGTGTTCACACTCTTGACGCTGGACACGATCCTCCTGCTGTCGATCGTCCTGGCGTGCATCGTCCGCCGCAACGAGAGTCCGCGGCGGGTGTTTTTTGGCGAGGCGCCCGCCGCTCGGGAAGCGGCGGTTGGCGTGCTTGCGGCGCCATTGGTGATCCTGTTCGTCGTCGCGGTGACGTTGCTCATCCAACGGGTCGCGCCGTCGCTTCACAACGTGCAGAACAATCCGCTCGAGGCCCTGATCGGCGATCAGGGCAGCATCTGGATGTTTCTGTTCGTCGTCATCGTTGCCGGAGGCATTCGCGAGGAATTGCAGCGGGCCTTCCTGCTGCATCGATTCAAGGGCGACCTCGGACAGCCGTGGATGGGGTTGCTGATCACGAGCATCTCATTCGGCCTGGGCCACACGATTCAAGGCTATGACGCCGCGCTGATCACCGGATCACTCGGCGCGCTCTGGGGCACGATGTATTTGACGCGTGGCAGTGCCATGGCGCCGGTGGTGAGTCACTCGCTCTTCAACGTCGGCCAGTTGTTTCTGATATTTCTGCGCTGACCATCCGCCTGACGCGGATGCTACTGCTGCAGGATGACGACCTCGGTGCGGCGTCGCAGGTCCGACACCCAGTCCGAGATCAATTCGACGCGGCGTGCGGCGATCAATCGATCGCGAATGATCGGCGCGGCCTGCTCGAAGGAGGTGTTGCTCCTGTCGAATTCCGCTTTCGAGCGCGCGTACGCCGTCGAGATCTCCGCATCGGTCGGCGTGCTGGCCGACGCGAATCGCTGCGCGAGATACGCCTCGGTGCGCAAGTCATCGCGGACCCACGTGCGCAACCGCGTCTCGCTGAACGCGTGGGCCTCGAGCACGCGCGCCAGCGTGGCCGCGGCGGGAAACCGCTTGCGGATCTCCGCCAGCCGCGCCTCGACGGCGGATTCCGACGGCGCCGCCGGCGCGTAACGCTGCACTTCTCGCAGGATCAGCTCGCGCCTGATCAACTGCGCCGTCGCATCGCCGTCCGGCGCCGCCGCGCCAGGCGCGATCAACCCGAGCGCCAGCGCCGCCCTGGTATCGCTCAGTGTGATCGGCTGCCCCCCGACCAGCGCGAGCGTGCGATCGAGAAGCTCTTGCATGCCGGGAACCGGGAGCCGGGAGTCGGGAGCCGCAAGAGCAAGAATCAAAATGACAATCAAAACGCCTGGCCCAATGAGATGTGCAGCACGTTCGATCGTTCCCGGCCGCCGGCGAGCAGCAACCGCGTGCTGAGCTTCCAGCCCCAGTCGACGCGGATCGGACCGATCGGCGATCGATAGCGGAACCCGAGTCCGCTCGATACGCGCAGCTCATCGAGGCGGATGTCGGTCGCCTTCTCGAACACGTTGCCGGCGTCGAGGAACCATACCAACTGCAGGCTCTTCCAGTACGGCGCGCGCGTTTCGAAATTGAAGATCGCCATGCCGTTGCCGCCCTGCGGGAAGCCCTGCGGATCGAGCGTCTCGCCGGTGCCGAGGCGATCGAGCGCGAAGCCGCGCACGGTCGTATCGCCACCGGCGAAGAAGCGTTCGCTCGCGGGGATTTCGCGAATCTCTGTGGGAAACAGTTCCTCAGCGCGGTCAACCGCACGGGTCAGGCCATTCGCCCCGGCGGAGCCTGCCTCGCCGGAGCCCGCCGGAGCCGTGGCGGAGGCGGGGCGAAGCCGGGCGATCTCGAGCGGCGGCGGCACCGCCTGCTTGAAGCCGACGGCGACGCCCAATCGCGCGCCGGCCGCCACCACGACGCGGCGGCCCGGCAGCCGGCGGTAGATGAACCCCTGCGCGAACGACTTGACGAAGCCGACTTCCGATCCGTAGATCTTCGACGCCACCGACGTATCGAGGCCGATGATCGACCCGCGCTGCGGATCGAGGACGTCGTCTCGGGAATCGCGCAGCACGCCGCCAAAAAATTTCGACAGTTTGACCTGCGGGAACAGCCGGTCGATCAAGCGCTGATCCTGCTCGCCAATCTTCGCGTCGAACACCTTGGTGTAGTCGTAGGTGTAGCGGCCGGTGACGGTGAACGTGCGCAGCCGGCGCGCATAGTCGGCGGTGACGCCCTGGCGGTTGAACGTAAAGCTGGTTCGCAAGGTCTGTTCGACGAACGTCGTCAACTGCGCGTCGCCGGCGGTGCCAAACGCGCGCGGTTCACGAAACGTGAACAGGCCGCGGTAGTCGTTGAAGCCGTAGGTGCGGCCCTCGATCGCCCTGGGGTCATCGGCGCCGCGTTCGCGCTGGCGAACCGTCAGCCGCCCGAACAGCGTCACCGACCGGTTCTTGCCCCAGAGGTTGCGGCGGCTGATGCTGAAGAAGCCGCGCGGGCCGATGTCGATCTTGTCGACCGCGCCGGTGCCGTCGGCGGCGCGGCCACCGATGCCGCTGACCTCGAGGCCGCCCCCGTAATCCAGCGTCGTCGTCGCCGCTTCCTGGACATCGACCAGCACGTCGTGCTGCAGCGAGCCGGTGCGGGGCAGCTCGCTGATGCGCACGCGCCTGAACAAGCCCAGCGCCGCGAGATTGCGCTGACTCTCGAGCATCGCCTCCTCGCTCATCGGGCTGCCCGGTTGAATCGTCAGCTCGCGGCGGATCAGCTCGCTGGAGATGCGCGCGTTGCCGTTGATGAGGACGCGATCGACGGTGACCTGCTCGCCCTCGCGAATTGTCCAGACAATGCCGACCAGCTGCTGATCGCTTTCGAAATGCAGTTGCGATGTCACCCCAACGCTGTGGAAGCCGCGATTGCGATAAGCGCGCTCGATCATGTCGCGATCGACGGACAGCTGCGGCCGGTAGAACGGCTTGCCGCCGCCGAGGCCGATCTGCTCGCGCAGCGTTCTTTCCAATGAGTCGCTGGGGCCGGAAAACTCGACCGACTTGACGATCGTCTGCGACCCCTCTTCGATGTCGTAGCGGATCGCGACCGGGCGATACGCCACGCCTGCGGCGGTCGTCTCCGGCCACACCTGCAGATTCGGCGTCACGATCGCCTGCGCGAAGCCGCGGACGCGATACAGCTCGGTGATCGCCGAGCCCACCAGCGCGGCGCGCGCATCAACGAACGAATCGCCCGGCTTGATCTGCAGCAGCGGCGCGAGATCGGTATGCGGAATCCTGGCGTTGCCCCGCGTCTCGATCGAGCCGACCCGGTGCAGGGGCCCGCGCGCGATCGTGAACGTCAGCACCAGCTCGCCGCCCTTCTCGACGCGCGTGTACGGCGCCCGGCCGGTGCGGTAGCCCTGCTCGCGCAGCGCGTTCTCGATGTTGAGGCTGGCGTCTTCGAGCAGATCCTGATCGGCGGATCGCTCGGCGCGAATCGGCACCAGCGCCTCGCGATCGCCGTGGGGCAACGGATCGCCGGCGAACACCAGGCTGACGTGCGGGCCGGGCTCGACGGAGACGGTCACGTCGACCGAGCCGTCGGCGCCGTTGACGTGGGATTCGCGAACGCGCGCCTGGTAGTAATCGCGTTCGCGCAGCGACTCTTCATAGGCCGCGATGCGCGCATCGACCGCAACCGGATCGAACGGCCGCCCCGGTTGAACGCCCAACAGCCGGCGCACCTCCGACTCGGGCTCGAGCGGCGCTCCCGCCACCGACACGCTGCCGATGGTGAAGCGCCGGCCCGCGTCAATCGTCAGCACCAGCTCCGATGCTTCCGGCGCCCGATCTTCGTCCTGGATTCGCGGCAGCACCGACGCGCGATCGAAGCCGCGCTCGCGATAAAAGCCGGTCACGCGGCGGCCGATCTCGACGATCCGGTTCGTCGACGGCGTCGCGCCGAATCGATCCGCAATTTCACGTCGAATATCCGCCGGCGGCAGAATGGCATTGCCGCTGATCGTGATCCTGGTGATGCGCGCGACCGGCACCAGCTGCCAGCGGAGCGTGACGCCCTGATCGGTGGTCGCCGCCTGCACCCGGACATCCTCGAAACGTCCGAGGCCCACGAGGTGATCGATCGTCGAGCGGATGTCGTGCATCTTGAGCGGCTCGCCGACGCGCGTTTCGACGAGCTCGATGACACCCGCATCGACGGCGGGCACGCCTGCGATCTCGACGCGCACGTCGACAATCGTCTTGCCGAGGTATTCCTGTGGATCCGCTCCCGCCAGTGCAACGAGAAGAGCGGCGGTGATGACGAGCATCAGAAGGCGTGCCTCTTCCTGACCTCGAGCGCGTAGGTGCGATCCTCGTTCTGCGACAGCACCCACGACAGCGATTCGCTCTCGTCGAACTCGAGCAGGATGATCTGATCGCGCGTCGTCGACGACAGGCTGCGCGCGTAGGTGAGGTAGATGCGGTTCGAAATGCGCTTGCCGATCGTCACCCGCGCCGTCGGATTGAGGCTGAGGCTCGATGACTGTTGATACGGGTCGCGGTTGCCGAGCAGCGGCGTGATCTGGAAGGTATCGACGCCGAAGCTCTGCTCGACGACGCGGCCGACTTCCGCCGACAGCGCGCCGGTCAGCGCGCGCGTCGCGCGGGCCTCGACGAGGCGTTGCTGCCGCTGTTCGGGATTGCGGAGGCGGGCCAGCTCGATGTCGCCGCTCGGCGCCTGGTCGCTGAAGAGCAGCGTCAGGATGTCGAGTGTCTGCAGCGGCGGATCGGACGTGAACTGCGGCTGCATGCGCTCGGTGGTGCCCGCCATTCGCATCGTCACGCGATAGGTCTGCCCCGGCGCGCGCACGCGGGTCTCCGCTTCGATGTCGAAGAACGGCTGGATGCGCGTCGCGTTCGCGAAATCCAGGCTGCCGCGCGTGACGAGGTAACGGCGTCCTTCGAATTCCACTTCACCGCGATCGATTTCCGCATGCCCAAACAACAGCGGACGGTCGAGCGTGCCGCGCATGGTGAGATCCGCGCTGGCGACAATGCGCGCCTGATCGTTGTCGATGCGCAGCGTCGACGGCGCGACCAGCCGCACGTCGAACCGCACGTTCGACGCGGCAGCCACTTGTCCTTCCACCGACGGCAGCGCCGCTTCGCCGCCGGTGAGGCCGCTGAACAGCCCGCCCGATGCGCCGAAACCGCGCGCCCAGCTCGCGCTCTTGACGGTCACCAGGCCGGTGACGATCGGCGCGGTCGCGGCGCCCTGCAGGCCGAGCTCCGCATCAACGAGCGAGCGCATGCCTTCGGGATACCGGAGGGTCATGTCCTGGCCGGTGGCGGTGACGTCGAACTCGCTCAGCTGATACGACGACAACCCGATGCGGCCGCGAAAGCGCACCGGTCCGCCGCCAAGACGCGCGGTGATGCCGTCGAGGCGAAGACCGCCGGCGTCGAAGGTCGCAATGCCGTTCACTTCTTCGAGCGCGTGCGGGAACGAGAGCTGGCGGATGCGGCCGTTGGTCAGGAGCGCGTTGCCGGCCACCACCGGCGCTGATGCCGTGCCCGTGATGCGCGCGGTGACCTCCGCGCGGCCGGAGCTGCGCAGGTCCGGAAGAAATCCCTGCAGCACGGCGAGATTCGCCGCGCCGTTCGCCTGCAGCGCCAGCGATTGATCGACGAGGTTCACCGAGCCGGTCAGATCCAATCCGGTGTCGTCGCCGACCATTTTCAGCGCATCAACCTGCAGGACCTGGTGCTCGACGCTCAAACGGATCGGCGATTGATTGCGCAGCCGGTAATCGAGCATCCGCAGATTCACCGCTTCGATGTTGGTGTCGATGCGAAGCGCGTCCGGGTTGTACAGCTCGCCAACGACGCGAATCGTGCCGCTCGTGATCGCCGACGTGAACGGCGAGAAGGTCGGCTGCAGCACGCGCAAGTACGGATCGAGCGATGTGTCTGTGACGCGGAACGACAGCTCCGCATCCATTTCGTCATTGAGCTCGACGCGGCCGGTGCCGGATACGGCGAGACGAGGCGACGCGGCCTCCAGCTCGTAGGTCATGAGCAGCCCGCGCATCGCCAGGCGCCCCGTCATCTCGCCGATGCCTTCGTCACCGAAGAACAGATCGCCGACGTTCCACTTCACGTCGTAGCGGGGCTCCTCGAACGTGCCGCGGCCGGTCGCGGTGAAGTCGAGCGATCCGTAGAGCGCGGGATAGCCGGGGAACGCCGTCAGCGTCAGCGTGTCGGTGGCAATGCCGCGTCCCGCCACGTCGAACGAGTACGAGCCTTCCCAGGCGACATAGGCCGCGCCGTTGACCGTGCCGCCGCCCTTTTTCATCTCGATGCCGTTGAGGCGCACCCCGGTGCCTTCGAACTCCAGCGATGCCGACGCCTCCGAGAACGGCTCGTCGTAGGCAATGCCGCGCGAGATCGTCATGCTGCCGAAGCCGTGCGGCCCTTCGTAGTCGCCGTAGAGATGAAAGTCGCCGGTGACCAAGCCGTCGACGTCGTAATCCTGCAGATCGAACGCCTCACGGAAATCCGCGACCGGGAACTCCGCGACCTTGATTCGCGCGTCGAACTGTTCGCCGCCGTCGGCGCGCGGATAACCAAGGGAGTACTTACCCGTCACATCCATCCGCGACAGGCCCTTCCGGATCACGGCGCGGCTGATGTTGGCGTACGAGTTCTCGACGACGAAGTCGCCGTCGATGTCGCCCCAGTTCACGTCCCACGCGAGCATTTCCGATCCGGTGAAGCGCCCTTCGATGCGCGGCCGGCGGAACGCGCCCAGCATGACGCCGTCGAACTGGCCGACGCCGTCGATCGGAATCGCGCGCGTCGGCGCGCCAAACGCCGTCATGATCCCGGCCAGGAAGCGATCGCTCTCCTGCCAGTTGCGGCTGGTCAGGTGGAACGGCATCTTCGATCGTTCGCCGTACTCGGTCGAACCCTCGAAGGCGATGTACGTGTCCGGCGTGAAAATCCGGCTCGGCTCGAAACGGATCTCCCTGGGATCGAATTCATACGTGAGGTCACCGGCAACCGCGACCGGCGCCAGCGGCGTGTGCGTGCTGAACGGCCCCGCGATGCGGTATCGATCCCGCGCCTCGGCGGCGGCGTCGGCCGCGAGCTGTGGCCCCTGCAGGCCGCCGATCGAAGCGAACGTCGCGGTTCCCGAGCCGCGGCGCTCGGAGTAACGCCCCAGCGGCCAGGACATCTCGTTGCGGCCGCTCGCGCGTCCGGCGAGACGGAGTCCGCGTGTCTCGTAGAAGTCCGTGAGCGCGTTGAGATCGACGTCGCGGTAATTGACGTCGAACACCGCGCGGGCCGGCTGATCTTTCTTGCCGAGCGGCGCCATCAGGAACTTGAAGTCGGCGCGGCCGCCGTAGAAGTCCGCGGTGGCGCGCGTCACTTCCATGCGATCGCGAACCCACACCAGCGATCCTTCGAGATTCGGGAAGCGATAGTCGTTGACGCCGGCCAGCGCGCTGCGGAAATCGCCCTTCAGTTCGCGGCCGCCCTTGAACAAGTGGAAGGTGCCGGTGAAGTCGCCTTCGCCGAACAGCGAGAACCGGTCGCGCGCGAAGAAGATCTCGCGCAGCTTCGGAAACTGCACCTTCGACTTGATGTAGTAGATCTGCTCGGGGAAGTTCTTCATGTCGACGACACCGGTCATCGTCGAGACCGCGCCGTCGGTGATGAGGTCGATGCGGTCGAACATCACCTTGTTGTCGACGATCTTGAAGCCGGCCGTCATGTCGGCGGTCATCGGCTCGTACTTCTGCACCAGGATCGAACCGTTCGAGTAGCGCAGTTGGCCGCGATACTCGGCCGCCCTGGTGACGGTCACGTCGAGGTTTGGCGCGACCGCGAACCAGTCCGATCCGTAGTCATTGAACTTCAACAGGCCGCGAGAGGCGTGGACGAATTGCATGGTCGTGACGACGACGCGCGGGCCGCTGCGCGGCGCGCGTGGCGGACCGGTGAGACGCGGGAACGTCTGGCGGCCGTTCGGATACGATTCGACCACCATCTCCCAGTCGGTCATCTCAATCGATTCAAGCAGGATCTCGCGGTGCCACAGCGCGCTCCATTTGAGCGACACGTCAATGCGCTTCGCGACGAGCCACGGCGGCTCGTTCGGCAGCATGCCGTCGATCCTCAGGTCCTCGATGACGAACTTGCCGCTGCCGATCTTCACGCCGAGGCGGCCGATCGTCATCTTGCGATCGAGCCAGTTGCTGCCCGCCCGTTCGGCGCGGGCTTTGAGCGTTGGACCAAGATCGAGCGTCAGCACCGAGACGACGATGACCGCGACGATGATGCCGATCGTGACGGCAAACCTCCGGCCGTAGCGATACGCAGTCCGGCCGGCCTCACGAATTGCCGTCCCCATGCGTCGCATGCGGCTCACGTCTTCTCCTCCACCACCAGCAAGACGGCGCCGGCGTCAACCGACTGGCCCTCGGTGACGGCGACGTCGCGCACGCGGCCATCGCGAGCCGCACGCAGTTCGTTCTCCATTTTCATCGCTTCGACGACGACCAGGCCCTGGCGGGCCTTCACGTCATCGCCCGGTTTGACGAGCACGCGCACCACTTTGCCCGGCATGGGTGCGGTGACGCGCTGCGGTCCCGCGGCCTGGGCGGCGCCGCCCGCTTTTTTCTGACGCCCGAACGAGCCCGCCGGGCGGATCTGGATCGGGATCGCGAGGCCGTCCAGATGCACGTCGAAGTCACCCGCAACCGCTTTCGATGCGAACGCGGCATCGACCGATCGTGAGGGCGCCGCCGAGCCGTCGCGCTGCACCAGCATCGATACGATCGCGTCGCTGACCCGGCGGGCGTCGACGACATGCGTGCGGCCGTCGAGATCGACGTGGAACATGGCGCCCTTGCGCACGATGCCGACCGTGCGGACCGTATCGCCGATCGCGACTTCGAAAATCATCGCAACGCTTCCGTGCGCCCGGCATCACGCCAGCGGCTGGCTGCGGGCGCGGCCACGCCGTTGGCGACCGGCTTGGTGAAGAGATGGACGGCCGCGGCGATCGCAGCGAGATCTTCGTCCGATTGATCGATCGACTGCAGCGGGGTCTTGCCAAGCTTGCGATCGATGAAACCGGTATCGAACTGCGCCGCCTTGAAGTCGCCGTCTTCGAGCAGCCACTGAAAAAACGGAATCGTGGTGCGGATGCCGCGCACTTGATATTCAGCGAGGGCGCGGCGCATCCGCCGGATGGCGTGCTCGCGCGAATCGCCCCACGTGATCAGCTTCGAGATCATCGGGTCGTAGAAGATCGGCACTTCGCCGCCCTCGTACGCGCCGCTGTCGTCGCGCACGCCGGGGCCCTGCGGCACGCGCAGGCCCTGGATGCGCCCAGGCGACGGCAGGAATCCGTTCTCCGGATCCTCGGCGTAGATGCGGCACTCAATCGCGTGCGCCTTCGGATTGAGCAACGCCTCGGGATTGAGATCGAGACGCTCGCCGCGCGCAATGCGAATCTGCCACTGCACGAGATCGACGCCGGTGACCATCTCGGTGATCGGATGTTCGACCTGCAGGCGCGTGTTCATCTCGAGGAAGTAAAACGCTCCGTCCTCGTCGAGCAGGAACTCGATCGTCCCCGCGTTGGTGTAGCCGACGGCTTTCGCCACCGACGCCGCCGCGGACGTCATGCGCCGGCGCAGCTCCGCAGACACCGCGAGCGACGGGCTTTCTTCGACGACCTTCTGATGACGACGCTGAATCGAGCATTCGCGCTCGACAAACGGCAGCACCGTGCCGTGGTGATCGCCGAGCAGCTGCACTTCGATGTGACGCGGCGCCATGATGCGCCGCTCCATATACACGGCGCCGTCGCCGAATGCGGATTGCGCTTCCGAGCGCGCGGCGCGCAGCGCGCTCGCCAGATCGGCGGCCGACGCCACCAGGCGCATGCCCTTGCCGCCGCCACCCGCGACCGCTTTCAACATCAGCGGATAGCCGACGCGCTCAGCGGCCTCCTGCACTTCCGCGCCGGACGCTGTCTCGCTGAGCGGCTCCTCGGTGCCGGGCACCACGGGCACGCCCGCCCTGATCGCCGCCTGCCGCGCGGCGGTCTTGCTGCCCATCAGCGCGATCGCTTCGGGCGATGGTCCGATGAACGTGAGACCCGCATCGCGGCACGCGGCCGCGAAATCCTCGTTCTCGGCAAGGAAGCCGTAGCCCGGATGCACGGCATCCGCGCCCGCCTTCTTCGCGGCGTCGATAATGGCGTCGATTCGCAGGTAGCTGTCGCGGGGCGCGCTCGGGCCGACCGCCCACGCTTCATCGGCCAGGCGCACGTGCAGCGCGGCGCGATCGCATTCCGAATAGACCGCCGCCGTGGCGATGCCCATGTCGCGGCACGCGCGGATGACACGCACGGCGATCTCGCCGCGGTTGGCGATCAGAATCTTCTTCATCAGCCCGAACCGCTTACGATTCTATCCCTTCGACTCGAAATTGGGCGGATGCCCGCCCAATTGCTCGCTCAGGGCAAGCAGCGGTCAGTTGCTGAGTCGCGTGGCGTGGACGACGAAGCGCTGGGGCGCCGTGCCGACGTAATAGAACGGGTAGCAGGTAATCAGCGTCAGGGTCTTCTCATCCGGCCGCGAGGCCAGCACCGACAGATCATCGGGCTTCACGATCGTCGTCTTCGTCACGCGATAGCGATACTCATCGCTGGTCGTGCGAAAGCGGATCTCATCGCCGGCTTTGACGTCCTTCAACGGGCGGAACAGGCCGTCGCGATGACCGGCGATGGCGCTGTTGCCGTCATCCCACGGCATGGGTGTGTCAGGCAAATGGCCGACCGCGCGCTTCAGCGTGCGCGTGTCGTCGCCCTCGATCACCACGGTCGACAACTGCAGACGCGGGACATCCAGCATGCCGATCAAGCCGCCCGCTCGTATCGACGGCGCGGTATGCGCCTTCGCTTCGCGCTCGAACGCCAACGCCTGCTCCGCCTGGAATCGGCGCGCCGCGACGGTCTCGTAGCCATACATGCCGAGGCACCCGAGGCCGAAGCCAAGCAGCACCCACTCGAACAGGTGAAGCAGCCACAGGCGGAACGCCCTCATTGGCGATCCTCCTGAATCTTTTCGAAGTAGCCGTCGCGCGTGCGCACGTTCAGGATCCGTCCGTCGTGCGAGCGCACGTAGACTTTGACGGCGCGGCGGCGGCGCGCCACGTCGCCGTCGGCGCTCTTCGTCGGCGTGTAGGCGAGCGTGTAGGCGTTGCGGATGTCTTTCGAAATGCGCTCGAAGGCCTCCGCCACGTCCTCGACCTGGCGCGGCTGATACGAATCACCGCCGGTCGCCCGCGCCAGCCGGCGCATCAGCCCCATGTTACCGTCACGCGTCAGCGGATCGTCGAGGGCAATGGTGTAGATCATCGCGTCGGATTCGTGGACGCGCTTCAACGTCGTGTCGAGCGTCGCCTTGCTGGCGTTGTCGTCGCCGTCGCTCACCACGATCAACACCTGGCGCGTGTGCCTGGCGCGCTCGAGGCGCCCCAGTCCCGACATGATGCCGTCATAGATCGCCGTCATGCCGCGGGCAGTAATCGCGCTCGACATGGCGGATGCGAACATCGCCGGATTCATCTGCGACACGATCTGCGGCCGCCAGGCTTCCTGTACCGTTTCATTGAACGTCAGCGCGAAGATCTCATCCTGCGGATGCGAATGCTGCGCGAACGCCACCGCCGACGCGACCACGCGCTCGCGGCTCGGACGCATGCTGTTGCTGTTATCGATCAGGAAACCAACGGTGGCTGGCACTTCGTCGGCCGAAAACATTTCAAGCGTCTGCGCCTTCGCGTCATCGATCACCGTAAACGCGTCGCGTGTCAGCCCGGTGATGTATCGGCCGCCGCGATCGCGAACCGAAACGTGGAGAACCACCAGCTCGGAGCCGGCCTTGAAGGTGGGGCGATCTTGGAAGTCAAAAGGGAAAAGTAAAAGGGAAGAAGTTAAGAGCGTGGCGATCAACAAGTGAATCGACATACTCTGTCCTCCCTCCCCCTACTTTTTCGTTCTTCCTTCTAACTTTCTACTTTCTACTGGCGCGCGCGTCGCACCATGCGGCTGCCGGCGAGCGAGCCGAGGCCGATCAGCGCGAGCAGCGGCAGCACGCCGGCCGTGGCC
>JAIEMQ010000013.1 GCA_019752015.1 Cyanobacteriota bacterium | reverse complement strand
AAGTCGCCGACTCATCTTCCGCTTGCTCGCGTGGAACCCCTGGCAGGCCGTCTTGCTCCGTGGCGTCGATCACCTGCGCGACCAGCTGCGGTGCTGAGCCGCAGCTCGAGACCGGGATGGAGAGGCCCGGATGGCATCAACCGTATGATGTGCGTGTGGAGGCGAAGCATCCGAAGCGCAAAACGAGTGGGATCGCAACCTGGCAAGCGCCGGCGAGAGAGATCTCTCTCTCGTGATCCCATCTCGATTCATGCCGAGAGCCGAGCCGCAAACGCGCTTATTTTGGGACTAGTCACAATTAAGCCCGGCCAGTTGGACGGCCGATATCGTCTAAAGGGGTGTGATTACGTGCCCCGAAACCTTATAATCCCCTGTGAGTCAATCTTTTAGGGATGGAATACCGCTGCCGTCTCGGCACGACCTCGGGTGAGATCATCGAGGGCATTTATGTTGCCCAAAGCGAAGCCGCCCTCCGGCGTGAGCTCGAGGACAAGGGATTGCACGTCCTTTCACTCAAGCCGCGCCTGGGATTCGGCGGCATCAGCCTTGGCGGCGAGAGCCGCAAGATCAAGCGACACGAGTTTCTCGTCTTCAATCAGGAGCTCGCCACGCTGCTCAAGGCCGGCATGCCGCTGGTGCAGTCGCTCGACATTCTGCGCTCGCGCCTGAGCAATCCGGTCTTCAAGTCGGTGCTCGACGACGTCTACGAAAAAGTGCGCGGCGGCACCGCGCTCTCCGACGCGTTCACCGCGCACGGCGATCTGTTCCCATCCGTCTACACCGCCTCACTGATGGCGGGCGAGCGATCCGGCAACCTCGACGCGGTGCTGCGCCGGTTCGTGTCGTACTCGAAGACGATCGATACCGTCCGATCGAAAACGATCTCCGCGATGCTCTATCCGATCATCCTGGTGGTGCTCGCCGTCGTGCTCGTCGGCATCATTGTCGTCAAGGTGGTGCCGACCTTTGCCGATTTCTACGGCAGCTTCGACGCCGAGCTCCCGCTGTCGACGCGCGTGATCGTCGCCGCCTCCGACTTCATCCGCGCGCAGCTCTGGCTCATCCTGATCGCGCTCGCCGCGGCGGCGGTGACGTTTTACACGTGGATCAAACAGCCGGGACGCGGCGCGCAATTCGATCGCTGGATGCTGAAGCTGCCCGTGATCGGCGCGAGCTTCCATAAATTCTCGACGTCGCAGATGGCGCGCACGCTGGCGACGCTGCTCGGCGGCGGCATTCCGCTGGTGAACTCGCTCGAGATCGCGTCGCGCTCGACCGGCAACCGTCACATGGGCCACGAGCTCGAGATCGTCGCGGTCCGCGTGCGCGAAGGCCAGAGTTTCGCGGGCACGCTGCTCGAGCGGCAGACCGTGCCCGACGTCGCCATCAAGATGATCGAGGTCGGCGAGTCGACCGGCTCGCTGACGGAAATGCTCAACAGCCTCGCCGATTTTTACGACGAGGAAATCGAAACCGAGGTCGCCCGCTTCGTCACGTTGATCGAGCCGGCGATGCTGGTCTTCATGGGCGTGGTGATCGCCGGCATCGTGCTGGCGCTCTACCTGCCGCTCTTCCAGCTCACGTCGGTGATGGGTGGTAACCGGTAATGGATGTCACGCCCGAGGGCGCGCTCGACCCCGAAGCTCTCGTCGACGAGCCGGTCGAGGTTTCCGCCGAGGAGCGCAGCGCTGAAGAAGCGGCGGCCCGGCGGCTGGCCGAACGCTACCGTCTCGAGTTCCTCGACATGCACGAATTCCGGATCGATCAGGAGCTGTTCCGATCGATTCCGGCGGAGCTGATGCTGCGCTACGGCTTCGTGCCGTATCGCCGCGACGGCAAGTCGCTGGTCATCGTCGTCTCGGATCCGACGGACCTGCCGATGATCGACGAGCTGTCGGTGATTCTCGGCACGCACGTGCGGGTGATGGTCGGCGCGCGCTCGGCGATCGAAGGCATGCTGAAGAAGAGCGAAAGCTCGCAGCGGGTGCTCGACGAGGCGACCGAGGAATTCCAGATGCAGGTCCTCAAGGACGACGAAGCGGGCGAGGACAACCTCACCGTCGAGCGCCTGACGAGCGACAGCAGCCCGATCATCCGCCTGGTCGACTCGACGATCTTCACGGCGATCCAGCGGCGCGCCAGCGATATTCACATCGAGACGCAGGACGATGCGGTCTATGTGAAGTACCGCATCGACGGCGTGCTGCAGGTGGCGATGCGGCCGATCGCCAAGCGCTTCCACAGCTCGATCCTGTCGCGCATCAAGGTCATGGCGGAGCTCGACATCGCCGAGAAGCGCGTGCCGCAGGACGGCCGCTTCCGCCTGCGCGTGCCCGGCAAAACGATCGACTTCCGCGTCTCGGTGATGCCGAGCGTGCACGGCGAGGACGCCGTGATCCGTATTCTCGACAAGCAGTCGATGAGCGAGCAGTTCACGGAGCTGCGCCTCGACATTCTCGGGTTCCCCGATCAGGAGCTGAAGCGGTTCCGCAAGTACATCCGCGAGCCGTACGGGATGGTGCTGGTCACCGGACCGACCGGCAGCGGCAAGACCACCACGCTCTACGCGGCGCTCGCCGAGATCAAGACGATCGAGGACAAGATCATCACCATCGAGGACCCGGTCGAATACCAGCTGCGCGGCATCACGCAGATTCCGATCAACGAAAAAAAGGGCCTGACGTTCGCGCGCGGATTGCGCTCGATTCTGCGCCACGATCCCGACAAGGTGATGGTCGGCGAAATCCGCGATCCGGAAACCGCGCAGATCGCGATTCAGTCCGCGCTCACCGGCCACCTGGTGTTCACGACGGTCCACGCCAACAACGTGTTCGACGTGCTCGGCCGATTCCTGAACATGGGCGTCGAGCCGTACCAGTTCATCTCGGCGCTGAACTGCGTGATGGCGCAGCGCCTGGTGCGAAAGATCTGCGACGCGTGCAAGCATCCGGTGACGCTCGACACGGCGGCGATCGCCGAGTCGGCGATCGATCCGTCGCTGATCGCCGGCAAGACCCTGTACGAGGGCACGGGCTGCATCGAGTGCGGCGGCACCGGCTTCAAGGGCCGCATGGCGATCTGCGAGCTGCTCGACCTCACCGACCACATCCGCGAAATCATTCTCGACAAGCGGCCGATCTCCGAGGTGAAGCGCGCCGCGAAGGAGCAGGGCATGCGCCTGCTTCGCGAGTCGGCGGTCGAGCGCGTCCTCGAGGGGCTCACCACGCTGCGGGAGATCAACAAGGTGACGTTCGTCGAATGATCCGGGACCTGTTCCAGACGCCGGCGCCCGACGTCGCCGTTGAAATCGATCACACGCATGTGGCGGCGGCGCGCCTGTCGTGGCGCGGCAGCCAGGCGGTGATCGGCGCGCACGCCAGCCAGCCGCTGCCGCCGGGTCTGGTCACGCCCGGGCTCGCGGCGCTGAACGTGTCCGACGTGCCGGTGCTGTCGCAGGCGATTGGCCGCGCGCTCGGCGAGCTCGGCGGCGGACGTCCGTCGCGCGTGTCCCTGCTCGTGCCGGATACGGTCGCGAAAGTGTCGCTGCTGAAACTCGACAAGGTTCCGCCGCGGGCCGCGGACCTGCAGGAAATCGTGCGCTGGCAGCTCAAGAAAACGTCGCCGTTCCCGATGGAGCAGGGCGTGCTGAGCATTTCGCCGGGCGCGCGCGGCGCTGACGGCGCCAGCGAGTTCGTGGTCGCGCTGTCGCGCGCCGATGTGATTCATCAATACGAACAGGCCTGCCTGATGGCGGGCGCGCACGCCGGACTCGTCGACCTGTCGACGTTCGGCGTCATCAACGGCATCCTGTCGAGCGCGGCGGCGCCGGTGGGCGACCCTTCGACAGGCTCAGGGTCGACCCGAGCGGAGTCGAGGGTCGACTGGCTACTCGTTCACGTCACCGGCAATTACTACACGCTGGCCGTGATGCGCGACGACGCCCTGTTGTTCTTCCGCAATCGCAGCGAAGAAGAAGGTTCGCTCGCGGATCTGGTGCATCAGACGGCGATGTATTACGAGGATCGGCTGAATGGCGGCGGCTTCGCGCGCGTCCTGGTGGCCGGTGCCGCGCAACTGCCCGGCGGCGCGGACGGCGTGCGGCGCGGTCTCGAAGAGCGCCTGCGCGTGACGGTCGCGTCGGTCGATCCGAGAGCGGCAGCGGCGCTGCAGGATCGCATCGGCGCCTCGGCGGAGCTGCTGGATGTGCTCGCGCCGCTCGTCGGCATCCTGATGCGCGAACGGAAGGCAGCCTGACATCGTGAAGGGCCAACATCCCATGTTCCTGCCTTGTCAGGTGGACCTTCACGATGTCCCGCCCCGCGGAGCGGGGCGAAGAGACACTGTTCTAGCGAGCCGCAACGCGCGGATTAAGGTGGAGGCTCGCTAGATGCTGCGGAACAACCTTTCGACGCGGCCCTTTTACAACGAGCGCGCGGTCCGCACCGGACTGGCCGCACTCGCGGCACTGGCGATCGGATTGACCCTCTTCAACATTTACGAGGTGATGCAGCTGCAGGGCCTGAGCCGCGACGCGCGGCAGGCGATCGCGCGGAACGACGCGCAGGCGCGCGACGCCAAAGACAAGGCGCAGGTCATCCGCCGCTCGATCGACAAGGACAAGCTCGCGGCCGTGCAGATCGCGGCCAACGAAGCGAACGCGCTGATCGATCGCCGGACATTCTCGTGGACGGAATTGCTGAATCAGTTCCAGGCGACGCTGCCGCCTGACGTGCGCATTGCCGGCGTCACGCCGCAGAGCGATACCGAAGGCCGCCGCCTCGTCCAGATCGCGGTGTTGTCGAAGCGCGTCGAGGATCTCGAGGCGTTCATGGCCGCACTCGAAAAGACCGGCGCATTCTCGGCCGTACTATCGAGAGCGGACCAGCCCGACGAGTCCGGGCAATTGCAATCACAGCTTCAGGCGTACTACACGCCGACGGCCACGGTGCCGGCGCCGGCGTCTGAATCCGGCAAGGGCGGAGCGGGTCCCCCGCCCGCGAAGATCAGCGCCGGAGAGCCTGTCTCGCCGAAGCCTCCGGCGAAGGCGGAGCCGCGATGAAGGCGCTCTTTACGTTTGGCGCCGAGGTGCCGGCCGCTCGAGTGATCGCCGATCATCGTCGCTGGCTGGTGCCCGTCGGCATCGTGCTGGCGATCAACGTGGTCGTGTTGCTGGCGGTCGTATTGCCACTGCGCCGCGCGGTGGCGTCCGGATCGTCGCGCGCCGATGCCTCGGCCGTGGCGCTTCGCGCGGCGATGGCCGATTTAAATGAGGCGGAAGCGACCCGCGACGGACAGACGCAGGCGTCCGCGGATCTCGTTCGCTTCTACGACGACGTGCTGCCGTCGGATTTCGCGACGGCGCGCCGCATGACCGGCTTGAAGCTCGCGCAACTGGCGCGCTCGCACGACGTCGAGTTTCAGGGCGGCGCGGCGACGACCGAAACGCTGCGCGATTCCACGCTCGAACGGCTGCATGTGAATTATTCGCTGACCGGCGATTGGGATGACATCCGGCAGTTGATCTACGAGATCGAGACCGGTCCGGATTTCATCGTCATCGACAACGTGCAGTTGAACGAAGGATCGCAGGCGAACGCGCCGCTGTCGCTGGCACTGGAGCTGTCGACGTACTACCGGATGCCGCATGCCCCTTGAGCGACGACAGGTCATCCTGGGTGTGGCGGCGGTGATCGTGCTCGGCCTGGCGGTGTGGACGTTCCGGCCGGCTTCGACGCCGGTGACCGCCGCGCCGCAAACCCCGGCGCGCGCGCGCACTGCGAAAGCGGCCGCGCCAGCGCCCGGCAGCGGGCCGGTCGCGCCGGTGAAGCTCGGGTCGCTGACGGCGTCACGTAATGAACCGGGGAACGCGCAGCGGAATCCGTTCCGGTTTCAACCGAGGATCGTGGCGCCGCCACCGCGGCCGATCGAGCGGCCGGTCACCGAGGCGCCGGTGAGACCGCCGCCGCCGATGCCAACGGGACCGCCGCCCCCGCCGCCGATCCCGCTGAAGTTCGTGGGCATCGTCGAGCGCGCGAGCGGCGTGAAGTGGGCGGTGCTGACCGACGGCAAGTCGGCGCCGATGCACGGCAAGGACGGCGATATCATCGATGGCAAGTACCTGATCGTGAAAATCGGGACCGAATCCATCGAAATGACGTACACGGACGGACGCGGCCGGCAGGTGATCCGGCTCACCGGCCAGTGAGTGAAGGCAAAAGGCAGAAGGCAGAAGGCAAACACATTTTGATGATTAGTCGCGTCGTGAAAATCACGTTGGGAGTGGCGTTGGCCGCCGTGATGGCGGCCGGGTGCGCCACCGGCCGTGCGTTCGCGCGCGGCGAGGCGGCCGGCCGCGCCGGCGATTGGGAATCGGCGGTCGGGTTCTATCGCCAGGCGGTACAGAACGATCCCGATCGGGCCGAATACAAGATCGCGCTCGAGCGGGCGATGGTCGAGGCGGCAAACATGTATGCGGAGCGCGCCCGGCAATTTGAAGCTGCGGCCCAACTCGACGAAGCGCTGCGCGCCTATCGCAAGGCGCAGGAGTTCGAGCCGTCGAACCGGCAGTTGAGCAGCAAGGCCGCGGAGCTCGAACGGACGCTGCGTGATCGCCTCGAGGCCGCGCAGCCGCGGCCGGACATCGAGCGGCTGCGGCAACAGGCGCGGCGCGCCACGACGGAACCGATTCTGAACCCGTCAAATCCCGAGCCGCTGATCGTCAACTTCGTCAACACCAGCATCCGCGACATCCTGACGTTCGTCGGCAACTACAGCGGCATCAACGTCACCTTCGACCGCGACTTCCAGGATCGCACCATCACGCTGAAGCTCGAAGGCGTCTCGCTGGAGCAGGCCCTCCAGCAGATCATGATCGCCAACCAGTTGTTCTATCGGGTGCTGAACGATCGCACGATCATCGTCGCCGCCGACAACACGCAGAAGCGCACCCAGTACGAAGAGCAGGTCATTCGCACCTTCTTCATCTCGCATGCTGATTCGACGGAGATGTCGACGCTGCTGACCGCGCTGGTCCGCGTCGCCGGCATGGCGATCCAGCCGCAGATTGTCGCCAACAAGACCACGAATACGCTGACGATCCGCGCCACCGCGCCGGTGGTGGCGATCGCGGAGCGCGTCATCGAGGCCAACGACAAGCCCCGCGCCGAAGTGATGGTCGACGTCCAGATCCTCGAGGTCAGCCGCGAGCGCGCCAAGACCTACGGGCTCGATCTGGGCAGCTACTCGGCGTCGCTGACGTTTTCACCGGAAGCCACGCCGGGCACTGATGCCAAGCCGTTCAACCTCAACACCGTTTCACAGGGTGTCAGCACCGCGGACTTTTATCTGGCGGTGCCCTCTGCGGTCGTTCGCTTCCTCGAAAGCGACTCGAACACCAAGGTGCTGGCGAAACCCAACCTGCGCGGCGCCGAAGGGCAGAAGCTGTCGCTGAACCTCGGCGAGGACGTGCCGATTCCCAGCACGACGTTCACGCCGCTGGCCGGCACCACCGGTCCGGGCACCAGCCCGCTGACGTCGTTCGGCTATCGGACCATCGGCATCACCGTCGAGATGACGCCGCGCGTAACGTATGACGGCGACATCATTCTCGAGTTGACGCTCGAGAACAGCGCGCGCGGACAAGGCAGCAACATTGCCGGCCAGAACCTGCCGTCGTTCTTCTCCCGCAAGGTCATGACGAAGCTGCGCCTGCGCGACGGCGAGTCGAATCTGCTCGCGGGCCTGCTGCGCGAAGACGAGCGCCGATCGCTCAAGGGTTTTCCGGGCGTGATGCGCCTGCCGATCGTACGCCAGTTGTTTTCCGCGAACGACGACAACATCCGGCAGACCGACATCGTGATGCTGCTGACGCCGCGCATCATCCGCACGCACGACCTGCGCGCGCAGGATCTCAGCCCGATTTACATCGGCACGCAGAGCAACATGTCGTTGACCGGTCCACCGGCGACGATCGGCGGCGCTCCGGTCGTCGAGCCGGATCCTGCCGCGGCAGCCGGCGGGCCGGTTGCGGCTCCTGCGGGGACGATGCCGGGGACACCGGCGGCGCCATCGGCAGCGCCGGTTGCGCCGGCGCCGAGCCCGCAACCACCCACGCAGCCGCCGGCCGCGCCCGTGTTGCCGACGGGCGCCACGCAGCGTCCGGTCGTGCCGCCTGGCAGTTCGCCGATTCCGGGAATGGTGCCCGCGCCGGCAACGACCACCGAGAAGCCGAGCAACGTCACTGTATTTTCACCGCCACCAGAACCTCCGGCTGCGGCACCCGCGGCACCGCCGGCAGCGGCTCCTTCACCAGTGTCGCCGGCACCTGGCGCGGCGGCGCAGCCACCGTCGGCCGCACCCGCGCGGATCACGCTCAGCCCACCGAGCGAAATGCGCGTCGGCAGCGGTCCGTACACCATTCCGATCTCGATCGCGGCGGCGACGCGTGTGTCCACGTTGACCCTGTCGATTACCTACAACCCCGCGCTCATCCGGATCCGCAACGTGCAGGAAGGCACCTTCATGCGGCAGGGCGGATCGACGCCGGCGTTCAGCAGCCAGGTCGACGACAAGAGCGGCCGCATCGACATCGTGATCACGCGGCCGGGCGACAAGACCGGCGCGTCGACCGCCGGGCTGCTGGCGGCGTTGCTGGTCGAGCCGCTCACCGCCGGCGCCGGCGCACTCAGCGTGTCGGGCTCGGCGTCGATTCCCGGAGGCGCGGCCGCGGCGCTGCAGTTTTTCCCGGCGGGAATCACGGTTAGATAAAGGCAGAAGGCAGAAGGCAGAAGGCAAAATGCGGGCTTGTCAACGCGGGTTCACATTCGTCGAACTGCTCGTCGTGACGACGATCGTGTTGATCCTCGCGTCGGCGGTGCAGCCGCTCGCGAAGATCACGATCCAGCGCGCGCGCGAAGCGGAGCTGCGGCGCGTGCTGCGCGAAATGCGCACCGCGATCGACAAGTTCAAGGATGCGGCCGACGCCGGCATGATTCCGACGACCGAGCTCAAGGCCAACAGCGAAGGGTATCCGCCGGATCTCGAGACGCTGGTCGAAGGGGTGTCGGTCGCCAACGACGCGACCGGACGCAAGCTGAAGTTCCTGCGCAGGATCCCGATCGATCCGACCACCGGCAACACCGAGTGGGGATTTCGCGCCTACCAGGACAAGCCGGACGCCACGACGTGGAGCGGGCAGAACGTCTACGACGTGTATTCGAAGAACCAGGGCACCGGGCTCGATGGGACCAAGTACCGTGACTGGAATTAAGCCGGCTCCCGGCTGCCGGTTCCCGGCTACCGGATTCACAATGATCGAGCTGCTGATCGTGATGACGCTGATCATCATCCTGGCCAGCATTTCGATGGTGCAGTACCGCAACAGCGTGACGCGCGCGGAAGAAGCCGCGTTGAAGGAAAACCTGTTCCGGATGCGCGATGCGATGGATCAGTTTTACGCCGACAAGAACAAATGGCCGGCGGATCTCGCGGAGCTCGTCTCGGCGGGCTACATCCGCGAAGTGCCGACCGATCCGCTGACGAAGTCGAAGGAGACGTGGCAGACCCGGCAGGCGCAACCGGATCCGAATAATCCGGCGTCGGCGGGCGGCATCGACAACGTGCACAGCGGCTCCGATCGCACCGCTCTGGACGGGACGCGGTACGCCGAATGGGACTGATTCAGGCGGCTGCGCACGGCGGCACGCTCCAGCGCGAGCGTGGCCTGAGGTTTGAGCGTCCGGCCAAAACGCCGCGATCACGGTCTATCATGGAGTTCAGAGTCTTATGCTTCGTCTGCTTGCCGTAGCCATCGTGACCGTCGCGGTCGTCGTTGCGTGCGACACCGTGCCGCTGACGTCGCCGACTGGATCGACCATCTCGGTCTCGGCCGAGAAGACGGTGCTACCCCTGGGCGGCCAGACGACCGTGAACGCGGTTGTAACAGAGTCCGCAGGTACGGCCGTGCACAACGGCACCACCGTCGTGTTCCAGACGACCGTAGGCAGTTTCAATCCGGTCGAGGCGCAAACACGCAACGGCGTCGCGACCACCACATTTCTCGCGGGCTCAGCTTCAGGCACGGCGCAGATCAGCGCGTACTCCGGCGGCGCACGGTCGGGGTCCGGCAACTCCAGCGGCTCCGGCGTGACCATCAAGATCGGCGCGGCCGCGGCTGCCGGCACAATCTCCGTCACCGCAACGCCGTCGAGCGTGTCGCAGAGCGGCGGCACGGTGACGGTGTCAGCCCTGGTCTTCGACGCAGACAACAATCCTCTGCCGGGTGTCAACGTGCAATTCGTGTCGTCGACCGGCAGCTTGTCGCAGACGACGGCCGTCACCGATGCGAACGGTATCGCGCGCATCACGCTGTCGACGACGCAAACTACAACAGTGACGGCAGTCGCCGGCGCGGCCAAGGGCGAGGTGCGCGTGGAGGCTTCCGCCGCGCCGACCGTGTCGATCGAAGTGTCGACGAACCCGGTAGCCGGCCAACCCGTCGCGATTACGGTCAACACCACCAGCGGCAACAACTCGGCACCGCGGCAGGTGCAGACCCTCGAGGTGAACTTTGGTGATAATACCTCGGAGACGCGTTCGAACGTGACGGGCTCCGCAGCCTTCACGCATACCTATCAGCGCGATGGCGGCTACACGATTACCGCGCGTGCCGTCGACGTCGCCGGCAACACCGGGCTTGCGTCACGCGCGATTGTCGTGTCCCGCGTCGTGCCGGCGGCCGGCGTGTCGGCGAACCCCAATTCTGGTACAGCGCCATTCAATTCGACGATCAGCACGACAGCGTCTCCTGGCACCAACGGACCGCCGATTGAATCGGTTCGCACGTTTATCAACGGCGAGCTCGTGCATACGAGCTCTGGAGCTGGGTCGTTTGCGTACCGCTTCGCGACGGCAGGCAGTTATCGCATTGAGACGGTCGTCCGAGACACCGGCGGCAACGAGAGTCGGGCCAGCACCATCGTGGTTGCGAACTAGTCACGGCGGGATATGAAGGCAGCGGGTAGAGCAGACGACCGCGGTTATGCGATGGCGGCGTTGCTCGTCGCGATGAGCGTGATGGCCGTCCTGATGAGCGCGCTGCTGCCGGTCTGGTCCCACATGGCGACGCGCGAAAAAGAAGAAGAGCTGATCTTCCGCGGCAAGCAATACGCGCGCGCCATCGGCTTGTTCCAGCGCAAGTTCGCGAACACGGCGCCGCCGACCATCGACGTGCTGGTCGAGCAGCGTTTCCTGCGGAAGAAATACAAAGACCCGATTACCAACGACGACTTCCAGCCGATCTACGCCAACCAGCAGGCGATCCAGGCCCCGGGCGGCGGACCGGTGGCGGCGCGTCCGGGCCAGGCCGCAACGTTGAGCGCTCCGGCGCAGCAGCCGATCCAATCGGGTGTTGGCAGCACTGGAATGGGCGCGCAGGGCGGCGTGATCGGCGTGACCTCGAAGAGCAAGGACGAGTCGATCAAGATCTACAACGGCCGCTCGCGCTACAACGAGTGGGCGTTCGTCTACATTCAGCAGGTGCAGCGGCCCGGACAAATGCAGGGCGTACCCGGTGGAGCAGTCCCGCCTGGGGGGCAGCGCGGCCAGCAGGGGCCGTTTGGCATGCAGCCGGGCAACATGCCCAACATGGGCGGCCGTGGCGGTTTCAATCAACCGCCGCCGGGGATCGGGCAGCCGAATCGTCCGCCGCTCAATGGTCCAAGTCCGTTCGGCAGTCCGTTCGGCAATCCAAACGGGAATCCCAATCCAAACGGATCGTTCACGACGCCGAACGGATCGACGACGTTTACACCCGCCGTGCCGGGTCAGAGGCGCCCTGGCGGAGGGCAGTAACGATCGCGTCGTGGAGCGCGCGACGCGTCTCCTGAATGCCCTCGCCGTCGCGTGATGGATGCACGCGATTCGTGAGAATCACCACGTAAAGATCGGTCGCGGGATCGATCCACAGCGACGTGCCGGTGAACCCGGTGTGCCCGATCGCCGTGTTCGACATCTGCGTGCCGCACGAGGACGTCGGCAGCATGGTGTCCCAGCCGAGCGCGCGTGAGCTGCCGGGCACCGTCGTCTTCGTGGCAAACAACGCGAGCAATGGAGACGTCATCCACCAGCGCGCGCAGGCGCCGACCGCCGCGGCAGTGCCGAACAGCCCGGCATGTGACGCAACGCCGCCGAGTGCGCGCGCGTTTTCGTCGTGAACGACGCCGCGCAATCCTTCTCCGTGCTCCGTGTTCTCCGTCGGTGCTATCCGCGGCCACAGGTTTTGGGCCGGCCGGTACATGATCTCCGTGTCTCGGCCGAGCTCCCGCTCCCGCCAGCGATCGAACTGGCGATCGAGCGGCTCGCCGGCCGCGTTCTCCATCGCAAAGCCGAGCAGCATGAATCCCGGATCGCTGTAGATCGAGCGGGTACGTGGCGGATAGTCGAGGGGCTCCTCGCAAATCGCAATCTCGAACGACGCGCGCCCCTGCCTGGATTCGAAATAGCTGCGGTGTCCGGGCAGTCCCGATGCGTGCTCGAGCAGGTCTCGCAGCGTGACCGGCTGGCGGTCTTCACCGGTCCACGAGGCGATCCAGTGCCGAACGCGATCGTTGAGCCGCATGCGTCCGCCGGCGAGCTCTCCCGCCATCAACGCCGCGGTGCCGATCACCTTGGTCAGCGACGCAAGATCGTAGATGGTGTCGCCGTCGACGGCAGTGGCCGCCGCGTCGTAGGTCTGGCGGCCTGCCATGAATCGCACCAGTGGGCCGTCGCTCCGGCCGGCCTCGATCACCGCGCCGGGAAACACGCCCTCGGCGATCGCTTTGGTGACGATCGGCGCAATCGACGCTGACACGGCCGCAAGGCTCATGCTGCCGCCCTCGGCGCGACGCGCGCCGCGATCAACGCGACCAGGCACGTGGTCACCGCGCCGATCAACACGTACCAGGTAAACGCGATCGGCGTGCGCCACCACACCGCCGTCATCACGATCAGTCCGGCGATCATGCCGATGAAGGTGTCGCGTTCGCGCACCGACGGCGCCAGCGTGCCGAGCAGGAATGCGCCGAGCACGGATCCCGACGCGAATGACAGCACGGCCAGGCCGGCATTCAGCACCGATTGATTCATGAATTGCGCGCCGATCGCGACGGCGAGCTGCACCACGCCCCACACCACCGTCGCCTGCTTCGACACGCGCATCTGCGTGGCCTGGTCGGCTGAGGGGTTGAAGTAGGGCAGGTAGAAGTCGCTGACCGTGGTCGCGGCCATCGCGTTGAGCGACGGCGACAAGGCGGCCGCGACGATCGCGGCGACGATGAAGCCGGCCAATCCGTTCTTCAATTCGCTGACGACGAAAATCGGCAGGATTTGATCGGTGCGATCGAGCGCCTGGGGCAGCGGCACCTGCTGATAGTACGTGTACAGCATCACGCCAATCGTCAGGAACAGGATGAACTGCACGAAGACGATGAAGCCGCTCAGCACCAGCCCTGTCGACGCCGCTTTCTGCGTCTTCGCCGACAACAGCCGCTGCACCAGGTATTGGTCGGTGCCGTGTGTCGAGAGCGTGAGCGCGACGCCGCCGAGCAGGCCCGCCCAGATCGTGTAGGGCGTGTTGAAGTCGAGCGACGGGTTGAAGAACACGAAGCGGCCCGTCTCGGAACCGACCCGCACCACTTCGGCCCACCCGCCATTGATGCGCCCGAGCAGCGCAATCGCCACGGCTGCAGCACCCGCGATGTACACGAACATCTGAACGACGTCGGTCCAGATCACCGCTGACACGCCGCCCCGCATCGTGTACACGATCATCGCCGCACCGAGCACCACCACCACCCACGTCACCGGCAGCTGCGTCACGATCGAAATCACCAGCGCGGTACTGAACAAACGAATGCCGTCGGCGAGCGAGCGCGTGACCAGGAAGATCACCGCCGACAGCGTCTTCACCTGCGTGCCGAAGCGGCGCTGCAGCAGCTCATACGACGTGAACAGATCGCCGCGGAAGTACGCCGGGATGAACAACACGCTGACCAGCACCCGGCCGATGATGTAGCCCAGCGCGAGCTGCAGGAACGTCATGTTGCCGGTGTAGGTCTGTGCCGGAACACCGATGAAGGTGAGCGTGCTGGTTTCCGTCGCGACGATGGTGAAGCAGATCGCCCACCAGGGCACGCTGCGATCGGTCAGGAAATAGTCGCGGGTGGTCTTCTGATAACGCGCGAACCACGATCCGAACGCGGTGATCGCGACGAGATAGGCGCCGATGACGAGGTAGTCGACCCCTGAGAGCGACACCCCGATACCTTACTCCGGGCCGGTGCCGAACGCGGCGCGGCCGAGCTCGCTGACGGAAGCGGAACTATTCGGCGGCGCGGCCATGGCTTCGTAGGAGAAGAGGATCACGCCTGCGGCGCCGAGCTTATGGGCCGCGGCGATGTGCGTGAGCGTTTGCGATGGCGTCATCTGGTAGGCGCCGATGCCTGCCCAGACGGGACGCGAGCCGGCAGAGGCGATGGCGGCGGCGATTTGCTTCTGAAAAATGTCCGACTCCGGCGTATACGCCATCGGGCAGACCACGTCGAGCAGCGACTGATCGATCCAGCCGCGCCAATCCTGCATGCGGCTCGCGAACGCCTGCTGGGCGTCAGGAACGACGGCGGCGCTCACGAGCGTGCCGGGCCGCGCGGTTTTCACGGCGGTGCGAATCTTGATCACCAGCGACGTCAGCTGTGAGCGGCGGAAATCGCTCCAGCGTTCCGGGAACAGGTTCGGATACGCGGCGGGATCGAGGACTTCGCGCGCGGCGGCCTCGCGCTTGTCCTTGTCGGTCAGCGCGCCCCCGATCGCCTTCTTGAATTGCTCGAGCGCCGAGGGGCTGTAGTCGAAATCCTCGTTGGGGAACCGCACGTAGTCGAGATGCACGCCGTCCACCGGATACTTCGCGGCGATCTCGCCGATCACCGCCGCGGTGTGATCCTGCGCCGCCGCATGCAGCGGCGACGTGTAGAGGCCCTCGACGATCGACGAGTGCGCGCGCGTCCAGCGGGCCAGCCGGCCGATGTACGCCGGGCTCCGCAAGTCGATCTTCTTCATCTCGGCGGCCAGCTCGCGCGGGACCATCAACCATTCGGGCGCGCGGTAGATCACGTGATCGCGCGACGCCGGCAGCGTCACCGAGCTCGACACGAGATTGACGGCGACCCAGGCGTGGACCTTGATGCCGGCGGCGTGGGCGTTGGCGATCACCGTCGCGAGCGGATCGAACGACGGCTTGCCGGCCAGCTCGCTCGCGCGTGGCTCGATGGTGCCGTTGTAATACGCGTCGCCGCGGCCGCGCACCTGCACGAGCAGCGTATTGAACCCGCCCGCTTCCGCCGCCGCGACCATCTGCGTGATCGATTCAGGGGAGGTGAGCGTCGTCCGCGTCACCCAAAGTGCACGCGTTTGCTCAGGCGCGGCGGCTCGAAATGGCGCCGTCGCTGCCGTCAACAGCAGCATCACGACGCACAGGAGTAGCGAGACTCTGGGAGAGCCGGAGCGGAACATGGGAACCACTCAATCTAACATGCCTTAAGCTAACTGAATGCATGTCCTTGGGATCGATGCGGGCGGGACCAAGACCGTCGCGCTGCTTGCCGATGCGGACGGCCGCATCCTCGGCGAGGGCCGGGCCGGCGCGGCCAACCTGCAGACCGAAGGCGAACTCGAGGTCGAGAAGATCCTTCACACCGTCATCGAGCGCGCCACGGATGGGCGGACGATGTCGATCGCCGCAGCATGTCTCGGCATGGCCGGCGTCGATCGACAGGATGATGCCGTGATCATTCGCGACGTGATGCGCCGTCTCGGCTTCCGCTCCAACGCGCTGATCGTCAACGATGCGCTGATCGCGCTCGTGGCCGGCGCCGGCGCAAGCCCTGGCGTCGTCGTCATCTCCGGCACCGGCTCGATTGCGTACGGCGTCAGCCATCACGGGGTGGCGGCAAGGTCGGGCGGATGGGGGCCGACGCTTGGCGACGAAGGATCGGGCTACTGGATTGGGCGGCGAGCGCTTGCCGCGGTGATGCGCGATGCCGACGGCCGCGGTCCACAAACCGACCTGACGCGCCTCGTGCTGCGGCATTTTTCACTGCCGCGGCCCGAAGCGCTGGTGGCGGAGATCTACCATCAACCTCAGGGCCGCCGCGCGATCGCATCGCTTGGCACCGTCGTCGACGGCGCGCGCGATGCCGGCGATCCCGTCGCGATCGACATCATGTCTCACGCCGCCGACGAGCTCGCCATGGCCGCCGCGTCGGTGATCTCGCGGCTCGACATGCGCGGCGAGCAGTTCCCGATCCTGCTGGCCGGCGGCATGCTGCGCGACAGCGCGTGGTTGTCCGCGGAAGTCCGCCGGCGGATGGCCGAAGTCGCGCCCCGCGCGAACGTTGGCCCGCTCACACACGAGCCCGCGGTCGGCGCGGTGCGGCTGGCGATCGCGGAAGCCCGCGGCGGCGTGCGCGTTCCGCCTTACATCGACTCCTATCGACCAGCACCGAAGTGAATATCGAACGTTTTGAAGATGATGAATTGCTGTCCGCAGCGCTCGCGACGCGTGTGCTCGAGAGCATCGTCGCGCGGCCCACGCTAGTCCTCGGCCTGCCGACCGGGCGCACACCGCTCGGTCTGTATCGAGAGTTGCGAGAGCGGAGCGGCGGCAACCTGATCGACTGGTCGCAGGTCCGGACGTTCAATCTCGACGAGTTCGCCGGCCTCGATCCGGCGAGCCCCAACCGCTATCGCGCGTTCATGCAGGCAGAGCTGTTCGATCACGTGTCGATCGATCCGGCGAACATCGGATTTCTGAACGGCTCGGCGCCGGATCTGAAAACGGAGTGCCGGCGCTACGAAGACGCGATCGATCAAGCCGGCGGCATCGATCTTCAGATCCTCGGCATCGGCGCCAACGGGCACATCGGCTTCAACGAACCGGCCGATGGTCTGTGCTCGCACACTCATGTAGCGGAGCTCGAGACCGAAAGC
This sequence comes from Cyanobacteriota bacterium, assembly GCA_019752015.1. Classification (GTDB taxonomy): domain Bacteria; phylum Acidobacteriota; class Vicinamibacteria; order Vicinamibacterales; family UBA2999; genus 12-FULL-67-14b. The sequence goes on along the minus strand of JAIEMQ010000013.1, from coordinate 187,685 downwards.
AGGGAAGCGAACGCGCAGTGGTTTGGCGGTGACTGGAGAAACGTGCCGGAGCGCGCCCTGTCGATGGGGATGGCGACCATCCTCAATGCGCGCAAGATCATTCTGATTGCCACCGGCGCCGAAAAGGCCGACGCCGTACACGGCATGATCGAAGGATTGATTTCAACGCGATTGCCGGCGTCGATCCTGCAGGTGCATCCTCGTGTGACGGTGATGGTGGATCGTGGAGCCAGTCAGCGGCTGTCCGGCTGAAACCCGACGCTACGTGCCTTCGATCAGCTTGCGCAGCGTCGGCTCGATGTCCTCGCCGATTGCCTCGCGAATCAGGTCGTCCGATTTCTTCAGGCGGGCGATGGCTTTCGTGTAGGTGAGCCCGCTCTTCTGCATCACGATCGCGATCTTGACGTTCCACTTCGCGGACTTGAGCAGCTTGTCGGCATCCTCGTAGTCGAGGTCGGTGACGATGTGCACGATGCGGCGCGCGCGATCGCGCAGCTTTTCCGAACCGAGCGCGTTGACGTCGACCATCAGGTTGCCGTAGGTCTTGCCGATCAGGATCATCGCCGACGTCGTCAGCATGTTGAGGACGATCTTGGTGGCGGTGCCGGCCTTGAGCCGTGTCGAGCCGGCGATGATCTCGGGCCCGACCGCCGGCGCGATCGTCAGATCGACAAACGCCTGCAGCTCGTTGCGGGGGTCGCACGTCACGAACACGACGCGCGAGCCGGCCTTGCGCGCGCTGGTCAGCGCGCCGCGCACGAACGGCGTCATGCCGCTGGCCGAGACGCCGACGACGACATCTTTCTTGGTCGGATCGAGACGCGTGATGGCGCGGGCGCCTTCTTCGTAGTTGTCTTCCGCGCCTTCCTTGGCGCGAATGATCGCGTTCTGGCCGCCGGCCATGATGCCTTGAACGAGCTTGGGGCTGGTTCCGAACGTCGGCGGCATCTCCGCCGACTCCACGATGCCGAGGCGGCCGCTCGTGCCGGCGCCGACGAAGACGATCCGGCCGCCCTTGCGCAGCGCCTTGGCGCAGATGTCGGCGCCAAGGGCAATGCGATCGCGCTCCTTCTGCACCGCGGCCAGCATGCGGCGGTCCTCGTTGAGCATGAGGTCCACGATGCCGCCGGCGTCGAGCTTGTCGATGTTGAGCGAAGCGGGATTGATGGCTTCAGTGGGAAGCGCTTGCCATCTCGATTTCGTTGCGGCCACTCTCGTCGGTCTCTTTCTTCAGCGCTACCGGAAACCCTGATGCTAGTCCTCGCCACGGTCGCTGTCAATTGTCTGAGCCGGCCTCGCCGAAGCGAGAGCGAAGGCGGGTTAGACTTTGAGGCACGTGAGCACGCTGGTTGATGCCTACCTGACGCATCTCGCGGTCGAACGGCGGTTGTCGCCGAACACCGTCGAGAGCTACGGCCGCGACTTGTCCCAGCTTGCGGCGGCCGCAGCCGCGCTCGATCGCACGGTCGAGTCGCTGGATCGCCGCGCGCTCGACCAGGTCGTGCGGCAGATGATGGGCGAGGGGCGATCGCCGAAATCCGTCGGGCGCGCCGTCGCGTGCTTTCGCGGCTTCTACCGTTTCCTCGTCGTCTCCGGGCACCGCGCCGACAATCCCGCGGTGGACGTGCAGGCGCCGCGCGCGTGGAAGGCGTTGCCGAAGTTCCTCTCCGCTGAAGACGTCGACAAGCTGCTCGACGCGCCCGACACGACGCACCCGCGAGGCCTGCGCGATCGCGCGCTGATCGAGCTGTTTTACGCGACCGGCCTGCGCGTCTCGGAAATGGTCGGCCTGCGGCAGCAGGACCTCAATCTCGAAAGCGGTTACCTGACGTGCACCGGCAAGGGCCGCAAGCAGCGCCTGGTGCCGATTGGCGATGAAGCGTCGGCCTGGCTCACGCGATATCTGCAGGAGGGCAGGCCGGCGCTGCTGAAGAAGAAATCCTCGTCGAAGCTGTTCGTCAACGCGCGAGGCGGCGCGAGCCTGACACGAGTCGGCTTCTGGAAGATCCTGAAGGAGCACGGCAAGCAGGCGGGCCTGGCGCGCACGCTCAGCCCGCACGTCCTGCGGCATTCATTCGCGACGCACCTGCTCGAACGCGGCGCGGACTTGCGCGCGATCCAGATGATGCTCGGGCACAGCGATCTGTCGACGACGCAGATCTATACGCACATTCTCGATGCGCGGCTGCGTGCCGTGTACGACAAGTTTCACCCGCGAAACTGATGCGGCGTCGACTCAGAGTTCCGGCGATCGTGCTGGCCGTTGCGGCGCTGATCCTGTTCGCGCTGCTGCCGCCGCGAACGCAGCAGACCGGCCCGCCGCCGGCGTCGACCGTGCGCGGTGCATTTCATATTCACTCCAATCGATCGGACGGCAGCGGCTCGGTGGAGGCCATCGCCGCCGCAGCGGCGCGCGCCGGCCTGCAGTTCATCATCCTGACGGACCACGGCGACGGCACGCGCGTGCCCGATGCTCCCGCGTATCGCAGCGGCGTGCTGACGATTGACGGCGTTGAGTTGAATACGACCGGCGGCCACTTCGCCGCGTCCGGTCTGCCCGCGTCACCGTACCCGATCGCCGGTACGCCGGACGACGTCATCGAGGATGTGCATCGGTTGGGCGGGTTTGGTGTTGCCGCGCATCCGGGATCGCCGCGGCCGTCCCTCAGCTGGCAGGACTGGGTCGCGCCGATCGACGGACTCGAGTGGCTCAACGCCGACAGCGAATGGCGCGACGAGCCACGACTGCCGATTACGCGAGCGCTGTTCACGTATCTGGTTCGCGCGCCGCAATCCATGGCGATGCTGCTCGACCGGCCGGTGAGCGTGCTGCAGCGATGGGATGACCTGGCGAAGACGAGAAAAATCGTCGGCCTCGCCGGCGCCGATGCGCACGCGCGCCTGGGCTCCCGCCAGGGCGGCGATCCGGACACCTCCTCGTTTCATGTCCGGTTACCGGGCTATGAATCGTCGTTCCGCACGTTCTCGAATCATGTCGCGCTCGATGACCGGCTGTCCGGCGATGCCGCCGCGGACGCGGCCGGTGTGCTCGCCGCGATACGCGCCGGCCGCGTGTATTCGGTGATCGACGCGCTGGCCACACCCGGCAGCCTGACGTTCACCGCCACCAGCGGATCGGAGACCGCTCGAATCGGCGACAGCCTGGCGATTACCAGCGACGTGCTGCTGCACGCCGTCGCCAGTGCGCCGTCGGGAACGACGCTCGTCCTGCTGCGCGACGGTCAACGCCTTCACGAAGTGACAGATGGACCGCTGGAAACCAACGGCGGCAAGGAGCCGGGCGTGTATCGCATCGAGGCCTACACGTCGAACGCGCACGGGGGGCCGGCGATTCCGTGGATCGTTTCCAATCCGATCTATGCCGGCTTCACGCCGCCGCCTCCGCCGCCACCGATTCCGGCGCCGCGGTCACGCATTCCCGCGCGCACCGGCGAAGCGGCGGCCGAAAAAGGACCGCGCGATACGAGCACGGTCGAAGCGGCGCCGATCAGCGAGCCGCGCGCCCGCACCTTTGCCGGCGATCCCGCCGTCCATTGGACCTTCGCGCTGTCGCCCGGTACGCCAGTCCGACAATTCGCGGCGGTGGCGATCCCGGTTTCGCCCGGGCTCGACTCGTTCGATCGTGTGCGGTTCCGCGTCATCGGGTCGGCGCCGATGCGCGCCTGGGTGCAGCTGCGCGCGCCGGTCGGCAATACCGAGCGGTGGGGGAAGACCTTTTACCTCGACACCGAATCACGCATTGTCGACGTCGCGTTCGCGAGCTTTGCCGCGATTGGCGTGACGTCGAGCCCGCGGGCGCCGCTCGATCGCGTCAGCCATCTGCTGTTCGTGGTCGATACGATGAACACGCTGCCGGGCAAGGGCGGCAGCATGACGATTTCAGAAGTTGGATTTGTGAAGTGAGCAGTCGCGTGGACTAGTGCCGGACGTTATGTCTGACACTGAGCTCCCAGATCAGCAACGCAATCCCGAGCCCGAGGAGACCGCCGCCCACCGCGATCCATGCCAGCGCGACGGTGTTTGCCGTCGTACCGTAGCCGCCGCGCTCGAGGGCGCGGATCATCTGCACGAATCCCGCGGGGATCGTGACCATCGCGCCGATCAAACAGACCATGCCGCCGACATATCGCGCCGGCGAGCCTCGCTGCGGCCCGGTCGCTGTCATGTCCGAACGGTGAGGAGCAAGTAGACGGCGGCCGCGCCGAAAATCAGATTGGGCGCCCACGCCGCCAGCATCGGATCGATCAGTCCGCCCTGGCCGAACGCGGCGAAGATGCTGATCATCGTCCAGTAGACGAGCGCGAGGACAATGCCGACGCCGATGCCGTACATGGCGCCGCGGCGGCCGGTGGTGACGGCAAAGGGGACGGCGATCAGCGTCATCACCAGCGTCACGAACGGAAAGGCGATCTTGCGGTGCAGCCCGACCTCGTGATCGAGCACGTTGTAGCCGCTCGACTTCAACTCGGCGATGTAGCTGCGCAGCTGGCCGAAATTCATCAGCTCCGGCTCGCGAGCTTCGGTCACGAAGTAATCGGCGGCCTCGAACCTCGCGCCGGTGCTGGTGAACGGCTGGAAGTTGCTGGCCATCGTCTGGGGATCGAACTCGCGCTTCCAGCCCGAGCTCATCATCCATTTCGGCACTTCGCCCTGCGGCTCGCGATCCGGGTCGTAGGTGGCCTTCTGCACGAACATGCGCGACTTCAGCGCGTGGCTCTGCTGATCGAAATCAAACACCATCAGGCTGTGCAGCTCGCGGCGGTTCGGGTCGTAATACTGATAGTGATAGACCGTGCCGTCGTTGCCGACGATCCACTTCCGGTTGAGGACGTCGAACGTTTGCGGCGAGCCGGTGCGAATGACGTGGCTGAGGCGATCGGCGCGCTGGTTGGACGTGGCCATGACGCGCTCTTCCATGGCGAACAGGAACACGCTGGCGCCGAGCGCGAAGGCGACCATCGGCAGCGCGGTGCGATAGATGCTGATGCCGCACGCGCGCATCACGATCAGCTCGCTGTTCTTCGTCAGCAGTCCGACTGTCACCAGCGCCGACAGCAGCACCGAGAGCGCGAGCACGTAGGACAGGTATTCCGGCGTCGCCCAGAACAGGAATTCGATGACCATGCCGAGCGAGGCCTGGCCCTTGAAAACCTTGTCCGACATGTCGATGAACGTCGAGATGTAGAACAGGCCGAGCATGCCGACGGTCGTCATGGCCAGGATCCGCAGGTATTGCTTCGCAATGTAGGCATCGAGCAGCGTCGGCCGCGGCATCTCGAAGTGGGGCACTCGAATGACGACAATCGGCCGCGCTTTCTTCACCGGCCGTCCCTCGCCGGTTTGCGCACCATCGTCATCCTTGTCGCGGCGCCACCGCGTGGCCCACTGCGGCAACGAGACGCGAATCGGTTGATCGGCGGAGCGCGCGCGGTTGATCAGCAGAAACACGCCGGCGGCGCCGAGGATCAGGTTCGGCAGCCACATCGACAGCCACGCCGGAATCCAGAAGCCCTTGGTCAGCGCTTCCGCGGTGAACATGATCACGTAGTAGGCGAAGATCACGGCGATGCCGAGCACGAACGCCGCGAGCTTGCCGTCCTTGCGATTGCTGGCGCCGAGCGCGAGGCCGAGGAGCGCGAACACGAAGCAGGCGACCGGCACGGAGAACTTCTTGTGAATCTCCATGATCGGCCGGTGCGGCGAGATGCCCTGGATCTGCAGCTCGGCGGCGCGCGCCTGTAATTCCTCGATGCGCAGCTCGCGGTCGCCGCGCGCCGGTCCGGTGCGCGGGAAGACGCTCTCAGGATTCAAGGACAGGATCGTGCGATCGAACTTCAACAGCTCATAGGCCGACGGATCTTCCAGCTTGGTGCGGTGGCGCGTGCCTTCCTCGAGCACCATCTCGATGGTCCGCGCCTGGCGATCGACGACCATCCGTCCACGCTTCGCGAGGAAGATGACGGGCGTCGAGGGATTCGACGTGTCGGCGGCAAGCACGCCGAGCCAGCCCTGGCCGTTCTTCGGCACCTCCTGCACGTACAGCACGACGTTGGGGAAGTCCTCGAAGAAGACGCGCGGCCGCACCTCGCCTTCGGCGCGGTTCATGGCGATCTCGGTGCTGATCTCGCGGAAGCGCTGGTTGCTGTCGGGCATGGCCTTCAACATCACCCAGGACGTCAGGCCCCAGCAGACCACCGAGAACACCAGGATCGGGTGGAGCAGGCGATACGGGCTGATGCCGCACGCCATCATCACCACGAATTCGCGATCCGCGGAGAGGCGGCCGAGGCCGACGAGCAACCCGATCAACAGCGCCATCGGGATGGTCAGGGCGAGCGCCTGCGGCAGCAGCGTGACGGTGAGCTGGAGGATCGTGCCGGCCGGAACGCCCTTCGCAATCATCTGCTCCGCGAGGTCGATGATGAAAGGGATAATCAGGATGAACGTGAACACCAGCAGCGCGAGCAGGAACGGCGGGATGACCTCCCGAATCACGTACCGATCGATGATGCGCGGCATGTCATTCCATTATCACCCATGCTGAAGCTGGCCCTTCTCTGGCACATGCACCAGCCTGACTATGAAGATCTGGCGACCGGCGAGCACATCCTGCCGTGGGTGCGTCTGCACGCCATCAAGGACTACTGGGGCATGGCCGCCGTGCTCGAGGAGTTTCCGAAGATTCGTGTCACGTTCAACCTGGTGCCCTCGCTGATTCGGCAGATTCAGGCCTTCGCCGGCGATCGCGCGAAGGATCGCCACCTCGAGATCGGACTCAAGCCGGCGGCGGAGCTGACCCCTGAGGAAGCGCGATGGATGGTGGCGAACGGCTTTCATGCGCCGTACGGCCGCATGATCGGACCGTATCCACGCTACGCCGAGCTGCACGCGTGCCGCCTGGAGCGCAAGCCGTTTACCGTGGACGACATTCGCGACCTCCAGGTGTGGCACAAGCTGGCGTGGATGGATCCCGATCTGCTGATCGCCGATCCGCGCCTCGCATCGCTGATCCAAAAGGATCGCGGTTTCACCGAGGACGACAAGGTGCTGCTGAGACAACTCGAGCTCGAGCTGTTGGCGCGCGTCGTCCCCGCGTATCGTGACGCGAGCGCGCGCGGGCGGGTGGAGCTCTCGACGTCGCCGTTCTATCACCCGATCCTGCCGCTGCTGTGTGACTCCGACGCGCATCAACATGCGCAGCCGGGCGCGGCGAAGCCGCGGCAGCGGTTTCGCCGCCCCGAGGATGCGCGGCTGCAGATCGACCGCGCGATCGCGTTTCACGAGGCGACGTTCGGCAGCCGCCCGTCAGGCATGTGGCCCTCGGAGGGATCGGTGTCGGATGAATCGGTGGCGTTGATTGCCGACGCCGGTTTGAACTGGATCGCGACCGACGAGGACATCCTGGCGCGTTCACTCAGGACGCCGGTGCGGCCCGACCTGTTGTATCGACCCTATCGGATCGGCGATCGCGGCCCGGTCGCGTTGTTCCGCGATCACGCCATGTCGGATCGCATCGGCTTTCATTACCAGTCGTGGGATGCGGGCGCGGCGGCCGCGGACTTTGTCGCGCACGTGCGCGCGGCCGGCCAGCGATTTGTCGACGCCGGCGGCGGGGAAGTCGCGACTGTCCCGGTGATCCTCGACGGCGAAAACGCGTGGGAGTATTACGACGGCGGCGGGCGTCCTTTTCTTCGCGCGCTTTACCGCGCCCTCTCCGAGGCCCCGGATATCCAGACCGTCACCATGTCGGAGGCCGCAGCCGGACCGGCACGGGCGCTGCCGTCGATCTTTCCGGGTTCATGGATCAACGGCGACTTCTATATCTGGATCGGCCATCGCGACGATCACCGCGCGTGGGATCAGCTGTCGGAGGCGCGAGCCGCCTTCGATCAGCGCGCCGGCGCCGTGGCGCCGGAGGCCCGCGATCGGGCGCTCGAAGAGCTGCTCATCGCCGAAGGCAGCGACTGGTTCTGGTGGTACGGCGACGATCATTCGTCCGATCACGACGCCGACTTCGACGACCTGTTCCGGCGCCACCTGCGCAACGCGTATGCGTCTCTCGACGCGCCGATTCCCGAAGAATTGTTCGCCACCAACATCAGCACCGGTGCCGGCCCGGATCGGCTCGAGCCCAAGGGCCTGCTCTCGATCACGCTCGACGGCCACGATACGAGTTACCTGGAGTGGATGGGTGCGGCGGCGCCGGCACTGACGCGTCCCGGCGGCGCCATGCACGAGGTCGCCGTCTCGTCATTGGTCGCCGAGGTTCTGGTGGGCCGGTCGTTGGACGCGTTATGTCTGAGGCTTCGCGGGTCGGCGTTGATTTCGGGGCTGGCCGCCGGCTCGACGAACCTCGCGCTGGTCATCAGCGGATCCCAGGTCCGAGTCCTGCCGATTGAAAAGCCGTGGGTCGCGGTCGGCACGCTGATCGAAGCAGTCATTCCGTTCGACCGGATTGGGATACACGACGACGAGATTCAGTTCGCAATCCAGGTTCGCGATCGATCCGACGCCGTGCTCGAGACCGTGCCGCACGGCCGGCTTTGGACCATCGCGGCGCCCAAGTCCGCATCCATCGACGCAGACTGGCAAGCGTAGGGCATCCGCCCGCGAATTCCTTATCAGACTCCGCAAACCTTCAACAGGCACCTTTCCTTTTGAATATGCCTTGAGTCCGATAATACATCTTATGTTAACTTAAACACGCGGACGGTCTGACTGCCTGCCTGACGACCTGACTGCCTGTCCTACCTGTCCTTCTTCAACTCCCGAATGATCTCTTCGAGCGCGGAGATGACCTCGTCCTTGCTGGCGTTGCGCTTGTTGAACTGCAGGCGCAGGTTGAAGGCCTTGGTCTGCGGCCGGAACGCGAACACGAACGACTTCGGCCGGCCGGCCTTCGGTTTCTCGGCCTCCTTGCGCAGCTGCTCGCGCGTCGCGCCCTGGCTGGTGATCTTCTCGACCATCTGCAGCATCTTCTGTGTGTCGCCCTGACGCACGATCTGCAGCAACAGCGACCGATTCGTGATGCCCGCCAGCCGGCAGACCTTGCGGACCTCGGGCGGGATCTGGTTGAGCGACAGCGCCTCGGTGATCGTGGTGCGCGACTTCCCCAGCCGCTTGGCCAGGTCTTCGTGCGTGTAGGCGAACTTCGACGCCAGGCCCTGCATTGCGTCCGATTCTTCGAACGGCGTCAGGTCCTTGCGCTGGATGTTCTCGATCAGCGCCAGCTCCAGCATCTCGCCGTCGTCGACGTCGCGGATCACGACGGGCAGCTCGCGGAGGCCGGCCTGCGAGCCGGCGTGGTAGCGGCGCTCGCCGGCGATGATCTGGTAGCGCGCGCCGCGCTGGCGCACGATCAGCGGCTCGATGATGCCTTTTTCCCTGACCGAGGCGATCAGCTCCGCCAGGTCTCCCATCGCCTGCCGCGGCTGATCCGGGTTGGGATCGATGTGCTCGATCGGCACCATGCGGCCGACCGGGGTCCCGCCCGGCGCCGCCAGCGTCTCGACGTAGTGCGCGTCGTGGCGCATGCGGAGCGTGTCCGGCAATCCGCGTTTAGGCACGATCGATGACCTCCTCACACAGGCTGTAATACTCGGCCGCGCCGGTCGAGTCCGGCGCGAACGTGAAAATCGACTCGCGGTACGCCGGGCTCTCCTCGAGGCGCACGCTTTTGCTGATCACGGTGCGGAACACCTTGTCGCCGAACACCTTGCGGATCTGCTCCTGGATGTCGCGCGCCAGCGCGGTGCGCTTGTCGTGCATGGTGATGACGACGCCGAGGATCTGCAGCTCGGGGTTCGGACGCTGCCGGACCTTTTCGATCGTCTCGAGCAGGTCGTCGGTGCCTTCGAGCGCGAAGTACGACGACTGGATCGGGATCAGCAGGTGCGTCGACGCCACCAGCGCGTTGACGGTCAGCAGGCCGAGCGCCGGCGGGCAGTCGATGACGACGTGCTGGAACTGCCCGTTCAGCGCGCCGAGCTCGTCCTTCAACCGGAACGGCGCGTCGAGCTCCCCGACCAGCCGCGATTCGAGCTTGGCCAGCGCGATGCGCGCCGGCGCGATCGAGAGGTTGGCCTGGCTCGATGCGACGATGACGTCGGCGAGCGTGGTGGCGGTGTCGGTGAACACGTCGTACATGCTCTTCCCGGCGGCGCGCACGTCGATGTAGGACATGCTGCTGTTGCCCTGCGGATCGAGATCGATCAGCAGCGTCTTCTTGCCGCGCATGGCCAGCGCCGCGGCAAGGTTGATGGCGGTCGTGGTCTTGCCGACGCCGCCTTTCTGGTTGGCGATCGAGATAATCATCTGTGCGTGGAAACGCGAGGGCTTCCGCATTATGCGGGCCGATGCCGGCCGAGTCAAACTGTGAAATATTGGCTCAGCCTAAATCGAGCCATGGAAGGCACTTAGCGGCAATGTCGGCCGGCCGACAAAGAAGAAGGAAACGAAAAAGGAAAATGGAAAACAGTCTTTCCTTTTTCCTTATTCCTTTTGACTTTTTACATTTTGTATTTGCCCATATCGTCGGGGTCGAGCTGCTCGAGCCACTGCTGCAGGCGGTCGCTGTCCTGCTTCTCGTTCGACAGGTCGACGGTCTTGGCGTGATCGATCACCTTCTCGTCGACGAGGATCGGCGCGCGCGTGCGCAGCGCCAGCGCGATGGCATCGCTCGGACGCGCGTCGATCGCGACCGGGCCGGCCGGCGTGCGCAGATGGATCAGCGCGTAGAAGGTGTTCTCCTTCAGGTCGCACACCACGATCTTGTCGACCGTCGCCTGCAGGTCCTGGATGATGTTGCGCAGCAGGTCGTGCGTCATCGGCCGCGGCGTCTGGATGTTTTCGATCTGCAGCGCGATGGCGTTGGCCTCGAAGACGCCGACCCAGATCGGCAGCACCTTCTGGCCCTCGCTGTCGCGAAGGATGATGATGGGCATGTTGGTGATGGGATCCACCATCAGGCCCTTAATGTTCATTTCGATCATCAAATGCCCCGCCGTTCTCCGATCGTCCCGCCAAGGTCGAACATGACACGGGCTCGCCCCACACGCTATTAGGACCCGCCCGCCTGATCGTCACGTCGACGAGCGCGCCGAGCCACTCCGGCGGCCCTGGGAAATTGACCACCGTGTTGCCGCCGGTGCGGCCCGTCAGCTCCCACTCGCGCCGGCGGCTGGTCGCGTCGACCAGCACCTGGTGCGTCGATCCAATCGACCGCTGGAAGAGGTCCGACTGGATCGACCGTTGGAGCGCCTGCAGCGCCACGATGCGCCGCGTCTTGTCCGCGTCCGTCACGTCGTCCGGCATCCGCTTCGACGCCAGCGTGTTCGGCCGCTCCGAGTACTTGAACGAGAACATGCTGTGATACCGGACCGCCTCGGTGAGCGACAGCGTCTCGTCGAAATCGGCCTCCGATTCCCCTGGGAAGCCAACGATCATATCGGTCGATAGCTGCACCTTCGGGATAGCCTCGCGAATCCGTGCAACGAGGTCCAGATACTGCTCGCGCGTGTGCCGCCGCCTCATCAGTCCGAGCACGCGCGACGATCCGGATTGCACGGGGAGATGCAGATGTTTACAGACCTTCGGCAGGTCGCGCACCGCCGCGATCAGGCGGTCGCTGGTGTGCCGCGGATGCGGGCTCGCGAACCGGATCCGATCGATGCCGGAAATTTTTTGCACTTCTTCGAGCAATGCCGGGAAATCGCACGACGGATCGTCGGGCGCCTGGTAGTGATTGACGATCTGCCCGAGCAGCTGCACCTCGCGGCGGCCGCTGTCCGCGGCGTCGCGCACGTCCGCGAGGATCTCCGCCTTCGACCGCATGCGCTCGTGGCCGCGCGTGTACGGGACGACGCAGAACGCGCAGAAGTCGTTGCAGCCCTCGATGATGGTGACGTAGGCGCGGACGGGATCCCCGCGGCGGACGATGCCGAGCGGAAACGATGGGTCTTCGTACGGGTTGTCGATCGCGACGGCGGCCTGCGGCATGCGCCAGGGCCGGCCGTTGGCCTCGCGCTGCTGTTGCAGTTTCTGCGTTGCGAGCACCGGCAGCATCTTTACTTGCTGCGTACCGATCACCACATCGACCACCCCGGCCGATCGCGCGATCAGCTTGTCGCCTTCCTGCTGCGCCACACAACCGGTCACCGCGACGATCGGATCGCGGCCGATCTCGCGTCCCATTTCCTTGATCTCGCCGAGCCGCGTGTAGAGCTTGTCTTCGGCGCGCTCGCGTACCGAGCACGTGTTGATGACCACGAGATCCGCATCGCTGTCGACGTCCGTACGGTCGTACCCCGCCGCCTCGAGGAGCCCCGCCATGCGCTCCGAGTCGTGGACGTTCATCTGACAGCCGTAGGTTTCGATGAAATATTTCATTCGGTCTTGAGGTCTTGAGGTCTCGAGGTCTTAAGGTCTTGAGGTCTTGCTCTGAGCCTTCTGTGCTTTCTGTGGCCCTGGTTTCTGTGGCCCTGGTTTCTGTGGCTTTCGCCTTTCGCTTTCGCCTTTCGCCTTCGTCGTATCGAGCAGTTCGCGGGCGCTCTCCAGCGCCTTCTCCCCCGCCGCCGAACCGCCCATCATCCGGGCGATCTCGGTGACCCGATCCTCGTCCTCGAGTCGGTCCACGCTGGTCACGGTGCGCCGACCCACGACCTTCTTCTCGATCAGGAAATGACTCCGCCCGCACGCCGCGATCTGCGGAAGGTGCGTGATGCAGAGGACCTGGAATCGATCGCCGAGCGATGCGAGCTTCTGCCCCACCACCGTCGCCACGCGCCCGCCGATGCCGGCATCGACCTCGTCGAAGATCAGGGTCTTCGCGGGCCCCGCATCCGCGGCCGCCAGCGTCTTCAACGCCAGCATGACACGCGACAGCTCGCCGCCGGAAACGATCTTCGCCAGCGGCCGGAGATCCTCGCCGACGTTCGGCGACAGGAACAGCTCGCCGGCGTCGATGCCGGCGTCGGCCCACTGCCCTTCGGACTCGGCGGTCGTCAACCGGACCTCGAACCTGGTCCGCTCCATCGCGAGCTCGCCGAGCTCCGCTTCGATCCGGCGCGCGAACTTCGGCGCGGCGTCGCGCCGGCTGGCTGAAAGCTTCATCGCGACTGCGAGGAACTTGCGGCCCGCGTCGGCGAGTTGCTGCTCAATCTCGGCGACCGTCGACTGCCCGCCAGTCAGCGCCCGGTGTTCCGCGGCAAGCCGATCGCGATGCGCGATCGCGTCCTCGAGCGTTCCGCCGTGCTTGCGCTTCAACCGCTCGATCAGCGCCAGCCGATCCTCGACGTGCTGCAACCGCGCGGGCGAGGCATCAACGCCGTCCACGAAAACGCGGAGCGTAAAGGCGAGGTCCTCGAGCTGGGCCTTGATGGCGTCACGCGCATCGAGGTACGGCGCGAACCGCGGATCGATTGCGGCCAGCTCGCCGACGCGCTTCCAGATGTGACCGAGCTGGACGAGCGCCGCGGTCTCCCCGTCGTACAACTCCGCATAGCTTTCGCCGCACAACCGCTGGATCGTGTCGGCGCTGCGCAGCAACTGCCGCTCGTTGCCGAGCGTCTCGTCCTCGCCCGCTTGCAGGTTTGCCTTCTGCAGCTCGCCGAGTTGGAACTCCACGAGATCGAGACGCGCCGCCCGCTCACGATCGTCCATGCGAAGCCGATCGAGCTCGTCGCGCAGGCCGCGCACGGTGGCGAACGCGGCGGCGACGTCCGCGCGCAGGCTGTCGTGACCCGCCCACGCGTCGAGCATCGCCAGATGCTGCGCCGGATCGAGCAGCTGCTGGTGTTCGTGCTGGCCGTGTAACTCGACGAGCCGATTCGAAAGATCTTTGAGTGCGGCCGCAGTGGCCAGCGCGCCGTTGATGAAGGCGCGGCTGCGGCCCTGCGACGTGATTTCCCTGCGCACGATCAGCTCGCTGCCGTCGTCGGTCTCGAAGATCGCTTCAACGGTGGCGATGTCTTCGCCGGTGCGAATGAGGTCTTGCGTGGCGCGTCCGCCGAGGAGGAGGCCGACGGCTTCGACAAGGATGGATTTTCCGGCGCCGGTCTCGCCCGTCAGGATGTTGAACGATTGTTCAAAATCGACGGCGACCGACTCGATCACCGCGAGGTTGCGGATGGCCAGGTACCGAATCATGGGGAATGCCCTGAGAGGCGGCCTGCCTCGCCGACGCCCTGGCGAAGGCGGGGAACTCTCATCGTATCATTGCTTTGACAGAATTTCCCGTGGCGTGCTACGGTTGCACGAATACCGCGCTCTCCCAGCAGCGCATCCCCAGGGAAACTTAACGGAGGCTTTGACGGGATGCCGCCTGCTCGAGGAACTGCCCAGGATTTCGCCGAACTGATTTTCGCCGCCAGCCCCATCGTCCAGTTCGTGATGATGTTGCTGCTGCTCTTCTCCGTGATCTCGTGGGGAATCACCTTTTACAAGTGGTGGACCTTCCGCGGCATCGAGAAAGATTCCTCGACATTCATCGACGTGTTCCGCAAGAGCGCCAAGTTCTCCGAGGTGCAGGCGGTCTGTCCGTCGCTCGCGTCGAGCCCGCTCGTCGGCATGTTCCAGGCGGGCTACGCCGAGCTGACGGCCCAGCTGCGCCAGGCGCAGCCGCCGTCGGCCAGTCCCGGCACCCCTGCCCCGCGTCCAACCCTTAAGAGCATCACGGCGGTCGACCGCGCGCTGCTGCGCGCCTCGTCGATCGAAGTGAACAAGCTCGAGAAGCGCGTGGGGTTCCTGGCGACGACCGCGAGCATCACGCCCTTCATCGGATTGTTTGGAACGGTGTGGGGAATCATGACCGCGTTCATGAACATCGGACAGCAGGGCTCCACCGATCTCGCGGTGGTCAGCACGCCGATCGCCGAGGCGTTGATCGCGACGGCGCTCGGCCTGTTTGCCGCGATCCCAGCCGTTTACTTTTACAACCACTTCACCTCGAAGGTGAAAGGCTACGCGTCCGAAATGGACGACTTCGCGCTCGAGTTCCTGAACATCTCGGAGAGGAACTTCACGTAATGCCGAAGGTGGCGGCGCAGGCCGACGCGATTACGGGGCGGCGCCGCGGGCGGCGCGTGACGACATCCCTGTCGGAAATCAACGTCATCCCGCTGGTCGACGTGATGCTCGTGTTGCTGATCATCTTCATGGTGGCGGCACCGATGATGCAGAAGGGCGTCGAGGTGAACCTGCCGGTCACGAGACGCGCCGACAAATTGACCAATACCGATCCGCTCTACGTGTCGGTTCCGACCTCGTACCGACAAGATCGTCGGGTGTTCATCAACCAGGACAGCGTGCCGATTGATTTACTCGGCGAGCGGATGCGCCAGTCGCTGCAGGGCCGCAGCGACAAGCAGGTGTTCCTGCGCGGCGACGGCGAAGTGCAATTGCAGGAATTAATGGATGTGTTCGGCCGATTGAAGGAAGCCGGCGTCGAAAAGATCGGCGTCGTCGCGCAAGAGCGGCGCAATCAATAGATCATGGATGCGGTTTCCGAAGTCCTCGCCGCACGCACCCCGAAGACAGACGGCCTGAGCGCGATGCTCGGCGCGTCGGGGATTGCGCACGTCACGGTCCTGGTCGCGTTTGTGTTCCTGCCGTCATGGTGGTTCGGCGCGAAGAACGAAGTGCCTGAGACGATCATGCAGATTAGTCTTGGCGGACCAATCGGTCCGGACACGGGCGGTACCGAGGTGCAAGGCCGGAACACGATTCAAAAGGAATTGACGGTCGAAACCAAGAAGGCAATCGAGCCGGTGCGCCCACCCGCGGCGAAGACCCCGGACATGGTCGAGCCGACCAAGGCGCCGCCGAAGAAGGTGACGCCCAACAAAGTCGACGCGAAAGATCCGAAGAGCGCGAAGCCCACGGTCGGCAAGGAAGTTCAGGAAGGCTCCTCGATCGCGAAGAATCCCGCCAAGGGCATGGGCTTCGGCCTGTCGTCGGGTGGGGGCGGCGCAGGCGGGAGCCTCGAAGTCACTGACTTCTGCTGCCCGGAATACCTCACGACGATGTCGACGCTGATCCGGAGGAACTGGAACAGCCAGGTCGGCGCCGTTGGCCGGACGCACTTGCGCTTCGTGATCCAGAGAGATGGCCGCGTTACCGACATCACCGTCGAGCAGTCCAGCGGTGTGGAAACGATGGACTCATTCGCGCGTCGTGCGCTGCTCCTGACCAAGCTGCCGCCACTGCCCGAGGGCTACAGTGAACCGGCGCTGGCCGTGCATTTGTATTTTGATTACACGCGTTGAGACAACGAGATGCCTAACTACTCATTCCGAACGAAGGTTGTGGGCGCGGTGATCGTCGCGGCATCCGCGATGGTCGCGGCGCAACAGCCCGCGCCCCAGCCACCGGCGCAGCCGCAGACGCAGACGTCGGTCGGCGTCATCATTTCGGATTCGGCCGGTGCGCAAGTTCGCCTGGCGGTACCCGATCTGCTGGCGCTATCGGCCGACCGCGAAACCGTCGAGGCCGCACGCACCATCGGCCAGGTGCTGTGGGACGATCTGCATTACGAGCGCGAGTTCTACATGATCCCGCGCGACACCTATAAGAGCATCCCGCCCGCGGCGAGCATCGGCACGGTGCCCTACGAGCGATGGCGGGAGCTCGGCGCCGATGGCGTGGTGATCGGCACGGTGCAAAAGGTCGCGACCGGCATCAAGGTCGAGCTCCGTCTCTATAACGTCAAGGCGCAACAATCGATCTACGGACGCGAATACACGGGCGCTGCCGCGAACCCTCGACTCTACGCCCACACCATGTCCGACGAGTTGCACGAATCGCAGCGCAGCATGCGCGGTGTCGCGCGCACCAAGTTGACGTTCTCCTCGGATCGCAACCGCGAAGCCGTGCTCGGCACGGTTGAAAAGCGTGAGGTCAAGGAGGTCTACGTCGCGGACTATGACGGCGCGAATCCTCGCCGCATCACCATCAACCGCGCGTTGAACGTGTTCCCGAACTGGTCACCAGACGGCCGCTCGATCGTGTACACGTCGTATCGCACCGGCGCGCCTGACATCCTGATCTCCAACATCTACGCGGGGACCATGGAGACGCCGTCGAAAGGCAGCGGGCAGAACTGGCTGCCGGTGTTCTCGCCGGATGGGACGAAGATCGCGTTCACGTCGAATCGCGACGGCAACCCCGAAATCTATGTGATGGACCGCGACGGCTCCGACGTCCGCCGGCTCACCAACAATCCTGAAATCGATTCGACGCCGACGTGGTCGCCGTCGGGCACGCAGATCGCATTTGCATCGGGTCGGTCCGGCACGCCGCAGATCTACGTAATCGGCGTCGACGGCGCGGGCATCCGCCGCATTTCACAGGAGTCATACGCGGATCGGCCGACGTGGTCGCCGGCGCCGTACAACGAGATCGCGTTCAGTGCCCGCACCGGGCCGGGTTTCGACATCAAGATCCTGACCATTGCCACCGGCGAAACGCGGCAGATCACGTTTGGTGAAGGCACCAACGAAAGCCCGGCGTGGTCGCCGAACGGCCGTCACCTCGCCTTCATGTCGACGCGCGCGGGCCGCAGCCAGATCTTCACGGTGGATCGCGACGGCCGCAACCTCCGGCAGATTACGAGAGAAGGCAACAACCAGACTCCGAACTGGTCGCAATAAACAAGGGTTCCAGGGGTTCCAGGGGTTCCAGGGGTTCCAAGGGTTCCAGTTGTTCCAGAAGTTCAAGGGTTAGGTTCAGTATGAAAAAGACACAGTCACTGGTAATCCTGATCGTCCTGTTGGCCGTGGTGATCGCGGCCTGCAACAAGGGCAACAAGCCGCCGGTGGCGCGGCCGATGCCGCCACCCGCCGTCGACCCGGCCGGCACGTCGACCGGTGGTCCGCCTCCGCCGCCGAAGCCGGTGATGGAGCCGGTGATCGTGCCGCCGATGCCGGCCGAGGACACGATTGGATCGAAGACGCTGGACGATCTGAACCGCGACTCGCCGCTCCGCCCGCTCTATTTCGAGCTCGACAGCTCGGACGTCAGCGCCGAGGGGCAGCAGGTGTTGCAGGCCAACGCCGCCGTGCTCAAGAAGTACCCGGGCATGCAGGTCACGATTGAGGGCCACTGCGACGAGCGCGGCACCGCCGAATACAACCTCGCGCTTGGAGAGCGCCGCGCGCTGGCGGCCAAGACTTACCTCGTCTCGCTGGGGATTTCAGCGGACAAGGTCAAGACCGTGAGCTACGGCAAGGAGTTCCCGTTCGATGCCGGTCACGATGACGCGGCCTGGAAGCAGAACCGGCGCGCGCATTTCGTGATCACGGCAAAGTAAGATGGGGCTATGAGCATGAAGGGGCTTGGGACCTGGGGCCTGGGGCTTGGCACCTTGGGCTTGGGGCTTGCGGTTCTGCTTCTCACCGCCAGCCCGGCCGCCGCACAGTCGCAGCGTGAACGGCAGATGATGGCGGACCTGCGCATGCTCCAGGAGCAGACGCAGCTGCTGCAGCAGCAATTGACCGCGGCGATCGAGCAGCTCGCGACGACGCTGAAGACGATCAACTCGCGGATTGACGATCAGAACGCCATGACGCGCAAATCGTTCGCCGATCAGAAGCTGGCGGTCGATCAGTTCGGCGGCGACCTGCGCATTGTTCGCGAGCGCATCGACGAGAACACCGTTCGCATCACCAGCCTCGCCCAGGAAGTGGAAGCGCTGCGTCTCGCGATTCCGCAATACCAGGCGGCACCGTCGGCGCCCGTCGATCCGTCGGCTGCCGCAGTGGCACCGGGGACGCCGGACTCCCCGGCCGCGCCACCGACAGCATCGGCTCCGGCGGTTGCACTCGCGCCCGGCATGACGCCGCAGCGTCTCTACAACACGTCGCTGTCCGACTTCACGATGGGCCAATGGGCGCTCTGCATCGAGGGGTTCAACTCGTATCTTCGCAACTTCAGCCGCACCGAGCTGGCCGACGACGCCCAGTGGTATGTCGGCGAGTGCTACCAGCAGGACGGCAAGTTTTCCCAGGCGATTGATGCGTATAACCGGGTGATCAACTCCTATCCGAAGGGCGACCGCGTGCCGGACGCGTACTACAAGCGCGGCGTCGCGCTGAGCGCCATGGGCCAGGTCGATCGGGCACGCGAATCGTTCGAGACGCTCATGAAGAACTATCCCGACCACGAGACCGCCCGATTGGCGAAGCAGCAGCTGGATCGCCTCAATCGCGGCAAGCCGCGCGGGTAGCGCCTGCCCGCCGTAGCGCCTTGCGCGAAGGCGGGACCTCCCCTGTCACGCTGAAGTAAGATGCTTTGATATCCACCATCAGAGCGATCGAATACGTGCACAACAACTTGAATACGTGGCGAGGAGAGGCGTGACATGGGCAGCGTGAACAAAGTAATCCTGGTCGGCAACCTGGGTAAGGATGCCGAAGTACGTGTGACCCCGGGCGGCCAGTCGGTGGCCAGCTTCAGCATTGCGACGACCGAAAACTGGACGTCGCGCGAGGGCGAGAAGAAGGAACAGACGGAGTGGCACCGCATCGTGTTGTGGGGCAAGGCGGCCGATTCGCTGCAGCCCTATCTCGTCAAGGGCAAGCAGATCTATCTCGAAGGCCGGTTACAGACGCGCCAGTGGGAGAAAGAAGGCCAGAAGCACTACACGACGGAAGTGAAGGCCGACAAGATCGTGCTGCTCGGCGGCGGCGGCGGCCGCGGCGGCGCGCGCACCGAGGATCGTGGTGACAGCGGCGGCTATCAGGACCCGATGGCCAGTGCCGCCCCCGTCACCGACGACGACATTCCGTTCTGAGCGCTACGTTCCTTCACGACCATAGTTATCCTTGAGGCGGACGACATCGTCCGTCTCAGGGGTCGATACTTCAAAGACATCGGTATCTTCGATCGCGGTCATCCGATGCACCGTCGGCGGCGTCACGTGCACCGCATCGCCAGGCGTCATTTCCACGCCGACCAGTTTCCCGTCGATCTCGCGCTCGAACAGCATCTTGCCCGACCAGACGAAGATCGTTTCGTCCTTGACGTTGTGGTACTGCAGGCTGAGCGCGTGGCCCTTGTTGATGTGGATCTGCTTGCCGACGTACCGGCCGGTCTTCGCCCACCACACTTCGTAGCCCCACGGCTTTTCCACGCGGTGGAGCGGCTGCTTCGAATCGATATTCAAGACGACGGACTCCTTTGAATGGCGGACGCGGCGAGCGCGTCGAAGAGGTACTCCTCGATTTCGGCGGCGGTGGCGAGCCGCAGCGCGTGGCCGGCCAGGCGGCGCGCATCCTGCGCGCTCAGCTCCTGCACGACCTGCCGGACGATCGGGATGGCGCCCGGCGTCATGCTGAACTCGGTGAGGCCGAGGCCGACGAGCAGCCCGACCAGCGCGGGATCCGATGCCATCTCGCCGCATAGTGAGACGGGAATGCGGTGGCGCGCGGCGGCGCGGCGCACGACGCGGATCAACCGCAGCACCGCCGGATGCAGCGGCTCGTACAGATCCGATACGCGATCGTCGGTGCGATCGACGGCGAGCGAGTATTGGATCAGATCGTTGGTGCCGATTGTGAAGAAGTCGACGTCGGGCGCGAGCAGATCCGCGGCGAGCGCCGCCGACGGCACTTCGATCATCGCGCCGACCTGGATTTGACCGGGGGCAATGCGGCCAAAAGCGGATGCCTCCGCTGTCAGCATGGCGCGCGCCTGGCGGACTTCTTCGACGCCGGTCACGAACGGAAACATGATCCGCAGCGGCCCGTGGGCGGACGCCCTGACGAGGGCACGCAGTTGTGTGCGCAACAGGTCGGGATTCGCGAGCCCAAGACGGAGGCCGCGCAGACCCGGACGCGTGCGGCGCCGCTCGGGGCGCAGCTGATCGCGGCTGACCTGCCGCTCGTCGAGATCGAACGTGCGGATCGTCACCGGCCGCGGCGCGACCTGCTCGATCAGGCTGCGATACATCGCGTACTGCTCGTCCTCGGTGACGCTCTCGAGCGCGCGGCCCGACAGCATGAACTCCGAGCGATACAGGCCGACGCCTTCGGCGCCGTACTCGTTGAGGTATTCGAGATCTTCGAGCAGCTCGATGTTGGCTTCGAGCCTGACGCGGACGCCGTCGGTCGTCACGATCGGCCCGGCCTCCCCCGCGCCCGTTCCCTTGCGGCGCGGCCAGGCGGCGCGGCGCTGCGCCTCGTCGATCGCCTCGGGCGACGGCGACACCACGAGCTCGCCGGTGGTGCCGTCGAGGACGAGCGGCGTGCCGGCGACGATTCGCAGCGAGGCGTCGTGCAGACCAACGATCGCCGGTACCTTCAGCGATCGCGCCAGGATCGCGGTGTGATACGTGCGGCTGCCGGCGTCGGTCGCGAAGCCCTGCACGCGCGACCAGTCGAGCTGCGCGGCCACCGATGCGGTCAGCTCGTCGGCGATCAGGATCGACGGTCCGTCGATCTGGCTGAGGAGCTCCTTGGGCCCGCGCGCCCCGTGGCGCAGGTTCATGCGCAAGCGCCCCGCGACGTCGGCGACGTCGTTCTCGCGCTCCCGCAGATACGGGTCCTCCATCTTCGAGAACAACTCGAACAGGCCCTCATAGGCGCGATGCACCGCCCACGCCGCGTTGACACGCTCCTCGCGGACGATCTTCTCGGCCTGGCCGATCAGCATCTCGTCGTCGAGCATCAGGATTTGCGCGTCGAACAACGCCGCCAGCTCGCTGGCCGGCCCCTGCGCGATGCGCGCGCTGATGTCGCGCAGCTGCTGCCGCGACAGATCGCGCGCCGAGTGCAGCGCCTGCACTTCCCGTTCGATCCGATCGGGCGGGATCGGGAAGCGCATCACTTCGGTGCGCTGCGTGAGGATCACCGCGCGCCCGACGGCGATGCCCGATGACACGCCGATGCCGGTCAGGCGGTCCATAACTCTTCTCCGAAGCCGCCCTCGATCAGGCGGCACAGCGCGTCGAGGGCATCCGATTCGTCGGCGCCGTCGGCGGTGATGATCACCGAGCTGCCGGCCGCGGCGGCAAGCAGCAGGATCCCCATGATGCTCTTGCCGTCCATCGTCCGGCCGTCGCGGCTGACGCGGATGTGCGAGGTGAAGCGCGTCGCGGTGTGGACGAACTTGGCGGCGGCGCGGGCGTGCAGCCCGAGCCGGTTCCGGATCACGCATTCGCGCGTCATCATGCCTTCTTCACAGGTGCATCGGGCGCATCGGGCGTGCCGCTCAGCAGGTCTGAGGCAACCCAGATCGCGTTGCGGCCGTGTTCGCGGAGCGTGCGCGCGACGTCGATCAGGGAGGCCGACTCCTTCAAGCTCGCCGCCTTGATCAACATCGGCAGGTTCACGCCGGTGACCACTTCGATCTTGTCCGGTTCGAGAAACGTGATGCCGAGATTCGACGGCGTGCCGCCGAACATGTCGGTGGCGATCAGCACGCCGCCCGGCTGTTTCACCTTTTCGATGGCCGCGGTGATTTCATCGCGCGCGTCCTGCACGTCCTCGTGCCAGCCGATCGACACGGCGATGAAATTCGGCAGATCGCCGACGATGGTTTCGGCGGCGTTGACCAGCTCGGTCGCGAGCTGCCCGTGCGTGACGACGACAATGCCGATCATCGCGGCTTCACCAGATCGCGATGCACGACCTTCGCGGTCACGCCCTTGAGATCCGACAGTTCTCTTTTCAACGCTTCGGCCACGTAGACCGATCGATGCCGGCCGCCGGTGCAGCCGATCGCGATCGTCAGGTAGCTCTTCCCTTCCTGAACGTAGAGCGGCACCATCCACCGCAGCAGCGAGGTCAGTTTCTTCATCGCCGTCCGCGCCGTCGGCTGGCGGCGGATGTAGGCCGCGACCGCCGGATCCTTGCCGGTCTTCGGCCGCAGCGTCGGGACCCAGTGCGGGTTCTTCAGGAACCGCACGTCGAACATCAGGTCGGCCTCGGCCGGCGGGCCATTCTGGAACCCGAAGCTGAGAAGCGTCAATACCAGTTTCGACGTTTGCGTGTGGCCGCTGACCAGCTCGCGCAGGCGCTGGCGCAGCTCGTGCACGTTCAGCTTCGACGTGTCGATCACGCTGTCGGCCATGGTGCGAATCTGCCGCAGCGAGGTGCGCTCTTCGGCGAGGCCTTCGGTGATCGGCCGATCGGGCGCGAGCGGATGCGGGCGGCGTGTTTCGCTGAATCGCCTGACCAGCTCGGCATGACCGGCTTCGAGGAAGATCAACTTCGTCGCCAGGTGCTTGTTCGCCTTCAAGCGGCGATACGCGCGCGGGAAGTCCTTCACCAGGCGAGGCTCGCGGATGTCCATCACGACCGCGACGCGGTTGTGCTCGTTCTGCCGCTCGGCCAGCTCCGCCATCACCGGCAACAGCGAGACCGGCAGGTTGTCCACGCAGTAATAGCCGAGATCCTCGAGCGCGCGAATCGCCTGCGACTTGCCGGAACCCGATAACCCCGTGAGGACGATGAAGCGTGCCCAGCTCGTGTCCCTGCGTGCTTTGCTCACGCCAGTTCCTCGTCCTCGGCGGGCGCATCATGCGCGTCGCGTGCGTCAGGTGCATCGAGTGCATCGCGTGCATCAGGTGCGGCGGGTGCGAGGCTCGCGTCGAGGCGCGCCACCAGCTCGCGCGCGGCGTTGCTGCCGCGCATGCGCAGCAGCTGATTGCGCGCGGCGACTTCGACGAGGATCGCAAGGTTGCGGCCGGTCGCGACCGGCATGCGGATCAGCGGGACCTTCAGTCCCATCAGGTCGTACGACGCTTCATCGAGGCCGAGCCGATCGTACTCGCGGCCCGCGTCCCATCGATCCAGCTGCACGACCAGCTCGATCCGCTTCGACGATCGCGTTGAGGCGACGCCGAACAGATCGCGGATGTTGATCAGGCCGAGGCCGCGCACTTCCATGTGATGGCGCGTCAGCTCGGGGCAGGCGCCGATGACGATCGACTCCGAGCGCCGCCGCACTTCCACGGTGTCGTCGGCCACGAGGCGATGGCCGCGCACGACGAGATCGAGCGCGCACTCGCTCTTGCCGATGCCGCTCTCCCCGACGATCAGCACGCCCAGGCCAAGGATGTCGATCAGCACGCCGTGGATGATTTCGCGGTGCGCGAGACGGTCTTCGAGTACCGCGGTGAGCTTGCCGATCGCCGCGGCGGTCGGCACCGGTGTCCGCAGGATCGGCACGTTCGCGCGTTCCCCTTCGACCAGTACCTCGGGAACGATCTCGGCGCCGCCAGTCACGAGTAGACATGGCAAGTCGGCGGTGAAGCACTTGGCGAGCGCCTCGCGTCGAGACGCCGCGTCCAGGCTTTCGAGAAAACGCACTTCGCTCTCGCCGAACAGCAGGATGCGGCCCGCCTGCAGGTACTCATGGAACCCGGCGAGGGCGAGGCCGGTCTTCTGAATGTAAGGGCTGGTAATCTGGCGATGGAGTCCGCCGGCGCCCGCAAGCAGCTCGATGGACAGGCCGACCGACTCGGGTCTCGCATCGAGCAGCCCGCGAACGGTGACGGCCGGAGTCATGTTCCTAGAATAGAACTTTTCTCTGGTTAGAAGTCGGGATCTTCAACTCTTCCCGGTACTTCGCAATCGTGCGCCGCGCCAGCATCAGGCCTTCCCGCTGCAGGATGTTGACGATCTTCGAGTCGCTGAGCGGCTTCTTCGGATCCTCGCCCTCGATGATCTTCTTGATGCGGTTCTTGATCGTCACCGACGACACGGCGTCGCCGTACGAGCTGCTGATGCCGCTGTGGAAGAAGTACTTCATCTCGAACACGCCCTGCGGCGTGTGCATGTACTTGTTGGTGACGACGCGGCTGACCGTGGATTCGTGCATGCCGATGTCGTTGGCGACGTCGCGCAGCACCAGCGGACGCAGATGCTCGATGCCGTGATCGAGGAAGTCGCGCTGGAAATTGCAGATGCTGGTCGCGACCTTGTGAATCGTCTTCTGCCGCTGCTCCACCGACTTGATCAGCCACAGCGCCGAGCGGAACTTGTCCTTCACGTAGGCGCGGGTCTCGTCGCTGTTTTCCGCGGCGCCCTTGTCGAGCAGCCGGCGGTAGGTCGGGCTGATGCGCAGCTGCGGCAGGCCGTCCTCGTTCAGCACCGCGACGTATTGATCCTCGACCTTGATGATGTAGACGTCGGGAATGACGTACTGCGACGGCTGCGGGTTGAAGCGGCTGCCGGGTTTCGGATCGAGATGCTGGATGATCTCGACGTGGCTCTTGAGCTCTTCGATCGTCAGGCCGAGCTTGCGGGCCAGCTCCGGCATCTGGTGGTTGTGCAGCAGCCGCAGGTGCTCGCTGACAATCTTTTCTGTCGGCGTGCCTTCGAGGTGCAGGTGCTTGATCTGCAGGCTGAGGCATTCCTGGAGATCGCGCGCCGCCACGCCGATGGGATCGAAGCTCTGGATGAGGCGCAACCCTTCTTCAACTTTGCCCACGGGCCAGGGGCCCATGGACGCGATCTCATCAACCGACGCGACCAGGTAGCCGTCGTCGTCGAGGTTGCCGATGATCGCGTCGCCGATTTCGCGAATGGTGTCCTCGGTGGTCTGCAGCGAGAGCTGCCATTCGAGATGATCGGTCAGCGATGAGCTGGTCGAGAGCGTGTTCTCGATCGGCGGCAGCTCCTTGACTTCCTGCGGCGCGCGCGGGCGATAGCCGTCGTTCAGATAATCGCCAAAGAAATACTCGTAATCCGCGTCGTCCCACGGATCGCTCTTGTCCTTGGTCGTGTCTTCGCCGCCCTCTTTCTCAGCCGGCGTCTGTTCCTGCGCCGCGAGCTCCTCGGTCGGGACTTCTTCGAGCAGCGGATTCTCGACGACTTCCTGGTTCAGAAGGTCGGCCAGCTCCAGCGTCGACATGGGCAGGAGTTTGATCGCCTGCTGGAGCGACGGAGTAAGAATCAGTTTTTGCGCAAGCTTCGTTTGAAGCTTCTGCTGGATCGCCATCTGCCTCTTCCAATATTAGTCCAGCCGGAAATCGCTCCCGAGGTAAATCCGCCGGACTTCTTCATCGGCGGCCAGCTCGGCCGGGGTGCCGCTGCGAAAGATCGCCCCGTCCGTGACGATATATGCACGGTCGGTAATCTTGAGGGTTTGGAGGACGTTGTGGTCAGTGATGAGAATCCCTATGCCGCGATCCTTCAGGTGAAAAATAATCTTCTGAATCTCCGACACGGCGATCGGATCGATGCCCGCGAACGGCTCGTCGAGCAGCATGAACCGCGGATCCATCACGAGCGCGCGCGTGATCTCGGCGCGGCGGCGCTCGCCGCCTGACAGCGTGTAGGCCGCCGCCGACGCGAGCGGCGTCAACCCCAACTCGGCGAGCAGCTCGCGCAGCTTGGCGCGCCGTTCGGTCGCGCTGAGATCGAGCGTCTCGAGG
Organism: Cyanobacteriota bacterium; assembly: GCA_019752015.1. GTDB lineage: Bacteria > Acidobacteriota > Vicinamibacteria > Vicinamibacterales > UBA2999 > 12-FULL-67-14b. The sequence continues at coordinate 161,290 of JAIEMQ010000013.1, read as the reverse complement.
ATCGCCATGATGTTCTGCTCGACCGTCAGGCCGCGAAAGATCGACGGCTCCTGCGGCAGGTAGCCAATCCCCTTCCGCGCGCGCACGTACATCGGATCGTCGGTCAAATCGGCGGCGTCCAGGGTGACGCGGCCGGAGTCCGCCGCGGTCAGGCCGACGGTCATGTAGAACGTGGTGGTCTTGCCCGCGCCGTTCGGGCCCAGCAGCCCGACGACCTCACCCGCATTGACCTCGAGGCTGACGCCTTTGACGACGGTGCGGCCACTGTAGGACTTGGTGAGTGCGTGTGTGCGGAGGGTCGAGGACATGTCTAATGCCCCGCCGGAGACGGGGCCAACGTCACTGCGGGGGCGTCGCCTGGCACTTGCCGCCGCCCTTGGTCAGCGTGCGGACTTCGTTATTGCCGTCGACGAGGACTCTATCGGACGTTTTCCAGAACGTCAACGTCTTGCCGCTCGTTTCCTGGCATTCGGCGTCGACCATCTTCACCGGCGCGCCGAAGACGACGTACTTGTCGTCTGCTGGCGAGTAGGTCAACGTCGTGCCCGTGACGGTGCGCTTATCGACCACTGCGTTGACCGCACCGGTGGCCTCCATGCGGTCGAGCGAGTTCTCGCCCTTCGCGAGCTGCAACTCCAAGGTCCCCGCGCTCAAGTGACCCTGGTCGCCGTCGAACTGCGCGTTCTTCGTGTAGATCGCCTTGCGCGTATCGTCGCTATAGGTGAAGCTCTCGGCCCGGCCGATCGTCGGCCTGGGTTTTGATCCCGCTTCCGCCTGCTTGTTCTTGATCTCGAGATTGGTGACCACCTTGCCGGTCGCGGCCAGGTCGCCCTTCGCTTCATCGAGCGTCATCTTGTCGGCATTGATCGAGGTCGCGCCCTGGAACAAACGCACCTGGCCCGTATATTCCGCGTTCTTGTTGGTCTCGTCGTAGGTCAACGACGCGCTCAGGATGCTGACGGGCTCCTTGTCGCCGAGCAGCGCCGGGCGCTTCGTCGCCGGCGCGTTACCGGCCGGTTTCTTCGGCGGCAACAGCGTGCTGCGGACGTTGCCTTTGGCGATCATCTTGCGCGGATCGAGCGTCAGATCGATTGTTTCCGCGAGCAGCGTCAGCGACTCGTCCCTGATCTCCGGCGTGATGTCTTTGCCCGTCATCGCCATCGTGCCGGCGGCGACGTCGTAGGTCGCGTCGTTGCTGATGGCGCGCATCGGTCCGTCGGTGAAGTCGAAGTTGCCGATGAATCGCGCGACCTGCAGCGTGCCCGCCTCGGGATTCAGCCTCGCCTCGAGCGTCCTGGCCTTGACGACTCTCGCGCCCTGTGTCTTCGTTGCGGCTTCACGGTACTCGACGGCTTCCGTGAAGGACATCTGATGGAGACCGTGCGTATTTCCGGCGGCGGTGAGCGCCGTCGATCGAATGGTGCGGGTCGGGGCGTCTTTCGTCGCCGGCAGCACGGCGGTCACATTGTCGCGAGTCGAGAGGCTGCGGAGGCTGCCGTCCGGCTCGAGCCCGAGATCCATGAAGTTACCGCTCAACTTCTGGCCGGCCGTCCCCTGCTGCGGCCTCAAGTCGATCACGGCATTGCCGGCCAGCGTCGCATTCTTCATCGTGCGCCCGTCGTCGGCGTAATCGATGTTGATGTCGGTTGCCGCCATGGCCTTCAGCGCCTTGTCGTTGGGCCCGCCGGTGATCCTCGAGCCGCCGCGCAGCTCGAGATAGTCAGGCTCGTCGCGATCGGGGAACAACCGGATCGTGGATTCGGTGGCGTCGATCTGCTGGCCTTCGCGATCGATGTGCAGCGTCTTTTCGAGCCGCATGTAGCGATCGCGCCGCGCGAAGCCGAACGCGCCGGCGGTGAAAGCCATCGCGCCGGCATGACCTTCGGCCGCAAACTTCACGTCGGCTTGATCGAGGATCCACATCGTGTCGCGCTGCTCGTCGTAGCTGAAGCCAATGCCCGAGCCGCTCATGCGGCCGCGCTTGAACGTGACCGCACCGGGGACGCGGACGATTTTTTCGGCGTCGACGTAAGTGGCCTGCTGGCCCGCGGCGGTAAGGCCGTCGCTCGTCTCGAGCTTGACGTCGCCGCGGACGTCGTAGGAGCTGTTCTGCTGGCCGAGGAAGGCCTCTTTGCCGGTGACGGTGTAGCTGCGGCCCTCGCGATTGTCGACCAAGATCTTCACGCCGTGCAGCCTGGTCTCGTTCTGCTGGTTGGTGGTCTGACTCTCGAACTCGATGCGGACGTCCTTCTTCTCACCCTTCCACTGGATGGCGTCGCCGCCGATGGTCTTGATCTTGGTGTCAGCGGGCAGCCGCTCCGTCCGCTCGGGCGGCGCGACGACTTCGCGCGGCCGCATGGTGTAGGCGACGACAGCGATGACGCCAATAGCCACGGCGGCCATCACGAGCCGTGCGCGTTTCTGCCAGGACGTCACGCCTCCGATTGTAGCCACAGAAAGCTCAGAAAGCTCAGAAAGCTCAGAAAGCTCAGAAAGCTCAGAGTAAGTCACCAGGGCCACAGAAGGCGCAGAAAGCACAGACTTACCTCAGTCAGGTTCGTGGTTCCCAGATGAATCGCTTGTGTTCGAGTTTCGAGGTTCCAAAGTTCAAGAGCAGGCCGTGACGCTTCCGCGTGGATGCGAGGTAGCTGATCACCTGAGCGTGGTCCGCTGGTCCGGTCACGGAGCGTGCTTTGATTTCGAGGACGACTTCGTCGAAGCAAATGAAATCGACGTGATAGTCGCGACGAAGGTCCCGACCCTTGTATTGCACTGAGCACGGCAACTCACGCCGGAATTGGATCTGCCGTTCGGTGAATTCGATCTCGAGTGCGTCCTTGTAGAAGACTTCGAGGTAGCCGGCGCCGAGAACGCGGTGAACTTCGTACGCGGCACCGATGATTGCGAAGGTTCGTGCGTCTTGTGACGATGGTGGGATGTTGAACATGCCGCTCTTCAGACGCAAGCGGTGTGCCCCGGCGAAATCTCCGAAATCGGGCGTGACTGAGAAAATGCGTGCGAACCGTGTCGCAAATCTTGCGATATGACTTCAAGCGCGATATGGCGTTTTTTGATCTGAGCCATCTGCGCCTTCTGCGGCCCTGGTGTAAATCTGAGCGTTCTAATCGACCGCGAAGCAATAGAACCGCGCCGATCCGCCGCGCACCTGGAGGAGCTCAACGGAACAACCGTCGGTAAGATGTGCCGAATTCCAGGAATTGCCGGTGCCTAGTTGGCCTTGCTTGTCGCTGTGGCCGATCACCGCGTGTCCGGTGGTGGAGGTCCAATTGCGGCAGGTCGCATCCCCGCTCGCCAGCGTCCCATCCTCATTCGATCCCGTGAGGATGTCATGCGGGAACGCCAGCCGATTGCCGGTCTCTGGTAGCGAGGTTGCCCGGCTGATCGCGTTGTGCGCGCCGTGCAGGTCCTCCAGGCTCGACGCGATCTGGACGCCGCGTGAGTTGAACCACGGCCCCTTGCCGATTCGATCGCGCGCATTAATTGCGGGCTGATTCCCATCGGCGGCTGCGCTCAGATAGGCGCGCCACTGACGCTTCGGTGATCCCGCGGCGTCAGCCAGTCTCTGGCAATGCGCATCCGCGCCGGCTAGGCCGCCGAGGTTGCCGCCCTCTTTGGTCGCGACGCCGGTGACGAAGAACGACATCTTGTCGGGGGCGTGCCTGCTGCACCCGCCGAGAATTACCGACGCCAAAATGAAACCCGGAGACATGAGTCGCATGTGGGTCCGAAGGAGTTTGGACACCGAACCTGAAAAAATGTTCGGAGCTTTCTGTGCCTTCTGTGGCCCTGGTGTAAATCTGCGCTTTCTAGTCGATCGCGAAGCAGTAGAAGAGGCCGTTGCCGCCGGTCTGGCGGAATGCTCCGGCCGTGCATCCATCGGACAGGTGGGCGGAGTTCCAGGGGTTGCCGTCGCGGCCGATCGTGCCGAGTTTGTCACTGTGGCCGAGCACGGCATAGCCGACGGTACTTTTCCAGCCGCGGCAGTCGAGTCGCCCTCGGCAAGCGTGCCGTCCTTGCTCGAGCCGGTCAGCATGTCATGCGGAAAGCGGACACGCTCAGCGGTTTCAACGAGCGCGGTGTTGACACGATCATCCTTCGCGACCATGGCGTGTCCTTCTGCCCGGCGTAGGTCCCGACATCGATGTAGATGAATCGCCGCGCCGGCGTGCCCTGCACGTACTCGCCGCTGAAATCTGGCTTGCCGTTCTTGACCGATACCCCGATGGCGAAGTCGAACGTCACGTCGCCACGCTTCGGCGTTTGCGCGAAGTCGACGCGGTAATTCGAGCCCTTGCCACGCTGAATGCCGTACAGGACACCGGCAGGCGGATCCTGCAACACGATGCGAACAGCGACTTCCGATGTCACGCTTTGTCAGCCGCGCGCCCGCGGACCACCAGCAGCACGAGAGCACCGATCGTGATGCCGACCTGAAGGACGATCACAGACAGCGCGATCACCGGCGGCATTGCGATGACCAGCACGATCAAAAGCACCGACGTGACGAGGTGCCATCGCGGCGCCCGCGGGGCACAGCGCGTCTCCACGCCGCCATTCGCAACGCCGCCTGCGCGCTGATGAATGGGCCGAGCTCGAAGACCGCTTCAGCGATCCGGCGCTGACCGCACCAATACCGCCGCTTCCCTGGGTTGCCAATACCTGTCGGCTCGACATTGAAATGAGGACCGCGCTCCCGGCCAAACCGAAGAGCAAGGCGATCGTTGCCAGCACCCATTTCACCATTCAGCGGCCCTGCAAATCCGCGAGCCAGTTGCGCGCATACACATAGACGTAGATGGTGACCACAATGCCGATGAAGATCCTCGGAACGAGGCCGAGGAACGGCTGGATCATCGCGTCCACGACGTAGCCGGCCAGAGACGCGATGATACTCGCGGCCAATGATGGCACATGGCCAGTGTGACATCTCTGCGGAAATCAGCTCAGGCCGTCACATCTCTGGAGCGAGCCTCCGTCAATTCGGTGCTGAACCGCCGAATCGCGCCGACCGGGATCACCAGGAACAGCCATGCCGTCACGTGCAGCGCGAAACGGCCGAGCAGTCCGCCCTAATCCGGACGGCCGATGATCAAGCGGACCGCCTTGGTCAGCACCCAGGCACATTCTGCGCTACCTGAAGTCCTCGAGTCGCAGCTCTACGTACTTCGTGCCTTGAAATTCGTTTTCTTCGATCGTGTAGGCGATCTCGACGGCGTCTTTCTTGGCGGTGAGATTCGGTTCGCGCTCGGCGGCGTTCCACTGAATGGCGCGCAGGACCCGGCCGTTCTGCTTGAGGCTCATCTTCAGGTGGCGGTCCTTCAATAATCGGGGGCCGTCGACGATTGCCACGCCGTTGGTATGGAACTTCGGCCGCGGATTGCCGGGGCCAAACGGCGCCAGCGCGGCGAACTCCGCCATCACCCGCTCGTTGATGTCGTGAAGCGCGAGCGGGCCGTCGAGCCACAGCGAAGGACGCAGATCATCCGGGCCGAGGATCGCGTCGGCGTGTTCGTTCACGGCCTGCCGGAATTCCCTGATGCGCGAGGTCTCGAGCTGCAGTCCGGCCGCGGCCTTGTGGCCGCCGAAGCGCTTCATCAGCGGCGCGCACGATTCGAGTGCCGCGAGCATGTCGAAGCCCATGATGCTGCGGCACGATCCGTGGGCGATCTCGCCGTCGATCGACAGCACGATCGCCGGGCGATAGAACGCGTCCACCAGCTTCGAGGCGACGATGCCGATCACGCCGCGGTGCCAGCCTTCTCCGGCGACGACCAGCACGCTGCGCGAGCCGATCTCGGGATCGGTCTCGACGATCTTCTTCGCCTTCGCGAGGATGTCCTGGTCCTCCTGGCGGCGCCGCGTGTTCTCCGCTTCGAGCTGTGCGGCCAGGGCCTTCGCCTCCTCGGCCATCCCCTCATCCGATGCGAGCAGCAGCCGCGTCGCGATGTCCGGCGTGCTCATGCGCCCGGCGGCATTGATGCGAGGCGCGACCATGAAGCCGATGTGATAGCTGTCTATCGTCTTGCCGCTGAGGCCCGCCGCTTCGAAGAGCGCGCGCAGCCCGACCTTGTGCGGGCCCTTGGTCAGCATCTGCAAGCCGAGCTTCGCGATAATGCGATTTTCGCCAATCAGCGGGACGACGTCGGCGAGGGTGCCAATCGATGCGATCTTCACGAACGCCGGCAGCCATGCCGACTTCCCCGCCCGCGCGCACAGCGCCTGCACCAGCTTGAGCGCGACGCCGACGCCGGCGAGGTTCTTGTCGGGATAGCTGCAGTCGTGCCGCTTGGGATTGACGATCGCGCACGCATCCGGCAATTCGTCGTCCGGTTCGTGATGGTCGGTGATGATCAGGTCGACGCCGAGCTGACGGGCGCGCCGCGCCGCTTCCGGCGCGCGGATGCCGCAATCAACCGACACGATCAGCTTGACGCCTTCGGCGTGCAGGCGATCAATCGTGCCGGGCTGCAGGCCATAGCCGTCGGTGAGGCGCTCGGGAATGAAGTGACCGACATCGGCGCCGAGCAGCTCGAGCGCGCGGCGCAGGATCACCGTCGACGTGATGCCGTCGACGTCGTAGTCGCCGTGGATCGCAATGCGCTCGCGATTGGTGATCGCCTGCAACAGCCGATCGGCGGCGCATTCGAGGCCGGCCAGCCGGTAGGGATCGTAGAGCTGGTCGAGCGTCGGATTCATGAAGCGCGACGCTTCATCGGGATCGGTCAGGCCGCGAATCGCCAGCAGGCGCGCGGTGATCGCCGACAGCTTCAGCTCGTTGGCGAGAGTCGTCGCGGCGGCTTCATCATGCGGGCGCGTGTTCCAGACAGGGGGAACTGCCATCAGGACTCAATGATTCCGACCGAGCCCATTGTGCGGAACTTGTCGTAGCGCGCGTTGAGGCGATCGTCGACCGACATCGCGCCCACTTCAGCGAGCGCCCTCGAGAGCGCGATATCGACCAGCGCGGTCGCCTGCGCGGGATCGGTATGCGCGCCGCCCACCGGCTCGTTGACGATCTCGTCGATGATGCCGAGGCCCAGCAAGTCCGGCGCCGTGATCTTGAGGGCCGCCGACGCTTCGACCTTCTTGTTGGCGTCGCGCCACAGGATCGCGGCGCAGCCTTCCGGTGGAATGACGCTGTAGATCGCGAACTCGTGCATCAGGATGCGGTCGCCGACGGCAATGCCGAGCGCGCCGCCGCTGCCGCCTTCACCGTGGACGAGGACGATCACCGGCACTTCGAGCATCGCCATCTCGCGCAGGTTGAGGGCGATCGCTTCGGCGACGCCCCGTTCTTCGGACTCGATGCCGGGGTAGGCCGCCGGCGTGTCGACGAAACAGATGATCGGACGCTTGAACTTCTGCGCCATCTCCATCGTCCGCATGGCCTTGCGGTAGCCGTCCGGCCGCGCGTAGCCGAAGTTGCGATAGATCTTCTGCTTGGTGTCGCCGCCCTTCTGATGGCCGACCACCAGGATCGGCGCGCCCTTGTACAGCGCGGTGCCGGTGACGATGGCGTGATCGTCCGCGAAACGGCGATCGCCGTGGAGCTCGACGAAGTCGGTGAACAGTCGCTCGACGTAATCGAGCGTGGTCGGGCGCGACGGGTGCCGCGCGACCTGGACGCGCTGCCACGGCGTCAGGTTGCGATAGAGATCGCCGCGCATTACGTTGACGCGGCCTTCGAGGCGCGCGATCTCCTGATCGCGCTCGGGGCTTGGCGCGAGCGTGGACAGAGCCTCGATCTCTTTCAGTAGTTCCCCGATGGGTTCTTCAAACTCAAGTAGGTCAGGCATAAGCACAGACGCCGGCACAGGCGGGACTAAAGTCCCGCCTCTACGGCGTCACGAATGAATCGTGACCGAGCCGATGCCGCACAACCGCTCGACATCGCTCACAAACTCCTCCGAGGTCCGCACGCGAATGGAATGCGTCACCTCGGCGCGGACAATGACGTGGCGCGAGCCGCCGTTCATCTCGACTTCGACCGCCACCGGACGATCGCCGCGATGCTTCGTCATCACTTCCCAGAGCGCCTCGATGGTCTCACGCGGGCAGGTGGCGTTCAACCGGATCCGCACGCCGCGCGACAGGCGTTCCTTCAAGGCCGCGAGCGGCAGGATATCGGAACACTGGAAGCGTGAGTTCTCTTCGTCGCGCTCGAACTTGCCGCGCACCAGCAGCAGCGCGCCGTTCTCGATCAGCGCGCGGTGGCGGCCGAACATTTCCGGGAAGACGACGACCTCGACGGCGCCCTGGTGATCCTCGAGCGTAAACACGCACATCGGATCGCCCTTCTTGGTCTTCAACCCGCGGAAGCCGGACACGATACCACCCACATACACCTCTTCGATGATCAGCCGGCCCGGCGAGCCATCCGTGCTCTGCGGAATCTCCGTCATCGTCAGATCGCCGACGGTCTTCGCGCCGAAGGCGCGGAGCGCTTCGGCGTGCCGATCGATCGGGTGTCCGCTCAGGTAGAGGCCGAGCGCATCCTTCTCGTGCGACAACAGCTCCATCTCGGTCCACGGCGTCGAATCCGGCAAGCGGATGATCGAGAGGTTGTTGTCTTCCCCGCCGCCGAACAGATCCGACTGACCGAGCTCACGATCGCGCTGCGTGCGGTTGCCGTGCTCGATCGCGCTGTCGACGCAGCCAAAAAACTTCGCGCGGCCGGCCGGCAGGCCGGCGCCTTTCGGCACCAGGCTGTCGCAGGCGCCGGACTTCACCAGCGCTTCGAGCACCTTCTTGTTGACGATGCGGAGATCGAGCTCTTCGCAAAGCTGGTGAATCGAGGTGATTTGCCCGGCCCGGTCGCGGACTTCGATGATCGCGCGGATCGCGCCTTCGCCGAGTCCCTTGATCGCCGTCAGACCGAAGCGCACGCCTTCGGGCACGACCGTGAAGTGCAGCTGGCTCTGGTTGATGTCGGGCGGCAGCACCGCAATGCCGCGCTCGCGGGATTCGGCAATGTAGACGGCGAGCTTGTCGGTGTTGGCCGCTTCGATCGTCAGCAGCGCCGCCGCGAAATGCCGCGGGTAGTTCGCCTTGAGATAGGCGGTCTGATACGCGAGGAAGGCATACGCGGTCGAGTGCGACTTGTTGAAGCCGTAGCCCGCGAAGTACTCCATCAGCTCGAAGATCTTGCTGGCCTTCTTCTCGCTGATGCCGTTGGCCAGCGCGCCCGACATGAACGCCTCGCGCTGCTTGGCCATGACCTTGGGATCCTTCTTGCCCATGGCCTTGCGCAGCACGTCGGACTGGCCCATCGTGAAGCCGGCGAGCACCGACGCCATGCGCATGACCTGTTCCTGATATGCGATGACGCCGTAGGTGTCCGCGAGGATCGGCTCGAGCGATGCGAGCTCGTACTTCACTTCGCTTCTGCCGGCCTTGCGGTTGATGTAGTCGTCCACCATGCCGCCCTTGAGCGGGCCGGGCCGGTAGAGCGCGTTCATGGCGATCAGATCTTCGAGCCGCTGCGGCTTGGCGCGCCGCAGGATTTCGCGCATGCCCGAGCTTTCGAACTGGAAGATGCCGTAGGTCTGACCGTCCACGAACAGTTGATACGTCTTCGCGTCGTCGAGCGGGACGTTGTCGATGTCGAGGTCGAAGCCTTCGGTGCGCCTGATCTCGGCGAGGGCGTCCTGGATCAGCGTCAGCGTGCTGAGGCCGAGGAAGTCCATCTTCAGGAGGCCGACGCGCTCGACCTCTTTCATCGCCCACTGCGTCGTGATTTCGTCGCGGTTGCTCTTGAAGAGCGGCGCGTAGTCGCTGATCGGCCCGGGCGCGATGACGACGCCGGCGGCATGGACGCCGGCATTGCGCGAGACGCCCTCGAGGCGCTTGCCCATTTCGAGGACGTCGTTGACACGCGGATCGGTCTTCGCCATCTCCCGAAGGACCGGATTCTCGGCGAGCGCCTTCTCGAGCGTCATGTCGAGCGCCGGCGGGATCTGCTTGGCAATGCGATCGACATCGGCGTACGGCATGTCCATGACCCGGCCAACGTCGCGGATGACGGCCTTGGCCTTCATGGTGCCGAACGTGATGATCTGCGAGACGTTGTCGCGGCCGTACTTCTCGGTGACGTAGGCGATCACTTCGCCGCGGCGGCGCTCGCAGAAGTCGACGTCGATATCCGGCAGCGACACGCGCTCGGGGTTGAGGAAGCGCTCGAAAATCAGATCGTAATGCAGCGGATCGACGTCGGTGATCCGTAGCGCCCAGGCGGCAAGGCTACCGGCCGCGGAACCACGGCCTGGACCAACCGGGATGCCGTGCTCGCGCGCATAGCGGATGAAGTCCCAGACGATCAGGAAGTAGCCGGGATACCCCATCTTCTTGATCATCGCGATCTCGTACGACAGCCGTTCGTCGTATGAGCTCAGCGGCAGGCGCAGCTTCCCTTCCGCGTCGAGCTGGCGCAATCGCTCCAGGCGCTGCGCGTAACCCTGCCGAACGACGTGCTCGAAGTAATCGTCGAGCGTGAAGCCGTCCGGCACCGCGAATTTCGGCAGGTGGTTCTCGCCCGACGGAATCACCACGTTGCATCGCTCGGCGATCACCAACGTGTTCTTCATTGCCTCGGGATAGTCGCCGAACACCTCCGCCATCTGCTCGCCGGTCTTCAGGAAGAACTGATCGCCGTGATACTTCAGGCGGTTCGAGTCGTTCACCGACTTGCCGGTGCCGATGCACAGCAGAATGTCGTGGGGTTTGTTGTCGCCATGCCGCAGGTAGTGCACGTCGTTGGTGACGACGAGCGGCATGCTGAGGTCTTTGGCGATCGGCAACAGGCCGTTGTTGACAATGCGCTGCTCGTCGATGCCCTGGTACTGCATCTCGAGGAAAAAGTTGCCCTTGCCGAGAATGTCCTGATACGTCGATGCGGCGGCGATCGCCCGCTTCGCCTGCTCACCGCGGATTTCGGACGCAACCTCACCCTTGAGGCAGCTGCTGAGGCCGATCAAACCTTCCGCATGCTGCGCGAGCAGCTGCTTGTCGATGCGGGGCTTGTAATAGAAGCCTTCGGTGTAGCCGGCCGAGACGAGCTTGATGAGGTTCTTGAACCCCTTCTCGTTCTCCGCGAGCAGCACGAGGTGATTCGCCGTCTCGCCAGGCGTACCGCTCTTGTCGCGGCGATCGCCGGGAGCAACATAGACCTCGCAGCCGAGAATGGGATTGATGCCGCGCTTCCTCGCCGCGTCATGAAAAACGACGGCCGAGAACATGTTGCCGTGCTCGGTGACGGCGAGCGCCGGCATGTTGAGCCGCTGCGCTTCGTCGAGCAGCTCGTCGATGCGGCACGCGCCGTCGAGCAGCGAGAACTCAGTATGCAGATGAAGGTGGACGAACTCCTTCATTATTCCCACTCGATGGTTGAGGGGGGCTTCGAGCTGATGTCGTAGACCACGCGATTGATGCCGCGCACTTCGTTGACGATGCGCGACGAAATGCTGGCGAGCAGATCGTGCGGCAACCGCGCCCAGTCGGCGGTCATGCCGTCGAGGCTTTCCACCGCGCGCACGGCCACCGTGAACTCGTAGGTGCGTGCGTCGCCCATCACGCCGACGCTCTGCACCGGCAGCAGGACCGCGAAGCTTTGCCAGATGCGCTCGTACCAGCCGGCCTTGCGCACTTCATCGGCGACGATCGCATCCGCCTTCTGCAGCAGCGCGATCTTGTCGCGCGTGATGTCGCCGAGCATGCGGACCGCGAGGCCCGGACCCGGGAACGGCTGCCGCACGAGGAATTCCTTGTCGATGCCGAGATCGCGGCCGACCGCGCGCACCTCATCCTTGAAGAGCTCGCGCAGCGGCTCGACCAGCTTGAACTTCATGCCCTCGGGCAACCCGCCAACGTTGTGATGACTCTTGATAGTGGCTGAGGGGCCGCGGACCGACACCGATTCGATCACGTCGGGATACAGCGTGCCCTGGGCGAGGAAATCAAAGTCGCCGAGCTCCTTCGCCTTGTCGTTGAAGACATCGATGAAGGTCTTGCCGATGATCTTGCGCTTCTTCTCCGGATCGGTGACGCCGGCGAGGCGATCGAGGAACGTCGCGCTCGCATCGACGTGATGCACCGGCAGCTTCAGCTTCTTGTAACGCTCGACGACCTGCTGTGCTTCGTTCAATCGCAGCAGACCGTTGTCCACGAAGATGCACTGCAGGCGATCGCCGATCGCGCGGTGAATGATCGAGGCCGCAACGGTTGAATCGACACCGCCCGACAGTCCGCACACGACGCGGCCGTTGCCGACCTGCGCCTTGATCCGCGACGTCGCTTCGTCGATAAACGATGCAATCGTCCAGTCGCCGGTGCAGCCGCAGACGTCGAACGCGAAATTGCGCAGCAGCTCCTTGCCGCGATCGGTATGCGCGACCTCCGGATGAAACAGCAGCGCGTAATAGCCGCGCTCCGGCGCTTCCATGACGGCGACCGGCGCGTTATCGCTGCTCGCGGCGACGGCGAATCCGGGCGGCGCGGCGGCGACGAAGTCGCCATGGCTTGCCCAGACCTTGAGCTGGTCGGGCATGCCCTTCCACATCCGCGAGGCGATTGACGGATCGCGGCGCACGAGCGCGTGTCCGAACTCACGATGACCCGACCGCGCCAGCGTGCCGCCGAGCATGTGGGTCATCAGCTGCATACCGTAGCAAACGCCGAGCGTCGGCACACCGAGGTCGAGCACGGCGCGATCGATGTGCGGCGCGCCTTCTTCATCCACGCTGCTCGGCCCGCCGGACAGGATGATGCCGATCGGGTGCTTCGCCTTGATCGCGGCGATCGGGGTGTTGAACGGCAGGATCTCGCAGTAGACGGAGAGCTCGCGCAGGCGTCGGGCAATCAGCTGGGTAAACTGCGACCCGAAATCGAGAACCAGTACAGTTTGATGACTCACGGAATCCCTTGGAGGTAGGGTTGCTATTATAGCCTGTGATGGCGCTCTTCTTCGCGCTGCTGCTCGCGCTGTTTCAGGCGCCGGCAACGCCCGCACCCGCGTCGTTCGACGCGCGCTGGGTCACCGCGTTCGAAACGCCGGCGTCGGCCGCACCAGGCTTTGATGCCACGACCGCGTACGTGCCTCTCAACGGCGGCAAGCTCGTGGCGGTGGATCTGAACCGCGGCACGATTCGCTGGCAGCTCGATCTGCAGACACCGTTTACTCCAGCGACCGGCGAAGGCCTCGTGTTCACCGTGACCGATCAGGTGATCGAAGCGCGCGAGGCCGCGACGGGCACGATGAAATGGCAGACGCCGCTGCCGGGAGGCGCGGCTGTTCCGTTGTACTGGGATACGGGGTGGCTGCTCGCCTCCACCACGGCCGGCGATCTCGCGGCGTTTCGCGCGAACGACGGCGTGTTGGTGTGGCGTCGTCAACTCGGTGCGCCGCTCGCGGGCGCGCCGGGCCCCGCGCTCGATCGACTGTTCCTGCCGCTCGCCGACACCCGCCTGGTCGCGCTGCAACTGTCGAACGGCGAGACGGTGTGGGAGAAGACGCTGTCGGCGCCGGTGACAGCGCTTCTTGCGCTCGACGATCAGCTGGTGTTCGGGACCGGAGACAAAAAGGTCGTGAGCGTTGATCTCACGCGCGGGCGCGAACGCTGGACGTGGGACATCGGCGGCGACATTGCCGGCATCCCCACCGCCGACGACAAGCGGATTTACTTCGCGTCGCGCGACAACATCCTGCGCGCCGTCGATCGCAAGTCCGGCAACCTGCGGTGGAAAGCGAATCTCTCATCGCGTCCCGCGGGTGGACCGTTGCGCCTCGGCGACGCGCTGTTGATGCCGCTGGTGTCGAATCAGATCCTTGGTTTTGATCCGATGAGCGGCAAGCCAAGCGTCACCGCCGCTGCCGCCGGCGAGATCGGACTCCAGCCGTATGTGCGGCGAGATGTGCGGCAGACGCAAACGCAGTTGATCACGGTCAGCCGTGAGGGGCAGCTCCAAGGCTTCGGCCGCCGATTCGAGCCGGTGCCACAGGCGCTCGGTGAGTTACCTGGCGCCGCGGCCACACCTTGATCCACAGATTAAACACAGATTGGTCCGATCCACAGATTACAAATTGATCGGATCCACAGATTACAAATTGATCGGATCCACAGATTACAAGTCGTTCGGATCCACAGATTACAAAACCATTCTCTTGTACTCGAGGGACTTGCTCCCGAAGTTCACGAGCAAGCCTCGTTTGATCTTGGTCATTGCCAGGTAGTTTAGAAGTTGCGCCTCGTCCGCCGGCGTTAGCGCGGACACGGCCTTCACCTCGACAACGACGTCTCCGAAACAGATGAAGTCGAGATGATGCGGCCGTTTCAGAGGACGACCTTTGTATTCGAGCTGAATGGCGCATTGCGGTTGATGCGGGATGCCGCGAAGCGACAATTCGATGGCGAGTGCCTCGCAGTAGAAGTCTTCGAATAGCCCCCGGTGCAGCTTGCGATGTACTTCCATCGCTGCGCCGATGATTTCAAACGTTTGATTGTCCCGTGGTTGGTCCTGCATGGCCGGATCAAGCTGCAACGCGCGGGCCGCGCGAACTGGCGGCGATTTCCTTCGATAATGCTCAAATCGCACTTCGAGACGACGCCCACAAGCGCAGATGTTGCGACACGGAGCTCAAGGCTCGATCGAAATTATTGCGAGCGACCCGCGCGCGGGGCTTCGCCCCGCGCTGCCGACGAACAAGAGGTTCCCAAATCGAGAGACGCTTCTGCGCTGGTGGTCTCTCGATTTTGGGAACCTCTTGCTCGTCGGCGCCGGCCGAAGGCCGGCGTGGGTCGCCTCCCAATCTGTGATTAATCTGTGGATCGATTCTGGCTGTGGCTGAGCGACGCGACGAGGGCACCAAGAGCGCCGATGATCGTGCCGGGCACGATCAGCATGATGGGCAGCGTGAACGCTTCACGTAGCCCGCCGCTTCCGTTGATGGCGGCCAATACCTCGGCACTTCGCCAATTCGCATAGATGAACCCCGTGGCAACCGTGCAGATGATGGCCGACCCAATCACCGCAGCGGCGGTGCTTGCCACGCCCGCCGTGAACGAACGCGCTCTCATTGTGGAGGCAGCGCCGATGACGAGCAGCGTGCTGATCATCAGCAGCGTCGTGACCTCAGAGCGTGGTGCGAAGTTCGTTGTGGGGACGAACCAATCGAGCAACAGCCGGCTCTCATAAATCGCGGCGAGCGCGAGCGCCGATAATCCTTGCCGCCAGGCGAAGCGAGCGACTTGTCCGATGTACCACGCATCGGCAGCCAGCTGCGATTTCTGCGGCCGGATGTTCTCGCGATACTCCTCCATCAAATCGCCGGAGACCGTTTCGCGATCGCGCGCGGGCAGTAACAGGCGAAGCCACGTGTCGGCCCAGACCGGAGGTGCGGGAGCCATCATGCGTATCCTTTCCGCCGGCGCGGCTCGAAGCCGCGCCATAACGACGTCACCGCATCGTGCGCGTCGTTCAACGCGCGGGCTCCCGCCGGCCCGATCCGGTAGAAACGCCGCGGCCGCCCGGCGCGGATCTCGGTGCCAGGACCGAGGCGCGAATCGAGCAATCCCTTTTGCTCGAGACGAGCCAGCGTTGCTTGAATCGCGCCCGCGGACACGTCGCGCTCCAGGCGCTCTTTGACCTCGTTCAGAATCGACCGGCCGTACGCTTCTTCGCCGAGACGGACCACGGCCAGCAGCACCGCCTGTTCGAACACGCCAAGCACGCGCTAATTACTACAATGTAGTTGTTGAGAAGTCAAGCGGCGCTTACGGGATGCCGACCCGGGCAAGCACCACCGCGAAGCGCCGGTCGCCGCGCAGCGGATCGAGGTGCGTGTCGGTCTTGAGCAACACCAGTTGATCGTCGCGGGCCGACAACGCGCGATCGAGCCATTCGAACGCGCGATCCTTCTCGCCCAGTCCCGCGTAGACCGTCGCGATCATGTAGTGCCACCCCGCATGTGATTGCGAGGCGGTCTCCATATTGGCAAGCAGCCGACGGCTCTCGCCGGGCTTGGCGGACACCGCGTAGGCATGCGCCAGCGACCCGGTGAAGGTCGGGCTTTGGCCAAACTTGCTCTCGAGCGTCTGATAGAGCGCGATCGCTTCGTTGTCGCGGCGATCCTGCTGGTAGCAGCGCGCGAGGTAGTACTGCGTAGCTGGAAACGCCGGCTCCATTTCGAGCGCCTTGAGAAACAGCTCCTCGGCGCGCGCGCACTGGCGCGCCTGGGCGTAAGGCACGCCCTGCTCGGCGTTGATGATCAGTGATTGCGGATCGAGTGCGAGTGCCCGTTCGATCTCGCGTACGGCTTCCGGCGTGCGGCCGAGGAGCGACAGGTACTCCGCATACCACTGGTGAGCGGTGGCGTCGTTGCCGTCGAGCTCGAGCGCGCGCTTGAATTCGGTCTCGGCGCCGGCCCAGTCCCACTCGTAGCTGTACTTGACGTGCGCGAGGGCGGCATGGGCTTCGGCCAATCCCGAATCGAGCGCGAGCGCGCGCTCGGCGGCAGCCTTGGCGCGCGGCCAGACGTTGCCATCAGGACTGCCGCCGTAGAAATTCATCAGCACGTAGGTGTTCGCGATGCCCGAATGGGCGCGCGCGAAGGCGGGCTCGAGCGCCACGGCCTGTCCGAAATACTCCAGGCCCCGCCGCAGTCCATCGGCGGTGCGCTTGTTCCAGAAGAATCGCCCTCGCTCATCGGCCTCGTGCGCGGCAGGATTCAGCCCAACGACCTCGGCCGGGTCCGCAACATGTCGGTCGATGAATTGTTGCGCGATCTCGAAGCCGCGGCGGTGCCGGCCGTGATGGCGCAGGTGCGGCAGCACGTGACGATTGGGCGGCAGCAACAATTGCCGATCATCGCCTACGAGGGCGGGCAGCACCTGGTGACGTGGAACTCCGGGGCGCTGCAAGGCGACGCGACGCTCGAACGGCTGTTCGATGCGGTGAATCGCGATCCGCGTTTCGGTCCGCTCTATACCCGCTATCTGCAGAACTGGCAGGACGCCGGCGGCGGCCTCTTCATGCACTACACCAACTGCAACGGCTACGGGCTGTTCGGACGCTTCGGATCGCTCGAATACATCAACCAGCCACGCAGCGAGGCGCCGAAGTTTGACGCGCTCCAGCGATGGATCGAGGGGCGATGAGAGGCTAACTACCGAAGGCGGCCGCGAGCCGGGAGATGCCCTGCTCGATCTGGTCAGGCGTGATTCCCGAGAAGGACAGCCGCGCGAATTCGTGGCCCTGGCCGTTCACGAAGAACGCACTGCCGGGCACAAAGCTGACCTTTTGCTCGATCGCGCGATCGAATAACTCGCGATCATCAACGCCCGGCATTTCGATCCAGAGGAAAAAGCCGCCGCGCGGCGACGTCCATTTGACGCGGTCCTTCAGGTTCGCGTTGAGCGCCTTCTCCATCACCGTGCGCTTCGCCTGGTAGTGCGCTCGCAGGCCGGGCGCAATGCGATCAATCACGCCGCCGGCGAGCGCGCCGTGGACCATGCGCTGATCGAAGACACCGCTCGAAATATCGGCGGCCTGCTTGCACAGCTCCACTTTCCGCGCGATCGCGGGGGGCGCGACCATCCACGCCACGCGCAACCCCGGCACGAGGATCTTCGAGAAACTGCCCAGATAAATCACGCGCCCGTCACGATCGTCCGCCTTCATCGGCCGGGTGTCGTCGAACGTGGTGACGTCATCGAAGTAGATCGATCCGTATGGATCGTCCTCGAGGATCACGAGATTGTTGCGCCGCGCCGCCTCGAGCAGCTCGCGGCGCCGGCGCGCGCTCATCAGCAGGCCGGCCGGATTCTGGAAGTTGGGCGTGACGTAGACGAACTTCGCCGGCCTGCCCTGTTTCGCGACCTCCGCAGCCACGCGATCGACGGCCGCGATCGCAATGCCCTCGTGGTCCTGCGGCACGCCAACGAGACTGGCCTGCAGGTTGTGAAACGCCGCGATCGCCCCGCTGTAGGCGGGCAGCTCGACGATCACCGGATCGCCTGGATCGATCAGCACGCGCCCAACGAGATCGAGACCCTGCTGCGATCCGCTGGTGATGATCACATCGTCAAATCGCGAGCTGATGCCGCGCGCGGTGAGCGTGTTCGCCAGCAGGTGCTCGATCAGCGGCCGATACCCGCGCGTGGCGCCGTATTGCAGCGTGTTGCCGTCGCGCCGCGCAAGAATCTGCGCCGTGATCGCCTGCAGATCATCCCAGGGGAACACCTCGGGCGAGGGATAACCGGCGGCCAGCGAGATCAAGCCGGGCATCGATCCGCCGAGCGCGCCGACGCGGCGGATTGCCGATTCCTGGAAGTGTTGCGCCGCCTTCGACAGGCTCATGCGCGGGTGACCTGGTGCAGGCCATCACCCGGCGTGTGCACTTCGACCATGGTCGACTGCAGCGCGTAGTGCATGCGCAGGTAGGTCGCGACGCCGGTCAGGCCGACGAACTGGAACACGACGCCGCGCACCAGCCACGCGAACACCTGCAGCGGCACCGCGGCCAGGCCGATGAACGGCACGAACCCGATCAGGCCAAGCTGTGTGGTCGCGAGAATGGATGCGCCCGTCGCCATCAGCATCAGCGCCAGGATCGCGGCGAGCACCTGGCCCAAGTCCTTCGCGCGCCGCCGCACCAGCCGCGCGACGAGAGGAAATGCATCGAGCACGCCGCAATTCTCCGCGGCCATCACGATTTGCGTGAGCAGGTAGAGGAAGTTGATGAGGGTGATGCCGATCAGCAAGGCGAACGACGCCAGCGTCACGAGCAAAGGGTTCTCCAGGGTGTCGGGGACCGACGGGCCGAAGACGAGCGCGACATAGGCCGCGCCGATCAGCAAGTACACGACCGTCAGAAGCATTCCGAGGCGCAGGTAGCGATAGAACAGCAGGCGCGCGCCGCCGACGAATCGCTCGATTGACGTCTGGCTCGCGGCACGCAGGGCCGACATGCGCAGCGGCGGCACTTCGAGGGCGCCGGCCGCGCGATCGCCCGCGATCAGGACGGAAACGGTACCCGCTTTGACCGCGAACAGCATCATCGATCCGCCGGCGACAATGATGCCGAGGGCGGCGGCAAAGGCGGCCAGGGCCAGCGGTTGGGCCAGCAGCACGCCGACCATGGTGGAGATGGTCTGCGTCAGATCATTGATGCGCAGCAGGTCCAGCGGGTCGCCGCCGGCGACGAGCGCGACCAGAACCAGGCCGCCGACGACCGGCACCGCGACGAGGGTCTTGAAGAGCGTATCGGCGACGAATTGGACGAGCACGACCTGCCAATTCGCGGCCGTGACGAGGGCACCGCGTTTGAGGGAGAGCTTCAGCAGAGCTCACATTCTACAATGACGGTGCGGATGACCTTTCCATCCTTTGTCACGCGCGCGGCGATGCGGATCGCGCTTGGCGGCGCCGTGGCGGCCGCGGCGATCGCGGTGGCGGCGCTGGTGATCGAGCGGACGGCGCTTGGCAGCGATCTCGCCGCGTCGCGCGCGCGGCTGAGGGCCGAGGTCGAGGGGGAATTCGCGGTCCTGTCGTCACGGCTGGATCAGGCCATGCGCGCCGTCACCGTGGATGTAGAAACGCTGCGCCGAGCCGAGCGCGGCGATGCCGCGGCCACGCGGGTGCTCTTCGACGCGGTCGGCTCCGGGGTGACCCAGACCGGCGTCCCGATCACGATTTACGGCGCGAACAACGAGCCCGTGGCGTGGCTGGGCCGCTCCGAGGAGGTGCCTCCCGAGCGGCTGTCCGGACCGGCGGCGACTTTCCTTGCGCAGAGCAGCCAGGGCCTGCAGCTCGTCCGGGTACAGCCGATCGCCGATCCGGCGGAACCCACGCGCCATATCGGCGCCGTCGTTGCGGAAGCGCAACTGCCCCGCACCGGCGACGCCCTGCCGGGATCGGAGTTCTCGCTCGAAACGAGCATTGTCCCGGTGGCGCTTCGCCGGCAGTTCGAAGGCGCGGCCGACGCGGGTGCCGATGCGTTCGTGGTCCAGTCGCCGACGAAGGAGCCGCTCGCCGCCGTGCTCGTGTCGGATGCGGATCTGCGCGCGGCGCGCGAGCGCATCCGTCAGCGTGCCTACGCGGCCGAGCTCGGACTGGCGTCGCTGCTGGTCCTGCTGCTGGCCGGGCCGCTGCTCGACTGGCGGCGGCTGACCCGCTCCACCGGCGCGGCCACGATTCTGACGATCGCGATTGCGCTCGATGTGATCGCCGCTCGCGCGATGGCCTGGATCGCCGTTCGCAAGGGCGGCCTCGCCGAGTTCTCGCTGCTGCCCGAAGCGCCGTGGACGCGATTCGCCCACGTGATGTTCGCGTCGCCGATCGACTTCCTGCTGAACGCGCTGGTGATCGCGGCCCTCGTGGTCCTCGCGGTCACGAGCTTCACGATGTGGCGCGGGGCGCACCGCCCGGGTCTCGGCGTCGTCGTGGTCGATCGGGTGTCGCGCAGTTTCCTGTTCTGGGCCGTGCAGCTGGCCGCGGGCTTCGCGATCACCGCACTGGTCATGCTTTACGCGTGGTTGCTGCGCACGCACGTGTCGCAGACGCCTGTCGACATCGTGCGGTTTTCGCTGGATCGGCTCGATCCGATCCGCCTCCCCGTCATCGTCGGCTTGATCGCGCTCAACGCCGCCGTGGTCGGCGTTGCCATCTTGCTGTGCCGCCTGGCGTGGTCGCCATGGGTGTTTCCCGGCCGGCAGCTGCTGTGGCGATCGCGCGCGTTGATGGCGTGGATGCTGCCCGGCATCGTCGCGTTTGGCGTGCTCGCCGCCGACGACCGCGCGCCGCAGTGGCCCTCGGTCCTGATCGTGATCAGTGCGGCCGCCGCGGCGTGGCTGCTGGATCGCTATCGTTTCGTCGGCCGGCACGGCTCACAGGCGCTGAAGCTGCTGATGTCGTTTCTCGCCGTCGCGTTGCCGTCGATCGTCCTGTATCCGTCGCTCGTCGATGCCGCCGAGCGCGCGCGCCGGCAACTGATCGAGACGCGCTATGCGCCAGAAGTCAGCCATCAGCGTCAGGAGCTGCGCGCCAAGATTCAGAAGGCGCTCGCCGAGATCGATCGCATCGTTGCGCTGGACGATCTGGCGCGAGCCAGCGACGCACCGCTGTCCGGCCCACCTCCTGCCGACGCGGCGTTCCTGATCTGGTCGCAAACGAGCCTGGCGACCGAGCGGCTGACGTCGAGCGTCGAGCTGCACAACTCGTCCGGCGCGATGGTCAGCCGGTTCGCGATGAATCTTCCCGACTTCACGCAGCCGCAGCCGTGGAGCGAGCAATCGTGCAAGTGGGAAGAGCTCGAAGAAGTGTCGCCGCTGTTTTCCGAAGAGCGGCGGCTGCTGCATGCCGGCAAGGCGCTGTGCGTCGGCGGCAGACGGGCCGGCTCGGTGGTCGTCCATTCGATGCTGGACTACGGCAACCTCTCGTTCGTCTCGGCGCAAAACCCGTACGAGGCGCTGGCCCGATCGCAGTCGCGCGCACAACCGCGGCCGCGTGCCGAGGTCGAGTTCTATGTGTACGGCTGGAGCCGGCGCGTGCTGTACACGTCGGTTCAGGACGCGCCGCCGCTGCCTGAAGGAGCGTTCCGCCGTGCCTATCAATCGCGCACGCCGTTCTGGACGACGATCAGGCGCGGCGCGGATTCGCGCGATGCGTTCTTCCTGAGCGATCGCGGCGCGATCTACGTGCTGACGAGCGAGCGGCAAAATGCCTTCGGGCACCTCGTCGCCGAAGCCGAGCTGCTGGCGCTGGCATTTCTGGTCTTTGTCGCGGCCGTCATCGGCAACATGACGTTCAACCTGCTGGCCGGCCGCGCACCGGCGTCGGGCCGTGCCCTGTTCGCCGAAGTGCGTGCGAGCTTCTATCGCAAATTGTTTCTGGCGTTCGTCGCGGCGGCGATCGTGCCGGTGCTCGCGCTCGCGCTGGTCTCGCGTCAGTACACGGCCAACGTGATGCTGGCGGACATCGAGAGCGAAGCGACGCGACTCGCCACGGTCGCCAGCCGCGTCTTCGAGGATCTGCGCGGGTTCGTCGGCCAGGCGGCGGTGGCCGACGACCTGATCGTCTGGCTGAGCCGTGTCGTCGCGCAGGACGTCAACATCTTCGACGGTCCGACCCTGCTGGCATCGAGCGAACGCAACCTGTTTGCGTCCGGGCTGCTGCCGAGCCGCACACCAGGCGAGGTGTATCGCGCGATCTTCATCGAGGGCCGGCCATCGTTCGTCGGCCGCGAACGCGCCGGCGGGCTCGAATACCTGATCGCCGCGACGCCGGTGCAGATCCAGGGGCGCGAAGCGGTGCTGACCATTCCGCTGGCGTCGCGGCAGCAGGAGATGCAGGCGCAGATCGAAGAGCTCGATCGCCGCGTGCTGCTGGCGGCGGTGCTCTTCATCATGCTCGGCGCCGGGATCGGCTATTACATGGCCGAGCGCATCGCCGATCCGGTCAACCGGCTGATGCGCGCCACGCGCCGGATTGCGCGCGGCGATCTTGATGCCCGGGTGCTGGCGACCTCGTCGGATGAATTGCGGCGGCTGGTCGATGCGTTCAACCAGATGGCGGACGACCTGCAGCGGCAGCGTGGCGAGCTGGAACGCACGAATCGTCTCGCGGCATGGGCCGATATGGCGCGGCAGGTGGCCCACGACATCAAGAACCCGCTGACGCCGATCCAGCTCAACGCCGAACACCTGCGCCGCGTGCACCTGGATCGCGGCAAGCCGATGGGCAACGTCATCGACGAGTGCGTCGGCAACATCCTCGGCCAGGTCCGGCTGTTACGCCAGATCTCTTCTGAGTTCTCGAGCTTCGCGACATCGCCCGAGCCGAGGCCGGTCGATACGAACCTCGGCGAGCTGGTCGAGGAAGTCGTCGAGCCGTATCGTTCCGGACTCGCCGACCGCGTGACGATCGACACGCATGTGCCCGCATCATTGCCCGGCGTCAGCATCGATCGCACGCTGATTGGCCGGGCGCTGACGAACATCATCGAGAACGCGCTGCACGCGATGCCGAACGGCGGCACGCTGACAATTGATGCCGCGCTCGCCCCCGATCACATGGTGCAGCTGCGCGTCACCGATACCGGCATCGGCATGGATGATTTGGCGATCGCGAAGATCTTCGAGCCGTATTTCTCGACGAAGGCGATCGGCACCGGCCTCGGATTGACGATTGCGAAGCGGAACGTGGAAGCGAATCGCGGCACGATCGCGGTGACGTCACAGAAAGGCCACGGCACGAGCGTCACGATGACGCTGCCGCAGATCTAAAAACTTGACTCATTCGGTCAGGATTCCAGCCCTTCAAGACTCTAGTTCACCAGGGCCACAGATGGCACAGCTGGCTCAGACCGGTGCCAATCACTCAGGTGCGTCTCGCGATACAACCGGCCGGACAATGCCGTCCCACTTGCCCCAATCGAACAGCCTGTGGTCGGCCTTCCAACTGTCGCCATCGGCACTCACACGATCCTCCAGTCCGGACTTCCACAAACCTTCGGGCGCTCGCTCCCGTGCAAAATAGGACTCAGCGTCCTGAAAGTAGAGGCCAGGTAGTCCTGGCTTAAGATCGCGACCAGGAAACACTAGCAGTGACCCGAACGCGAAAATGGTGACGGTCGTTGAATCGCTGGTGCTTTCCTGGATCGGTGTGAAATAGTCCGCGCCTGTTTCTCAAGATCGGAAAGTCTGTGCCTTCTGTGGCCCTGGTCTGATCAGCTGGCGTCTTTGGCCCGCTTTTCGACCTCTTCTTCAATCGGCGGCTCGTGCCGGCGGCGCGCGAGAATCTCGCCGATGAATCCCGACACGAAATAGGCGTAGGCCATCGCGATCAGCACTTCGTGCGGCTGCGACACGAGCAAGGCGATGAACGCGGCGACCAGGAAGAGGCCGCGCCAGCCGCGGCGCATGCGCAGGTCGAACGTCTTGAAGCTCTGGAAACGAATCGTGCTGACCATCAACAGCGCCGGCACGATCAGCATCAGCACGCCCAGCCACGCGATCGGCTTGGTCTGCAGTCCTTCAGGGAAATAAAACACCGTCGCCGCGACGAGACCCGCGGCCGCGGGACTCGGCAGGCCGATGAAATAGCGCTTGTCGGTGTTGCCCTGGATGTTGAAACGCGCCAGGCGCAGCGCCGCCGCTGTCAGGTACATGAACCCGACCGCCCAGCCGATGCGGCCGAGGGGCAGCAGTCCCCACTGAAACGCGAGCACCGCCGGCGCCATGCCGAACGAGATCAGATCGGCAAGTGAATCGAGCTGCACGCCGAAGTCGCTGGTGGTCCCGGTCATGCGCGCAATGCGGCCGTCGAGCATGTCGAGCACGACCGCGAAGCCGATGAAGGGCGCCGCCGTGGCAATCTCGCCGCGCATGGCGTGCACGACGCACGCCCAGCCACAGAACAGATTCGCGAGCGTAAACAGGCTGGGCAGCAGCGACACGCCGCGCCGGAGGCCGCGGCGATCGTGCCCGTGCTTCACGGCGTGCAACTTGAAGTGCTGCGGTCCGCCCTTCTGGCTCATGAGTCTCTTCGACGAGGGTTATGGCGCGAGCGTTGCGATCGTCGTTTCGCCGCCGACCACCTTGTCGCCCACCTTTACATGTATCGTCGCCGTGCGCGGAACGAACAGGTCAATCCGCGACCCGAATTTCATCACGCCGAAGCGATCGCCGGCCGACACTTGCTGTCCTTGCTCGAGCCTGCACACAATCCGCCGCGCGAGAATGCCGACAATCTGCCTGACGACGACGGGGCCGCCCGGGCGATCGAACCAGACTTCCGTCCATTCGTTCAGCTCGCCGGCCTCCTTCTTATACGCGGGCAGGAATTTGCCGGGATGATACTCCACCTTGGTCACCCGCCCCGCAACCGGGATCCGGTTGACGTGGACGTCCATCGGGGACAGGAACATGCTGACGATCTTCCACTCGCCCGGCGGCGCGCCGGGCCACGGCAGTTCACCGGCGGTCATCACCCGCGCGTCGGCGGGCGACAACACGAGGTTCGCGCCTGTGGGCGGATGACGATCGGGATCGCGAAAGAAGAACAGGAAGAACGCGCCGAGGACCAGGAACGGAACCGACCAGGCGCGGCCGAAAAAGTATCCGACGCCAACGGCCACGATCAGGGCCCCGACGACAAAGGGCCATCCAGCCCGATCGATGAGCATCTACTGATAATAGCGGTCTTGAGGTCTTGAGGTCTTGCGAGAAGGTAATAGGGCATCCCACGCGGGATGCCCCATAGAAAGTGTTACGCGGACAAACCGGGCGTTGAACTACCTGAGCGGTAGTTCCGCAGGATCAATTCCATCTGATCTTTGACCTGGAGTTTGCGTTTCTTGATGCTGACTTCTTCGAATTGCTCGGCGTCCGACAGGTAATGCTTGGCTTCGAGCTCGTGCAGGCGATCGTCCAGAGTGTGGTGCTTGGAGGCCAACTGGCGAAATTCCTCGTTGGTCTCGATGAGGAGGTGTTTCAAGTCCTCAGCCATCGTTTCCGCCTCCCTTCCAGGACCGGTGCGTTATGCCGCCGTCCCTATGCGCGGAAGATAACATAATTCGCCGGCGATGTGTCTCGTGTGTCTACGGGATTTTTCTCAGCAGGATGATCGCGTCTTCGACGGGCTGGGTGTAATAGTTTTTGCGCACGCTGTGCTCGTAGAAGCCGGCCTTGGCATACAAACGCTGCGCGGCCACATTCGAGCGGCGAACCTCGAGCGTGAGGCTGGTCGCACCCAGATGTCGGGTCTCGGCGACGATGGACTCCAATAGATGGGACCCGAGACCTCGGCCGCGTAGCTCAGGTCGAATGGCCAAATTGTTGATGTGGGCCTGATCGACCACCAGCCAGAAGGCGCAGAAGCCCGCCACCGGGTGCTCGGCGGTCCGCATCACGTAGATAAAGCAGACGTCCGGCCGCTTCAACTCCCCTTCGTACCATTCCCGCGTGGTCGGGTTGTTGAAGGAGGCTTCCTCGATGGCCAGGACCGCGTCGAGATCGTCGGGGCCGGCCAACCGCTCGACCCTTCGACTCAATGCTCGCCTCCTTCGGAGGCGACGTTTCGCTCAGGGCCGCCGGCCTTTGGCCGGCGGTCGCGCTCGATCTCGGCGTCGGGGCGCCTGACATAAATCGGCTCGAGTGCGTGCGGTGGTCCGGCATGGCCCTGTTGCGCGCGACGCCGTCCGATCGCCGCAATCTGCGGAGCCAGCGGCGCCGGTTGTTGAATCTCCCACTTCCCGTTGCCGGCGTGATCGATGAGCGACGCGTCGCGACTCGCCGCATCGCCGATGAAGATCGCGCGGCGATTGGCCAGATGCTGGTGCCACGAATCGATCAGCGCTTTCGGATTCGCGGCGGCCGGTGTTGCCAGCGTGGCGCCGGACTGCCGATCGATCAACGTCGCGAACACATCGCCGCGCTGCGCGTCCATCCACGGCAGAATCACGTCGACGTCCGCGTTGGTCACTTGTGCGGCGAGTGCGTCCAGTGCCGACACGCCGACGACCGGCTTGTGCAACGTCATCGCCAGGCCCTGCATCGCCGCCAGGCCGATGCGGAGTCCGGTGAACGCGCCCGGTCCTGTTGCGACCGCGAGCAGATCGATCTGGTCGCGCGCCACTCCCGCGCGGTCGAGTGCCCGCGCCAGCTCGCCCGGCAAACGCTCGCCGTGCGTGCGTGATTCGTCGCCCGAAACGACCGCGAGCATGCGATCGCCGTCCGCCACGGCGACGCTGCCGCCTCGCGTTGTTGTGTCCAGCGCCAAAATGATCACAGGCACTTAAGAGTCTGTCATACTCATTGCAGTTTTTCAGACCTGTGTCGCAGTCGCCATCCACATCAACAGCGCCGCCGGCCAACCTCACGCCGGCCATGCGTCAGTACTTCGACGCGAAGCGCCAGTATCGCCATGCGCTGCTGTTCTTCCGGATGGGCGATTTCTACGAAATGTTCTACGAAGACGCGCTGGTCGCGTCGCGCGCGCTCGATCTGACGCTGACCTCGCGATCGAAGGACGCGTCGGGCACCGCGGTGCCGATGTGCGGCGTGCCCTTTCACGCCGCGGACGGCTACATTGCGCGGCTGGTGAAAAAGGGCTATCGCGTCGCGATCTGCGAGCAGATTGAGAATCCGAAAAACGCGAAGGGCGTCGTCAAGCGCGACGTCGTTCGCGTCGTCTCGCCGGGCACGCTCACCGACAGCAATTATCTCGACGCGCGAGAACCGGCCTTTCTGATGTCGATCATCGCGACGAACGCGAACGACATGTTCGGTGTCGCGCTCGTCGATATCTCAACCGGCGAATTCGACGTCGCGGAATACGCGGGGCCTGAGGGGCTCGCGGCGCTGCGGACGGAGATCGCCGTGCTGCGTCCGCGCGAGGTTGTCGTGGCCTCGGGATACGACGTGGCAGCCGCGATTCCCGAGATCTCGCAGATCAGCGTGCCTATCACGGAGATCGACGGCTGGCACTTCGAAATGGAATCCGCGCGCCAGACGCTGCTCGATCAATTGCGCGTGCAGAGTCTGGAAGGCTTTGGCCTCGAGCGGCGGCAAGCAGCAGTCTGCGCCGGCGGTGCGCTGGTGCGGCATCTTCGTGATACGCAAAAGGCGGAGCTCGCGCACGTTCGCAGTATCCGGCTTCGCCAGCTCAATGAAGGGCTGCAGATCGATCCCACGACGCTCAAGCACCTCGAGGTCGTGCAATCGACTGAGGGCGGCCGCGCCGGATCGTTGCTGGACGAGATCGATCGCACGATCACGCCGATGGGCTGTCGCCTGTTGCGCACGTGGCTGCTGCGCCCGCTGACTGCGCTCGAACCGATTCGCGATCGGCTGGACGCCGTCGAAGAGCTCGCGGTCAGGACGACCGAGCGCGGCAAGGCGCGGGAGACGCTGAAGTCAATCCAGGATCTCGAGCGGCTGATCGCGCGCATCGCGCTGTCGACGGCGGGCCCGCGAGACTTGATGGCGCTGTCACGATCGCTCGCCGCGGTGCCCCGGCTCGCGCTGTTGATGAGCGAATGCCAGGCGCCGCTCGTTCGCAGCCTGATCGGCGAGCTCGACGATCTGCTGGACTTGCGGCAGTGGATCGACCAGGCGATTGCCGATGAACCGCCGGCGCTGGCGCGCGACGGCGGCTTCGTCCGCGACGGCTTCGATCGCGAAGTCGACGAGCTGCGCCGCATCAGCCGATCCGGCAAACAGGTCATCGCCGAAATGGAAGATGCCGAGCGCGTCAGCACCGGCATCAAGAACCTGAAAGTCGGCTTCAGCCGCACTTTCGGCTACTTCATCGAGGTGTCGAAGCCGAACGTGCCGAACGTGCCGGCGCATTTCATCCGCAAGCAGACGGTCGCGGGCGGTGAGCGCTACATCACGCCGGCGCTGAAGGAATATGAAGAGAAGGTGCTCGGCGCCGACGAACGGATCGTCGCGCGCGAGCTCGACGTGTTCGAATCGCTGCGGCAGCGCGTCGCCGCCGAATCGCCGCGCGTGCTCGATACCGCTCGGGCCGTGGCCGGCATCGACGTGTTGAGTGCGCTGGCCGAAACGGCGACCGCCTGCAACTACACCAAGCCGTACGTCCACGACGGCGATGAGATCGTTGCGGTCGACGTGCGGCATCCGGTGGTCGAGCGCCTGGCCGGCGGCGCGTTCGTGCCCAACGACATCCAGTTGAACGGGACCACGCATCAGCTGGTGATCCTGACGGGTCCGAACATGGGCGGCAAGTCGACGTATCTGCGGCAGGTCGCGCTGCTCTGCCTGCTCGCGCAATCGGGATCGTTCGTGCCGGCGAAAGAAGCGAAGATCGGCCTGATCGATCGGCTGTACGCGCGCGTCGGCGCGTCGGACAACATCGCGCGCGGTCAATCGACGTTCATGGTCGAAATGCAGGAGACCGCGCAGATCCTGAGCGGCGCCTCGTCGAAGAGTCTGGTGGTCCTCGATGAGATTGGCCGCGGCACGGCGACGTTCGATGGCCTCAGCATCGCGTGGGCGGTCGCCGAGCACATGGCGACCAATCCTCGCTCGCGGCCGAAGACGCTGTTCGCCACGCACTATCACGAGCTGACGGATCTCGCCGACGCGTTCGGCGGCGTCGTCAACTTCCACGTTGCCGCGCGCGAGTGGAAGGACGACATCATCTTCCTGCACAAGATCCTCGCCGGGCGATCCGACCGCAGCTATGGCATCCAGGTGGCGCGGCTCGCAGGGTTACCGGCGCCGGTGATCGCCCGCGCGCGCGACATCCTCGCTTCGCTGGAGCACGACGAGTTGACGCGCGGCGGCAAGCCGACGATCAGCGGCTCTCCGTCATCGGCACAACAGCAGCTCGGCCTGTTTCAGACGGTCAATCCGGCGGATGAGAAGCTGAAGGAGCGAATTCGCGAGATCGACATCAATCGCACGACGCCGATTGATGCGCTTCGAATTCTCGAGGAACTCAAGAAAGAAATTGATTCCTGAAGTGGACAAACATACACAGAATCATGGAATCACAGAAGCATAGAAGTCCTTTTGTTAAATACGTTTGTTCCGTGGTTCTGTGCTTCGGTGCTTCTGTGTATGGTGTTGGCTGCCAAACCCCACCGAGGAACGGTGTCGTAACCGTCGCGGTACTCAGCTCGCCAAACAGCCTCGACCCGCGCATCGGCAGCGATGAGACATCGCAGCGCATTCACACGCTGATTTACGACTACCTGCTGGCGCTCGATGACAAGCTGCGCGTCGTTGGCGGGCTGGCATCGAGCTGGGAGCAGACCGATCCGGTGACGTATATCGTTCACCTCCGAGAAGGCGTTCGCTTTCACGACGGTCACGAGCTGACGGCGGACGATGTGGTCTTCACGTTTGGCAGCTTTATCGATCCGAAGTTCGTCTCGCCGCGAAAGGGCGCGTATCGATCGCTCGACCGGGTTGAAGCCGTCGACCCCTACACCGTTCGCTTCGTGCTGAAAGAGCCCTTCGGATCGTTTCCAATCAACCTGGTAATGCCGGTCGTGCCGGAAGGCGCGGGCCCGGACCTTCGCGATCATCCGATCGGCACAGGGCCGTACAAGTTCGTGAGCTTTGCGGTCGACGACAACGTCACGCTGACCGCGAACGCCGACTACTTCCGCGGCAAGCCGGCCAACGACGGCGTCGTGCTGAAAGTCGTGCCCGACGAGATCATGCGCGCGCTCGAGCTCCGAAAGGGCACCGTGGACATGGTCGTCAACGATCTGTCCCCGGACGTGATCCACCAGCTGGCGGCGGAACAGTCGGTGACGATCGCCGAATCGCCCGGCACCGACTACGCCTACGTCGGCATCAACATGCGCGATCCGGTGCTCAAGGATCGGCGCGTGCGTCACGCGCTCGGCTATGCGATCGATCGCCAGGCGATCGTCGAGTACTTGCGCCGCGGGCTGGCGCGCCCGGCGATCGGCATCCTGCCGCCGGCGTCGTGGGCATTCGATGAGACCGTGTTTCAGTTCACGCACGATCCGGCGAAAGCGATCGCGCTGCTCGAAGACGCCGGCTATCGCGATCCTGACGGCGATGGTCCGGAGCCGCGGCTGCGGCTGTCGCTGAAAGTATCGACGAATGAGTTCATCCGGCTGCAGGCGGCCGTGATTCAACAGGATCTGAAACAGGTCGGCATCGATCTCGACGTGCGCTCGTACGAGTTCGCGACGCTCTACGCGGATGTGCTGAAGGGCAACTTCCAGCTCTTCACGCTGCAATGGGTCGGCGTGTCGGATCCGGACATGCTGCGCCGCGTCTTCCACTCGAAGCAGATGCCGCCGAATGGATTCAATCGCGGCTACTACGAGAATCCTGAAGTCGATCGTTTGATCGATGCGGCGATGGCGGCCGCGACTGACGACGAGCGCCGGAAATATTACGGCGATGCTCAGCGGCTGCTGGCTGAAGACGCGCCGTACATCAGCCTGTGGTACAAGACCAACGTCGCCGTGTCGCGTACGGAAATCGAGGGCGTCAAGCTGACGCCCTCGGCTGAATTCACTTTCTTACGCGACGTCACCAAGCACTAGGCTTTTCCGAGCTTTTCGATCTCAGTCTTCGCTTCCGTGGCGTAGACTGAATCGGCGTGCTGCTCGATCACCTGCGTCAGCGTCTTGCGCGCTTCCTCGGTGTTGCCGGCGAGACGATACGCGCGTGCCAGCTCCATCAGCACCGCGTCAGCCGGCAACGATGCATCCTTCTGATCGACCATCTGCTTCAGCGTTGCGATCGCCGGATCGTATTGCGCGGCGCGCAACTGCGCTTCCGCCTTGCCAAGGCGCGCGCTGCGCTGCAACAGGCCTGAGCCGCCGGCGATCACCTGATCATAGGCCTTGACGGCTTCATCGAACCGGCCGAGCGCGACGAGCGCTTTCGCCTGGTGATACCGCGCCGTGATGCCGGCGTCGTGCGACGGATAAGCGTCGGCGGCCGCCTGGAACTTCGGCAGCGCCGCTTCGAGCCTGGCCTTTTCTGTCGGATAGGTGCCGGGCGCCTGCCCGCCGACCGCGGTGGGATCGTTGGTCGTGCCCGGCGGCGGTCCCGGCGGCATGACGCGCGCTTCCTCGATCACCATGCCGGCCGCCAACGCCGCGCGCGCGTTGTTGTCGGCGTTGTTGCGGTACGCCATATAGGCGAGGACGCCGCCGCCGACCACGACGATCGCGATCAGGATCGCCGTGAGGTTCTTCGAGTTGCTGCCCGCCCATGACTGCGCCTGTCCCAGCGCAATGGCGAGCTCGTTGTCCTTGAGGTGCTGACGTTCTGTGTGCTTCATAACTTTCCGTTTCGGTCCACCTTCGCGCTTCGCGCTACGGTGGACAACCTTCGCCTGGCCTGCCAACCGTAGCTCACGCAACGGCCGCCACGCGTGAGCGAAGGTTGGTGCGCGTGGCAGGAGTTGAACCTGCGGCCCCCCGCTTAGGAGGCGGGTGCTCTATCCACTGAGCTACACGCGCCTAGTAATTCAATACAGAGTAAACGTTCTCGCCGGGCAATTTCGAGCGTCCATTCAGGAAGCCCAGCTCAATCAAAAACGCGATGCCAATCACCTTGCCGCCGGCTTTTCGGGCCAAATCGATGGTCGCCTTCGCCGTGCCGCCGGTCGCCAGCACATCATCCACGATCAGAATCCGCTTCTGGCTCGCGCACGCGTCCTGGTGAATCTCGAGCGCGTTCTCGCCGTATTCGAGGCTGTAGGCCTCTTTGTGCGTCGCGCCGGGGAGCTTCCCGGGCTTGCGCACCGGCACGAAACCGCAACCGAGCGCGTTGGCGACGGCGGCGCCGAGAATGAAGCCGCGGCTCTCGATGCCGATGACCTGATCGATGTCCTCGCCCATGTACGGCGCGGCCAGCGCGTCGACCGTGTCCTGAAATCCCTGGCCGTCGCAGAGCAGCGTGGTGATGTCGTAAAAGAGAATCCCCTTCTTCGGGAAGTCCGGAATCTCGCGAATCTTTGCCTTCAGATGATCCATGCCGCTCTCTACCGAATGTTGAAGCCGCTGTTGCCGAACGCCGGTTCGATCTCGTCGACCATCACCTGCTCGACGCGCGAGCGCGACGGGCCGCGCCGCAGCGCGCGCTCGAACCGCTCGATCGCTTCGGACTCGCCTTCGGCGACCGCTTCGACGCTGCCATCGTCGTGATTCATGACGTAGCCGTTGACGCCCTCGCGGCGCGCCGCATCCAGCGCGAAATACCGGAAGCCCACGCCCTGCACGCGCCCGCTCACGATGAATCTTCGAGCAATGCGCATCAGGACATTCTATCTCAGCCGCCTATCTTCCTGGAGATGGGCGGTTTATCATGGTGTGTGCTCGCCCCGCTGAAGCGGCTGGTTGTAGGCCGGCCGATCGCGTCGTACCAAGCTGGCCATCATAAATTCGGTCTTTTCGGAGGGCTCGCCGTCCTCTCGTCGGACGCGCTCTCGTCGGTCGCGTACGCCACCGAAGAAGTGCTGCGCGTGTTGATGATCGGCGGCCTTGCGGCGATGAGCTCGTCGCAGCCGATCTCGATGTTGATCGCGGTGCTGCTGGTCGCGGTGGCGTTCTCATTCAGGCAGACGATCTTCGCGTTCCCGACCGGCGGCGGCGCCTACGTCGTGACGCGCGACAACCTCGGCCCGATCGCCGGGCTCTCGGCGGCGGCGTCGTTGCTGATCGATTACACGCTGACCGTCGCGGTCAGCATCACGGCCGGCGTGTCGGCGGTGACGTCCGCATTTCCATCGCTGCACGTCGGCAAGACCTGGCTCAGCCTCGCCTTCCTCGTCGTGCTCACCACCGGCAACCTGCGCGGATTGAAGGAATCGGTCCGCGTGTTCGGGGTGCCGGTCTACGCGTTCCTCGCGGTGATGCTGGCGCTGATCGCCACCGGCACCGTGCGGGCGTTGACGGGAACGGTGGAGCCTGTGCCGCCGGTCGATCCGCTCCATACCTTCGAGACCGGGACGGTCGGCGCGTTCATCTTGTTGACGGCGTTTGCGAATGGCTGCACGGCGCTGACCGGCGTGGAGGCCGTTGCCGACGGCGTGCCGCTCTTCAGGGACCCGCCCGCCAAAATTGCCGCGCGCACGCTCGTCCTGATGGCCAGCCTCGGCGTGACGATGTTCGTGGGGCTGACGTTCCTCGCGCACGCGTATCAGATCGTGCCGAGCGAGACCGAGACCGTGGTGTCGCAGCTCGCGCGCGGTGTGTTCGGCGGCCGCAACCTGTTCTACTACGGCGTCCAGGCGGCGACGATGTTGATCCTGATCCTGGCGGCGAACACCGCGTTCGCCGGCTTCCCGACGCTGGCGTCGATCGTGGCGCGCGATCGCTACATGCCGCGGCAGTTCGCGAACCTCGGCGACAAGCTCGCCTTCTCGAACGGCATTGTCGCGTTGAGCCTCGGCGCCGCGGCGTTGATCATCATTTTCGGCGGCGATCAGCACCGCTTGATCCCGCTCTACATGATCGGCGTGTTCCTGTCGTTCACGTTGTCGCAGACCAGCATGGTGATGCGCACCATGCGGTTGAAGGAGCCCGGGTGGACCGTCAGCGCCGCGGTCAGCGGCTTCGGCGCGCTCCTCACCGGCGTCGTGCTCGTCATCGTCACGCTGACCAAGACGCTCGACGGCGCCTGGATCGTGATCGTGCTGATTCCGATCCTGGTGACAATCTTCAAGCTGACGCGCACGCATTACGAGAGCGTCGCGGAGCAGCTGTCACTGGCGAGCATCGAAGTCGATACGACGCCGCACGGTCACATCGTGATCGTGCCGATCGGCGGCGTGCATCGCGCCGTCATCGAGGCGCTGCGCTACGCGTCGGCGCTGGCGAAGGATGTCCGCGCCGTCTACGTGAACGTCAACCCGGATTCGCTGGTGCAGTTGAAGAAGGACTGGCCGGTGTGGGGCTCGCACGTCAAGCTGGTCGTGCTGCAGTCACCGTTCCGCTCGATGACGGAGCCGCTGCTCGACTACATCGATCGCATGGAAAAGGAGCACCCCGGCGACTACATCACCGTCGTGCTCCCCGAATTCGTTGTCAAGCACTGGTGGCATCACTTGCTGCACAACCAGAGCGCGATGGTGCTGAAGGCGGCGCTGCTGTTTCGCCCGCGCGTGGTGACCACGTCAGTGCCGTTCCATCTCATAGAGTGACCATCGGCCGCGTCGTCATCGGTGTGGGCGGCACGCTGGGGCACGACGCCAATGCGGCGCTGCTCGTTGACGGCCGGCTCATTGCCGCCAGCCAGGAAGAGCGCTACACCCGGAAAAAGTACGACGACGCATTTCCTGAGCGGGCGATTCGCGATTGTCTGGCCTTCGCGGAACTGTCACCGTCCGACGTCGACGTGTGCGTCATCGCGGACAAGCCGCTGCAGGAATGGTTGTCCAGTCAGTCCGAGCGGCCGTCCAACTGGCTGACCTGGCAGTTCGGACGGATGGTCCCTCCGGGGAGTTTCGCAAACGTCACCGCAGCGAGCGCCTTGATGCCGCGAGCGACGATCCGGTACGCCTGGCATCACCTGGCGCACGCCGCGATGGCGTGTGCGACTTCACCTTTCGAACGCGCGGCCTTCTTGTGTGTGGATGGCGCCGGCGACGATGTCAACGCGACGATCGGAATCGCGGACGGCCGACAGACGCAAATCCTATACGAGCTGCCCTATCTGTATGGGCTGGGGTTCCTGTACGCATTGATCACGGATTTCCTCGGATTCTCCGGCGGCTCCGAATACAAGGTGATGGGACTTGCCCCATACGGCAACCCGGTCTTCCTCGATCGATTGCAATCGTTCGCCAGCTCCGATAGCGATGGCGCGCTTCGCTTCAACTCGCGGCCGTCGCTCGCCTGGCCGGACATTCTGAAATCGTTGGCGACGCATCTCGGATTGCCGGTCAGGTTAAAGGGCGGTGCGATCACCGGCGATCACGCTGACATTGCCGCATCCGTGCAGGCGCTGTTCGAAGAGCAGCTCTTCCGGATGGCGTCGTTCGCGAAGCGCGTGACCGGCGAGCGATATCTGCTGTTCTGCGGAGGGTGCGCGCAGAATTGCGTGGCCGCCGGGAAGCTGCGCCGGCTCGGCGTGTTCGACGACGTGTTCACGGCGCCGGCAGCGGGCGACATGGGAACCGGGCTCGGCGGCGCTCTGCTGCATCAGCAGAAGGCGGCGGCCGCAGCGAACCGCAAGGTCGACGTCGCCGGCATATTCCTTGGCTCATTGCCCGGCGCGGTGCCGCCCGAGGCGTTCACGCACGAAGTGTCGTATGCGGGTGACGTCTTTACTGCCACAGCGCGTTTGCTGGCCGACGGTAACATTGTCGGCTGGGTCCGCGGCCGAATGGAGCTGGGCGCGCGGGCGCTCGGCGCCCGATCGATTCTTGCCGACGCGCGCGTGGACGGCATGCAGTCGACGCTCAACGAAAAGATCAAGTTCCGCGAATCGTTTCGCCCGTTTGCGCCGGCGATTCTGGCCGAGGAGTGCGGCGAATGGTTCGATTCGACCGAACCGTCGGACTACATGCAGAGCACGGCGTTGCTGAAACCGCAGCACCGCTACCCGACCGGGCCCGCCGCAACCATGCGCGACCGCCCCGCCCAGCGACGCTGCGCATTCTCCAGCGTCGTTCACGTCGATTACTCATCGCGCCTGCAGACCGTCAGGCGCGAGCGCCATCCGGACCTGCATCGCTTGCTGATTGAGTTCAAGCACATCACCGGTGTGCCGCTGCTGATCAACACCAGTTTCAACGTCAGCGGCGAGCCGATTGTGCGCACCGCGACAGATGCCTGGCAGTGCTTTCGTCACACGCTGATCGATGACCTCGTGATCGAGGACCGCATCTTCCGCAATCCACACGACACCACGCTCGAGGACAAACTGGCATGGCGAGCACGATTCAGCGAATCTGCCTGAGGCTGATCCGGCTGATTGCGGGAATCGTGACCAGGCCGGCGCCGCCGGGATGGAGGCCATCGCGCAAGCGCAATGACCTCGATTTCCTCTGATCGCTATTGCGGTTTGGCGGTCGCCGCAGGAGGATCCGGCTTCTTGTTCGGATCGATCTCGCCCGCCTTCTCGCGCTTCAGTGCCGCATTCAATCGCGGCAATTCGGTCTTCAGCGACTGCTGCAGTTTCTGGATCTGCGCATCGAGCTTCGCCGACAGCTCCTTGAACACCACGTAGGTCTGATCGGTCGGCTTGTTGTCGGAGCTTTCGACCACGCCCTGCAGCGCGGCGATCTTGTTGTTCAAGCGGATCGGGAAGTTCAGCGGGTCCTGTCCGCTTCGGAGCTTGGTGTTGTAGACCTCCTCCTCAACGACCGCGATCGGCTTCAGTAGGCCGTCGGCGATCGCCTGCACTTCCTTCTTTTTGCGCTCGGGCACCTTCTCGAGCGCCTTGTTGACCTGATCGCGGATCGAGCGAATCTGGATAACCGCCGCATTGGCTTCCGTCACCTTGTTGCGGATGTCGGTGGCGAGCTTGAACTGCTCGAGCAGATCGGCCGCGGTCACCTGTCCCTGCAGACGCTTGTCGATGCCGATCGTGAAACCCTGCGTCCTGGTCTCGCCGGCCGCGGTGACTCGCACCGTGATGTCGGCCGGCGGCGCCAATGGTCCACGCGCCGGGTTGGCGGCCCACATGATCATGCCGGGGAACACGGTCGCGCCTTCGTAGCGCATGTCCCACGTGAAGCGGTTCATGCCCTTCTTGACGCCGACGCGCGCCGGCGGCGGACCGAAGAAGCCCTCGCCGTCGTTGTTCGCGGTCTGCGCCGGCTTCGAGTCGCCGGTGAAGGCGCGCACCACGTTGCCTTGCGCGTCGAGAAACTCGATCTTGACCGTGTCCTGATCGTTCTTCAGGTAGTAATCGATCGCGATGTTGCGATCGAGGCCGCGCTGCGGATCGACCGGATCGAACACGTGAAGATTCTCGGTGGTGATGGTCGGCGTCGCCTGGCGCAGCACGCCGATGTTGTCGAGGATCCAGAAGCTGCGGCCGTGCGTGCCGACGACGAGGTCGCGCTCGGCGACCTGCAGACCTTGAATCGACGTATCCGGCAGGTTCAGCTGCAGCGACTGCCAGTTGGCGCCGTCGTCAAATGAAACGTAGATGCCGTTCTCGGTGCCGAGATAAAGGAGGCCCTTGCGCTTGATGTCTTCGCGAATCTGCCGCGCGAAGTGCGTGTCCTTCACGCCGTTGACGATCTTCGTCCACGACTTGCCGAAGTCCGTGGTCTTGTAGACATACGGCTTCTGATCGTCCATCTGGTATCGATTCGCGGCGACGTACGCGGTGCCGATGGTGTGCGGCGACGCTTCGATCAGGCTGATGCGCGCAAACTCCGGCAGATCCTTCGGCGTGATGTTGTCCCAGCTCTGGCCGCCGTTGCGCGTCACGTGGATCAGGCCGTCATCCGATCCGGCCCAGATGGTGTTGATGTCCTGCGGCGTCGGCGCGATCGTGAACACCACGCCATAGGTCTCGACGCCGGTGTTGTCCTTGGTGATCGGTCCGCCCGACGCGCCCATCGTCTTCGGATCGTGGCGCGACAGATCGGGGCTGATCTTCGTCCACGTCTGTCCGGCATTGCTCGTCTTCCAGATGCTCTGCGACGAGGCGTAGATCGTCTTCTTGTCGACCGGCGAGAAGATGATCGGGAAGGTCCACTGGAACCGCTCGGTGATGCCTTCGGATCCATAGCCCATCGGGTTGTCGGGCCAGATGTTGATGTTGCGCTGCTGGCCGGTGCGGCGATCGAAGCGCGTCAGGAGTCCGCCATAACTGCCGGCGTAATAGATGTCGGGGTCGAGCGGATCCGGCGCGATGTAGCCGCTCTCGCCGCCGCCGACGTCGTAGTAATAGGCGTCCTGTCCGAAGCCGCCGGCCTGGCTCGACATGCACGCCGTAGAGTTGTCCTGCTGCGCGCCGCAAATCTGATACGGAATGTGCGACGTCAGGAACACGTGGTAGAACTGCGCGGTTGGATAGTCCTGATCCGTCCACGTCTGTCCGCCGTTGACGCTGACGTTGGCGCCGCCGTCGTTCGCCTCGATCATGCGATTCGAATCGCTCGGGGCGATCCACATATCGTGGTTGTCGCTGTGCGGCACGCGCACGTTCTGGATGGTCTTG
Organism: Cyanobacteriota bacterium; assembly: GCA_019752015.1. Taxonomy (GTDB): domain Bacteria; phylum Acidobacteriota; class Vicinamibacteria; order Vicinamibacterales; family UBA2999; genus 12-FULL-67-14b. The sequence goes on along the minus strand of JAIEMQ010000013.1, from coordinate 122,630 downwards.
CCGCCGTCGGTCGACTTGTAGAGGCTGACGTTCAGGATCCACAACGTGTCCTTCACCTTCGGATCGGCGTAGATGCGCGTGTAGTAAAACGCGCGCTGGCGGATGTTGCGGTTGTCGTTGATCTTCTTCCACGACGCGCCCGCATCGTCGGAAACGTAGAGTCCGCCCTCGGGCTCGTTTTCGATCAGCGCATAGACGCGATTGCTGTCGGCTCCGGAAACGCTGATGCCGACCTTGCCCCACAGGCCGCCCGGCAATCCGGGATTCCTGGTGATCTCGCTCCAGCTGTCGCCGCCGTCGGTGGATTTGAAAAGGCCGCTGCCAGGTCCGCCGCTCGACATGCCCCACGGAAAGCGCTGCGATTCCCACAACGCGGTGTAAACGATGTTGGTGTTCTTCGGGTCGTAGATGATTTCCACGGCGCCGGTCTTGTTGTCTTTGAACAGCGTGCGCCGCCAGGTCTTGCCGCCGTCGGCCGTCTTGAACACGCCGCGCTCGTCGTTGGTGCCAAAGCCGTGACCGAGTACCGCGGCGAGCACCGTGTCGCAGTTGTTCGAGGGGTGCAGGCGAATCCGCGAGATCACTTGCGCATCGCGGAGACCAATTGCGTTCCACGTCTTGCCACCGTCAGTCGTTTTATAGGCGCCGTCGCCCATCATGATGTTGCCGCGGATGTCCGACTCGCCGCCGCCGATGTAGACCACGTCAGGATTCGAGGGGCAAATGCCGACCGATCCGATCGACGACATGGTGATCTTGCCGTCGGTCATCGGGTTCCACGTGGTGCCGCCGTCGGTGGTCTTCCAGGCGCCGCCGCCGGTGGCGCCGAACCAGTACTCGTTTGGCCGGGCGTCGCTGCCTTCAGCAGCGATCGATCGGCCGCCACGCGCGGGCCCGACGTTGCGCCAGCGCATTCCGCCATAAAGGCTGGGGTCGACCGTGCTCCCCTGCTGAGCGGAGAGCGGCAACATCGTCATCAAGCCGACGACGACAACAAACAGACGAATAGCTTTCATGGGTCATCATTCTACGCTGGCTTCCGTAGCTGGCGGCTGCCGGCCAGTGGAATCAATCCGAACGCGTTGAGCACGATGATCCGCAAGCGGCGCACTAGCGCCAGCGTGACGCCGACTGCCGGTGGGAAGCCGAGAACGTCGGCCACGGCGCCGGAACCCGCTTCATCGATCCCGAGTCGATATGGGACGAACTTGAAGGCCACGGTGACGAATCGTCCGGCACTCTCGAGGAGAAACACTTCGGCCAGCGTGACGTCGGGGACGAGCTGCAACAAGACGACCCACACTTCGGCGACCGCTGCGATGTGAAACGCGACTTCCCATGACGCCACGCGAAGAAGGCGGCCGATCGGCCACTGCGGAACAGCGTAAATCTGCGATTCGATTTCGCGCATCGCGTCGGCAGGCGCCTCGGTGCGTCCAGCGAGCTTCGCGAGCATTGGCGCGAAGCGTGACAACACCGCAGGACGCGCGCGCACGGCCCATACTCCGGCGATCGCGGCGATGGCAACGACGATTAGGATGAATTCGGATATCTGCTCGAGCGCCGGAGGCACATCGGCGTGTTGCATGAAGATCCACGTGCCGGTCAGCAACACCATCAATACCGACACCATGTAGAACGCGTTCTCGACGGTGACGGAGACGATGCTGGTGACCGTCGAGATCCGGGTGCGCACCATCAGGATCTTCGTCGGCTCACTCGCGAGCACGCCGAGGGGCGTGAGGTTGCCGAGCGCATCGCCTGCGATCCACGCGGCGAAGGCGTCGCGGAATCGGAGCGGCGCGCCACCGGCACAGATCATCCACGCGCGCGTGCGGCAGACCATCCGGAACGCGCCGAGCAGCACGATGACGATGAACCACCAGCCGACGGTGGCCACGCCCTCTACGATCGAGCCCCACCCGCCGGCGCGCCTGACCGTGAAGATCAGCAGCGCGACGCCGACAATGGCAACGAGGATGTTGAGGAGGGAGAGGCGCGAGCGGAACACTGCGAGACGATGTTACCTCGTCCAGCAGTGTCCGCCTGCAGCGATCGCTATTGCTTGACTAATTCGACGCGGCGATTCTTGGCGCGGCCGGCTTCGTTGTCGTTGCTTGCCACCGGCGCCGGCGGACCGACACCATCGGCATGCAGGCGTGTCGCCGCTACCTTGTGCGTCGTCGTCAGCGCGGTCACGACTGCGGCGGCGCGGCGTTTGGACGGATCCATGTTCCCGGCGAGCGCGCCCGCGTTGTCGGTGTGACCGACGACGTGCAGTGAGAGCGACGGCGTGTTCGTGAGCAGCTTCGCGATCTCGCCGACCGCGGCGGCCGACTCGGGCTTGATCACCGCTTGACCGGTGTCGAACAGGATTTCGTGAACCGCCACGTGCCCGGTCGTACCGATGTCGCGATTGAGCGTGTCCGCCGAGATCTTCACGAGGCCGGTTCCCATCGGCTTGACTTCGACAATCACGAAGCGGGTCTCGAGCGGCTGGACGTTCATCGCCACATACACGTCCCCTTCGGCGCGGGTGAGCCTGGCGGCGAGTATCGCCCTTCCTCGCCATTGGGGACGTAGCCGAGCGGACCGTAGCCGAGTTGACCGCCGCACTCGGCGGCGTTGCACGTGAAGAGCGTGGTGAACCCCGCAGCCTTGAGCGCCTTCGTAGTTGCGGAACACCTCGAGCGGCGATCGCTTGTCGGGCGCGCCGTACCCGAACGCCGTAAATTTCCCTTCGACGTGTTGCGTCCTGGTGAACTTACCGTCTTTCGTAGGTCCGGGTCGGAATATCGACTCATCGAAGGCCTTGGCCTGAGAGCCCATGCCCATCGTCGAGCCCGAATATGGCGGAATCATCGGATGCGCCTGCTTGGCAGGCTGCGCGGCAGTGATTGAAGCCGAAACAGCGAGGAGGACCGCGACGCCGATGGAACGGATCATTCTGGCCTCCGGGCGTCAGTATAATCGGCACCATGGCAGAACGGCTGGTCGGAGCCAATTACGTCACGCCGGACATCATCGCGAAAGTCACCGGCCGCGCGCGGTACGCCGAGGATTTCCGCGCCGACGGCATGCTGTTTTGCAAGCTGATGCTGAGCGAGCGGCCGCATTCACGGATTCGATCGATCGACACGAGCCGCGCCATGCGTCTCGACGGCGTCAAGGCGATCATCACGGCCGACGACGTTCCGCAGCTGGGTGGAACGACGGAACACTGTCTCACCAAAGAGCCGCTCTATGCCGGCGAACCAATTGCCGCGGTTGCCGCGATCAGCGAAGAGATCGCGGCCGCCGCTATCGAACTGATCCACCTTGATATCGAGCCGCTGCCGCATGTAGTCGATCCGATCGAGAGCCTGCGGCCCGGCGGACCGAATGCGCGCACTGACGGTAACGTGTGGGGCCCGCCGTCCGGCACGCCGCCGCGACCGACGATGCAGGAATTGAAGTGGACCGAAGCTGATTTCGCCGCCGCCGGCGACCAGGTGCCGACCGGCAAGGCGACCGAAGAATGGTCCTACGGCGATCTCGAGGCCGGCTTCAAGAACGCGGCGCTGGTCGTCGACGAATCGTTCATCGTGCCGTCGACCGGACACCACCCGATGGAAACGCGCAGCGCCATGGCGTTCTGGCAGAACGGCAAGCTGCATCTCCACTGCTCCACTCAAAGCGTGGTGCGAACCGTTGATGCCGTTGCTCGATGGGTCGGCATCGAACCGACGGACGTTGTCCTGATCTGCGAATACACCGGCGGCGGATTCGGCAGCAAGGGCGGCGGCGCGGTGTCGATGGCCATTCCCGCACTGTTGTCGCGCAAGGCCAACGCGCCGGTGATGATGCGCATCAGCCGCGAAGAAGAAAGTTATATCGGGCGCGCGCGAACGAATATGGCCGGGCGCATGCGCGCGGGCTTCGCGAAGGACGGCCGAATCCTCGCGCTCGATCTGTTCATCATCCAGGATAGCGGCCCGTACGGACCGATGGGCGATCATCGGTCCGCGGGCAACACGGCATCGATCCTCTATCAGCCCGCCGCGATGCGGTGGCGCGCCGTCAACGTCGTGACCAACACGCCGCCGCGCACGCAGCAGCGATCGCCGGGCCCGATGCAGGCGAATGGCATCTGCGAAGGCGTGATCACCAAAGCGGCCAAGCAGCTCGGGATCGATCAAGTTGCGATTCGGCGGATGAACTCGCCCGAAGGCAAGGCGATCTATGGCCCGCCGGATGCAAAAGGTGTTCGCCGTCGTGTGACCAGCGCCTTCGCGAAAGAAGCGCTCGATCGAGGCGCGCAGCAGTTCGACTGGTCTGCTCGCGCGGCGCGGGCCGGCAAACGGATCGGATCGAAAGTCACCGGCGTCGGCGTGGCGGTGGGAACGCATCCCGCTGGCACGATCCAGTTCGACGGGCTGATGACCATCCGGCCCGACGGCAAGCTCTACGTGCAATCGGGTGTCGGCAATCTCGGCACGCACTCGTGCTTCGATCTCGCGCGCGTCGCGGCGGACGTTCTCGAGGTGCCCTGGGAAAATGTTGTCGTCAACTGGGGCGACACGAGCAAGGGACTGCCGTGGACGTGTCTATCGGTCGGGAGCCAGACGACACACGCCATGACGCGCGCGAATCACGCCGGCGCGGTGGATGCGAAGCGAAAGCTGCAGGAGATTGCGGCGAAAGATCTCGGCGGCTCTCCGGATGATTACGACATCGGCAACGAACGTGTGTTCCGTAAAGGCAATCCATCGCGTGGACTCAGTTACGCGCAGGCCGCAACGCGCGCAATCGCGCTTGGCGGAAAGTTCGATGGACATGAGCTGCCGGCCGACATTCATGCGGTGACGAAAGCCGCCGCGGGCATCAATGCCGGGCTCGGCTTGATGGGCGTCGCGAAGGATGTGTATCCACGCAACGGCGACACCTATTCATTTGTCGCCGGGTTTGCGGAAGTGGAGGTCGATGTCGAAACCGGTGTCTGGAGGTTGATCGATTTCCTCAGCGTCGGCGACGTCGGCACGATCGTGAATCCGCGCAGCCTGATCGCGCAACTGAACGGCGGCTGCTGCCTCGGCATCGCGCACGCGATGTATCAAAAGCTCGTCTACGAGCCGACGTATGGCCTGTCGCTCGCGCGCCGGTTCCATCACAACAAGCCGCTGACGATTCTCGACATTCCGCAGATGAAATCGTCCGCGCTGGACCTGGCGGATCCGGAGACCCCCGTCGGCGCACGAGGGGTGGGCGAGCCTCCGGTCGGCGCGGGATTCGGCGCGGTGCTCAATGCGCTGGCCGATGCGATCGGCGTGGATGCGTTCCGGCGCGCGCCGGTGACGTCAGATGTCGTGCTGATGTCGCTGACGCACGGCAAGCGGATGCACGAGCCGCTGCAGTCGCATATCTAGCGACGGCTAAAGCCGTCGCTCTCCGAACGTCAACCCACCTTGACGTTCAATCGCGTCGTGCGGGTGTATTCGGAATCGGTGGCGGTCAATTCGAGCTCGTAAAGGCCCGGCGCCGAGAAGATCGCTTTGGTTCTCGCGGAACCCGGGATCGTGAACTTCACCGTGCCCGGTCCTTTCAACATCTTCCATTCCACCGCCAGACCTTTGCCGCGCGGCAGGCCTTCGTCGTGCGCGCTGCCGAAGAGATTCAGCTCTTCGTTCACTCCGACGTTGAGCGTCGGAGGATTCTTCGGATTCGCGGTGACGCCGAGCACACGCACCGTCGGCGCCTGGTTGATGCAGACACCTTTCGGCAGCTTCGCGTAGTCGAGCCGCGCGAGCGCCGCGCCGCCTTCGCGCTCGAAGAGATTCCAGTTCGACTGCAGCATCCGTTCGCTGGTGCCCGTCGTGACGCCGCCGTAGGTCAGCGTCCATTTCATCTTGCCGTCGAAATCAGGCGGCACGACCATCACGCACTGATACCGCCAGTGCCCGGGCAGGAACGTGGTCGGCTGCATCCGATCGCCGGGCCCCGGGGCGAACGAGTTGCCGGCGCCGGGCGCAATCGTGACCTCGCTGGCGTTATGACTGAAGTATGCAAACGACAGCGTGTAGCTGCCGTCCGGGTTCTTGATATAGCCGTCGTAGACGGGGTAAATCGGCTGGTTTGCTTGCGCTTCCGAGGCACGGAGAAAGAACGGAGAGACGGAGAAGACGGCGGCGGCGACGGTTACGACGAAGCCTCTCATGGGTGCTAAAGTATGCCCTAACTAGGGAGGCCTCATGGTCACCGTTTCGCGGCTTGCCGGTCTGACGACTGCGGCGTTCGCTGCCGCCCTGCTCTTCTCTGCTCAACCTGCCGCACAAACACCTGCGCCGCGGCCGGCCGCCCCGACATTCTCGAAGGACGTGCTGCCGATTCTGCAGAAGTCCTGTCAGGCCTGTCACCATCCCGGCACGCCGGCGCCGATGTCGCTGATGACCTACGCCGAGGTGCGCCCGTGGGCGCGCTCGATCAGGACGCGCGTGGTCAGCCGCGAGATGCCGCCGTGGCACATCGATCGCAGCATCGGTGAGTACTCGAACGACCCCTCGCTCAGCGACAAGGAAGTCGAGACGATTGCCGCGTGGGTCGATGCGGGGGCGCCGGAAGGCAACCGCGCCGAGGCGCCGGCGGCAAAGGTGTTTCCACCGAGCACCGAATGGACCTACGGCGAGCCCGATCTGATCGTGCGCATGGAGAAGGGGTTCAAGATTCCCGCGAACGGCCCGGACTTCATTCCTGAAGAGATCGTCGATCCCGGACTGACCGAGGATCGCTATGTGAAGTGGGTGCAGATCATTCCCGACGCGTGGAAGGCGGTGCATCACGCGCACGTGTATGTCGATTTTCCTGAAGACGCGGATCTGAGCGACGTCGGCTTGCGAATGGGATCGAACGTCGGCGACTCGATGGACTTGATCGAGTACGGCGCCGGCAACGACGCCGATGTGTTCCCCGACGGCACGACGAAGGTGTTGAAGAAGGGATCGAAGTTCCGCTTCGAAGGCCACTATCACCCGTACGGCGAAGAGCAGTTCGATCGGATGCGCGTCGGGATCAAGTTCTATCCGAAAGGCTACAAGCCCGATCACGTGGTCACGTCGCATCGCATTCGCACCGGCGTCGGCAACGACTGGGTGCTGAATCGCGAGCGCGTGGAAGATCTGCTGCTGCGCGCCGGCGTCAAGCTGTCGATCGACGAGCCGGCCATGCCGACCGGCGCGCTGGTTGCCGAGAACCCGCTGCACGCGGCGGCGTTTCTCAGCATTCCGCCGAACACCGTCGTGACGCACGATCGCTATTTCCCGCTGCCGAAGCCGGCGTTGATCATCAGCTTCCAGCCGCACATGCACTTCCGCGGCTCGAAGATGCTGCTCGAAGCGATCCATCCGGACGGCCGCCGCGAGATCCTGACCAACGCCACGCACTACGAGCAGAACTGGCAGGTCACTTATAAGTACAAAGTGCCGCACCTCTTCCCCGCCGGCACGATCCTCCACGTCGTCTCGGTGCACGACAACACCGCGGGCAACAAGCACAATCCCGATCCGACCGCGTGGGTCGGCTGGGGATCGCGGACGATGGATGAAATGGGACATGGGTGGACGGACATCGCGTTCCTCAGCGACGAGCAGTACAAAGAGGAGCTCGCCAAGCGCCGCGCCCAGCGACAGACAACCGATTCAAGACAACAGCGCTAAGGTCCGGCTAAAGCCGGACCCTCACAGGGGGGTCAAAGGTTCAACCTTGTGAGGGTCCGCCTTCAGGCGGACCGGGGAGACGGTGATGAAGGGCATCTCGTTTGTGGCTCTTGTTCTGCTCGGTCTTTCCTTGACTCCAGTCAGCGCGAGGCAGACGCCGGCCGTTGACGGCGACGATCTCGCCGGCGTGGTTCGCAGCAGTAAAGGACCCGAAGCCGGCGTCTGGGTAATCGCCGAGACGAAGGATCTCCCGACGCCTTACGTGAAGATCGTCGTCACCGACGATCAGGGCCGCTACCTGATGCCCGATTTGCCGAAGGCGAGCTACAGCGTCTTTGTGCGCGGCTACGGCCTGGTCGATTCGCCGCGCGTGAGCACGACGGCCGGCAAGACGCTCAACCTGACCGCGGTGATCGCGCCGACGCCGCATGCGGCCGCGCAGTATTACCCCGCCGGCTATTGGCTCTCGATGCTTCGCATTCCCGAGGCCGGCGAATTTCCCGGGACGGGTCCGCAAGGCAACGGCATTTCGCCGAACGTGAAGAGCCAGTCCGACTGGGTGCGGTTGATCAAATCCGGCGGCTGTACCGCGTGCCATCAGCTCGGCACGAAAGGCACGCGCGAGATTCCGAAAGAGCTCGGCAACTTCCCTTCTCTCGTCCATGCATGGGATCGCCGCATCCAGTCGGGACAGGCGGGCGGCAACATGGTCGGCGGATTGAACCAGCTCGGCAAGGAGCGCGCGCTGTTGCTGTTCGCCGACTGGACCGATCGCATCAACCGCGGTGAAGTGCCGCCGGCGCCGGCGCGTCCGCAGGGCCTCGAGCGGAACGTCGTGATCACGATGTGGGACTGGGCCGATCCGAAGTCGTACCTGCACGACGTCGTCTCGACCGATCGCCGCAAGCCGACGATCAATGCGAACGGATTGCTCTACGGCGCGCTCGAGCTGAGCTCGGACTACACGCCGGTGTTGAATCCGAACACCCATACGATTGATCGCATTCCGCTGAGCGTGCGCGACGCGAACACGCCGCCGACCAACCCGAAAATGCCGGCGCCGTCGCCGTACTGGGGCGAGGAAGTGATCTGGACGAGCAAGAACAACGTCCACAATCCCATGCTCGACGAGAAGGGCCGGCTGTGGCTGACGTCGGCGGTGCGCGCGCCGGAGAATCCCGCGTGGTGCCAGGACGCCAGCTTGCACCCGTCGGCGAAATTCCCCTTGCAGCGCAGCGGCCGGCACCTGCTGGTCATCGATCCCGCCACCAAGAAGCAGACGCACATCGAAACGTGCTTCGGCACGCATCACTTGATGTTTGCGGAGGACGCGAACAACACGCTGTGGACGAGCGGCGGCGGACAGGTCGTCGGCTGGCTCAATCGCAAGATGTTCGACGAGACCGGCGACGTGCAGAAGTCGCAGGGCTGGACGCCGCTCATCATGGATACGAACGGCAACGGCCGGCGCGACGCGTATGTCGAGCCGAACGATCCGATCGATCCCGCGAAGGACAAGCGCTTCGGCGCGGCGTTCTATTCAGTGGCGCCGGCGCCGGACGGATCGATTTGGGGAACGGTGCTCGGATACCCCGGCCAGGTGGTGCGCCTCGTTCCCGGATCGAATCCATCGGAAACCGCGATCGCCGAAGTCTACGAGCCGCCGTTCAAGGATCCGAAGCGGCCCGGCTTCTCGCCGCGCGGCGGCGACGTCGATCGCAACGGCGTATTCTGGGCGGCGCTCGCCAGCGGTCATCTCGCCAGTTTCGATCGGCGCAAGTGCAAGGTGCTGAACGGTCCAACCGCCACAGGTCAGCATTGTTCCGAGGGCTGGACGCTTTACGCCGAGCCGCTGCCGCAGTTCCGCGGCGTGCGGGATGGCGGCAGCGTGGAAGGCAGCTACTACACGTGGGTGGATCAATTCGGCGCGCTCGGTCTCGGCGAGAACGTGCCGATCAACACCGGCAACGCGTCGGAAGGTCTGCTCGCCTTGAAGGACGGCAAGTGGGTGGTGCTGCGCATTCCGTATCCGACCGGCTTCTACACCAAGTGGATGGACGGACGCATCGACGATCCGAACGGCGGCTGGAAGGGCCGCGGATTGTGGGCGACGATCAGCACGCGCACGCCGTTCCACATGGAGACGGGTAAAGGGACGACGAGCAAGGTGTATCACGTGCAGCTGCGTCCGGATCCGCTCGCAAGATGAAGTTCGTTGGTGCGTCCGCCTTCGCGCTTCGCGCTACGGCGAGACCAGCGCTCGCCTGCTTCGCCCTCGCGCTGGGCGTGATCGCGCATGCGCAGCAGGGTACGACCAATGGTGAGTGGCGCACGTGGGGCGGCGATCTCGGCGTCACCCGCTACGCGCCGCTCGATCAGATCACCGCGGCGAACTTCAACACGCTGCAGGTGGCGTGGCGCTTCAAGAGCGACAGCCTCGGCGCGCGCCCCGACTTCAACATGCAGACGACGCCGTTGATGGTCAACGGCGTGCTGTACGCCACCGCCGGCGAACATCGCAATGCCGTGGCGCTCGATGCGAACACCGGCGAGCTGCTGTGGATGCACCGGCTCGAGGAAGGCCAGCGCGCCTTGCGATCGGCGCGGCGGTTGTCGGGCCGCGGCGTCGGCTACTGGACCGACGGCAAGGGCGACGAGCGGATCTTCTACGTCACGATCGGCTATCAGCTCGTCGGCCTCAATGCGAAGGACGGCGTCCCGCTCAAGGATTTCGGCGTCAACGGCGTCATCGATCTGAAGAAGGACAACGACCAGGAGATCGATCCGATCGAAGGCGAAGTGGCGTGGAACGGCGCGCCCGTGGTCGCCAAGAACGTCGTGATCGTCGGCGCGTCGCACCGCGGCGGCACCGCCCCGCGCACGATGAGGAACACCAAAGGCTACATTCGCGGCTTCGACGCGCGGACCGGCAAGCGCCTCTGGATCTTCCACACCATTCCGCAACCCGGCGAGTTCGGCAACGACACGTGGCTCGAGAAGTCGTGGGAGTACACCGGCAACACCGGCGTGTGGACGCAGATCACCGTCGACGAAAATCTCGGCATCGCCTACCTGCCGGTCGAGGATCCGACCGGCGATTACTTCGGCGGACATCGCCCGGGGAACAACCTGTTCGGCAGCAGCCTCGTGGCCGTCGATCTCCAGACCGGCAAGCGCATCTGGCACTTCCAGCTCAATCACCATCCGATCTGGGATTACGACATTCCGTGCGCGCCGATGCTGGTCGACATCACGGTCGACGGCCGGACGATCGCCGCGATCGCGCAGCCGACCAAGCAGGGCTACACGTTCGTGTTCGATCGCAAGACCGGCCAGCCGGTGTGGCCGATCGAGGAGCGGCCCGTCGAACAGGGCACGCTGCCGCGCGAGTGGTACTCGCCGACGCAGCCCTTCCCGACCAGGCCGCCGGCGTTCGAGCGCAACGGCTTCAGCGAGGACATGGTGATCGACTTCACGCCTGAGCTGAAGGCCGAGGGCCTGAAGATTCTCAAGGACTACAAGTACGGGCCGATCTACACGCCGCCGATCGCCAAGGGTGAAGGCGGAAAGATCGGGACGATGTACATCCCGAACGGCGCCAACTGGCCCGGCGGCGCGTTCGATCCCGAAACCGGGATGATGTACATCTACTCGCATTCGCTGCTGCGCGTGCTGTCGATGGCGCACGATCCGAAGCGATCCGACATGGCCTACATCAGCGTCGGTGCCACGCTCGAAGACGGCGGCGGTGGCGGCGTGTCGGTGCAGGGACTGCCGCTCATCAAACCACCCTATGGCCGGCTCAGCGCGATCGATTTGAACAAGGGCGAGCTGGTGTGGCAGGTCGCCCACGGCGACACGCCTGACGCGATCAAGAACAACCCGGCGTTGAAGGGCGTGAAAATTCCGCGCACCGGCCGGCCTGCCGGCGCGGGCGGCAGCTCCGGCGGCATCGGCACGCTGGTGACGAAGACGCTGGTGATCGCCGGCGAAGGCGGCACGGTTGCGATGCCGGACGGATCGAGAGGCGCCATGCTGCGCGCCTACGACAAGAAAACCGGCGCCGATGTTGGCGCGGTCGCCATGCCCGGCGCGCAAACCGGATCGCCGATGACCTATATGCTCGACGGCAAGCAATACATCGTGGTGGCATCGAGCAGCTCGATCAAGCCGGGCGAGCTCGTCGCCTATCGTCTGCCTATCGAGGTTCGACTCGCACCATGGTACGCACAATGAAGAAATCGCTGAATGCCGCTGCGCTGTTGTTGATGCTCACATGGACGGTGAGCGCGCAGTCTCCGTCCGGACCGAAAGCCGGCGTCGACTGGCCTGGCTTCCGCGGCATCGCGGCCGCGGGCGTGGACGATGCGAAGACGCTGCCGACCCAGTGGAGCGTCCCCGACTCGAGGCTGGTGAAGTGGAAGGTGCCGGTGTCGGGCCTCGGCCACTCGAGCCCGATCGTGTGGGGCGATCAGGTCTGCACCGCGAGCGCGATCAGCGGCACGCCCGATCCGCAGCTGAAGGTCGGTCTCTACGGTGACATCGGCTCGGTGCTCGATCAGACCGCGCACCAATGGATCGTGTCGTGCTTCGACAAGCGCACCGGCAAGCCGCGCTGGGAGCGGATCGCGAAGACCGGCGTGCCGATCGTCAAGCGCCATCCCAAGTCGACGCACGCCTCCTCCACGCTCGCGACCGACGGGCGGCACATCATCGCGATGTTCGGATCGGAGGGGCTTTACGCGTATTCGCCGTCGGGCGATCTGCTATGGAAAAAGGACTTCGGCACGCTCGACTCCGGCTTCTACATGGTGCCGGATGCGCAATGGGGTTTCGCCAGCTCGCCGATCATTCATAACGGCCGCGTGATCGTGCAGGCCGACGTGCAGAAGGGATCGTTCGTGGCGGCGTTCGACGTCCGCACCGGCAAGGAGCTGTGGCGCACGCCGCGCGGCGACGTGCCGACGTTCAGCACGCCGGCGGTGGTGTCGATGAACGGCCGCGACCAGGTGATCGTCAACGGCTGGAAACACATCGGCGGCTACGACCTCGAGACCGGCAAGGAAGTGTGGCGCATGAGCGGCGGCGGCGACATTCCGGTGCCGACGCCGATCACCGCGCACGGCCTGGTCTTCATCACCAATGCGCACGGCAAGGCGGCGCCGATCTATGCGATCAAGCCGACGGCGAGCGGCGATATCACGCTCAAAGAAGGCGAATCATCGAACGCGCACATTGCGTGGAGCTACATGCGTGACGGCGGCTACATGCAGACGCCGATCGTCTACGGCGGCATCCTGTACGTGTGCCGCGACAACGGCGTGTTGAGCGCCTTCGATGCGAAGACGGGCGCCAAGCATTACCAGGCGCGGCTGGGCGACGGCAAGACGGGATTCTCGGCGTCGGCGGTGGCATCAGGCGGACGCCTGTATTTCACGAGCGAAGATGGCGATGTCTACGTTGTGAAAGCCGGGCCCACGTACGAGCTGCTCGCGACGAATCCGCTCGGTGAAGTGGCGATGGCGACGCCGGCGATTTCGGAAGGCACGCTGCTCTTCCGCACGCGCAATCACCTCGTTGCGGTCGGCGAGCGTTAGAGCTCCCTCGTCATCTCGACCATGGTCGGCCGGAAGCCGTGGCGCTCGAACAAGCGCCGCGCGCGTCCGTTTTGCGCGGCGGTGCCGAGCACCACGCGCGGCATGCCCTGTTCGCGAAGCCACTCGATGCCCGCCTCGAGCAGCGCTTCGCCGATGCCGCTGCCGCGCGCGGCGTCCGCCACCAGCAGGTCATGGATGAACCCGCACTCGCCGCGCAAATCCTTCCAGGACATCGGCTCGATCGTCGCGTAGACATAGCCGGCGATCTTGCGCTGCCGTTCGGCGACCAGCACGATCGCGCCCTGTTCGTCGAGCTGCGATCCCAGGAAGCGGCCATACCCGTCGTTGTCACCACTGTCGGGCTCGATGAACCGCTGCGCGTCGAACGCGTAGTGCGTGCGCATCAGCGCCGCACCGAGCTCGCCGAGGTGCGGCACGTCGTGGGCGTCGGCCCGGCGAATCTGGACGTCGGACGGCAAAGGCGACATGGCTTGATCGTAGCGGGTCTTGCAAAAATCGCCGCATTTCGTCCCACACCAATTGCGCCCACTCCGGGAGGGCGGCCGATATCTATTGACCGAAAGCGTCCCCCCTATTACATTCCAGACGTTGTTTTGCCCGTGTTTTGAGTTGCAGGAGGATGGTGATGAGCGGCTTTAGAACAAGCTTAGGAAGCGTGTTCCTTGCGTTAGCCCTGATCCTTACAATCGGTGCTCCGGCGTACGCGCAAGGCAGTATTTTCTCCACCCTGTCAGGAACCGTCGTCGATGCCGAGAATCTTCCGATTCCCGGCGCCAACGTGAAAATCAAGAACAACGGCACCGGCCAGGAAATCGACCTGGTCTCCGGTGGCGATGGCGGATTTACCGCCCCCAACATCAACAGCGGTAACTACTCGGTGACCGTCGAGCTCGCGGGCTTCCGCACCACGACGCTCAGTTCGGTGAGTGTCGCTGCCGGCATCCCGACCGCCGTCAGGGTCACCATGCAGGTCGGCACCATCTCGGAAAACGTGATGGTGGTCGGCGAATCGGCGACGGTCGTGCAATCGCAGTCACCGGCGATCTCGACCAACCTGACCGGCCAGCAGATCACGAGCCTGCCGCTGACCAGCCGCAACGCGCTCGATTCGTTGACGTCGCTCGCCGGCTTCAACACGTCGGGCACGGCACGCAATTCGACCGTGAGCGGCCTGCCGCGCAGCGCCATCAACATCACGCTCGACGGCATGAGCGTGCAGGACAACTACCTGAAGACCACCGACGGCTTTTTTGCGCGCTTGAGCCCGCTGCTCGATTCGGTGGAAGAGGTGACCGTCACGACCGCCGGCAACACGGCTGATGCGACCGGACAGGGCGCGGTGCAGATTCGCTTCGTCACCAAGGCCGGCACGAACCGGTGGATCGGCACGGCCTACGAATACCTTCGGCACGATGCGTTGAACGCGAATTCGTGGTTCCGCAACCGCGACCTGCCGCCGGATCCGCGGACCGGCAAGGCGCCGAAGGACCAGCTGCGCAGCTACACCAGCGGCATCGCGCAAGGCGGACCGATCAAGCGGAACAAGGCGTTCTTCTTCTTCAACTATGAGGAGGAGCGGAGACCGGCGGCCAGCACGCTGCAGCGCATCATCCTGACGCCGCAGGCGGCATCGGGCATCTTCACCTACGGCAACGGCCTGCAGCAGAACCTGCTGCAGATCGCGGCGGCCAACGGTCAGCTCGCGACGATCGATCCGACGGTCGGCAAGATCCTCGGCCAGATCCAGGCGGCAACGTCGCAGACTGGCGGCGTCACGGCGCTCAACAATCCGCTGGTCCAGCAGTACACGTGGTCGATGCCGACGAGGAACTTCAACCCGGCGCCGACAGTGCGCCTCGACTACGAAATCACGCGCGCGCATCGTCTCAACGGATCGTTCAACTACCGTCACATCAATTCGACGCCGGACACCACCAACGGCGCACAGCTGCCGTTCCCGAATTCATTGCAGACCGGCAGCCAGCAGTCGACGCGCTGGACGACGTCGGAGTCGCTGCGGTCGACGTTCGGCGACAGCGTCTTCAACGAGTTCCGCGTCGGCGGCTCGGGCGGCGCGACGTTGTTCTCGCCGGAGTTCGCGACCAACATGTTCTCGGACACCGGCGGCTACCGCCTCAATTTCAACGGCGCCTGCTGCGGCACCGGCGCGCAGCTGACCAACTGGAGCCTCGGCGCCGGCCAGTCCTCGCGCGAGGCCTCGACCAAGGTCGTCGAAAACACCACGACGTGGCTGACGGGCAATCACAACATGCAGTTCGGCGCGGTGATGGTGCAGGCGGACGTGTGGCTGGCGAACCAGACCCTGGTGCCGACGGCGAACTTCGGCGTCAATACGAGCGAAGCGGCGGACGCGATCTTCAACGCCACGACACTGCCCGGTGCGTCGGCCGCCGACATCACGCAGGCCAAGAACCTCTACGCGATGCTGACCGGCCGGCTCCTCTCGCTGACTGGCGATGCCCGCATCAATGCCGGCGGCGACGCGTATAACCTGCTCGGCGCGTCGCGCGCCGAGGGACGCATGCGCGAATTCAACGTGTTCGTGTCGGACTCGTGGCGCGCCACACCGTCGCTCACGGTGAGCGCCGGCGTGCGCTACGTGCTGCAGAACCCGTTCTATCCGACCAACGACAGCTACACCACGATGACGGTGGCCTCGCTCTATGGGCGCTCGGGCGAGGGCAACATCGGCATGCCCGGGACGCTCACCGGCGCGCCGCCGCAATTCATCCGCTTCCCGGCCGGCCAGTACGCGTACAACCCCGATCGCAACAACCTGGCGCCGAGCCTCGGCGCGGCGTGGCAGGTGCCGCCCACGGCCGGGCTGATGAAGTGGCTGCGCGGCAGCGAAGCCGGCGACGTCGTGGTGCGTGGTGGCTGGGCGATGGCCTACCAGCGTCCGGGCCTGTCGGACTTCACCGGGGTGTTTGGCGACAACCAGGGCATCGCCGTGTCGCTGATCAGGGATCAGAACAATGCGACCCTGCCGATTGTGTTGCGCAATACGCCGACACTGCCGGGGGCGCCCGCGGTCACGCTGCCCGCGGCCCCGGCGTCCATCACGACGCGCGGCAATGCCTACGATCCGGGCATCCAGCTGCCGCAGGTGCAGTCGTGGTCCACGGGCTGGCAACGCAAGGTCTCGCGCGATTCGGCAATCGAGGTGCGGTATGTCGGCAGCCGCCTCAAGGGGTCATGGGATTCGATCAACCTGAATGAGCCGAACATCACCAGCAACGGCTTCCTGACCGAGTTCCGGCAGGCGCAGGCGAACCTGCAGGCCAACATCGCGGCCGGCCGCGGCGCGACGTTCGCGTACATGGGCGCCGGCACCGGCACCGCGCCGCTGCCTATTCTGCTGGCCCACTTCAACGCGCAGGGGGCCGCGAATGCGGGCAACCAGACGCTCTATACCGGCGCGAACTGGACCAGCGCCACGTTCCTCGGCTTCCTCGCCGCGCGCAACCCGAATCCGTGGGGCTTTGCCTCGGCGGGCGGCAACGGTCTGATCGGCAATGCGACACTGCGCACCAACGCCATCAACGCCGGGCTGCCCTCGAACTTCTTCGTCGCCAATCCGGATTTGCTGGGCGCCGGCACCACCGCCGGCGCGGCACAGCTGATTACCAACAGTGGCGGCACCCGCGCGCACTCGATGCAGTTCGAATACCGCAAGCGGTTCTCGAACAGCTTCAGCGTCAACAGCAGCTACACCTTCAGCGTGGCACAGCTGCAGCGGCGTTTTGGGTACGCGAGACCGAACGAGTGGATCGATCAGGCGGGCCAGGTGGGCAACGTCAGGCACGCCGTGAAGGCCAACTGGAGCCTGCAGGTGCCGATCGGCAAGGACCGCAAGTTCGGCGCGAACCTCCCCGGCGTGCTCGACGCGATCGTCGGCGGCTGGTCGTTCGACGGCGTCGGCCGCGTCCAGACCGGTGAAGTGCTCGACTTCGGCAACGTTCGCCTCGTCGGCATGACGAAGAGCGAGCTGCAGAAGCAGATCAAGGTGCAGCAGGGTCCGGGCGGGCAGATCTTCATCCTGCCGGCGGACATTCTCAACAACACCGTCAAGGCGTTCTCGGTGAGCCCCACGTCGGCGAGCGGTTATGGCGCGCTCGGTGCGCCGAGCGGGCGCTACTTCGCGCCGGCCAACGGACCGGACTGCATCGAAACGGCGCCTGGCTACGGCGACTGCGGCGCCCGCAGCATCATCGTCAACGGGCCGAAGCTGGTGCGCTTCGACATCGGCATCGCGAAGAAGTTCGATCTCCGCGGCCGCTTCGTGTTCGAGTTCCGCGGCGAGATGCTGAACGCCTTCAACACGCCGTACTTCAACCCGGCGTCGACGGGCGGGACGCCGCTCGGCTTCACCACCACCACCACCTCGCCGAGCGGTGTCGGCGGCGGCACGCCGACCGCGAACACCACGGCGGCGACCAACGTCGACAACTACCGCCTGACGGCGCTGCTCGGCGACAACACGTCGCGCCTGGTGCAGCTGGTGTGGCGGCTTCGCTGGTAGGCAGACAGGCCTGACAGGCAGGCAGGCAGGCAGGAAGAGGGCTTCGCCGGAAAACGGCGAGGCCCTTGTTTTATGCGCGGTGAAAGATCGCGTCGCGCACGGCGGCGACGAGCGCTGACGGCAGGTACGGCTTGGTGATGTGTGCGCGGAAGCCGCGATCCATCGCCATCTTCGCGTCGGCGTCGCTGGCGTACGCGGTGACGGCGATTGCCGGGATTGCGCCGCGCTCGTTGGGCAGCTGGCGTATCGCGGCGAGCAGGTCGTAGCCGTCGGTGCCGGGCAGGCCGATGTCGCTGACCAGCACATGCGGCAACGAGGTGCTGTCGGCGAGCGCGGCGAGCGCTTCGGTGGCGTTGCCGGCGGTAATGGCCATCCCGCCCGCGTCACTAATCGACCGCATCGCGATCTCGCGCGCATCCGGATCGTCCTCGACGATCAAGACGCGGACGCCTTCGAGCGTCGTCTCCGCCGGAAGCAGCGGCTGCCGTGCCGCCGTGGTCTCAGTGCTCTCGATCCGATTCGGCAGATGGACGGAGAAGGTCGAGCCGAGCCCGGGACCCGGACTCGCGGCTTCGACACTGCCGCCGTGCATCGTGACGAGATCCTTGACGAGGGCGAGGCCGAGACCGAGTCCACCGGTCTTGCGCGCGGCGGTGGTGTCGGCCTGCTTGAAGCGCTCGAACACCTGCGACAGGAACTTCGCGTCGATGCCCTGCCCGGTGTCGGCGACCGTCAGGTGCGTGCCGCTGCGATCCGATCGCAATGATACGACCACCATCCCACCATCACCGGTGAACTTGACCGCGTTCGACAGGATGTTCCACGTCACCTGCAGCAGCCGATCGGCGTCGCCGCTCACCCAGGCGACGCCCGGAGGCAAATCAGTCACGAGTCGAATGTGCTTGGCCTCCGCCGCCGGCCGCACGCCGTCGACGGCGCCCGCGACGACTTGCGTCATGTTGACGTCGGCCAGCTCGAGGCGGACCTTGCCGCTGGAGATGCGCGCCATGTCGAGCATGTCGCTGATCAGCGCGAGCTGCGACTTGGCGTTGCGCTCGATCACGTCGACGGCGCGCTTGATGGTCGCGGCATCCGGCTCGCGGACCTTGAGGAGGTGCACCCACCCGAGCACGGCGCTGAGCGGCGTGCGAATCTCGTGAGACAGCGTGGCGAGGAATTCATCCTTGGCGCGCGATGCCGCTTCCGCGATCGCCCGCGCATCCTCCGCCGCCGCGATCTGCGCCCGCAGCTGCCGTTCCGCGACGACACGCTCGCTGACGTCGCCGACCAGCGTGATGGTGCCGACGATCTCGTCGCCGTCGACGAGCGGCGCAATGCGGCCGGTCTGCGGCATCAGCGAGCCGTCTTCCTGCTGGCACGGCAGCAGATGGCGATGCAGGGTATGCGACAGCACCGTCGCATGGCCCTTCAGCGCGTTGTGGTAACACGCGTCGAGACCGCGCTCGGCGAGCGACGGCACGATGTCAGTGAGCACTTCGCCGATGACGGCTTCGGGCTGCAATCCGGTCGCGGTCGCGAGCCATCGATTCCAGGTCCTAATCCGGAGATCGCGATCGGTGGTGAACAGGCCGTGCGTGGCATGGTTCTCGAACCACCGCAGCATGCCCGCCGTGAAGGCATCCGCAGGAGTCTGGCGCGCCGTCATCGTCACGCCTGGATTTGTTGCCAGCGATCGAGCGCGTCGAGCAGGCGCTTCAGCGATTGCACCGTGAGCACGATCACCACGTAGCCGGTGACGGCGGAATCGCGAAGCCGGAATCCGGCGGTGATGACGAGCGCGTATCGAAACGCTTCCCCGCTGTCGAGCATCCGATCGATCACCGAATGGACGCTGGTGACGTCCACGTCGGGGACCGAGAACGACACCGGCACGCCGAGCATGTTGCCGAACGTGCCGATGCACGCGTTGAGGACGATGTTGCCGACTTCGGTGAAGACCTCGCGCGCCGACGGATCGAGATCCATCGACAACGGCGGCACATCGGTCAGCAGCTCGGTCAGCGTGGCGGCGGCGATCGGATCGAGCAGCAGCAGCGCATCGCCGGCGACCGGCCCGCTGAAGACCTGGTGCACGCTGGCGACGCGTTCGTCGACGAGCCGGCCGAGCGCCTGGTTCAAGTGCGTCACCGGATGGATCGCGACCTGCGGGACTTCGAGCAGCACGCGCTGCTGCGTCAGTTTCGACAGCGATGCGCCGGCGCGGCCAAAGCCGATGTTCAGCAGCTCGACGAGCGCATCATGCTGAACGGTATTCAGTTCCATTACGCCTGTTCTCCCAGCGTCGACTTCACGAGGGTCAGCACCTCGTTGGCGTCGACGGGCTTGACCAGAAATCCGGCGGCGCCGCCCTGCGCCACGAGCTCGTGCGACGACGTCTGGACATCCGCTGACACGACGATCACTTTCGCCGTCGGATCCATTTCCTTCAAGCGCGCCAGCACATCGAGGCCGTACATGCCTTTCATCACCAGGTCGAGCAGGACGACGTCGGGCTTGTCGACGAAATATCGTTCGAGGGCCGCCATGCCGTCCTCGGCTTCGAGGACCTCGAAGCCGGCCGACTCGAGGATCGCCCGCGCGCGGCGGCGCGCCAGGCCTGAATCGTCGACGACCAGCACCCGGGGACTCATAGCCTCTCCAGTATGACGTCAAACATCTGTTCGAGCGAGACAGAGAAATCACTGAGCCCGGCCTCGACCACCGAACGCGGCATGCCGTAGACGACGCACGACTGCTCCGCTTCCGTGATCACCTGGCCGCCGCGCGCCTTGATCCACGCGGCGCCATCGCGGCCGTCAGCGCCCATGCCCGTCATGACGACGCCCATCACCTTTGCACCGAAAATTTCCGCCGCCGACTGAAACATCACGTCTACGGCGGGGCGATGCGGCATGTCGAGCGGCCGCACGTCGAGGTGCGTGACCACTCGAGCGCCCGCACGGCGGAACGACAGGTGACGTCCCGCCGGCGCGAGATAGACGGTGCCGGGCTCGAGCGCATCGCCCTCTTCCGCTTCCTTGACGTGCAATTGCGACAGGTCGTTGAGCTTGCTCGCGTACAGCGCCGTGTATCCCACCGGCATGTGCAGCACGATGCCGATCGGCACCGGAAAGTCGGCCGGGATCGCCCGCACCAGTGTCTTCAACGCCTGTGGCCCGCCGGTTGAGATGCCGATCAGCACGATGTCGGTGCGCTGAGCGGTAATCCCCGATGCCGGCAGCGCGGCCGTGCCCGTCGTCGCGGTGGGCGAGATGCGCGACAATTTCGCAGCCGCTGCCGCCTTGACCTTGGCGACGAGCTCGTCGGCGACCTCGAGCAGACGATCGGTCGCCAGCGCGGTGGGCTTCTGCAGAAAATCCACTGCGCCGGCCTCGAGTGCTCCGAGGACCTGTTCTCCGGACGGATTGGCGACGCTGATGATGACGATCGGCATCGGCCGGATCGCCATCTGGCTGCGCACGAACTCGACGCCATCCATCTCCGGCATGTTCAGATCGCACGTGATGACGTCGGGCGCCAGCGTCGCGGCGAGCTCGAGCGCTTCCCTGCCGTCGCGCGCCGTGCCGACGACGTCCACGAACGGGCTGCGCGACAGCATTTGCGTCATCATCTTGCGCACGTACGCGGAGTCGTCCACGACCAGCACGCGGACGAGCGATGAGACCCGAGCGGGAATGGCGTGCATGTCGCTCATTGTTTGACGTACACGTACGCCCCTCCGACTTCGAGCAGATCGAAACCCGCTCCGGCCTTGAGCAGCGACTCGGCCGCGCCCACGCACAGGTAACCGGGCGACGGCATATGGCGCGCGAGCTCGCACGCGACAGTACGGACGCCGGCCGGCGTGAAATAGATGAACAGGTTGCGGCAGAAGATCACATCGCTCGAGGCGAGCGCGGCGATCTCGTCCGGATTGACAATGTTGATGCGCGTCCACGAATCGATCCGGCTGTAGAGATCGGCGCCGACCATCCACTCTTCCCGGTCCGGCACGCGCGTGAAGTACTTTTCGCGCAACGCGTCAGGCAGCTGCCGGAAGGCGCGCCGCCCGTAGCGTCGGCCTCGCGCCTTGGCCAGCGCCGCTTCGCTCGCGTCGCTGGCGTGGATCTCGATGTCGGCGGCGTCGAACAGGCCGGCCTCGTTGAGCGCGATCGCAATGGACAGCGGCTCCTCGCCCGACGCGCATGGAATGGACCAGATCCGGATGCGCCGCTTCAACCGCCCGATCAGTCCGGGGACAATGGCGCGGGCCAGCGCTGTGAAGTGGTCGGTCTCGCGCCAGAAATAGGTTTCCTGCACCGACAAGGCATCCATGACGCGCGGCCACTCGGTGCCGGCAGCGGCGTCGTATTTCAGCAGGTAGTAGTAATCGAGCAGCGAATCAAATCCGCGCTCGATCGCGAGCGGCACAATCCGATCGCGCAGGATGTCCAGCCGGCCGTCGTCGTAGTAGATCCCGAGGTGTGCGACGACGAGCTCGCGGATCAGCTCGAGCGTGCGCTCGGGAATGCGCAGGCCGCGGACGTCCGGGACCGGCGCGGCGTAGGCGCGGTTCGACGCGATCGTCATGTGCGCGCGAATGGCCCTGGACCCCATCCGTGACGCTGGCAGGCCAGCTCGGCGCGCCGCCGCACTGCTTCGTCCGGATCCGTTTGCCGCATTGCCGCAATGGTGCGTCCCACAGCGGGCGTGCCGAGTTTTGCAAAACCGGCGATCGCCGCCGACCGTACTGCCGGCGCTTCGTCGCGCAGCGCGCGCGCGAGCTCACTCGAGGCGCGCGGGTGACGCATTGCCGCCAGCGCATCGGCAGTGGCGACGCGCACGCCGACGCGAACCGCGCTCAGACCCGACGCGACCTCCGGCACGGCAGGCGCGCGATCGCCGCGATGACCTGGAGGCGGCGCGTGCCTTCGGCGGCGAGCTCCCGCAAGGCGGCAACGGCGGCACGCTGCGCGATCGGCTGATCGGCGGCAGCGCCGATGCGGCGCAGTGCTTCGATTGCCTCGTCGGACAGCGCCTGGACATCGCTGACCCTGGCCGCCCAGGCCAGCACCTCGATGGACTCGAGCGACGGCCGCCCCGCGAAGGCGCGGACCGCGGCGAGCTGCAATGCCGGGCGCGCGGCGCGCGCGGCGCGCTCGAGCAATGAGAACGCCTCCGGCCGCGAGATGGTCCCGAGTACTTTGATGGCGGCAACCGCCAGATCGTCATCGTCGTCGTCGATCAATGCGGCGGCGGCGCGCGCCGCGAGCTGCTGATCGAGCGCGCCGAGCGAGGTGATGGCGGCAATGCGAACGTGGGTCGCCGGATCGTTTTGCGCCAGCGTGGCGAGCGGCTGCGCGTGGATGCTGCCTGATGGCCGCTGCGGGAGCGACGTGGCCGCGAAATATCGGACCCAGGCGTCCTCGTCCTGCAGCGCGTCGCGCAACGCGGCGCCGGCGCGCGGATCGTCGATGAGGCGCAGCGCATGCGCCGCGGCCGCCCGGTTGCGTGGCGTCTCTTCGGCGACCAGCGCGGCAAGCTTTCCTGCCGCATCAACGCCGTCGAGGACCGGCAACTGCTCGATGGCCGCGCGGCGGACGTCTTCGACGGCGTCGGCGAGCGCCGCGACGATTCCCGGGACCGCATCGTTGAAGCCGAAATAGCCGGCGACACGGATCGCGCTTTCGCGGACGCGCGGATCGACATCAGTCATGGCCGCGCGCACCGGGCCGGCGGTGCCGGCGGCGCCGGTGGCGTTAATCGCCGCGATTGCCGCACGGCGGACGGTGGCGCTCGGATGCCCGAACAGCCCGATCAGACCCGTGAGCGCGGCCGGATCGCCGAGCCCGCCGAGCGCGGCGGCCGCCGCGGCCGCGACATCGGATTCGGCGTCGTCGAGGGCGCGCAGCAACGCAGCGGTGGCGCGGCGATCGCCAAGGCGGCCGAGCAGCTGGGCGGCGGCAATTCGCGCCGGACGCGCCGCGGACTCGAGCGCCGCAATCAGCGGTTCAACCGCGGCGGCGCCAATCTTCACCACACCGTCGGCAGTGGCGGCATGCAGTTGCTCGTCGCCGAGCAGCGCCATCAGCGGACCGAGTGCGGGCTCGCCGAGCCAGCTGAGGACGGTCGCGGCGGCATAGCGGTGTTCGTCGGCGTGGCCCGCCGCGTCGATCAGGCGGCCGCGGCCCGTCGTGTTGATCGCGTTCCTGGCGGCGTCGCGGATGAAATCGCCGGCGTTGAGGCTCTCATCGTAGCGCTGGTAGATCCGCCAGATGGCGCCGGCGATCGGTCCGGTGTCGCCGGTGTCGGCATTGAGCGCGCGCGCGAGCGCCGGGACGCAGTCTTCGTCGCCGATCAGCGCGAGCGTGGCGATCGCCGCCGGCCGGAGCAATTCCTGATCGAGCAGCGACACCATCAGCGGCGCGACGCGCGCATCTTCGGTCTTGCCGAGCGCATCGATCGCCGCAAAGGCGAGGAAGAAATGTCCGGACGCGGCGATCTTCGACAACGGACCGATCGACTCCGTTGCGCCGATCCGGCCAAGCGCTTCGATGGCGTGGAAGCGAACGTTCTCGTCCGGATCTTCAAGCGTCGTGACGAGCGTCGGCGTGGCTTCCTGCGCCTTCAGCTCGCCGAGCGCCAGCGCCGCGTGCATGCGCAGGTTGGCGGCCTGATCCGACAGCAACTGCACGAGCGGTTCGACCACGGCGCGGCCGGCGCCGATCAGGACGCGCAGCGCGCTGTTCAGCACGTTGAGGTCGTGATGATCGCGATGCAGCGTCTCGAACAGGTATCGCAGCTCGTCGGCCGACGCGGACTGCCTGAGATGCCGGATCGCCTGGCCGCGGACCTGCCAGTCTTCCGACGCGAGCGCTTCGGTGCGTTGAGTGGCGTCGCAGGGATCGAGGATCGCCGCCACGCTGCGCTCGCGGTCGAGCCGCCCGGTCACGTCTTCGAGCGTGATCATCAGGCCGACCACCTCGGATTCGGTGACGAGCGGCGCGATCGTCACGCGCTGCTGCATGTGATCGAAATGGTCCGACCTGGTGCGAGGCGGACACCTGATCAGATAACGATGGAAGGCCGGCGCGAGGACGCGCGCCGATCCCGACGCGATCACGTCCGACAGCAGGTCGCGATAGAAGTCAACGCGCTCGGCCGCGACGAAGTCGAGCAGCGAGCGCCCGATGACGGCGTCGTCAGGCACACCAATCGCCTCGGTGACCCAGGCATTCCAGCCGCGAACCTTGAGGTGGCGGTCGGTCGTCACCACCCCGAGCGTCGGTGCCGTGTGCATCGACGAGCTACCGGCCGTTGCGTCCGTTGGGCGAACGGCCTTGAGGGGTCTTCATCAACCCGGTCAAGGCACGCGCCTGTTCGATCAGATCGGCCGTGCCGCCGCGGGTCCGGCTGACACCTTCGACGTTGCGCTGCGTGATGCGTCGAATATCAGCGACCTGACTGACGATCCTGGCCGCGCTCTTCGAGTGCTGCTGGTTGCCTTTCGCGACGCTGCGAACCTCGCGCGCGGTGGCTTCAGACGCTTTGGCGACCTCTTTCATGGTGCGGGCCTGTTCCGCGGCGGCTCTCGCGGCCTGATCCGACTGGGTGCGGATGCCCTCGATGCCGTTGGCGAGCGCCTTCGCCGTCGCCGTCTGTTCGATCATGGCGCGGCTGACGAGGCCGATCTGGCGGTTCAAATGGCTCGCCGCTTTCGTAATCTGCTCTGATGCGACGGCTTGCTCCGATACGGCGCGCGCGGTTGAGGCAGCGCCTTTGCGAACCGTCTCGGACATCTGCGTCAGCTGGTCGGTGGTGCGCGCCTGCTCTGCCGTCGCCTTGCGAACGTCAGCCGCGAGCCGCGAGCTCGATTGCGCGGCTTTCATAATGTCGCGCGACGCGCGCCCTTGTTCGGTAACTGCCTTGGTCACTTCCTGCGCGACTTTCCGCATTTGAGCAGTTCCCTGCACGATCGATGCCGCAGCTGAGCTTTGTTGACCGGTCGCTTCTGCTACCAAACGCGATTGCTCGACGGTCGAGGCGACGGCGTGCGTCACTGCCTTGCCCGCTTGACGCTGCTCATCCGTCGCGCGCGCGATCTGTCCGACGATCTCCACGGTCTCGTTGACGCCGCCGAGGATCTTGCGAAGGCCGGCCGCGCCGGTCTCGGCGATGGCGTTACTGTCGTCGGCGACGCGCAGGCCCTCGGCCGAGGCGGTGATGGCTTCCTGAGCCACGTCCTGCAGGCCCTTGATGATCGCGCCGATGTCGGCCGTGGCCTTCGCCGAGCGATCGGCGAGGTTGCGGATCTCTTCGGCAACGACCGCGAAGCCGCGGCCCGCATCGCCGGCGCGCGCCGCTTCGATCGATGCGTTCAGCGACAACAGATTCGTGCGCTCGGCGATCATGTTGATGGTTGCGACGATCGACGTGATGTCGCTCGTGCGCTTGCCCATCTCCTTCATCACCGTCGATGACTGCGACATCGCGGTGCGCAGGCGGCCGATGCCCTGGATCGATCGCTCGACCGCGGCGCCGCCCTCCTGCGCTTCGCTCGAGACCCGCCGCGCGAGCGCATCGGCGCGGCTCGCCAGGCCCGCCACGGACTCGATCGACTTCTCCGTCTGCGTCGCCGACGCGGCGGCGGTCGTCGCGGCGTCGGCGATATTCCTTCCGCTCGCCGCGACGCTCTGAATCGAGCGCGCCATTTCCTCGATCGACGCCGAATTCTGTTCGATGATGGTCGCCAGGTTCTCGCTCATGGCGCCGACTTCTTCGATCGACGCCGCCATCTCGTTGATCGACGAGGCGGTCTGCTCGGAGGCCGCGGCGAGGTCGTCGGAATTGCCGGAGACGCTGCGAATCGACGCCGCCATTTCAATCAGGGACGCCGAGGTCTGCTCCACCGAAGCCGCGAGCGATTCGGTGTCGCCGCTGACCGCGCGCACCGAGCTCGACATCTGCGTGATCGAGGTCGTCACCTGCTCGGCCGCGGTCGCCATCTCAGCGGCCGTGGCTGACACCGATTGAATCGAGGCCGACGACTGATCGATCGCGGTCGCGGTCTTGCCGATGAACGACGTCAGGCCGTTGATGTTGCTGGCCAGCCCTTCGATCGAGGCCGCCATTTCGTTGGCGCCGGACAACGTCTCCTCCGTCGCGGCGAGGATCGACTCGGCCAGCGTCGCGGTTTCGGCCAGTGATGCGGCGGTCGACTCCAGTTCGACCGACGCCTGATCGAGCGACCGCAGCTGCTCGCTCGCGCCCTCCCAGACCTCGTCGGCGGTGCGGGCAATACCGTGCGCCGACGCCGTCACCTGCTCGGCCTGCCCGATCACCGAGCGAGGATCGAAGGCGTGGTGAGTGCCGTTAATTGCGCGTTTCTGTGTAGCCATGTCCTTCTCCGGAAGCCTGCTCGCGGGGACGTGTTGCCACCGCATGTTCGGTCGAGCCCAGCAGCCGCTCGAGGCTGAGGACCACGATCAGGCGATTGCCGACGCTTGCCATACCGTCGACGTACTGCGCGCTCAGTCCCGAGAGCGCTTCGCCGGGCGGATGAATCGACGATTGCGGGACGTTCATGAATTCACGGCACGAGTCGACCAGCAAGCCGACCGATCGGCCCTTGCTCTGCACGACCAGCAGCCGCGACGACACATCGAGCGCCGCGCGCTCGAAACCAAAGCGCGCGCGCATGTTGATGGCGGGCACGACCTGCCCGCGTGAAAACACCACGCCGTCGACGAACGCCGGCGCGTTCGGCACGCGCGTCACCTGATCGACCATCTCGACGTGCGCCACGTCCTGGCTGGGCAGCGCGTACGACGTGCCGGCCACGGTGAACAGGATGTAGTTATCGGTGGTCATGCAATCCCCCGGACGACGGTGAGGCCGCGGCGGCCGTGGCGATCGCGGGCCTGGCGCGCGATCGCGCCGGCATCGAGAATCAGCACCGCCCTGCCGTCGCCAAGATCGGTCGCGCCGCTCACCCCCTCGACGCGAATCAGCGGATCGGCCGTCGTTCGCACCACGATTTCGCGATGACCGACGATGCGATCGACCAGCAGTCCGACGGCGGCGGCGCCGCTGCCGATGATGAACGCGTGGAAGCGCGTGGCGTCCGACGGCGCAACGTTGAGGGCGGTCGAGAGCCGCACGACCGGCAGCGGCGCGCCGCGGAACTCGACCACTTCGGCGCCCTGCATCGCGCGAATCGACGCGGCTTCGAACTCGGCAACTTCACGGACCGCGGCCTGCGGCACGGCGAAGATCTGATCGCCGACGCGCGCCAGCATCGCCGCGGCGATCGCCAGCGTCAACGGCAGCTCGATGATGAAGCGGGTGCCCTCGCCGGGATGCGTCTCGACCTGCATCGTGCCGCCGAGCTCCTGCAGCGTTTCGCGCACGACGTTCATGCCGAAGCCGCGGCCGCTGACGCGATCGGACGCGTCGCGCGTGGAAAATCCCGGCGCGCTGATCAACTCGAGGAGCGCAACGGCGTCGATCGTGCCCGATGGCACGGGCAGGCCGGCCTGCTTCGCGCGGGCCGTGACTTTGTCCACGTCGATGCCGCGGCCGTCGTCGGCAATCTCGATCACGACCGTCTCGCCGGACGCGCTCGCGCTCAGGCGGATCGTCGCGGCCGGCGGTTTCCCCGCCGCCCCGCGCTCCACCGGTGTTTCAATGCCGTGGCTGACGGCGTTTCTGACCAGGTGCAGCACCGGGTCCATCATCCGCTCGACGAGGAACTTGTCGATCTTGGTGTCCTGCCCGCTGAGCACGACGTTGACGGAGCGCCCGCTGTCGCGCGCGAGATCGCGGACCACGAACGGCATGCGCCTGAAGATTTCGCCGACCGGGACGAGCCGGATGCGCATCACACCTTCGCGCAGCTCACGAAGCTCGCGCTCGATCGCCTCGGCATCGTCCTGGACTTCGCGATACTGCCCCGGCGGCATGTGGCGCTCGCTGCGCGCCAGCGTATCGGTCAGACGCGAGCGCAGGATCACGAGGTTGCCGATCATGCGCATCAGCTCATCGAGACGCGCCAGATCAACGCGGACGTAATGACCGGACGAGAGAATCGAGCCCGAACGATCGTCGGCTCCGGCGCGGGCGCCCGGCGCCCCGCCGGGTGCGATCGGCGTGAAGTGCAGGCCGTCGGGCTGCCACCGCTCGATCAACTCGTCGGAGACCGCCGCGCTTACTTCAAATTGAAACGCCACCGACCCCTGCGCGTTGACCATTGGCGCGGCGGTGATGATCTCGCCGATCTCGCGCAGGCGCGAGCGCACCACGTCCACGTTGACGCCGCGGGCGATTAATGCCGGCGACGGCGTGAAGGTGCAGAGCCAGTTGCCGCGGCCGCGCGATTCGGGCTTCGCGGCGGGCTGCGACGTGCCGTCGCGCGTGATCAGCGACTGAATCTCTTCGACGACCACGCCGGTGTCGCGCGCCGGTCCTTTCGCACGCCGGGCGGCGATCGATGCTTCCAGCGCTCCCGCGCCCTTGATCAGCAGGTCCATGCCGCCGGTTGTCAGGATCACGTCGCCTTCGCGCAGCGCCCGCAGGTAGCTCTCGAGCTCGTGCGCCAGCGCTTCCGTCTCGCGGTGATCGACCATGCCCGCGATGCCCTTGAGCGAATGGAAACTGCGGAACAACTCTTCGAGCACGCCGCCGTCAATGCGCCGCTGGCCGACGGAGTGTTCGAGCGTCAGCAAGGCGCGGCGGATGACGGCGAGATGCTCTTCGGCCTCGGCGAAATAGTCGTCGAGGAAGTTATCGAGGAAGTCGGTCACCGCGTGCCCTCGACGGTGCGCTCGAGCAGGCCGCGCGCCTCGCCGAGCAGCGTCTGCGGCGTGAAGGGCTTGGTGAGATAGGCGGTGGCGCCCGCCTGCATGGCCGCGGTGCGGCTGGCCGCATCATCGCGCGTCGTCAGCACCAGGATCGGCAGCTGCTGGAATTTCTGGTTGGCGCGGACGAAGCCGAGCACTTCGAGGCCGTGCATGTCCGGCATGTTGAGATCGAGGACCATCAGCTGGATCGATCCGACCGCGAGACGTTCAATCGCCTCGAGACCCGACGACGCCTCGATGAACTCGACCCCGAGCGGGGCGAGCGAGGCTTTCACCATCCGGCGAATTGTCTGGGAGTCGTCGACGATCAGGATGTGTGACATGAAGCGCCGCGCAAGCATCCGATTATATCGGGACGGCTTTCGCGGCACTCCATATTCACCAGGAACTAAGGCCGAGCTGGATTCACAAGATCGCGCGGAATGTTCGGATCGATCGCCGAGCGGAGCCAGCTTGGCGGCACGCCGGCGCGCCGCGCATCGTCGTGGAGCTTATCGATCGCCTCGCGGGCGGCTGCGACCGCGGCGACCTGCTTCTTGTAGATCGCCTGCGCGTCGTTGTAACCGTATTTCACGTTGTTCTTTTCAGCCTCGGCCAGCTGCGCCAACGCGGCATCGAGCACCTGTTGCAGCGATCGTCGCTGCTCCTTCCACCACGCTTCGCCCTGGGCCGCCGGAGGGGACGGACTGGATGCTGGCGCTGCAGGAGCAACCGCCGGCGGTGGCGCCGCGACCGGCGCACTCGCAGGTGGCGCAGTTGGACGCGGATCCGACAACACAGGAACCGATGGAGCGGGCGGCGGCGGAGTCTCTCGATCCACCTTGGCCTGCGCTTCCTCTCGTCGCTTGAGATCTTCTACGAGGGCATCGGCGCGCGATGCGGCGGGCGATGGCTCGGCGACAGGTGCAGGAGTGGCGGGCGGCGTACTTTGCCCGCGAGGTTGCCGCGGTGGCTCACCACACGCAGCAGTCGCCGTGACGATCAGAAGAATTGGGATCGCGCGCATCTACAACTCGCGGCGCGCCCGCGATCATACCCGCAGTGTCAGGCTTCGGGCCAGGGCCTCGGCTCGTTCGCGCCGCTCATCCACTGCAGGACGCGGCCGCCGGTGACGCGGGCCATGTTGCGCGCTTCATTGAAGGCGTGCGGCCGCAAGGAAATGATCAGGCGTTCGGTAATGGTGTCGAGCCCTTCGCCGTCCTCGATGACCCGGGCCACGTAGACCACGGGTGCGTCCGGCATCATGAGAACCACTACGTCGCCGCCTCTTGTCGTCACAACTGGATAGACGGCCGCGCTGACGGAAACTCTCACCCGGCCCCAGAGACACGAAAAGCCCGCTGACTGGCGTCAAACGGGCTGATCTTGCGGAGTTACGAACTTGAAAGTTGGTCGGGGCGACCCTTCGACTTCGCTCAGGGTGCCCCGCTGTTTTCTTGGCTAAAGTGGTCGGGGCGACTGGATTCGAACCAGCGGCCTCTCGGTCCCGAACCGAGCGCTCTACCAAGCTGAGCCACGCCCCGAGGAACACTCAGTCTACCTTAAATCCTGGTGCCAGGGTGCCTAAAGTGCCTGAGTGCCTCGGTGCCGATTCGCGCAGATAGAGGAACAGCGGCAGTCCTGGCGAGACATGAGGCCTTCCGCCGTCGGCCGCGACCGCGATGCTACTTGATGCGCGCGACCAGTTGTTCTAGCGCTTCATACGAGGTCATGTCGGGCTGCAGCGGTGTGACCGACACAAACCCTTCCTTCACGGCCTCGTGATCCGTCCGTCCGCTGTCAGGGTGATATTCGTCGAGCGCTTCTTCGATCCAGTAGTACGCGCCGCCGCGCGGGTCGGTCCGCGCGTCGATCTTCGTCACGTGATTGCGCTTCGCCTGTGTCGTGACGCGCATGCCCTTTGGCGTGCCGGCGGGCACGTTGATGTTGATGAAGTTGCGCGGCGCCAGGCCGTGCGCGAGGACCGCCTTTGCCACTTTCGCCGCTGCGTCCGCTGACGGACCGAAGTCATACGTCGGCGTCCGCTTCACCGACACCGCAATGCCAGGAGCGCCGAGCAACGCGCCTTCGAGCGCGCCCGAGACGGTTCCCGAATACGTGATGTCGTCACCGAGGTTCCAGCCTTTGTTGATGCCGGAGACGACGAGATCAGGCAGGTTGCCCTTGAGGAGAATCGCGCACGCGAGGTTGACGCAATCGGTCGGCGTGCCGTCGACGCCGAAGACACCGTCGCGTATGGTTTCGATGCGGAGCGGCCGGCGCAGCGTCAACGCGTGGCCGATGGCGCTCGCTTCCTGTAGCGGCGCGACGACGAGCACGTCGCCAAGCGGCCGCATGGCATCGGCGAGCGCGTGAATGCCTTCGGACGTAACACCATCGTCATTGGTAACCAGAATTAACGGCATGAATCCTTCGATTTTATCTCACCGAACCGCCGCGCCACCGGGACCGTATCCTCATATAATCCCGTGCATATGGAATGGTGGATGTGGCTCGCTGCCGGTCTCGTGCTGGTCGTGGCTGAACTCGCCACGCCAGGAGGCTTCGTCATCATCTTCTTCGGCATCGCGGCGCTCGTCGTTGGCGTCCTCGGCCTGCTCGGCGTCGTCACGTCGCCGGCGCTCCAGTTCCTGCTGTTCAGCGTGCTGTCCGTCGGTTCACTCGCGATCCTGCGCGGACGCCTGCAGTCCAGACTGCAAACACCGTCGGCTGCCACCGTCGATTCGCTGATCGGCGACCTCGCGATACCGCAGGAGCGGTTGTCGCCGGGCGTCGTCGGACGCGTCGAGGTGCGCGGGTCGTCGTGGAGCGCGCGCAACACCAGCAACGTCACTCTCGATCCCGGCCAGCGTGCCCGCGTCACGGGCGTGGACGGACTGACCCTGGCCGTTATTCCCGAATAGACACGGGCAAAGGAGCGTCATGGAAGGCGGACTGATCTTTTTCGGTTTGCTTGCGTTCGTTGTGATCATCGTCCTGTACAAGACGGCGATCGTCGTGCCGCAGCAGAGCGCGTTCGTGGTCGAGCGGCTCGGCCGCTACGCCGGCACGCTCGACGCGGGGTTTCACATCCTGGTGCCGTTCGTCGACGTGATCCGCTACAAGCACTCGCTGAAGGAAGCGGCCCTCGACATCCCGGCGCAGATCTGCATCACGCGCGACAACGTGCAGGTGCAGGTCGACGGCGTGCTCTACCTGAAGGTGCTGAATCCTGAACGCACGTCGTACGGCATCTCCGACTACATCTTCGCGATCTCGCAGCTCGCGCAGACGACGCTGCGCAGCGAGGTCGGCAAGATCGATCTCGATCGGACGTTCGAAGAGCGGACCAACATCAACACCGCCGTGGTTGCCGAGCTCGACAAGGCGACCGAGCCGTGGGGCGTGAAAGTGCTGCGCTACGAGATCAAGAACATCACGCCGCCGGCCGACGTGCTCGCCGCGATGGAAAAACAGATGCGCGCCGAGCGCGAAAAGCGCGCCGTCATTTTGACGTCGGAAGGCGTCCGCGACGCGGCGATCAACACCGCCGAAGGCGACAAGCAGCAGACCATCAAGAACTCGGAAGCGCGGCGCCAGCAGCAGATCAACGAGGCCGAGGGCCAGGCCGCGGCCATTCTCGCGGTGGCGACCGCGACCGCGGAAGGCATCAAGCGCGTGGCCGAAGCGACACGCGCGCCCGGCGGAGCAGAGGCAATCCAGCTGCGCGTCGCCGAGCAGTACATCAACGAGTTTGGCAAGGTGATCAACAACGCCGACACGATCATCCTGCCGTCGAACGTGGCGGACGTCGCGGCGATGATCACGACCGCGATGAACGTCGTGCAGCAGAATCGCAAGTAACAGGAGAAAGGCATGAAGAAGGTGGCGAAGATCGCAGTCGCGGCGGTGATCGTGTCAGTGGCGGCGTTGTCGGCGTGTTCGACGGTGCAACCCGACGCAGGCCACGAGGCCGTTCTCGTGCGCAAGCCGCTCATCTTCGGCAGCGGCGGTGTGGACGAGACGCCGGTGAAGACCGGGTTGAAGTACGTGGCGTTCACCACCGAAGGCATTGACGTCAACATGCAGCCGCGGCGCGTGGATGTGGAATTCACCGACCTGATGACGTCCGACGGCGTGCCGATCGACTTTCACGCGGTGCTGACGCTGCAAGTCACCGACAGCGTGAAGCTGGTGCGCGATTTCGGCGCGGACATGGGCGGCGCCACCGGCACACCGGGCTTCTGGACCCGCAACCTCGATCAACCGTTTCGCACCGCCGTTCGCGACGCCGTCAAGGCGCACGGCATGAACGAGATGGCCATCCAGGCGACCGCCGCCGAGCAGGTCGATCGCGTCGTCACGGATCATCTGCTGGCGATCATCAAGGAAACCGGCGTGCCGGTGCGCGTCCTCGACGTGTCACTCGGCCGCGCCAACCCGCCCGATGCGATCCTGCATCAGCGCGTCGAGACCGCCGCGCAGGAGCAGCGCATCAACACCGAGAAGCAGAAAAAGCTGGCGGAGGATCAGCGCAAGCTCGCGGAAGAAAGCCGGGCCGCCGCCGATCAGGCCTACAACCAGAAGATGGGTTTGAATACCGAACAGTACGTGGCGCTGCAGGCGATCCAGATGCAGCGCGACGTATGCGCCAAGGGCAACTGCACGTTCATCTACGGCGCTAACGCAACACCGATGTTGAATTTGCGCCAGTGAGCTCGTCGGCGATCCAGTTTGCCTTGTAGACGACACGCAGCGCTTCGAGCATGCCGCGCGCATCCACGGACACCGCGCGGTTCACGGCCTGGTCGTAGATGAAGTATCCCGGCAGCGACTGGATGTTGCCGTCGAAAATCAATCCGACCAGCTCGCCTTTCACGTTGATCACCGGCGAGCCGCTGTTGCCGCCGACGATGTCGTTGGTGCTGACGAAGTCGAATGGCGTCGTCGGATTGACGGCCGCGCGCGCTTTCATCCACGAGTCGGCGATCTTGTAGGGCGGCTTCTGCTTGTGCTCGTCGCCGCGAACATACAGCCCGCGGAGTTCGGTGAACGGCGTCACGTTCTTGCCGTTCTCCATGTAGCCCTTGACCTGGCCGTACGACAGCCGCAGCGTGAAGGTGCCATCCGGATACGCGGCGTTGCCCTGCGTGGCAAACGCCGACTGGGCGATCTTCGCGTAGGCATCGCGCTCGACGCCGAGCACCTCGTTGTCGTACTTGGTTCGCAGCTCGCGTGCGCGCGGATCGACGAGGCGGGCCAGCTCGATGAACGGATCTTTCGATGCCGCGATTGCCGCCTTGCCGCCCGCGAACAACGCCTTTCGCACGGCCGGATCGCCCATCTTCGTCCCGGCGACGAGCTCGGCGGCCCGCGCCTTCGGCGTCTTGCCGGCGAGGATCTGCTTCACGAGCGCGTGGTCGGCGCCGAGCATTTGCTGCATCACGGTGAAGCCGGCCTCGAGCTCGGCCTGCTGCACTCCGGGATGGGTCGGCGCGGTTGATCCGATCTGCCGCTCGATCGCCGCCTTCCGGGCATCGGCGTATTCGGGCAGACGCTGTCCGTTCGGCTTGGCGCTTTCGTCGGCCCAGCGCACGAGCGTGCGGGCCAGCGTGAAGTATTGCGTGTAGGGCCCGAGGCCGCTCTCGAAGAACACGCGCTCGAGGTTGTAGGGCGGCAGCGCCGCGCGCGCGGCCGCGACCCGGTCCCAGGCATCGCCGTACTTCGCCTTGAGATCGGCGTTCGCATTGACGCGATCCCGCAACGCCTTTTCATCCGCCCGCTTCTTGTTCATCGTCGCCGCATCCTTAAGGCCGCCGATCTGGCCCTTCCACGACTTGAGCGAGTTCTCGATGCCGAAGAAGTCGTCGTTCGCCTGGCGCGCCTGCTCCGGCCCGAGCTTCATGTAGGCATCGAGGGAGTTGCGGATTTCGGTGAACGCGTTGATCGACAGCGGCAGCGCCTGGTCGCGGAGGAACTCGAGGTGCGCAACGGTGTTCAGCCGCTGCGTCGCGCCGGGATGTCCTGACGTGAACACCGCCTCGCCTTCCTTGACGCCGGTCGTCGACCACGGCAGATAGTTCTTCGTCTGGAACGGCTTGCCGTTCTCGTAGACGCGCCAGATCGTCATGTCGAGGCAATAACGCGGGAAAGTGAAGTTGTCCGGATCGCCGCCGTAGAACGCGGCGTCGAACTCCGGCGCGAAGACGAGGCGGACGTCGGTGAACTTCTTGTAGAGATAGAGGTGATACTGCCCGCCCTGGTAGAGCGTCACGACCTCGGCTTCCAGGCCGGTCTTGTCCTGCGACTCCTTTTCGATCGCCGCGATCGCGGCCCGGCGCGCCGCGAGCGTTTCCGCCGACGACATGTTCGCCGTTACCGCTTCGTTGACCTTCGCGGTGACGTCTTCGATCTTCTGCAGCGACATCAGCTCGAGGTCGGCGGCCTTCATCTCCTGGCTGCGATCGGCGGCGACAAATCCCTTGCTCGCGTAGTCGCGCTCGGGCGTGCTCAACTTGTGCAGCAAATCGAGCGAGACGTGATGATTGGTCAGCACCAGTCCGTCGGGCGAGACGAACGATCCCGATCCGCTCGGGAAACGTACCGACGCCTGCTGGACGCGCTCGATCCACTGATCGGAGAGATCGACGCCAAGCGACTGCTTGATCGCGGCTTTCGGAATGCGATTGAACGGCCAGAACCCCTCGTTCGCATGGCCGACGAGCGGCAACGCCGCGAGCAACGCAACAACGACGACGGCTTTGCGCACAAGCTGACCCATGCGCCAATTGTACCGCGCTGCTTGTTGGGGGTCAGACCCTGAAATTCAGCATTTTGCTAAGTGGGGGACAGACCTCGCTTCGCTAGATCTGTCCCTAATCGAGCAATTTGCGTGATTTCAGGGTCTGACCCCTACTTAGCAGGGACGTAGGCGATGCAGTCGATTTCGACCCTCAATCCGTCCCCGGGAAGACCGGCGGCCTGGATGGTGGTGCGCGCCGGGCGATGATCGCCGAACACGCGCGAGTAGACGCCGTTCATCTTCGCGAATTCCTTCATGTCGATCAGGAACACGCCGCACCGCAGCACGTGCTTGAGATCGGATCCGCCGGCCTTGAGGATCGCTTGCAGGTTTTTCAGGCACTGCTCCGTCTGTGTTTCCACGTCGGCGCCGGCGAGCTGCCCCGTTGCGGGATCGGTCGCACCCTGGCCCGAGACGAAGATCAATCGCTCGAATCCCATGCCGGGCGAGTACGGTCCGACGGGTTTCGGCAGATTCGCGGCGTGGACAGGTTTATGGCTCATGGCGCGACTATCATACGGTGAGTGCCGCGCTACAAGCTGACGATCGAATACGCCGGAACGAAATACAGCGGCTGGCAGAAGCAGAAGAACGCGCGCACGGTCCAGGGCGAGCTCGAAGCCGCGATCGGCGCAGCCATCAGGGACAAATCGTTCGAGTTCATGGGCTCCGGCCGGACCGACGCCGGCGTGCACGCGCTGCGGCAGGTCGCGCATCTCGATGTGCGAAAGACGGTGCCCGCGGAAACGTTGCGCCGGGGCATCAACGACGAACTGCCGGCCGACATCCACGTGCTCGCGGTTGATTCGGTGCCGCACCGCTTTCACGCGCGGCACAGCGCGATCGCGCGGAGCTACCTCTATCAGATTTCGCGGCGCCGCAGCGCGTTCGCCAAGCCGTTCGTGTGGTGGGTGAAAGACGCGCTCGATCTCGATCGCATGAACGACGCGGCATCGCGCTTCAGCGGCATGCACGATTTCCAGGCGTTCAGCGATGATGATCCGGACGAGAAATCAACCGACGTGCTAATCGAGGACATCACCATTGGCGAGGACGGCGACTTGATCCTCGTGCGCGTCGGCGGCTCGCACTTCATCTGGAAGATGGTGCGGCGCATGGTCGGAGTGCTCGTCGAGGTCGGCAAAGGACAGCTCGACCCCGGCGACATCTGGACCGCTGATGCGGCGCGGCTTACCGCGCCGGCATCAGGTCTGTTTCTAGAGCGCGTGTACTACGACGGCGATCCACGTTCGCAGCCGCTGCTACCTGCGGTGCCTGTTCGCCCTGCGCGTGGGTGAAGTAACGCTGGTAGCACTTGTAGCAGAGCGCGTAGTAGGGATCCCACTTGGCGATGCCCTCCTGGCGGAACAGCGAACGGCGGTTTTCACAGTGCCTGCAGACTTTGCGGGCTGCGGGAGCGGGACGGCGGAATCCTATGCGAATCGTCATAACGTCACCTTATCCAGTGGCCCTGACAGACCAGGTCAGGGTGGTAACCACTGCGTACTCTTGCACTCCTTTGCACACCACTGCATATTGTGTACCGGCTTGAATTAACCTGCTGCGCTAGCGATGGAACGCCACTCTGAAATCGTCCGCCAATGGCGCCTTCTGCTGGCTCTCGAGGGCAGGGCCCGCGGACTCACGTTAAATGAGGCCCAAAACGAGGCGGGAGACGGGGTGTCCGAGCGGACCATCCGCCGCGATTTTGATGCGCTGGGTCAGGCGGGCTTCCCGATCGAGACCTCGAAACGGGACGGCAAAACCGTCTTTGTCCTCAACCGCGAGGTGTTCAAGGGCGTCGCGGCAACCGGCTTCTCACTCTCGGAACTCTGTGCGCTTCACCTCAGTCGCACGGTATTGATCGCTGTCGCCGGAGGTCCCTTCCGCGAGAGCCTCGCGTCGGCCTTCGAAAAGCTGTATGACGCGCTGCCGCCGGCGATGTGGAAGTTCATCGAAAGCCTGCCGGATGCGCTCGGCGCGAAGGAGCATGCGACGCGTCCGCGCAACCCGGCCTCCGCGAAATCAGTGGATGCCCTGATGCAGGCGATCCTCTCGCGCCGCCGCGTCCGCATGCGGTACCACTCGTTCTCCAGCCAGCAGATCAAGGATTACCTGATCGAACCGTATCGCCTGGCCTACGCGCAGGGCGGCCTGTATCTACAGGCGTTCGTGCCCGACTACAGCGAGATGCGCACGTTCGCGGTGCAGCGCATCGAGCAGGCCGTCGCCCTCGAGGAGTCGTTCAATCCGGTCGAGAGCGCCGAGGCCGATGTGTTCCCCCACTCACTCGGCGCCTTTTCGGGAACGCCCGAGCGGGTGGTGATCGAGTTCACCGCGGCCGAAGCGCCGTACGTGCGCGAGCGCGAGTTTCATGCGTCGCAGACCATCGACGATTTGCCGGGTGGCCGCATCCGGCTGACGCTGAACGTGGTGATCGACTGGGAGCTGCAGGCGTGGGTCATGGGATTCGGGCCCGCGGCGAAGGTGATCGCTCCGGCCGCGTTTGCGACACGGATCGTCGAGAGCCTCGAGGAAACGCGCGCGACTTATCTCAGGACCGAATAGGGATCGATCGCGGTCCCCTGCCACCATCGCTTGTCCTCGGCCATCTTGAAGATCGAGAAGTGCAGGTGCGGCGTATCGCGAGGCGCGTTGCCCGTGGTCCCGACATAACCGATCACCTGGCCGCGTTTAATCGTCGCGCCGTCCTTCAATCCATCGGCGTAGCGCTCGAGATGCGCGTAGTAGTAGCAAAAGGTCTCGGACGGATCGAACTGATAGATCGTGACGCCGCCGGCGTCGCTGAGAAACAGCTTGGCGATGGTGCCGTCTTCCACCGCGAGCACCGGCGTGTTCCGAGGCGCGAGCACGTCGAGCGCCTCGTGACGGCGCGATGAGCCGCGCATCTCGTTGAAAGTGTCGCGGAGATCCTCACGCTCGATCCCCTGCACCGGCAGCGTCAACGCGCGCCTGCGCAGCATTTCGACTTCAACGCCGAACGCCGTTGCCGGCGGCGCCACGACCGCCGGCGGCGGCGGCGCGACCGGAGGCGGCTCTTCTTTCCTCGTCGGCTTGACTTCGACCTTGCGAGGCGCCGCCTGGATCAGTGGCTCGGCGACAGCGGCCACGCCGGACGGAAATATCGTGACGAGCGCCGCCATCACCAGCATGCCGCCGAGGAAGCCGATGGCCGTTGCGAACACGAGCCACGATGCGGCCGGCTTCGAAGCCTTCGCCGGCGTCTGTGTGGTCTGAGCCTTCTGTGGCGTCATTCGACGAACTCCACCCTGGTGCCCTTCCCCACCATCGCGGCAAGCTTCAAGGCATCCCAATTCGTCAGACGGACACAACCGTGCGATGACGCGTAGCCGACAGTCCCCGGTTCCGGAGTACCGTGCAGTCCGTAATGCGGCTTGTTGATATCGATCCACACCACGCCGACCGGACCGTTCGGGCCCGGCGGCACCTTCGCCTTCGCATCCGACGGCTCCGCGTCCCAGAACAGATCCGGGTTGTAGTTGAACGACGGATTGCGCGCGACCGCCGTCACCGTCCACGATCCGATCGGCAGCGGATCGCGCTTGCTGCCGCTGGTCACGGGCGCATGCATCAGAATCGCGCCGGTCGAGTCCGTGACGGTCAGCGTCGAATTTGATTTCGACACCTTGACGAGGATGTTCGGCACGGGCTTGCCTTCCGCCGCGGACACGACGGTGACGTTGGGTACCGTGATTTGTTCACCGGACGCGAAGCGCGCGCCGGGATTCAGCTTCTTGAGGAGCGCCGGTGACGAATGAAAACGCTCGCCGAGCATCTCCACCATCGACGAGTAATCGAGGCGCTTCAACTTCGCCTTTTCCATCATGTCTTCGGGAATGTTCGGCGTCTTGGGCGCTGATTCATCCTCGGCGGTGATCGTGTAGCTGATTGTTGCCGGCTCGCTCGAGGCCAGCGCATCCGCGACGGAAGACTGCTTCGCCGCCTCGTACGCCGCAATCGCGCGCTCGGTGTTCGGGCCGCCGGCGCCATCGATTTCCCCGGGCGAGAAGCCGGCGCGATCGAGCAGGACCTGCGTCGGCAGCATGTCGGGTTTGGCGGCGGCGGATTTCGGAGCCGCCTTCTTCTGCGCGCTCACCGGAGATCCGGCAATGGCTACGGCACAGATAAGGCACACGAGCAGTCGTCGACAGGTCATGCTCATGTATGAGCAAGGACCGTACCTGTACGAATTACGGCACAAATTTGAGGGATTCGCGCACCGGCGACACGAGTTGTTTCACGCCGGGGTCATCTGTGGTCATCGCGGTGGCAAACACGCTCAGGAGAAAGGCGCGAACGTTGTGGTGTTTCTTGATCCCCGCCTCTGACGAGAACGCCGCATCCCAGCTCTTGAGAGGCGCGGGATTCATGACTTTCTCGAACCACGTCTTCCATTCAGCGTCCGAGTGCCGGTTGCGTTGCGCGATGAACACGACCGCGCGCGCGAGTCGATCGGGCTCACCCGCCCAATACGCCACGCTCGTGTCCCGCGGCGCGACCTGGGTTGCGATCGCCGGCAACAGCTGATCGAGTTGCGCGTTCGTCACCGCCGGGTTGAGCGCCAGCTGCAGCGCGAAGTCGGCGCCATGCGCGACGCCTGCACGTAACCGCGGATGTCGCCGCACGCGTAGTAGTTGGTGATTCCCGAGAGAAACGCCGGCGGGGGCATCAACCATCTCGGCGCGTTCCGCCGGAGCCGGCCGAGCGTCGCCGGTTCCAGCTCGCCGGCGCGCATCATCTTCGACAACGTTTCAAAGGCCAGGCGATCGCGGATGGATGGATCGGGATGGCCGAGGCAACCCGCCACTCTACGAGCGGGATGACCGATGTATTGGATGTTTGGAACGTCAGTTGACGATTGCGGCGAGCACCGCGGCCTTGAAGCGTTGACGCAGCTGCTCGGGATTCGCGGGCAGGTTCTGCGTCATCAGCGTCACGACCAGCTCTTTCGATGGATCAACGGAAAAGAACGTGCCCGCTGAACCATCCCACCCGTACT
The DNA here is from genome assembly GCA_019752015.1 of Cyanobacteriota bacterium. Lineage (GTDB taxonomy): Bacteria > Acidobacteriota > Vicinamibacteria > Vicinamibacterales > UBA2999 > 12-FULL-67-14b. Next base: position 81,101 of record JAIEMQ010000013.1, on the reverse strand, counting down.
CGCCAATCGCGGTGAGGTAGCCGCGTGAGCCTTCGGCGACGACCACATCGACGTTCGCGAGGCCCCAGCCGACGTTGCCGCCCTTGTCCTTCAAGATCGCCGGCGGCAACGCGTTTACAGTCATTGCGGCTACGGTGTCGGGCTTCAGCAATCGAACGCCACCGAGCTCGCCCATGTTCAGGAGCATCTGGCTGAAGCGCACAAAATCCTCGGCCGTGGATACCAGGCCGACGGCGCCCTCGAGCAGCGCGGGCTTCTCGGTAAACGGGACCTCTTCGATCTCAAAAGGCGCCAGCACGCCGTCCTGTCCGCGCTGATACACGGTCGTCAGCCGCGGCCGCGCCGAGGCGTCGACCCAGAACGCGCTATCGCTCATGCCCAGCGGCTGCAGGATGCGCGTTGTCACGAACGCATCGAAGCTTTGTTTCGACACGACCTCGACGACCCGGCCGAGAACGGTCGTCGCTTCGCTGTAACGGAACCGCGTGCCCGGATCCTCGAGCAGCGGCGCCTTCGTGATGTTGACGACGAACTGAGGCAACGCGATCGATCGTGATCGAACTTGCAGACGGCGATACAGCTCGGACGTGCGATGGCTCAATCCCGATGTATGCAGCAGGAGATCCTGGATCGTGATGTCACGTGAGGGGCGGCGTGACGCGCCGGTGCCGCCCTCCTGCACCATGACGCTCTTGAACTCGGGCAGATACTTCGCGGCCGGATCGGTCAACTGGATCCGGTTTTCCTCGACGAGCATCATCACCGCGACCGCGGTGACGGCCTTCGTCATCGAATAGATGCGGAACAGGGACCGTTCGGTCATCGGCGCCTTCGAGTCGAAGCTCTGGAGGCCGACCGGCTCGAGATAGATCAACTTGCCGCGCCGCGCCACGGCGGCGACCGCGCCGGAAATTTTCCGATCGGCGACGTATTGCCGCAGGATGGCAGTCGCCTGCTGCAATCGCTCCGTCGACATTCCGGCAGCTTCGGGCGTTGCCCGCGGGATGGTTGGGGCGCCGTGCAGCGACGTCAGCGCGAGCGTAACTGCGAGAATCAGCGCGGGAACTTGCAATCGAATGTGTGTACGCATGGGTAGCCGCCTGCCTATGACAGGTCAGCATTTTACGTACTTTGGCTCGGTTTCGGCGCGCTCGTTACTGCCGCTCCGTCAGCGGCAGCCCTGCCAGAAGCTTTTCGAGCGCGGCCGGTTCGACCGGCTTGACCATGTGCACGTTCAATCCCACTTCGGATGATCGCTGCCGGTCTTCCTCCTGACCCCAGCCAGTGACGGCAATCAGGAACATCGCCGTGCCCCATGGCTTCTCCCGAATGCGCTGCGCGACTTCGTAGCCATTGAGCTTCGGCAGTCCGATGTCCAGCAGGATCACTTCAGGGAGGAAACTCTCCGCCGTGTCGACGGCGGATTCGCCGTCGTGCGCGGTGCGCGTGTCATGGCCCATGATCGACAACATCATCGCCATGCTCAGCGCGGAGTCGTGATTGTCGTCGACGATGAGAATCTTGAAGTGCTTCGGTGTCGTCTTCACCGCCGCGGCGGTCGTCGTGTTGGCGTCAGCCATGTGATTGTCGGCAAGCATTTTGGTCAATCCGATTCCATTGATCAGCAGGCCTGCCGGGGGGACGGGGCCGTCATCCCACGAATTGCAACAAACTTGCCACAGCCGTTCTAAGTGCGTTCTGCGCAAGAACTTCCGTGTGATACCCTCGATCGATGGCCAGCGCGACACCCGTAGATGATGAGGCAACGCTTGTTGCCCAGCTTCGCGCCGGAGACGAGGCGGCATTCGAGCAGGTCGTCCGTGCGTACGGCGGCCGCCTGCTGGCAGTCGCGCGCCGCATTGTCGGAACCGAGGAAGACGCGCGCGACGTCGTGCAGGACGCTTTCCTGAACGCGTTCAAGAGCCTCGATCGATTCGAAGGCAACGCCAAGCTCTCCACCTGGCTGCACCGCATTGTCGTCAACGCGGCATTGATGAAGCTGCGCACCCGAAAGCGCAAGCCGGAGCAATCGATCGAGACGCTGCTGCCCTCGTTCCTCGACGACGGCCACCACGAAGAGCGCTTCAAGAGCTGGGATGAGCCCGTCGACAAGCTTATGGAGCGGGCGGAAAACCGCGAACTGGTGCGCAAGCAAATTGATGCGCTGCCCGAGGGGTACCGTACCGTTCTCGTCCTGCGCGACATCGAAGGTCTGGATACCGAGGAAACTTCAAAAGTGCTAGGGTTGTCCGTCAACGCTACGAAGATTCGGCTGCACCGCGCGCGCCAGGCGCTGCGGACGTTGCTGGCCCCCCACTTCAGGAGCGCGGCGTCATGAAATGCCGGGAACTGGCGGAATTCCTTGCGGACTACGTGAACCAGGAGCTCCCGCTGGAGAGCCGCACGCACTTCGAATTCCACTTGAGCAAGTGCAAGAACTGTCACGAGTACCTCGTGCAGTACGAAGTCACCATCCGCGCCGGCAAGATTGCCTGCGATGAAATGAGCGATGAAATCGGGGCCATCCCCGACGATCTCGTGAAGGCTGTCATGGCCGCCCGCAGCAAGGTTTAACCAGCCCAGGCGACACCCCTCGCCTCTCTTCTTCCGGCCGCCGCGATACGATAGTCGTTTGATGTCTTCAGCGGATTTGCTCGCCGGCCTCTCCGTCATTGCCGCGCTCGTCGTCCTGGAAGGTTTGCTGTCGGTCGACAACGTGCTCGGCATCGCGGCACTCGCCACCGAGTTACCGGTCCCACAGCAGCGCAAGGCCATCCGCATCGGCCTGTTCCTCGCCTACTTCTTCCGCGTGCTCGCGTTGTTTGTCGCGGGATGGCTGGCCACGAATACGTGGGTGCGCTGGCTTGGCGCGGGCTACCTGATCTGGCTGATGTCGTCGCATCTCACCAGGGGCCACGCTCACGACGTTGGCGAGGTCCTGCTCGACGAGGACGAGACCAATAATCAATCCCCGCGCACGGGATCGGCACCGCGGCAAATGCGCGTGGTGCTCATCCAGATCGGCTTGATGGATCTGAGCCTCAGCATCGACAACGTGATCGCCGCCGTCGGCCTGGCGCCGAAGACGCCGTCGGGCGATCCGGTGATGTGGCCGATTTACGCGGGCGTGCTGATCGCGATTCTCGCGCTGCAGCAAATTGCTCCGCACGCGGTGAACCTGCTCAAGAAATATCCGATCCTCGAGCCGACTGCCTTCGTATTGATCGGCTACGTCGGCATCCTGTTGATCACCGAAGAGGTTTATCACCTCGTCATGGGCTCGCCGCTGCACCTGCCGGCCTACGCGAAGTTCGCCGGCATCCTCGTCATCATCATGGTGGCGCTCTTCTACGAAGCCGACGCGACCGTCCGCCGGCTGGTGAAGCCGATCGTGAAGTTGTCGATTCCCGTCATGCGCGCCATCACGCAGGTCGTCGGCGTGATCCTCTGGCCGCTCGAACAGCTGCTCGCCAGGATCTGAGAGTTGATACGACTCGTATCAATTGATATACTCAGATCGTGTCAACGGTAGCGCTGATCTTCATCTCCGACGCGGCTCGCATGCTCGACATGCATCCCCAGACGCTCCGCAAGTACGAGCGGCTCGGGCTGGTGCGTCCGGCACGGACCGTCGGCAGCATGCGCCTCTACTCTCAGGACGAGATCGAGCGGCTGCGCTTCATCAAGCGGCTCGTGGACGAGTCGGGAGTCAATCTTGCAGGCGTGCAGCAGTTGTTGTCGGTGGCGGAAGCGATGCAGCGCATCCGGCCCTTGATGCAGGCGTCGGCCCTGCAGCGCGACGCCAATCGCCGCAAGCTGGTCCGGGAAATCGATCAGCTCGTCGAATTGCTGGGGCTCGATCACGGAGGCGGCCCATTCGACTCGGATCGCATAAGCGATCCTCGCTCAGGGCGGACGCGATAGTGGACTTCAAGGACTACTACACCACGCTCGGCGTCTCGAAGACCGCCACGGACAAGGAGATCAAGCAGGCCTTCCGCAAGCTGGCGCGCAAGTACCACCCCGACGTCAACCCGGGCGACAAGGGCGCCGAGGCGAAGTTCAAGGAAGTGAACGAAGCCAACGAGGTGCTGAGCGATCCGCAGAAGCGGAAGAAGTACGACGAGCTCGGCGCGAACTGGCGCGCCTACGAGAACGTGCCGCCGGGAGCGAATCCGCACGGCGGCGGCTGGCCGTTCGGCGGCGGCCAGTGGAGCACCGGCGGAGGCGGCGGCGGTTTCCGCACGATGACCGAGGAAGAAATGGCGGAGATGTTTGGCGGCGGCGGCGCCGACAGCCCTTTCTCCGACTTCTTCAAGACGTTTTTCGGCGGCATGGGCGGCGCGGAGGAATCGACCGGCGCGCGCGGCGGCCGCGCCAGGCCGCGGGCACGCAAGGGCCAGGACGTCGAGCATCCCTTCGAGCTCGATCTCGAAGATGCGATCCGCGGCAGCGTGCAGCGATTGCAGCTGCGGCATGACGGGCATGCGCGGACCGTGGAAGTCCGCATCCCCGCCGGCGTCACGGATGGATCGCGCGTGCGCGTGGCCGGCGAAGGGGGGCGCGGATCGGGCAGCGCGCCGAGCGGCGATTTGTACCTGCGGGTGCAGCTGAAGCCGCATCCGGTGTTCGATGTGAAAGGCCGAGACGTCTACACCCGCGCACGAGTGCCCGTGCCGGTGGCGGTGCTCGGCGGCGAAGTGGATGTGACGACGCCGGAGGCGAAGACGCTGCGCTTGAAGATTCCGGCCGGCACGCAGAGCGGCCAGAAATTCCGGCTGCGCGGGCACGGGTTGCCGCAGGTCGGCAAGGCCGACGACCGCGGCGATCTGTACGCGAATGTCGAAGTCGATATTCCGAAACAGTTGTCGGATGACGAACGGAAGCACTACGAAGCGCTGAATGAAAAATTAAAAATTAAAAGTTAAAAGCGATGAATCTGAATAAGTTTACGGAGAAGGCACAAGAAGCCGTGGTCGCGGCGCCGCAGCTGGCGTCGGAGCTGAGCCACGCCCAGGTCGAGCCCGAGCATCTGCTGGTGACCTTGAGCGAGCAGCAAGGCGGCGTCGTGCCGAGCGTGCTGCGAAAACTGAATGTCGATCCGGCCGAACTGGCCAGGGCCATGCGCGATCACCTCGCGAAGCAGCCGAAGGCGCACGGCGGCTCGGAGCCGCACCTCTCCCCTCGCCTGCGCGTCATTCTTGATGCGGCGCAAGCCGACGCCAAGTCGATGCAGGACGAGTTCGTGAGTACCGAGCATTTGTTGCTCGGGTTGCTCGGAGAAGTTGGTCGAGCGGCGTCCGTCGACGCGCTGAAGGCGCGCGGCGTGACGCGCGAGCGCGTGCTCGAGGCGCTGACCTCGGTCCGCGGCAGCCAGCGCGTGACCGATCAGAATCCCGAAGGCAAGTACGAGGCGCTGCAGAAGTACGGGCGTGATCTGACCGAGCTGGCGCGCAAGGGCAAGCTCGATCCGGTGATCGGCCGCGACGAAGAGGTGCGCCGCGTGATCCAGGTGCTGTCGCGCCGCACCAAGAACAATCCCGTGTTGATCGGCGAGCCTGGCGTTGGCAAGACCGCAATCGTCGAGGGTCTCGCACAGCGGATTGTGCGTGGTGATGTGCCCGAAGGCCTGAAGGACAAGCAGATCGTCACGCTCGACATGGGCTCGCTCATCGCCGGCGCGAAGTACCGCGGAGAATTCGAGGATCGATTGAAGGCGGTGCTGAAAGAAGTGGTCGATTCGGCCGGCCAGATCGTGCTGTTCATCGACGAGCTGCACACCGTCGTCGGCGCGGGTGCGTCCGAGGGATCACTGGATGCGTCGAACATGCTGAAGCCGATGCTCGCGCGCGGCGAGCTGCACACCATCGGCGCGACCACCCTCAACGAGTATCAGAAGTACATCGAGAAGGACGCCGCGCTCGAGCGCCGGTTCCAGCCGGTCACCGTCGGCGAGCCGAACGTCGAGGACACCATCAGCATCCTGCGCGGTCTACGCGAGCGCTACGAGATCCACCACGGCGTGAAGTTCAAGGACGCCGCCCTGGTCGCCGCCGCCGTGCTGTCGCATCGCTACATCACCGATCGCTTCCTGCCGGACAAGGCCATCGACCTGATGGACGAAGCCGCCTCGAAGCTGCGCATGGAAATCGACTCACTGCCGGTCGAACTGGACGAAGTGCAGCGCCGCACCATGCAGCTCGAGATCGAGCGCGAAGCGCTGCGCAAGGAGAAGGACGAGGCATCAAAGGCCCGTCTCAGGAAACTCGACAAGGATCTGGCCGATCTCAAGGAGCAGGCCACCGAGCTGCGCACGCACTGGGAGCAGGAGAAGCAGGCCATCCAGAAGGGCCGCGAGCTGAAGGAACGGCTCGAACAGGTGAAGCTCGAAGTCGAGCGCGCGCAGCGCGCCGGCGACTACGCGAAGGCGTCGGAGCTGCAATACGGCCAGGTGCCGCAGCTCGAAGCGGAGATCAAGAACCAGGAATCGCGGCTGTCTGAATTGCAGAAAGCCAAGAGCATGCTGAAGGAAGAAGTCGACGAAGAAGACATCGCCGAAGTCGTCGGCAAGTGGACCGGCATCCCGGTGAGCCGACTGATGGAGGGCGAGATCCAGAAGCTGCTCAAGATGGAAGAGCGCCTCCACCAGCGCGTCGTCGGCCAGGACGAAGCGATTCGCGCCACCGCGAACGCGATCCGGCGCGCGCGCGCCGGACTGCAGGATCCGCGTCGCCCGCTCGGCAGCTTCATCTTCCTGGGCCCGACCGGCGTCGGCAAGACCGAGCTCGCGCGCGCGCTCGCCGAGTTCCTGTTCGATGACGAGCAGGCGATGGTGCGCATCGACATGTCGGAGTACCAGGAGAAGCACACCGTGTCGCGCATGATCGGCGCGCCGCCGGGATACGTCGGCTACGACGAGGCCGGACAGTTGACGGAAGCGGTGCGCCGGCGTCCCTACTCCGTCGTGTTGTTCGACGAGATCGAGAAGGCGCATCCCGAAGTGCTCAACGTGATGCTGCAGCTGCTGGACGACGGCCGCCTCACCGACGGCAAGGGCCGCGTCGTCGACTTCACCAACACGGTGATCGTGATGACGTCGAACCTGCGCGATCAGGATGCGCTGCGGGCGCATTTCCGCCCCGAGTTCATCAACCGCATCGACGAAATCGTGTGGTTCCACGCGCTCGAGAAGGAACACATCAAGCAGATCGTCGACATTCAGCTGCGCGGACTGCTGAAGCGGCTCTCTGACCGGAAAATCACGGTTGAGCTGAGCGAAGCTGCGAAGGACTTCCTCGTGCGCGAGGGGTATGATCCAGTGTATGGGGCGCGCCCGCTCAAGCGCGCGCTGCAGCGGAAGTTGCTGGATCCTCTGGCGCTCCGCGTGCTCGAAGGCACGTTCCGCGAAGGCGACACCATCGCGGTGGATGTGACCGGCGACGAGCTGAGCTTCGCGAAAGGACGCGCGGTCCATGCCTAGTCCATCGCTCCCGCCCGGCGGCAAGGAGCGGCGTCAACCGTCTACGAAGCCCACCGCGCTGTGGTGGGTGCTCGGGGCGCTGGCGCTGCTGGCCATTGGCCAGGCGTATTTCCTGGCGCCGGCGGGCCGCACGATCTCGTACAGCGAGTTCAAGGGCATGGTGCGCGGCGGCCAGGTCGCCGAGGTCCAGGTCGGGGACACGGTCATTCGCGGCACGCTGAAGAAGGCCGACAACGGCGCGACCGCGTTCACGACGACGCGCATCGAGGATCCGAAATTGATCGAGGAGCTCGATCAGGCCGGCGTGAAGTACTCGGGCGAGCTGGTCAGCCGCTGGCTGCCGGAGGTGATCGGCTGGCTGCTGCCCTTCGTCGTGATCATCGCGCTCTGGTCGTTCTTCGCCCGCCGGATCGGCGGCGCGGAAGGCGGCGTCATGTCGTTCGCGCGCAGCAAGGCCAAGATCTACGCCGAAGACGACGTCAAGACGACGTTCCAGGACGTTGCCGGTGTGGACGAGGCCGCGCAGGAGCTGCGCGAGATCGTGGAATTCCTGAAGACGCCCCGCAAGTTCACGAATCTCGGCGGCAAGATCCCGAAGGGCGTGCTGCTCGTCGGACCTCCGGGCACCGGTAAGACCCTGCTGGCGCGGGCGGTCGCCGGTGAGGCCAAGGTGCCGTTCTTCAGCCTGAGCGGCTCCGAGTTCGTCGAGATGTTCGTCGGCGTGGGCGCGGCGCGCGTGCGCGATCTGTTTGCGCAGGCCGAAGCGAAGGCGCCGTGCATCGTGTTCATCGACGAGCTGGATGCGCTCGGCAAGGCACGCGTGCAAAGCCCGATGGGCAGCCACGAGGAGCGCGAGCAGACGCTCAATCAGCTGCTGGCGGAGATGGACGGCTTCGACGCGCGCAAGGCGATCATCATCATGGCCGCCACCAATCGTCCTGAAGTCCTCGATCCGGCGTTGATGCGCCCGGGCCGTTTCGATCGCCAGGTCCTCGTGGACAAGCCCGACGTCAAGGGCCGCGAGGAAGTGCTGAAGATTCACGTCCGCAACGTCAAGCTCGATCCCACCGTCGACCTGCGCAAGGTCGCCGCACGGACGGCCGGCTTTGCCGGCGCCGACCTGGCGAACCTCGTCAACGAGGCGGCGCTGCTGGCGGCGCGGCGTGACGGCCAGACGGTGGTGATGAAGGACTTTGACGAGGCGATCGATCGGCTGATCGCGGGCCTCGAGAAGAAACGTGTGATGAGCACGCGTGAGCGCGAGATCGTGGCGTATCACGAGGCCGGCCACGCCATCGTGGCGAGCGTACTGCCCAACATGGATCCGGTCCACAAGATTTCGATCGTCGCGCGCGGCTTCGGCGCGCTCGGCTACACGATGCAACTGCCGCTGGAAGATCGCTACCTGATGCAAAAGGGCGATCTCAACAACCAGATGGCCATCCTGCTCGGCGGCCGTGCCGCCGAGGAGATCGCGGTCGGCGAGATCTCCACCGGCGCGCAGAACGATCTGCAGCGCGTCACCGATGTGGCGCGATCGATGGTGACCGAATGGGGCATGAGCGAGAAGCTCGGCACGGTGAACTATGACCACAGCCGCCGCGGCCGCTTCCTCGATCTCGGCATGCCCGCCGAACGCGGGCTCTACTCCGAAGAGACGGCGCGGCTGATCGACGAGGAAGTGAAATTGATCGTCGCCGCCGCCCACAACGAGGCCCGCCGCATCCTGCGCGATCGGCGCGACATCCTCGAGCGGGTCACCCGCTTCCTGCTCGAAAAGGAAGTGATGGAAGGCGACGAATTGCGCGCCATGATGAACGCGCCGCGGGCGGTCAATCTCTAAATCTGTTGATCTTTTGATCTGTTGATCTTTTGATCTGTTGAACTTTTGACCTGGCCCGCCCGTATTTGACTGCAATGCAGGCATTGGTTTAGCCTGCAATGCAGTCATGGCACCCATCTACCTCGGCGAATTCGAATACGCGGTCCTTTTGGCCATCCTCCACCTCGATGAGGATGCCTATGCCGTACCGATCAGAGAGCTGATCGAGCAGCGCACCAGCCGTCCCGTGGCGCGCGGCGCGCTGTACACCGGCCTCGATCGCCTCGAGGCCAAGGGCTGCCTCAAGTCGCGCATGGGCGATCCCACCGAGGAGCGCGGCGGCAAGGCCCGCCGCTACTACTCCGTCACGCCGTCGGGCCTCAAGGCAATCCGCGCGACCCACGAGGCGCTCAGCCGCATGACCAAGGGCCTGGAAACGATTCTCGGTAACCGATAGCCAGGGCCACAGAAGCACACCAGGGCCACAGAAGGCACAGAAGGCTCAGATTATGAATTTTGCCGAACAGCTTCTCTCAACCGTCATTCGAGATATCGGGCTCCGAGAATCGGTGATCGGCGATTTGCGCGAAGAATCGGCGCGACATGCGGCTCGCTTCGGCGGCGCGAGCGCGAAGCGGTGGCACACGCGCCAGAGCCTCGGGATTGCCGTGCGGTACGGCGTGATGCGCGCGCTGCGCCGCAAACCACCGGTGCGATGGTTCACGATTGCCGCCGCGGAAACATCGGGACCGTGGTGGACGGGCGCGACCCGCGATGTGCTGTATGCCTGGCGCGCCACGACGCAGCGGCCCATGCTGTCGGTGGCGGTGATACTGACCTTGGCTCTCGCGCTTGCGGCCAACAGCACGACCTTCAGCCTGCTCGATGCGCTCGTGCTTCGGCCGTACCGGTTTGCCGGCGTCGAGCGGCTCATCGTCGCGACCACCGTCGCACCCGAAGACGCGTTCTTCGATCGCGCCAACGTCACGGCCGCGGATTTTCGCGAGTGGCAGGCCCAGGCGAAGAGCGTCAAGGGCTGGGCCACCTACCAGTGGTGGGACGCGAACCTGTCGGGCGTCGACATTCCCGAGCAGGTCCCCGGCTTTTTCATCTCGCCGGGATTCTTCGAATTACTGAGCGTGAAGCCGGTGATGGGTCGCGAATTCCTGGCGAGTGAGACGCAGCAGGGGCAGCATCACCGCGTTGTGCTCGGTCACGGCCTGTGGACGCGGCGGTTCGCGTCGGATCCGCAGATCATCGGCAAGCAGGTACGGCTGGACGGCGAGTTGTATGAAGTGGTCGGCATCGCGCCGCCCGGTTTCAACACGCCCGATGGCGCCGAGGTGTGGGCGCCGGCCGCGCTGACCGGTGAGCAGTGGGCCAATCGCCGCGCCGGGATTCTCGGCGTGTATGGACTCCTCCAGGATGGCGCTTCGCTTGAACAGGCGCGAGCTGAGCTCGAAACGATTGTCGATACGCAGCGCCGCGATCACCCCGACACCAACACCAAGCGCTACGCACGGGTGATGTCGTTCACGAAAGGCATGTCGGATCCCGGTGCCGGCGCGTTCGTCGGCGTCTGGCAGGCGGCTGCGCTGCTGTTGCTGCTGATTGCGTGCGCGAACATCGCCAACCTGCTGATGGCGCGCGGCGCCGAGCGCACGTCGGAATACTCGATTCGTCTCGCACTCGGCGCGAGCCGTGCGCGGCTGTTCGCGCAGACGCTGCTCGAAGGATTGATCCTGTCGATGGGCGCCGTGCTGTTATCGATGCCGTTCATCGGCATCGGTCTCGCCTTGTCGCGCGCGTCGATTCCCGCTTCAGTGCTGCGCTTCATACCGGGGTGGGCGTACATTCGCATTGACCTCGAGCTGTTCCTGGTAACCGCCGCGCTCGGCACGGTGGCGATGACCGTGTTCTCGGTCCTGCCGGCGATGCAGGCCATGCGCACACAGGTCTCAGACACGCTTCGTCAATCCGGCCGCACGCTGACGCCGGGGCGGAACCGGCAGTGGCTGCGCAGCACGCTGGCAATCACACAGGTCGCGCTGGCTCTGGCTCTCGTCTTCGCGTCGTCGCTCGCGATGAGCGCCGCTTACAGGACGGTGAATGGCGTGCTCGGCTTCGACAAGAACGGCGTGCTGGTGGCGCAGCTGAACCTGCCGGAACGCAATTACAGCGATGCGGACAAGCGGCGGCGCTTCATCACGAGTGTCGAGGACAGCATGCGCACCATCCCCGCGGTGTCGAACATCGGCGCGACCAGCATTATTCCAGCCGCGTTCAACAACAACAGCCGCCGTTTTTTTCCCGAGGGCGTGGAACTGAAGGAGCACGAGGCGCGCTGGGCGCAATACCGCAGCGGGACGCCTGACTACTTCGCTGCGATGAAGATCCCGTTGATCCAAGGGCGGCTCTTCGACGATTCCGATCGCGCCGACGGTCCGCAAGTCGCGGTCGTGAGCGCCGCGTTGGCCAGCCGGTATTGGCCGGATGCCGATCCGATCGGCAAGCGATTCCGTCTGGCGCTCGACGGCCCGTGGATCACGGTCATCGGCGTTTCCGGCAACATGGTGCACAACTGGTTCGTGCGTCAGTACGACACGGTCTACCGGCCGCTGACCCAGGTCGCGCCTTACTCGGTGGCGTTTGCCGTCAGGACGGTGGGTGATCCAAACGCGCTCGCCGGCGATCTCCGTCGTGCGGTGTCTTCGGTGGACGCCGATCAACCGATTGCCTCGTTGATGACGCTGGACCAGCTGGTTGAAGACCGCGCCGGCGGCTTCGTCTTCATCTCTCGCGCACTGGGGGTGGTCGGCCTGATCGCGCTGGTGCTGTCGATCATCGGCATCTACAGCTTGATGGCGTTCCTGACCACGCAGCGGACGCAGGAGATTGGCGTGCGAATGGCCCTCGGTGCCGGACGCTGGCAGGTGGTGCGCGCGATCACGCGGCGCGCGGTCTTCATCACGATTGCCGGCACGGTGATCGGCGCGGCGCTCGGCTTTGGCGCCGGCCGCATCATGGAGGCGCTGTTATTCGAGATGGTGACCAACAGCATCGTCACGCTGGCGATCATCAGCGCGGTGCTGGCGGTCGCGGCGCTGGTGGCGGCGTACTTGCCCGCGCAGCGGGCGGCGCGCATCGATCCGATGGCCGCGCTCAGAGAATCGTAACGGGGGCGCCGGCGCATCAGATTTTGCCGGCGCGCTTCACGGCGTGATAGCGATTGACGAGCGCGATACCCAGCTGATCGGCTTCGGCGTCGACCATCAGCGCATCGCGATCGGCCAGCCTGTTGAACGCATCGCGCCGCGCCTGCTCGTATAGCTGCGCGCCGGCGATTTCAATCGCCGACTCGCTGCTGACGAGCGGCTGCATGATCAGCTCACCGACAATTCGCTCGCGTAAGCTCGCGACCAGCACCAGGTGCCGCGATCGCAGCAGCTTCAGCGCGTGACTGAGCTCCGAGGCGTCCTCGTCCCGGAAATTAGTGATGATGATCACCAGCGCCCGGCGGCGTTGCCGTCGCAGCAACTGCTGCGCGGCGAGGACATAGTCCGAATGTTCGAGCGTCGGCTGGACGCCGAAGAACTCGCTCATCAGTCCCTGCAGGGCCTGCTTCCCTTTCCTGGCGGCGAAGGAGCGCTCGTCTTCGGGCGGCGTCCCGAAGGTCATGGCGCCGACCGCGTCGCCGCGCTGCAGCGCGACGTAGCCGAGCAGCATCACCGCGTTCAGGACCTGATCGAAGTGCGTGGTGCCGATCACGCTGTCGGTGTCGTGGGCGCGCATGCGGCGGCCGCAATCGACCAGCATCATCACGCACTGATCGCGCTCGTCCTGGAACTCGCGGATGATCGGCCGCGCCTGCCGCAGCGTGGCGCGCCAGTCGATGTGGCGTACCGGATCGCCGATGCGGTACTCGGTCAGCTGCTTGAAGTCGGTGCCCTCACCGCGCTGCTGGTAGGTCTTGATGCCGATTTCCTGCAGCCGGCGATCGCCGGCCAGCCACGCATAGCGCGCGACCTGCGCGAAGTCGGGAAACACGCGGCGGCTCTCGACTTCGCCGAGCCGCTCGAGGACTTCGCACAGGCCGAGCCGCGAGCGCAGCCGCACATCGGCTGGAGCGAACTGGACCTCGCCGCGCACGGTCGGCACGACCCAATAGAGCGTGTCGGTTTCAGTGCCGCCGGCGAGCTCCAGCGGCAGCGGCAGTCCTTCGGTGACGAGGCTCGACGCGGCGTGATCGTAGACCTCGCAGCTCCACCGCAGCGAGCCTTTCATGGTGATCGACAGCGTGACCGGCTTGCGGACACCGATCGCGAAGGCGGCCGGCAAGCCGCGTTTCATCTCCGGCTTCGACTCTCGCCACGTCCGCCTGGTGATCTGGTAATCCCCCAGCGTCGCCAGGGCCAGCACTGCTCCGCCGAGTGCGGCCGCCGTCCCCACGAGCTCAACGCTGACGCCGGCAATCAATGCCGCCGTTGAGACGACGACACTGCCGCCAACGATGGCGAGCAGCAGCCGGCTGGGGATGACGCGGAGGTGCATCGCGAATTACGCGCGCGGCGCCGGCGTTGCCGCCATCACCGCATTCAGGATGTCGTTCGCGCTTCGTCCTTCGAGCATGGCGTCGGGCGCGAGCGCAACGCGGTTCCGCAGCGCCGGCAGCGCCACCCTCTTGATGTCGTCCGGTGTCGCATAGTTGCGGCCCTCGAGCAGCGCCGCGGCGCGGGCGCCGCGCACCAGTGCAAGGGCGCCGCGCGATCCGGCGCCAATCGCGAGCCCGGGGAACGCGCGCGTCGCGCGCGCGATCCGGACGGCATAGTCAATGACCTGTTCGTCAACGCGCTGCGCCGCGGCCATCGCCTGCAGTGACGACACCCCGGCCTGGTCGAGCACCGGCTTCACGTGTTCGAGCGGCAGCTCGTCTCCGGCCTGGTTGTTGGTGACGCGCGACACGACGTTGGCTTCCTCCGCCGCCGACGGATAGCCGATCTCGATCTTGAACAGGAACCGATCGAGCTGCGCTTCCGGCAGCGGATAGGTGCCTTCGGTCTCGACGGGGTTCTGCGTCGCCAGCACCATGAAGGGCTTCGGCAGCTGGTGTGCCTGGCCTTCGATCGTGACCTGATACTCCTGCATTACTTCGAGGAGCGCGCTCTGTGTCTTCGCGGGCGCGCGGTTGATCTCGTCGGCGAGCAGGATCTGCGTGAACACCGGTCCGCGCATGACGCGCAGCTCGCGCGTTGACGGATCGAGCATCGCGTGGCCGGTGATGTCGGACGGCATCATGTCCGGCGTGAACTGGACGCGCGCATAGGCCAGCGACATTGCCTGCGAGAGCGCGCGCACCAGCAGCGTCTTGCCGAGTCCCGGCACGCCCTCGATCAGGACGTGACCCGACGCCACCAGGGCAATCAGCACCTGCTCGACCACGGCGGACTGGCCGACCATGGCGTGGCCGATCGCCGTGCGCAGATCGTTGAGGAGAACCTTGGCTTGCGGAATGTCGCTCATCGTTGGGGTCCGTGGTCAGTGATCGCCGCGTTTGAGAAGTTGACGCCGCGCGCTCTCGATCAGCGCGAGGGTATTCGGGAGCTCCTTGGGACGACGCTTGCTGGCGCCATCGGTGGCGTTGACCAGCGATTCACCGCTCATGCCCGTGGCCGTGCCGAGCGCGGCAATGCGTTGCGGCCGCGACAGCCGCGCGTAGGCCGGGATGCGGCGGTTGGCCGCTTCGGTCAGCGCGCGCACGGCGGCGGCGTGAAGCGGCGCGCCTTCGCCGAACTTCAACGCGAAGTGGCCGCTGCCGCGGATCTGTTCGGCCATCGAGCGGCGCCGCGGCTCCGGCACGCCAATCGTGGGGCCAAAGCGGATCGCGCCGCGCCACAGGAACAGTCCAACCAGCACCAGGAATGCGGTCACGGCCGGAGCGCCGTAATTCCACATCAGTGCCAGCAGCGCCGGATGATCATCCTCGGTCAGGAAGATGATCTCGTCGCCGCGCTGCAGCTGCGCCGCCGCGACGAAGGCCGCGGCGTGATCGCCCTCGAACAATTGCTGTCCGGTGAACGGCGTGCCGTTGATGATCGTGACGCTGCCCTTCCCCACCGCGACGCGCATGGCCTGATGACCGGCTTCGCTTTCAAGCGCCCACTGGACCGGCCGCGACGATTTCAGGAATGAAAAATCCTCTCCACATAACACGTAGGAGTTGCCCGGTTGCGGCATCACCTGGTTGGCCGGCGCGCAGCGGTGGCTCTGAGAGCCGTTGTCGTTGATGTTCTCGAAATACTTGTCGGCGGCCTCTTCGTTGTATTCCCACTCGAGGCCAGACCAGGATTCGAATTCGCTCAGGTCACCGGAGAGCATGCGGTCGACAACGAGGCGTCCACCGGATTCGACCCACGGTTTGATGGCGGCCTGCCGCTGCGGCGTCAGATCCCAGTGCCACACCGACAGCACCATCACCGCTTGCGGCGACGGCACGACGAGCAAACGCTCGCGCCTGGTCGTGGCGCCGAGGGCCTCGGCAAACTTCTGCGCGGCATAAAAAGGATTGGTGATCGCCTCGCCTTTCGGCGGTGTTGGGATCGGCACGTCCTCCCAATACGTGTTCGCCGCAATGTAGACGATCAGCATCACCAGCGCGACGACGCTCACGAGGCCGGCCCAATGGGATCGCGTCATTCGCCGCCTTCAATCTTGCGCGCGACCGATCGATCGAGCGCGCCGGCGAATCCATCGCACAGCGTCTGCACCGCCGGCGTCGGCGCCGCGGTGCCGCCGTAGACGAATCCCCTCCACGCCTCGACGAGTTGAGCGGCGTAATCCCCGGTCTTTGCGGGCACGCGTCCGGAGAGCAACACGAGACAGTCGCCTTCGGTGGTCGAGTCGAGAATCGGCACGCGATGCACGTGCGTCAGCCGCGACAGCAATCCTCGATACAGCAGCGACAGCGCGGCACGGTGATCGCCGCGCTCCCACAGCTTCCACGCCGCGGCGCCGATGTTCGGCGGCAGGCTTTCGGGCCGAATATCGAGATTGCGCACGTGCGTCGGCGGCACGAACGTGTCCGCGGCCGTCACATCGAGGCCGCGCGTCTGTATCGCGCGGAAGAGATACAGGCCCAGCCAGCCGGCGAGCCCCGCGAGGCCCAGCCACACCAGGTAGCGCGCCGACTGCATCCCCCAGCCGAAGAAGCCGGTGACCCAGGACAGCCAGCCACGATTGCTGTTTCGCGGCTTTCGCTCGGTCTCCGTCCACTTCAACATCCTCATGGTGCGGGTGCCGCCGATGTTCGGATCCTGCTTGACCTTCTGGATCGCGGCGTCGATCTCTTCCTGCGTGTACGCCGGGACCGTTGGTTGCTCCTGCGCGGCCGGCGACACGGCCAGCAGCAGGACGACGGTGACCGCGCCGGCGGGCCGCAGGTTACGCCGCGAATGCACGCTTCAGCTCCTGCTCGATGTCCCACGCCTCGAGCTCGGCCCGCCGGTTCAGGTACATCGCAAAACCAGCGGCGACGTAAAACGGCTCGAGCAGAAAGACGCCGAGCGAATAGGTGATGAAGTTCGCGACCGCAAAAAATACCGGCGGATCTTCGCTGAACAGTTGCGAGAGATCGAACGACGTTCCGGTCGGCGCGAACCACCAGAACAGCGAGAACAGGCCCATGACGACCGAGAACTCGATGCCGATGAACGTCTGCGTCATCATGAACGCGGAGCCGACGACGCGATGGCGAATCTGGATGATGCGATCGCTCGAGCCGATCGCCGGACCGTCTTCCAGCAGGTACACGGGTTCAGTGAGCGACCGCCACAGCGAGCACCGCCGTACGGTCAAGAGGAACAACAACGGCCGCCAGCACACCCGCCACTGCGACCGCCACAGATCGCCGACGCTCGTCGGTTGCCCGAACGCGGCGCGCGACAGCACGAACAGGATCGTGCGATCGAGCCACGGCTTGAACCACCAGATCACGATCGTCGAATACCAGCCGATGAGCTCCGTGGACGCCAGCGCGATCGCCAGCACCGGAATGAAGGCGACGAAATAGCAGCGGTACACCGCGGGCGCCGCGCTCTGGCACAGCCGCACGCCGAGATCGATCGCTTCGTTGGGCGTGCGCGGCCGCAGCCGCACCGAGAGCGTATCAACGAGCATGGCGTCCCTGGAACGCGAAGTAGGCGAACACCGCGGACCAGCACAGCCCCGCGACGCCGTATTTCACCGACACGGGCATCCAGGTCGCCGACGACCAGAACGCTTCGATCACCGCGGCCACGACCAGCATGGCGGTGACACCGTACAACAGGACGATCGCCTGCCGTGACGCGGCGATCAGCGATTGCACGCGGGTCTGCCGGCCCGGCGCGAGCAGCGAGTGCCCGATGCGTAGTCCGGCGGCGCCGGCCAGCACGATCGCCGTCAGTTCGAACGCGGCGTGCGTGACGATGAACGAATAGAAAATGTGGCCGAGTCCGCGTTCCGTCAGGTACCCGGCAATCGCGCCGCCGTACGCGCCGTTGAAGGCGAGGAAGAAAATCGACCCGAGTCCCGCGAAGAGACCGCCCGCGAAACACTGAAAGGCCACGCCAATATTGTTCCGGATGTAGTGGCCGAACATTGCCCAGTCCGTGTCGACATCGCGAAGCCGGCCGATCGATTGCGCGCCGCCCGAGTACATCGCGTCGAACTCCGCCGCGGTCTCTGCGTCAACCACCGACAGGATCAACTCCGGTTGCGTATACACGAGGAAGCCGAGCACCAGTGTCGGCACCAGGAACAACGCGGTGGCCGTCGCGACGTACGCAGAGTGCGCACGGACCGCCGCGGGAAAATCGCGGGTGATGATTCTCAGCAGCGCCCCGGCGCCCAACTCGCGCTGCTGATAGATCAACTGGTGGCATTCGGCGGTCAAGTGCTCGAGCCGATCGATCAGGTGAGGCGGGTACGATCGCCCCCTCGCGATCGCCAGGTGCCCGCAGGTGTGGCGGTACAGCTCGGTGAATCGCGCGCCGGCGATGGCGCGGGCTGACGGCGCCGCGGCATGACGATCGAGGCTCAGCTCGAGCTCATCCCACTCCTTGTCGTACAGCTGCTCGAACTGCAGGGGCGTCACTCACGTCTCCCCATCGCCCACTGCGCGACGCCAAGCACACGATGCGTGACACGCCGGCCCGATCGCCGCGCGTCTCCTGATACCGGTGCCGCGATTGCGGCGAGCTCATCGAGCCGCTCGACGGTGAGGAACGGCGCGCGAGCCGCCAGCGCGATCAGCGCGGCTTGCGTGCGCGGTGCCAGCGCCGTCGCGGGTGTGATGGGCGGCACATCGGCGAGCACCGGCTTCCCTGCCGGCTTTTGCTGGTGCACGACCATGGTGCCGGCGGCAATGTCGCCAAGGCGCTTGTAGTCTTTGCGCATCAGCATGCTGGCGATCGCAAAGCCGAAACCAAATGGCAGGAAGTCCGCAACGCGAAGCAGGTTGCGCGTGATCGACGCCGCCGGCGTCACGGGCAAGCCGTTGTCCATCGTCACTTTCAGTTTGAACACGCGCTTGCCCGGCGTCGCTCCGGATCCCTTCAGCTCGAAGACGATCGGATAGAGCCACTCGCAGGCGAACAGCAGGATCAGCCACACCGCCAGGCCGACCCCGCCGATGAACGCGGTCAGCATCGCGACGGCATAGAGGACCGCCAGGCGAATCCCCCAGTCGACCGCGAACGCGTACGAGCGAACGACGAGGCCGGCTGGACGCAGCTCGATGAGGATGCCTTCCGGCGTCTCGACTGCGACAACCGTGTCCAGAGCTTCGGCCACGCCGAACGGATCCTACGCCTGGACGACGATCGTGTCGGCGATCTTGTCGTGCAGGCACTGGCGCGTCTCCGCGAAGATGAACAGCACTTCGATGAGGCCGTACATCGGGATGATGCTCAGCAACGCGTTGAGCACGTTACGCTTCCAGATCAGGTTGCTCAACGACGCCGGAGAGCCGTCTGACCGGACCACTTTGATCTTGAGGAACTTCTTCGCCAGCGACTGGCCGGTGGCGCTCATCTGCTTCAACGTCATATAGAGCCAGGCGACGAAGCCGCCGAGAACCAGCACCACGCCGACCAGGGCGAGCGCACCGCTGGCAGCGCTGTCACCACCGGCCGCGGCGACAATCGTGCCGAGCAGCAGCGGCACGTAGACCATCGCGAAGAAGATCAGCATGTCGAGGATGGACGCGCCCAACCGCGTCGAGCGTTCGGCGAGCACCGTTTCCGCCTTCGGGGCGGCAATGTCACGAACTCGGGCGCGCGGAGGAGCGTACGGATTCGGGGCGTTCGGATTCGGACGTGGACTCGGATTCACAGCCGCCATACTGGGTTCACCTCGTTTAGTTCCAGGGGCTACGTTGGTATCGGCTTTTCGAGGGCCGAACATCAGGGCGAAAGCCGTCAAAACGCGCAAATAGGTGAACCACCAGCCCGACCCTATAATGGGCGCCCGTGGCCGAACTCTTTCACCAGACCTATAACCCAGTTGCCGGCAGCATTTTCCTCTCCGCGCTGGTCGCCTCCATTCCACCCCTCCTGCTCGCGCTGATGCTGGCGTACTGGCGGTTTGCGCCGTGGAAATCGGCGATCGCCGGCGCGAGCAGCGCGTTTCTGCTGGCGTGGCTGGTCTGGGGCATGCCGTTGCCGCTGACGATCGCGGCGGCGACTCACGGCATGGCCTACGGCCTCTGGCCGATCTGCTGGATCGTGTTCAGCGCGGTGCTCTTCTACAACCTCTCGGTGGAGAGCGGCGACTTCGATGTGATCAGGAGATCGCTCGCACGCCTCACGACCGATCGCCGTGTCCAGGTGCTGCTCGTCGCGTTTTGCTTCGGCGCGCTGATCGAGGGCATCGCCGGCTTCGGCGCGCCGGTCGCCATCACCGCGTCGATGCTCGCCGGCCTCGGCTTCCAGCCGATCATGGCGGCGGTCCTCGCGCTGATCGCGAACACCGCGCCGGTCGCGTTTGGATCGCTGGGTATTCCGGTCACGACGTTGGGCGGCCTCCTGGCGCCGATGCTCGGAGCCGACACGCAAACGACCACGCGGGCGCTATCGGCAATGGTCGGGCGGCAACTGCCCTTTTTCTCGCTGGTGATTCCGGCGTACCTCGTCGTGTTGTATGCCGGCTGGAACCGCATGATGGGCGTGCTGCCCGCGGTGCTCGTGGCCGGCGTCACGTTTGCGATCGGACAGTTCGCGGTCTCGAACTACGTGGGCCCCGAGCTGACGGATACGCTCGCTGCATTACTTTCGCTCGCTTCGGTAGCCGTGTTGTTGAAGTTCTGGAAGCCCGCGGACTCGCTCGAAGGCGAGATCAATGCGCCGGTCGAGACCACGCTCGATTCGGGATCGCGCGTGTGGCGCGCCTACGCCACCTACGGCATTCTCGTCATCGTCGTGTTGATCGGTCAGAGTGGAAATTTCGCGGGCATGGGAACGGTGAAGCCGCCGAAGAACGTCACCGCGTTGTTGCGCTGCGGCCAGGCCGGATATGCGTTGTGTCCCGATCCATGGGTCGGTCCGCCGGCCTCGCAGGCGCCGCAGTCGTTCCGATTCCCGGTGTGGGACTTCAGCTGGCCGGGCGCATATCAACTCGTTGACGGCAAGGTGATGCCGCTGGTGCAGCGTGAAGCGCCGGTCGTCGCGAAGACGACGCCGTACGCGCTCAACTACCGTCTCGATTTCTTCGCCGCCGCCGGCACGCTCGTGCTGATTGCGACGTTTATCGCGTTCATTCCGATGGTGATGGCCGGCGCGCGCACATCAATCTTCGGTGTGGCGTTCGGCAAGACGGCCGCGCAGTTGCGGCTGCCGATCATCACGATCGCCTTCATCCTCTCGATCGCGACGGTGATGAACTACTCGGGCATGACCTCGTCGATGGCGCTGGCGCTCGCCGCCACGGGCTGGCTCTTCCCGTTCTTTTCCGCGTTCCTCGGCATGCTCGGTGTGTTCCTCACCGGCAGCGACACCTCCTCGAACACGTTGTTCGGTCCGCTGCAGGCGACGACGGCGAAGGTGTCGGGGCTGGATCCGATCCTGATGGGCGCGACCAACAGCTCCGCCGGCGTGATGGGCAAGATGATCAGCCCGCAGAATCTCTCTGTTGGCGCCGCCGGTGTCGGCGCCGTTGGCCGCGAAGGTGAGATCTTCTCGAAGGTGATCTTCCACAGCCTGATCCTGACCGCGCTGATGGGACTGCTGGCGATGCTGCAGGCCTACGTCGTGCCGTGGATGGTGCCTTCGTTGTAGTCCGGGAGCCGGGAGCCGGGAACCGGGAGCCATGAGCGCGTTGAAATTCGGCAATTTTGTGTTTGATCATGGCGCCCGACTGCTCAAGCAGTCGGGTGAATCCGTGCATCTCACCGCGAAGGCTTTCGATCTCCTGACATTGCTGTCGACGAAGGCTCCCGACGCAGTCGGCAAGAAGGAGATCCACGCGCGGCTCTGGCCGTCGACGTTCGTTTCCGACGTCAGCCTGACGACGTTGATTTTCGAGCTGCGCACCGCGCTCGGCGAATCGGCGCGGCGGCCGCGCTTCATCCGCACCGTGCACGGCTTCGGCTATGCGTTCCAGGGCGACAGCGCGCAGAATCCGGCGGCCGACGAAGCAACGCCGTTCTGCATCATTTACGAGGGCAGGGAGATCGGCCTGCAGCGCGGCGAGAACGTGATCGGCCGGTCGCGTGACTGCCGCGTCCGCGTCGACATCACGCGCGTATCGCGTCGTCACGCCCGCGTGACGATCGACGGTGATGCGGCGCTGATTGAAGATTGCGGCAGCCGGCACGGCACGTGGGTCGGCACCACGCGCACGTCAGGACGCGTGCGGCTGCGTGACGGCGATCACATCGGCATCGCCGGCATCCAGATGCTGTTCCGTATTCTTGGGCCAGGCGAAGGCAACGTCCCGACGGAATAGGGTGGCTGGGTGCCTGGGTGCCTGGGTGCCTAGGCCTAGGTGCCGGGGGTGCCTGGGGTGCCGGGGGTGCTTGGTGTGCCGGGTGCCGCCGGAGGTGCCTGGTTTGCCCGCGGACCCGGAGCGGCCTGATCGCCGATGAAGCCGCACGTCTTGTGCGAACCGTCGCAGAAGGGTTTCTCCTTCGACTGGCCGCAGCGGCACAGAGAGAACGGCCTCTTCGGGACGACATATTCCGCGCCGGTCCAGTCGACGAGTTTCACGTCCTCGCCTTCGACGAGCAGCGAGCCATTCTGCCGGACCTTGATCGTGATCGACATGTGATTAACCTTTTTGCATCGCCGAGAGGAACTCGGCGTTGTTCTTTGTCTTGCCCATCTTGTCGAGCAGCAGCTCCATGGCTTCGACGGGTGACAGCGGATTGAGGACGCGGCGGAGCACGTAGATACGCTGAAGATCTTCCTTGGGCAGCAACAATTCTTCTTTGCGCGTGCCGCTCTTGAGGATGTCGATCGCCGGGAACGTGCGCTTGTCCGACAGCTTGCGATCGAGATGGATTTCGCTGTTGCCGGTGCCCTTGAACTCTTCGAAGATCACGTCGTCCATGCGCGAACCCGTATCGATGAGCGCGGTGGCGATGATGGTGAGCGAGCCGCCCTCTTCGATGTTGCGCGCGGCGCCGAAGAAACGCTTTGGCTTCTGCAAGGCGTTACTGTCGAGACCGCCTGACAGCACCTTGCCTGACGCCGGGATCACCGTGTTGTAGGCGCGCGCGAGGCGCGTGATCGAATCGAGCAGGATCAGCACGTCCTTCTTGTGCTCGACGAGCCGCTTGGCTTTTTCGATCACCATTTCGGCGACCTGGACGTGGCGCTGCGCCGGCTCGTCGAACGTCGACGAGATCACTTCACCGTCGACCGAGCGCTGCATGTCGGTGACTTCTTCCGGCCGCTCGTCGATCAGCAGCACGATCAGGTAGACCTCGGGATGATTCCTGGCGACCGATTGCGCGATGTTCTGGAGCAGCATGGTCTTGCCGGTGCGCGGCGGCGCGACGATCAACCCGCGCTGGCCCTTGCCGAGCGGCGTCATCAGGTCCATCACGCGCGCAGACAGGTTTTCCGATTCGGTCTCGAGCTTGACGCGCTCGAGCGGATAGAGCGGCGTCAGGTTTTCGAAGAACAGCTTGTCGCGCGCCTGATCGGGCGCTTCAAAGTTGACGGCCTCGACCTTGATCAGCGCGAAGTACCGCTCGCCTTCTTTCGGCGGACGAATCTGTCCCGAGACCGTGTCGCCGGTCTGCAGATCGAACTTCCGTATTTGCGAGGGCGAAACGTAGATGTCGTCGGGGCCGGGCAGGTAGTTGTAGTCGGGAGCGCGGAGAAAACCAAAGCCATCGGGCAGCACTTCGAGCACGCCTTCCGAGAAGATGAACCCGCTCTGCTCGGTCTGCGCCTTGAGGATCTGGAATATCAGCTCCTGCTTGCGCATGCCGGTCGCGCCGGCGACCTCGAGATCCTTGGCGACCTGGGTGAGATTCTGGATGGTCATCTCTTTGAGGTCGGTGATGTTGAGGCCGGGACGCTTGCCTTCCTGCCGCGCGAGCTCGGCGACTTCGGCGGCGACGTCGGGCTGCGGGGGAGGCTGGTGACCACCGCCACCGCGGTGGGGTCCGTGACGCTTGTGGCTAGGCATGCAGGCTGTCCAAATGAGAGGCTCGGTTGTCAGGTCTGAGTGGGGTGCGGAGCAGATCCGCGCGCGAAAACGCAGGCAAAACCGGAGAAACTGCCGGTAGTATATCAGCAACCGTGCATCGCATCACGCTTCCGCTGCTCCTGCTCGCAGCGCTGACCTTCTTCGCAGGTCTTGGGCGTGGCGCCATCACCGATTCCGACGAGGCGTTCTACGCGGAAGCGTCGCGCGAAATGGTCGCATCGGGAGACTGGATTACTCCCTATTACAACTACGAGCCGCGCTTTCAGAAGCCGGTGCTGTATTACTGGCTGACGTCGGCGACCTACCTCGTCACCGGCGCCAGCGAGATGGGCGCGCGATTATGGGCGGCGCTGGCCGGTGTCGGCCTGGTGCTGGTCACCGCTGCGGCAGGACGCCGCTGGTACGACGAAACGACCGGCCTGCTCGCCGGCGCGATCGTCGCCACCAACTTCGGCTACTTTTCGATCGGGCGGATGGCGCTGCCGGATCTGCCGCTCACCTTCTGCATCACGCTGGCCATCTGGGCCGCGCTGGTCTCCACGCTCGAGCAGGAGCGATCGCCGCGCAAGTTCGTGATCCTCGCGGCGCTCGGCCTCGGGCTCGGCTTCCTGATGAAAGGCCCGGTCGGCGTGATCATCCCGGCGATCGTCATCGTGCCGGTGCTGATGATCGAGCGCCGATCGATTGGACTGAACCCAGCCGACATCGTGATCGGATTCCTGATATTCCTCGCCGTTGCCATGCCGTGGTACGTGGTGATGTGGGCGCGTCACGGCAACGAGTACCTGCAAAGCTTTTTCGTCGGCGACAACTTCGAGCGGTTCGCGACGGATCGCTTCAACGATCCGCGTCCGTGGTGGTTCTACCTGCCGGTCGTGGCCGGCGGTTTGTTGCCGTGGACGCCGCTCGCGCTGGTGTGGCTGGGGCCGATCACACAGTTCCTTCGCGGCCGCCGCGCCGTCGGCACGATCGATTTGCGGCTGCTGTTGTGGGCGGTCCTCCCGCTGTTGTTCTATTCGCTCTCGGTCGGCAAGCAGCCGCGTTACGTGCTGCCGGTACTCCCGCCATTGGCACTGCTGCTCGCATCGTCGATCGTCGAGCGCACTCAGGAATGGCGCGGGCTCGACGGCGTGCGGTCAATGCCGCGCCGCGCCGTGCCGGTGATCGCCGGGTCGCTCCTTAGCGGCGTCTTCTTTGTGACGCTGGCGGTGCTGCTGTATCGGGCGCAGCCGCTGCTCATCAACGTGCAGTCCGCCTACACGACGATCGCCGCCTACGCGATCGCCGTGATGGGTGCCCTGGTGATCGTCGTCGCGATCACGAACAACTGGCGCAGCGCGCCGGTCGTGATCGCGCTGGCGTCTGCGGTGGCGCTGCCGGCGGTGCAGTACGGCGCGCTGTCGAGCGGCGGCGACGACACCGTCCGCCAGATGGCGCGGCTGATTCAACAGCATCGCCAGAACAATGAAGCGGTCGGGACGATGGGCGTGTTCGTGCGCAATCTGGTCTTCTATGCGGGGATCAAGACGACCGATCTCGTCACCGACGATCAAGTGCGCGATTTCCTGTCGCAACCGAAGCGGGCCTTGATGGTGGTGCCCACGGACACGATGGACCGGCTGGAACGGGAGCGCGGCCTCACGGTGAATCGTCTCGGTGAGCTGCGCTACTTCAACGAAGCGGGCATCCGCGTCCGGACGCTGCTCTGGCCGGATCCGTCGCGCGATCTGACGCACGTTGTCCTCGTGGGGAATCGCTAGTCAGGTTGACGGCCGTCCGCATCCCGCAACGCCCGCTCGAGCAGCGCCGTCACATCCAGCGCTGGCGCGTTCGCGGCCAGGTAGGCGCGATCGAGGGCGGCGCCCTGCGTGCGAATGATTCCGATGACGTCGCGCCACTGGCGATCGGAGACTCCTCCACCCTTGCGGAACCATCGCAGCTTCTGCAGCAGGATGTCTTCCGGAGGGTGCACATAAATGGCCTGTCCCGGCCGGACCTCGATTCGCTGCCGGCGCGCGAGCTGCTGGTCATCGAGCGGCGTGCCGCCGGCAATGAAGACGTCGACCTTGATGCCGGTCGCCTGATCGATCAGGTTGGCGGTCCCCAGGCGATCGATGGCCCGGTGGAGCGCGTCCTCGGCGACATAGAAATCGCCGCCCAGGGCCGCCAGCAACGGCGTCACCTCGGCGTGCCGCAGCGCGGCGACGATGTCGATGTCGATCGTGGCGCGGGGCTCACCGGCGACTGACGCCGCGATGGAACCACCGATCGTGTAGGGCACGTTCAGACGATCGAGGATGGCTCCCAGCCGCACGGCGACGCTGATCGCGTCACCGGCTATCATGTCAGGCCGAAACGATCGATTTCGGGATACGCCGAGCGGGCGAGCTCGGGGCCCAGCGTCAGCATGGCCAGACGCAGAAACTGTTCGCGCGGCGAGGCGCCAGGATGGCGGGCGCGGATTCCGGCCAGCGTCAGTTCGCGGATCGCGCGGGAGAGTGACGCAATGAGAGCGAGTTTGTCCGTACTGGACAGCCGACGCCAGCCCTCGATTTGTCGGGCCTCGATATCGAGCGGCGTGTCATCAGCGAGCGGCTGCATGCGGGAATTGTAACGCGGGCCGTTGAGATCGCAAGAGATCCACAAACGCCACAGAGGGCATGGACGGCTCAGATAACAACTATCGCGCGGCGGTCAGTTTGCCCGACGACTCCAGCTTCTGCACGAACGTCGTGATCCGATCGCAGCCTTCCTTGAGGCGCTCGATCGACGTGGCGTACGACAGGCGGAAGAATCCCGGCGCATTGAAGCCTTCGCCCGGTGTCACCGCAACGGCGACTTCCTTCAGCAGCGCCTCGGCGAATTCGCCGCTGCTCTTGATGCCTGACGGCGACAGCAGATCCGCGATGTACGGGAACAGGTAGAACGCGCCGCCCGGCTTGATGCAGACGATACGCGGATCCGCCGTCAACCAGGCGTGAACCGCATCACGGCGCCTGCGGTATTCATTCAACATCGTCGTCACGCCGTCCTGCGGCCCGGTCAGCGCGGCAATCGCCGCCTTCTGCGTGATCGAATTGATGTTCGACGTCGAGTGGCCCTGGATCACGTTGCACTGGGTGATCACATCCTTCGGCGCGATCGCCCAGCCGCAGCGCCACCCGGTCATGGCGTAGGCCTTCGACGTGGCGCTGCATACGACGGTCTTGTCGCGCATCCGCTCGAACAGGACCTTGATCAGATTGTGCTTGACGGGCTCATAGATCAGCTTTTCGTACGTGAAGTCCACGATCACCCAGAGGCCGCGGGCGCTGGCCGCGTCCGCGATCTTCGCCATTTCCGCTTCGGACATCAGCGCGCCGGTCGGATTGCACGGCGAATTGACGAGGATCGCCTTCGTGCGCGGCGTGATCGCATCGATCAGCGGCGCCGCATGAATGGTGAAGCCGTCTTCCATGTGCGTCTGCACGATGACGGGCTTCGCGTCCGCGAGCTTGATCTGATCGCCGATGCTCGGCCAGAACGGCCCGGTCGTGATCACTTCATCGCCCGGATCGAACAGCGCCATCGCCGTGTTGTAGAGCGCCTGCTTGGCGCCGGCGGTGATGATCACTTCCTCGGGCTTGAACTCGACGCCGTAGTCGATCTTGTAGCGCTGCGCGACCGCGTCGCGGAGCTCCATGACGCCGGCCGACGGCGTGTACTTGGTGAAGTTCGCGTCGAGCGCCTTGTGGGCGGCGTCCTTGACATGTTCCGGCGTGGCGAAGTCCGGCTCACCGGCGCCGAGATCGACGACGTCGACGCCGGAGCGGCGCAGACGATCCGCTTCCGCCGCCACCTTGAGGGTCGGCGACGCCACCACACGGCTCATGCGCGATGCAAACGAGCTCATTGTGCCTTCTGCCTTCTGCCTTTTGCCTTATCGCGAAGGCGCTCTTCCACGAGCGGCGGCACCAGCCCCGTGACCTCGCCGCCGAGGGTGAAGACTTCCTTGATTAACCGGGAGCTGATGTAAGTGTACTGCTCCGCCGGCATCATGAACACCGTTTCGAGGCTCGGGTCGAGATGCCGGTTCATCAGCGCCATCTGGAATTCGTACTCGAAGTCCGAGACCGCCCGCAATCCGCGGACGATGACGTGCGCCTGTTTGCGTTTGGCGTAGTCGACCAGCAGCCCGTTGAAGGTTTCGACCTGGACGTTCGGCTTGTCCTTGAAGACCTCGCGGATGATCGCCACCCGCTCGCTCTCGCTGAAGAGCGGCGCCTTTTCGACATTGACCAGGATGGCGACGATGATCGAATCGAAAATGCGCGAGCCGCGCTCGATGATGTCGACGTGGCCGCTGGTCAGCGGGTCGAACGATCCGGGATAGATGGCGACGCGCTTCGGTGTGCTCATGAGTAGAAAGTCAGCGCGCTGTCGCCCGAGGTGACGGTCCGCGTCAGTGAGAGCCCGGCCGGCTGCGGCGGCGCGACGCGCGACGCGTGCTCGAGCACGACGAGCCCGTTGGCGGCGCGCTGCCCAGCGGCGTCTTCGACCGCCTCACCCAGGTTCGGGTAATCGTACGGCGGATCGAGCACCACGATTTCGAATGGACCGCCGGGCAGTGGCTTCTTCAACGCCCGCGACGCAACGTCGCGGATGATAACACAGCGATCCGACTCGCCACAGAGCGCGGCGTTCTCGGCGATCAGCCCGGCGGCGCGTCGATCGTTGTCGAGACACGTCGCCGACACCGCGCCGCGGCTCAAGGCTTCGAGCGCCACCGCGCCGGTTCCAGAAAACGCATCGAGCACGCGCGCGCCTTCGATCCGCATCTGCAGGATGTTGAACAGCGTCTCGCGCAGCTTGTCGGACGTCGGACGGATCCCCTCCCACCTCGGGGCCTTGAGGTGTCGTCCCTTGTGAGTGCCGGCAATGATCCGCATGTCAGCCGACCGTGATGAGGCCGAATTGCCGTTGCCACACGCTCTTCACGTAGGCCTGCAACCCGGGACTCAGCGTGCCCGCCTCGACGCGCGTGCGTGCTTCTTCGAAGGCGCGTTCCAGGAGATCGCCGTCGCGCATCAAGTCGCCCGCGCGGAGCGTGGGCAATCCCGACTGGCGGGTGCCGAAAAAATCGCCCGGCCCGCGCAGCTGCAGATCCCGCTCGGCGATTACGAAGCCGTCGCTGGTCTCCGCCATCGCCTTCAATCGTTCGCGCGCATCGTCCGACCATGGCGCCTGGTACAACAGCACACAGGTGGATTGATGCTGGCCGCGGCCGATGCGGCCGCGCAGCTGATGCAGCTGCGACAAGCCGAATCGCTCGGCATGCTCGACGACCATCAACGTCGCGTTGGGCACGTCGACGCCGACTTCCACGACGGTCGTCGAGACCAGGATGTGCAGCTGTCCGGCGACGAACCGGTGCATCACCGATTCCTTCTCGTCGCCTTTCATGCGGCCGTGCAGCAACGCGACCGCGAATTCAGGAAACACGCGCGTGATCTGCTCGCACATCGCCGTGGCTGCCTTGAGATCGATCTTCTCGGATTCTTCGACGAGCGGATAGATTACGTAGACCTGCCGGCCGCGCTTCACTTCGTCGCGGATCATCGCGTAGACCTCGTCGCGACGCGAATCCGCCTTGACCATCGTCCTGATCGGCTGGCGGCCCGGCGGCAGGCCGCGAATCACCGAGACTTCCATGTCGCCGCACTCGGTGAGCGCCAGCGTGCGCGGAATCGGCGTCGCGGTCATGACGAGGACGTCCGGATTCGATCCCTTGGCGGCGAGCGTGCCGCGTTGCAGGACGCCGAAGCGATGCTGCTCGTCGATCACCGCCAGCGCCAGCGCCTTGAACTTGACGTGCTGCTGGATCAAGGCCTGCGTGCCGACGACAAGATTGATCTCGCCGCGCTCGATCGCCGGCAGCAAATCGCGGCGTGTTGCGGCGGTGACCCGTCCGCTCAGCAACGCGACGCGATACGGTTTTCCATCCGCCTTCGCTCCGCTGCGGCGAGACAGGTCCAGTGTCTTGACGATGGTCCGGTAGTGCTGCTCGGCGAGGATCTCCGTCGGCGCCATGAAGGCGACCTGGTAGCCGTTCTCGATCGCGACGATCGCGGCAAGCAGCGCGACGATCGTCTTGCCGGCGCCGACATCGCCCTGCAACAGTCGCTGCATGGGCCACGTGCGCTGCATGTCGGCGACGATATCGGCGAGGGCTTCGCGCTGGCCTTCTGTCAGCTTGAATGGCAACACGGCACGCGCCGATTGGCGAATCCGATCGTCGACCTTCGACACCAGCGACTTTCCGACCTGCGCGTGCTCATGCCGCCGCAGCGCGAGCCCCGTCTGGAAGACGAAGAAATCCTCGAACACGAGACGCCGCTGTGCCGGCGTCATGAACGCGTTCAGCTGATCGACGCTGGTCTGTTCGGTCGGGAAATGCGTCGCCCACAACGCGGCTTTACGTGACGGCCAGTTCTCCCGTTTGAGAATGTCATCGGGCAACGGATCGAAGCCGTCATCCGGCAGCTGATTCAGCGCCTGCCAGACAAAGCGACGCTGCATGTTGGTCGTGACACTGCCCGTGCGCTCGTACACTGGAACAATTCGTCCTGTGTGGAGCTGTTCTTCCGGCTCCCCGCTCCCGGTTCCCGGCTCCCGTTCTTTGACGATCTCAAATTCCGGATCGGTGATCTGAAGCCCGCGCGATCCCCAGATCTCCACTTTGCCGAACAACACGATCCGCTGTTGCGACTTGATGACGTCCTTGAGGAATGCCTGATTGGGCCACACCGCCTGAATCTGTCCGCTCGCATCCTGGACGAGCGCGGAGAACAGGCGGAACCCCGGGCGGCGCGTGTGCGCAAGGCCTGCGTTGAGGACCGTGCCCGATACGGCCGCCGTCATTCCCGGCCGCAGCGAGATGATGGTCTGCATGCGGCTGCGATCCTCGTAGCGGCGAGGAAAACGGAACAGCAAATCTTCGACGGTGTTGAGCCCGGCTTTCGTGAGATCGGCGGCCTTGCGAGGGCCGACGCCTTTCAGATACTGCAAAGGCATCTGAAGGACGTCCCCCTTCGCTGAAGCTACGGGGGACAGGTCTTCCGGCATCCGATTATTGATGCACGGTCCAGCGACTGGCGTCTACATCGATTCGGCGGATCTCGGCGGGCAGCACGAAGGTGTCGTCGATCGACGAGCCCTTCGGATTGTCAGCCGTGCGCGTGAAGAAGTTGACCATCTGCGCGAGGAACGACTTCGGGATCGGCACGCCGCTGACTTCCGCGCGTTCCAGCTCGAACTTGCCCTTGCCGTCCCACGTCACGATCTTCCCCGACGCAGTGACTGGAAGCTTGCCGGTCAGGTAACTCGTGGGATCGAGCCAGCCGCCGCTGCTCTGCTTCTGGCGGACGATATCGAGATCGACGATGGCGCGGCCGGAGACTTTGCCGGCGCCGATGATGGTCAGCTCCGGCTGCGTCAGGCCGGCCGGCAGCAGGTCGCCGGCTTTGTATTTCAGATACGAGTTGGTTTCGACCTGGGTGAACGCGGTCGAGCGCGGCTTGCCCGAGTTCGCGCTCGCGTGATTCTGGACGAGGACGATCTTCTTCTCGAAGGCGTCCGCGAGCTGCGGCGTCAGGACGTCCGAGCTCATGGAGCCGAAGACGAGCGTAGCAACGATCAGCCCGCGCATGCCTTCATTCTAGCAGCAGGCTACGGCCCGGGAGGTCGTCTGACCGGCGGGTTTGCATTTGGTCCCTGCTGATTGGGACGGTTCTGCTGGCGCGCGCGCATCAGCAGCTCGATCTTGCGCCGTTCGATCTGCTCCTCGAACACGCGGAAGCGCGCCTGCTGCCGGACGTCGAGCACTTCGTCGATGCCGTTGTAGGCCCTGCGCATCTCGGCCGCGGTGCGCGCCTCGAGCTCCGCCAGCGCCGTCAGCCGCGACTTGATCTCCGATTCATCGACCGGCTTCGGCAGGCGGGGATTGGTGACGCGCTGCAATTGCGCCATCAACTGGTTCCGTTCCTGCTGCGTGCGGCGCCGCGTTTCCTGGAGCGTGCGCACCCGGGTGAGAAACTGCGGATACTGCTGATCGCTCAGCTGCAGCGCCTGCTGTGCTTCCATCACGAGATACGCGTCGAACAGCCGCTGGATTTCGCCGGGCCGCATGTCGCCGTTGTCGAGACCAGGCAACGGACCACCGCCTTGCGGCGGCGGATTTTGGGGCTCCTGTGCATTCGCCGGCAACGCCACCGTCACGCCGAGTGCGAAAGCAAACACTGCAATCACGGGGATGCGTCTCATGATTTGGCTCGCGTCAATTCTGCCTGGAGCAGCCGCGTCAATTCCTGCTGCTCTTCCGCCGTCAATTCCAGCACGGCCAGCTCCGCGACGCCGGGCTCGATCACGCCGGCGGCGCTCGCGGTTTCCACGTCCAGCTGTCCCACGAGATCGGCGACCGCGCCCCAGCTCTCGCTTTCGGCCTGGTGCGGCGCCGATTCCGTAAGCTGGCCGGCGTCGCGCACATCGTTGTCGATCGGGATCGTCATCATCAAGCCGAGGATGAGCATCGCCATCGCGCCGAGCGGCAGGAGCACCTGCCAGCGCAGCCACGCCGGCCAGTTCGTGCCCGCGGCGGCGTCCTGATCGATCGCGACGCGCACGCGCTCCGAGAAGTGCGGCCAGAACAGCGGCGACGGTTCGGGCACGCTCACCCGCTTCGCATCGTGCAACACGCTGGCGAGCTCCTCGACCTGACGCCGGCACTCCTCGCACGTGGCGAGGTGCGCCTGGCGATCGGCGGCAAGGACCCCTTCCATCGCGTCGATCAATTCATCCGGTGTCAGGTGCGTCATGGTTCCGATCCCAGGATCTTTTTCAAATTCGCAAGGGCGTGGAAGAAATTGGCCTTCACCGCGCCTACGGAGCTGCCCAGCACGTCGGCAATCTGCTGGTGCGACATGTCGTGATACGTCCGCAGGATCAACGTCGCGCGCTGCTTCTTCGGCAGGTGCGCAATCGCCTTGCGGACGGCCACCGCGCGCTCTTCCCGAATCATCGCACGCTGCGCGCCCTCGATGCGGACGTCCTCGAAGTGTTCCGTCGACTCGATCGGCTCGGTCAGCGGCGTCTTCGCGGTGACGCGATTCAGACAGACGTTCACGGCAATGCGATAGAGCCACGTCGAGAGCGCCGACTGCCCTCGGAAGTTCCTGAGCCCTCGCCATGCGCGCACGAACGCATCCTGCGCGAGATCGCTGGCGTCCTCGTGGTTGTGCACGAAGCGATAGCAGACCTGATAGACCGCACGCCGGTGCCGCTCGACGATCACGTCGAACGCCTCGCGACGGCCCGCCGCCGCTTCAGCGACCAGGGCCGAATCGTCGAGCTCCGACCAAGGCTTGCCCTCAGCGGAATCGAACGACGTCACCGTCGCCACCATCCATGGCAGGTTGAGCGCTGACTCATGTGCCATGCCTATTAGACCGGCCCGGGACGCGATGGTTAAGCGGCATTCTTGATTTTCGTCTTTTGTTCGTTTACGCTCTATCTTCAGGGCGAAGAAACGGTAAACAGGCCAACAGGCGATCAGGCCAACAGGAAGCCTATGCAACCACTGACCAAGCGGCAACGCGAGATTCTCGACTACCTCAACGAGTTCATTGCGCAGCACGGCTATGCGCCGAGCCTCGAGGAAATCGGCGAACGCTTCAGCTTGTCGTCGCTGGCGACGGTTCACAAGCATCTCACCAACCTGCAGGAAAAGGGATTCATCCGCCGCGCGTGGAATCGCAGCCGCTCGGTGGAGCTGCTGCCCAGCCGCTCCGGCGGGCGGGCCATCGAGCTGCCGATGCTCGGCTACGTCGCTGCCGGCATGCCGATCGAGGCGGTCACCGGCAACGAGACCATCAGCGTGCCGGACTCACTCGTCACCGGCAAGCGCGACACCTACGTGCTGCGCGTCAAGGGCGAATCGATGATCGACGAACAGATTCGCGACGGCGACTGGGTCATCGTCGAAGATCGGAAGACGGCGGACAACGGCGAAATGGTGATCGCGCTCGTCGACGGCCAGGACGCGACGCTGAAGAAGTTCTACAAGGAAAGCAATCGCATCCGGCTGCAGCCCGCGAATCCGGCCATGCAGCCGATTTACGTCGAGCCCGACGGCATCCAGATCCAGGGCGTTGTCGTGGGGGTAATGCGCAAGTACTGAGTTAGAGTGGTCGGTCAGGCAGAAATATATGACCGACCGGAAACAGATTAACTTCACCATCGTCCCCGAGGACGGCGGCAACGATCCGCGGACCTACGCCAACTTCTGCGCGGTCAACCACACGCCATTCGACTTCACGCTCACCTTCTGTGAGGTGATGCCGCTGTCCGAAAAGGAAATCCGCGACGCCGAAGCCGAACACATCGTGCGCGCGCCGATTCGCGCGCGGCTGGTGTTGCCGGTGCAGTTCGTGCCGACGCTGATCGCGGCGCTGCAGGAGAACATGCGCATCTTCTCGGAGTCGCATCAACCGCCGCAGCCCGCGCCTCCCGGAAAAGGACCGATTCACTGAAGCCCCCGGCAGCCGTCACGCGAATTTTCGACACGCTCGATCGGCATCATCCCAATGCCGACACGGAGCTCGTTCATGGCAACGCCTTCGAGCTGCTCGTCGCCACGATCCTGTCGGCGCAATCGACCGACGCGCGCGTCAACATGGTCACGCCGGCGCTGTTCGCGAAATATCCGGACGCGCCGGCCCTTGCCGCGGCGAAGACGCCCGACCTCGAGAAGATGATTCTCTCGACCGGATTCTTCAGGCAGAAATCGAAGTCGTTGATCGGCATGGCGAACATGCTCGTCGACGAGCACGGCGGACAGGTGCCCGCCGCTATGGAGGCATTGACGAAGCTTCCCGGCGTCGGACGAAAGACCGCCAACGTCGTCCTCGGTCATGCGCTCGGTGTGCCGGGCCTCCCGGTCGATCGTCACGTGCTGCGCGTCGCGAATCGAATCGGTCTCGTGAAGAACGACGATCCCGTCAAGGTCGAAGCGCAACTGTGCGAGATGCTGCCGCCGGAACGCTGGACGCGCGCGTCGGACGCGCTGATCCTTCACGGGCGCCGCATCTGCAAGCCGAAGCCGCTTTGCCCCAGGTGCAACGTTAGACCCGACTGCGATTTCTATCGGCTCGGCTTCACGACGAAGCCGGTCGGCAGGGCGTCGGTGGCAAAGGCGGCGAAGAAGGCCGTCAAGAAGGTCGTGAAGAAAGTCGCGCGGAAGGTCGCCAAAAAGTGACCCGGGAGCGATTCCGCGAGCTGGTCGAAGAAGCGATCGATTCCATCCCCGATCGGTTTGCGCGCCACATCCGCAACGTCGGTTTCATCGTCGAAGACGAGCCGTCGGATGAATTGCTCGACGAAATGGAAGTCGAGGAAGGCGGTACGTTGCTCGGTCTCTACCACGGCACCCCGCTGACGGAACGTCACTGGGATCACGGCAACCAGCTGCCGGATCGGATCCTGCTGTTTCAAAATCCGATCGAGGAAGACGGCGATGGCAGCGAAGACGATGTCTTCGATGCGATCGGAGAAACGCTCATCCATGAGCTTGGCCACTATTTCGGAATGACCGAAGAGGAAATCGACGTCGTCGAAGCGATCTGGCGGCGCGAGCATTTTGACGAAGCCGGCAGCGATGAGAGCGCGTAAACGATTCGCGCAGCACTTCCTCGAGAGCGCGTGGGTCAACAAGCTGGCCGCCGCCGTCGCCGTCTCGCCGGAGGATTCGATCCTCGAGATCGGGCCGGGCCGCGGAGCGATCACGCGGCCGCTGGCGGCACAGGCGAAGCGGCTGCTGGCCATCGAAGTCGATCGCGATCTGGCTGCTGATCTCGAAGCCGCTGCACTGCCGAACGTCACCGTGGTGACGAGTGATGTCCTGGCGGTGGATCTCGTGCCAATCATCACCGGGTGGCTCGGTGCGGCGCCCGGTCCCGGCAGTCAGTTCCGCGTTGTCGGCAACCTCCCCTACAACATCTCCTCGCCCATCCTGTTCACGCTGCTCGACCTGGCGGCGAAGACGGGCGGCGTTCGCGATGCGATGCTGATGCTGCAGAAGGAGGTCGCCGATCGGCTGGTCGCGAAGGTCGGCACCGGAGACTACGGGGTGCTGACCGTCCTGACCGGGCTGACTGCCGACGTGACGCGGGTGTTATCCCTGCCGCCCGGGGCGTTCCGGCCGCCACCGAAGGTCTATTCTGCGGTCGTCCGGCTCGCCTTTCGGCCTCCGAAGGTCGCAATCGCCGATCAGGACCTGTTCGTTCGAATGGTCCGGACCATGTTCACCCAGCGCCGGAAGACGATCGCCAACGCCCTGAAACCGTTCGGCTACGATCGGGGGCTGGCGCCAAACGTAGTGTTAAAGAGCGCCGGCATCGACCCGCAACGGCGTCCCGAGACGCTTGATCTGGCCGAAATGGCCGCGCTGGCGGCAGCCTTTTCGCGCCCGTAAGGTGAAGCTGTGCTATAGTTTCCGGCGAAACCCGCCCGTTTTTACAGGCGCTCCCAGCTGCCTGAACGGCGACCTTCCGGACCCTCCCGGGTCAGAGGCCGTCAGCTTGTCCACCGTAGCGTCCGCGCGAAGGTGGATTCCCTGAACGCGCGTGCACCATTGACGCTGCGTTCGGCTGGGATATCGCATGAGTGTGTTCGCGGCGCAACCGGTGTCGGCCGGTGTGCCACCAGTCGATGTCGTGCCGCTTGGCGGCCTGGGCGAGTTCGGCCTCAACATGATGGCGATCTCGTGTCAGGACACGACTATCGTCATTGACGCCGGCGCGATGTTCCCGGAGATGGATTTGCCGGGCGTCGATCTGATCGTCCCCGATCTCGCCTACCTTGAAAATCGCAAAGGACAGCTCAAGGCCCTCGTGCTGACGCACGCGCACGAAGATCACATCGGCGGCGTGCCGTACGTGCTGCCGCATCTCGAGGGCGCGGTCTACGGCACCGCGCTGACGCTGGCGTTTGTCGCCAACAAGCTCGACGAGCACGCGCTCGAGCCGAAAACGGTCGAAGTCACACCGGGCTTGTCGATCACGATCGGGCCGTTCACGCTCGAGTTCGTGCGGGTCACGCACAGCATGCCGGACTGCGTCGCGGTCGTCGTCCGCACGCCGCAAGGCGTCCTGCTGCACACCGGCGACTTCAAGGTCGATCAGACACCGCTCGACGGCCAGCCGTTCGATCTCCATCGCTTCGCGCAGCTCGGCTCCGAAGGCGTGCTGGCCATGTTCTGCGACAGCACCAACATCGATCGCCGCGGCTACACGGGATCGGAAGCTGACGTTGAAGATGCGTTCGAAGAGATCTTCACGAGTACCGAGGGCAAAATCGTTGTCGCCACGTTCTCGTCGAGCCTGTACCGTCTGCAGATCGTTGTCGATCTGGCGGCGCAGTTCGATCGCAAGGTCGCGTTCGTCGGCCGCGGCATGATCGAGAACTCGCGCATCGCGCAGGAGCTCGGGTTTCTCCACCTCCCCACCGGCGTGGTGATCAAAGACTCGGACGTCCAGTTTTTTCCGGTCCAGGACGTGGTCTGTCTCGCCACCGGCTCACAGGGCGAGGCGAACGCGGCGCTGTCGCGCATTGCGATCGACGATCACCGCCACGTGCAGCTCAAGGAAGGCGATCGCGTCGTGATATCGGCGCGCGCCATCCCCGGCAACGAGAAGGCGATCGGCCGGGTGATGAATCACCTCTCGCGGCGCGGCGTCGACATCGTGACCGAATCGCAGAAGCACGTGCACGTGTCCGGCCACGGTTCCGAAGAGGAACTGAAGCTGGTGCTGTCGCTGGTGCGGCCCAAGTATTTCGTCCCGATCCACGGCGAGTACCGGCAACTGGCCCGGCACGCGCGGGTTGCCAAATTCGTGACGCGGGGGCTGCCCACTCCGGTGTCGGTGATCACCGCCGAAGACGGCGACGTGATGCGATTCGACGCCGAAGGCGGACGGATCGCCGGGAAGACCACCGTCGGCAAGGTGCTGATCGACGGCACCCGCGTCGGCGAGGTCAACGACGAAGTGCTGCGCGATCGCCGGCACATCTCGACCGACGGACTGATCGTGCCGGTCGTGGCGATCAACGCGCGCAGCGGCATCATCGAGGGCGTGCCTGAGCTCGTGGCGCGCGGTTTCGTCAGCGACGAAGGCACCGCCGATGTGCTGGCCGAAGGCGCGGTGGTCGTCGCGACGGCGATCGATGAATGCAGCGTCGAAGAACGCGGCGATCCGGGATTGATGAAGGAGCGCATCCGCGTCGAGCTGCGGAAATTCCTGAAGAGGCGGACCGGGCGGCGCCCGATGGTGCTGCCCGTAGTGATGGAGATTTAAGGAGCTAACGTGGCTGCTTCCGGTTCTGCCCTGTCACGGCGCGTCAGCGAAGTCGTTGGCGTGGCCCTCTTCGCCGCGGCGCTGATCTGGCTGATCGCGCTGGCGACCTACGATCCAAACGATCCGGTGTGGTTCTTCAGCTCCGGGACGCACGACGTGCCCGCCAATTTCGCGGGCCGCGTCGGCGCGTTCCTCAGCGAGCTGTCCTACCAGGTGCTCGGCTACGCCTCGTATCTGATCCCCGCGACGATCGCCGTCGCCGGCTGGCATTACTTCTGGTGCCGGAAGATCGACGCCGTCTACACGAAGTTCGTCGGCGCCGCGATGCTGTTCGCCTGCGGCAGCGCGTTCCTCGGCCTGACGCTCGGCCGCGTTGATTTCGGGCCGCGCGCGTTCCGCGCCGGCGGGTATCTCGGCGAATGGCTCGGCGGTTTCATGTCCGAGTACTTGAGCCGCACCGGCTCGGTGATCGTGATCCTCGCGTTAATGGTCGCCGCCGTGATTCTCGCGACGCAGTTCTCGTTCGGGCGGTTGTTCAGCGCGATCTTCGCCGGCCTCGGCGGCGTCTGGTCGCAGGGCATCGCGGCGTTCAAGCAGTGGCGCGAGGAGCGGCGCAAGGCGCAGCAGCGCCGCGAGGTGATGGTGAAGTACGGCAAGAAGGACACGCCGGCCGTCATCGCCAAGCCCGAAAAGAAAACCGCGAAGATCGAGAAACCCGAAAGGATCGAAGTGCCCGTGGCGGCGCGGGAAAAGACCGCTTCGCGCCGTGAAGATCCGATGCCCGCCCCGGCCGCCGCCGCCCCGCCCGTCGTGCAGAAGAAGGCGGTCGCGAGGACGCCGGTCAGCGCGCCGCTGCCGCTGCCCGAACCGGAACGTGTCGAACGCCGGCTTGGCTCCTACTCGTTGCCGCCGACCTCGTTGCTCGATCCCTCGAAGCCCGAGAGCAAGATCGACGAGCGCGAACTGATGGATGCGGCGCGGCTGCTCGAGGAAAAGTGCCGCGAGTTCTCGGTCGACGGCTCGGTCGTGCAGATTCATCCCGGTCCGGTGGTCACGACCTTCGAGCTGAAGCCGGATGCGGGCGTGAAGTATTCGAAAGTCACCGGCCTCGCTGACGATCTCTGCCTCGCGATGCAGGCCGAATCGATCCTGATCGATCGCATCCCCGGCAAGGCGACGGTCGGCATCCAGATTCCGAATCCGAATCGCGAAGCGATTTCGCTGCGCGAGCTGCTCGAATCCGATTCGTACACGCGCTCGACGTCGAAGCTGACGTTCGCGCTCGGCAAGACGATCCACGGCGAGCCATACATGGCCGATCTCGCCACGATGCCGCACTTGTTGATCGCGGGTTCGACCGGCACCGGCAAATCGGTCGGCTTGAACGCCATGCTCACCGGCATCCTCTACCGCGCGACACCGGACGATGTGCGGATGATCATGGTCGACCCCAAGCGCCTCGAGCTGGGAATGTATGAAGACATTCCGCACTTGATGACGCCGGTCGTCGTGGAGCCGAAGAAGGCCGCCAATGCGCTGCGCTGGGCGGTGCGCGAGATGGAAGAGCGCTACAAGACGCTGGCCGCGTACGGCGTGCGCAACATCGAACAGTTCAATCGCAACGTCCGCGCGATGATCGAGTCCGGCGAAACGCCGAAGGAAGGCGAACCGACACGGCCGCTGCCCTTCATCGTCGTCGTGGTCGACGAATTGGCCGACCTGATGATGGTGGCCGGCAACGAAGTGGAAGAATCGATCTGCCGCCTCGCACAAATGGCGCGCGCGGTCGGCATTCACCTGATTCTGGCGACGCAGCGCCCGTCGGTCGACGTCATCACCGGCTTGATCAAGGCCAACCTGCCGTCGCGCATTTCGTTCCGCGTGTCGTCGAAGATCGACTCGCGCACGATTCTCGACAGCAACGGAGCGGAGCAATTGCTCGGCAAAGGCGACATGCTGTTCCTGCCGCCGGCTTCATCGCGTCACATCCGTCTGCACGGGCCGTACATTTCGGAGCAGGAGTCGGCGCGCCTCGCGAGCTTCCTGCGCAAGCAAGGCAAGCCCGTTTACGACGAGACGATCACCGAGGAA
The DNA here is from genome assembly GCA_019752015.1 of Cyanobacteriota bacterium. GTDB lineage: Bacteria > Acidobacteriota > Vicinamibacteria > Vicinamibacterales > UBA2999 > 12-FULL-67-14b. Next base: position 40,630 of record JAIEMQ010000013.1, on the reverse strand, counting down.
GAAAAGAAGGGCGGCCCCGAGGGTCTCGAATTCGAGAAGGACGAGCTCTACGACGAGGCGGCCCGCATTGTCGTGCAGACCGGTCAGGCGTCAATTTCGTATCTGCAGCGCAAGATGCGAATTGGTTTCAGCCGCGCCGCCCGGCTCGTCGACATGATGGAAGCGGAGGGACTGGTGTCCGCCGCGACCGGCGGTAAACCGCGCGAGGTGCTCGTCGGACGCGAGTACTTCGAGGAGGTGGATGCGCAGCTTCGGTAGGGCGCACGCGTTCGCGATTCTGACGGCCCTCGCCGTGTGGCTACCGGTGTCTGCAGCCACGGCGGAAGCGCAGACCGCGCGAGCGCGCTACGTCGCCGCTGTTGAACGCGACGAGAAGGTCCGCGTTCAGTTGACCGACTTCAAGGACAAGACTCCGCCTGCCGACTTGATGACACAGGTCACTCAGGTGATGGCGTCCTTCGAAGGCATTGTGCGCCGCTTTCCCGCCAGCGGATACGCGGACGATGCGTTGTGGCAGGCGGCGAGCCTGGCCGATGCGGCGTATCAGCGCTTCAATCGCGCCGAAGATCGCGACCGCGCGCTCAAGACGTATCGCTGGCTGGTCAAGGAATATCCGAACAGCACGTTCGTCAGGAAGGCGAACGCGAAGATCGCCGCGTTCATGAAGTTGCCGGGGATGGTGGCGCCCGCTGTGGCGACGTCAACCGCGAAACCGGCAGCTGTTGCCGTTGTTGCGCTCCTGGCGGCGCGTTCACCCGTCGGGTTGGTGGCGTACGCCCTGCCTGTTTCAGCGGCGTCCTCTGATCCGTCGGCGCCACCCGTCGCAGCCGATCGCGCAACGCTGAAATCGATCGAGCGCGTCGCGATGCCTGACTCCGTGCGGGTCACACTCGAGCTCGACAAGGAAGTGACCTATCGCGAGGAACGCCTGGCCGGCCCATCGCGCCTGTTCTTCGATCTGAAGAACGTCGAGGTCGTACCGGCGCTGAAGGACACGGTGCTGTCGTACGGCAGCGATGCGATCAACAAGATCCGCGTCGGCCGCCATCCGGACAACACCGTCAGAGTCGTGCTCGACCTCGAGGAGGTCGCGAAGTACAGCGTCTTTACGCTGTACAGCCCGTTCCGGCTGGTAATCGACGCGGAGCGCGCGCAGGCATCGAAGCCGGTCGAGATCAAAGAAGAAGTGATCGCTCCGCCGGTCCCGCCCGAGCCGCTGCCACCGGCGCCGATACCAGCTCTTGGTCCGCCGGCGCCGTCACCCGCGCCCCCAGCGGCGAACGTCGCGGGCGGCTTCTCGATCGCGCGCCAACTCGGTTTGAGCGTCTCGCGCATCGTGATCGACCCGGGCCATGGCGGCCGCGATCCGGGAACGATCGCCAAAGGCTTGACCGAAGCGGCGTTGACGCTTGATATCGCCCTGCGTCTCGAGAAACTGCTCCAGAAGGAGTTCGGCGTTGAAGTGGTGCTGACGCGGCGGACCGACGTCTACGTTCCACTCGAGGAGCGGACCGCAATCGCGAATCGAAACAGCGCCGACCTGTTCCTCTCGATTCACGCGAACTCGAGCCGCAACAACACCGCGAAGGGCATCGAGACCTACTTCCTGAGTTTCGCGTCTTCGCCGGAAGCCGAAGCCGTCGCGGCGCGAGAAAACTCGGCGTCCGAGCGCGAGATGCATCAGCTCCCCGATTTGATCAAGGCGATTACGCTCAACAACAAGCTCGATGAATCGCGCGACCTGGCAAGCATGGTGCAGGATGCGCTGGTCGCGAACCTGAAGCGATCGAACAAGGATGTTCGCAGCCGTGGCGTGAAGAAGGCGCCGTTCGTGGTGTTGATCGGCGCGGCGATGCCGAGCGTGCTCGCGGAGATCTCTTTCATCACCAACAAGCAAGAGCTGTCGCTGCTCAAGACCGCGGCCTACAAAGGCCGCATCGCGCAGGCGCTCTACGCCGCGGTGCTTCGCTACCGCAAGTCGCTGAAGGGCGCGGCGGTGACGACGATCGAGCGCTGAGTTTCCGGAATTACGATCTGAACAGATTGTGCTGGTGGCCGCGCGCCTCGATCAGCGTGACGGCGCGACGGGACCGGTACCAGATATAGCCCGCGCCGGCAATCAATCCGGCAGCGAGCGCCGCGACCATGATGACCCCCGTCAGGCCGAACGCGGCGATCGAGACGTCGATCATGCTGAGGTCTTTCGCCGGCTTCTGATCCGGCTCGAGCTGGACGATCGTGACGGTTTGCGCTTCTTGCTGCACCCCTTAATTATCCAGCAAATCCCTTCGACTCGCGTGGCCGAACTCCGTTCGGCCGCCGCTCACTCAGGGCAGGCCGCCGCGGGCGACCTCGATCAACGTGCGAATCATGGCGCCGGTCGCGCCCTTCGGCTGCCACGGCTTGCTCTCTTCCGCCCACGCCGTGCCGGCAATATCGAGATGCGCCCACGGACCTGTTCCCGCGAATTCCTTGAGGAACATCGCCGCGGTGATCGATCCGGCGGGCCGGCCGGGGCTGTTGAGCATGTCCGCGATCTCGCTTTTCAGCTGTTCCTTATAGTCGTCGAACAGCGGCAGCTGCCACACCTTCTCGCCCGCCCGATCCGCGGCGACCCGAATGTGGTCGACCCACGGTTGCGGTGTGCCGAACAGTCCGGTGGTGATCTTTCCAAGGCCGACGACGATCGCGCCGGTCAGCGTCGCGACGTCGATCAGATGCGTTGCGCCAAGCTGTCGCGCGTACCACAGGCCGTCGCCCAGGATCAGGCGGCCCTCGGCGTCGGTGTTGTTGATCTCCACGGTCAGCCCCGACGCGCCGGTATGGATGTCGCCCGGCTTGGTGGCCTTGCCGCCCGGCATGTTCTCCGTCATCGGCACGACCGCAATCGCGCGAATCGGCAACTGCTGCAGCGCGATCGATCGCATCGCCGCGACGACGGATGCGCCGCCGGCCATGTCGTCTTTCATGCGTTCCATGCCGTCGGCCGGCTTGAGCGACAAACCGCCGGTGTCGAAGGTGATGCCTTTTCCGACGAGACCGAGCGTCTGATTCGCCGGCGCGCCCGCAGGCAAGTACTTCAGAACCAGAATGCGCGGCGGCTCGATGCTGCCGCGGGCCACGCCAAGCAGCAGGCCCATCTTCATCGCTTCGATCTGCTTCTCGTCGAGAATCTGTGCTGTGAGGCCGGGCACCGAAGACAGCGAGGCGGCCTTTTCGGCCAGCACGCGCGGCGTCAGGTAGTTGCCAGGCTCGTTGATCAAGACGCGCGCGGCGTTGATCGATTCGCCCATGGCGCCGCCGTTCGTGACCGCGGCGGCGACATCGCCGGACGTGAAAATGACGGCGTCCTTGATGAAGAACTGGTGACCATCGCGGCTCTTGTGGATGCCGTTATCGAAGTTCGCGAGCACGAACGACTCGGCGACGGTTTCAATGCGCGCCGCCGGCGAAATGACGCCGGGCTCGACATCGGCCCAGCCGACGCGCGCGCGCCGCTGGCTCCGCGCGACCTGGGCGGCGCTGATCGCCATCCGGCGGACGCGCTCGACGTTGATCTCGGCGCGCGGTCCGCCGCCGACAAACACGATTCGCGATGCTGTCCAGCCGGTGGCCGGCATGCGGGCCACGTAAATCTCGTTGGCCTTGGCGCCAAACTCGCCGCGCTCGAGGGCGGACTTCAGATCGTCACCAAGCGGGCCCTCGTCGCGCGACGCCACGGCCGCCGCGTAGTCCTGAGCAATCGGGATGATGATGAGATCGACGTCGGCCGCGGCCAGGGCCGTGCCGCTCACCGACAGCCGAGGCACTTCATACGAAACATGCATGTTGGGTTAGAATTCCTTTGGCGCCCGTCTGCAGGGGGACATTGGTCTGAAAGACGTTCTGAAAGACACTGCCATGTATTTGAAATCAGGCGTCGTTCAGGCACTCGTCCTGGCGTTCAGCGCACTGCTTATCCTTCTAGTCAGCCCGGCAAATGCCCTGCTGGCCCGTGAGCAGGGCAACAAAAAGCCTAGCTTATCACTCAAGGCGACACCGTCGATCTCGTTTGCACCGGCCCGCGTCGTGGTGGTGGCGGAGGTCAAGGGCGGGTCGAACGATTTCGAGGACTTCTACTGCCCGAACGTCGAATGGGAATGGGGCGACTTGACGACGTCCACGGCCGAAGGCGACTGCGAGCCGTACTCACCCGGCCAGAGCGAGATCAGGCGGCGCTACACCGTCGAGCATCGCTTCAAGACTTCCGGCACCTACCGAATCGTCCTGCGGCTGAAGAAAGCCGGTAAGGTGGTCGGATCCGCGAACACGCAGATTCAGGTGCGCGCGGGGCTTGAACCGGGTTACTGAAGCCAGCCTTCGCCACGGGCTGCGGCTAGGCAGGCTGCGTAGCTGTTGGCGGCGCCGGCGCGACGATCGGCGGCGGCACGGTGTACCAGCGGCCAAGACCCGTCGTAATCGCGGCTCCTAAACCAATCGTCCAGGCAATGAATTCGACCGTCAGCCCGATTGCGATCAGTGCGTAGGTCAACGGCCATGCGCTGACTGCGGCGACGTCCACAAAGCGCGCGGCCAGCGTCGGACCAAGCAGCACGAAAAAGCCGATCGCGGTCGCGATGAACGCGTTGCCCGGCTGCCAGCCGAGGCGATCCTCGACCCATTCGCCGATGCGGCACGCCAGCGCGGTGAAGCCGAGCACGAACGCAACGATCGCGATGACGATCGCGATCGGCACGAGGATCGCGACGAACGGAATGCCGATGATCGTGATGGCCAGGCCGATCGAGGCGGCGATCAGGAACGGCATGAAGAAGATCTCGGCCACGAAGCCGATTACGAACGCGCGCAGCGGCTCGGCGAGAGCGGCGCGGCCGACCCGCGCGACCGGCGCGCGCGCCACGAGCAGCATCCCCACCATCAACACGCCGAGCACCGAGACACGCGCCAGCGTCCCGGCGAGGTAGAGCCATCGGCCGGCCTCGCCAAATCGAATCGACGGCAACCCTCCGACGTTGCGTCGCGACCAGTCTCCGAACGACACGTAGTTGATGCCGCCGGTGAGCTGCGCGCCGGCGTCGCGCGTCAGCGTGCCGCCGACCAGCACCACGTCGCCGCGGACATCCGCCGTCGATGCCAGGTGCAGGTTGCCGCCGACGACCACGACGCCGTCGCGAACGCGGCCCGCCACTTCCAGGTTGCCGGCGACGACGACGGCGCCGTCGGTGACTTCCTCGTCGCGCTCGATGCGGATGTCCTGCCCGAGCGCGATGCGCGTCCCGGTGAGGCGATACGTGGTGATGTCCTGGCTTTGAGCGAAAACGCGGGCGTCAACGAGCAGACCGGCGGCGGCGATCAGCAGGAAAGCTTTGCGCATCGGCATGTCACCTTCTTCTACGGGACGAAGGCCGGGATTAGAAGGTTCCGAGCGGCTCGGCGACGGTCAGCGCCGCGCCGGTCGCCTTGACCACCGCATCGAGCGTCGTGTCCGAGGCAATCTCCCTCAACAGCAGCCCGTCCGGCGTCACGTCGATCACCGCCAGCTCGGTGACGATCTGGCTGACGACTTTCATGCCGGTCAGCGGCAGCGTGCACTTCGGCAGGATCTTGTGTCCGCCGTCTTTCGTGGTGTGCTCCATCGCGATCACGACGCGCTTGGCGCCGGCCACCAGGTCCATTGCGCCGCCCATGCCCTTCACCATCTTTCCGGGGATCATCCAGTTGGCGAGATTCCCTTCCGCGTCGACTTCGAGCGCGCCGAGCACGGTGACGTCGATGTGGCCGCCGCGCACCATCGCAAACGAATCAGCACTGCTGAAATACGACGTGCCCGGCAGCTCGGTCACGGTTTCCTTGCCGGCGTTGATGAGATCGGGATCGATCTCCGCTTCGGTCGGATACGGTCCCACACCAAGCATGCCGTTCTCGGAATGCAGCGTGATCTCGATCCCCGGCGGCAGGCAATTGGCGACCAGCGTCGGCATGCCGATCCCGAGATTGACGTAGTCGCCGTCGCGCAAGTCGCGCGCGATGCGGTTGACGATGCGATCGCGTCTATTCATGGCGAGTCGTCCTCTTCTCGATGCGCTTTTCGTACGACGGGCCCTGGATCAGCCGCTTCACGAAGATGCCGGGCGTGTGGATGCCGTCGGGTTCGAGCGCGCCCGCATCGACGAGCTGCTCGACTTCCGCGATGGTGTGACGCGCCGCGGTGGCCATCACCGGGTTGAAGTTGCGCGCCGTCTTTCGATACACCAGATTGCCGGAGCGATCGCCCTGCCACGCCTTCACGAACGCGAAGTCCGCGTGCAGCGGCGCCTCGAGAATATAGGTGCGTCCGTTGATGACGCGGCTCTCCTTGCCTTCGGCGATCACCGTGCCCGCGCCGGTCGGCGTGAAGAACCCGCCAATGCCCGCGCCCGCCGCGCGCATCCGCTCCGAGAACGTGCCCTGCGGCACGAGCTCCACTTCGATTTCTTTCTGCAGGAACTGCCGCTCGAATTCCTTGTTCTCGCCGACGTAGGTCGAGATCATCTTGCGGACCTGACGGGCGCGCAGCAGCGGGCCGACGCCGTAATCATCGACGCCCGCGTTGTTGCTGACGATCGTCAGGTTCTTCGTGCCGCGCCTGTGCAGCGCCGCGATCAGATGCTCGGGAATGCCGCACAGCCCGAAGCCGCCCATCATGATCGTGGCGCCATCGGGAATGACGGCGACCGCCTCATCGGCGGAGGCCAGCACTTTGTTCATCCGCTGATTCTACTTACAAGACTGCTTGGCGCGGTTGGCTTCGTCGAACAGCTCGCGGACCGCGGCCGGATCTTCGAGACGATCGGCGAACGCTGCCAGCTCCGACGCCAGGTACTTGATCAACGGCTGCAGCTCGCGGCTGTTGCTGCCGAGCACGCTGTGCCACATCGACGCCGGACTCGAGGCCAGCCGCGTGGTGTCCTTCAGACCGCTGCCGCTCCACTGAAGGTTGTCCGCGCCCACCGCCCGCGCGACCACCGCCATCAACATCGACGCGGTCACCTGCGGCAGATGGCTGATGGCCGCCATCAGGCGGTCGTGCTCCTGGCCGTGATCCGAGAGCACGACCGGCCTGCCGCCGAGCGCCGCGACGAATCGCGACGCGCGCAGCACCGCTTCGGGGGAATCGGGATTGGTCAGGAACCAGGGACGATCGTCGAAGAGATCGGCACGGGCGTCGGCGGCGCTGGTGCCGCCGGCCATGGGATGACCGCCGACGAAGTGCGCGATCTTTGCGGCGCCCGCTGCCTGCATGATCGAGTGTTTCGTGCTGCCGGTGTCGACGACGAGCGCCTTCGGGGAGATGACGAGCGGCAGCTTCGGAATGATCTCGAGGATGGCGTTGACCGGTGCCGCGAGCACGACGACCAGGGCGTTGCCGATCGCGCTCAGCGACTGCCCCTGATCGATCGTCCTGATTTGCAGATCGGGCCAGCGGCGCCGCGCCGCCAGCGCAACGGAGCTCCCGATCAGTCCCGGTCCGACGATCGCAAGTCCGTGCGTGGTATCAGGCATGTTCTGACGTCAGGGCACCTCAGGCACCCAGGCACCTCAGGCACCATGGGCACCCAGGCACCATAGGCACCCAGGCACCTCAGGCACCCCTACCGAGCCCAGCCGCGGCGCGCGACGGGCTCGAGGCAGATGCTGCGGCCAATCGCCGGCGCGATGATGCGCAGCTCCGCCATCAGGCGATCGAACTGCGTCGGGAACATCGACTGCGCGCCGTCGCTCAGCGCGTGATCCGGATCGTTGTGGACCTCGATGATCAGGCCGTCGGCGCCGGCCGCCACCGCGGCGCGCGCCATCGGCGCCACCTTGTCGCGCCGGCCCATGCCGTGGCTCGGGTCGACGAAGATCGGCAGGTGCGAGAGCTCCTTGACGATCGGGATGGCCGAGAGGTCGAGGGTGTTGCGGGTGAACGTCTCGAACGTGCGGATGCCGCGCTCGCAGAGAATCACGTCCTTGTTGCCGCCGGCGAGGATGTACTCCGCCGACAACAACCACTCCTCCATCGTCGCCGCAATGCCGCGCTTCAACAGGATCGGCTTGCGCGTGCGGCCGAGCTCGCGGAGCAGCGTGAAGTTCTGCATGTTGCGCGCGCCGACCTGGTAGATGTCGGCGTACTTGCCGATCACGTCGATCTGGCTCGCATCCATGACTTCCGTCACGAGCTTGAGGTCGTGCGCGTTCGAGCCTTCGCGAAGTAACTTCAGTCCTGCCTCGCCCATGCCCTGGAAGCTGTAGGGCGACGAGCGCGGCTTGAACGCGCCGCCACGGAGGATCTTGGCGCCGGCGCGCTTGACCGCCGCGGCCGTGTCGTAGACCTGCTTCTCGCTCTCGGCGGAGCACGGCCCGGCAATGACGATCACTTCGTCGCCGCCGATCCGTAAATCGCCGATCGTGATGATGGTGTCGTCCGGCTGGAAGGTGCGGCTGGCGAGCTTGTACGGCTGCGTGATGCGCACCACTTCGTGCACGCCGGCCATCAGCTCGATCAGCCGCGGATCGACCTTGCCGCCGCCGACGACGCCGAGCACGATGCGCGACGCGCCGGTCGAGCGATGCACGTCCATGCCGAGTTCGACCAGTTGAGCGATGACCGCTTCGACTTCCGTGTCACTCGCCCGTTCCTTCATTACGACAACCATGATTTGATCTCGGATCTCAGATTTCGGATTTCAGATTTTCGTTCTTCGCTATTTGTTCTTCGTTCTTCTTCGCGTCGCGTTCCGCTTCAAGGCGCTGAATGCGACGCGCTTCGTCCATGATGCGTTCGTACAGCCGGGCCACCGCATCGCCGTCGAGCGGTCCGCCCAGTGCTTCGTTGACCTGCCGCACGTGCGCGATCACCGCGGCTTCGCGCGCCGGCTCGTAGATCGGCCGGCCGAGTTCGTGCTTCAAGCGGCCGACCGTGTAGGCGCATCGCGCGCGGCTGTCGAGCAGGCGCACGATCACCTCGTCGATCTTGTCGATCTCCTCGCGGAGCTGTTCGAGACTCAGTTCCGGAGCCATCGCACATACCGCTCCACTTCATCCAGCAACCCCGCGGACCGCCCGTGCTCCGCGATCACCTTGACGAGCGCGCTGCCCACCACCGCGGCATCGGCCCACTGCCCGATCGATCGCACATGCTCGGGCCGCGAAATGCCGAAGCCGAGCGCCAGCGGCAATCGCGTTTCCGACTTGACCCGCTGAGCAAGTTCGCGCGCCGAGTCGTCGACCGTGTCGCGCACGCCGGTGACGCCGAGGCGGGAGATGCCATACAGAAACCCGCTGCCGAGCGCAGACGCCCGGCGGATCCGCTCGACCGTCGTCGTGGGACTTAACAGGAAAATTGTATCAATCCCGGCGCGGTCGAACGCGGTGCGAAACGTCTCCCCTTCTTCAGGCGGCATGTCGAGCGTCAGGACGCCGTCCACGCCGGCTGCGCGCGCCTCGGTCACAAAGGTCTGCAACCCCATCCGAAGTATCGGATTGGCGTAGCTGAAGATGACGATGGGCGCCGAAATCGACGGCCGCAGCGTCTCGAGCATCGCCAGGACGTCTTTCAGCGTCACGCCGGCCGCCAGCGCCCGCTCGGTGGCGCGCTGGATCACCGGCCCATCCGCAAGCGGATCGGAGAACGGCACGCCGATCTCCAGCACGTCGGCACCCGCCTGATCGAGACGCTTGATGATCTCCGCCGAACGCGTCAGGTCAGGATCGCCGGCGGTCACGTAGGTGACGAGCCCGGTCCTCCCGGCACCGCGCAGTTCTGTGAAGCGCTCTTCGATCCGGGACACTATTTCTTTTGCGCGAGCTCCGCCGCGCCCTCCTTGAGGATCTGCTCGACGCTCGTCACGTCTTTATCGCCGCGCCCCGACAGGTTGACGAGAAGCACGGCGTCCTTGCCAAACTTCTTCGCCGTCTTCGTCACGTACGCGATTGCGTGTGACGACTCGAGCGCCGGCAAAATGCCTTCGAGTCGCGCCAGATCCTGGAACGCTTTCAACGCCTCATCGTCCGTCGCGTATGCGTATTCGGCACGGCCGGTCTCCTGCAGCCACGCATGCTCGGGACCAACCGCGGCGTAGTCGAGGCCAGCGGATACGGAATGCGTGAGCTCGATGTTGCCATTCGCATCCTGCAGGACGAACGTCCGCGTCCCTTGCAGTACGCCGGCGGCGCCGGACGCGAATCGCGCGGCATGGCGACCTGGACGAATCGCCTCACCACCAGCCTCGACTCCCACGAGGCGGACATTGCGATCGTCGATGAACGCATCGAAGATCCCGATCGCGTTGCTGCCGCCGCCCACGCAGGCGATCACCGCGTCCGGCAGACGGCCGGCCTGTTCGAGGATCTGCTGTCTGGCCTCGCGCCCGATCACGGATTGAAATTCACGCACCATCAGCGGATACGGATGCGGCCCGAGCGCGGAGCCAAGCAGGTAATGCGTATCGTGCGGACGCGCGACCCAGTCGCGCATCGCTTCGTTGATCGCGTCCTTCAGAGTCCGGCTGCCTGAATCGACGCCCTCGACCGTGGCGCCGAGCAGGCGCATGCGAAACACGTTGAGCGCCTGGCGGCGCATGTCCTCGGTGCCCATGTAGACAATGCATTCGAGGCCGAGGAGTGCGCACGCCGTCGCGCTTGCCACGCCGTGCTGCCCTGCTCCGGTCTCGGCGACGATGCGGGCCTTGCCCATGCGTTTCGCGAGCAATGCCTGGCCGAGCGCGTTGTTGATCTTGTGCGCGCCGGTGTGCGTCAGGTCTTCGCGCTTCAGGAACACCTGGCCGCAGCCCGCAGCTTCGGCGAGGCGGCGCGCTTCCCAGAGCGGCGTCGGACGGCCGACATAGTGCTTCAGCAGCCGCGACAGTTCTTCGGCGAACGCGGGATCCTGGCGAGCGCTCAGATACTCACGCTCGAGCGCTTCGATCGGCGCGACGAGGGTTTCGGGGACAAAGCGTCCTCCGAACTGCCCGAAGTATCCGCGCGCGTCGGGATCACGCCGGCCAAACCACTGCGCGGGTGCATCGGGGGCGTCGGGTGGAACGGGTGCATCGAGTGCCGCTTTGATGAAGTCTTTCATCTTCTTGTGATCCTTTATTCCTGGTGACAGCTCCACACCCGAGGCGACATCGACCGCGAACGGCTGGACGACGCGAATCGCGTCAGCGACGTTCTCAGCAGTCAAACCGCCCGCGAGAATCACGCGCCGCTGTCGCGCGATGCGCGAGGCGCGCCGCCAATCAACCGTTGTCCCGGTCCCACCGCGCTTGGCCGGATCGTGCGCGTCGAGCAGGACCGTATCGTCTTCGACATCGGGTTCAATCCCGTCACCGGCAAGATGGACCGCGCGAATGACGCGCACATCGACGTCGGGGACATGGCCATGGATTTGCGCGATTCGAATACCAGCGTCGACCGCGGCACTGATCTCTTCGACACTCGGATCGACGAAGACGCCAACCGGCGTGACGCCGGCGGGCAGCTGCGGAACAATCGACCTGACCGCCGCGAGCGTCGCGGCGCGCGGGCTCTTCGGCCACAGCACGAAGCCGACGTACGACGCGCCGAAGCGCGCCGCCGCTTCCGCATCCTCGAGACGAGTAATGCCGCAGATCTTGACGGCGGTCACGTCCGCCCCCCTTCGCCAAGGCGACGGCGGGCCAGCGCTCCTTCGAGCGACTCGATCAAGCCGGCGAGCGCCGCACCGGGATCCGGTTCGATCATGAACCGCTCGCCCATCAGGAACGCGCGATAGCCGAGCGCCTTCATCGCTTGCAGATCCGACGGTGTCCTGAGCCCGCTCTCACTGATGCCGATCGCGGACGACGGCAGCAGGCCCGCGACGTCGCGCGATGCATTGAGATCGACTTGCAGCGTGCGCAGGTTGCGATTGTTGACGCCGATGATCTGCCCGCCCGCGGCGATCGCGCGCCGGCATTCGTCGACGCTGTGCACCTCGACGAGTGCCGCAAGATCGAGATCGCGAGCGGCTCTCGACAGCGACGACAGCGCGTCGTTACTCAGCGCTGCCACGATCAGCAGGACTGCGTCGGCTCCGGCCGCCCGCGCTTCGAGCAGCTGGTAGTCGTCGATGATGAAGTCCTTGCGCAACAGCGGGATCGTCACCGCGTCACGAACCGCCGCGAGATGTTCCAGTGCGCCGTCGAAGAATCCCGGCTCCGTCAACACCGAGAGGGCCGCGGCGCCGGCCTGTTCGTAACCCTTGGCAATCGCTACCGGCTCATAGGCCGCTCTGAGCACGCCCCTCGAGGGCGACCGGCGCTTGCACTCGGCGATCACGTTGATCGATCCGCTGCGGCCCAGGCGATCCGCGAAGCGCTTGCCGTCCGGCGTCCGCGACAACGCGCGGCGTTCCAATGACGCGCGCGGCTCACGCGTCACCGCCGCGTCAACGCGGGCGCGCGTGGCGGCCACGATCGCCTCGAGCAGATCGGGAGTGGCGCTCACGCGCTTGCCCCCCGATTCGAGACCGCGATCAGTTTGTCCAGCACGCCCCTGGCCTTACCGCTGTCGATCGCAGCGGCCGCCTTCGCGATCCCCGCCTTCACCGTGTCGGCATGACCCGCGACGAAGAGCGCGGCGCCGGCGTTCAAGAGGACGACATCACGCTGCGGTCCGGCCTCGCCGCTCAACACGGCGCGCACAATCGCGGCGTTCCTGGCGGCATCGCCGCCCTTGAGCGATTCGGGTGAGGCCTTCGCCAGTCCGAAGTCGGCGGGATGCACATAGAAGGTCTGCACCGAGTCGCCGCGCGATTCCGAGACCTTCGTGTATCCGGTGGTCGACAGCTCGTCGAGGCCGTCTGCTCCGTGCACCACCCAGGCGCGCTCTGATCCCAGCAGCGACAACGATCGTGCGAGCAGCTCCGTCAGTTCGGGCCTTGGCACGCCGACGAGCTGTCGCGACGGGCGCGCGGGATTGGTCAGCGGTCCGAGCAGGTTGAAGGCCGTCCGCACGCCGAGATCCTTGCGCGCCTGCGCGGCGTGTTTCATCGCCGGATGAAACGTCGGCGCGAACAGGAACGCGACGCCGACTTCATTGAGACACTGCTCGACGACGGCCGGCGTGGCCTGGATGTTGACGCCGAGCGCTTCCAGCACGTCGGCACTGCCGCACTGGCTCGACACCGATCGGTTGCCGTGCTTGGCGATTCGCCTGCCGCAGGCGGCCAGCACAATCGCGGACGCGGTCGAGATGTTGAAGGTGCCCGACCGATCGCCGCCGGTGCCGCACGTATCGAACACCGCGCCGGCCGGCGGCGTGATCGCCACCGCGTTGGCGCGCATCGTCTGCGCAAAGCCGACCAGCTCCGTCGGCCGCTCGCCCTTGATGCTGAGACCGACGAGCAGGCCGGCAATCTGCGCCGGCGCCGCGTCGCCTTTCATGATCGCCGCCATCGCCGCCGCGGCTTCCGCGGTGGTGAGGTCCTCGTGGTGACGAAGCTTCTCGATCAGGGCCGGGAACATCGCTACATCTCGAGGAAGTTGCGAAGGATGCGGCGCCCTTCGTTGGTGAGCACCGACTCCGGATGAAACTGGACGCCGTGAATCGGCAGGCTGCGGTGGCGCACGCCCATGACCAGGCCGTCCTCCGTCGTTCGCGCCGCCACTTCCAGATCCTGCGGCAGCGTCTGCTCGCCGACGATCAGCGAGTGATACCGTCCGGCCTGGAACGATCCGCCGAGACCGGCGAACACGCCTTTGCCGTCGTGCTCGACCGTCGACGTCTTGCCGTGAATCGGCAGCGGCGCGCGCATCACCTCGCCACCGAATGCGAGGCCGATGGCCTGATGCCCCAGGCACACGCCGAGCAGCGGCATGCGCGGACCGAATTCCTTGATCACGCCGAGCGACACGCCGGCCTGCTCCGGCCTCCCGGGACCGGGCGAGATCACGACGCGTGAATGTCCAAGGCCGCGCAGCTCGCCGATCGTCGCCTCGTCATTGCGACGCACCACCACCGTCGCGCCCAGCTCACCGAGATACTGGACGAGGTTGTAGGTGAACGAATCGTAGTTGTCGATGACGAGGACCATCGTTCTTACAGCCCGCCCTGCGCGAGCTCGAGCGCGCGAATCATCGCGCGCGCCTTGTCGCGCGTTTCTTCGTACTCTGCGGTGGGATTCGAGTCGGCCACGATGCCGGCGCCGGCCTGGATGTACGCCTTGCCGCCCTCCAGGAGGATCGAGCGGATCGCGATGCAGAAATCGAGGTTGCCTCCAAAATCCAGATAGCCGACCGCGCCGGCGTAAAGGCCACGCCGCGTTGGTTCCAGCTCGTTGATGATCTGCATCGCGCGCACCTTTGGCGCGCCGGAGACCGTGCCGGCCGGGAAACACGAGACCAGCGCGTCGAGACGATCGCGTCCCTCGGCCAGCCGGCCTTCGACGACCGACACCAGGTGCATGACGTGCGAGTAGCGCTCGAGCGCCATGTAGGTCGGCACGCGCACCGTGCCGTAGTCGCACACGCGGCCGATGTCGTTGCGCCCGAGATCGACGAGCATCACGTGCTCGGCCTTTTCCTTCTCGTTGCGCTTGAGCTCTTCGCCGAGCCGCATGTCCTCTTCTTCCGACTTGCCGCGCGGCCGCGTGCCGGCGATCGGATGCGTGATGGCGTGACGGCCCTCAACGCGGACCAGCATCTCCGGCGACGAGCCGACGATCGATCGATCGCCCATGCGGATGAAGAACATGTACGGCGACGGATTCACGTGACGGAGCGCGCGGTAGACGGTGAACGCATCGACGCCGGCGTCGGCCTCGAACCGCTGCGACAGCACGACCTGGTAAATGTCGCCGGCCGCAATGTATTCCTTCGCCTTCCTGACGATCGATTCGTAGGTCTGCTGCGACATGTTCGAGACGAGGTCGACCGCGTCGCCGCCGGTTGGTCGCTTCAACGACAGCGCGCGCTCCAGCTCGCGCTCGAGGAACGCGATCTTCGCGCACGCGAATTGATACAGCGACCTCAGATCTTCATCGCCGGAAATCCGCGCGTTGGCGATCAGCAGGATGCGGTGCTGCACGTGATCGAAGGCGAGCACCGTATCGAACAGCATGAACCCCGCATCGTCCCTGTTCGGCGGCGGATCGCCATCGCGCTTCGTGGTCGGCTCGAACCACGCGGCGGTGTCGTAACCGAGATAGCCGACGGCGCCGCCGGTGAAGCGCGGCAGGCCCGGGACGAACGGCGACTGGAAGCTGTTCATCAATTCACGAAGCGTGTCGATGAACGGCTTCTCACCCCTGGTCGTCACGCCGGCCTTTTCGATCTCCGTCTCGCCATTACGGCCGCGCAAGATCAGGAACGGATCCTTGCCAAGGAATGAATAACGGCCGACATGCTCGCCGCCTTCGACGCTCTCGAGCAGGAACGCGTAATCGGAATGCTCGGCGACTTTCAAGAACGCGGACACGGGCGTCAGCAGATCGGCGACCAATTCCTTCACCACCGGCACAAACGTTGCCCGCTTGGCGAGGTCAACGAATTCATCGAACGTCGTCAGCTTCAAGATTGAGCCTCTGCTTTTTCACTGTTGTGCGCGGCCAGCCTGGCGAGCGCGGCCTCGCGCATGACGCGATCGGCGGGCCGTCCCCCGGTCCACCATTCGAACTGCGCCTGGGCCTGTGCCACGAGCATGTCGAGGCCGCCGATGGTCCGGCAGCCGGCGCGCGCGGCGGTGTCGAGCAGCCGCGTCTGCGGCGGGTTGTAAACGAGGTCGTAAACGAGCCCGCCGTGAAACAGATAGTCATCGGGAAGCGGCGACGCCTCGACACCCGGCGCGGTGCCGACCGGCGTGGCGTTGACGAGGAGATCCCACGTTGCCGGATCCGGCGGCCAGTCGGAGATTGCGGCGCCAGTCAGGCCGGCAACGGCCCGCGCCTGATCCTTCCGGCGCGCGGCGATCGTCACTTTCACGCCCGCGGAAGCGAGCGCGACCGATACGGATCGCGCGGCTCCGCCGGCGCCGAGAATCGTGGCGCGCGTGCCTGGCAGGCGCATCGCGGACTCGAGCGGCGACAGGAATCCGGTGACGTCGGTGTTGCACCCCAGCCACTTGCCGGCTTCGCGCCGCAGCGTGTTGACGGATTGAATGCGGCGGCTGACCGGATCGCATTCATCGGCGCGCTCGAAGGCGTTGACCTTGAACGGCGCCGTTACGCTGACGCCGGCGAGGCTCGCTTCGTCTGCGAACGCCTCAAAGTCCGCGAAGTCGGAGGCGGCCAGCGGCAGGTAGACCGCATCGAGATGCGCGGCGCGAAACGCCGCGTTGTGCATGGACGGCGAGACTGAATGCGAGACGGGTTTGCCGACCACGCCGTAAAGCGCCGTTCGCGCGCCGATGCGGCGGAAGCGATATTCATCGTGCATCCGCTTCACGGGCAGCTGTCCCGGAGCGGCGCCGTCGCCCGCGTAGGTCCAGCACGATCCCATCCACGAGGCGAGGACGCGCGACACGAGGCCCGCTTCACCCATTGCGATTAACGCCATCGGCACGCGCGTATTCTTCCCGATGGCGCGCAGCGCGAGGCAGTCGCGTAACTGATGCGCGGTCACGGCGAGCTTCACGACTTCAGCGCCGCTCGCGAGCATCGCCTGCGCCATCTCCTTGAGATCGGCCGGCATGCCGGCGAAGTTGTGATGCGAGAGGATGACGCGGCGGCCGCCGGTGCGCTCCATCAAGTCGGCGCAGGAGCCCTTGAATTCGAGGTCGACATATTCCGCGCCGAGGGCCAGCGCTTCACTGAGGATTGAGCGCCGTTCCTCTTCGCTGCCGTTGAAGTGACCGCCTTCCGCTTTCGGCCGGCAGGTCATGATCACCGGCTTCTTGCGTCCGGCAAGCGCGGCGGCGGCGCTCGGATCCTTTACGGTGTCCAGCCGCAGCTCGACCATGTCCGCGTCCGCCACCTGGTCGCGGCGAGTACGCAGTTCGGCCATGGTGTCGGCCGTTACGGTCACGCAAAGCTTTGCAGGTTTCATCAGCGTCTAAGTCCGCAATCCGCAATCCGCAATCTGCAATCAAAAATAAAAAAGCGCCTCTCCTGATTGAAGAGGCGCTTCGGTCGAGCGTCAGAGTGTGTGGTGGAACTACACGGACCGGTGAGCCTCTCCAGTTGGGCACCAATACCACCACCACGAACCCACACCGCTGCCCTTACGGCCAAAATGACCGGTCGAAACGGCGGCGTTATTGACGGCTCGCGAGCGCATTTGAACGTCGAAAGGCTAACAGAAGCTCTACGGGGAAAGCAAGCCAAGCCCCGTATAATGGGTGTCTAAGTCGGTATCCACCTGGCATTTGCATGAATTTACGCACGTTTATCGCCGCCGCCCTGGCGCTCGGTGTTCTTATCGCCGCGCCGGTCGCTCAAACGACCTATTTGCCCCTGGATCAGGTCCGGCCCGGCATGATCGGCGTTGGCCGTACGGTGTTTTCCGGCACCAGGCTCGAGGACTTCAAAGTTGAAATCCTCGGCGTGATGCGGAACGTCATCGGGCCGAAGCGCAATCTCATCCTCGCGCGGCTCGAAGGTGGACCGCTCGCGAAGACCGGTGTCATCGCCGGCATGAGCGGCAGCCCCGTCTACGTGGACGGCAAGCTGATGGGCGCGGTGTCGTATTCTCTCGGTCAGTTTTCCACCGAGCCGATCGCCGGCATCACACCGATCGACGAGATGGTTGATGCAACGCTGATGGCTGGCGCCACGCGCGTGATGCGTCCGGCCGCAATGTCGCTGCAACCGACGCCGCGCGAGCTGCTCGACATCTGGTCGCGCGATCTCGGCCGATCGAAAGCCTTCGTCGACGATCCGTCGCAGGCGCTCGTGCTGTCGGGCGTGGCGTCGGACCTTGGCCGCATGAGCGCGATGCTGCGGCCGATCGCGGTGCCGATGACCGCATCAGGATTCGATGCGTCGGTGTTCGATTCGATCTCGCCGTCTCTCGCCGCCGCGGGATTCGTTCCGATGTCGAGCCCGCAGTCGCCGGGTGCCGGCCTTTCGGCGGCGAATACGCGGCCGCTCCAGCCTGGCGACGCGGTCGGTGTGGGACTGCTGACCGGCGATTTCGAGCTTGGCGCAACCGGCACGGTGACGCACGTGGATGGCGATCGCGTCTACGCTTTCGGCCACCCGCTCTACAACCTGGGCCCGATCCAGTTCCCGATGACACGCGCCGAAGTGCAGGTAGTGTTGCCGAGCCTGATGGCCTCGAGCAAGCTGGCCAGCTTCGGCGAGGTGATCGGCACGGTGCAGCAGGATCGCGCGACCGCGATCGCCGGCCGCCTCGGCGCCGCGCCGTCGCTGATTCCCGTCACCATTACGTTGAACTCGGACCGCGGACCGTCGCGCACGTTCAACTTCGGCGTCGTGCGCGACTTTACGTTCACGCCGCTCCTCACGTATCTCTCGGTGGCGAACGTGCTTACGTCGTACGAGCGCGGCGCGGGTCCGGCGTCGTTTGCGATTCGCGGCAGCGCGTCGATTCGATCCGAAGGCGACCTGTCGTTCGAAGACATCTTCAGCGGCGAACAGCCCGCCGGCGGCGCCGCCGCCTACGTTGCAGGGCCGCTGACGGCACTGCTCAAGAACTCCGGCGAGAACGTCGAGGTCGGCAAGATCGCGCTGACGATCGACGCCAGCGAACAGCAGCGCAGCGCGCGCATCGAGCGCGTGTGGCTCGATACGACCCGGCCGCGTGCCGGCCAGGACGCGATCGTGAACGTGGCCTTGCGCTCCGCCAGCGGACAGGAGATCGTGCGGCAGGTGCCGATTCAGATTCCCGCCAACCTGACCGGATCGCTGCAGCTGACGGTCGCCGACGCCGCCCGCACGACCGCCGATGATCGCCGTGATACGCGCGGCGCCGACATGCAGCGTGTGTCGCAGGTGATGCGCACGTTCAACCGCGCGCGCCGCAACAACCGTCTCTACGTGCGTCTGACCTCGTCCGATGCCGGCGCGATCGTCAACGGCGAGCCGATGGCCGGCCTGCCGCCGTCGGTGCTCGCGGTGATGGAAGCCGATCGCAACAGCGGCACGGTCAGCTCGCTGCGCACCATGACGCGCGGCGAATGGCAGCTCGCGCTCGATTTCGCGGTGACGGGAGCCCGTCAGCTGACCCTTTCCCTCGATCAACCCTGATGATTCCACGAGTGCTTGGAGTCGCCCTGTTCCTGACGGCGGCTTCCCTTTCTGCGGCGCCCGGGTTCTGGCAGGCCGCGACACAAGCCGATTTCCTGCGCGGCGAAGTCGATCAACTGTCGATCGATCAACATGGGCGGCTGACGCTCGGTCCCGCGCTGACCAAGGTCCACGACGCGGCCGCGCCGTTTGTCTGGACCGTGATGCCCGGCGCGGACGGCGCCTGGTTCCTCGGCACCGGCAACGACGGCAAGGTGATCAAGATCGATCGCACCGGCCAGGGATCGCTCTTCTACGACAGCACCGAAATGGAAGTGCACGCGCTGGCGCCCGCTCCCGACGGCGGTCTCTACGTGGGCACCTCGCCCGACGGGCGCATCTATCGCGTCGATGCCAAAGGCCAGGCGACGCCGTTCTTCGATCCGGACGACAAGTACATCTGGTCGCTGGCCGTCGACGGCAGCGGAAACGTGTTTGCGGGCACCGGCGACAAGGGCACGGTCTACAAGATCACGCCGGACGGTAAAGGCAGCAGGTTCTTCGCGTCGAAAACCTCGCATGCGGTCACGCTCGCGTTCGATCAGAACCGGCAGCTGCTCGTCGGCACCGGCGCGCCGGGCCGCGTCTTCCGCGTCGACGCCGCCGGCAAGGGCTTTCTTCTTCTGGACACGACGTACCAGGAGATTCACTCCATTCGTGTCGATCCGAAAGGCGCGATCTACGCCGCGGCCCAGAGCGGCCGCGCGCAAAGCGGCGGCGATTCCCAGGACGCACCGATCACTCCCCCGCCCGTCACGCCGTCGATTCCAAACGTCTCGACCGAGATCACGTCGATGACGGTGGTCGACGTCGTCTCGGCCCAGTCGAGTGGCGGCGCATCATCGAGCACCGGCCGGTCCACGATGACCGGAGCGGTGTATCGCGTGCAGCCCGACGGCCTCTGGGATGAGCTGTGGACCGCGCGCGATGATGCGCCGTACGACGTCGCGATCGAAGGCGACGGCGCGGTGCTCGTGGCAACCGGCGGCAAGGGCAAACTGTTTCGTTTGAGCGGCGACCCGGTCAGCGCCGTGCTCGTCACGCGCGTGCCGGCGCAGCAGGCGACGATGATCGCGCGCTCGGGCGATCGCACGCTGCTGGCGACCGCGAATCCGGGACTGCTGATGGCCGTGGCGTCGACGCGCGCCACGCGCGGCACCTTTGAATCCGATGTGAAGGATGCGCGCCTGGTCTCGACCTGGGGCGCGATGACCTGGCGGGCAACGGTTCCGGCCGGCGCCAAAGTCGAGATCCATACGCGCTCGGGCAATACCCGGACGCCCGATGACGCGTGGAGCGAGTGGAGCCCGGCGTACTCGAATGCCGACGGCTCGCAGATCACCAGCCCCAAGGCGCGATACCTGCAGTGGCGCGCGGTGCTGACCGGCACCGCAACCGCGGTGCCGGTGTTGACGTCACTCTCGTCGGCCTACCTGCCGCGAAACATCCGTCCGCAGGTCACGTCGATCACGCTGCATCCGCCGGGCGTCGTCTTCCAGAAGCCGTTCTCGAGCGGTGAAACGGAGATTGCCGGCCTCGACGAGGACGCGCAGGACAAGCGCGCCGGCTCGAACAATCCGCTCGGCGCCGGCGCGCCGGTGCTCGGGCGCCGAATCTTTCAGCGCGGCCTGCAGACCTTCCAGTGGAAGGCCGAGGACGACAACAACGACGAGCTGAGCTACGACGTGTTCTATCGCCGCGAAGGCGATACCAACTGGCGATCACTGAAGTCGGATCAGCGCGACACGCTGCTGGTGTGGGACACCACGTCGGTTCCAAACGGCACCTACGTGTTGAAAGTGCTCGCGTCCGATCGCAAGTCCAATCCCGCCGATGCCTCGCTGGCCGGCGAGCTCGAAAGCAGCAGCTTTGAGATCGACAACATCGCACCCACGGTGCAGGTCGGCACGCTGCGGAAGGACGGCACGCGCTTCGTGGTGCCCGCGGAAGTTCGCGACACGGACTCAGCGGTGACCAAGGTCGAGTATTCGCTCGATGCGCAGCGCTGGCAGCCGGCGTTCCCGCGCGACGGGATCCTCGATGGCCGTCAGGAAGGATTCGACATCCGCCTCGATGCCGACGCGCAAGGCCGTACGCTCGTCATTCGCGCGACGGATGCTTTGGGGAATGTCGGTACCGGTCAGGTGGTGGTGCGCTAACTAGAACTAGAGACCGCCGGCAGCGTTCGCGGCCATCGCCGCGGCTTCCGGTCCACCCGGCTTCAACATCTGCGCGGGTTTCGGCTCGCCGGCCTCGGCGGGAATCGGCAGCGGCGCAATCGGCGCCGGCTGCGTCTTCAATCGCAGCGCCTGACGCAGCGCCTGCATGTCTTCGTCGTGCCGGCCCTTGACCGTCGTATTCGCCACCAGCCACACCACGCTGACCGCCACGGCATCACCGCGCGCGGTCGCCGGCGCGAATTTCATGCGGTAGGCTTCGTTCAGCATCGCGTTGAGGCCGGGGCGATCGTACGGCTGGTTGATCATCTCGACGCCCTGGACGCGGCCTTCGCGCGATACGACCGCGGACAGCGTGTACTCGCCTTCCTCTTCCGCCATGTCGATCGCGGTATCGGTCACGGCGCGCGGCGCTTCCATGTCGTAATTCAGGCGGATCGGGTTGTCGTTCGAGCCGGGGCTCGCGAGCACCGCAATGGCGCGCGCCATCGAGTTCGGGCGCTCCTGGTTCGCGGCATGCAGCACGCTCGCCGAGCCGATGATGCAGATCGCGGTCGCCATCGACGCGCCCAGGCCGGCCCACACCAGGTGCAGGTCCTGGAACCAGTCGGTGATCTGCGCGCGGATCGAGAACGCCTCTTCGACTTTCAGCCGCTCGATGACACGCGACGGGATGCCGAGCGCTTCGACGGGCTGATCCTCACCGACCACCGCGGCGAATTCGCGAAGCGTCGAGCTCAGCTCCACGAGGCCGGTGGCGGCGGCGTTGCACGAGGAGCATTCATTCAGGTGGTGCTGGATCGCGATGCGGTCGTCGATCGACAGCTCACCGTCGTGGAAGGCCTCGAGACGCTCGCGCAGGTCGAGGCACGGATACTGGCTGATCATGGGCGGACCTCCCGGAGCTCGTCACGCAACGTTTGCCGCGCGCGCGTGAGGCGCGACTTCACCGTGCCGATGGCGACGCCGAGGGAGTCTGCAATGTCTTCGTAGCTGAGGCCGTCGATCTCGCGCAGCACGATCACCGTGCGCTGATCGAACGGAAGATGATCGAGCGCGTTCCACAGGCGCTCCGCCAGCTGCTTGCGCGCGTAGGCGCGATCGGGGGCGGTGTGATCGCCCGGCTGGCGCAGGTCGCCGTGCGCGGCCACGTGCTGATCGAGGGACACCTGGTCGGCCTTGTGACGCCGCCTCCACCAACGCTGGCGATTGCGGGCCTGGTTGATGACAATGCGATAGATCCAGGTCTTGAGGGCCGACTGGCCGCGGAAATTCTTGATGGTCCGGAAAACGCTGAAGAACACTTCCTGCGAGAGGTCGAGGGCCTCGTCGCGGTCGCCGAGGAGATGCAGGGCGAGCTGGTAAACCATCCGTTCATGGCCCGCCACGAGCTCGGCGCAGGCGGTGGGCTCCCCCGCGGCGCAGCGCTCGATCAGCACCGCTTCGCGGTTTCCTACCTCTACCCATCCGAGTGCCCCGGCGTCTTTCATGACGGTGTCGGTGCGAACGCCCATGGCGAGTGTATCAGGATTAGAACCCGCCTTCGGCCGAAAGTTCCCTGTTTTCTGGCCCGAATTCGGCTGGCGCTGTTACCATTCTGACGTGCGATTGACCATTCCAGCCGTGGTCGTAGTGGCCATTGCCGGCGTTGCCGGGGCCCTCGCCGTCGGCGCGCTCCGGAATGAGCGGGAATTCGAGCGCCTGATTGCCGAAGGTGATGCCGCGGTCGTTGCCGAGCGGCCGTTCCAGGCCAACGAGGCGTATAGCGGTGCCATTGCGCGCAAGCCTGATTCCATGGTCGCGCACTTCAAGCGCGGCGCCGTGTATCAGTCGCTCAATGAGCTCGAAAACGCCCTGAGAGATTTCCGGAGTGCCGCGGACATCGATCCGAGCTCCTTGCGCGCCATCGAATCGCTTGGCGATGTGAACGTGGCGCTCGGCCGGCACGAGCGCGCCATCGAGCGCTACGACGCGTTCATCGCTCTCGACGACGGCAACGCGCGCGTCCTCTACAAACTTGGCCTGGCGCGCTACCGCGCCGGACGCGTCACGGAAGCCATGCCGGCGTTGAAAAAGGCGTTGGCGATCGAGCCGGGGATGGGCGAAGCGCATTACGTCCTCGGCCTCGTGCAGCGCGATCTCGATCAGATCCCGGCGGCTCGAAAATCGCTCGAAGAAGCGGCGCGGCGATCGCCCGCGAGCCAGACCTCGGCGCGTGAGGCGCTCGCGGATGTGTATCTGCTGGACGGCGATTACAACCGCGCGATCAATCAACTCGAAGCGCTCGCCGCGCTCGAGCCGACGCGTTCCGATCGCCTCGTGGCGGTCGGCCTGGCGCAGGCGCGCGCCGGACGCGAGGATGCCGCCGTGATCACGCTCGGCCGCGCCGTCGAAAAGTTTCCCGATGCGCCGCACGTCTACGCGGCGCTCGGCCACGTGTGGCTGACCGAGGCCGGGCGGCGCGGCGATCGGGTCGCGCTCAACAAGGCCATCGAAGCGCTGCAACATGCCGCCGGCCGGTCGGATACGTCGAGCGACACGTATGCGGAGCTCGGCCGCGCGTGGATGCTGGCCGGCGACCGCCAGGCGTCGGAGCGCGCGCTGCGACAGGCGGTCGCCAAGTTGCCGGTCCCGCCCGATGCGTACCTGCAGCTTGCCGACGTCACCGCGCGCGACGGCCGCATCCAGGATGCGCGCGATGCGTTGCTGAAGTACGCGACGTTGATCGGCGACGAGAAGCCGCTGGCGACGGTGGCGACGCGGATCGCGGATTATTCGATGCGGCTGGGCGAGCCCGTGCTGGCCGTGCGCTGGTTCGATCGCGCCATCGACGAAGCCGGTCCGAGCCCGGCGCTGTCCGTCAAGCTCGCCGACGCCGCGTTCCGCGCCGGGGATGTTGCCCGCGCGCACCAGGTGATCGACGAAGCCCTCGCGGCGGAGCCGGAGAACGGCCCACTCCAGCAGATGAAGCGACGAATTTTGCGATAAGGTCACGTTCTCCGCGGGTCTAACGCGTCGCGTAAGCCGTCGCCGAGGAAGTTGAACCCCAGGACGACGATCGCCAGAAACAATCCCGGAAAGATCGTGAGGTGCGGCGCGTCGAGCAGATGCACGCGTCCACCATTGATCATCGTGCCCCAGCTCGGCGTCGGCGGCTGGACACCGAGGCCGAGGAAACTCAGCGCGGCTTCGGACAGGATCGCGCCGGCCATGCCCAGCGTCGCCTGGACGAGCATCGGCGGCACCGCGGTCGGCAGCACGTGGCGCACCAACACGCGCGCGGTTCCCGCGCCCAGCGCTTTCGCGGCGGTGACGTATTCGAATTCGCGGGCGCGAAGCACCTGGCCGCGAACCAGCCGCGCGTAGCCCACCCACCCGATCACAGCCAGGGCGATCACGACGTTGACGAGGCTTGGTCCGAGCACCGCGACGAGCGCGATCGCCAGCAGCATGCCCGGGAACGCCATCAACACGTCCATCACGCGGCCGATCACCTGATCGATTCGGCCGCCGTAATAGCCCGACACGCCGCCGACCGCCATCCCGACGATCGACGATACGCCGACGACACTGATGCCGACCATCAGCGAGACGCGGGCGCCGAGCAGCACGCGCGCGAGGATGTCGCGGCCCAATTCGTCAAGGCCGAACCAGTGCTGCCACGTCGGGCCTTGCAGTCGATTCGGCAGATCCTGCGTTGCCGGATCCCACGGCAGCAGCAACGGCGCCGTCAGCGCGCCGAGCACGACGATCGCGACAATGACCAGCCCCGCGCGCGCCTGGCCTGACCGAAACGTCATTCGTATCTAATCCGGGGATCGAGAACGCCGTACATCAGGTCGGTGATCAGATTCACGGTGACGTAGGTGACGGCGATGAGCAGGATGCAGCCCTGCACCATCGGGTAATCGCGGAAGCCGATCGATTGGATCAGCAAGCGTCCGATGCCGGGCCACGCGAAGATCGTTTCCGTGATCACGGCGCCGGTCAGGACCGCGCCGAACTGCAACGCGATGATCGTCAACAGCGGCACCATGCTGTTGCGCAGCGCGTGAGTGGTGATCGCGGCGGTGTTCGAAACCCCGCGTGCGCGAGCGGCGCGAACGTACAGCTCGCCGAGCTCGTCGAGCAGGCTGGCGCGCGTCATCCGCGCGAGGATCGCGGCCAGCGCGAGCCCGAGCGAAATCGCCGGCAGGACGAGATGCGCCAGCGTGCCGCGGCCCGAGACCGGCAGCCAGCCGAGCTCGACGGCGAATACAATCGCCAGGAGCGGTCCGAGCCAGAAATTCGGTATCGACACGCCGGCCAGCGCGAACGTCATGGCGCTGTAATCGATCGCCGTTCCTCGCCAGACGGCGGCGATGACGCCCAGCGGAACCGCCATCAGGATCGCGATGATCATCGCGGCGATCGCCAGTTCCGCCGTTGCCGGAATCCGCTCGACGATCATCGTCGTCACCGGCTGGCCGGTGCGGAACGAGTTGCCGAGATCGCCCGTGATCGCATTGCGAAGGAAGCCGGCATATTGCGTGAACAGCGGCTGATCGAGCCCCAGGCTCTTGCGAAGCTCGGCCACATCCTGCGGCGACGCGCCGTCACCCATCATCGCCTGCGCGGGATCGCCGGGCACCAGGTGGATCAGCGAAAACACCAGCGTGGCGACACCGAGCAACACCGGCACGGCGAGGAACACGCGGCGAACGAAATAGCGCAGCACTCGTGCTCATTCTAATGCGGCGTTTGCTTTCACGACGGCATCGAGGCCGAGCCGCGCGGTCAGTTTTCGCAGCCCTTGTCGCGAAACGCCGAGCTCGCGTGCCGCGGTGGTCGCGCGGCCGCCGGCCCTCGCCAGCGCCGCCCGCACGAATCGCTCTTCGAATTCCCGGCGCGCCGCGGCAAGCGTCGCTCGATGGGCCACCGCCGCGGCGCGCGTCATGTGCTGTGGAAATCCCTGCGGACCAATCACGCCGCGCTGCGGTCCGGCGACCATCACCGACGCGAGCACGTTCTGCAGCTCGCGCACGTTGCCGGGCCAGTCGTACGAGCCGAGCAACGACATCGCCGCCGGCGAGAGCACGGCGCGACTGCCGGTTCGCTTGGCCAGCACGCCCCAGGTGTGGCGAACGAGCGCCGGGATGTCTTCGAGCCGCTCCCTGAGCGGAGGAATGGTGATGCGCAGCACATCAAGCCGATAGCGCAGGTCGTTTCGGAAGCGTCCGGCGCTGACTTCGCCGTGCAGTGGGCGATTGGTCGCGGCCACGATCCGCGCGTCGACCTTGCGCGTGCCCGATTCACCCAGGCGGCGCACTTCACCTTCCTGGAGCGTGCGCAATAACTTGGCCTGCACCCGGGCGCTCAGCTCGGCGACCTCGTCGAGAAACAGCGTGCCGCCCTGGCATTCCTCAAAGAGGCCCAACCGCTCGGCGACCGCGCCGGTGAAGGCTCCGCGAGTGTGGCCAAACAGCTCCGCCTCGACGAGCTCATCGGTGATGGCGGCGCAGTTGAGCGCGCAGAAGCGGCGGCTCCTTCGAACGCCGGCGGCGTGGACCGCGCGCGCCACGAGCTCTTTTCCGGATCCGCTCTCGCCCTCGATTAACACCGGGAATGGCGATGCCGCCGCTTTCACGACCGCCTTGCGAACGGATTCCATCGCGCTGCTCTCGCCGACGAGATCGGGAATCATCGCCGCGATGAGGTCCGGCGATCGGAGTCGTTCGCGCGCCTCGTGGACCGCGGGCGCGGCGGCCGTCGCCGCCAGGCCGAGGATGCTCGCCACATCCTGCGCGATGAGCGTCACGCCGATCGACCAGTGGCACCACAGCGCGCCGACCACGGTGGCGCCATAGCGAATCGGCCATGCCGCTTCTTCGGCATGGTCGCGCGCCGATGAAGGCACGAGAATCCCGGTGTCCAGCACGCGTGATGCAATCTCGAGCTGTGCGGCCGTTGGCGTAAACGCGCCGGCGTGCGCGAAGGCATGGGGCCGGCCGCGATCGACAATGACAAACGCGACCGCCGTCGCACCGAGGGAGTGATGCAGCCGGGTCGCCACGCGCGACAGCGCCGTGGCGGGATCATCGTTGTCCTGGCAGGTGCGCAGGATGTCGAGGAACGATTCGACGATCGCCGGCTCAACGGCCGGCTCCGCGGCAGGACGGCTGATCTGACCGCGCAACGCCGCGGCCTCATCGGTGTCGATCGGCGCCAGCGTCGCGCGCGCCTCGAACAGCCGGCGCTGGCCGATCAGCGATCGCGCCAGCGCGCAGCGCGCCGGCGATTGATCGGCTGAATCGGACAGCAGGATGCTCCATCTCGCCGCCGCTTCCCCATCCACGAACTGTCCTCCTTCAACCAGCGCCTCGGCACGCTCGACCAGCGATTCCGCGGACTCGATCGAATCGGCCGGCGGCGCCTCGTGCACCTGCATCGGCGCCGATACCAGGCGCGGCCGCCACAATTCACTGGTGACGCCTCGAACGATCAAGTGAGGCCTGGCGTCTTTCATCGCGAGCTTGAAGAGCGCCAGGGACGCCTCCGGCGACACCCGCGCATCCGTGGCGAAGATGACGATGGCGCGATCCTTCAGGAAGGAGGGCCATCGCCACCGCGCCTCCGACAGCACGGCACCGAAGACGTCGGCCGCCATCGGCACGAATCCCGAGAATCGTGCTTCCCGCGCGAGCAGGCGCTGCGTGAACATCCACCGGTCCAGCGTGGATTCCGCCAGATCGAGGGCGCGCGGCCGTCCATCGCGGGCGTCGGCCAGCGCGGCGCGAAACGCGTCGAGCTGCGCCCCGTCGTGTTTCACTCCGACGGGGCGCTCCCAGATTTCTATTCGTGAGTGACCGCGGCGATCGAAATCGATCAACCACGACTTGCCGCGAATCGTGAAGAGCGCCGGCATCCGCGCGCTCTGGGCCCGGGCATGCCAGCGGATCGACGCGCCGGTTGCCAGATCCAGCGCGCGTCCGCCGCCAACGAGATAGCGATCGAGCATCAACATGGCGCTCGATCCTGCAAACGAAAGGCCCCGCGCGAATTCGCAACTCTCCGCGTGATCCGGCGAGCGCGCGTCAAAGACGTCGCAGTTTCTTCATATACAATGCTCGGCGAATGCTGCGTTTTCTGACGTCCGGTGAGTCACACGGACAAGGCCTCGTCACCATCCTGGAAGGTTTGCCCGCCGGCCTGGCGATCGATTTCGACGCGATCACTCTTGAACTGCGGCGCCGCCAGGCTGGTTACGGCCGCGGCCGCCGCATGGCGATCGAATCCGATCGCGCCGAGATCCTGTCGGGCGTGCGCCGCGGCAAGACGACCGGCGCTCCGGTGGCGATGCTCGTTCGCAACAAGGACTGGGAGAACTGGCAGAACACGATGCACGTCGAGCCGCAGGCACCGGCCGGATCGGCCGGCGCCAATCGCGCGCCGGTCGTTCGGCCGCGGCCCGGTCATGCCGATCTCGCCGGCGCGCTCAAATACGATCACGACGACATCCGCGATGTCCTCGAGCGCGCCAGCGCTCGGGAGACGGCGGCCCGAGTCGCTGCCGGCGCCGTCGCCCGCCAGCTCCTGCTCGCCGTCGGCTGCGACATCACCAGCCACATCACCGGCATCGGTGCCATCGTCGTTCCGGCGGGCGCGCCGGTGTCGTTCGAGGCCGCTCGCGCCCTGGCGCCCGAAGCGCCGCTCCGCTGCGCCGATACGACGATCGAAAGACAGATGATGGCGGCGATCGACGCCGCCAAGGAAGCCGGCGACACGCTCGGCGGATCATTCGAAGTGATCGCGCGCAACGTGCCGGTGGGTCTCGGCAGCTACGTGCAGTGGGATCGCAAGCTCGATGGCCGCCTGGCCCAGGCGCTGATGTCGATACCGGCGATCAAGGCGATCTCCATCGGCGACGGCGTCGAAGGCGCGCGCCGGCCCGGATCACAGGTGCACGACGAAATCGTCGCCAATCCGGCGGCTGCGACCGGTGAGCCGATGATCGTCCGGCCGACCAATCGCGCCGGCGGCCTCGAAGGCGGCGTGACCAATGGCGAAGAGCTGCGCGTCACCGGCTTCATGAAGCCGATCTCGACGCTGATGAAGCCGCTGCGTTCGGTCGATCTGACGACGCTCGAAGAAGCGCCGGCCGCGATCGAGCGCAGCGATACGTGCGCGGTGCCCGCCGCGGCGGTCGTCGGTGAAGCGATGGTGGGCCTCGTGCTCGCCGACGCCTTGCTCGAACGGTTCGGAGGCGATTCGATGGTCGATCTCCGCGCCCGCGTGACCGGCACCGGCTCGCGCATTCGCGGGCGCGTCGCGCGCCGCCCGGCGCCCGCCCGGGCCTGAGCTGTGCTCAGACCCATCCTCAGACTCGGGGACTCGATCCTCAGCGAGCCGGCGCTCGCCGTGGAGACGATCACGCCGGAGATCGAAACGCTGATCGACGACATGATCGAAACGATGTACGCGGCGCCCGGCATCGGCCTGGCCGCGCCGCAGGTCGGCGTGTCGCTGAAGATTTTCGTGATCGACTTGTCGTTCGGCAAGGACCCCTCGGCGCTGCACGCGATGATCAACCCGCAGTTCGTCGAGCGCGAGGGCATGCAGCTCGAAGAAGAGGGCTGCCTCAGCATCCCGGGATTCACCGCGACCGTGGCGCGGCCCCAACGCGTGGTCGTCGAAGGCCTGAATCGTCATGGCAAGATATTCCGCCTCGAAGGCGAAGGGCTGATGGCGCGCGCGCTGCAGCACGAGATCGATCACCTGAACTCGTGCCTGTTCGTCGATCGCCTGCGCGGGATCTCACGCGACTTGATCTTGAGAAAGATCAAGAAGCTGTCGAAGGCCGGCAAGTGGTGAGCTGCTGATGCCGCTGCGGGTGGCCTTCTTCGGCACACCGGCGTTTGCGGTGCCGGCCCTCGAGCACCTCGTGAATTCGCCTCATCAGGTGGTTGGCGTGGTCACGCAGCCCGACAGGCCTCGCGGACGCGGGCAGCAGATTACCGACGGCCCGGTAAAGTCACTGGCGGCATCGTGGCGGCTGCCGGTACTGCAACCGGCGAAACTGGCGCGCGATCAATTCGAGTTGCCGTTCGCCGCGCTGAAGGCCGACATCGGCGTGGTCGCGGCCTACGGCAAGATCCTGCCCGACTGGCTACTCGCCGCGCCGCGTTTCGGCCTCATCAACGTCCATGCCTCGCTGCTGCCCAAGTATCGAGGCGCGTCTCCAATCCATCGCGCGGTCATCAACGGCGACGCCGAAACCGG
The DNA here is from genome assembly GCA_019752015.1 of Cyanobacteriota bacterium. GTDB lineage: Bacteria > Acidobacteriota > Vicinamibacteria > Vicinamibacterales > UBA2999 > 12-FULL-67-14b. Next base: position 9,970 of record JAIEMQ010000013.1, on the reverse strand, counting down.
CGTCACGATCATGCGCGTCGTCAAGGAGCTCGACGCCGGGCCCATGCTGGCGGCGGCGATCGTGCCGATCGATGCCGACGATACGACCACGATCGTGGAGTCGAAGCTCGCCGTTCGCGGCGCCGAGCTGCTGATCAAGACGCTGGACGCCATTGAAGCCGGCACGGTGCGAGAGACTCCGCAGGATCACTCGCTCGTCACCTACGCGCCGAAGCTGGCCAGGGCAGAAGGCATTGTCGACTGGAAGCTGCCGGCGCCGCGGATTCACAATCTGGTTCGCGGCTTGTGGCCGTGGCCGCACGCGTTCACTTACCTCGGGCACACACGCTACATCCTTCACCGCTCGCGCCTGTCGACACGCCCGACCCTGAACGAAGCTCCCGGCACCATCGTGCACGCCACGCCGATCGACGGCCTGCATGTGGTGTGCGGCGATCGCACGACGCTCGAGCTCGTCGACATACAACTCGAAGGCAAACGGGTCATGGGCGCCCGCGAGGTCATGGCGGCGCAGGTGCTCGTGCCCGGCGCCCGGTTCGTCCAGCCATGATCGCGCCGGCGCGACGGGCGGCGATCGATGCGCTGGCCGTGATCGACGCCGGCGATCTCGACATGGGCAGCGCCATCGCGCGCGCTCGCGCCGGCCTCACCGACGATCGCGACCGCGCTCTGCTGCTGGAAATCGTCACCGGCACTCTGCGGATGCAGGCGGCGCTGGACTATCAGCTGTCGCTGCGCGTGAAGCGGCCCATTGCCAAACTCGATGCGGCGGTCCTGCGCGTGTTGCGCATGAGCGCCTTTCAGTTGATCTATCTGTCGCGGCTGCCCGCGTCCGCTGTGATTAACGATGCGGTCGAACTGACTCGGAGGTCGGGGAAATCGAGCGCCGCCGGGCTGACGAACGCCGTGTTGAGATCGGTGTCGCGCGATCGCGAATCCCTCACCTGGCCGCCACGCGAAAACGCCGCCGAATACCTCGCCGTCGTTCACTCGCACCCCCGATGGCTGGTGGACCGCTGGCTGCACCGCTACGGCGCCGCCGCGACGGAAACGTGGTTGACGTTCAACAACGAACACGCGGCGATGTGCCTTGCCGTCACGCGGCACCTCACCACTCGCGAAGCGCTCGCCCGGGAGCTCGCCGGCGCGGGCGTTGCGACCGAACCGACCGGGCGCGCGGCGTTCGGCCTGCGAGTAATCGACGGCAGGCCGCTCGGCACCGTGGCATTCACCGAAGGCCGTTTCGTCGTGCAGGATGAAGCCTCGCAGTTGATTGGAGAGCTGGCCACTCCTGCTGACGGAGCGATCGCCCTCGATCTGTGCGCGTCCCCCGGAGGCAAGACGCTCGCGCTGAGCGCCGCCGTCGGCGCGTCCGGCAGGGTGATTGCCTGCGACGTGAGGCCTCAGCGCGTTCGGCTCTTGGCGACCACGCTCGCCCGATGCAAGGTTCGCAATGCGAAGGTCGTCCATGCTCCCGGCGACGGACCGCTCCCCTTCGCCGAGCAGATGTTCGATCTCGTGCTGATCGATGCGCCGTGTTCCGGCCTCGGCACGGTCCGCCGCGACCCAGACATCCGCTGGCGCCGCGCGCCGGGTGATCTGCAGGGCTTCGCCGCCGCCCAACTCGAGCTGCTCGCGCGCGCCGCCGATCTCGTAAAGCCGGGCGGCCGCCTGCTCTACTCGACCTGCTCGAGCGAGCCCGAAGAGAATGAAGCAGTCGTCGCCGCGTTCCTTGCCAGCCGCACTGATTACGCGCTGGAACGGTCGCACCAAACGCTGCCATTTCGCGATCACCTCGAAGCCTTCTTCGGCGCAGTCCTCCGCAGAACGTAGTACCATTGCTCTGTTGGCGACAGCCCTCAAGACCCGTGTGTGGAGCTTCGGCAAGATCCTCTTGCTGGCCGGAGCGCTCGCCGGAACGTTCTTCGTATTTGCCGGCATCGCGATGCGCGTGGCGGTCCGTGCCCGCCAGGTAACGGTGCCGGATCTGGCCGGCAAGTCGATCGCCGATGCCACCAATCTCGCGTCCGGACTCGATCTGCAACTCCGAATTGACGACGCGCGGCGTCCCGACCCGAAGGTGCCGGCTGGATCCGTGCTCGGGCAAGATCCGGGGCCGGGATCGACCGTGCGTCGACAGCGCAGCGTGCGCGTCTGGGTCAGCGCCGGCGCACACATCGCGCTCGCACCCGATCTGCTCGGCGAGACGCAGCGCTCCGCTGAAATCCGCGTCGCGCAGGATGGCTTGATGATCGGAACGGTGTCCGAGATCCGGTCGAACCTCTATCCACCCGATATCGTGGTCGCGCAGGATCCGCCGCCGGCAACCCAAACCGCGGAGATCCGCCTGCTCGTCAATCGCGGAGAAGACCGCGCGACCTACGTGATGCCCGATCTGATCGGATTGAACGGTGAGCGCGCCGCGGACGTCATGCGGACTCGCGGCTTCCGCGTGTCGATCACGTCGCAATCAGCCTCGTCGGCGATTCCGCCGGGCGTGGTCGTGCGGCAGACACCCAACGGCGGCTACCAGGTCCACCCCGGCGACGCCATCGCCCTCGAGGTCAGCCGGTGAATATCAAGCTGGCGCCGTCGATCCTCGCGGCCGATTTCGCGCGGCTCGGATCGGAGATTGAAGCCGCCACGCGGGGCGGCGCCGATCAGATTCACGTGGATGTGATGGACGGCCACTTCGTGCCCAACATCACGATTGGTGTCCCGGTCGTGCGCTCGCTGCGGAAAGTCACGAAGCTGCCGCTCGAGGTCCACCTGATGATCACGGATCCGGATCGGTTCATCGAGGCCTTCATCGATGCCGGCGCCAACATGGTGTCGGTACACATTGAAGTACTGCCGCATCTGCACCGGACGATCACGCAGATCAAGAAGCTCGGCGCCAAAGCGGGCGTCGCGCTCAATCCATCGACGCCGGTGTCCGCGATTGGAGAAATCGCCGCTGACGTGGATTTCGTGCTCGTGATGTCGGTGAATCCGGGATTCGGCGGCCAGGTCTTCATTCCTCACAGCCTGAAAAAAATCGCCGGCGTGCGCGCGCTGCTCGATGGCGCGGGCAATCGCGCTCCCATTGAAGTCGATGGCGGCGTCGACCTCACCACCGTCGAAAGCGTCGTCACGGCCGGCGCGGAATGGCTGGTCGCGGGCAACGCGATCTTTGGCGCCGGCGACGCGGAGAAAGCGGCGAAGGCGATCAAGGACAAAGCCGTCGCCGCCGCGAACGCATGACCCTTCGACTCGGCGTCATGCTCGGGAGCCTCGCATGACGCCTCGCTCGGGGCAGGGCTCGTTGCAGCGCGCAACCACCTCGAGCGTGCGAGTGCGCTACGCTGAGACGGACAAGATGGGCGTCGTCTACCACTCGAACTACCTGATCTGGTTCGAGATTGGCCGGACCGACTGGCTGCGCGATACCGGATGGACCTACCGCGAAATGGAAGCGGACGGCATTCAGCTGCCGGTCATCGAGGCGCACTGCGAATACAAGCAGGGCGCGCGGTATGACGACGACATCGAGATTCGCACGCGGGCGAAAAAGCTGTCGCCGGTGCGCGTCCAGTTTGATTACGAAGCCACGCGGCGAGCCGACGGCGCGCTGCTGGCCACGGGCCACACGGTGCACGCCACCATCGATCGCGATGGCCGGCCGGTGCGCATGCCCGATCGCGTGAAGGACTTGTTCGCATGAATGCCTTGGTGACCGGGGGCGCGGGATTCATCGGCTCCCACTTGAGCGAGCTGCTGCTCGAACGCGGCGCGCGCGTGCGCGCCATCGACGCGTTTACGGATTTCTACCCACGGCCGTTGAAGGAGCGCAATCTCCAGAACCTGCGCGGCCGCGACGGCTACGAATTCATCGAAGGCGATCTCCGCGAGCTCGATCTCGCGAAGCACCTCGAAGGCATCACGCACGTCTTCCATCTCGCCGCCCAGGCCGGCGTCCGCCGCAGCTGGGGATCGGAGTTCGGGGTCTACACCGGCCTCAACATCGATTCCACGCAGCGCCTGCTCGAGGCGTGCGCGAAGAAACCGATCGAGCGGCTCGTCTACGCATCGAGCTCATCGGTCTACGGCGACGATGTGGAGATCCCGATGCAGGAGACGGCCCTGCCGCAGCCGGTGTCCCCGTACGGCGTGACCAAGCTCGCCGCCGAACAGCTGTGCCACCTCTATTACGTGAACTTCGGCGTGCCGTGCGTGTCGCTGCGGTATTTCACCGTCTACGGCCCCCGTCAGCGTCCCGACATGGGGTTCAACCGCTTCTTTTCGGCGATTCTGCAGGGGAAACCGCTGGTGCAGTTCGGCGACGGGCTGCAGACCCGCGACTTTACCTACGTTGCCGACGCGGCCAAGGCGACCGCCGACGCGGCCGTCCGGGGAGTCCCCGGGCGCGTCTACAATATTGGTGGAGGCGCGCGCGTCTCCCTGCGGGAGGTCTTCGACCTGATTGCCCGCGTCTCCGGCCGCAAGGTCACGATTGATCAGCAGGGCCCGCAGAAGGGCGATATGCGCGACACCTATGCCGACACGTCGCGCGCGAAGGCCGATCTCGGCTTCGCGCCGTCGGTGACCCTCGAAGAAGGGCTTCGGCAGATGTGGCGCTGGATGGACACGAATCAACGATGATGTCGCGGATTCTCGTATTAGTTCTCACGGCGACGCTGATCGGGGCGTGCGCCGAGAAGACGGCGACGGTCGCCCCGGGCAACGCGGACGCCGATAAGTTCCTGTTCGATCGAGGCACGGCCGCGGCGAAGGACAAGAAGTGGCTCGACGCCCGTGAATACTTCCGCAACATCGTCGACAACTATCCGCAGAGCTCGTATCGTCCCGACGCCAAGCTCGCGCTCGGCGATACCTACATCAGCGACGGCGGCACCGCGAACCTGCTGCTGGCCGCCAACGAATTTCGCGAGTTCCTGACGTTCTATCCCACGCATCCGCGCGCGGACTACGCGCAGCTGCAGCTGGCGCGGTCATACACGAACCAGATGCTCGCGCCGGAACGCGATCAGCAGGCCACCAGGGACGCGATCAAGGAAATCGAGATCTTTCTACAGCGCTTTCCCAACAGCAAGTTGATGCCCGAGGCGCGCAAGATGGAGCGCGAGGCGAAGGACCGGTTGAGCGAAGCCAGCTACCGCGTCGGCTTTTTTTACTACCGTATCAAGTGGTACACCGGCGCCGTCGATCGCTTCAAGGACGTGCTCACCACCGATCCGCAGTTCACGAATCGCGACGCGCTGTATTTCCATCTCGCTGAATCGCTCTACCTCCAGAGCAAGCAGATCACCGCGCCGGCCGAGAGCAAGGCCAAGCAGTCGGAAGCGCTGCCCTATTACGAGCGGCTGGTGAAGGAATTCGAGAAGTCCGAATATCTCGAGGCCGCGCAGAAGCGCATCATCGAGCTCAAGAATCCCTCGTGAACTTCCGATAAGATCCGCTGACGCGCTCCCAAGGCGGGAGACCGCCGGAAAGCAGGCATAAATGCGCATTTGCGTGATCATGATTGGGGGGGTGGTCCTGGCCGCCGCCCCTGCGTACGCCCAGTCGAACGATGTGACGGGTCCGAAGACCCTGAACGTGCCGATCGTGACGTGCACGGATTTGCCGATCGCCGGCAAGCCGATTCCGCGCCTCACCATCGCCGGCCCGCACAGCACCGACGGCAGCCGCACGGCGCTGACCAACGGACTGGTCGTGATTCACCGCACGCCGGGCGATGGCCTCGCGGTCGGCCAGCAGTACGTCGCGCAGCGGGCCAGGAGCCACCAGACGGGTTACTCGAGGCCCGGCGACGGCTACGGCAGCCTTCGTGTCACCGGCTGGCTGACGATCTATGCGATCGACGAGTTCAACGCGCTGGCGTCGATCGATCGCGCGTGTGATTCGGTCGAGGCGGGCGATTTCCTCGAGCCGTGGGTCGACATCGCGCTGCCCTCGTCGGCGAGCCCGCCGGTCTATCCGGACTTCGCGGATCGCGCGAACGTGATCTTCGGCGCCAACAACCGGACGCTGTTTGGCGACGGCGACGTGTTCTCGATCGATCGCGGCTCGCTGCACGGCGTCACGCCCGGCCAGCGTTTCGCCGTCTACCGCGACTACCGGCTGGGCACGACTCCGCCGCTCGTTTACATGGGCGACGTGGTGGCGATGACGGTGTCGGAGCGGACCACGAAGGTCGTGGTGGTGAGAGCGGTCGACGGCATCATGCCGGGCGACGTGGTCGTGCCCCGGCGTCCGGCCTCGCAACAAGATCACTAGATCACGAGATCACCAAATCACGAGATCTTTTTCTCCCTGGCCGACTTCGCCGTTTCGAAGTCGGCCACTTTCGGATCGCGGGTAACCATCGCGCGCTGGAAGCCCTGGTAGTAATCGAACGCCGACACCAGCGACGTCACGAGCACCACCCACATCACGCCCTGCCCCAGCAACACCAGCAGCGGCACGCGCTCCCAGCCCAGGATCAACAACAGGATCGCCGTGACCTGCGAGGCCATCTTGATCTTGCCGAGCCCGGACGCCGGCATGGTCAGGCCGCGCGAGTAGGCGAGATTTCTGAGCCCGGTGACCGCGATCTCGCGGCTGATGATCACCGCGACCATCCATGACTGCACCAGATCGAGCTGCACGAGCGAGATTAGCGTCGCGGAAATCAGCAGCTTGTCGGCAAGCGGATCGAGAATCTGCCCGAGCGTCGTGACCTGCTTGCGGCGCCGCGCGAGATAGCCGTCCAGCCAGTCGGTCAGTGACGCGATGCCGAAGATGGCGCCGGCGACCAGCTCGACCGGCAGGCCGATGACCAGACGGCCTTCGAATTTGGTGAGGAGCACCGACACGAGCAGCGGCACCAGGAAGATCCGGGCCACCGTAATCGTGTTCGGTAAGTTCATAAAGACCTTCGCCGCTATTACTTCCGAAACACTTCCGAAGCGCTGCCACGGCCCGACGCTACCCTCATTCTACGCCTCGGTCGTGTAAGATGGAAGTTTGCATGAAGGCCATTCTTCTCGCTGGAGGTAAAGGCACGCGCCTCCGCCCGCTGACGATTCATACCCCCAAGCCTGTAGTGCCGATTTTCGATCGCGCATTTCTGCACTATCAGATCGAGCTCCTCAAACAGGTGCCCGACATTGACGAGGTGATTCTCAGCCTCAACTACCAGCCGCGCAAGATCGAGGAAGTGTTCGGCGACGGCGCCGGCACGGGCGTGCGCGTGCGATACGTCGTCGAGCCGTCGCCGCTCGGCACAGGCGGCGCCATCCGCTATGCCGCGCAGGGCATCACCGACACGCTGGTCGTCTTCAACGGCGACGTGATGACGAGCGTTGATGTGAACGCCGTGGTGGCGCAGCATCGCGAGCGCAACGCCAAGGCGACGATCGTGCTGACGCCGGTCGACAACCCGAGCGCCTACGGACTGGTCGAAACCGAAGCCGACGGGCGCGTCCGCCGCTTTCTCGAAAAGCCCAATCCCGACGAGATCACCTGCAACACCATCAACGCCGGCATTTACGTGCTGGAGCCCGACACGTTCGATCGCATTCCGAAGGATCTGTCCTACTCGATCGAACGCGCGTATTTCCCCTCGCTGATCGAACGCCGGGAAACGTTCGTGGCCTACGTCGATCGCGGCTACTGGATCGACATCGGCACGCCGGAAAAGTACGTGCAGGTGCACCGCGACATGTTCGAAGGCAAGTTCGCGGGCGGATTGTTCCGGACCGCCGATCGCACCAGGCCGATCGTCTCGCCTGACGCGCGCATCGAGGACGGCGTGACGATCAGCGGACCGTGCTTCATCGACGCCGGCGTCCACGTGAAAGCCGGCGCGACCATCGGTGGCTACACCGTGCTCGGCCGCGGCGTGATGATCGAGGAGTCCGCGGACCTGCAGGACACGATCGTGTGGCCGAACTCGCGCATCGGCCAGCACGCGGTCGTGCACGGGCCCATCATCGGACGCAATTGCCACATCGGCCGCGACGCGGTTCTCGAAGGGCGCTCGCTCCTCGGCGACCGGACGCAACTGACCGACTTCACGAGCATCGGATCATGATCAACCCGTCAGTCTTCAAGGCCTACGACGTCAGGGGCCTCTACCCTTCTGAAATCACCGAGGAGCTGTTCCATCAACTCGGCCGCGCGTTCATCGCGTATCTCGGGCCCGGCAAGTACGCCGTGGCCCGCGACATGCGCACCTCGTCGCCGTCGCTGGCGGAGGCGTTCAAGGACGGCGCCGTCGCGCAGGGCGGCACACTCGTCGACTACGGCCTCATCGGCACGGACCAGATGTATTACGCGGTTGCGGCCGATGGCCTGGACGGCGGCGCGCAGATCACCGCGTCGCACAATCCCGGCGCGTACAACGGCTGCAAGATGGTCCGCAAGGACGCCTTTCCGCTCAGCGGCGAAGCCGGCATCAAGGAAATGAAGGAGATGATCATGGCCGGCGCGATCCCTGCGCCGCCCGCGACACCTGGCTCCGTTTCGTGGCGCGACATCATGCCCCGCTACATCCAGCACGTCATGGGGTTCGTCGACGAGTTCGAGATCAAGCCGTTCAACGTCGTGCTCGACGGCGGCAGCGGTGTGGCGAGCATCGTCGCCCCGAAGCTGTTCGAGCGGCTGCCCTGCCGGACGACGATGCTCTGCATGGAGCTGGATGGCACGTTTGCGAACCACGAGGCCAATCCGCTGCTGGCGGAAAACCGGCAGGACATCACCGCCGAAGTGATTCGGCAGCAGGCCGACATCGGCATCGCGTGGGACGGCGACGCCGATCGCTGCTTCTTCATCGACGGCACCGGCGAATTCATTGCCGGCGACTTCATCACCGCACTTCTCGCCGAGGCGTTCCTCATGAAGTCGCCGGGCGAAACGATCATCTACGACGTTCGCGCCAGCTATGCCGTCAAGGACATCGTCGCGAAATACGGCGGCAAGGCGCTGATGAACCGGGTCGGTCATGCCTTCATCAAGGCGCACATGCGCGAAGAGAACGCGGTGTTCGGCGGCGAAGTCACCGGCCACTATTACTTCCGCGACAATTTCTATGCCGACAACGGCTTCATCCCGGCGCTGATGATCCTCGACCTGATGTCGAAGCGCGGGATGTCGCTGCGTGACCTGCTGAAGCCGCTGCGCGAGAAGTACTTCATCTCCGGCGAGATCAATACGAAGGTCGCGAACATGGACATCGCGGCGAGGAAGATCGCGGAGCTGAAGAAGGCCTACCAGGACGGCAATCCGTACGACCTTGATGGCATCTCGGCGGAATTCAAGGACTGGCACTTCAACGTTCGCCAGTCCAATACTGAACCTCTGTTGCGGCTGAATCTCGAAGGGCTGACGCCCGAGATCATGGAAAAGCGCCGCGACGAGGTCCTCAGCATCATCCGCGGCTGAACATTCCGGCCCGTCGTCTATTGGGCTTTGGCATGCTCGACGCCATGGCACGGGACACGTACTGCCAACATCGGCACGGTTCAGGACAACGGCATCTCCGGCGCCGTCATCAACCTGGCTGTCGACAGCGTCGACAGCGGCACGATCACCGGTAACAGCATGTGGTCAGCGCAAGGCTCACGTGGTTATCTCAATTGCAACGGCCAGACTGCCCTCAAATTTGCTGAATGGGACAGCGCAGGAGTCAGCCTCCAGCCGACGCCGGCAGCGGTCCCGCGAGCCTGCCGATAGCTTGCCTCGATAACCAACAAGGCGATGAGGGCGTACGGCACGCCCTCATCGCCTTTCTGAGCGGTGCTGACACATCTCCCCGCTCATGCCGTGACGGTGAGCAGCCGGCGCGCGTAGTGGGAACCCTGAAACTTGGCATTGATCCGATTCCGTGGACACTTTCCGGAAGGCGGATACGATGTCCAGAATGGGATCAAGCAAGACGGGAAAACGAGCACGGCGACAGTTCACGGAGGAATTCCGGACCGGTGCG